>NZ_LQBK01000023.1 GCF_001483755.1 Kocuria rosea subsp. polaris
CGCCTACGACCACTGACCACCCCTTGGAATTACTCATCTAGCCGAGGGAACACGGGATGCGGTGGCCGCGAGGCACTGCGGGTCGGGATCGCCGTGGCGCGGGATGCCCCGCCGTGGGTCCTGCGCGGGGATCCGGCGCTCAGCCTCCTGCGCTGGTTCGGCCACCCTGGTGGATGTCGGCGGGCGGGGTCTCAACACCGTGCTGCGGCCGCCGCTGGAACCGTCCAGGACGATGAGCGCGGGCGACGGAGGAGGCGAGGGCATGGGTGGTGCATCCGGCGCCTCAGCACAGGCGGGAACGGGTCGAGTCCGGAGATGGGGAACGCGCGTCGTCGTGGCGCTGGCCGTCCTCGCCTCCCCGTTCATCGTCATGCAGGCGTCGTTCCTCATCGACACGGCACCCATGGTGGCGGTGGCCGACGGGGTGCGACCCGATCCGGGCTGGCGCGAGGAAGCACACAACATCTCAGGCGGACTGTTCTGCATCGACCTCGCCGTCCCGTGCGACAGCATGTGGCGCGAGTACCGGACGGAGCAGCCGGTCACCGTGGCCGATGTCCAGCGCATCAGCGCGGAGGCCGGACTGGGGGTGCGGGTCGAGGGCGACTGTGACACCTCGCCTCTGCGCCCCGGCAGCACCCGACTCCACACGGCGTGCTCGGCCGAGGGGGTCGTCGACGGCTACGACCTGCGGATCCGGGTGCTCAAGTTCCGGGAGGGCGACACCCGGCGGATCATCCAGGTCGCGGTCAGCAGCATCGAGAATCGTTGACCCTTCCCGGTGTGATGAGCCCGGCCGGAGGGGTGGGCTGCGGCGGTCACGGCCAAGGGACAGCTCGGTCGAGGGTCTGCAGAGATGCCATCGCCGGCCTGCGGCGTGGACAGCCGGTTGCCGCCGTCTCTCAACTGTTGGTGGGGAACGGGGAGTGATGCTCGTGGGCGATCAACCACTGCCCGTGGCTGTCCACGAAGACCACGGTCGACCGGTTCCGGCCCGAGACGACGTCCCCCTCGACCCGGCAGTCCCACACGAAGATCCCGGTGGCGATGGCCACGGGGCCGAACACGTCGATCTTCAGGTCGTCGAACCGTCCGTGGAAGTCCTCCATCCCGGTGAACTGCTCCGCCTCCAGCCGCATGCTGGTTTCGGCGTCCTGGCGGTCCAACGGCTCGACGTCGTCGAATTTCGAGAACTTCGGTCCCGCCAGGTGGTAGGCCGCCAGACGGTCGAAGTCCTTGGCCGTCGCAGCATCCAGGATCTGCTCGATCCGCGCCTGCACGGACGCCTGCGCGGATTCGAAGGGGTCAGCGATGATGTCCATCAGTTCCTCCTGGAACGCCTTCCGCAGCACCTTGGCCCTGTCAGCCAATGGCAGAGCCAACCGACACCGCGGTCACGGCAATGGTTGCCGGGTGCCTCACTATCGTCCTCCGGACCTGCCACCCAGCACCACCCGGGTCGTATCACGACCTGGTTCCGCCCGAGTGCGGCGACCTCGGTGAGCGGGTTGGGTACGCCGTGGCGGATCGAGACGATGACCGTCCGGGTCGATGGGAGCTCTCCCCGCCGTCGGACCTCGGGGCGATACGAACTGCAGGCCAGGTCGTGGGTTCCCCTTGTATATTGAGACCGTGACCTTCTACCGCCACCTCCCAGAGCAACACCAACGCGTGCTGCTCGTTGAGCGGTGGCGCTAGCTGTTCGGCGTTCCCGCTCAACACCATTCCGGCGTGGTGTAGCGGCAACACGGCTGACTTTGGATCAGCAGTCCGAGGTTCGATCCCTCGCGCCGGAGCATTCGAAATCCCCAGGTCTAGCTCTACCCGTTGTGTTCCCCAGCGACTTTCTTCCCTGGCGCTCCACGATCAGTTCTGGTTCGGAAGCTGTGGCGACGTTGAGCATAGGGTCGGAGGCGGTCCGCGAAGGCTGGCTGAACGCGTATGCCCACGAGGCCTCGATCGGGACTGCAGCACCGACAGGTGACGGGTGGAGTGTCGAGCCGTGAATGTCACAGCGGAAGGGACTGCCGCGCCATCACCGGCGAGGATCAGGGTTCGGTCGCCGCAGCTCAGCTTCAAGTTGTCGGGTGCTGTGGTGTGGTCCTCGGTCTGCCCTGGGTTCGTGCCGGCTTCTGAGATGGTGCACCCCGGGTCGAGGGTGACCGCGGTGGGCGTGACCTGGGAGGGGGTGGTCGGTCTGTCCTGGAGGAGCAGGTTGTCCTCGCACCCGGTGAGGCCCAGGGATGTGAGAGCGGCAACGGCGACGCTGAGGACACGGACTGATCGCTGCACAGCGGGGCTCCTTGGCGACTGGAGGATGCTCTCCCAGCGTCCGACCGGGGCGGTGCGGGGGGTCTATGGCCGCAAGCTGCCGGCGCTGGGCCGTCCGTGCGGACTGCGGTCATCGTGGTGGCGTCGGGCCGGGGTGGAGGGGGCAGGAACGCGGGCTCGACGGGTGTTCGTGCTTCTCACGCTGTCACCGACGGCCGAGGTGAGTGCTTCCGAAGGTACGGTGCCCGGACAGGGCGGACAGCCGGGGAAATTCCTGGTGAGGATGATGAGGTTCCTGTCTCCACCAGGAATTCGCACGCTGAAGCAGACGGCTCAGAGCCGCCCCGGAGGCCGATGCTAGTCTTCACGAACGCAACGGAAGTGATGTCATGCACACCAAGGTTCGAGTCGCAGCGATCGTCGTTCTCCTCCTCGCGCTGGGCCTGTTCGCCGTGACTGAGTGGATGCCGGCCTTGCTGTTCCTGCCTGCGGCAGGAGGTGCGCTGCTGGTGAACGAGCTCGGAATGCTCACGCCCGGACGGTCCGGCAGCGACAGGAACCGTCCCCGCGGCTGACGGCGCGATCGGCGTTCCACATCCGGGTGGTCATGCTGTTGTCAGCCCCGGTTGGTTCTCATTGCTTCGGAGATGGTGTGGGCTCGCCGGTCCAGGACTTGCCGCACGAGGGTCAGGGCGGGCGGTCGAGTCCAACGGGTCCTTCGTTCACGTGCGCTCAGACCGTGATGACCACCTTGCCCCGCACCTGACCCGACTCGAGTCGGGTGATCGCCTCGGCGGCGCGCTCGAGCGGGAACACCTTGTCGACGACGGGCACGACCTCGCCCGCATCGATGCGCCGCGTCAGCTCGGCGAGGTCGCCGCCGTTCCTCCTGGCAGCCAGCGGACGCAGCCGCTGCGACACGAACAACGACATGGTCGATGCGCGGATGATGCGACCGACCGGGCCGAACACCTTCCCTCCCTTTCCGGCTGCGACCAAGAGCGTTCCGTGCCGGGTGAGTGAGCGACGCAACCGTCCGAGGGGGTGGTCGGCGACGAGGTCGAAGATCACGGCGTAGCGACCTCCGCCGGCGGTGAAGTCCTCGCTGGTGTGGTCGATGACGTGGTCGGCGCCGATCGCACGCACGTGGTCGGCCTTCGCGGCGCGACAGACACCCGTCACCTCGGCGCCCATCGCCTTCGCGAGCTGCACGGCGAATCCGCCGACGCCGCCGGAGGCGCCGTTCACGAGCACGTGCTGCCCGGGAGCAACGCCTGCCAGCCTGAGTCCTTGGAGCGCGGTGGTCCCCGAGACCGGCACGGCCGAGGCGTGAACGGCGTCCACGGTCGTCGGGCGCAGCGCGACGAACCGTTCCTGCACCGCGGCGAACTCCGCGTACCCGCCCTGGTTCGACTCCGCGTACACCGCGTCGCCGACGCGGAAGCGGGTCACCTGCGCACCGACCGCCGCGACTACGCCCGCGACGTCCCGGCCGATGGTCGGTTGCCTGGGCCGCCGGAGCCCGAATGCGAGGCGGACCATCCGTGGCTCGCCATGCATCAACAGGATGTCGCCGGCGTTGACCCCGACTGCGCCCAACCGGATGAGCACCTCGTCGTCGCCGGTCACCGGCGTCTCGACCTCGGCGAGCGAGAGCACCTCGGTCCCGCCGTATCGCAGTTGGGTGATGGCCCTCATCGTTTTGCGCGGATGCTGAGTGCGTGTGTTCATGGCGTTCTCCAGTCTCGGTCGGTTCAGGGGCATCGCCGGAGGGTTCCAGGGTGCAGTCCCGGTCAAGAGCGAGCTGTGACCGACGCCCTCTGCCGCCGCATCGAGTGCACGATGACGACCGGGAGCGGCGCGACCAGGACGATCGCCTTGGCGCCGAGGACCGGGATCCGGGCCGGGACTGCCGCGAACGTGGAGCGGATCATGGTGGCGTATTCGCCGGTGATGGACAGGCCGCCCAGGACGGCGATGGCCGGCGTGCCCGTCGTGGCGGGTCGGTGCGGCGGACGACGACGTTGCCGCGCTGGGGGCCGGTGTCGACGATGCGGGGGCTCTGCGTGCGCGTCCGATGACCTGACCTGCCGGTGGGGGCCTTGGAAGGCCCCCACGCGACGTCTCAGTGGTGGTTGGTGTCCCACTGCCAGGAGGCCCGCTCCGCGGCACCGAAGCAGATGGCTCCGAACAGGACGGGAACCGTTCTTGGGTTCACGCTTGCTGCTGGATGCGAGCGGCTTCACGGTCCGGGTTGGCCGGCATGGTCGCCGGCGACGCGGTGCGGGGCCAGGTCCAGGCGGAGCGCAGGATGAAGGCCAGGAGCAGCACCTCGATGGTGATGTGGAAGCCGTAGTAGAAGGCCCAGTCCCAAGACGTCCCGACCGCGTTGAACACCGTGACGGGGATGTAGAGCGATGCCACGACGAGGTTCGTGGCGCGGTTCGCACGGGCGGGCAGCGTCATGGAGAGCATCACCATCAGGGCCGGGATCCCGATGACCACGACGAAGACGGTCATCAACGTCGGGGTGATGCCGAACTCGAAGATGCCGCCACCTCGGATCTGGTCGATGGCGCCGGGCTGGTAGAGGTGGAAGTAGTCGATGTAGATGTAGAAGAACATCAAGCTGGTCCATGCCGCCGCGAGCTTGGCCTGCACCGGGATCCGCAGGTTCTCCAGCGTGGTGGTGCGTTGACGTGTTCTCATCGTGGGCTCCGTTGTGGTGGTGAGGATCGCCAGGTCCTCGGGTTTTGTCGAACATGCGACTTACGCCTGTAAGGGCGTAATCACGAGTTTAGACTTACAGGCGTAAGTGCGCAAGGATGGGAAAATGACGCGACGCACACCATTGAGCAGGGAGAGGATCATCGACGCCGCCGCCGCGGTCGCCGACCGCGCGGGTGTCGCCGCCGTGAGCATGCGCAGTGTCGCGAAGGCGCTCGGCGTCGAGGCTATGTCGCTCTACCATCACGTCCCCAGCAAGGAGGCGCTGCTCGACGACCTCGCCGACTGGGTGTTCGAGAGGATCGAACTGCCCCAGGTCGGCGCGACCTGGCGGGAGGCGCTGACCGGCCGGGCACGATCGGCACGGTCGGTGCTCACCGCTCATCCGTGGGCGCTCGGGATGATGGAGTCGCGCCCCAACCCCGGCCCAGCGCTGCTGCAGCACCACGACCGTCTCCTCGGCGTGCTGATGGCCGAGGGCTTCAGCGCCGCGCTCGCAACACACGCGTTCTCCGCGATCGACGCCTACGTGTACGGGTTCGCGCTGACCTGGACGAGCCTGCCGTTCGAACCGGGGGACGGCGCCGAGGAGGCGTTCGCCGTCAAGGTCGGGGCGTCGGCGGAGCTGTATCCGCACATTGCGCGCTCGCGTGCCGAGCTGCTGGGCGATGGCGTCTACGCGTTCGCGGACGAGTTCGACTACGGGTTGGAGCTGCTGCTGGAGAGCCTGGAGCGTCGGGTCGCCGACGAGAGCCCCACGCTTCGCGGGCGTTAGCGCATGGTCGTGCGGGCATGAGAGCGATCGTCCATGACCGCTACGGCTCGCCCGATGTTCTGCGGCTCGCCGACATCGCCACGCCGACGCCGGGAAGAGGCCAGGTGCTCGTGCGGGTGATCGCGACCTCGGTCAATCTGAGCGATTGGGAGGGGCTGCACGGGGCGCCCGCCTATGCCCGACTCGGCGGCCTGTTCAGACCCGCCCGCCGCACGCTCGGTTCGGACATCGCGGGAGTGGTCCAGGCAGTGGGCGCAGGGGTCACGCTGTTCCGGCCCGGTGACAATGTCTACGGCGACAATCTCACGCTGAAAGGCGGCTTCGCGGAGTACGCCGTGGCGCCCGAGCACGCTCTCGCGCTCAAGCCGGCCGGACTGTCGTTCGCCGAGGCGTCGACACTGCCGCAGTCGGGGGCGATCGCGGTGCAAGCAGTTGCGCGCGCGAAGCCCGGTGAGCGGATGCTGATCAACGGCGCCGGCGGAGGAACGGGGGCGTTCGCGCTCCAGCTCGCCGCTGCTTCCGGCATCCATGTCACCGCCGTCGACAACGCCGGCAAGCTCGACTTCATGCGATCCCTGGGGGCCGCCGAGGTCATCGACTACCGCACCGACGACTTCACGCGCACCGGTCCGTACGACCTCATCATCGACCTCGCCGCCCGGCGGTCGGTGTTCGCGTATCGCCGTGCGCTCGCCCCCGGTGGCACCTGCCTGATCGTCGGCGGGACGACGCGCGCCCTGCTGCGGGTGGTGACGGTAGGCACACTGATCGGCACGATGACGGGTCGGCGGCTGGGGGTTCTCGCCGTCAAGCCGGGTCCGGCGCACTTCTCGCCTCTTGCCGACCGATGCATCGCGGGAGACGTCCGTATCCACATCGACCGCGTGTTCCCACTCGAGCAGGTGCCCGAAGCGCTCACCTACGTCGGTGACGGCCACGCGCTCGGCAAAGTGGTGGTCGAGGCGCGGGCAGGTGTCGACTGAAGACCGCGCGAACCTATGAGCGGGTCGATCCCGACGCCTCGAGGAGCAGGACGGCCACGACCCTCGCGGCCACGTGAAGCCACACATGCTGGACACGAAATCTCGCCCCGACCCCGGCTGCCCTGTGGGCCAGGTCGGTCGAGTCCGGCCACATCCGGGGTGTCACCAGTTCGGCACGCGGCCAGCATCTTTTCCCGGACCGGTCGCTCTCGGTAGGGCCTTGGCATCTGGACGCTGGCAGAACGCACTGTGGCGCTGGTAGAACGGAGCATGGCCATCGACGCCTTCGAACCCCATCCGATCGTCCGCCTGCTCGGCAAGCCCTCCGCCGACTTCACCGGCGGGGACCTCGTGCGGGCGACCGAACAGCTGGGGCTGCACCAGGTGAACCTGCGCTACGTCGGCGGCGACGGGCGCCTGAAGACCCTGGCCTTCCCCATCAATTCGCGCGAGCACCTCATCGAGGTGCTGACGCGGGGCGAGCGTGTGGACGGCTCGAGTGTCTTCACCGGCACCGATACCGACAACAGCGACGTCTACATCGTTCCGCGGCACCGCACCGCCTTCCTCAACCCCTTCGGGGCGCGGTGCTCGCTCGACGTGCTGTGCTCCTTCTACGACGAGCTCGGCAAGCCGCTGTCCTACGCGCGCGAGCAGGTGGTGCGCCGCGCGGCCGAGGTGCTGACGCAGGAGAACGGCATGACGCTGGAAGCCTTCGGCGAGCTGGAGTACTACCTCGTCGGCGAGCCCGAGCGGATCTATCCCGTCGAGGAGGAGCGCGGCTATCAGGAGTCGGCGCCATTCTCGAAGGGCCAGCGGGTCCGGGAACAGGTGCTGGGGCACCTCTGCGCCATGGGGGTGCCGGTGAAGTACGCCCACGGCGAGGTCGGCAACATCCTCGAGGACGACCGGCAGCTGGTGCAGCACGAGATCGAGCTCCAACCCGTGCCCTTGGAGCAGGCAGCCGACAACCTCGTCCTGGCGAAGTGGGTGGTGCGCGAAGTCGCCCACGCCCACGGTCTCGAGGCGACCTTCGCTCCCTCGGTGAGCGGCAAGGGCGCAGGAAACGGCCTGCACATCCACAGCCTGCTGGTGCGCCACGGCGTCAGCACCATCGTCGGCAAGGAGGGGATCAACGACACCGGGCGTCGGCTGATCGCCGGCTATCTCTCGGCGGCCAGAGCGCTGACCGCGTTCGGCAACACGGTCCCCACGTCCTACCTGCGATTCACCGACGGTGCGGAGTCGCCCGAGAGCATCTGCTGGGGTGAGCAGAACCGCACCGGTCTCGTCCGGGTCCCCCTGGCGTGGGGTGGGGACGTGCTGGCCGGAATGGTCGCCCACGCCAATCCCGGCAGCGCCGAGCCCGTCCCCGAACCCGCCACGCACCCGCAGACCGTCGAGTTCCGGCTCGCCGACGGCTCGGCCGACGTGCACCTGCTCCTGGCCGGCATGGCCGTCGCGGCGAAGCATGGGCTGAACGATCCCGGGAGTGTGGAGCTGGCCGAGCGGCTCAGCGCCGCCGACCACGACGACTTCGAGCACCTGCCCAGCTCGTGCGCGGAGTCGGCCGACATGCTCGAGGCCGAGCGCGAGATCTTCGAGGCCGACGGCGTCTTCCCCGGTGCGCTCATCGACGCCGTGCTCGTGGGCTTGCGCGGCACCGACGACGCCACGCCGGTCGGGGAGCTCGCAGAAGACGAGGCTGCTCGGAAGGGGCTCATTCGCCGTCACTGGCACGTCGGCTGAACTCGGCCGGCCTTCGGGTGAAGGCGGCTCGCCCCTGGGGCGCCTCAGCAGCAGCTGGGCTGCTCGGTGGTCTGCTCGCCGACGTCGGCCGGGGCGGACCGGTCGTCGGCGGTGCAGCAGGTGCCGTCGCCGGCCACGTCGGACTGCTCGGGATCGGTCTTGCCTTCCAGGTCGGGGCGGGCATCGGCTTTGACGGTGTAGACCTCCCAGGGTTCCTGGCCGGGGCCGGTGACCCAGACCTTGTCCTGGACGGCGTAGCAGCAGGTGGTCTGCTCTTCGGGGCGGGTGGCCAGCCCCGCGTCGGCCAGGCGGGCGGCGGCGGCGTTGACGATCTCGGTGGACTCGACCTCCACCCCGAGGTGGTCCATCCGGGTGTCCTCCCCGGGTTCGCCCTCGAGGAGGACGAGCTTGAGGGCGGGTTCGGTGATGGCGAAGTTGGCGTAGCCGGGCCGGCGCTTGGCCGGGGCTGTGTTGAACAGGGTCGAGTAGAACGCGATGGAGGCCTCGAGGTCGGCGACGCGCAGGGCGAGCTGGACTCTGGACATGACGGGTTCCTTTCCGGAAGAGACGACCCACCATCGGATATAGATCGTCGTCGATGTCTTGATGTTGCCACCGGCATCGAAGGAGGTCAATATAGATGTATGTCTATTTCTGGTGACAATTCCTCGGTGGCACCGACCGCCCTGGCGTGCTGCGCCCCGTTGGCCCGGGAACCGCTGGGACGGGGGCAGGCGGAGGGAATCGCCGCGCTGTTGAAGGCTCTGGCGGATCCGGTGCGGCTGCAGCTGCTTTCGATGGTGCTGGCCCACCCCGGTGGGGAGGCGTGTGTGTGCGACCTGCTGCCGGGGTTCGAGCTGTCCCAGCCCACGATCAGCCACCACCTGAAGGTCCTGCACGAGGCGGGGGTGCTGGAGCGGGACAAGCGTGGGGTGTGGGTGTACTACCGCGCCCACCCGGCGGCGCTGGAGGCCCTGGGGACGTTGTTCGCCCCCGCGGCGGCCACCGCATGAGCGGCACACCCCCACCCGCGGACCGTGCGGTGCGGCCGGCGGGTCGACGCCTGGGTCCGATGAGCCACGGGCCCCAGGCGGGACGGTGGCGCGACGTGATCCTGCTCGAACGGCGCAGCGACACTGTCGGCACCTGAACCCGTTCCCGTCGCTCGACGGGCATGCCGGGGTCAGCGGGTCGGGATGGGCGCCGGGGTGGCCAGCTGGCGTTGGAGGGCGGCGGCGGTGGCCTTGGCGGTGGGGCCGACCCCGATGAGGGTGGCCGAGCCGGGCCCGGTCCAGTCCCCATAGCCCACCAGGTACAGCCCCGGAACCTGTACCGAGGCGGTCCCGTCGGTGCGGATCGTCCCGTCGGCCTCACGCACCTGCAGGGGCCGCAGATGGCGCAGGACGGGGCGGAACCCGGTGCACCAGATCACCTCGTCCACGTCCTGTTCCCGTCCGTCGGCCCAGGCGATCCCGGTGGAGGTGAAGCGGTCGAACATCGGTTCCGGGTGCAGCAGCCCGGCGTCCCGGGCGCGCTTGACCGGGGGCACCACGACGATGTTGCCCAGGGCCGCCACCCCGCCTGGGTCCGGGAGCCCGGCGGCCAGGGCTCGGGATCGTTCGGTGGCCACGCGGAAGAGCTCCCGGCCGTCGACCTCGTCTGGCAACCAGTGCGGCTCGCCCTTGAGGCACCAGGTCAGGTCCGCGACCTCGGCGATCTCGGCGGCGATCTGGGCCCCGGAATTCGCCCCGCCCACCACGACCACGCGCTTTCCCGCATACGCTGCCGGGCCACCGTAGTGGGCGCTGTGCACCTGGGTCCCGGTGAACGCTCGTTGGCCGGGGACGGTGGGCCAGAAGGGCTGGGACCAGGTGCCGGTGGCACTGACCACCGCCCGGGCGGACCAGGTGCCTTCGATGGTTCGCAGGCGGAAGCCGTCGTCGTCACGGTGCACAGCGCTCACGTGGACCGGCCGGCGGACCGGCAGGTCGTAGCGGTCCTCGTAGTCGGTGAGGTAGTCGATGACATGGGCCGCATCCGGGTTGTCCGCCCCGGTGGAAGGCATGAGCCGGCCGGGGAGGGAGGAGTAGGAGGCGGGGGAGAAAAGGCGCAGCGAGGGCCAGGTGTGCCGCCAGGCCCCGCCCGGGGTGTGCTGGTCGTCGAGGATCACGAAGGACAGGTCCGTGCGGCGGCGCAGGTACCAGCCCACCGCCAACCCGGCCTGACCGCCGCCGATGATCACGACGTCCAGCTGATGCTCCATGATGCTCAGTCTCCCATTCCGTCGCTCTCCATGCGGGTCTGGCCCCGCCTCAATGGACGGGGGCGGCCCCGATGGTGACGGGCTGGGGCCCGGAGCAGCAGGCATCGGCAGGCTCTTTCGTGGCATCCGGGGCGCAGCAGCCCTGCTCCGCGGCACCCGGGGCCGGGAGGTCGCAGGAGCCGCCCAGGTCGGTGGAGCACACCCCGGTCTCCGGCAGCACGAGCTGCACGTCGTCGGCCGCGGTGCGGTCCCCGGCCAGGGCGGCGGCGCATCCGGTGCCGGCGGCTGTGATGGCGTGGCGGTTGCGGTGGTCCACCGCGTCCCCGCAGGAGAAGACCCCGAGCAGGTTGGTGACGGTGGTGGGGGAGTCCACCGTGATGCAGCCCTCGCCGTCCAGCTTCAGCTGGTCCTTGACGAGTTCGGTGCGCGGGGTGTGGCCGATGACCACGAACACCCCGGCGGCCAGTTGGCGAGAGGCCCCGGTGGTGGTGTCCGTGGTCATGACCGTTCCCGTCCTTACTGGGTGGCGGTGGTGTCGTCGGCGGGCAGCAGCTCGGAGATCAGCGCCTGGATGCGGGCCTTGATCTCGTCGCGGATGGGCCGCACGGACTCCACGCCCTTGCCGGCAGGGTCCTCCAGCTTCCAGTCCTCGTAGCGCTTGCCCGGGTAGAACGGGCAGGCGTCCCCGCAGCCCATGGTGATCACCACGTCGGAGTCCTGCACCGCCTCGTCGGTGAGGATCTTCGGGGTCTGGGCGCTCATGTCGATGCCCTCCTCGGCCATGGCCTCCACGGCGGCCGGGTTCACCGCGTCGGCCGGGGCGGAGCCGGCCGAGCGCACCTCGATGCGCCCGCCGGAGAGGTGGGTGAGGTAGGCGGCGGCCATCTGGGACCGGCCGGCGTTGTGCACGCACACGAACAGGACGGAGGGCTTGTCCGTGGTCTCGGCCGGGGTCGTGGAGGTGGTCTCGGGGGTGGTCTCAGCACTCATCGGGATCGTCCGTTCTGTCGCAACGAAAAGAGGGGGGGGAGGGGGAGGGGCGGCGCTCAGGAGGGGCTGCCGTCGGTGAGCTCGGTGAGCAGTTGCTGCACCCGGGTGTCGATGTCGTCGCGGACCAGGCGCATCCGCTCCGCGCCCTCGATCCCGCGTTCCGACGGCTCGTCGGTGTGCCAGGTCTCGATGGTGCCGGTCATGCCTTCGACCGGCTCGACCTTCGCCTCGTCACCGAGCACGACGACGCGGTCCACGGATCGCAGCAGCTCCGGGTCGATCGGCGTGGGGTGTCCTCGCGACATGTCGGCACCGAGCTCGGCGACGACCTCGGCGGACAGGGCGTTGATGTTGGTACCCGGTGTGGTGCCGGCGGAGTGGACCTCCACGGCACCTGCGGCGCGCTCGTCCATGAGGGCGGCGGCCATCTGGGACTTGCCGCCGTTCTTGGCGCAGACGAACAGAACGGAGGGCTTGGTGGTCTCGGTGCTCAACTGGTGCTCCTGGAAGGTCGCGGGGTCAGCGGGTGGGGACGGTGTGGTCACCGGGGAAGAGCTTCCGCCCGGCCCACAGGGACACGTAGACCAGCGCGACCAGGACGGGGACCTCGATGAGCGGGCCGACCACCCCGGCCAGGGCCTGGCCGGAAGTGACCCCGAAGGTGCCGATGGCCACGGCGATGGCGAGCTCGAAGTTGTTTCCGGCGGCGGTGAAGGCCACGGTCGTGGACCTCGCGTAGTTCAGGCCCAGGGCGCGGGAGGCGAGCAGGCCGATGCCGAACATGAGGAAGAAGTACACCAGCAGCGGCCAGGCGATGCGCACCACGTCCCAGGGGTTGGAGGTGATCGCGTCCCCCTGCAGGGCGAAGAGCAGCACGATGGTGAACAGCAGCCCGTACAGGGCCCAGGGGCCGAGCTTGGGCAGGAACGTGCCCTCGTACCAGTCGCGGCCCTTGGCCTTCTCGCCGAGGGTGCGGGTGAGGAACCCGGCGACCAGCGGGATCCCGAGGAACACGAGCACGGAGACGACGATGGACCACACGGAGAACTCCGCGGAGGTGGTGGGCAGGCCCAGCCAGGACGGGAGGACCTGGAGGTAGAACCAGCCCAGGGCGCCGAAGGCGATGACCTGGAACACCGAGTTGATCGCGACCAGCACGGCGGCCGCTTCCCGGTCGCCGCAGGCCAGATCATTCCAGATCAGGACCATGGCGATGCAGCGGGCGAGGCCCACGATGATCAGCCCGGTGCGGTACTCGGGCAGGTCGGGGAGGAAGATCCAGGCCAGGGCGAACATCAGCGCGGGCCCGACGATCCAGTTCAGCACCAGCGAGGCCCCCATGAGGCGGCGGTCGCCGGCCACGCGGTGGGTCTCGTCGTAGCGGACCTTGGCCAGGACGGGGTACATCATCACCAGCAGCCCGATCGCGATGGGCAGTGACACCTCACCGATCTTCACGGCCTCCAGGGCGGTGTTCAGCCCTGGGACGAAGCGGCCCAGCAGCAGCCCGGCGACCATGGCGGCGATGATCCAGGCGGGCAGCCAGCGGTCGAGGAAGGACAGGTCCTTCATCACCCCCTGGTGGGCGGCGGGGGCGGTGGTGGTGGTGCTCATGATCAGGGGCAGCCCTTCGTATCGACGACGATCTATCGGAAACACTAGGGGGTCACATCGATATTGGTCAATGTAGGATGGGGTGATGACTCTCGCACCGGACCTCCATGCCGCCGCCGATCAGTGCGCTCCCAGCACCACGGGCACGGAGTGCTGCTCGCTGTCGAGCGGGCCCATGGCCGCCGATGACGCCCAGCGGATCGCCGGCCGGCTCAAGGCCCTGTCCGACCCGACCCGCCTGCGGCTGCTCTCGCACGTGGCGGCGCAGGGGTGCGGTGCGGTCTGCGTGTGCGACCTGACCGCGGTGGTGGACATCAGCCAGCCCACCGTGAGCCACCACATGAAGAAGCTCGTCGACGCCGGGCTGCTCACCCGGGAGCAGCGGGGCAAGTGGGCCCACTACTCCGTGGTGCCCGAAGCCTTCGCCGAGCTCCGCTCCTTCCTCGACCTGCGCTGACGCGCCGGCGCCGGACTCCTCGAGCCCGGGCTCTGTCTCATCCAGCACACCGCACGAGGGGATGACCACCATGAGCAGCGATACCTCGTCCACCCGTCAGGAGATCCACGACGAGCTCGAACAGGTTCGGGCGGACTTCCACGCCCTCGTGGCCGCGGCGACTCCGGTGGAGCTGTGCCGGCCCTCGTCCGGCACCCGGTGGACCAACGGGCAGTTGCTGTTCCACATGTTCTTCGGCTATCTGATCGTCCGGCGTCTGATCCCGCTGGTGCGCCTGATGGGTCGTCTCCCCGAGCCGGTCAGCCGTACCTTCGCCCGGGTGCTGGAGGCCGGCACCCGGCCCTTCCACCTCATCAACTACCAGAGTGACCGTGGGGCGGCCCGGGTGATCCACGGTCCGCGGATGCTCCGGTGGTTCGACCGGACCCTCGACGTCCTGCAGGCCCAGCTGGAGGCCGAGCCCGCGGCCGTCCTGGCCCGGGGGATGCACATGCCCGTGTCCTGGGACCCGTACTTCCGCGACTGGATGAGCCTGGCCGAGATCTACCACTACGGCACCGAGCACTACGACCACCACCGACAGCAGCTGACCCTCGGCCGGCCATTGTGAAGAGGTCTCCTCCCGAGCCCGGCACTACGGTGGAGACGGCCTCGCCGGCGTCCTGCGTTCTGGGCGGGATCGCCAGTTCAGGATCGACCACGCTGAAGTCGATGGGGTCATGAGCGAGGGGGGGAACGAGAAATCCATCCCCTTCGCTCTGCATACGCCCGGCTACCGGTCACGTCTCGTGAGGGCGACGGTTCAGCAGAAATCTCCTGTTCGCAACAAGTCGGCGTGGCGAGATAGGTTGCTGGTGCGCGGAGAGTCTCGAGCGCCTGCCACGCCAGGCGTACGCTGGCGGTGTGGGCAATCCTGAGCTCGTTGCTCTGCCGGTGGGATTCGAACGTTTTCACCGACGGGACTTCATCAACTATCAATTGAACCGGGCCCATGCACTGGGCTTCGCCGACCGCCGGGAGCTGTTCGACGCCGCGGCGCGCCTGGGGTCGATGGACGACTGTGTTCCGGTGTTCGAGAGCCTGTCGAGCTGGGCCGCTGCCGAGGGTCGGTACCGGCATGCGACAGGTTATGCGCGGATCGCGGAGTTCTTCACGCCGCCGCGGACGGTGCAGAAGGCGGATCGCTACCGCCGGTACCTCGAGCTCTTCGGCACCGCGTTCGCTGATGCGGACATCTTCCGCCACGAGGTGCCCTATGCCGGAGCGGCGCTGCCGGTCTACGCGCTTCCGGCGGGCGGATCGGCGACGGGTGGCACCGTGCTGCTGCACGGTGGATTCGACTCCTTGATCGAGGAGTTCTTCCCCGTCTGGCAGCGGGTCGCCGCCGCCGGTTTCGACGTGATCGCCTTCGAGGGACCGGGCCAAGGCGGCGCGCGGACGCTGCACGGGCTCACCTTCGACCACGCTTGGGAAAAACCGGTCGCGGCGGTGCTGAACCACTTCCGGCTGGACCGGGCCGCTTTGGTCGGCATCTCGATGGGCGGGTACTGGGCGCTGCGTGCGGCCGGGCGCGAGTCCCGCATCCACGGTGTCGTGGCCTGGCCGCCGGTCTACGACTGGTTGCACAGGCTTCCGCCGGTGCTGCGGACCCCGGTCCGCACGATGGTGCGGCACCGGGAGTTCATGCGCTGGAGCGTGTGCACTCGTGCCCGGTTGTCGCCGACCCTGCGTGCCGTGGTCGACCAGGTGCTGTACATGCTCGACAGCGACGACCCGGCCGATGTCGCCGAGTGGTTCCTGGGCATGAACGCCGGACACCTGGACAGCGGCCGGGTGCACCAGGACGTCCTGCTGATGTGCGGGGAGCACGACGCCTTCCAGCCGCCGGCACTGGCACGTGCCCAGGCTCAGGCACTCACGGGCGCCCGCAGCCTCACGACGCGCATGTTCACCCGAGGAGAGCACGCCGATCAGCACTGTCAGATGGGCAACCTCGAGCTCGCCTGCCAGGTGCTCACCGACTGGTTGCGCAAGGTTGAGACGAATGCGAACACATCCGAGCCGCGGCCCGATCCGTCTGCATAGCGCATCGACACCACAGCGAGAACCCAGCCCTGGTCCGGGCCGCCTGCGAGCTCGCCACTCGCCTGGATCTGGTGCCATTTCCCTGCAGGGAGCAGCTGTGGGGCCGAATCCGGCTCTGCCCTGGATCCCACCTGCGGTGACCGACTGGGAGGGCAGGGCCGAAGAACCCGGCAGGACCGTCCCGTGGCGCAGTTCGTGTCATCGGGGCGCTACCGCCCCTCGGCCGTCGGAGAGCGCGTCGACCCGCGACCGAGTCTTGCGGGGGTCCGATCCTGCGTCAGGACTCAGGGCTGGGAGGCGTGCCGCTCGAGGACGTCGGGCAGTTTCGGGACGGTGGCGATGACGGCGTCGCGGATCTTCCAGTCCAGGCCCAGCAGTCCGGTCCGGGCCGCGTCCAGCCGTTCGGGGGTCGCGGTCTCCAGGGGCTCGGGCACCACGAAGCCTTCGACGTGGAAGACCTGGCCCTCGTCCCGGACCCGGGCCCCGGCGGTGCGCACCCAGTCCAGCGACCGCAGGTACGCGTCGATCTCGCCCAGCAACGGGTGCGGGTCCTGGTTGTCGATGCTGGTGGGGCGGGCGTCGATCAGTCCGGCCACCGCGGCCTTCAGGTTGGTGATGCCGTCCTTGAGGATCGAGGTGGCGACCACGATCGCGGCCGCGGCGTCGGCCCACCACCACCCCAGGCCGATCCCGGCCACGCCCACCAGCACGGCCAGGGAGGTCATCCAGTCGGCCTTGTTCATGTCCGCGTCGGCGTAGAGGACCTTGTTGTGTAGCGGCGGGGCGAGCTTGAGCTTCATCCGCCCCAGGATCACCGGGGGGACCGCAGTGATCACCATCGCGGCCATCATCAGCCAGCCCAGCCAGATCGTGGTGCCGAAGAGCTGGATCCCGCCGATGGTGGGGTGCTCGGCGGTGATCAGCTTCAGGGCGGAGTCCACGATGAGGTACCCGCCCATCATGACCAGGGCGGTCGAGGCGACCACGTGGGAGATGCCGATGGCCCGGTGGTAGCCGAAGGGGCGTTCGGCGGTGGCCGGCTTCCGGGTGACGTGCACCCCGATCAGGAAGGCGATCGGGGGGATGAAGGAGAGCATGTCCTCGATCCAGGCGGTCTTCATCGCCTGGGAGTTGCCCAGCACGAGGTAGACCAGTCCCACGATGACCACCAGGGCGGCGATGGTGATCCACTCCAGCCGCACCGCCCTGCGCAGGTGCCCGGCGATCTCCTCGGGGAGGGGCTCGTCGTCGACATTGTGGCGGGCTGCCATCACGGCTGCCCTGCCTGATCGTGAAGGAACCGGTCGAGGTCCAGCAGGAACGCGTTCTCGCCCTTGCGCACGGCCATCACGTGCTTCTCCTTCTGCCCGAACTCGTCGGTGGTCTGCGTGTAGGGGCGGGTGAGCCCGACCTTCTTCTTCCACGGGGTCTTGTCGGTGAGCCCGCCGATCATCATGTCGAGCCGGCCGTGCTCGAGCTGGTCCACCAGCTCCTCCTCCCCGTCGGCGGTCCATACCACCTCGGCGTCCAGGGTCCGCGCGTAGTCCTCCACCAGGGCCACCTCGCGCCCGGACGGGGATGGGCCCTCCACGGACACGAAGGGCTCGTTGTGCGAGATCCCGACCCGCAGCACGGTACCGCTGACCCGCTCCAGCGTCCGGTGCGGATCGGCCGGATAAGGGCCCGCGCACCCGGCGAGCAGAAGCCCCAGGATCGCACCGACCCCAACGATCAGTGACCTGATGATCGGACTCATGGCACCACGGTAGACCTGTTCGAGGCGGATTGTCCCGTCCGGAGGGACCGGCAGTCTTCGGACTCTCGCAGTGCCGCCGGTGGGTCCTGCCACCAGTCAGCTGACGAGGATCTGGGTGGAGTTGACCTTGAGCATGGCGTTGGCCCAGCGGACCTGGCGCAGGGTGTCGGGGTGGCAGCGCTGGGTGACGTCGAGCAGGTCGTGGTGCTTGATGCCCTGGGCGGCCTGCGCGAGCATCTCCCAGTCGGCCGAGACCCCGGAGGCCATGGTGTAGACCTCTCGCAGGTCGATGAGCATCAGCAGCGCGGCGTGACTGCGCCGGCCGATGAGCTCGCTGCTCTTCTCCCGCAGCTTCTCCGTGAGGCCGGGCTCGCCTTCGGGTTCCGGGTCGAGGTCCTGGCCGTAGTGCCGGCCGATCTCGGCAATCTCCCGAACGTGGTGCTGGGACCAGCGGGCGAGATCTCGGCCCAGGTGGTAGATCTCGTGGTCGACCTTGTGGCGTTCGGAGACGTGCAGCAGCTTCTGCGCCAGGTCGTTCTCGGAGCGGTGGAGTTCGTGCAGGACCAGGCCGATCTTCATCGCAGTGCCTCCGCGGTGGTGTCGTGGACATTCTCATCGGCTGCTGCCGAGGGGTTGCCGGCGGTGCGGTGACCCACGTCGGACACTGGGGCCGAGGCCGTGGTGGTCGGGGCCCGGGAGGGGCCCTCGGCCGCGGCGATCTTGGTGATCCTGGCGGCGGCGGTCTTGAAGATCGGCTGCTTGGAGGCCGCGTCCCAGTCGGTGATGGTCAGCTCGTTGGCCGCCCGCCCGGCCTTGCCGGGCTCGTGCCCCCTCTTGGTGTCCCAGTATCCGTAGTGGAAGGGCAGGAACAGCACCCCGGTGCGGATCTCGGTGATCCGCGCCGTGGCCTGCACCGATCCCCTCGGGGTGCTGATCTGGGTCAGGTCGCCCTCGCTGATGCCGGTGGCGGCGGCGTCACCGGCGGAGAGCTCCACCCACACTTCCGGGGCGGCGTCCTGCAGCTGCGGCGCGCGGGCGGTCTTGGTGCGGGTGTGGAAGTGGTAGAGGGTGCGCCCGGTGATCAGCTGCAACGGGAACTCCTGGCTGGGCATCTCGTGGGGCGGCAGGTACTCGGCGGCCTTGAGCATCGCTTTGCCCGACGGGTTCAGTGCTTTGTACTCGGCCGGCTCCAGCGGTGCGCCGGTGACCAGGTCCCGGCCGTAGCTCTCGCAGTACTCCGGATCGGACCAGAACGCCCCGTCGACGTAGATGTGTTCAGAACCATCGGGGTGCTCGTCGTTGCAGGGCCACTGGATGCCGGAGCCGCCGCGCAGCTTGTCGTAGCTGAGACCGGTGTAGTCGCAGGGCCGTCCACGGGTGCACTCCTTCCAGGCCTCGAAGGCCGATTCGGGGTCGTGCCACTTGATCAGCGGCTCCCCGTCCTTGTCCTTCAGGCCGAGGCGGTGGGCGTAGTCGAGGAAGATGTCCAGGTCCGGTCTCGCCTCCCCGGGCGGGTCCACGGCTTTCTCCGACAGGTGCACGGTGCGGTCCACGTTGGTGAAGGTCCCGGTCTTCTCGCCCCAGGTCGCCGCCGGCAGCACCACGTCGGCCAGCTGGGCGGTCTCGGACAGGAAGATGTCCTGGACCACCAGGAACAACCGCTTCTGCTGCAGGATCGAACGGATCCGGGCCAGCTCCGGCAAGGACACGGCAGGGTTGGTGCCGCTGACCCAGAGCATGCGGATGGAGCCGTCCTCGACGTAGCGCATCATCTGCATCACGTGGGTGGGCGGGGAGTAGTGCGGGATCTGGAACGGTTCGACGTTCCACACCTTGGCGAGATCTGCGACGTGGGCGTCGTTGGACCAGTTGCGGAATGCGGGGAGGTCGCCGTCGCCGCCGCATTCGCGAGTGTTCTGGGCGGTGGGCTGACCGTTCATCTGCAGGATCCCGCAACCAGGTCTGCCGAGCATGCCGCGGATGATGTTGACGTTGTTCACCTGCACCGCTGCGGCGGTGGCCTGGTGGGACTGGTAGAAGCCCTGCAGCACGGTGGACAGCAACCGCTGGGCACCTCCGATGATGCGGGCGGCTTCCCTGATCTGCTCGGCAGGAACGTCGCAGATCGTGGCCACGGCCTCCGGGGTGTACTCCTGCACCCTCTTCTCGAGCTCGGCGTAGCCCACGGCGTGGGCGTCGATGTAGTCGTGGTCGACCCAGTCGTGGGTGATGATCTCGTGCAGCAACCCGTTCATGAGGGCGACGTTGGTGCCCGGGCGCGGGGCCAGGTGCACGGTGGCGTGCCGGGCGACCGGGGTGGGCCGGGGGTCCACGCAGATGACCTGCGGTGGATTGGGCCCGGCCAGGCGGTCCAGCACGCGCATCCACAGCACGGACTGGGTCTCGGCCATGTTGTGCCCGTACAGGGCGATGACGTCGGCGTGGTCGATGTCGGTGTAGGAACCGGGCTGGCCGTCGGAGGCGAAGGACTCCTTCAGCGCGGCGGCGGCGGTGGCAGTGCACAGCCGGGTGTTGCCGTCCACGTGGTTGGTGCCCAGTCCGCCGTGGGCGAGGACACCCAGGGTGTAGTACTCCTCGGCGAAGAGCTGGCCGGTGGTGTAGAAGCCGATCGCGCTGGCACCCTGTTCCTCCAGCAGATCCTGGGTGCGTCCCACGATCCGGTCCATGGCGGTGTCCCAGTCGGTCTCCACGAGCTTGCCACCCTTGCGGACCAGCGGCCTGGTCAACCGGTCGCCGGAGGCGTTGGCCTGCCACCCGTAGAGATCCTTCACGCCCAGGCGCCCGTGGTTGACCCGGTCCACGGCCCGGCCCCGGACCCCGGCGATCTTTCCGTCCTTGACCCCGATGTCGAGAGCATCACCGTTGGAGTGCAGGATCGAAGCGGTCTGCACCCATCGGTCCATGTCCTCGGGGCCCAGCCCCTCGGCCAGGTGCGTGTCGACCCGCACCGGCCAGTCCTCCCCGGCGGCGTAGGGGGTTCGGGCGCCCCACGGTTCAGCGATCCGGTCCTTGCTCGTCATCGAGACCCCTCCGGTCCTGCCTCGGCCTGCTCCGGCACGGTGTCCGCGTCCGGACTGCTCCGACTCTACGCACGGCCCACGAAGGCCAACAAGGGTGCTGACAAGAAGGGCAGAACGGAGTGGCGGCATCGGCGATGGCCTCGTCCCCGGCTCCAGCGCGCAGAACGGCTCGGTCACCGAGGCGGTGATCCCCACTGTCCCGGCCACTGTGATCCTGCGGGGGCACCGGTTCGGCCTTCTCGCGACCACCGTGCTGGTCGGCTGGGGCGTCTACCGTCTCGTCCTCGAGGAGGTCGACGACGGGGGAGCAGCCCCGTCGGGCAGAACCACCGGGTGACCCCACGCGCCGGGTCGGCGTTCGACCGATCCGGCGATGCGGACGGTCAGCGTTCCGGGTTGGGGGTGAAGGTGTGGCCCAGGGCGGTGGAGAGCCCCGCGAAGATCCGTGTGGCCGGAGTGGCGCAGGACAGGGTCCTGGGGTCGTCGGCCAACACCGGGGACTCCGGGCAGTCCCCGGAGGCGATGTCACTGGTGGCCTGCACGACCACGGTGGTGTCGGTGGTGGTGTCGTAGTAGACGGTGGTGTTGTAGCCGGGTTGTGTCCCGGTGTGCCCCACCCAGCCGTCGATGCATCCGAACCCCAGTCCGTAGCCGGACTCGGGTGGTCGGAACGAGGTGAGGCGCTCCCGCTGGGCCTCCGGGTCCAGCAGCCCGTGCCCGGTGCCCATGGCCCGGCCGTAGACCAGCAGGTCGTCCATGTCCGAGATCAGGGCCCCGGCGGTGTCTCCCCACGAGGGATTCCAGTGGGTGGCATCGGCCGGTGCTTCCGGGGTCGCGGTGTCGCCCTGGAGCGTGAAGCCCCGCGCGGAGGGTTCCGGCATCTCGGTCGAGTCCCCGGGCCAGGTGGTCTCGTCGAGGTCCAGCGGCTCGAAGATCTGCTCCTCCAGGACCTCCCCGACCGGCTGGTCGGTGACCTGCTCGATGACCAGGCCCAGCAGGATGTAGTTGGTGTTGGAGTAGTCGAACTGCTCACCGGGGGCGAACAGGGGGGATTCGGAGACGCCGACGGCGACCAGTTCCTCCGGGGTGAAGACCTGCTGCGGATCCGCGAAGAAGCGGTCCGTGAACCGAGTGCTGCGGGTGTAGCTGGCCACACCGCTGGTCATGTTGGCGAGCTGCCGCAGGGTGATCCGCTCCCCGTTGGGGATGCCTTCGATGTAGTCGGCGACGGGGTCCTCCAGGGCGAGCTGTCCCTCCTCGGCCAGCTGCAGGATCAAGGTGGCGGTGAAGGGCTTGGTGACCGACCCGATGCGGGTGTGCACGCCGACCTGCATGGACTCCCCGGTGGCGGGGTCGGCCACCCCGTAGGCGGCCGTCCAGGTGCCCTCGGGGGAGGAGACGCCCACCACCGCACCGGGCGCGGACGCCTGGCCGAACGAGGCACGGGCGGCGGCATCCAACGTCGTCGCCAGCTCCTCGGGCAGGGGCTCGGCCATCTGCGCCGAGGGTTCCCGGGTGACGACGTCGTCGACGTCGGTGACACAGGCGTCGGAGCCGGTGGCCGACGCCGACGGGGTCGCTGAAGCGGCCGGAGCGGCCGCCGGCCCGGCGGGGGAGGACGGGGCGGCCGTTGCCCCGCCGGTCCCGAGGAGGAGCACCGCCGCCGTGGCGGCGGCGAACGCGGAACGCGGGGATCGTGCCGATGATGACATTGTCGTCTTCCTCTCGACCGGCGCAGGTCACCTCCGGTGAGGCCCCTGCACCCGGAGAACAGCGCTTCGGGTCCAGTCGTCATGGACGACGATGTCGACCCCTGGGCCCCACGTCACCGCGACAGCACATCCCGGCAGTACGCACAGACCAAGGAATCGATGGGATGACGGGCCGGTCCACGGCCCCGGACCGCGGGCCGGACCCGAAGAACTCCTGGGCCGGGCGGTGTCCCCAGCGTAGAACGGCCTTCCGGACCGGCCCGCTGACCTGTCCCGGATCGTTACCCGACCACCGAAGATGACACCGTCGCGCAGCGGGTTGGGCCCAGGTGTGCTCAGACGGTGATGGCGATCTTTCCTCGCACTTGACCGGCCTCGAGTCGTGCCATGGCCTCAGCAGCCTGTTCCAACGGGTAGGTGCCGTCGACGTGCGGAGTCACTCGACCGGCCTCGATGAGCTCGGTGAGCCGTTGGAGGCCTGCGGTGCGGGTGGTGGACACGACGTTGGTGAACCGCTGGCCCACGAACGGGGAGAGGGCTGCTGCGCGCAGGGTCCGTCCCATGCCACCGGTGAGGCGGTCGCCCTCCTCCCCGCCCACGAGCACGGCCGTTCCGGTCGGTGCCAGGGCCCGGCGCAGCCGGGACAGCGGTGGGTTGCCGGCCAGGTCCAGGACGAGGTCGTAGTGGTGGGTTCCGTCGGCGAAGTCCTCGCGGGTGCGGTCGATGACGTGGTCCGCGCCCAGGGAGCGGACGTGGTCGACCGTGGCGGTGCTGGTCACGGCGGTGACGTCTGCCCCGAAGGCCTTGGCCAGTTGCACGGCGTAGGACCCGACTCCGCCGGAGGCCCCGGTGATCAGCACCGTCTGCCCTGCCCGCAGGCGTCCGGCCCGTCCCAGGGCCTGCAGGGCGGTGGCTGCGGAGACCGGCACCACCGCCGCCTGCTCGGCGGTCAGGCTCCCCGGTGCGGGGGCGAGCTGATCGGCCCGGGCCACGGCGTACTCGGCGAAAGAGCCGCGGGCTGCCCCGTACACCTCCTGCCCGACGGAGAGGCCGGTGACGGCGGCGCCGAGGGCCACGACCGTGCCAGCGACTTCCATCCCGGCCACCGGGTTCCTCGGTGCCCGCAGCCCGAAGCCCAGGCGCAACAGGTAGGGCCGGCCCGTCATCAGGTGCCAGGTGCCCCGGTCCAGACCGGCCGCGCGCACGCGCAGGAGCACCTCCTTCTTGCCGGGCTCGGGCACCGGTATCCGTGCCAGGTGCAGGACCTCGGCAGGGCCGTACCTGTCGCGCACCACCGCGCGCATCGTGCTGTCCGGGGTGGGACCGGTCGTGCCCTGGCCCTCCACGGTGTGGTGTTCCTCAGCGGCCATGATGGTGCTCCTCTCCGGACCGGGTCCGGTCGGTGCCCGGGAGGGAACCCGGGGGCGAATCTGTGGACAGGTCTCCCCGCCGAGCCCAGGACGAGGATCTGGCCCAGGTGCTCGCCCAGCAGGGCCCCGTCGACCTGGTGCTGGGCAGTCCGGGCGGCCTCCACCGCGGTGCCGGTGGCGGAATCCCCCGGAGCGCAGATGGTGGCCAGGGGGACCACGAACACCCAGCGCAGGAACCCGATCACCGACGGCGCCGTGGCCGCGACGGCGAAGGCCAGGGCGCCGGGGACGGTTCCGGCTCTGCCGGTGCCCTTTCCTCCACGTTGCCGGGGAAACCACCCGATGCCGACGGTCGGAGCGGTCGGCTCGATCTGAGTTCCCATGATCCGCCTGATGGCCGGCTCCGCACCGGGACGGACCTTTTATTAAGTGTGCCGCCCGGTCGAGGCGGGTATCACCAGCTGGGTGCTCCTGCCGACACGAAGAAACCGAACGACCCATGCACCGGACAGTGGCCTCGCACTGCGTGCAACCTGCTCCGGCTCAGCAGGACTGCCATGCGACCCCCCTGTGATGCAACAGGGGGGGGTGGACCGTCCACTCGCCGGCCGGCGCGTGGGTCGCCGCGTCGGGGCACCGGACCCGGGGCCGGGTGCGGCGCCGTCGTCGGGCACTGTCCCGGGGCTTGGCATCCACGAGCCCGTGGGCGCATCCTGAAGCCAGGTCGACGGCGGGACTGGGGAGGCGGATTCCGATGACGCGCCCACGGCATCGCAGCGCCTCGCACCCTCGTGACCTGTGGGCGGATCCGCTGGGGCGGGCGACCACCCGAGCCTTGCAGGGGCTGGTGCTGCTGAGCGCGGGAGCGGTGGTGGTCTACGGGTTGATCCAGCTCAAACTGGTCGTGATCCCGTTGCTGATCGCCCTGATCCTGGCCGCGGCCCTGAACCCGCTGGTCGCGTTCCTGCGCCGGCGGGGCGTGCCGGGGGCGCTGGCGACCTGGATCGTGTTCCTGGCCGCGATCGTGGTCCTGGGCGGGGTGGTCACCGGCATGGTGTTCGCGGTGCGCAGCGAGTGGGCGGAGCTGGTGGCCTCCGCAGTGGGCGGGCTGGAACGGCTGCGGGAGTTCATCGTGGCCGGTCCGGTTCCGGTCGGTCAGCAGGGCCTGGACGAGGCCATCACGGCCGTCGTGGATTTCACGGCCGGCCCCCGGTTCGGCGCCGGGGCACTCCTGGGGATCTCCGCGGCCACTCAGGTGATCACCGGTGCGGTGCTGGTGGCCGTGATCCTCTACTTCTTCCTCCAGGACGCGGCCAGGATCTGGGCGTTCTTCCTGCGCCGTTTCCACGGTGAGACCTTGGCGAAGCTGCTCGTGTCGGGCATCACGGCCCTGCACGTGCTGGGAGGCTACGTGCGCGGCACCGCCGTGGTGGCGCTGCTGGAGGCGGTGGTCATCGGACTCACCCTGCTGGTGCTGCGGGTGCCTCTGGCCCTGCCCCTGTCCGTGCTGATCTTTCTGGGCGGATTCATCCCCATCGTGGGAGCCGCTCTGATCGGGGGTGTCGCGGCCCTGGTGGCCCTGGTGGCCAACGGTCCCGTGGTGGCGCTGGTGGTGGTGGCGGTGGTGGTGGCCATCAACCAGCTCGACGGCCGGGTGCTCCAGCCGATGGTGCTGGGCCGGGCCCTGAGTCTGCACCCGCTGGTGGTGCTGCTCGCCCTGGCTGCCGGAGGGATCCTCTCCGGTGTCGTCGGGGCCGTGCTGGCCGTGCCGCTGACCGCGGTGGGGTGGGCCCTGGTCCAGATCTGGTTCCCGGATCCCGGGAACCCGGAGGCACTCCCTCCAAGAGCGGTGCGCCCCCGCGCCGGGCCGCCGGACCCATCCGATCCGGCTGCACCCACCGGTGCTTGAGGGCGTCGCCACGCCGCAGGGCCGGCGCCGAGCGCTCGGCGAAGAAGGGCTCGGCGTCCTCCGTGGCCTGCCGGACGTCGAGGCCGTGCACGCCCCGCTCGCTCGGACCTCCCGTGTGCAGGATCAGCCCCCCGGACGGGCGCGTTCCGGGCGGCCTCGCCCGTCCTGATGCGGGTGTGGATCGACGTCATACGCGGTGTTCGGCACCGAGCGTGAACTGTTGCGGCAGCTGCTCGAGAGCACGCTCACGGACGGCGCCGAACCCGTGCCGATGGCCGAGCGGCTCGCGTCCCGGGCGCTCAGCCGAGCTGCTCGGCCAGCGCGACGATGATCCCCTCGGGGCCGCGGACGTAGCAGAGCCGGTAGCTGTCCTGGTACTGCACCACGTCACCGACGAGTTCCGCGCCGCGGGACTGCAGCGCCGCGATGGTGGCGTCGATGTTGTCGACGGCGAACATGATGCTGCGCAGCCCCAGGGTGTTCCCCGGGGCGTTCTGCGGCGCAGCGCTGACCGCTTCGGGGCTGTGGAACGTCGTCAGTTCGAGCCGGCCGTGGCCGTCGGGGGTCCGCAGCATGGCGACGTCGACCCGCACGCCCTCGAGCCCCGAGACACGGTCCACCCACTGTCCCTCGATCGGCGCCCGGCCCTCCAGCTCCATGCCGAGGTCGAGGAAGAACGCCACGGCGGCTTCGAGATCGCCGACGACGACGCCCACGTGGTCCATCCGCTGGATCGACATGATCTTCTCCTTGCGTCGTGAGGTCCTGGTGCGGCCGGTCGTGGCCACCCGTGCCTTCGGGACGGAGCCGGCGCCTCGATCTCGACACCCGGGAACGGGCTGCGTGCTGCGGGCCCGCCTCGGGCGGTCACCGCCCGGGGGCATCCCCACCGCTGCACGCCGTCTGCCCGCACGCTCGCCGTTCCACCGCGGTGGCCGCCACGAGCTCGGAAGATGACCCCGTCACGCGGTCCTGCGGTCGAAGGTCAGGTGGGTGACGCCGCTGGGCGCCGAGACGACCTCGACGTCGTAGTCCTGCTCGAGCGCCTCCAGCCCGTCCCACACCCGGACGCCGCGGCCGAGCACGATCGGCACCTGGACCAGGTGCATGTGGTCGACCAGGCCCGCGGCGAGGAAGTCCCGCACGACGGTCGGGCCACCGCCGATGCGCACGTCCTGTCCGCCGGCGGCCGCGCGGGCGGCGTGGAGCGCCTCGGCCGGTGCGGCGTCGAGGAAGTGGAAGGTGGTCCCGCCCTCCATCTCGATCGAGGGTCGCGGGCGGTGGGTGAGCACGAAGGCCGGCGTGCGGAACGGGGGGTTGGGGCCCCACCACCCGGTCCAGTCGGCGTCGTCCTGCCAGCCCGGTGGGCCGAACTTGCCGGCGCCCATGATCTCGGCGCCGATGTCCGGCTCGTGCTGCTGGGCGAACGCGTCGTCCACCCCGGCCGTGCCGCCCCGGCGCCCCATGATCGGTGCGCCGAAGCGGGTGGCGATCATCCACTCGTGCAGCCGTTGGCCGGCGTGTCCCATGGGCGCCTCGGACGACTGGCCGTCGCCGGTCGCGAAGCCGTCCAGCGAGACGGAGAAGTTGTGGATGCGGGTCCGTGCCATCTGGTCGCTCCGTTCGCTCGGCTGCGAGTGCGCAGGGAACTGCTGACACTCCGGACGACTGCCGGATCCATGAGTCGCACCGGCGCGCACGTCCTCTGCGGCCTCCGTCGAGACCGAGCGTAGTCCTGCCCCGGCCGTGGAGGGAGGGCGCCGGACATCGTCCCGGTGGGATGTCGAAATCCTGTCCGCGGCTCCGTCCCCGGGGTGCATGCGGCCACAATGGGCCGTATCCCAGCGAGGAGGACATCATGGCCAAGTACCTGTTGCTCAAGCACTACCGAGGCGCACCGGCAGCGATCAACGACGTGCCGATGGACCGGTGGACGCCGGAGGAGGTCTCGGCGCACGTGCGCTACATGGAGGACTTCGCCGACCGGCTCAAGGGCACCGGGGAGTTCGTCGACGCGCAGGCGCTGTCCCCGGAGGGCACGTTCGTCCGCCACGACGGCGAGGGGCGCCCGCCGGTCACCGACGGCCCGTTCGCGGAGACCAAGGACCTGATCGCCGGCTGGATGGTGATCGACGTCGACTCCTGGGAGCGGGCGCTCGAACTGGCCGGGGAGCTGTCCGCGGCGCCCGGCGCGGGCGGCAGGCCCATCCACGAGTGGCTCGAGGTGCGTCCGTTCCTGGGCGCGCCGCCGACCGTCACGGAGTGATCCACGGTGGACGAGGCCCTGCTGCGGACCCTCATCCCCACCGTGATCGGGGTCCTCGTCCGCCGCGGAGCCGGCTTCGCGGCGGCCGAGGACGCCGTGCAGGACGCCCTGGTCGAGGCGGTGCGCGTGTGGCCGGGGAACCCGCCCCGGAACCCGAGGGCGTGGCTGGTCGCCGTGGCCTGGCGCCGGTTCCTCGACTCCTCGCGCGCCGACACCTCCCGGCGCCGGCGCGAGCTCCGGGCGGAGGACGAGCCCGTGCCCGGACCGGGGACGACGGCCGACGACACGCTGCAGCTGTACTTCCTGTGCGCGCACCCGTCCCTGACACCGGCCTCGGCGGTCGCGCTCACCCTGCGCGCGGTCGGCGGGCTGACCACGCGCCAGATCGCCCGGGCCTATCTCGTTCCCGAGCCCACCATGGCGCAGCGGATCAGCCGGGCCAAGCGGACCGTCGCGGGCGTCCGGCTCGACCGGCCCGGGGACCCGGCCACGGTGCTGCGCGTGCTCTACCTGGTCTTCAACGAGGGCTACTCCGGGGACGTGGACCTCGCCGCCGAGGCGATCCGGCTCACCCGTCAGCTGGCGGCCGGGATCGAGCACGAGGAGGTGGCGGGACTGCTGGCGCTCATGCTGCTCCACCACGCCCGGCGACCCGCCCGGACCCGCGCCGACGGCAGCCTCGTGCCCCTCGCGGAGCAGGACCGCGGCCTGTGGGACACCCGCCTGATCGCCGAGGGCGTCGACGTGCTCCAGAGGGCCCTGCGCCGGGACCGCCTGGGCGAGTACCAGGCCCAGGCGGCCGTCGCCGCGCTCCACGCCGACGCCCGCACCGCCGGGGAGACCGACTGGCCGCAGATCGTCGAGTGGTACGACGAGCTCGTGCGGCTCACCGGCAGCCCCGTTGCCCGCCTCAACCGCGCCGTCGCCCTCGGGGAGGCCGAGGGCGCCCGGGCCGGTCTCGCCGCCCTCGCCGACCTCGACCCCGCCCTGCCCCGGTACACCGCCGCCGCGGCGTACCTCCACGAGCGCGACGGCGACCCCGTGACCGCGGCGCGGCTCTACGCCGAAGCCGCCCGGTCGGCGCTCAGCGCCCCCGAACGCGACCACCTCGTGCGACAGGCCGCGCGGCTCAACGCAGGGCTCGGCGGCTGAGCGACCGGGGTCCGAGCACGATCAGAAGTCCTGCGGGCCGGCCGCTTCCGCGGGCGGTTCGCCGGTGAGGACACCGGTGGTGGCCAGCTGCTCGGCCACGTCCCGCAGCTTGGTGTTCGTCTGGGAGCTGGCGGTGGTCAGGAGGACGAACGCCTCGTGGGGCGTGATCCTGAACCGTTCCATGAGCACGCCCTTCGCCTGCCCGATGAGGTCCCGGGTGGCCAGGGCCTCGTGCAGGTGGCTCACCTGCTGGGCGGCGGCCAGGGCCACCGCGGCGTGGGCCGCCACCAGCAGGCCGATCTCCTCGGACTCCTCGGTGAAGGCGCCGAAGCCGGCTCCGTAGACGTTGAGCGCCCCGAGGACGTCGCCGTCGGTGTAGAGCTGGAAGGCGAGCATGGACGTGGCCCCGGCTTCCAGGGCGGCCGGGGCGAACCGCGGCCACCGGTCCTCGTGGCGGAAGTCGGGCACGCGCACGATCCGCTGCTCGAAGGCCGCGTCCATGCACGGTCCCTCGCCGGTGTCCGCCTGCAGCTGGTCCATCCTGCGGGGCAGCTCCCCGGACGCGGCCCGGGACTCGATCCCGTGCCGGCGTCGGGCCACCGAGATCGAGGCGGCCACCACCCCGGGGACGAGCTCCAGCGCGGCGTGCACCATGGCCTCGAGCGTGCCCTGGACGTCCTGCTCCACCTGCAGGGCGCGGGCCAGGTCGCTCAGCCGCCGGGCCAGGTCCCCGTCCACGGCTCCCGCCCTGGTGCCGCCGGAGGCCGTCGTGGCCGTTCGTCCGAAATCTGTGCTCATGCTCCCAGTCTCCTCCCCGCACCGGCGGGGAGGACCCGCCCGGGACAACTCGTTGCTGCCGGGAACCCCTGCGCCGGGCGGAACGCGGCTGCCGCACGGTGTCAGCCGAACGGCGTCGTGGACACCGGCGGTCCGCAGGCGCACGATGGAGTCCCACACCGCAGGAGGAGCCATGGGCGAGGTCGGCCGGCAGGCCACGAGGGCGGCCGACGCCGCGGACGACGCGACGGACTCCCGGGGGTTCCGCCTCGCCGCGCGCGCCGGATACGTGGCCGCGGGACTGCTGCACGTCATGATCGGCGTCATCGCGCTGCGCGTCGCCACCGGCGGCTCAGGCTCCGCCGACCAGTCCGGCGCCGTCGCCGCGCTCGCCGGCAGCCCCGGCGGCACGGTCCTGCTGTGGGCGTGCTTCCTGGGCTGCGCGGCGCTCGCCGTGTTCCTGTTCAGCGAGGTGTTCTTCGGCGCGACCCAGCGCTCGGACCGGGAACGGCTCAAGCACCGGGCCAAGATGGGCGGCCAAGCAGTCGTCTACGGCGCGATCGGCGCGGTGTTCGGGGTCTACGCCCTCGGGGGCTCGAGCGACAGCAGTCGGTCGACGCAGTCGCTGAGCGCCCGGCTGATGGCGCATCCGGCCGGCACGGTGCTGCTGATCGCCGTGGGCCTGGGTCTCGTCGTCGCCGGTGCCTTCTTCGTCCACCGCGGTGTGACGCGGTCCTTCCGGGAGAACCTGAAGAGCCTGCCGCCCGGCCGGGCCGGATCGGCCGTGGTGGGACTGGGCGCGGCCGGCTACGTCGCGAAGGGCGTGGCCCTGGGCGTGCTCGGCGTGCTCTTCGTCGTGGCCACGGTGCAGCACGACCCGGAGCAGTCGACCGGTCTGGACGGGGCCCTCAAGTCCCTCCAGGAGCAGCCCTTCGGGGCGTGGATCCTCGGGGCCGTCGCCCTGGGGCTCATCTGCTACGGAGCGTTCATGGTGGTCCGGGCCAAGTACCAGCGGATGTGACGGGGCGCCCGGGAGACGTCACGGGAGTCTCCGGAGTTCCTGCTCGGCCTTCGCCCGGCGCGGCAGGAGGCTTAGAATGGTCCCATCCGCATCGCGGTCACCGGGGGGACGCCATGACCGAAGACCAGCACACCGTCAACGAGGACTCACCGTCGTCGGGCTACTGCCTGCTGGACCGGCTGAACCAGATCGCCCTCAAGGTCTACGGGGCCGCCGATCGCGTGCCGCCGGAGACCCACGGTGCCGAGGAGAGCGAACGGGCCCACGCCTGGTACGAGGAGTGCCAGAAGCACTTCGTGATCGAGCGGGACGAGCACGGCAACGAGTACCTGTACCACCGTGACGACTCCCGCGGCGGCCCGCGGGCCGGGACCTCCCGCAACTGACGAACCGGCCCTCGGGCGCCGGGGGAGCGGGGATCAGCGCATCTCGTGCAGCGCGTCGACCAGTGGGGTGGTGTCCCGGCCGAGCAGCCGGGACAGGTCCCCGGTGACGAGGTCCAGGGCGCCGTCCTCGATGTTGGCGTCCAGGGCCACCAGGAAGCGCGCGGTGCTCTCGTCCACCCCGGTCCGCTCCAGCTCGGCCAGGTGCTGCTCGGGGGTCAGGCGCCGGTAGGTCACCTCCCGGTCCAGGACCTCGGTGAGCGCCGCGGCGAGCTCGTCGAAGCTCCACGCCACGTCCCCGGAGAGCTCGTAGGTCTGCCCGGAGTGGCCGTCCTGGGCGAGGACCGCGGCGATCGCCTCCGCGTAGTCCTCGCGCGTGGCGCTGGCCACCCGGCCGTCCCCGGCGCTGGCCAGGACCACGCCGGTGCGCTCTGCGTGCCGCAGGGCCGGCTCGAAGTTCTCGGTGTACCAGCCGTTGCGCAGGATCGTGTACGGGAGCCCGGACTCGGCGATGGCCTGCTCCGTGGCCAGGTGCTCGTCCGCGAGCAGCAGCTTCCCGCGGTCGGCGCCGAGGGCGCTGGTGTAGACGACCCGGGACACCCCGGCCCGGACGGCGGCGTCGACCGCGTTCCGGTGCTGGGGCACCCGCCGGCCCACCTCGCTGCTCGAGATCAGCAGCACGGTGCCGGCCCCGGCGAAGGCCTCGTCCAGGGTCGCGGGATCGGTGTAGTCGACCCGGACCGTGGCCAGGCCCAGCTCACGGAGGGCCCCGAGCTTGTCCTCGTTGCGGCCGGCGGCCACGAGGTCCGGCAGCTGCACGTCCAGGCGCAGGAGCGAGCTGATGACGTGGCGGCCCAGCTGGCCGGTGGCTCCGGTGATGACGATGGACACGGTGTTCCTCTCGACGGTGGCCCGCAGGCTCCGGTGGCGGTCCGCCGGGCGGCGGCGGTGTGCCCTGTGCAACCGACGACGCCCGCGGCGTATTTCCCGTCCGCCCCGGGTCCGCGTCCCCGGCGGTCGCCGTCCGCCGGGGGCCGGCGGCCTCCGGCGGGATCCCGGTGCGGTGGGCGGGAGCCGGCCGGTCAGGGGCGGGCGCCGCCGGCACCCCGGTGCCGGACGGTGAGGTGCAGCCGGTGCGTCGTGATGACCACCGCCAGCCACGCCGCCCCGAGGGTCTGCGCGACCAGCACGTCGGTGAACCAGTGGTGGCCCAGGTACACCCGGCTCAGCGCCATGGTGAGCGCGAAGGCCGCCGCGGCGGCGATCGTCAGGACCCGGGCCGGACGGGCGCGCTGCCGCAGGACCAGCAGATAGGCCACGATCCCCGCGATGACGAAGGCGTTCAGGGAGTGGCCGCTGGGGAAGGACGCCGAGTACTCGTAGGGCGGGACGGCGTCCTCGAGGTCCGGCCGGGACCGGCCGATCAGCGGCTTCCCGGCGACGGTCATGAGCAGGGAGCCCGCAGCGGCCGCCGTGACCAGCACGACCGGGGTCCAGGACCGCCGGGCCAGGGCCAGCGCCGCCATGACGGCCACCGTCAGGACCGTCATGCCGACCGGCCCGCCCACGTGCGTGTAGGCCGTCACGAGAGCGTCCAGGGCCGGCGAACGCACCGCCATCGCCGCCTCCAGCAGCGGCTCGTCCAGCGCCGCGGCGTCGTCCTGGTCCATGACGGACTCGTAGACCTCCGCCGTGGCGACCGTCATGGTCACCGCGACGCCCAGGCCGAGCCCGAGCGGGACGAGGACCGCCGCGTAGGGCCCGAGCCGCCGGGCCAGCCACCGGACGCACCGGACCAGGAGCTGCCCGAGGCGGGTGGGCCAGGCCGTGAGGTCCTGCCCGCCCACGAAGCGGTCCTCGTGGCCGCCGCTCCGCCGTCGTTCCTCGGCCACGCCGTCCTCCTGTCGTCCTGCCACCGGGCCCGGCGCCGGCGGCGGCACGGAGCCTCCCGGAGCGCCTCGTGGGACGAGCCTACGGCGTCCCGCGCACCGGCCGATCGCCTCCGGAGGAACCCGGGTCCCGTGTCCGGGGCGGCGCGTAGCCTGGTGCCATGAGCCTCGCCCAGAAGATCAACCGTGTCGTCGCCCCCTTCGAGGTCATCTCCGACTACGTGCCCGCGGGCGACCAGCCCCGGGCCATCGAGGAGCTCGCCACGAGGATCGAGGCGGGGGAGAAGGACGTCGTGCTGCTCGGCGCCACCGGCACCGGCAAGTCCGCGACCGCCGCGTGGCTCATCGAGCGCGTCCAGCGGCCGACCCTCGTCATGGTGCAGAACAAGACGCTCGCCGCGCAGCTCGCGAACGAGCTGCGCGAGCTGCTGCCGAACAACGCCGTCGAGTACTTCGTGTCCTACTACGACTACTACCAGCCCGAGGCCTACGTCCCGCAGACGGACACCTTCATCGAGAAGGACTCCTCGATCAACGAGGAGGTCGAGCGGCTGCGGCACTCGGCGACCAACGCGCTGCTGACCCGGCGCGACGTCGTCGTCGTCGCCACCGTCTCCTGCATCTACGGCCTGGGCACCCCCGAGGAGTACGTGGCGCAGATGGTCACCCTGCGCCGGGGCCAGGAGATGGACCGCGACGAGCTGCTGCGCCGGTTCGTGAACATGCAGTACGCCCGCAACGACGTCGACTTCCACCGAGGCACGTTCCGCGTGCGCGGGGACACCGTGGAGATCATCCCGATGTACGAGGAGCACGCGATCCGCGTGGAGTTCTTCGGCGACGAGATCGAGTCCATCTACACCCTCCACCCGCTCACGGGGGAAATCATCCGGGAGGAGACCGAGATGTACGTCTTCCCCGCCTCCCACTACGTGGCGGGCGCGGACCGGATGGCCACGGCCGTGAAGTCCATCGAGGACGAGCTCGCCGCGCGGCTCAAGGAGCTGGAGGCGCAGAACAAGCTCGTCGAGGCCCAGCGGCTGCGGATGCGCACCACGTACGACCTCGAGATGATGGAGCAGATGGGCTACTGCAACGGCATCGAGAACTACTCGCTGCACATCGACGGCCGCCCCCGCGGCTCCGCACCGCACTGCCTCATCGACTACTTCCCCGACGACTTCCTGCTGGTGGTCGACGAGTCCCACGTGACCATCCCGCAGATCGGCGGCATGTACGAGGGCGACATGTCCCGCAAGCGCACCCTGGTGGAGCACGGCTTCCGGCTGCCCTCCGCGATGGACAACCGCCCGCTGAAGTGGGACGAGTTCCTGGAGCGGATCGGCCAGACCGTCTACCTCTCCGCGACCCCGGGCAAGTACGAGCTGTCCCAGGCGGACGGCTACGTGGAGCAGATCATCCGGCCCACGGGCCTGGTGGACCCCGAGGTGATCGTCAAGCCCACCAAGGGGCAGATCGACGACCTCCTCGACGAGATCAACCTGCGGGTCGAGCGGGACGAGCGCGTGCTCGTCACCACCCTCACCAAGCGGATGGCCGAGGACCTCACCGAGTACCTCATGGAGCACGGGGTCCGGGTCCAGTACCTGCACTCCGACGTCGACACGCTGCGCCGCGTGGAGCTGCTGCGCGAGCTGCGGATGGGCTCGTTCGACGTCCTGGTCGGCATCAACCTGCTCCGGGAGGGCCTGGACCTGCCCGAGGTGTCCCTCGTGGCGATCCTCGACGCCGACAAGGAGGGCTTCCTGCGCTCGACGACGTCCCTGATCCAGACGATCGGCCGCGCCGCCCGCAACGTCTCCGGGCAGGTGCACATGTACGCCGACCGGATCACCGACTCGATGGCCACGGCGATCGAGGAGACGAACCGGCGCCGGGAGATCCAGGTCGCCTACAACACGGAGCACGGGATCGACCCGCAGCCGCTGCGGAAGAAGATCGCCGACATCACGGACCAGCTCCAGCGCGAGGAGGAGGACACCCGGGAGCTGCTCGCCCGGCGGGCCGCCGCCGGCAAGAAGACCGCCCCGACCGGGGGGAAGGGCGGACGGGACGCCGCCGCGGCCGCGGAGGACAAGCTGCGCCAGGACGGGTTCACGGCCGCCCCAGCGGAGGACCTCGTGGACCTCATCGCGCAGATGACCGAGCAGATGCAGGCCGCGGCCCAGGAGCTGCAGTTCGAGCTCGCCGCGCGGATCCGGGACGAGCTCTCGGACCTGAAGAAGGAGCTGCGGCAGATGCAGCAGGCCGGGCACGCCTGAGCCCGCCGGGGCGGCCCGCCCCGGGCCTGCGCGGAAGGCGCGCGGGGCCCGTATAGACTGTCCCCAGCCTAGGGGAGTATCCCTCAGCGCTGTGGACGTCAGCACGTCGGGTGACTCAGCCCGGCCGGACGCAGCGGCCGAGCCCAGCACGACGGACCGGAACGGTCCCGCGCGGCCGGCGGAGAGACTTACGGCTGTCCCGTACTCGACCCCGAAAGCAGAACCATGGAAGTCTCACTCACCGTCTGGATCGTCACGGTCGCGGCCATCATCGGCCTGCTCCTGTTCGACTACGTGTTCCACGTGCGCAAGGCGCACGAGCCCCAGCTGAAGGAAGCCGCGATCTGGTCGGCGATCTACGTGGGCATCGCCCTAGTCTTCGGCCTGTACGTGCTCCTCCAGTGGGGAGGCCGGTACGCCGGGGAGTACTACGCCGGGTACATCACGGAGAAGGCCCTGTCGGTGGACAACCTCTTCGTGTTCCTCATCATCATGGCGTCCTTCAAGGTCCCGCGCGCGGACCAGCAGAAGGTCCTGCTGTTCGGCATCACCTTCGCCCTGATCGCCCGGACCGCCCTGATCTTCGTGGGCGCGGGGCTGATCAACCAGTTCGCGTGGGTCTTCTACCTGTTCGGTCTCATCCTGCTGCTGACGGCCGGCTCCCTGATCAAGGGCGAGCTCTCGGACTCCGCGCACGACGAGGCCGACAACTTCATCATCCGCACCGCCAAGCGCTTCATGCACACCTCGGACGAGTACGACGGCGACAAGCTGTTCACGATGGAGAACGGCAAGAAGGTCATGACGCCGATGCTCCTCGTCATGGTGGCCATCGGCGGCACGGACGTCCTCTTCGCCCTGGACTCGATCCCCGCGATCTTCGGCCTGACCCAGCAGACCTACCTGGTGTTCACCGCCGTGGCGTTCTCGCTGATGGGCCTGCGCCAGCTGTACTTCCTCATCGACGGGCTGCTGGACCGGCTCATCTACCTCTCCTGGGGCCTGGCCATCATCCTCGGCTTCATCGGGATCAAGCTGATCCTGCACGCGCTGCACGAGAACAACCTGGGCTTCATCAACAACGGCGAGCACGTGGAGGTCGTCGAGGTCGGCATCGGCCTGTCGCTGACCGTCATCGTGGGCGTCCTGGCCGTCACCGTCCTGGCCTCCCTCTACAGCCCCAAGGGCCGGGCCCTGCGGGTGCTCAACGGCCTGCAGACCGTCGCCGAGAAGTACGTGACCCTGCCGCAGGACGCCCCGGCCGAGGAGCGCCGGAAGCTGGCCGACAAGGCCGCCAGGTACCAGCAGCAGATGCCGAAGATCTCCGACAAGCACCGCCAGGAGCTGCTCGAGTCCGAGAAGCACTTCCACGAGCTGCTGGACCGCGCCCGCGGCAAGCACGACGAGTTCGAGACCACCGGCGTGGGCCCCGAGCCGGACGCCGTGCCGGACCCGGAGGCCGAGGCGCTCTCCGGCGCCCGGTCCGAGACGCAGGACGCGACCGGGACCACGACCCCGGACGATCCCCGCGGCGGCGGCAGCTCCGCCGTCTGAGCACCACAGGCCTCGGCGCCCCGCGCACCGGGACCAGGAGCCCCCGGCGCGCACCGAGCAGGTGCGCACCGGGGGCTCCGTCGTCGTCCCGGGGTGGGGCGGGGAGATGCGGCGGCGCGGAGGGAGTCCGGCTCAGCGCCCCGTCTCGGTGATGGGACCCACGTTGTCCACGACCACGGCCGGGAAGCCGTCCTCGTCCGAGACCCGCAGGTCGATGCGGGCGTTGATGCCCCAGTCGTGGTGGCCGTCCGGGTCGTCGAAGACCTGGACCACGGTCCAGTACCCGGGCAGGCCCTCGGGCTGCTCGTCGATCCGGATCAGTCCCGGACCCCGCGACTGGGGATCCGTGTAGATGTCCTCGTGCTCGGCGAAGTACGCGTCCATGGCGTCCGCCCACCGGTCCCGGTCCCAGCCGTGCTCCCCGTCGAGGGCGCCCAGGACCTTGTCCTTCTCGTCCGCGAACAGCTCCACGCGCTGGAACAGGGCGTTGCGGACCATCACCCGGAACGCCCGGAGGTTGGACGTGATCGCGGGCGGCTGCTCGTCGATGAGCTCCTCGAGGGAGTCCGCGGACGTGCCCATGGGGGACTCCTCGCCGGCGGCCAGCTTCTCCCACTCGTCGAGCAGCGAGTTGTCGGTCTGCCGGATGAGCTCGCCCAGCCACTCGACGAGGTCCTCGAGGTCCTCCCGCAGCAGGTCCAGCGGCACGGTCTGGCGCAGCGCCTTGTAGGCGTCGGAGAGGTAGCGCAGCAGGATGCCCTCGGAGCGGGCCAGCCCGTAGAACTGCACGTAGTCACCGAACGTCATGGCGCGCTCGTACATGTCCCGCACCACGGACTTCGGCGTCAGCTCGAACTGCGCCACCCAGGGGGCACCGGTGCGGTAGGTCTCGAACGCCTGGGTCAGCAGCTCCTCGAGCGGCTTGGCGTAGCTGACGTCCTCGAGCTCCTTCATCCGCTCGTCGTAGTCGAGGCCCTCCGCCTTCATCGACGCCACGGCCTCCCCGCGGGCCTTCTTCTCCTGCATGTTGAGCACCTGGCGGGGCCTCTCCAGGGTGGCCTCGATGACGGAGACGACGTCCAGGGCGTAGCCCGGGTCCTCGCGGTCCAGCAGGGTGAGGGCGGCGAGGGCGAACGGGGACAGCGGCTGGTTGAGGGCGAAGTTCTCCTGCAGCTCCACGGTGAGCCGCCAGGTGCGGCCCTCCTCGTCCGGGGTGTCGAGCTTCTCCACCACACCGGCGGCGCGCAGCTCCTTGAGGATGCCGATGGCCTGCCGGAGCAGGACGCGCTGGCGCTGCCGCGTCTCGTGGTTGTGGGTCAGCAGGTGCCACGCCGCCAGCACCGGGTCCCCTGGGCGCTGCAGCAGATTGAGCAGCATCGAGTGGGTCACCGTGAAGGAGGAGGTCAGCGGCTCCGGCTCGGAGGCCACCAGGGTCTCGAAGGTGGGCTTGCCCCAGGACACGAAGCCCTGCGGCGGCTTCTTCCGCACCACCTGCCGCAGCTTCTTCTGATCGTCGCCGAACTTGGCGTGGGCCTTCTTCATGGCCTTGTTGTTCTCGATGACGTGCTCGGGGGCCTGGACCACCACGGTGCCCGCGGTGTCGTAGCCGGCCCGTCCCGCCCGGCCGGCGATCTGGTGGAACTCGCGGGCGTTGAGCCGGCGGGTGCGCTCGCCGTCGAACTTGGACAGCGCCGTGATCACCACGGTGCGGATGGGCACGTTGATGCCCACCCCCAGGGTGTCGGTGCCGCAGATGACCTTGAGCAGCCCGGTCTGGGCGAGCTGCTCCACGAGCCGGCGGTACTTGGGCAGCATCCCGGCGTGGTGGACGCCGATGCCGTGGCGGACCAGGCGGTTGAGGGTCTTGCCGAAGCCGGCGGAGAAGCGGAACCCGGCGATCAGCTCGCCGATGCGCTCCTTCTCCTCCTTGGTCAGCACGTTCACGGACATCAGGTTCTGCGCCTGGTCCATGGCCTGCAGCTGGGAGAAGTGCACCACGTAGACCGGGGCCTGGTTGGTGCTCAGCAGCTCCTCGAGGGCCTCGTGGATGGGGTCCTCGGACCAGTAGTGGTGCAGCGGGATGGGCCGCTCCGCGGAGGAGACCGTGGTGGTCGGGCGCCCGGTGAGCTCCGTGATCCCCTCCTCGAAGCGGGAGACGTCCCCGAGCGTGGCGCTCATGAGCAGGAACTGCGCCTGGGGCAGCTCCAGCAGCGGCACCTGCCAGGCCCAGCCGCGCTGGGGGTCGGAGTAGAAGTGGAACTCGTCCATGACCACGGGCCCCACGTCCGCGTCCCGGCCCTCGCGCAGGGCGACGTTGGCGAGGATCTCGGCGGTGCAGCAGATGATCGGGGCGGCGGCGTTGACCGCGGAGTCACCGGTGACCATGCCGACGTTCTCCGCGCCGAAGATCTCCACGAGGGAGAAGAACTTCTCGGACACGAGCGCCTTGATCGGGGCGGTGTAGTAGGAGCGCTGCCCGGCGGCGAGGCCCGCGAAGTGCGCCGCGACCGCCACGGTGGACTTCCCGGACCCGGTCGGGGTCGCGAGGATCACGTTCGACCCGCTCGCGAACTCGAGCACGGCCTCGTCCTGCGCGGGGTAGAGCTCCATGTCCCGGGAGGCGATCCAGCCGAGGAACCCCTCGTAGACCTCGTCCCCGGACAGGGCGTTGGTGGCGAAGTCGCCGCGGTAGTACGGATGGCCCGGGGCGCCGAGCTCGGGGGAGAGGGCTTCGAGGAGTTTCATCGTCCTCCACTGTATCGGGCACGGTATTCGGGACGGCGCCGCGGGGCCCGTGCCGGTTCCGGGACCGCGGGCCCGTGCGCGTTCCGCACCGCCGGGAGCCGGAACCGGCACGAGGACGGCAGGACGACGGCGGGGCGCTCGCCGGAGCGGGCCCGGATCCAGCAGACTGGGCCCATGACGCACGGCACCGCCCCGCTGCCCTCGGACCTGGAGATCGCCCAGGCCGCCCGGCCCCGCCCCGTGACCGAGATCGCGGCCGCGGCCGGCATCGCCCCCGACCGCCTGGAGCCCTACGGGCGGTTCGTCGCGAAGGTCGACCCGCGACCGGACGAGGTGACCACCCCCGAGGAGGCCACCGGCCGCAAGCACGCCCGCGGCGTGCGCTACGTGGTGGTCACGGCGCTGACGCCCACGCCGCTGGGCGAGGGGAAGACGGCCACGGCGGTGGGCCTGGCCCAGGGGATGGCCGCCACCGGGCGCTCCGCCGCCCTGACCCTGCGCCAGCCCTCCATGGGCCCCACGTTCGGCATCAAGGGCGGCGCCGCGGGGGCGGGCTACGCCCAGCTGCTGCCGATGGACAAGCTCAACCTGCACCTGACCGGGGACTTCCACGCCGTGACCGCCGCGCACAACCTGCTGGCGGCGATGATCGACAACCACCTGCACCACGGCAACGCACTGGGCCTGGACGTCCGCTCGATCACGTGGCGGCGGGTCCTCGACGTCAACGACCGGGCCCTGCGCACCGTGGTGGTGGGCCTCGGCGACCACCAGGACGGCGTGCCCCGGCAGACGGGCTTCGACATCACGGCCGCGTCCGAGGTGATGGTGATCCTCTCGCTCGCCACGTCCTTCGCCGACCTCCGCCGCCGCCTGGGCCGGATCGTGGTGGGCTACACGCACGACGGCGAGCCCGTCTCCGCGGAGGACCTCAGGGCCGCCGGCTCCATGGCGGTGATGCTGCAGGACGCCTTCCAGCCGAACCTGCTGCAGACCCTCGAGGCGACCCCGGCCCTGGTCCACGCCGGGCCGTTCGGCAACATCGCGACCGGCAACTCCTCCGTGGTCGCCGACTACGTGGCCATGGCGCACGCCGACTACGTCATCACCGAGGCCGGGTTCGGCGCGGACATGGGCCTGGAGCGCCTGGTCAACGTCAAGGCCCGGGTCTCCGGCCTGACCCCGGACGCGGCCGTGCTCGTCACCACGGTGCGGGCGCTGAAGGCCCACTCGGGCCGCTACTCCGTGCGGCCGGGCCGGGCGCTGCCCGCCGAGATGCTCCAGGAGAACCCCGGGGACGTCGAGGCCGGGGCCGTCAACCTGCTCCACCACCTGGCCATCGCCCGGTCCTTCGGGGTCTCCCCGGTGGTGGCGATCAACGCGTTCCCCGGGGACCACCCCTCGGAGCACGAGGCGATCCGCCGGATCGCCCGGGCGGCCGGGGCCGAGGTGGCCGTGTGCACGTCGGTCGCCGACGGCGGGGCGGGGGCTGCCGAGCTCGCCGACGCCGTGGCCGCCGCGTGCGAGCACCCGGCCGGCTACACCCCGACCTACGGGCTCACCGAGTCGCTCGAGGACAAGCTCACCGCGGTCGCCACCCGCGTCTACGGCGCCGACGGCCTCGAGATCTCCCCGGCCGCGGAGCGCCAGCTGGAGCGCTACGAGGAGCTGGGCTTCGGCGGGCTGCCGGTCGTCGTGGCCAAGACCCACCTGTCGACCACCGCCGACCCGTCCCTCAAGGGCGCCCCCAGCGGGTGGTCCCTGCCGGTCCGGGAGCTGCGTGCCGCCGTGGGCGCCGGGTACCTCTACGCGATCTGCGGGACGATGCGCACCATGCCCGGCCTGGGCACCTCCCCGGCCGCCGAACGGATCGGGATCGACGACGACGGGCGCGTCACCGGCCTCTTCTGACGCCCTCGACCGCCGGCGCACCCCGTTCCGAAGGCACGTCTGTCCTGGCGCACCCCTGTTCCGGCGCACCCCTGTTCCGGCGCACGCCGGTCCTGGCGTACCCCTGTTCCGGCGCACGCCGGTTCCGGCGAGCGTCTCCCCGGCCCGCACCTCATGTCGGCTCACCGGCGGGGCAGCAGCTCCTCACCGGGCCCGAACCGCCGCAGCACGGCCTCACCGGGCGCCCACCACAGCACGGCCGCCCAGCCGAGCACCGCTCCCGCCACGGCCGGCAGATCGGCCCGGAGCGCGCCGGGCCCGCCCGCCCAGGTCCACAGCAGCCAGGCCGCGGCGCCCCCGAGGGCCGCGGCGGCCGCCGCGACGGCCAGGGCCGGAACGGGCCGCACCCATCCCGCCAGCAGCAGCGCGCCCGCCACGAACAGGGCCAGGGCGAGCACGGCGGCCCGCGGTCCGGCGCCGGCTGGCACCCCGTCCAGGAGCCCCGTCAGGGCGGCCCCGGCCCACACGGCCACCGCCGAGAGCACCACGAGGGCTGCGCGCCCGACCTCGTCCACGCCCGCGCGGCCCGGCACCCGCACCGCCACGACCGCGGCGAGGCGCTCCAGGCCGAGCGCGGCGAGCACCAGGAGCAGGGCCGCGGCGGCGCGCCGGGACGGCACGGCCGCCCAGAGGGGGAGCAGCAGGGACAGCGCGGCCGCCCCCAGCAGGGCGGCCCGCCGCAGCGCCCGGCGGCGGGCGGCGGCCACGTCGTCCGCCGTGACGGCCGGGACCGCAGCCCCCGCGGGCCCGGTGCGCGGGGGCGGCCGGACCCCGGTGGCGTCCCGGACGGCCGCCCACCGCCGCAGCGCGCGCCGGCCCGTGCGCAGGAGGGACAGCACCAGCGCGGCGGACGCTGCCGCGAGCAGCACGGTCCCCGGCCAGGACCAGGCCGGACCGGCGCCGGCGGCCGGGCCCGTGGCCGGCCACAGCCCGGCCGCCAGCACCACGGCGACCAGGGCGGCGCGCACCGGGACGACCACGGTGGGCAGGAGCACCAGCACGGGCTGCAGCACCAGCAGCACCGCCTCCCAGGCGGGCCGGGGCAGGTCCGGGGTGCCGGCCAGGGCGCGGCCGAGCACGCGCACCCCGCGCGAGGCCAGCGAGAGACGGTGGCCCGGGGCCAGCCGGTCCAGCCCGTCGGCGCCCGCGCCGACCGCCGCCCGGCCCCGTGCGGCGGAGCCGTCGCCGAGGTCCCGCAGCAGGCTGGTCTGCAGGCGGGCGACGGCGGGGTCGTCCGTCGCCGAGTCCGTGCCGCGAGGTCCGCCGGCCGCGCCGGACGCCGCACTGGACGGCGCGCCGGACGCCGGGGCGGCGCCGGGCGCCGGCAGGCCGCGCAGGAACCCGGCGACGCCGGCCGCCGCGTCGAGGCGGCCCCACCACCAGTCGTTGGCCCGCCAGTCCCCGGCCAGGAACCCCCGGAAGTTCAGCAGCCCGGCACCGGCCAGCTTGGCGCCGGCCGGCATCCGGCCGTCGTCGGCCGTGAGCAGCCGCGCGAGCTCCCGCGGCCCCGCGCCCCGCGCGTCGAGGGCCTGCTGAAGGCGGTCGAGCACGAGCGAGTCCCGGAGGGCGGCGTGCGCGGCGGGCTCCGCGGGGGCCTGGTCCCCGCGGATCTCGCCGTAGGCCACGGGGGACACCGCGGCGGGGATCCCGGCCGCGGCCAGGAGCGGGGGCAGGTCCACGGCGCCCAGCGCCGCGTCCCCGGCGGGGATCCTCGACCAGGGGGACGCTTCCCACACCGCCCGCCGACCCGCCCGCGCCGGGCCGTCGGCGTCCAGCTGCTGCGCCACCGCGGAGTGCAGACGCCGCAGCCCGTCCACGACCGCGTCGAGCTCCGCCCAGGAGCCCGCCGTCGGCTCGGCGCCGGCCGTGCCCAGCCAGGGGCCGACGGCCGCCGCCGGCTCGGCGGCGGGGTCCGCGAGGGCGGCGAGCACGGCGTGGAACCGCCGGTCGCGCTGGTGGCGAGCGACCGTCAGCACCCGGTAGGCGCGCTGCCGGGCGCCGGCCGCGTCGAAGCCCCCGGCCGGGCCCGGCAGGCCGGCGAGGCCCAGCTCCTCCAGGACGCGCACCCAGGACAGCACGCAGGAGGCGGCGTCGAACAGCGCCTGCGCTCCCCGCAGCACCGCCGCGGCGGAGGGCTCCTCGAGCGGGCCCCGGGAGAGCGCGTCGTAGCGCCGGAGCAGCTCCGCCCGCAAGGGCTCGAGCGCACGGGGCGGCCGGGCCCGCAGGGCGTCGCGCCGGGCCGTGGTCGAGGTGAGCTGCCACTCCGCGGGCCGGGTCAGGAGCCGGGACAGCAGGTCGGCGTCGGCCCGGGCCCGGTAGCGGAGATAGCCCCGGCGGCGCTCCTCGAGCGCGGCCCCGTCCCAGGAGTCGATCAGGGCCGCGAGCGGGTGCAGGCGGCCCCGGGCCACGAGCTGGGCGTCCAGGTAGTCGGACAGGGCCAGCACCTCGTCGTCGTCCGACTCCCGCCGGGGCAGCCGGGCGACCGTGGCGGCGAGCGTGCCCACCAGACGCGGGAGATCGCGCTCGAAGGGCACGCGGGGCTCGCGGTGGGGCGGGTCCGGGTCGAGGTACAGCAGGCCCCGGTCGGCGTGCCGCAGGGACGTCCTGGTGCGAGCGGCCTCCAGCGCCCGGTCGATGGGGATGTTGTCGAACACGCCGCCGTCCACCACGTGGTAGGGAAGCTCCGCGGGCTCACAGTGCGCGCCGAAGGCGTGGCTCAGGTCGGGGCGCCCGGCGGCCGGGCCCGGTGCCCCCCGGGGGCCCGGGGTGGGGGCGGACCACACCGAGGCCGGCTCGAAGGCGCCGGGGAAGGAGGCCGTCGCCCGGGCCGCGTAGGCCAGCCGGGAGAGCGCCGCGGCGGCCTCCCCGGGCGCGGTGTCCCGCGCCGGGATGTCGTTGCCCAGGGGCGGGGCGGGGGCGCCGGGCTCCCGCGACGCGAAGTGGAAGTCGCCGCGCCCCTCCGCCGTCGCACTGTAGAGGGAGGGGTCGCTGTCCAGGACCGTGGCGGAGAGCTCCACCGTGACGTGCTCCGCGACCAGGTCCGGGTGGTGCTCCGCGCTGCCGTGGAGGGACCGGAGCGCCTCGAGCAGCCGCGGCCACAGGTAGTCGTCCCCGCGCAGCATCGAGTCCACGGGGCGCCGGCCGAGCGGGCGCAGCAGGCGGTCCAGGGCGCCGTGCTCCGCCCAGATCCGGCCGAGGGCGTCCAGGTCGGTGCCGGCGCGCTGGGCCACCGCGTGCACCACGCCGTTGAGGCCGCCGGCGCTGGCCCCGGCGAGGAGGTCGAGCTCCACCCGGTCGTAGCCGGCGTCCGCGAGCAGCCGGGCGTACACCGCCGCGCGCTCGGCCAGCCGGGGATCGGCCTCCTCCGCTGGGTGCAGGAGCACCGCGTGCAGCCGGCCCGCGCCGTCCCGGTGGAGGCGGATCCGGCGCAGCACGTCGAGCTCGGCCACCGCGCCGCCGATCCACACGGCGAGGCTCACGCCGCCGCGCATCGCGAGGGCGAGCCGGAGGGTCCGGCCGAAGGCCGGTGCCTGCCCCGCCGTCGCGTCGGCGAGCCGCCGGGACGGCGGGAGGACCGTCAGCCGCAGGTCGCCGGGCGGGACGGCGCCGGCCGGCCGCTCAGCCGGCAAGGGCCGCGAACGCCCGCCCCGGCCCGGGCCGGCGGGTCAGGTCGTGCCGGAGGTCCTCGAGCGTCCCCCGCCGCTCGTGGCCCTCGTCGAGCAGCTCGGCCACGGCGTCCCGCACCTCGGCCGCGGTCAGGGCGTTGGGATCGAGCACCGTGCCCAGCCCCGCCGCCTCGAGCGCGGCGGCCCCGGCGAACTGGTCCGTGGACATCGGGAGCAGGAGCAGGGGCACCCCGGCGGTGAGGGCCTCGGTCACGCTGTTGTTGCCCCCGTGGGAGACCGCGACGGCCGCCCGGTGCAGCAGAGTGACCTGCGGGAGCGTCGCCCGGACCAGCCAGGAGTCCGGGACGGGGCCCAGATCGGCCGGCCGGGTGGAGCCGGACGCGAGGGCGACCCGCACGTCCAGGCCGCGGAGGGCCTCGGCCACCTGGGCCAGGACGTCCCCGCGCACGGACAGGAAGCTGCCCAGGCTGAGGTAGACGACCGGGCGGTCCGAGCCGGCCAGCCACGCGGCGACCTCCGGGTCCTCCGCCTCCTCCCGGACGGCGGAGCCGAGGAACGTGTGCTCGGGCAGCGCCCTGGTGCGGTGCTCGTCGTGGAGCTCGCCCGGATAGTTGAGCAGGAGGTCGTCGCCGGTCTCCGCGAAGGCGTCGGCGCTCGCCGCGGACCCGGGGGCGATCTGCTGCAGGGCCTCGTTCCACTGCTCGGTGAACCCGTCCCGCACGGCGGAGCACAGCCGGTGCAGCGCCTCGAGCTCGGCCGGGGACGGGCGCAGCCGGCCCGGCCACGCGGGCGGGTGCCCGTAGACCTCGTCCGCCACCGTCAGGGCCGAGGGGTGGCCGAGCACCACGTCGGCGTGCCGGATCCCGGCGCCGGTCAGGGCCAGGCGCGCCGCGAAGGCCAGGTGGTCCACGACCACCTGGTCCGGCCGGACGCGGTCCACCACGCCCTGGACCCGCCGGGCCGTGCCCAGGGGGTCCCAGAGCAGGTCGTCCCGCCGTGCCCGCGCCTGGAAGGACAGGGTCTCCGCGGGGCCGCGGCGGGTGGCGGCGAAGAAGCCGCGCAGGGCCTCGTCCTCCCCGGGCGGCTGCTCCTCCGCGCGGATGACCCCGGGGTTGGAGCCGCGGCCCAGCGGCAGGAGCTCGACGTCGAAGCCGAAGCCCCGGGCGATGGAAGCTGTCGCGGGACCGGTGGCCACGACCACGCGCTCCCCGGCGTCCCGCCATGCGGTGGCCAGGGTCGCGAGGGGGTACAGGTGGGACGCGTAGTCCGGGCTGATGACGAGCAGGGTCACGGGGTGGGGCTCCTGTCGGCCGCGCGCGCCGCCGCGTGGTCGTAGACGGAGGTGAGGGCGGCGGCCATCACCTCGATGCTGAAGCGTTCGCGGACCATGGCGCGGGCCGAGTCGGCGGTGCGCTCCGCGTCGGGGTGGGCTGCCAGGTCGAGGGCCCGGCCCACGGCCCGGGCCAGCGCGGCAGGCTCCCGGGTGTCGACGAGCACGCCGGTGACGCCGTCCTCCACGAAGGTCGCCGGCCCGCCGGAGTCGGGCGCCACGACCGGCAGACCGCTCGCCAGGGCCTCGACGAGCGCGACCCCGAACTCCTCCTTGAGGCTCGCACAGACGTAGGCGCCGGCGCGGGAGGACAGGCCCGGACGGCCCCGGCGCACCGCGGCGAGCCAGGCGGTCACCGTGCCGTGGGGCCGGTGCCCGGCCAGGAGCAGGCCGGCGGCGGCGGCCTCGTCCCGGGGGAGGACGGCGTCGATGCGGGCGAGCTGCTCGCGCTCGTCGAGGGAGGGGGACACCAGGTCCCCGCCCACCAGGAGCAGGTTGCACCGGGCGCGCAGTTCGGCGTCCCGGGCCCAGGCCTCGACGAGGGTGGCGGTGCCCTTGACCCGGTGCAGGCGGCCCACCGTGATGACGAGCGGCAGCCCGCGCCGCTCGGCGGGCAGGTCGGCCAGGACGGCGTCGAGCTCCGCCGGCTGGGAGCCGGTGCCGTCCCGCACCTGCTCGGCGGCGCGGTCCACGGCGCCGAGGTCGATGCCCTCGGGCACGACCGTGCACCGGGCGGCGTCCCCCGGGTCCACGGCGAGGAGCTCGCGCGCGTCCCGCGCCAGGTCCGGCCGGGGGAAGAGCACCATGTGCTCCGCCCGGGCGGCGAGGTCGGCGAGCAGGCGCACGCGGAACCACAGGTGCTCCACGTGGTCGGCGGCGCCGAACCCGGCGCGGGTCAGGGTGCCGGCTCGCTCCCGCGCGGCGACGAGCGCGTGCGGATCGGGGGCCATGGTGAGCACCCAGGGGACGCCGAGCTCCGCGGCGACGGCGGCGGCGGCCATCGAGCCGACGTCGGCCATGCGCAGGTGCAGGACGTCGACGGGTCCGGCCCGCCGGAGCACGCGCCGCAGCCCGCGCTCCGCGGCCACGCGCCGCGGCCAGGCGTCCGCCATGTGCACCGGGGGTCCGGTGAAGGGGACGACGGCGAAGACGTGTCCCGGCCCCGTGACGCGCGGCAGCGCCTCCCGGGCCTCGTCGTGGGTGCCCCGGGACGCCGTCACCACGCGGGTGACGCCGGCGGGCGCTGAGCGGGCGCTGAGGGCGTCGCCCAGCTGGGCGAGGAGCGTGGCGATCCCGCCGTTGTCCCCCCGCCCGGAGAAGGTGAGGTCCCGGTCGATCTCCGCGTGCAGGAACGACTGCAGGACGGTCAGCCCGCCGCCGGCCGGGGCGGGGTCTCCCGCGTCGTCGATCTCCGCGAGGGCGAGCCGGGCCGTCGCGGCCAGGGGGCCGGCCGCCCGCGCGCAGGCCCGGGCGAGCTCCGCCAGGCCGGCCACGTCGCCGGAGTCTGCGTGCCACCGGTCCACCAGGGCCTCGAGGGCGGCGCCGCGCACGTCCTCGTGCTCCGCGGGGTCGGCGGCCAGGCCCCGGAGGAGTCCGGCGGGACCCGTGCCGGGCACGAGCCCGAGGGTCTCGGTGAGCCGGGCCCGTGCCGCGGGGGCGAGAGCCCCCGCGAGGGCGTGCTCGAGGGCCGGGCCCACGGTTCCCGCGGCCGCCGGCGCCCACGCCTGCAGGGTGCGCTGGGCGAGCATGCCGGGGAAGCCGCCGCCGGCGACGAGCCCGGCCAGGGAGGCCTCCGCCCCGGACAGGGGAGCGCGGTCCGCGAGCGCCCAGGCGGTGTGCTCGCGCAGCCACGGCTCGTCGTGGCCGAGGAGCCCGGTGAGGAGGACGTCCGCCCGCGGCCCGGGCACCGCCGCCAGGGCGTGGACCGCGGCGATGGCGGCGACCTGGTCGTCGCGCCGGTGGATCTCCGCCGCGAGCACGGGCAGGGCCTCGTCCGGGTGCTGCCGGGCGGCCGCCGGCAGGTCGTCCGCACGGCGGATGGCGTCGAGGAGGGAAGGGGCGCACCGGACGGCCTCGAGGGCCTCGCGTACCGCCGTGCCGGCGGGCTCCGCGCTGGTTCGCGGGGCGCGGGGCGCGGCGAAGGTCATGGGCTCACGGTAGCCGAGGCCCGGGTCCGCGGACAGCGGCACCGGGGATTCTCAGGATGCTGGGAGGCGCGGCGCGGTCCGGGCGTCGGCACGGCGGCAGAGCACGGCGAACAGCGCGCCGGAGAGGTTGTGCCAGACCGAGAACACCGCCGCGGGCAGGGCCGCGAGCGGGTTCATGTACTGGGCGGCGAGCGCGGCGGCCAGGCCGGAGTTCTGCATGCCCACCTCCACCGCGGTGGTGCGGCGCACGGCGATCGGCTGCCGCGTCACCGCGCCCACGAGGTGGCCCAGGGCCAGGCCCAGGACGTTGTGCAGGACCACGGCCGCGAGCACGAGCAGGCCGGCCTCCACGATCCGGTCGGCGCTGCCCGAGACCACGATCGCCACGATCAGGGCGATGGCCGCGACCGACACCCACGGCAGGACGGGCAGGGCGCGCTCGACCAGGCGCGGCGCGAGCAGGCGCACGGCCAGGCCCGCGACGACGGGCAGGAGCACGATCTTGGTGATCGACCAGGCCATGGCCCCGCCGTCCACCGGCAGGTACTGCCCGGCCAGCCAGAGCGTGAGCAGGGGAGTGAGCAGCGGGGCGAGCAGCGTGGAGAGCGAGGTCATGGCGACCGACAGCGCCACGTCGCCGCGGGCGAGGTAGGCGACGACGTTGGAGGCCGTGCCGCCGGGCGCGCAGCCCACCAGGATCACGCCCGCGGCGAGCTCCGGCGGCAGCCGCAGCAGGAACACCACCAGCAGCGCCACGAGGGGCATCACCACGTACTGCGCCGCGACGCCGAGCAGCACCGGCAGCGGCCGCCTGGCCACGAGCGCGAAGTCCACGGGCCGCAGGGTCAGGCCCATGCCGAACATGACCACCCCGAGCAGGGGGTTGATCCACCCGGTCAGTCCGCCCACGGCGCCGGGGGCCAGGAACCCCACGAGCCCGCCCACGATCACGAGGACGGGGAAGACCAGGACGGCGGTGTAGGCGCTCCGGTCGGGGGCCGTGGTCCCGGTCGCGGGACCGCCGTTCACCATCCGCGGGCCCGCCACTCGTCGAGGTGCGGTCGCTCCGCCCCCAGCGTGGTCGGCTTGCCGTGGCCGGGGTGGACCACGGTGTCGTCGTCGAAGCGCTCGAAGACGCGCTCGGTGACGTCGTCGATCAGCTGCCGGAAGTCCTCGGGGCTGTTGGTCTTGCCCACGCCGCCGGGGAAGAGGGAGTCGCCGGAGAAGATGTGCGCCGGGCCCTCGGGGTCGCGGTAGACCAGGGCGATCGATCCCGGGGTGTGCCCGCGCAGGCCGATGATCTCGAGGTCGAAGCCGTCGAACTCGGCGGTGTCGCCGTCCTCGAAGGTCAGGTCCATGGGCACCGCGATGTCGGACTCGTCGTCGGCGCCGCACGCCGTCATGGCCTCGGAGCGGGAGCGGACCTCCTCGAGGGCGCGGACGTGGTCCCAGTGCGAGTGGGTGGTGATGATGAGCTGCAGGTTGCCGTAGGCGTTCGAGCAGTCGCCGTTGCCGGCGCCCACGAGACCGGCGATCGCGCGGGCGTCGTCGGCCGCGTCGATGAGGACCTGCGTGCCCTCGTCCTTGGACGTGAGGAGATAGACGTTGTTGTCCATCTCGCTCACGGAGATCCGGCGAATCGTGACCTCGGCGAGGTCGGTGACCTCCGTCTTCGTTGCGATCATGAGCACGAAGGTACTCCCGCGCCCCGGTGCTGGCCAATTGCGGGGCCCGGATCGGTCCGGCCGGTGGGCACGATCGGCTCCGCGGATTGCCCCGGAGGGGTTCCGGCCGCCCGGGGACGGGCCGCCCGCTGTGTCCGACGGCACGGGGTCTGCGGTTGTCCCCGGCGCCGCACCCGGATACAGTTGCGTGCGGCAACTAATTATCAGGGCATCCGGTGGCACCACGCCTGCGTCGTCGTCGACGCGGCTCCCGCGACGTGCGGGGGAGTGCGGACCGGGTGCCCCGTCGTCGTTGTCGCCGCGAAACGTCCCGATCCCGGAGGAGTCCCTTGCCCGTCTCCCACGACACCGCCGTGGAGCTGGTGCGCGACCTGCTCGAGCTGCAGCGCGTCATGAAGCGCGTGACCAAGACGGACGCCGGGGGGCGCCGGCTCAACCCCACGGCCATCGCCCTGCTCTACTACCTCGACAGCAACGGGCCGCGCCGGGCCACGGTCATGGCCTCCGAGACCGGGCTGGGCCCCTCGGGGCTGAGCCGCCAGCTGGCCGTCCTCGAGGACGAGGGCCACGTGGAGCGCACCCCCGACCCCGACGACGGGCGCGCCGCACTGGTGGCCATCACGGAGCGGGGCCGGGACCAGGTCCGTGCCGTGCTGGAGGAGGACGCCCAGCGTCTCGCCGCGCGGCTCGAGGGCTGGGACGAGGAGCAGGCCCGCACCAGCCGGGGCGCCATCAACGAGATCACCACCGTCTTCCTGGCCTCCCTCGGCGTGGAGCGCACCACGTCCTGCCGGGGCCCGCAGAAGCAGGACCGACCCGGCGCGGACGACGCCGACCAGGAGCACGCAGACCGAGAGCACGAGGAGCCGACCGCACGATGACGTCACAGCAGCCGACCGCCGCACCGGGCGGGGGGACCGGCGCCTCCCACCAGGACGTGCTGCGGGCGCTCACCGGGATCCTCTCCGTGTTCTTCATGGCGATGGTCACCCTCACCATCATCGGCACGGCCCTGCCGGTGATCATGGCCGACCTCGGCGGGGACCAGACCTCGCTGTCCTGGACGGTCACCGGCACCCTGCTCGCCAACGCCGCGACCACCCCCGTGTGGGGCAAGCTCGCCGACCTCTTCGACAAGAAGAAGCTGCTGCAGCTGTCCATCGTGATCTTCGTGCTCGGCTCCGGCATGGCCGGACTGGCGCCGACCGTGGAATTCCTCGTGCTGGCCCGCGTGGTCCAGGGCGTGGCCATGGGCGGGATCATGGCCCTGGCCATGACGATCATGGGCACGATCATCCCGCCCCGGGAGCGGGGCCGCTACGCCGGGTACATGGGCGCCGTGATGGCCGTGGCCACGTCCGCCGGCCCGCTGCTCGGCGGGCTCATCGTGGACCTCTTCGGCTGGCGCTGGGTGTTCCTCATCCCTGCCCCGCTGGCCGTCCTGGCGGCGGTGCTCGTCCACCGCACCCTGCACATCCCGCCGCAGGCGCCCCGGAAGGTGAGCATCGACTGGCTCGGCATCGCCCTGCTGATCGTCTCCGCCTCCGCGCTGCTGCTGTGGGTCTCCCTGGCCGGGCAGCCGGGCATGTTCGAGTGGGTCTCGCCGACCTCGGCGGCCCTCGTGGCCACCGCGCTCGTGGGCACCGTGCTGTTCGTGCTCGTGGAGCAGCGCGCCGCCGAGCCCGTGCTGCCCATCCGGGTGGTCACCGAGCGCACCACCGCTCTGGCCATCCTGGCGGCCATCGCCACCGGCGGAGCCATGTTCGCCTCCACCACCTACCTGGGCCAGTACTTCCAGCTCGGCCAGGGCTTCAGCCCGACCATGGCCGGGATGCTGATGCTCCCACAGGTGTTCGGCTCCCTCGTGGGCGCCACGGTCGCCGGGCAGCTGATCACCCGCTACGGGCGGTGGAAGATCATCCTGGTGGTCGCCGCGGTGCTCATGTCCACGGGCCTGTTCCTCGCCGCGACGCTCACGCACGACACCGCGCTGTGGGCCGTGAGCGTGTTCATCTTCCTCGTGGGCCTGGGCATCGGCGCGCTGAACCAGAACCTGGTCCTGGCCGTGCAGAACACCGTGGGGCTCAAGGACATGGGCGCGGCGTCCTCCTCGGTCGCCTTCTTCCGCACCATGGGCGGCGCCGTGGCGGTCGCCGTGTTCGGCGCCCTCATGAGCTCCCACCTCGCCGGGCAGCTGGCCGAGAGCACCCGGGCCCGCGGCGGGGACCCCGCCGCCGTGGACAGCCCCACCATGGACCTGGAGTCGCTGCCCGCCTCCGTCGAGGGCGTGGTGCGCGAGGCCTACGGCACGGGCACCGGCCTCGTCTTCCTGGTCGCCGCCGTCGCGTCCCTGGTGACCCTGCTCGCGGTGCTCCTCATCAAGGAGGTCCCGCTGCGCCGCACCGTGGACATCGTCGAGGTGGACCCCGCCACGGGCCGGCTCAAGGTCGTCACCCGCACCCTCGACGCCCGCGAGATCCGGCGCCGGCAGCAGGAAGAGGCGGCCGGCCGGGAGCCCGGGACGGCCGGCACCCCCGGGAACGACGGCACCGGCTCGCCGGGCGGCTCCTCCGCCGGGGGCGCGGCGGGGGAGCGGGTCCGCGAGGACACCTCCACCGGCCCCGTGGACCGGGTGTGAACCCGCCCACGGACCCGGTCCCGATGTCCGGGCCCGGTACTAGAGTGGAGGGCGTGTCTGAGCCGATCCCCACGTCCACCCTGGTCATGAGCCCGTCGACCGAGCCCTCCGAAGCCCTCGACGGTCCCGTGACCACCGCCGCCGCCCGGACCGCCCGCCGGTCCGACCTCACCGAGATCGTGGTGCAGGGCGCGCGCGAGCACAACCTCGACAACGTCTCGCTGACCGTGCCCCGGGACGCCATGGTCGTGTTCACGGGGCTGTCCGGCTCCGGGAAGTCGTCGCTGGCGTTCGACACGATCTTCGCCGAGGGCCAGCGCCGCTACGTCGAGTCCCTGTCCTCCTACGCCCGGATGTTCCTGGGCCGGGTGGACAAGCCGGACGTCGACTTCATCGAGGGCCTGTCCCCGGCGGTGTCGATCGACCAGAAGTCCACCTCCCGCAACCCGCGCTCCACCGTGGGCACCATCACCGAGATCTACGACTACATGCGCCTGCTGTGGGCGCGCGTCGGCCACCCGCACTGCCCCGAGTGCGGCGAGGCGATCGAGAAGCAGACCCCCCAGCAGATCGTGGACCAGCTCCTCGAGATGCCGGAGAAGACCCGCTTCCAGGTGCTCGCGCCCGTGGTGCGCGAGCGCAAGGGCGAGTTCGTGGACCTCTTCCAGGAGCTCACCGCGAAGGGCTTCTCCCGCGCCACCGTGGACGGCGAGACGGTCCAGCTCTCGGATCCGCCCAAGCTCAAGAAGCAGTACAAGCACACCATCGAGGTGGTCGTGGACCGGCTCGTGGTCAAGGAGGGCATCCGCCAGCGCCTGACCGACTCCGTGGAGACGGCGCTGGGCCTCGCCGAGGGCCGCGTCGTCGTCGAACTGGTGCCCCGCACGGACGAGGAGATCGCCCACCCGCTGGAGCTGCGCCGACCCTTCTCCGAGAACCTCGCGTGCCCCAACGAGCACCCCCTCCAGGCCGACGAGATCGAGCCCCGGTCCTTCTCCTTCAACGCTCCGTTCGGCGCGTGCCCGGAGTGCGACGGCATCGGTTCCCGGCTCGAGGTCGACGAGGAGCTCGTGGTCCCCAACCCGGACCTCTCCCTCGTGGAGGGCGCGATCGCCCCGTGGTCGCTCGGCAAGGCCACCAGCGAGTACTGGAACCGTCTGCTCGCCGGGCTGGGCCAGGAGCTCGGCTTCGACCTCGTCACCCCGTGGGGCAAGCTGCCCGCCAAGGCGCGCAAGGCGATCCTCGAGGGCAAGGACTACCAGGTCACCGTGGCCTACCGGAACCGGTTCGGCCGGGAGCGCCGCTACACCCAGGGCTTCGAGGGCGTCATCGGCTACATCAAGCGCAAGCACGCCGAGACGGAGTCGGACAACGCCAAGGACCGCTACGAGCAGTACATGCGCCAGGTGGCCTGCCCGGCCTGCGACGGCGCGCGGCTGAACCCCACCATGCTCGCCGTGACCGTGGGCGGGAAGAACATCGCCGAGACCACCCGCATGCCCATGCGCGAGGCGCACGCCTTCTTCCGGGACCTCGAGCTCAGCACCCGTGAGGCGAAGATCGGCGAGCAGGTGCTCAAGGAGATCCAGTCCCGGCTGACGTTCCTCGTGGACGTGGGCCTGGACTACCTCAACCTCGAGCGCGCCGCCGCGACGCTGTCCGGCGGCGAGGCCCAGCGCATCCGCCTGGCCACCCAGATCGGGGCCGGGCTCGTGGGGGTGCTCTACGTCCTGGACGAGCCGTCCATCGGCCTGCACCAGCGGGACAACCGCCGGCTCATCGAGACCCTCACCAAGCTGCGGGACATGGGCAACACCCTGATCGTGGTCGAGCACGACGAGGACACCATCCGCGAGGCCGACTGGATCGTGGACGTCGGCCCCGGCGCCGGCGAGCGCGGCGGGCGCGTGGTGCACTCCGGGACCTACGAGGAGCTGCTCGCCAACGAGGGGTCCATCACCGCGGACTACCTCTCCGGCCGCCGGGCCATCCGGGTGCCCGCGCAGCGGCGCGCGATCGACCGCAAGCGGATGCTCAAGGTCGTGGGCGCCCGGGAGAACAACCTGCGCGGCATCGACGTCTCCTTCCCGCTGGGGGTGCTGACCGCCGTGACCGGGGTCTCCGGATCCGGGAAGTCCACGCTGGTCAACGACATCCTCTACACCTCGCTGGCCAACACGCTCAACGGGGCCAAGCAGGTCCCCGGCCGGCACAAGCGGATCGACGGCGTGGACCAGCTGGACAAGGTGGTGCACGTGGACCAGAGTCCGATCGGCCGGACCCCGCGCTCCAATCCCGCCACGTACACGGGCGTGTTCGACCACATCCGCAAGCTCTTCGCCGAGACCCCGGAGGCGAAGGTGCGCGGCTACCAGGCCGGCCGGTTCTCCTTCAACGTCAAGGGCGGGCGCTGCGAGGCGTGCTCGGGCGACGGCACGATCAAGATCGAGATGAACTTCCTGCCGGACGTCTACGTCCCGTGCGAGGTGTGCAAGGGGGCCCGGTACAACCGGGAGACCCTCGAGGTGCACTACAAGGGGAAGACCATCGCCGAGGTGCTGGCGATGCCCATCGAGGAGGCCGCCGAGTTCTTCAAGGCGTTCGGCCCGATCGCCCGGCACCTGAACACCCTCGTGGACGTCGGTCTGGGCTACGTGCGGCTCGGCCAGCCGGCCACGACCCTGTCCGGCGGCGAGGCCCAGCGCGTGAAGCTCGGCGCCGAGCTGCAGAAGCGCTCCAACGGCCGCTCCATCTACGTGCTGGACGAGCCCACCACCGGGCTGCACTTCGAGGACATCCGCAAGCTGCTGCTCGTGCTGCAGGGGCTCGTGGACAAGGGCAACACCGTGATGACCATCGAGCACAACCTGGACGTCATCAAGTCCGCCGACTGGATCGTGGACCTCGGCCCTGACGGCGGCTCGGGCGGCGGCCAGGTCGTGGCCGAGGGCACCCCGGAGCAGGTCGCCCGGAACACGGACAGCCACACCGGCCGGTTCCTCGCCGAGGTGCTCGCCGAGCGCCCCGCCCCCGCGGGGGCCGGCCGATGAGCGCCCCCGTGGTGCTCTGGGACCTGGACGGCACCCTCCTCGACCCGGCCGGGGCCATCACCGGGGGCATCGCCCGGGCCCTGGCCGAGCACGGCCACGCCGTGCCCGAGGACCTGCGCCGGTTCGTGGGGCCGCCCGTGGGCTTCTCCCTGCGGACCTTCACCGACGTCCCGGAGGACGAGATCCCCGCGGTGGTCGCCTCCTACCGGGCCCGCTACCGCACCGAGGGACTGGCGCAGACCCGGATCTACCCGGGGGTGGAGGAGCTCCTGGAGCGCCTGCACGGCGCCGGGGTGCGGATGGCCGTGGCCACGCAGAAGCCGGAGCCCACGGCCGAGCTCGCCGTGGCGCGGTTCGGGCTGAGCCGCTGGTTCGAGACCGTCTCGGGGGCCGCCGACGACGCCGCGGCCGCCCCGCGCGACGGACAGGCCCACGACAAGCCCGCGATCATCGGCGAGGCGCTGCGCCGGCTCGGCGTGCACGCCCCGGACCCCGCGCGCACGGTGATGATCGGGGACCGCCGCTACGACGCCGAGGGCGCGCTCGCCCACGGCATCGACTGCCTCGGCGTCGCGTGGGGCTTCGCCGACGAGGACGAGCTGGGCACCGGCTTCGCCGCCGTGGCCCAGGACGCCGCCGAGCTCGGGGAGCTGCTGGCCCGGTACACCTCCCCGGCCCCGACCGGCCGCTGAGGAGGACCGTGGCCGACCCCGAGAGCTACCGCCCCGCCCGCCAGGACATCCCGACCGCCCCCGGGGTCTACCGCTTCCGCGACGAGTACGGGCGCGTGGTCTACGTGGGCAAGGCCAAGAACCTGCGCAACCGGCTGAGCTCCTACTTCGCGCCCCCGCACGCCCTGAGCCCCAAGACCCGCGCCATGGTCACCACCGCGGCCGGCGTCGAGTGGACGGTGGTGGGCAGCGAGCTGGAGTCCCTGCAGCTCGAGTACACGTGGATCAAGGAGTTCAAGCCCCGGTTCAACATCGCCTACCGGGACGACAAGTCCTATCCCTACCTCGCGGTGACCATGGCCGAGTCCGTGCCCCGGGCCCAGGTGGTGCGCGGGGAGAAGAAGAAGGGCAACCGGTACTTCGGCCCCTACTCCCAGGCCTGGGCGATCCGCGAGACCCTCGACGCGCTGCTGCGCGTCTTCCCCGTCCGCACGTGCTCCAAGGGCGTCTACCGGCGCGCCGAGCAGTCCGGGCGCCCGTGCCTGCTCGGCTACATCGACAAGTGCTCCGCCCCCTGCGTCGGGCGGATCTCCGCGGAGGACCACTACGCGCTCGCGGAGGACCTGTGCCGGTTCATGGCCGGGCACGCGACGCCGTTCATCAAGGAGCTGCAGCGGCAGATGCAGGAGGCCGCCGCGGCCATGGACTTCGAGACCGCCGCCGCGCGCCGGGACGACATCGCCGCCCTGGAGAAGGCCTTCGAGCGCAACGCCGTGGTGCTCTCCGACAGCACCGACGCCGACTTCTTCGCCCTCGCCGAGGACGAGCTGGAGGCCGCGGTCCAGGTCTTCCACGTCCGGGGCGGCCGGATCCGCGGCCAGCGCGGCTGGGTCACCGAGAAGGTCGAGGAGGCCGACGGCGGACGGCTGCTCGAGCAGCTGCTCGAGCAGGTCTACGGCGAGACCGCCGCGGACGCCGCCGAGAGCGCCCAGGCCGCCGCGCCCCCGTCCCCGGGCGGGTCCAAGCACCGGCCCGCCGCGGAGGCCGCCTACCGCGAGGACGCCATCCCGCGCACCGTGCTGCTCTCCGAGCCCGCCGACAGCGCCGACCGGCTCGAGGAGTGGCTCTCGGGCCTGCGCGGGTCCCGCGTGTCGATCGCCGTCCCGCAGCGCGGGGAGAAGGCGCACCTGATGGAGACGGTCCAGGAGAACGCCCGGCAGGCGCTCAAGCTGCACAAGTCCCGGCGGGCCGGCGACATCACCACCCGTTCGGCGTCCCTGCAGGAGCTGCAGGAGGCCCTGGACATCCCCGTGCCGCTGATGCGCATCGAGTGCTACGACATCTCCCACGTGCAGGGCACCAACGTCGTCGCCTCCATGGTGGTCTTCGAGGACGGGCTGCCCAAGAAGTCGGACTACCGGAAGTTCTCGGTCACGGGCGAGGCCGCGCGGGACGACACCGCGTCCATGTACGACGTCATCTCGCGGCGCTTCCGCCGCCACCTCGAGGAGCAGGCCGAGCGGGAGGCCGCCGGGCCGCGCACCGGCGAGGTGGACGCGGGGGTCGAGGCCCCCGAGCGGGCCCGCTTCGCCTATCCGCCCAGCCTCGTGGTGGTCGACGGCGGGCCCCCGCAGGTCGCCGCGGCCGCCCGGGCGCTGCAGGACCTCGGGATCGAGGACGTGCACGTGGTCGGCCTGGCCAAGCGGCTCGAGGAGGTCTGGGTGCCGGACGACGAGTTCCCCGTGATCCTGCCGCGCGCCAGCCAGGGGCTGTACCTGCTCCAGCGGATCCGCGACGAGGCCCACCGCTTCGCCATCACCTTCCACCGCAAGAAGCGCTCCTCCGCCATGACGGTCTCCGTGCTCGACGAGCTGCCCGGGGTGGGCCCCGCCAAGCAGAAGGCGCTGCTCAAGCACTTCGGCTCCGTCAAGAAGCTCCGGGCCGCCCGGGTGGAGGAGATCGAGCAGGTCCCCGGTTTCGGGCGCACCCTGGCCGAGAAGGTGGCCGCCGCGCTGCAGTCCGCCGACGACACCGCCGCCCCGGCCGTGAACATGACCACCGGCGAGGTGCTCTCCTGAGCGCGGGGCCGCGCCCCGCCGCGCGGCGGCACCCCGCGGACTTCGTTAGGCTGGGGCGGGACCGCCGCGCGGGCCCCGCCGCGACCGGTGCACCGGCCGGCGCGGAGCCGCCGCAGCGGGCACGGCACGCCAGGCGCAGGGCAGGACGACGGGAGACGGAGCGGACATGAGCGAGCACACCGCCGGAGCGGACGTCGGGACGGCCGCCGGGACGGACCACGCGAAGCCGACGAGCTCGGAGCTGCTCGTCGTCACGGGCATGTCCGGGGCCGGGCGCAGCACGGCCGCGAACGCCCTCGAGGACCTCGGCTGGTACGTGGTCGACAACCTGCCCCCGCAGATGCTGCACACCCTCGCGGACCTCGTCTCCCGCACCCCGCAGGCCCTGCCCAAGCTGGCGGTCGTCATCGACGTGCGCGGCAAGGCCCTGTTCAACGACATGAAGGAGACCCTGGCCGCCCTCGAGGCGTCCGACGTCGACTTCTCGGTGCTCTTCCTGGACGCCGCCGACGAGGTCCTGGTCTCCCGCTACGAGCACCAGCGCCGGCCCCACCCGCTGCAGGCCGGCGGACGGATCCTCGACGGCATCCGCGCCGAGCGCGCCCTGCTGACCGACCTGCGGGAGTCCGCCGACGTGGTCCTGGACACCTCCGGGTTCAACGTGCACGCGCTCTCCCGCGCCGTGGCCGACCTGTTCTCCACGAACGGGCCCGTGGTCCTGCGCCTGACCGTGCTCAGCTTCGGCTTCAAGTACGGCGTCCCCGCGGACGCGAACTACGTGGCCGACGTACGGTTCATCCCCAACCCGCACTGGGTGCCGTCGCTGCGCCCCCGCACCGGCAAGGACGACGAGGTCCGGGACTACGTCTTCCAGGACGAGGGCCCCCGGCAGTTCGTGGACCGGTTCGTCGCCATGCTCGAACCCGTCTTCGCGGGATACCGTACGGAGAACAAGCACTACGCCACCATCGCGATCGGCTGCACGGGCGGGAAGCACCGCTCCGTGGCCATGAGCGAGGAGGTGGCCCGCAGGCTCGCCAAGCTGCCGCTCGTGACCGTCAGCATCCAGCACCGGGACATGGGCCGGGAGTGACCGGCTCGCCCTCATCCGCATTGGACCCCCGATGACCCTTCCTCCCACCGGCGCCTTCCCCCGGCTGCCCCTCAGCAGCGGCGCCGACGTCGACCCCCACCACTCCCCGGACCCCTCCCACCGGCGGCCCGGCGGGGACAGCCCGTCCGTGGCCGCCCTCGGCGGCGGGCACGGGCTCGCGGCGAACCTCGCCGCCCTGCGCCGGATCACCCCGCTGCTCACGGCGGTCGTGACGGTGGCCGACGACGGCGGCTCCTCCGGCCGGCTGCGCGACGAGCTCGGCGTCCTGCCCCCGGGGGACCTGCGGATGGCGCTGGCCGCGCTGTGCGACGACTCCGAGTGGGGCCGGACGTGGCGGGACGTCATGCAGCACCGCTTCAGCGCCTCGGACGGCCGCTCCACGACCCTCGACAACCACGCGCTGGGCAACCTGCTGATCGTCACGCTGTGGGAGCTGCTCGGGGACCCCGTGGCGGGCCTGGAGTGGGCGGGCGCACTGCTGGGCGCCCGCGGCCGGGTGCTGCCGATGTCCACGGAGCCGCTGGTCATCGCCGGTGACGTCCCCCCGTCCGGCGGCGACTGCGCCCCGGGCACGCCCGGCGCGGGGCGCACCATCACCGGCCAGGCGCTCCTGGCCAAGCAGGCCGACGTGTGCAACGTCCGGCTCGTGCCCCCCGACGCCCCGGCGTGCCCGCAGGCGGTCGAGGCGGTCGGGCTCGCCGACTGGGTGATCATGGGACCGGGCTCCTGGCACACCTCCGTGCTGCCGCACCTGCTGCTGCCCGAGCTGCGGGAGGCGATCTGCGGGTCCCGGGCACGGCGCTGCGTCACCCTGAACCTCTCGCCGGACACCGAGACCCGCGGCAAGACGGCCGCCGACCACCTGCGGGTCCTGCACGCCTACTGCCCCGAGCTCACCCTGGACGTCGTCCTCGCCGACCCCACGGCCACCGAGGACGGCGCAGACCTCGAGGAGGTGGCCCGCGGCCTGGGCGCCGAGGTCTTCTACGCCGACGTCCGGGCCCACCCCGGCACCGCCGTGCACAACACGCTCCGGCTCGCGGCCGCCTACCAGGAGATCTTCGAGCGCCACCGCTGAGCTCCGCACCCACATCGACCCCCCGACATCCCCAGGAAAGGAACCGCGTGGCCCTGACGTCATCGGTCAAGGAAGAACTGTCCCGTCTCGAGATCAAGAGGTCCTCGGAACGGCGCGCGGAGCTCTCCGCCCTGCTGCGCTTCGCGGGCGGGCTCCACATCGTCTCGGGACGCATCGTCGTCGAGGCGGAGGTGGACCTCGGCGCCACGGCGCACCGGGTGCGCCGCGCCGTGCACGAGGTCTTCGGCCACGAGAGCGAGATCGTGGTGGTCTCCGGCGGGGGACTGCGCCGCGGAAGCTCCTACGTGGTGCGCGTCGTCGAGGACGGCGAGGCCCTCGCCCGCCGCACGGGCCTGCTCGACTCGCGCGGGCGCCCCGTGCGCGGGCTCCCGCCCGCCGTGGTCAACGGGGCTGTGGCCGACGCCGAGGCCGTGCTGCGCGGGGCCTTCCTCGCCCACGGCTCCCTCACCGAGCCCGGCCGCTCCGCCGCGATGGAGTTCACCTGCCCCGGCCCCGAGGCCGCGCTCGCGCTCGTGGGCGCGGCCCGCCGGCTCGGCGTGCTCGCGAAGGCCCGCGAGGTGCGCGGCGTGGACCGCGTGGTGGTGCGGGACGGGGACGCGATCGCCGCGCTGCTCACCCGGATGGGCGCCCACCGCACGCTCCTGCAGTGGGAGGACCGGCGGATGCGCAAGGAGGTGCGCGCCACCGCCAACCGCCTCGCCAACTTCGACGACGCCAATCTCCGCCGCTCCGCGCAGGCCGCGGTGGCCGCCGGCGCCCGGGTCGAGCGCGCCCTGGAGATCCTCGGCGACGACGTCCCGGAGCACCTGCGGCAGGCGGGGGAGTTGCGCCTGGCCAACAAGCAGGCCAGCCTCGACGAGCTCGGCCGGCTCGCGGACCCCCCGCTCACCAAGGACGCCGTGGCCGGCCGGATCCGCCGGCTGCTGGCCATGGCGGACCGCCGGGCGGAGGAGCTGGACCTCCCCGGCACCGACGCCGGGGTCGCCGCGGAGACCCTGCCCTCCTGAGCCGGGCCCGGAGGCACCCGCCGCGGCGCCTCCGGGCCCCCCGAAAAGCCACGACCCGGTCCGTGGGTTTCCGGGGTTCCGTGTCCACCGATGTTGGTTTGTGTGGGTTTGGCGATGAATTGGGGGTGGATCTTTCATGACCCCAAGACATCCCAGGGATAACCACGTAGAATGGGACGTGGTTCAACGATCCAGACCCCGACCAACACAGGAGAACCCAGTGACCATTCGAGTGGGCATCAACGGTTTCGGACGCATCGGACGCAACTTCCTCCGCGCGGCGCGCGAGCAGGGCGAGAACATCGAGGTCGTGGCCGTGAACGACCTCACGGACCCGGAGGCCCTGGTCCACCTTTTCAAGTACGACTCCATCATGGGCCGGTTCCCCGGCGAGGTGACCCTCGAGGGCGACACCATGCGCGTGGACGGCCACGAGGTCAAGTTCCTCGCCGAGCCCGACCCCGCGAAGCTGCCCTGGGGCGAGCTCGGCGTGGACGTCGTGGTCGAGTCGACCGGCCGCTTCACCAACGGCTCCAAGGCCAAGGCCCACCTGGACGGCGGCGCCAAGAAGGTCGTCCTGTCCGCCCCCGGCAAGGAGATCGACGGCACGTTCGTGCCCGGCGTCAACCTCGACAGCTACGACGCCGCGTCGATGAACATCGTCTCCGCGGCCTCCTGCACGACCAACTGCCTCGCGCCCATGGCGAAGGTCCTCAACGACGCGTTCGGCATCGAGCGCGGCCTGATGACCACGATCCACGCCTACACCGCGGACCAGAACCTGCAGGACGGCCCGCACAAGGACCTGCGCCGCGCCCGCGCCGCCGCCCTCAACATGGTGCCGACCACCACCGGTGCCGCCGCCGCCGTGGGCCTCGTCCTGCCCGAGCTCAAGGGCAAGCTGGACGGCTTCGCCGTGCGCGTGCCCGTGCCCACCGGCTCCGTCGTGGACCTCACCTTCGACGCCCAGCAGGAGGTCACCGTCGAGTCGGTCAACGCCGCCATGAAGGAGGCCGCCGAGGGCCCCATGAAGGGCATCGTCAAGTACACCGAGGACCCCATCGTCTCCTCGGACATCCAGGGCGACAGCATCTCCACGATCTTCGACGCCCCGCTGACGAAGGTCATCGGCAACCAGGTCAAGGTCATCGCCTGGTACGACAACGAGTGGGGCTACACCTCCCGTCTCGTCAACGTCGTCTCCCACGTCGGCGCGCAGCTCTGAGGCTCCGGCCCCGCACCGCCGCCGGGGTAGGGTGAGTGACATGGCTCATGCACTTGACGAACTGATCGCCGACGGCGTCGCCGGGCGCCGCGTCCTGGTCCGCTCCGACCTGAACGTCCCCCTGGACGGCTCCACCGTGACCGACGACGGACGCGTCCGCGCGTCCCTGCCGGTCCTGGGGAAGCTGGCCGAGGCCGGGGCCCGCGTCATCGTGATGGCGCACCTCGGCCGGCCCAAGGGGCAGGTCGACCCGAAGTACTCGATCGCCCCCGCCGCGCGGAGACTGGCCGAGCTGGCCGACTTCCCCGTGGTGGTCGCCACCGACGTCGTCGGGGAGGACGCGCAGGCCAAGGCCGAGGCCCTCTCCGACGGCGAGGTGCTCGTGCTCGAGAACGTGCGCTTCGACCCCCGCGAGACCGCGAAGGACGACGCCGAGCGCGGCGCCTTCGCGGACGAGCTCGCCGCCCTGACGGGCGAGAACGGGGCCTACGTCGACGACGCCTTCGGGGCGGTGCACCGGAAGCACGCCTCCGTGTTCGACATCGCGCACCGGCTCCCGGCCTACCTGGGCGACCTGGTCAAGCGGGAGCTGGACGTTCTCACGAAGGTCGTCCAGGACCCCGAGCGGCCCTTCGTGGTCGTCATGGGGGGCTCCAAGGTCTCCGACAAGCTCGCGGTCATCGAGAACCTCATCGGCAAGGCCGACTCGCTGCTCATCGGCGGCGGGATGGTCTTCACGTTCCTCGCCGCCCAGGGGCACTCCGTGGGCGGGTCCCTCCTGGAGAAGGAGCAGATCGGCACGGTCAAGGACTACCTCGAGAAGGCCGCCGCGGCCGGCACCGAGATCGTCCTGCCCGTGGACGTCGTCTACGCGGCGGAGTTCGCCGCGGACGCCGCGCACGAGGTGCGCCCGGTCGACGCCATCGAGGACGGCGAGATCGGCTCCTCTGGCCTCGGCCTGGACATCGGCCCCGAGTCCGCGAAGCTGTTCGCCGAGCGGATCCGCGGCGCGAAGACCGTGTTCTGGAACGGCCCCGCCGGCGTGTTCGAGATGGAGGCCTTCGCCGGAGGCACCCGGGCGGTGGCCGAGGCCGTCGTCGCCTCGGACGCGATGAGCGTGATCGGCGGCGGCGACTCCGCCTCGGCGGTGCGCAACCTCGGGTTCTCCGACGACCAGTTCGGGCACATCTCCACCGGCGGCGGCGCCTCCCTCGAGTTCATCGAGGGCAAGGAGCTGCCCGGGGTCGTGGCCCTGGGCGCCTGACCCGCACCCTCCACCACTGGATCAGGGGCGTCCCGGAGCGTCACGCCCCGGGGCGCCCCTGACGCCCAGCTCAGCACTGCCGATACGCACGACGAGCGGCGCACCCGCCGCGGACAGGAGTTCCTGATGACCTCGCAGACCAACGGAGAGTTCGACCGCACGCCGCTGATCGCCGGCAACTGGAAGATGAACATGGACCACGCCCAGGCGATCACGCTGGTGCAGAAGCTCGCGTGGACCCTGAACGACGCCAAGCACGACTACTCCCGCGCCGAGGTGGCCGTCTTCCCGCCGTTCACCGACCTGCGCTCCGTGCAGAGCCTCGTGGACGGTGACGACCTGCGCGTGGTCTACGGCGCCCAGGACCTCTCCGACCAGGACTCCGGCGCCTACACCGGCGACATCTCCGGGCAGTTCCTGGCCAAGCTCGGCTGCACCTACGTGCTGGTGGGGCACTCCGAGCGCCGCACCGTCCACGGCGAGTCCGACGAGCTGTGCAACGCGAAGATCGCCGCCGCCCACCGCCACGGGCTGGTCCCGGTGCTGTGCGTCGGCGAGGGCCTCGAGGTCCGGCAGGCCGGCGAGCACGTCGCGTTCACCCTCGAGCAGCTGCGCGGCTCCATCGCCGGCCTCGAGGCGGACCGGGTGGCCGAGCTCGTGGTGGCCTACGAGCCCGTCTGGGCGATCGGCACCGGCGAGGTCGCCGGCCCCGAGGACGCCCAGGAGATGGCGGCCGCCATCCGCGCCGAGCTCGCCGGGCTCTACGACGCCGACACCGCGGCGAAGACCCGCATCCTCTACGGCGGCTCCGCCAAGGCGGCCAACGCCGGGTCGATCCTCAAGGGCAAGGACGTGGACGGCGTGCTCGTCGGCGGCGCCAGCCTCGACGCCGAGGAGTTTGCTAGCATTGCCAGGTTCGAGCAGCACCTCGTGACCGACTGATCACGACCCCCTGACCGTCCGCGCCGCCCGGGCGCGGCTGCTCGACGGACACCTCGAGGGAAGGCCCCAGTGGAAATTCTGCAGAACGTGCTCCTGGCCGTCATCGTGCTCACGAGCCTGCTGGCCGTCCTGCTCGTGCTCCTCAACAAGGGCAAGGGCGGAGGACTCTCCGACATGTTCGGCGGCGGCATGACCCAGTCCCTCAACACCTCCGGCGTGGCCCAGAAGAACCTGGTCCGCCTCACCACCGCCACGGCCGTGGTGTGGGCCCTGTGCATCGCGGCCTACGCGCTGACCATGCGCTTCGCCGAGACGGCTGTCTGACCCACCGCGTCACCGGACGACCCCGGGTTCCTCCCGGAGGCCACGGCCTCCCGGGGAACCCGGGGTCGTCCGCGTCGGAGGGCGGCTCCTCGGCGGCCCCCGGCCGGATCCGGCCCGGTCAGCCGCCGAGGGCGTCCCGAGTGACCAGCAGCAGCGTCTCCTCGGTCCCGCGCACCCCGGCGCCGGGCGTGCGCTCGAGCGGGGCGCCGCCGCGGACGGCCGCGACCGCCTCGGCCTTGTCCGCGCCGGCCACGAGGAACCAGACCCGCTGCGCGCCGTTGATCATCGGCAGCGTCATGGTCACCCGCTCCGGCGGGGGCTTGGGGGAGTCGTGCACCCCCAGGACGGTGGCGTCCGGCTCGTGCACGTGGGGGAGGCCGGGGAACAGGGAGGCCACGTGGCCGTCGGGGCCCAGGCCCAGCAGGGAGAGGTCGAAGCGCGGGAAGGCCTCCGTCCGGTGCTGCGCGTCGGCCGCGGCCGCGAGTTCCCGCCGGTAGTCGAACGCGGCGTCCTCGGCGGTGCCGAAGTCGTCCGTGCTGCCCACGGGGTGGACCCGGTCCGGGTTCAGGCTCAGCGCCCCGCCCACGGCCTCGGCGGCCTGCACGAAATTGCGCTCCGGGCTGTCCTCGGCCACGAAGCGCTCGTCGGACCACCACACGTCGACGCGCGACCAGTCGACCTCGCTCCGGCGCGGGGAGGCGGCGAGGGCCGCGAGCACCGCGGCGCCCATGCTCCCGCCGGTGAGCACGAGGCCCGCCTCGCCCCGCTCCTCCTGCGCCTCGACCAGCACGTCGAGAACCCGTTCCGCGGTGTCCGCGGCGAGCGACTCCTTGTCCGGGTGGGCGACGGTCTCCAGCTCGGCGCTCATGCGCGCTCCTCCCCGGGGGTCGGGACGGACGGGTCGGCGGGCGGGGCCTCGGCGGCCCCGGTCAGCTCGGCGACCGGGTCGGCGGCGTTCTCGAGCGCCGGCGGCTGCGGCCGGTCGAGGGCCGGACGGCCTCCGCCGTGGGCGGCCAGGAAGCGGGCGGCGCCGGGAGTGTGCTCGCCGGTGGTGTCGACCACCTGTGCGACGCGCACGTCCCGCAGCCCGGTGGTGATGACCTCGCCGTAGACCTCGTCCGGGTCCAGCCGGCGGAGCTCCTCGGCGATGCAGGCGTTGAGGTCCCGCACGGGCATCGCGATCTGCTGGTCCGGCTGTCCCGGCTGCCGCAGCATCGCCACGGTCCGGCCGGGGCGCTCGAGCACGATCTCGCCGTCGTCCCGGACCAGGGTGACCCGGTCCAGGCGGCGCGGACCGGCGTTGTTGACGAACGTCACCTCGGCGTCGAGCCGGGTGCCCAGCCAGGTGCCGAGCAGCACCACGCTTGGGGAGCGGCCCGAGCCCTCGACGACGACCTCGCGCACGGGCGCGGGCTCCGCCTGGTCCAGGACCGCGGCCAGCTGGATCCGCCAGTTGGTCACCCTCGTCCACGCGAGGTCCGTGTCGCCGGGGACGTAGCGGTCGCTGAGCTCCGCGAGCGTCTCGAAGGCGTCGTCGCTGCGCGCGGCGTCCGTGATCCGCCGGTGGGCGATCCGGGCGATCGACGAGGTGTGCGGCGAGGGCGGCGGCACCTCGTGCGGCCACCAGGCGACGATCGGCGCGTCCGGCAGCAGCAGCGCCGAGAACAGGGTCTCCGTGGGCTCGGCGAGCTCGCCGTAGCCGTGCAGCACGATGACCTCCGAGGCGCCCGCGTCACCGCCCATGCGCAGCTGGGCGTCGAGCCGGGTGCTCTCGGCCTGGGAGTGCGAGACGTGCACGAGGATCCGGCACGGGTGCTCGTGGCTCGCGAAGTTCGCGGCCTCCAGCGCCGCCTCGGAGTGCCCGGCCTGGGCGAGGATCACCAGCGTGAGGACCCGGCCGAGCGTCACGACGCCGTGCTGGTCCCGCAGCTGGTTGAGCTTCTTGTCGATGGCCGAGGTGGTGGTGTTCTCCATCGAAACGATCACGGTCGCCTCCAGACGCGTCCGTCGCGGGCCAGCAGCTCGTCGGCGCCGGCGGGTCCCCAGGACCCCGGCGCGTACGGCTCCGGCATGATCTGCTGCTGCTCCCAGCACTCCTCGAAGGGGTCGAGGATCCGCCAGGACAGCTCGACCTCCTCGTGGTCCGGGAACAGCGGTGGCTCCCCGAGCAGCACGTCGAGGATCAGTCGCTCGTAGGCCTCCGGGCTGGACTCGGTGAACGAGTGGCCGTAGCCGAAGTCCATGGTCACGTCCCGGATCTCCGACTGCGTCCCGGGCACCTTGGAGCCCAGCCGGATGGTCACGCCCTCGTCGGGCTGGATCCGGATCACGATGACGTTCTGCCCGAGGTCCTCGTGGCCGTTGTCCCCGAACAGCAGGTTGGGGGAGTTCTTGAACTGCACGGCGATCTCGGTGACCCGCCGGCCCAGGCGCTTGCCGGCCCGCAGATAGAACGGCACGCCGGCCCACCGGCGGTTGTTGATGTCCAGGCGCAGCGCCGCGTAGGTCTCCGTCCGGGAGTCGGCGGGGATGTCCTGCTCCTCGAGGAAGGCGCGCACCCGCTCGCCGCCCTGCAGCCCGGACCCGTACTGGCCGAGCGAGGAGTGCGCCGCCAGGTCCTCGGGGACGACCACGGAGGCCAGCACCTTGGCCTTCTCCGCGCGCATGTGGTGGGCCTCGAAGGACAGCGGCTCCTCCATGGCGGTGAGGGCCAGCAGCTGCAGCAGGTGGTTCTGGATCACGTCGCGGGCCGCCCCCACGCCGTCGTAGTAGCCGGCGCGGGAACCGATGCCGATGTCCTCGGCCATGGTGATCTGCACGTGGTCCACGAACTGGGCGTTCCACAGCGGCTCGAACATCTGGTTCGCGAAGCGCAGCGCCAGGATGTTCTGCACCGTCTCCTTGCCCAGGTAGTGGTCGATCCGGAAGACGGAGTCCGCCGGGAACACCCGCTCGACGATGGCGTTGAGCTCCGCCGCGGACTCGAGGTCGTGGCCGAAGGGCTTCTCGATGACCACGCGGCGCCAGCCCGAGGCGTTCTCGTGCTGGGCCAGGCCGTGGTCGGCGAGCTGCTGGCAGACGGTCTCGAAGGCCTTGGGCGGGATCGAGAGGTAGAACGCGTGGTTGCCGCGCGTCCCCGAGTGCACGTCGAGCTCCTTGAGCGTCGACTTGAGCGCCTCGTAGGCCTTGTCGTCGTCGAACTCCCCGCGCACGAACCGGACGCCGGAGGCGAACTGGCGCCACACGTCCTCCTGGAACGGGGTGCGGGCGTGGGCCTCGACGGACTCGCGCACCACCTCCCGGAACTGCTCGTGCGACCAGTCGCGGCGGCCGAAGCCGACGAGCGCGAAGGACGGCGGCAGCAGCCCGCGGTTGACGAGGTCGTACATCGCCGGCAGCAGCTTCTTCTTCGCGAGGTCTCCCGTCACGCCGAAGAGCACGAGCGCCGACGGGGCGGCGACCCGGACGAGCCGCCTGTCCCTCGGGTCCCGCAGGGGATTGCGGGCGTTGTTGTCTGGCAACGGAACTCCTTCACGTTCGTGCGGGGCCGCGGCACCCACGGGGGCCTGCACGCACAACGGTCGGCGCGGGGGATCCCGCGCCGACCGTGGCGTGCTCCCAGTCTAGGACAGCGGTCGGGTCGCCCCGACCGGTTCAGCGGCCGAGGGCCTCGACGGCCTCCCGCAGCCGGGCCACGCCGGCGGCGCGGTCGGAGAGCCGCAGCCGCAGCACGGGCCGCCCGTGGTCGGCGAGGACCTGCGCGTCCCCGTCGGCCTGGGCCGAGATGAGCTCGCCGAAGCTGAACGGGCTGTCCGGGATGTCGAGGTCCGTCTCCGAGGCGGCGGTGATCTGCAGGTACACGCCCTCCGCCGGCCCGCCCTTGTGGTACTGGCCGGTGGAGTGCAGGAACCGCGGGCCCCAGCCGAACGTCACGGGGCGGCCGGTGGCGCGGGCCAGGACCGGGCGGATGCCCTCCAGGTCCGCCCACGCAAGCCGGTCGAAGTACGCCTGGACGGACAGGTAGCCCGTCTCCGGCAGCTGCGCGAGCAGCTTGGCCAGGGCGTCCTCCACCGTGCGCGTGCCGTCGAGCAGGTCCTGCGCCCCGCGGATCTCCACGGGCCCGTCCACGACGTCCGCGGCGGTGGGCTGCGGCTTGTCCTCGAGCAGGGCCCGGGTGGCGTTCTTGGCGGACTCCACGTCGGGCTGGTCGTAGGGGTTGATGCCGAGCAGCCGCCCGGCCGCCGCCGTGGCGACCTCCCACAGCATGAGCTGGGCGCCGAGCGAGCCCGAGACCCGCACCACGTCGCCCTCCGGGGCGTCCTCCTCGTCGACGCCCACGAGCTCCACGACCAGGACGTCGGCCGCGCCCGCGGAGGCTTCGGGGGCGTCCCCGGCGCCGACGACGACGGGCAGCACGCCCTTGCCCTCCTTGCCGGTGGACTCCGCGATCAGCTGCTCCGCCCAGTCGGCGAACCCGGCGATCCCGGAGCCCAGGTCCCGGAACACGAGCTTGTTCCGCAGGGGCTGCGTCCCGCCGAGCGCCGCGCCCAGGTGCACGCCGGGGTTGTCCTCGGCGTCCTCGCGCAGCACCTCGCCGGCCTCGTCGGCGTCGTCGAGCAGGGCCCCGACGTCCACCCCGGCCAGGCCGGAGGGGACCAGGCCGAAGGCGGTGAGCGCGGAGAAGCGCCCGCCCACGGTCGGGTCGGCGGTGAAGACCCGGCGGTAGCCGGCCTCCCGGGCGGACGCCTCCATGGGCGAGCCGGGGTCGGTCACCACCACGATGCGCGAGGCGGCGTCGATGCCCGCGTCCTCGAACGCCCGGGCGAAGACCCGGCGCGCCGAGTCGGTCTCCACGGTGGAGCCGGACTTGGAGGAGACCACGATCGCGGTCCGCTCGAGGCGGTCGGCGAGGGCCGCGGCCACCATCTCCGGGTCCGTGGAGTCGAGCACGAACAGCTCCACGCCCGCGGTGCGGGTGATCACCTCGGGGGCGAGGGAGGAGCCTCCCATGCCCGCGAGCACGAACCGGTCCACCCCCTCGGCCGCGAACTCCTCGCGCAGGGCGACGATCTCGGCGACCAGCGGGCGGGAGACCTCCGCCGCCTCCACCCAGCCCAGCCGCTTGGCGGATTCGTCCTCGGCCGCGGGACCCCACAGGGTGGGATCCTGGGCGAAGAGCTTGGAGGCGAACCTGTCGCCCACCAGCGCGGGCACGTGCCGGTCGACGGCCTCGCGGGCCGCGCCGGAGGTCTGGACGGACAGGGAGCTCATGGGTTCTCCTTCGGGTCGGGCAGCACGGACGGAACTCGGGTCGGGACGGACGGGCTCAGCGGGCGCCGTCGAGGGCGGCGCGCACGGTGTCGAGCAGCTCCGCCCAGGAGTCCTCGAACTTGGTGAGCCCCTCCGCCTCGAGCTTCTCGACGACCTCGTCGTAGGAGATCCCCACGCCGGCGATCTTGTCCAGGAGCTCGTTGGACTCCGCGTAGGCGCCGGTGACGGTGTCCCCGGTGACCTCGGCGTGGTCGAAGGTGGCCTCGAGGGTCTTCTCCGGCATGGTGTTGACCGTGTTGGGTGCCACCAGCCCGGTCACGTACAGGGTGTCGGGCAGCGACGGGTCCTTCACCCCGGTGGAGGCCCACAGCGGGCGCTGCGGGTTCGCCCCGGCCGCGGCCAGCCGCTCCCAGCGCTCGGTGTCCAGGGACTGCTCGTGGATCTGGTAGGCGAGGCGGGCGTTGGCCAGCCCGGCCTGGCTCTTGAGCGCCTTGGCCTCGTCGGTGCCGATCGCGTCGAGGCGCTTGTCGACCTCGGAGTCCACCCGGGAGACGAAGAAGGAGGCCACGGAGTGGATCCCGGCCAGGTCCTTGCCGTTCTCCAGCGCCTGCTCCAGGCCCAGCTGGTAGGCGTTGATGACCGCGCGGTAGCGCTCGAGGGAGAAGATCAGCGTCACGTTGACGGAGATCCCCTCGGCGATGGTCGCGGTGATCGAGGGCAGGCCCGCTTCGGTGGCCGGAATCTTGATCAGCGCGTTGTCCCGGTCGATGGTCCGGGACAGGCGCTGGGCCATGGCGGAGGTGGCGTCGGCGTCCTGGGCCAGGCGCGGGTCCACCTCGATGGACACCCGCCCGTCCACGCCCTGGGTGGTCTCGGCGATCGGGGCGAAGAGGTCGCAGGCCGCGCGGACGTCATCGGTGGTGATGGCCAGCACGGCCTCGTCCACGTCGGTTCCGGCGGCGGCGAGCTCCCGGACCTGGTCCTCGTAGGCGTCGTGCTTGGCCAGGGCGGCGGCGAAGATCGTGGGGTTCGTGGTCACGCCGACCACGTTCTTCTCGTCGATCAGCTGCTGCAGCCCGCCGGAGGCCAGGCGTTCGCGGGAGAGGTCGTCGAGCCAGATCGAGACGCCGGCGTCGGAGAGCTTCTGGGTGGGAGTGGTCATGTGCGTGTCAGTCCTCGTGCTCGGAGAAAGGTGCTCGGAGAAAGGTGCTCGGGGAAAATGGTCGGTCGGTGCGCGCCGCTGCTCAGCGGCTCGCCGGGGTGGAGGTCCGCGCCGCGGCGAGGGACTCCTGGGCGGCGGCGGTGACGGCCTCGGCGGTGATGCCGAACTCGCGGTAGAGGGTCTCGTAGTCGGCGGACTCCCCGAAGTGCTCCAGGGACACGGCTCGGCCGGCGTCGCCGATCAGGTCGCGCCAGGACATGGCGATCCCGGCCTCCACCGACACCCGGGCCCGGACCTCGGCCGGGAGCACGGACTCGCGGTAGTCGGCGTCCTGGGCGTCGAACCACTCCCGGCAGGGCATGGACACGACCCGGGCGGCCACGCCCTGGGCGGCGAGCTGGTTCCGGGCTTCCACGGCCAGGGCGACCTCGGAGCCGGTGCCGATCAGCACCACGTCGGGGGTGCCCTCGGTGTCGGCCAGGACGTAGCCGCCGCGGGCCACACCCTCGGCGGAGGCGAACTTCTCGCCCTCCGCCTCGGGGTGCAGGTCGGTGCGGGCGAAGGTGGGCACGTTCTGGCGGGTCAGGGCGATCCCGGCCGGGCCGTGCCGGTTCTCCAGCATCGTCCGCCAGGCAACCGCGACCTCGTTGGCGTCGGCCGGGCGCACCACGTCCAGGCCGGGGATGGCGCGCAGGGAGGACAGCTGCTCCACCGGCTGGTGGGTGGGCCCGTCCTCGCCCAGGCCGATGGAGTCGTGGGTCCACACGTAGATCGAGGGGACCTTCATCAGCGCGCCCAGGCGCACGGCCGGGCGCTGGTAGTCGGAGAAGATCAGGAACGTCCCGGAGAACGCCCGGGTCTGCGAGGACATGGTGATGCCGTTGACGATCGCCGCCGCGGCGTGCTCACGGATCCCGAAGTGCAGCACCCGCCCGTAGGGGTTGCCGGTCCACTTCTCGGTGGAGCGGGCGGCGGGGATGAAGGAGGCCGCGGACTCGATGGTGGTGTTGTTGGACCCGGCCAGATCCGCGGACCCGCCCCACAGCTCGGGGAAGGTCTCGGCGATGGCGTTGATCACCTTGCCCGAGGCCGAGCGGGTGGCCACGTCCTTGCCGGCCTCGAAGGTCGGGAAGGCCTCCGCATAGTTCTCGGGCAGCTCCTCGGCGCGGATCCGGTCGTAGAGGGCCGCACGGTCGGGGTTGGCCTCCCGCCAGGCCTGGAAGTCCTGCTCCCACTGCGCCCGGACCTCGCCCATCGTGTCCTGGATGGAGCGGGTGTGGGCGAGGACCTCGTCGGCGACCTCGAAGGAGGCCTCGGGGTCGAAGCCGAGGATCTTCTTGGTCTCGGCGACCTCCTCGGCCCCGAGCTTGGAGCCGTGGATCCCCCCGGTGTTCTGCTTCTTCGGTGCGGGGTACCCGATGATGGTGCGCAGGGCGATCAGCGAGGGCTTGGTGGTCTCGGCCTTCGCCGCGCGGATCGCGGCGTAGAGCTCCTCGACGTCCTCGACGTAGTCCCCGGTCTTCGTCCAGTCCACCCGGGCCACGTGCCAGCCGTAGGCCTCGTAGCGGGCGGCGACGTCCTCGGTGAAGGCCACGTCGGTGTCGTCCTCGATGGAGATGTGGTTCTGGTCGTAGATCACCACGAGGTTGCCCAGCTCCTGCACCCCGGCCAGCGAGGACGCCTCGGAGGTGATCCCCTCCTGGAGGTCGCCGTCGGAGGCGATCACGTAGACCATGTGGTCGAAGACCGACTCCCCGGCGGCGGTGTCGGGGTCGAACATCCCGCGGGTGTAGCGCTGGGCGTAGGCGAAGCCCACGGCCGAGGCCAGGCCCTGGCCCAGCGGGCCGGTGGTGATCTCCACCCCGGTGGTGTGCCGGTACTCCGGGTGGCCCGGGGTCTTGGACCCCCAGGTGCGCAGGGACTTGATGTCCTCGAGCTCCATCCCGTAGCCGGAGAGGAACAGCTGCAGGTACAGGGTCAGGGAGGTGTGCCCCGGCGAGAGGATGAACCGGTCCCGGCCCGTCCACCGGTCATCACGCGGGTCGTGGCGCATCACCTTCTGGAACAGCAGGTACGCGGCCGGGGCCAGGGACATCGCCGTGCCCGGGTGGCCGTTGCCCACCTTCTCCACCGCGTCCGCGGCCAGCACCCGCACCGTGTCCACGGCACGCTGGTCCAGCTCGGTCCAGGTCAGCTTCTGATCGAGTTCGGTCGTCAAGGTTCGAGGCCCTTTCTGCTGGGAACCGCTGCCGTGCGCAGCGGGTGCCGGTTGCCGGCCGGCGGTTTGGGTCCAGCTTAGGTCACGCGCATTTCGGCCGTGTGACCGACGGCACCGGCCCCGGGGGCCCCGGGGCGCCCTTCCCGTCATGTCCGGAGCGGGAACGGGCGCCGCCACGCGCTATGCTGTATAGGACCTTCTTCCGCGCCCGCGAGCTGCCGCGCCGACCGCACCCTCGTGCCGGCGACGCACCGACTCCGGGCCGTCCTCGCGCACGGAGCCGGGGGAGAACCACCGCAACCGGGAGCAATGATTCTGTGAACTCACTCGAGACGTCGGGACCCGCAGGACGAACCGTCCTCGGCACCGGACACACGGGTGTGGCGGTGGACCCCCGCCCCGAGGGACGGATGACGGCCTCCCGCAAGCTGCGGGCGTACGTGGCCCTGATGAAGCCGCGCATCATCGAGCTGCTGCTCGTGGCCACCGTGCCGACCATGATCTTCGCCCAGCAGGGCATGCCGAACCTGTGGCTCATCCTCAACACCCTCGTGGGCGGCACGCTCGCGGCGGGCGCGGCCGGCGCCTTCAACTGCTACATCGACCGGGAGGAGGACCGGGTGATGAAGCGCACGGCCAAGCGCCCGCTCGTCACCGGGGAGGTCACCGACCGCGAGGCCCTCGTCTTCGCGTGGTCGCTCACGGCCGTGTCCGTCGCCTGGCTCACCCTCGGCGTCAACGTGCTCGCCGGCGTCCTGGGCGCGGTGGCCATCTTCCTCTACGCGGTCTTCTACTCGATCGTGCTCAAGCGCCGCACCGCCCAGAACATCGTCTGGGGCGGGGTCGCGGGGTGCATGCCGGTGCTCATCGGGTGGGCCGCGGTCACGGGCGGCCTCGACTGGCCCGCGCTCGTGCTGTTCCTCTTCATCTTCCTGTGGACCCCGCCGCACTACTGGCCGCTGTCCATGAAGTACGCGGACGACTACTCCCGCGCCGGGGTCCCGATGCTGGGCGCCGTGGCCGGGGCCCGCACCGTGGGCAGCCAGGTGGTCCTCTACGCGTGGGCCACGGTGGTGTGCTCGCTGCTGCTCGTCCCCGTCGGCGGCGCCGGCTGGGTCTACGCGGTGACCGCGCTGGCCTCGGGCGCGTGGTTCGTGGGCCACAGCCACAAGCTGCACGCGCTGGCGGTGGCCGGCCGGCCCACGGACAAGCAGGCCATGTACGTCTTCCACGGCTCCATCGCCTACATCACCTTCGTGTTCCTGGCCCTCGCCGTGGACCCGTTCGTGGGCGGTCCCGTCCTCTGAGCCCGCGGGGTCCGGCCGGACCCTGGGCGGCCCCGTCCGGCCCGGGGACCCGCCGGACCTAGGATGGTTTCATGCTCAGCATGACCTTCACCGGGCTCGTCGCCTACCCCATCACCCCGTTCCAGCAGGGCGGCCGCCTGGACCTGGAGTCCTTCGAGCGCTATGTCGGCCGGCTGGTCCGCACGGGCGTGAACGCCGTGGTGGTCCTGGGCAGCTCGGGCAGCTTCGCCTACCTCTCCGGGGAGGAGCGGGCCGAGGTCGTGGGCGTCGCCGTGGAGGCCGCCCGCGGCTCCGGGGTGCCGGTGGGGGCGGGGATCTCCGCGATGACCACCCGGGAGGTCCTGGAGATGGCCTACGCCGCCGAGAACGGCGGGGCGGACGGGCTCGTGCTCAACCCGCTGTCCTACATCCCGCTCGTCTCCCAGGAGATCGCGGACCAGGTGGAGACGGTGGCGGCGTCCGTGTCCCTGCCGCTGTGCATCTACAACAACCCGACGACGACGGGCTTCACGTACCCCGTGGAGCTCGCCGCGGAGCTGTCCTGGCTGGAGAACGTCAACGCGTTCAAGGACACCGCGGACTCCCCGCAAGACCTTGCCGCCCGCCGGAGCCGGTTCGCCGAGCTCGCGGAGCCCGGGACGGCCCACGGGGTGAGCGGGGAGCGGCTGCTGCACGAGGCGGCGCCGGACGCCGCGGCCTGGCACTCCGGGATCGCCGCGGTCCTGCCGCGCCAGTACGCCGCCTTCCGCGCCGCCGTCGTCGCGGGCGACGACGGCGAGGTGCGCACGTGGCAGGCGGCGCTGACCCCGCTGATGGAGATCCTCCGGCAGGAACGGCCCCTGAGCTCTCTCTACGCCCTCGCCGAGGTGTGCGGTGTCACCACGGCCCCGCCGCGGCGGCCCCTGCTGCCGATCCCCTCGGCCAGCCGGCAGCGCCTGGCCCAGGCGGTCGAGGAGCTGCTCGACGAGGCGCCCGACGAGCGCGTCTGACGGGCGCGCCTGACGGGCCTCAGCCGCGGGCCGGGGCCCCGGCGGAGCGGGCAGGGTCCGCCCCCCGCAGCACCGGGTCGGGGGTGCGGGTGACCGCGAAGCCCTTCTCCACGGTGCGCGCGGTGGCCCAGATCAGCGCCGCGGAGCCCACCAGGTGCAGCGCCACCGCCACGATCGGCACGCCGTTGAAGTACTGGTAGTAGCCGATGAGCGCCTGCAGGACCAGGACGGCCAGCAGGCCGTTGAGGCTCGAGGCCAGGGGGACGGGCCACCGGTGCCGGCGGGCGAGCACCATGCCCAGGACCACGGCCACCACGATCAGGTACACCGGCACCGCGTGGGCCCGGGTGATGAGGTACGCGTCGAAGGCGTGCCGGGCGGTGGAGTCGTCCCCGGCGTGCGGGCCGGTGCCCGTGACGAGGGTGCCCAGGTAGAGGATCAGCGCGCTGAGCACCGCCAGGCCCACCATGAGCACCCGCACCGCCCGGCGCTGCCCGTAGGCCTGGCCGGGCCGTTCGGCGTCCCGCACGGCGGGCAGCGAGCGCCGCCGGGTGCGGTTGACCAGCACGGTGGCCAGGGCGATCATCGCCCCGGAGATCAGGTAGTGGATCCCCACGATCCAGGGGTTGAGCCCGGTGAGCACGGTGATCCCGCCGACCACGGCCTGCAGCGGGATGCCGAGCCCCAGCAGCAGGGCGATCCGGAAGAGGTCGCGGTGCTCGTGGCGCAGGCGGAGCACCGCCAGGAACGTCAGCACCGCCACGGCGGCCAGCAGGAACGTCAGCAGCCGGTTGCCGAACTCGATGAGGCCGTGCACGCCCATCTCGGGGGTGTTCGTCCAGGACTCGTCCGTGCACCGGGGCCAGGTGGGACAGCCCAGGCCGGACCCGGTCAGCCGCACGAGCCCGCCGGTGAGGATGAGCACGGAGTTCGCGAGCAGCGACGCGACGGCGAGCCACCGCACCCACGGGGTGATCCGGGTCGGCAGCAGGACGCTGCCGCTCGCACGGACGTCGACGTCGCTGGGGTCGCTGGCGCGGTTCATGAATTCACTTCCGGACGGGGTCGGTGCGGTGGGATCTCCGCGCCCAGTTTATCCGGGCTCCCGACCCCTCGTGTCCCGCCGGCCGGGTCCGCGGTCCGGGCGCGCGGTCCGGGGCCGGCGGCTCAGCTCCAGCGGAACCAGCGCACCGCCCCGGTCCAGGCGGCGGCGGCCCAGACGGCGAGCACCAGCACCGGCAGCGGCGTGGGCGCCCCGGTGAGGAACGTCTCGCGCAGGGCGGTGCCCAGCGCGCCCGAGGGCAGCAGCTCCACCACCCAGGAGAACCCCGCCGGCAGCGTGCCGGCGGGGAAGAGGGTGCCGCCGACGGCGGCGAGCAGCACCCACACGAGATTGGTCACGGCAAGCGTCGCCTCGGCGCGCACCGTCCCGGCGAGCAGCAGCCCGAGCCCAGTGAACGCCGCGGCGCCGAGCAGCAGAACCGGCACGGAGAGGAGCACGGCGGCCGCGTCCGGGCGCCAGCCGAGGGCCACGCCGAGCGCGGCCACCAGCACGTACTGCACCACGAGCACGGCGACGATCGCCAGCAGCTTCCCGGCGATCAGTCCGCCGCGGCCCAGGGGAGTGGTGGAGAGGAAGCGCAGGACCCCGTAGCGGCGGTCGAAGCCGGTCTGGATGCCCTGCCCCGAGAACGCGTTGGAGAGCACGCACAGCGCCAGCACGCCGGGCACGGCGACGTCCACGCGGGCCGCGCCGGCCGGGACGGCGGCGTCGAGCAGGTCGGTGAGCGTCAGGGCCACGAGCGCCATGAGCGGCAGGATCAGCAGCAGCAGCAGCTGCTCCCCGTTGCGCAGCATCGCCAGGGTCTCGTAGCGGGCCTGCGCGGCCACCCGGCGCGTCAGGGAGGCGGGGGCCGGGTGCGCGGCGGTCGGCGGGGCGGGTGCGGTCATCGGATCTCCCGTCCGGAGATGTCGAGGAAGACGTCCTCGAGGGTGCGCGGCTGGAGGGACAGGGACTCGGGCATCGTGCCGGTGGCGGTGAACCACCGGGTCACGGCCTCGAGCATCGGGGGAGTGAGCGCGCCGGTGAGCGTCACGGTGCGGCCGGCGCGGCTGGTGCGGACGTCCTCGAAGCCGGGGCCGTCCCACGGGAACGGTCCCGCGCCGAGCTGCTCGGGGGCCAGCGTCAGCACGAGCACGGCGGGGGCGTCGGCGCCGGGGGCGACCAGCTCCGCCACGGATCCCTGGGCCATGACCCGGCCGTGGTCCACGATGTAGACCTGGTCGGCGAGGCGCTGGGCGTCGTCCAGGAGGTGCGTGGTGAGGATGATGCACACACCCTCGCGGCGCAGCTGCTGGACGAGGTCGAAGACGATGTTGCGGGACTGCGGGTCCATCCCCGCCGAGGGCTCGTCGAGGAAGAGGACCTCCGGGTTCCCGGCCAGGGCGGCCGCCAGGGCCACACGCTGGCGCTGGCCGCCGGAGAGCCGGCGGACCACGGTGCGGTCGAAGCCGTTGATGCCGAGCAGCTCCACGAGCTCGTCCATGTCCCGGGGGCTGCGGTACAGGGACGCCACGTGCCGCAGCAGCTCCAGCGGGCGCACCGCCTGGGGGAGCCCGCCGTCCTGGAGCATCACGCCCACCCGGGCGCGCAGGTCGGGACCGGCCCGCCACGGGTCCTGGCCCAGCAGCCGCACCGTGCCCGCCGAGGGCCGCTGCAGCCCCTGGGCGCACTCCAGGGTGGTCGTCTTGCCCGCCCCGTTGGGTCCGAGCAGCGCCGTGATCTCGCCGTGCCGCGCCGTGAGGGAGAGGTCGTTGACGGCGTGCACCGCGTCGGCGCGGGTGGCCCCCGGCCCGCCGGGGCGCCGGGAGCGGCGGCGGCGGACGGGGAACTCCTTGACGAGGCGCTCGATCGACAGTGCGGGCGAGGACGCGGGGGGACTCTGGGCGGGCACCGGACCAGTGTAGTGCGGCGCGCCCGCGGGCCGGCCCCCTTGGCCGCGCCGCCCCGGGAGGTTATTATGAGTAAGTCGTGATTTGGCCGGACCGACCGGTAAGGCTCCACTTACTGGTCAGGCCGGAATGAATTACGACATACTCCGGTTGTGTATTAAGAGCGCCCCGACCGGGTCGCACGCTGCACCACGAGAACTCCCACCTCGACATCCCCAGCTCGACATTTTCGACCTCGATGACCTCCACGTCGATCAGGAAGCGAACGGTTCACCCATGACCCAGACCACGGACGCCCGGAGCGGGACCTGCTCCGGCCCGCGGGCGGAGCAGGAGGAGAACACCCGCTCGCGCGTGCTCGGTGCCGTCCTCGAGCACGGCCCGGTCTCGGCCGCCGACCTCGGCGAGATGCTCGAACTGACCCCGGCCGCCGTGCGCCGCCACCTGGACGCCCTCGAGCAGCAGCACTTCATCGAGGTCACCATGGTCCGCCGCCCCAGCGGGGGCGCCGGGCGCCCGGCGCGCCGCTACGTCGTCGCACCCGAGGGCCACGCCAAGCTCGGCGACGACTACCTCGAGATCGCGACCGACGCGCTCGAGGCCATCCGCCGCATCGCGGGCCCCGACGCCGTGCGCTCCTTCATCCAGGACCGGGTGAACCGGCTGGAGGCGTCCTACCGCCCCGAGGTCGAGGCCACCGGCGACGAGGTCGCCGAGCGCCTGCCCGTCCTGGTGCGGCTGCTCAGCCGGGACGGCTTCGCGGCCTCCACGAACGAGGTGGCCGTCGGCCGCGGGGAGTCCCGCACCATCGTCTCGGCGCAGCTGTGCCAGGGGCACTGCCCCGTCCGGGAGCTGGCCGCCCGCTACCCGCAGTTCTGCGAGCTGGAGACCGAGCTCATCGCCCGGCTGCTCGGCACGGACGTGCGCCGGCTCTCCACCCAGGCCGCCGGCGCGCACGTGTGCACCACGCACGTGCCCCTCGCCCGCCCCGCCGCGGCGCCCGCGGACCCGACCACAGGCCAGACCACAGACCAGACAACAGAGGAAGGCCGTCATGACTGAACAGATCGCCAGCGGCAACGACACTGTCATCGCCGACATCCTGGAGAAGAACCCGGAGCTCGAGGGCATCGGCACCTACGAGTACGGCTGGGCCGACTCCGACGTCGCCGGCGCCTCCGCGCGCCGCGGGGTCGACGAGGACGTCGTCCGGGACATCTCCGCGAAGAAGAGCGAACCGCAGTGGATGACCGACCTGCGGCTGAAGGGCCTGAAGTTCTTCTACCGCAAGCCCATGCCCACCTGGGGCGCGGACCTGTCCGGCATCGACTTCGACAACATCAAGTACTTCGTGCGCTCCACGGAGAAGCAGGCCGCCACCTGGGAGGACCTGCCCGAGGACATCCGCAACACCTACGAGAAGCTCGGCATCCCCGAGGCCGAGCGCGGCCGGCTCGTCTCCGGCGTCGCCGCCCAGTACGAGTCCGAGGTCGTCTACCACCAGATCCGCGAGGACCTGGAGGAGCAGGGCGTCATCTTCCTCGACACCGACACCGCGCTCAAGGAGCACCCGGAGATCTTCGCCGAGTACTTCGGCACGGTCATCCCCGTGGGCGACAACAAGTTCGCGTCCCTGAACACGGCCGTGTGGTCCGGCGGCTCCTTCGTCTACGTCCCCAAGGGCGTGCACGTCGAGATCCCGCTGCAGGCCTACTTCCGGATCAACACGGAGAACATGGGCCAGTTCGAGCGGACGCTGATCATCGCGGACGAGGACTCCTACGTCCACTACATCGAGGGCTGCACCGCGCCGATCTACAAGACCGACTCGCTGCACTCCGCCGTGGTGGAGATCATCGTCAAGAAGAACGCCCGCGTGCGCTACACGACCATCCAGAACTGGTCGAACAACGTGTACAACCTCGTGACCAAGCGCGCGATCGCCCACGAGGGCGCCACCATGGAGTGGATCGACGGCAACATCGGCTCGAAGGTCACCCAGAAGTACCCGGCCGTCTACATGACCGGGGAGCACGCCCGCGGCGAGACCCTCTCGATCGCGTTCGCCGGCGAGGGACAGCACCAGGACACCGGCTCCAAGATGGTGCACATCGCCCCGAACACGTCGTCGTCGATCGTCTCGAAGTCCGTGGCCCGCAACGGCGGCCGCGCCGCCTACCGCGGTCTCGTGCAGGTCCGCGAGGGCGCGAAGGGCTCGAAGTCCAACGTGGTCTGCGACGCCCTGCTGGTGGACACGATCTCCCGCTCCGACACCTACCCGTACGTCGACATCCGCGAGGACGACGTCACCATGGGCCACGAGGCCACCGTCTCGCGCGTGTCCGAGGAGCAGCTGTTCTACCTCATGCAGCGCGGGATGGCCGAGGACGAGGCCATGGCGATGATCGTGCGCGGCTTCGTGGAGCCGATCGCCCGCGAACTCCCCATGGAGTACGCGCTCGAACTCAACCGCCTCATCGAACTGCAGATGGAAGGATCCGTTGGCTGACATGACCAAGCTGAACGAAACGATTCGCAACGCCACGGAGGCCGCCGCCTCCGCGGCCACCGCGGTGGCCGACAAGGCCGTCGGCGCGGCCAAGGACGCCTACGACAACCTGGGCGAGAAGGTCGACGGGGTCCCCACCGGGGACGCGCGCGTCGCCATCCCGGGCATGGACGTGGAGGGCGAGACGCTCTCCGCGGAGCACTCGAAGACCGAGACGCTCGTGCGGCACACCGCCCACGGCGACATCTCCGGCGTGCCCGACTCCTCCCGTGCCGGTCGGCGCACGTCCTACGACGTCGCCGACTTCCCGAAGCTCACGGGCAAGGAGGAGGACTTCCGGTTCACCCCGCTGAAGCGCCTCAAGGGACTGCACGCCGACGCCCTCACCGGCCCGGCGCCCGCGGTGACCGTCGACTCGGACACCGTGCGCGTCGAGACCGTGGGGCGCGACGACGCCCGCATCGGCAGCGCCGGCGTCCCCGAGGACCGGCTCTCCGCCAACGCGTGGAGCAGCGTGGCCGAGGCCACCGTGCTGACCGTGCCGCAGGAGGCCGAGGTGACCGAGCCGGTCGTCGTCGACATCCACGGCACCGACGCCGCCCCGGCCGCCCAGCACCTCGTGATCGACGCCCAGCCGTTCTCCAAGGCCCTCGTGGTCCTGCGCCACCACGGCTCCGCCGTGCTCTCGCAGAACGTCGAGTTCCGGGTCGCCGACTCCGCGAACCTGACCGTGGTGACCCTCCAGGAGTGGGACGACGACGCCGTGCACGCCTCCTCCCAGCAGGCGCGCCTCGGGAAGTCGGCCACGTTCAAGCACGTTCTCGTCTCCCTGGGCGGCGACCTGGTGCGCGTCACCCCCTCCACCCGGTTCGACGCCCCGGGCGGCTCCGTGGAGATGTACGGGCTGACCTTCGTGGACGCCGGCCAGCACCTGGAGTCCCGGCTGTTCGTGGACCACTCCCAGCCGAACTGCACCTCGCGGGTGACCTACAAGTCCGCGCTGCAGGGCGAGAACGCGCACGGGGTGTGGGTCGGCGACGTCCTCATCCGCGCCACCGCGGAGGGCACCGACACCTACGAGCTCAACCGCAACCTCATCCTCAACGACGGCCCGCGGATGGACTCCGTGCCGAACCTGGAGATCGAGACCGGCCTGATCGCCGGTGCCGGCCACGCCTCCACCACGGGGCAGCTGGACGACGAGCACCTGTACTACCTCATGTCCCGGGGCATCCCCGAGGACGAGGCGCGGCGGCTCGTGGTCCGCGGGTTCCTCTTCGAGATCATCCAGCAGATCGGTGTCCCGGACATCGAGGAGCGGCTGCGCGGGGCCGTCCAGGACGAGCTCGCCTCCGCGAACTACTGACCCCCTCCCGCATCGCACCCTTTACGACCACAGACTTTTTCGACCACAGGAGAACCATCCATGGCAACTCTCGAGATCAAGGACCTGCACGCGTCCGTCGTGCTCGACGACGAGACCACCAAGCCGATCCTCAAGGGCGTGAACCTCACGATCCGCTCCGGTGAGGTCCACGCCATCATGGGCCCCAACGGCTCCGGCAAGTCCACGCTGGCCTCCACCATCGCCGGCCACCCCAAGTACGTCGTCGACTCCGGCGAGGTGCTCCTGGACGGCGAGAACGTCCTGGAGATGTCCGTGGACGAGCGCGCCCGTGCCGGGCTCTTCCTGGCCATGCAGTACCCGGTGGAGATCCCCGGCGTGACGACCTCCAACTTCCTGCGCACGGCCAAGACCGCGATCGACGGGGAGGCCCCCTCCCTGCGCACGTGGACCAAGGACGTCAAGGCGGCCATGGAGCAGCTGAAGATCAGCCCCGACATGATCCAGCGCAACGTCAACGAGGGCTTCTCCGGCGGCGAGAAGAAGCGCCACGAGATCCTCCAGCTCGAGCTGCTCAAGCCGAAGATCGCCCTCCTGGACGAGACCGATTCCGGCCTCGACGTGGACGCGCTCAAGGTCGTCTCGGAGGGCGTCAACCGCGCCCTGGAGACCAACGACATGGGCATCATGCTCATCACCCACTACACCCGCATCCTGCGCTACATCAAGCCGCAGTTCGTGCACGTCTTCCACGACGGCCGCGTGGTGGACGAGGGCGGTCCCGAGCTCGCCGACCGGCTCGAGAACGAGGGCTACGACCGCTACCTGGCCCCGGCCAAGTAGGCGGAGCCGACCCACCAGCTTTCGAAAGGAGGCCAGCGATGGCCGACACCCCTGCTGAGACCACCGCCGATCCCGCGGCCGCGGGCCGGCCCTCCGCCGAGGAGGTCGAGGAGGCGCTCAAGAACGTCATCGACCCCGAGCTCGGCGTCAACATCGTGGACCTGGGCCTGCTCTACGGCTCCAAGTGGGCCGAGGACGGCGCCCTGATCCTCGACATGACCCTCACCACGGCCGCGTGCCCGCTGCAGGACGTCATCGAGGAGCAGTGCGCGCAGAACCTCGACCCGATGGTGGACGAGTGGCGCGTCAACTGGGTCTGGATGCCGCCGTGGGGTCCCGAGCGGATCACCGAGGACGGCCGCGACCAGATGCGGGCCCTGGGCTTCAACATCTGAGCGGCTCGTCCCCGCACGACGGCGGCCCTCGGGCTCCAACATCTCCATCAGTAACCTTCCGGA
>NZ_LQBK01000024.1 GCF_001483755.1 Kocuria rosea subsp. polaris
TCTAGTGGCCCGTAGTTGAACTACATGGACGCTTGGCGGGGTGGGATCATGGGTTATGGCAAACCATCCTGCGGCCCCGTTGCTGTTGCGCCAGGGCGACCGGGAGACACTGCAGAGGCTGGTCCGATCCACCTCGGTGCGCGCCGGTCTGGCACAGCGGGCAAGGATCGTGCTGCTGGCCGCCGACGGGGTATCCAACACCGAGATCGCCGAGAAGGTCGGGGCAACCCGCACCACGGTGATCGCCTGGCGGGCTCGCTACGACGAGGCCGGCATCGAGGGTCTGGCCGACCACGACCGGGCGGGCCGGCCCCGGAGAATCGACCACCGGGCGATCGTGGCCGCCACCCTCCGGCCCCCACCGAAGAAGCTGGGCGTCACGCACTGGTCCTCCCGGCTGGTGGCCTCCCGGCTGGGCATCGACCACAGCACCGTGGCCAAGGCCTGGCGGGAATACGGCGTCGCCCCGTGGCGGGAGGGCACCTTTAAGTTCTCCACCGACCCCGAACTGGTGGCCAAGGTCGTCGACGTCGTCGGCCTCTACCTGGCACCGCCGGAGAACGCGATCGTGCTGTGCGTGGACGAGAAGTCCCAGATCCAGGCCCTGGAGCGCACGGCACCGGGTCTGCTGATGCAGCCCGGCAAGGCGGCGGCGCGGACCCACGACTACATCCGGCACGGGACCTCGACCTTGTTCGCGGCCCTGGAGATCGCCACCGGCCACGTCACCGCCGCCTGCAAGCCCAGGCACCGGCGCCAGGAGTTCCTGGCCTTCCTGAAGCAGGTCGCCCGGGCCTACCCGGACGTGGAGCTACATCTGGTGATGGACAACTACGCGGTGCACAAAACCGCTGAGGTGAAGCAGTGGCTGGCGGAGAACCCCAGGTTCCAGGTGCACTTCACGCCGACCTCGGCCTCGTGGCTGAACCTGGCGGAGGTGTGGTTCGGAATCGTCGAACGCCAAGCCCTCCACCGGGCCGACGTCGCCTCGGTCAAGGAGCTGAACGCCAAGATCCGCGCCTTCATCAGCGGCTGGAACGATCGTTGTCACCCGTTTGTGTGGACCAAGACCAGCACCGAAATCCTCAACAAGGCCAACCGCCCAAGGACTTCAAAGACGGGCCACTAG
>NZ_LQBK01000025.1 GCF_001483755.1 Kocuria rosea subsp. polaris
AGGCCTGACCATCAAGGACGTCCACCGAAGGGGGTCAACCTCAGCTGACCCCTGCCGGGGGACAACTGATGTTCCTGTTCTCCGACCCCGCAGCCGGCGAACAGTACGGATACAAGTACGACGGATGGGTCACCGAGTCCGAGACGGTGTTCGATTACACCGGTGAAGGCGCCGAAAATGATCAGCAGATGATCCGGCGCAACAAGACCCTTCGCCGCTCCCTCAATGAGGGTCGAGAAGTTCATCTCTTTCTCGCTGAGGGATACATCCCTGGCACGCAGACCCGCACGCATCGCTACGTCGGCCAGTTCGAGACGGACCCTGAGGCCGGATGGCGCTACGAGCCCGTTCCGGACCGTTACGGCAACCCCCGCAAGGTCATCGTCTTCACCCTGACGCGCGTCGGTGCCGCCCCGGCGGCGGACCCCAACGCCGATCAGCACATGGCCGGCAGAATCACCGGTCCCCTCACGATCACGGAAGTCCCCGCCGAGCAGACTCGAGCGGAGATCGTGCACCGCGCCGAAACCGCGGCCATGGAAACTACTCGGACCGAGCGGCAACTTGAGGACCGCCTTCGCGACGCCCTCTACGTTGACTTGCGACTGGCGATCCAGCCTGCCGGCTCCTCCACCACTCTCTACACCGATGTCTGGGATCCAGATGAACGCGAGCTCTTCGAAGTGAAGAGCTCAGCCTCCCGGCAAAGCATTCGCATGGCTGTGGGGCAACTCCTGGATTACCGGCGCTATATCGACGGTGATGAGCCTAAGTGCGTCGTGGTGGTACCCGAAGACCCCGGGGAAGACTTGCGCCAATTCGTCCTTGGCGTGGGCATGGACTTGATGTTCTGGGACGAGGAGAAACACCTGATGAGGGTCTCCTCCCATGAGGGGACGCCCTCAAGGGCCTGACAGGGAGGGTGTCTAAGCAGATTTTCAGCTAGCCCATAGAAAGTGGGTTCAGTTAGAGTAATCCCGCCGCGTATATATCCCGGGGCAAGCCATGATGAAATCAATGAAAAGGTGCTGAGTTGGCGCAGAGCGTGAAAATCATTCTGGAAGACGACCTCGAAGGCGGTCCTGCTGAGGAGACCGTCCAGTTCGGTCTGGACGGCCGGCAGTACGAGATCGACCTCTCCACCGCCAACGCGGAGAAGCTGCGGGAGGCCCTGCGCCCCTACGCCGCCTCCGGCCGGCGGGCCCAGGGCAAGTCCACGCGGACCACCGGGACCCGTTCCTCCTCCGGTGGTAACCCGGAGACGGCGAAAATCCGGGCCTGGGCGAAGGAGAACGGTTACGAGGTCTCCGATCGCGGCCGGATCCACCAGTCCGTCAAGGACGCCTACTACGCCGCCCAGTAGGCCCCACTCTCCCGCCCGGACACCCTCGCCGGCTTCCCTGGCTCTCGTGCGGCCCGCGACAACGGGCGCTGGGTGCTGGAGGGCCACCGCCGCCTGTCACGAGCAGGAGAAAGCCCGGCTCACCACCAGCGGTGAGCCGGGCTCCCTCGTTCTGGACCATGAGACCCGGGCCAGCTCTGCCCCGGGGCATCGAACGGAAAGTAGTAAAACTCAGGTCAGCGGCTCCAACAGGTTGAGGGCTACCCCAAAAGAGGGCAAGGCCAGAACACCTCAGACTCCTGCACGTGGACCACTTTTAGCTCGCGGATCATTCACACAGATCATGTCAGGTCAACCGTCTTGCGGCAATTTGCTGAAATGGTCCCGCGTCGTAGTTAGATCGCTTCACCAGTTCCCCAGTCGTCATCTTGGCCCTCGTTTTCACCTGGATGGCCTAAGTCCTCTTGCCAGAAAGGCATATCAGCCAACAACTCTTTCGTACGCATAAGGATGTATTCGGCCTTAAGCGTGGACGCTTGGGGATTTGTTAGATAGCGGATAATTTCCTGATTCAGTCGGTACTGCTGCGTCATGTTGTGACGGGTGATCTGGATGTCCTCAGCACTGGGAGATGGAAGCACAGATCCGTCAAGAGGCTGCATGCTTGGAATTTGCTTCTTTCGGCGAGGCCGTGAGACACGCCCGAACGGTACGACTTTGATATCAAGTTCGGCCAACGCAACCTCGTGTGAATCAGTATCAAAACGCCTGACACATCTCTCCCCGGCCCAGACTTCGACGACAGCCTTGACAACACCGTTTGCCCGCCTCGCTGGGTCAGTTGATAAGTCCAAAAATGTGTGACCATTCCATGGATTGTTAAGGTGCCAGATGCGGTGAATCTTTCCGTTTTGCTCGTAGCCACGCCCCGGACTGGCAACGATAGTTTGCTCTTCGAACACGGTTCCTCATTTCATGAAGGGCGACCCCGTGCGAGTCGCCTTGCACTCCACCCACTATGCGCTTTCGACCGCGCCCGCGACACCCACTACGGATACCAAGGAACTTTTGACTGGGGTTTATGTTGGTACCATTGTGGCAACAAAACCGAAGTGAATACCCAAGTGAACCCGGTTTTTTTAACCCTTCTGGATGACAAATTTGGGTTCCGGCGCCTAGCTACATCCGTCGCACAGTTCCCCCGTAACAAAATGCCATCTTAGCGAAATGCATGAGTTTATAACATTCTGCAAGTATTGCTTGTCTCCCATTTTGCCGTGCCAGATACACGAGTGGGCCTCACCCACCCACATGCTCTGCGTTTTCCCAAGCAATCCGCGACGGCGAGGTCTGCCTGTGTTCACAAGCCACCGCAGCGGAATCCCATGGGGCAGTAGGGCCCGAGCACGGGAACCTCGTCACTGCGAGGACCTTCCTTTGCGGTGAGCAGCCGGTGACGGGCTGACAGCCTTTCTCCAGCAAGGCGCCACTGGGTTGCCCCGCGTCCAGCCTGGACAGCGCTGGTCGCCCCTTTGGCCCTCGACAACGGGCCTTGCTGGGGGTTGGCCCTGGCTCCTTTCGGAAGGGGCGCGGGCACCGTCAATAGATCGACGCCCCACGGGACCACCCACCCCATCCCGCCGCCCGTCCCCAGAAGAAGAGAACCCGGCCCACCAGCAATGGTGAGCCGGGTTCCTTCCTCGCCGACCATGGGAAAGCCCCCGCGACCGCATCCCTCCCCTATCGGGGGCCGGTGTTATCGGTTGAGCTGTTGGGCGTAGGCGCGCACCGCGTTCTCGATCACGGCGCGGGCGGTGCCGTCGTGTTCGGTGAGTTCCTCGATCAGGTCGGAGACGTCTTGGGCCACCCGCACCCCGAGCTGGATCGTGGGTTCCCGGCGCGGCCGGCCCCGCCCGCGCTTGGGTGCGGCCGCCGGGGGCTCCGCCGCCGGCGACGCCTGCACCCGCGGGGACGACACCACTGGTGTCGTTGGCTCGGGTGAGGTAGCGCGTGGGGGTGTGTAGTCGACCGGGTCGATGTGCTCATCCGGGGCCGGCGGCGGGCCAGTGAGGCGGGACGCTCGGGCTGCTCGGTCATCGCAGCACCTTCTTCGCGATCGCGGTGTAGGCATCCAGGACCCGGGAGCCCTTGCGGTACTGGCCGTACCACTCCCCCGAAATCCGCACCTCCTGGACGATGGCCCGATCCGGGATCAACGGCTCCAGGAACAACCCGGTGACACGGAGCTCCTCGAGGCTGGCCACCGCCGCCCGGCTCATGATCGTCTCCTTCACCCCACCGACCACGATGCCGGCCTCCTTCAGGGTGTCCGGGGCACCGAGCTGCTGGCGGTGCCGGCGGAACTGGGCGACCGTACGCCGCGCCCCGTCCACCCCGTCGATGCCATCGCTGGTGGCGGTGGCGGCGTAGACCACGGTGTCCGCCGCATTCAGAGCCGACTGCGTCAACGGCCCGCCCTGCCGGTTCGGGCAGTCAATGACCACCACATCCGCCGACAGACCGGTCAGCGAGATCTTCAGCCGCAGCTCTGCATGGTCGGCCCGGTCGGCTTCGCGGTTGGAGACATTGCGGGCCGAAGGAATCACCCGGAGGTTGGGGTGCCACCCGCTGGGCACCGCGAGCTCCCCCGCAGACACAGAAAAGACTGCCCACGATTACACAACTTTAGTACCACACTAATACAATTATGGTGTGGTACTAGTCTGGTACTTGAGTAGCATCACAATGGTGTTACGGTGGTGCCATGATCATTGTCTTTGGACATCAGAAGGGCGGTACGGGCAAGTCGACGCTCACCGTCAACATGGCCGTTGAGCTGCAACGGCAGGGAAAAGACGTACTGCTGGTCGACGCTGACCCCACCATCCGCACGACCTCGAACTTCACCACTGACCGAGAAGAAGCCGGACTCCCCTCGATACAGTCCGTACAGAAGTCGGGATCACTACATAAGTTCCTGGAAGAGTTCCGACCTAAGTTCGATCACATCTTGGTCGACGTCCCAGGCAAGGACTCCAAGGAGATGCGCACAGCGCTCACTGCCGCGGACATGCTGATCAGCCCCACGCGCGCCACCCAAGCTGACCTCGACGCTGTGGCCGGGCTCCTGGAGACGGTCGAAGGCGCTCAAGACTTCAACGAGGACCTCAAGTCGATGTTGGTTCTGAATTTTGTCTCCTCGAACGTATTCACCAAGGAGCGAGAAGAAGCGCAGTCATACCTCGAGGACTTCCCCCGTGTGCGACTCGCTGAAACCGTGCTGCATCAGCGCAAGGCTTTCGCCGATTGCCTGGCCGACGGCAAGGGAGTCGTAGAAATGCGCGATGCCAAAGCCAAGGCCGAGATCCAGCTGCTGACCCAGGAGGTCTTCTCATGGTGAGGAAACGTGGCCCGGTTGCCACCAACCGCGAGGAAGAGATCGAGCGGTTTGCAGCGGCAGCGGAACGCTCTGGATCCGATGCCCCCGAACAGGGACCACCCCTGAAGCCGTGGAAGCGGCGAGCACGAATCGGGGCCAAGGTGAAGGGGTACAACTTCCGATTCAACAACACCCAGCACGCCTTGCTTAACTATGCCGCTGAAGCTGAGGACACCTCTCAGCAGAAGTTGATTGAAGAGCTCGTATGGCCAGTGCTCGAGGAGCGATATGGCCAGAACGTGCCTCTCAAGTAGGCAGTGCCAGTACCACACTGGTGTGGTACTGGCACTAAACCAGTGCCATCATGGTGCCGTACCGACAGTGGTCGGTACGGCGCCTTCATGTCCAGTCATCGCGGTGAAGTAGTGAATCCTCTCCTGCCAATCCCGTAACCCCTGCACCGCCGAGGAAGTCGACTGGGTAGTGGTCACTGCGAATACGAAGTGGGGAATGGTCAGCCCCAGAGAACTGAGCAAACCGAAGTCATACCGTACTAGTACCACACTAGTACCACACTTATACGGCACTGGTGTGGTACTTACTCTTGGCGGTAATCCCCTAATGTGATTCGACGACTCACCAATGCCAAGAAGATGTGGGGTTGACCCCGTTTCGTGGACATCGAGTTATGCGGCTTC
>NZ_LQBK01000026.1 GCF_001483755.1 Kocuria rosea subsp. polaris
GAAGCCGCATAACTCGATGTCCACGAAACGGGGTCAACCCCACAGCACGACGGCATCGCTGAACGCTGACGGGAGCATTAACTACGATGGGCGGTCCTATCCGACACCGTCTGCTGCAGCCCAGGTCGTCCGGGAGGGTCGGGCGACCAATGGCTGGAGCATGTGGGGCGTGCAGCGCCACGGGAAGTTGGTGCGCCTGACAGTGTTGCGCGGGCAGTTCGAGTCCGGACACGTTCCGCCCTCCTCGATCGACTCGCTCAACGAGGGCCCCCCAGCCGGCCTGGAGGTCGAGGACCTCCTTCTGGACGAGGACCTCGACCAAGACGCTCCTGATCCTGCTGATGTGAAGCCCGCACCAGCCCCCGCAGAGGACTCCACTGAGGACCCGGGCCTCATCACGTCCTTCGGCATGTTCTGGCGACGGGACCAAGTCGACTGGGGCAACCGCAACCGCATCCTGGGACACAAGGCCGGCAACGAGACAGAGGTGGACTTCGCCGGAGAGATCGGCGTCTACCTCCTCCACGACGGGGCGCGCACCGTGTACGTAGGCCGGGTGTCCAAGCCACGCATGGGACAACGACTGTTCGAGCACACCAAAGACCAGTTATCGGGCCGGTGGGACCGCTTCTCCTGGTTTGGGCTGCGTCCTGTCCTGAACAGGGGTGTGTTGGGAGAGCCCGCCGCCACCTTTGGCACCGACCTGGTGGTGGCCACCATGGAAGCCATCCTGATCGAAGGGCTCGAGCCCCCGCAGAACCGCCGTCAAGGCGACAGCATGATGGGGCAGGAATACCAGCAGACCGTTGACGAGCAACTCCAAGAGCGCCATGCAATGGCGACGATGCTGCGCGTATTTCAGGGGCGACACGACAGCTGATAACCCACAACGTCTAAGTGTCGAAGATCAGGGGAAAGCAAGCAGGGCCCAGCGTGCTTCCCCCATCACCGCGGCCACCACAACCACTCCGGGGGCACTGGGCCCTGGTCCGGCGGAGGAGCACTCACACCGGCTGTTTTCCACAATATGGAAACGAAAGAACAGTCGCGAGGCCACTTGTGGGGACTGCACTCCAGCGACGCCTTGGCAGGCCCCGGCCAGCGGTTGTTATCTCATTTTGTCGGGTTGGCACCATCGCTCTGCCAAACGCTCCTCGAGAGACTGAAACGCCACCGCTCACGGAAGGCATCCTGTCAGCAAGTTACTGTCCAAACTCAGTCAGCTGTTAGGGCTTCCTCGTCAATCTCGCTCGTACCGAGCTGCTCCTCCAAAGCCGTGGCAACGGCCTCGAAATCGGCCAGAGCAGCGGTGAGGTCCTCCACGATCTCGCGGGCAATAACATCCGGGGAGGGCAGATTCTCCAGGTCTTCCAGGGACTCGTCGCGCAACCAGGTGATGTCGAGGTTGACCTTGTCCCGGCTGACAAGTTCCTCGTAGCTGTACGCCTTGAACCGCTCGGAATCTTCTCGCTCTTCGTGAGGCCGACCGGGCTTGCAGCAGGCTACGAAATCCTCGAGGTCGGCTCGGCGCAACGGGTTCTGTTTGAGCGTGAAGTGCTTGTTGGTGCGCAGATCGTAGACCCACAGTTTCCGGGTCCAGGGCTGTTCGCTGGCTGGCTTTTTGTCGAAGAACAGGACGTTGGCTTTTACGCCTTGGGCGTAGAACAGGCCGGTGGGCAGGCGCAGCATGGTGTGCAGGTCGAAGTCGGCCAGCAGCTTGCGGCGGATGGTCTCACCGGCCCCGCCCTCGAACAGCACGTTGTCCGGCAGCACCACCGCGGCCCGACCGTTCATTTCCAAGATGGTCATGATGTGCTGGACGAAGTTCAATTGCTTGTTGGAGGTGGTGGCGACGAAGTCGGGGCGTTCAATCTCCAGGTCCTCGCGCACCTCACGCCCATCCGCCCCCACCATGGTCAGCGACGACTTCCGTCCAAACGGCGGATTGGCCAGCACCACGGACCAACGCTGTCCCGGGTCGGCGACCAGGGAGTCCTTCACCTCAATGACCGACTCACCCTCGGCGTCACCAATGCCGTGCAGGAGCATGTTCATCGCAGCCAGACGGGCGGTGCCGTCCACCAGCTCGATGCCGTGGGCGAAGCCGTCGCGCAACTTGCGCAGTTGGGGCCGGCTCATGTCCCCTGAGTGCTGCTCGGCGTAGTCGTGGGCCACTAGTAGGAAGCCGCCGGTGCCGCAGGCGGGGTCGGTAACGGTGTCCTCTACGGTGGGTTGAATGACGTCGACGATGCCCTGGATTAGCGGGCGCGGGGTGAAGTACTGACCGGCACCTGAACCCTTGTCCGAGGCGCTCTTGGCGAGTAGCGCCTCGTAGGCATCACCGGTCAGGTCGGTGCCGGCCTGGGACCAGTGCTCCTTATCGATGAGATCCACCACCAGTCGGCGCAGTTTGGCCGGGTCCTGGATCCGGTTCTGGGCCTTGCGGAAAATTACCCCAACCGTTCCGTCCATCTTCCCGAGCCCGCGCAGGATGCGGCTGTACTCCGCCTCGATATACATCCCGGAAGCATCCGTAAGGTGGGTCCAGGAGTACTCATCGGGGATGATCTGATGGGGCTGGAACTTTCGAGTGGACCGTTCATGAGCCATTTTCAAGAACAACAAGAAAGTGAGTTGCTCGGTGTACTCGAGCACACCCACTCCATCATCGCGGAGGACGTCGCAGTAGGACCAAAGCTTGTCGATCAGGCGTCGGGTGTTCATCATTTTAAAGAACCTCAGAAACTAAATCTAGATTTTGCGAAAAAGAATTGTCAGAGCCGCGTATTAATTGTCGCTCGTGAGTTAATCGCCCCTCAAACGCGGCTACTAAAACGGAGTTACGCAGAGATTCAGCGCGTCGCTCGGTGCGTTCAAGGGTTTGAGTCGTTTCGTTCGCTCGGTCAGTAATTTCCGCTGTAGCTGCAATAATGTCTCGCTGAACGTCCATGGGTGGTACCGGTATGCGGGTTATCCCCACAGTGTCCTGATCAATTTTGGGCATTGAGCCGGATAGCCCCTTTGCCCGGGATCGAAAAAATCTGTGCACGCGCTCAGTTCGCATTACCGTTGCCAAGAAGCGACTATCGATGATGGACTCATTGCAACGAATGCGGATGAGTAGGTCAGGGAATATTGCCCAATTTCTTGGACCGTCATAACGAGCTGTGGTTCCGACCAGCTCAGGCGTATTTGACCGTTGGACAAGAACATCTCCTGGCTCTAGCCAAAGATTTGCAGCCACTTCAGGCGGGGTCGACGTCAGTTTGGTGTTTTCTTCACTGAACTGGGATTGTGTTACCGCGGTTAGGGTGAGGCATCGGGTGCTTGATGCTGAATCCATGCTTACTCGGTCGGAACGCCCATTGCGCATAGGTTCGCGAAGAAGATCTTTAAGGGCTAGATGACCCCAAGATTCTCCTGAAAAAATGCGGTTATTTATTGCAGAAGCTCGCCAGATGTTTGTCTGGACCTTGGCGTGACGGACGGTTGCCAAGGCGGCTTCCATTGAAATCATGTGTTGCTGGACCCGGCATACGATTTGACGCTGCTCCACCAGGGTGGGCTTGGGAACGGGAAGACGGAGGAATCGCGACTGGGTGAGGTTGAGGCCGCTGTCGCTGATGCCGGTCTTCATCTGATCGATCTGCTTTTGCGCTACGGGACTAAGTAGCCAAAGCTCAAGAAATTCTGGATCGAACTGGTCGTTAGTGCGGAACCGGTACATTTTACCGGAGAGCATTCTTCGAGGTTGCGTCTCGCGAATCAGCGCAGGAACACCGCAACGAGATCTTGGTCCTGCATTTGTCATGATTAGGTCGCCTGGGTGGGCAACTATGTGGGGTCGTGGACTCATAGAGTCGGGCAATGCTTTGTTTTCATTGCTATTAAATGCGCCGGGTTGTATGGCAGTTGTCTTGAGGACCCCCCACTGGTCGGATCCGTTGGCCGGCCGAGGGTGGCAGCGCGGACTCCACCCCTGCTGAAGGAGCTTTCCGTTTTGAAGTGGAGCAAGAGCCTGGTCCAGAGTGACGATGGGGTATGGGATGGTTGCAAGACTCACGCCGTCAGGACCTCATTAAGTTCGTCGATGTAATCGCCGGTGCGGTCGCCCAGGTCGCGCAGAGCACCGTCCACACCACCGCGATCAGTAAAGGGTGCCTCGTCTAAATCGTCGGGGGTGAGGCCTGCCGACGATGCGATGACCTTGACCATCCGGTCTAGCCACCACCTCTCTTTGTCTGTGAATTCCGTACCGGCCTGCTCCTGCTGAGCGAGCCAACCGACGTAGCGCTCCCGCACCTGATCGGCGTATGGCACCAGTTCTTCGTCTAGCCCCAACGTAAACCGCAGCAGGGACACCAGATCAGTGGTGGTGTGCTGGTCGGTGTGGTGCACTCGTCCCGCCGCGACTTTTTCGTAGGCGCTCCAGAGCAGATCAGGAGTCCAATTGTGTGGAGGACGGCTGATGCGTTCGGCTAGCTCTTGGATGTCCGGGAATGAGATCCGCCGTTCCCTCGTCTCGGTGAGTAGCTGGAGGGCGGTGATCTCGTCGCGGTGTTCCTGCAGGTAAGCCGCCCATGAGTCTACGATCGATCGAGCGCGATCAGGGTCCACGACCCCGTGAGCGTCCAACAACACATCCTGGTTGACCTCGTCGATGATGCGGTCGTGAGCCCGGCGCAGCTCCAAGAGTCGATGTCGCAACTCGGGGTTGGCCGCGATCGGCTCTACCGCCTTGTCGAGAGACTCTTGGACAGCTTGATCCGGATCTGCAGCTGTCTGCCGGATACCTGCTTGGCGGTCGACGTCAACTGCATCTACCAGACCACGGATGATGCCTTGCAGGGGCTGGCCTGCGACCTGATCGAGCTCCCTCCGTTCCTCCGGTGTCAGTTGCAGTTCCAGGGCGGCCAGACGGGAAGCGAGGGTTGCCGTTTCATCCTCGGTGAGGGTCAGCGCGGAGGCCTTCTCCAGCAGCTTCTGCAAAGACACCCCCTTGATGCGATTCAGCGGCGGGTCGACGAAGTCGTGCTCGGTCACTCCCACAGCGTCGACGATCACGAAGCGCGTCTTCTCGATGGCGTCGGGGGTGACGGCTTGGAAATCGGTGGAAGTGATGGTGCGGGCGCCGCGGCCTTTCATCTGTTCGAAATACTGGGCCGATCTGACATCGCGCATGAAGAACACACACTCCAGCGGTTTTACGTCCGTGCCGGTGGCAATCATGTCCACGGTCACTGCGATGCGTAGGGTGGGGGAGGTGCGGAAGGCCTGCAGGTGCCCCTTAGGGTCCTTGGCCTGGTAGGTGATTTTCGCGGCGAAGTCATTGCCCTTGCCGAAAACTTCTCGGACCGTGGTGACGATCTCCTCGGCGTGGGCGTCGTCCTTGGCGAAAATCAGCGTCTTGGGCACGGTGGTGCGCTCCGGGAAAATCTCAGTGAAAAGCCGGTCGCGGAAGGTCTCCAGCACGGTGCGGATCTGGGAGCGTGAGGTCACGGCGCGGTCGAGCTGCTTATGCGTGTACTCCAGGTCCTCATCGAGCTCCACGAGCCTCTGCTCGCGGGTGCGGCGGTCAACCTTGGGGACGATGATGCCGGCATCAATCTTTCCGCCTTGCTCGGAGATCTCGGTGCGGATCCGGTAGAGGTCGAAGTCCACATTGACCCGGTCGGCCACCGATTGCGGATAGGTGTACTCGGAAATCAGGTTCTGGCGGAAGAACGCGAAGGTCTGCTTGCCCGGGGTGGCGGTGAGTCCTACGACGTGGGCGTCGAAGTACTCCAGCACGTGGCGCCACACTCCGTAGATCGACCGGTGGGCCTCATCCACGATGATGATGTCGAAGGCCTCCGGCGGCAGTTGTGCGTTGTACGCGACCACCACCGGTTCATCAGGGATGAAGGCGTCGAGCTGAGGGTCGTCCTGGATGGTGACTTCCTCGTTCCGCAGAGCCATGAACACCCGCTGGATGGTTGAGACCACCACGTCCGAGGAGCCCAGCAGGCCGGCCCCGCTCAGCTTGTCGACGTTGTAGTGCTCGGTAAAGCGACGCCCGTCATCAGGAGTGCGGTAGTTCTGGAACTCCCCCACGGTTTGGTCGGCCAGGTTGTTGCGGTCTACCAAAAATAGAATGCGTCGGAACCCCCCATAGCGAAGCAGTCGGTAGGCCAGAGTCACGGCCGTGTAGGTCTTGCCGGCGCCCGTGGCCATCTGAATCAGAGACCGATCAAAGCGCTGCTCCCGCAGGCTTTTTTCCACGCCTTGCACCGCGGTGATTTGTGCCGGACGCAACGGTGCTTCATTTAAGGCGGGCATGGTGCGGACCTTCCCACGCCAGGTCGGCGCTTGGGGGTTCACCTGAGACTCGCGCACCTGCCACGCCAAGGATTCCGGGCGCGGGAATCCGAACACCATCCGAGCCCGAGGTTCGGGGTCGAACCCGTTGGTAAAGTGCAGTTCCCGCCCGTTGGCCTCAAAAATGAACGGCAACCTGCCACCGCTGGTCACCACCTTGCGGCGCACACTCGCTGGCAGGCCAGCGGCGTACATTGCTGACTGCCACTCCACCCCGCTGAGCGTCGTGCCCTCCGGCTTGGCTTCAATCACCCCAACCACGTCCTTGTCCACGTACAGGAGGTAGTCCGCCCGACCGTGGCCCGGGGCCATGATTTCCTCACGCACAGCGATGCCCTGACTGGCAAACAGGTTTTTGGAGTCGCGGTTTTGGACGACCCACCCTGCCTCCTCGAGCTGCCGATCGATGAGCACGCGAGCTCTCTGTTCGGCGGGAAGGCGTTGGTCACTGTGGGCGAAAGTCATGACCTGAAGTTTATTTAAGTGATCGTGATTGGCACACATTAAGCGGCATCCTTGTGGCCCAGTTGAAACCAGCAAGCATCAGCTGGCGGGGTCCGATGACGGCAGTCCTTCTTGCTGGGCGCGGGCATATGGGTCTCGCCTTTCGTGACGGGGTGAGAGGAGTGTCGAACGGATGGGGCGTGTTTCGTGGCGGCAGATCTCGCGGGTGCGGGTCACGCCTTGGTGACTTGGAGGGCACCGGCAGCGACTGCCTCGGCCAGGACATTGCGGGTGGCTTGCGCCTGCACGGCCAGTGCCCTCGCCCGTTCGTTTAAGGCTCGGGTCTGGGCCAGCACAGCCACGAGGGCTTCCTGTTCGGCAGGCGGAAGGAGCGGGACGGGCAGGTCTGCGATTTTGACGCGCTGCTGAGAGAAGCCCTGGACGTAGGAGTTCCCGTTGTGCTCGGTGGCGATAATTTCGGCTAGGTATTCCGGGTTGAGATTGTGGTCGCGCACGCGCAGCAGCGCGTAGGTAGAGGTGTGGAGGATCTTGTCGCCCTCCTCGTCCACCCGGGCGTTGAGGCCGCCAAGGATTTGCACCAACACGTCTCCAGGGCGGGTGACGACCGGGGATTCGACCATGGTGGAATCGACGAACTTGTCGATGGGCTTTTCCCGGCGAATCCAGGGGCCGGTGATCACGGGGATGCCCTCGGTGTCGGACAGGTCGGAGTCCGCAACGCGATACTTAGGGCGGACCTGCTCGATGCGGCCCTCCTTGATCAGCTGGCCCACCGTCGTCTGGGCGACAGGTGCTGTGCGGGTTTTGATCTCCACGTTGTTCTGCCGTTGCACACCGGACAGGTTCATGGTGGCTTGGTCCAGTGCCGCGATCTGCTCGCGTACCTTGTTGGCCTCAGGGGCCTCAACGGTCGACTGCACCCACTGCTGCGGTGTGAGGTTGCCTCCAGCGGCCAAAAGCTCTTCCACGCTCACGGCGGCTGCAGGCATGGCCTCGGGTACTTTCTGGTGGTGCCGCCACGCCTGCAAGGCCTCGGCGATGGCTGCGGTGTCAACGGTGATCGCTGTTCGGTCCAGGCGTTCACCCTGATCGGTTTGGTCGATGAGCAGCACCCGGTTGGGGTCGGTGGCCTCGCCTGGCCGGGTCAGGATCCACAGGGTCAGCGGGATGGAGGTGGCGATGGCCATGCCTGCAGGGAGAGCGACGACGGCCTCGACGCTGCCGGCTTTAAGCATGTTCTGACGGATCCGAGCATCCTCGCCCCCGCGGAAGAGGCTGTTGGAGGGCAGATAGCAGGCGCAGCGACCGCCGGGGCCCAGGTGCCAAATACCGATTTGCGGCCAGGCGTAGTCCATCACCCGCTTCGGAGCACCGAAGATAAATCGGGGATCCCAAGTCAAGTCTCGCACGGGGTTGCGCAGACCGTATGGCGGATTCATCACCACGGCCTGGGCGTGACCTTCGGGGAAGGCATCATCAGCCAGCGTGTCGCCCAGGTGCACGTCGATGTCCTGCACGCCCCAGAGCAATGCGCGTTGCAGTGCCATAGAACGGGTGGAGCGCGTGATTTCCTGGCCGGTCACGTGGCTACGGTCGGTGCCTTGCTGCATCGCGGTCAGCAAGAGTCTTCCTGTGCCAGCTGCCGGGTCATAGACCGGTCCAGGGATATCAGCCACGGCTCGAGCTGCCAGGTCGATCAGGTCCTTACTGGTGGCGAACTCTCCGGCCGTCTTACCAGTGGCTTCAGCCACACGGTCGTAGAAGGCCTCGAAGGTTTTGGTGAACTCGTCGGGCTCAATCATGCCCAGCGCATCCAGTACCGCGTAGAACGACCCCTTCAAGTCGCGGGGGTTATGCGCAACAGAGCTGTCCTTGAGGGAGTCGAACAAGCCCGGCTGGTTCATCTCATGCTCGTAGTACTCCATGCCGTGTTGGATCTCCGTCAGTGGGTGGATGGTGGCCCAGTCACGCCACGACTGCCAGTGATACTGCGCAGGCAGATCCTCGTAGAACCCGGGGGAGCCCGGGTCGGAGACGTAGCGCCACACAATCAGGGAGGTCACGACGTTGATGCCGTCGCGGTAGTTGAGCCCGAAATCGCGCCAGGCGTTCATCGCAGCCCACAGGGCACGGTGAGCATCGCCGCCCACGATCTTCTTGCCGTGGGCCTTCATCCAGGCCCGGACTTCATCTGCTCTGTAACGGGGACTGCTGGGTGTGCCCAGGCCGGGCACGGGCTTAGGGAAGTCCTCGTCTAGGACCCACTTAGCGGCCGCGGGGCGGCTGACGCCACCGAGCTCGGCGATCTGGGCTTTATTGAGGCTCAAGCCGGTGGTAGTCATGCGACCTCCTTGACGGTGCGGAACAGGGTGATGACATTGGCGGGGATCGGCGAACCCAGGTGGATCAGGTCGGGTCCGGCGGCCAGACACATGCGCTTGGACAGGCCCACGTCAGGGGCGATGACTGTAACGGAGCAACCGGCGATCCTGATCGCGGTCACGGCGTTGGCGAAAGCATGGTCACCGGAAGCGATCACGACGTGGTCATAGTGGGCCGCGACCCAAGCCGGGTCGCGCAACTCCTCGAGCAAGGCTTCATCGGCGCCGTCCTTGCCGGAGCGAATCCTGCGGCTGGTCGGACCGCTCCAGGTGAAACAGACCGCTGCAGCGTTGACCTTGTTGGAGGCGATGACGGTGTGATCACCGGCCTCGAACCTGACGGCTGCGTTGATGCGGGCCTGTGCCCTGCCGACCTGGGCCGGGGTGAGCGGCGCACTAGTCCCGACCATGTTCTCGATGTCGACGACGAACAGCGTTCGCTCAAAAGTGTCCTGGCAGGTTGCCTGCCGATCCGTTTCCTTGCTCATGTCCTGTCCATCCTTTTCAGGTTCTTGGGGGTTCCTCCTTTTGAGGTTGCCTGCCCCGTGCTAGTAAACAGAACAGTACGCAGGCAAGGAACTGTCTGTCAAGTTAACGTTGTAAACCATTTTGTTCCATGGTTTCGACCGCTGCTGCCAGTGTCGCGAGATGCAGGGCAGTACGGCATCGTGCTGGGGTGTACCTCAGTACCCCGTCTCGCAAGGCAAGGGTTGTGAGGCGTATTGGTTGCGAGACGTCGGCGACTGTCACTCAACGTGGAGTCAGGCGGTTCGCGGTGTCCAGGGTTGCCATCCGTGGGGGAGTGTTGCGAGGCGGCGTTCGGTGTTCTGGCGGTGTGTGGGGGAGTCAGTGGGTGGGTCGGTGGTGTTCGCGGTTTCGCTGGAGCCGTCGGGGGCGGCCCAGGCGTACTCGTAGGCGGCCTGTTTGCCCAGTGGGTAGCGTTCGCGGAACGTGCCGGCGGCGACGGCGAGGACGAACTGCTCGAGTTCCTCCGCTTGGCCTTCGGCTGTCTCGTCGCAGGCGTCACAGGCGCAGTCGGGGAAGACGAGCTCGCACCAAGCCCCGGCGTGGACGATCACCGCCGGTTCCGCGGTGGACACGATGGTCAGTGGGGCGGCATCGGCACGGTTGGGAGTGAGCCTGATCGCGTAGATGGTGTCGTCCGGAGCCCAGAGCAGGTCCTGGAGACTGGCTGGCCCCTCGGTGACGGTGACGTCGTAGGTGGCCCTCAGGTGGTCGATGAGGGCCTGGGCGATCTGGTGCAGGGCGGCGAAGCGTTCGGGGTGGGTGATGCGGCTGTAGGCCTCTTCCGGTGGCGGGTCCTCGTCCCAGCGGTGCCCGTAGGGAATGGGTTGCCCCTCCGGGGTGGTGAAGATCTGCTGGGGCAGCGGTGGACGGGTGTAAGCAGCACCTGAAGCTTGGGTGACGGGGGAAAGGGGAGGCGGGGGTGGGAGGGGCTCCCAGTGCCGCCAGCCCTGGATCTCGTCCAGGAACAGCTCGATCTGATCGGCTGAGGCCAGGGGGAGGTGCTGCAGGAGGCGGGTGAGTTCGAAGGAGGCGTCCTCGGTGCCGACGGCGAACTCATCGTCGATGCCGGGTTGCCACTGCGCGTCCGGGCGCAGTGTGGCCACGGTGTTGCCGGTGAACACGGCGGCCGCCCGCAGCAACCCGGGATCCTGCTGGAATTGCCTGGCGTGCGTCCGAAGGAAAGCCACCAGCGCGGGGAAGTCCGATGCCAGGTGGTGCGGGTCCGCCTGATGTTGGGTGCAGAAGGCGAGGAAGGGGCTGTAGCCGGCGGCGTGGCGGATGGTGGGGATCTCCTCGACGGGGAGGAAATCGCTGGTGCGTGAGGCCATGGGTGGTGGTGGAGCCATGGGCGGGCCGGTGAACACGTCCTCGGCAGGTTCCATGGCCACAGCGTAGTACCGCCCCTGGCACGAAGACCCAGGTCATTCCGGTACCTATCGGACGCACCGGGGGAGCCGATGACGCTCAGAAGACTTCAGGCTGTTGGGCGTGATGCCGAAGTGGGAGGGGCGGGACAGCCGGTGAGCTGTCCCGTCCCGATCGTGCTTCCCTTGCTGTCCTTTATCGACCTGGGTCCGCCCGAGCGTAATGACCTGGGGACGAGGAACGCCGTGGCTCACCAAGGCGATAACTGTCGAGGTTGGTTGAGCCTTCCTCGGTCTCGGGCCTTGGGACGATACGAGCCATAGGCAAAGCCGCGGCTTCCCCTTGTATATTGTGACTATGAACTTCTGCCGAAGCCACCATGAGCACCGCCAACGCGTGCTGCTTGTTGAGCGGCGACGGCGCTAGCTATCTGGCGTTCCTGCTCACTACCATTCCGGCGTGGTGTAGCGGCAACACGGCTGACTTTGGATCAGCAATCCGAGGTTCGATTCCTCGCGCCGGAGCATTCGAAGCCCTCAAACCTCGCTTCACTCGTGGTGTACCTCAGAGGCTCTTTCCACTGATGTTCCACGAATAATTCTGACTCGAAGGGGACTCCCCCGACTTTCCTTGAGTCAGGTAGTTCGGGGACAGTTCCGGTCCGTCATTGTGGATGTGTGAGGCCGGTTGGTCTGACATCGTGAGGGGCGTGGCGGCCAGCTCGGTGAGGGCCATGAAAGCCATGGCGAGAGAAATAAGTACAGCACTGTTTTGGAATCAATTTTATGATGTCGGGGTGGCTCCGTGAAGTGCGGGCGAACCACCCCGACGCAACTCCATAACACTGTTATATTCAGTCGAGTATTTATAATATTCTTTAGGTAAATAATCCCTTCTTTTGAAGTCGCAGACAGCACATATCAATTCTGGCGAACGATGATGATCGTAGTATTGCTTCCGCCGCACTTACAACCACCACTAGATGAGTAATTCCAAGGGGTGTCAGTGGTCGTAGGCGGTCAGGGATCTGCGGATGGCCAGCCCGAGATGGTCGTTGTGCCAGATCGCGGTCGTGAGCGCCAGCAGGCGTTGGGCGATACGGGTGCAGACCCCGCGCACGGTGCGTCCGCCGTGACGCTCCAGATCCAGCTGGGCTTTGAGGGTGTTGTTGACCGACTCGATCACCTGCCGCAAGGGTTTCAGGAACCGGGCCCCGTCCCGGGGTAGTTCCCCGGCCCGCGGCGGGCGGACCACGGTGATCCCGGCCTGGGCCAGCTCGGCGTCAAAGGCCCGGCCGTAGTAGTTCTTGTCCCCGATCACCACCTGCCGGCCAGAACTGGGACGGTGTAAGCCCGGTGTGCCGGTAAGGATCTCCACCAGCACGGTGCGCTCATCGGCCTTGGCTCCGGTCAGCGCCCACCCCACCGGCAGCCCGTGCACGGTGGCCACCAGGTGAAGCCGCAGCCCCCAGAAGTAACGGGAATGGGAGGCGCAGTACCCGTACTGGGCCCACCCGGCCAGGCCGGAGCGTCGGACCGTCTCCCGAGAGCGGGCGCACTCCACCGGGGTGGAGTCCACCACCCACAGGTCGTCGCCGGCGACGGTCGTGTCCGCGGCCAGGACCCCGATCAGCCAGGCCATGGTGTCGACCAGGGCCCGGAGACGTTTGTTGTAGGCGGTTTGGTGGGGCAGGTACGGGAACAGGTGGCGCAGATGCGCCTGCGCGTGGCGCAGCCAGCGGGCTTCGCTGGTGTAGCCGCCCGGGGCTTGCAGCACGGCCAGGGTGATCAGCTCCGCGTCCGTGATCCGCGGGGCGATCCCCACAACCGGGCGGGCCGGGGCGTGTTCGGGATGGGCCTTCAGCAGGTCATCGGTGCTGACGTACAGTGCGGTGGCGAGGGTGTCCAGATCGGCGTCCACGAGGACCTCCAGGGTCGCGTTGGGTAGCAACGCCGATTCTGGGCACCCTCCGCCTATCCCGCCAGACTCCTACCCCTTGGAATTACTCATCTAGTGGCCCGTAGTTGAACTACATGGACGCTTGGCGGGGTGG
>NZ_LQBK01000027.1 GCF_001483755.1 Kocuria rosea subsp. polaris
ACGCCGCGCCCGGACGGGTCGTGCCCGTCCGGGCGCGGCGTCGGGGTCCGGCGGCGGGTCGGGACCCGCGGCGCTCAGTTGGCGTGCAGCGCCGCGTTGAGCTCCACGGTCCCGCCGGCCCGCGGCAGCACCTCGACCGCGCCGGTGAGGGAGTTGCGGCGGAACAGCAGGTTGGGCACGCCGGAGAGCTCGGAGGCCTTGGCCGTGGACCGCTCGCCGTCGGCGTGCACGCTCACGCGGGTGCCGGCGGTGACGTAGAGACCGGCCTCGACCACGCAGTCGTCGCCGAGGGAGATGCCCACACCGGAGTTGGCGCCGAGCAGCACGCGCTCGCCCACGGTGATCCGCTCCTTGCCGCCGCCGGAGAGCGTGCCCATGATGGAGGCGCCGCCGCCGAGGTCCGTGGCGTCGCCCACGACCACCCCGGCGCTGATCCGGCCCTCGACCATGGACTGGCCGAGGGTCCCGGCGTTGAAGTTGACGAAGCCCTCGTGCATCACCGTGGTGCCCTCGGCGAGGTGGGCGCCGAGCCGGATCCGGTTGGCGTCGCCGATCCGCACGCCCGTGGGCACCACGTAGTCGACCATCCGCGGGAACTTGTCCACGCTGTGCACGGTCACGTGCCCGCCCGAGGCCTTCATCCGGAGCAGCGCGTGGGTCAGCTCCTCGGCGAGCACGGGGCCGCGGTCCGTCCAGGCGACGTTGGCGAGCAGGCCGAACACGCCGTCGAGGTTCAGGGTGTTGGGGCGCGCGAGGCGGTGGGAGAGCAGGTGCAGGCGCAGGTACGCGTCCGCGGCGTCGGCGGGGGCGGTGTCGAGGTCGATCACGGTCTCGACGATCTCGCTGCGGACGTTGCGGTCGGGGTCGGCGGTGGCCGCGAGCCGCAGGTCCGCGTCGAGGGAGGTGTCGACCGCGTCGGAGAGGGACGGGGCGGGGTACCAGACGTCGAGGACGGTGCCCTCCTTGGGGCCCGAGGCCACGACGGTGGCCAGGCCGAGGCCGGAGGCGGGACGAGAGGTGGAAGCAGTCATGGCCTCCATCCTACGGGGGACGCCGGTCCCGGGCCGACCGGCGGCGACGGCCGCCCCGTTATGCTGGCAGCCATGATCGCACCGGAGCTCGACCTCGCCGCGGACCCCGCCGACCTCACGGCCGACCTCATCGACATCGCCTCGGTCTCGGGCTCGGAGGGTCCCCTCGCCGACGCGGTGGAGGCCGCGCTGCGGCGCCTGCCGCACCTCACGGTGCACCGGGACGGGGACGCCGTGGTGGCGCGCACCGACCTGGGCCGCGCCGAGCGGGTGGTGCTCGCCGGCCACCTCGACACCGTGCCCCTGCCGACCGTGCCCGGTGCCCGGGGCACCGTCCCGTCCACGTGGACGGGGACCGGCCGCACGCGGGTGCTCCACGGCCGGGGCGCGACCGACATGAAGGGCGGGGTCGCCGTCCAGCTCTGCCTGGCCGCGGCCCTGGCGGCCCCGAACCGGGACGTCAGCTACGTGTTCTACGACCACGAGGAGGTCGAGGCCGCCGCCAGCGGGCTGGGCCGGCTCCAGCGCCACGCCCCCGGGCTGCTCGAGGCGGACTTCGCGGTGCTCCTCGAGCCCACCGACGGCACCGTGGAGGGCGGGTGCAACGGCACGATGCGCTTCCGCATCACCACCAGGGGCCGCGCGGCCCACTCGGGCCGGTCCTGGATCGGGGAGAACGCGATCCACAAGCAGGCCGACGTCCTCGCCCGCCTGGCGGCCTACGAGCCGCGGACCGTGGCGGTGGAGGGGCTCGAGTACCGGGAGGGGCTCAACGCGATCCGGATCGCCGGCGGGGTGGCCGGCAACGTGGTCCCGGACACCGCGCACGTGGAGATCAACTACCGCTTCGCCCCGGACAAGAGCCCCGAGGACGCCGTGGCGCACGTGCAGGAGGTCTTCGCCGGCTACGAGCTCGAGCTCACGGACCTCTCCCCGGCGGCGCGGCCGGGCCTGGACCGTCCCGCGGCGGCCGCGTTCGTGGCCGCCGTGGGCCAGGAGCCCAAGCCCAAGTACGGCTGGACCGACGTGGCCCGCTTCTCGCAGATGGGCGTGCCCGCCGTGAACTTCGGCCCGGGCGACGCCCTGCTGGCCCACACCGACGACGAGCACGTGAGCGCCGATGCCGTCCGGGAGTGCTACCGGGCCCTCGAGGCCTGGCTCACGGCCTGAGCGGGCTCAGACCGTGGCCTCCTCGGCCGCCAGGGGCCCCTCGGCGGCCTTGGTCGCGCCGCCCGTGCGGAAGCTGAGGAACCGGGAGAGCCACGCGGCCAGCACGGTCAGCAGGTAGTTGATGAGCACGAAGACCAGCGCCACCACGAACAGGGTCTGCAGGATGTTGCCGTCGCCGGCGCCCAGCCGCCGGCCGCTCGCGAGCAGCTCCGGGTAGGTGATGATGTAGCCGAGGGCGGTGTCCTTGAGGATCACCACGAACTGGCTGACCATCGAGGGCAGCATCGCCGTCAGGGCCTGCGGGAGCTCGATGATCCGCAGGGACCGGGACGGCGTGAGCCCGATGACGAGGCCGGCCTCCCGCTGGCCCTTGGGCAGCTGGTGGACGCCGGAGCGGATGAGCTCGGCGATCACGGCGCCGTTGTAGAACATCAGCCCGAGGACCACGGCCCAGAACGGCACGTTGGACGGCTCCACCAGACCGGCCCGGCCGATCCCCAGGTAGAAGAAGATCATCATCACCAGCACGGGCACGGCCCGGAAGAACTCGACCACCACGGTGCAGACGAGGCGCACGGGGGCCAGGTGCGAGAGCCGGCCGAGGCCGAAGACCAGGCCGAAGGCGATCGAGAGCACCACCGCCAGCAGCGCGGCCCGCAGGGTGTCCCACAGGCCCGGGAGCAGGAAGTTCTCCCACGTGCGCGCCGAGAGCAGGGGCGTCCACTTCGCGGCGTCGAGCTGGCCCTGCTCCGCGAGCTCGCCGAGCACCACCCAGGCCAGGGCGGCCGCGAGAAGCACGCCCACCACGTTGAGCGCCGCGCTGACCCGCCGGCCGCGGGGTCCTTGGACGTCGAAGAGGACGTTCTGGGTCTTGGCCATCAGCGCTTCACCGCCAGTTTCCGGGAGGCCCAGGTGGTGAGCAGGCCCACCGGGACGACGATGAGCACGAAGCCGAGGGCCACCACCAGGAAGATCGCGATGATCACGTCCGGGCGGAACTCGATCATCGTCTTCATGAGGGAGGAGATCTCGGTCACGGACGCCGCGGCGGCCACCGTGGTGTTCTTGGTCAGGGCGATCAGGGTGTTGCCGAGCGGGGTGATCGCCCCGCGCAGCGCCTGCGGGAAGATGATCAGCCGCGCCGCCGGCAGGAAGCTCAGCCCGATGGCCCGGGCGGCCTCCGCCTGGCCGGCCGGCACGGTGTTGACCCCGGAGCGGATGGCCTCGCAGACGAACGCCGCGTGGTACAGGCTCAGGCCCAGGACCGCCCAGTTGAAGAAGTTCTGGTCGAAGTCCGACGAGAGGCTGATCCCCAGCTGGCTCCACACGCCCAGGACCAGGAACACGAGGATGATCGTCAGCGGGGTGTTGCGGAACAGGTTCACGTAGCCCGTGCCCAGCAGCCGCAGCGAGGCGATGGGGGAGATGCGCATCAGGGCGATGAGCGCGCCCAGGGCCGCCGAGCCCAGCGCGGCGAAGAAGGTCAGCCGGAGGTTGACCCAGAAGGCCGCGAGGACGTCGTACTGCTCGAAGAGGCTGACGAAGTCGGTCAGGTAGTCGGACACGGGAGCTCCCGGGGCTGGGGCTGGTGCTGGGTCACGCGGCTGCCCTTCGTCGTGGATCGGTCGTGCGCTCTGCTGCCGGGCCGGGACCCGCGGCCGGCCGGGCGCCGGCCGGCCGCGGGGTCACACGGGCCTCGTCACTCGCCGCAGGGCTCGGGCTCCGGCGGGTTGAGCTCCTCGTTGTACGAGTAGTCGGCGCCCTCGGTGTTGGCGTTGACCGCCTCCTCCCAGGCCCCTTCCTCGATCATCTTGGTGATGGCCCCGTTGACGGCCTCGCACTGGTCGGAGCCCTGGGGCAGGCCCACGCCGTAGCGCTCCTCCGAGAAGGTGTTGCCCACCACCTTGAACTTGCCCTGGTTGGCGTCCGTCGAGGCGAGGCCCGCGAGGATGATGTCGTCGGTGGTCACCGCGTCCACCTGGCCGGACTCGAGGAAGGTCACGCACTCGGCGTAGCCGCCCTGCTCCACGAGGTTCACGCCGGGGACCTCCTCCTGGACGTTGACCGCGGAGGTCGAGCCCGTCACCGAGCACAGGTTCTTGCCGTCGAGGTCGGCGGGTCCCTGGATGCTGTCGTCGTCGGCCCGGACCAGCAGGTCCTGGCCGGCCACGAAGTAGGGGCCGGCGAAGTCCACGGTCTGGTCGCGCTCGTCGGTGATCGAGTACGTCGCGAAGATCATGTCCACCTGGTCGTTCGCGAGCATGTTCTCGCGGTTGGCGGACGGGGACTCGACCCACTCGATCTGGTCCTCGGCGTAGCCGAGCTCGCCGGCGACGTACTTCGCGACGTCGACGTCGAAGCCCGTGTACTCGCTGCCGTCGCGGAAGCCGAGCCCCGGCTGGTCGTACTTGATGCCGATCCGCACGGACTCGCCCGAGCCGCCGCCCTCGCCGCCCGAGCCGGACCCGCCCTCGTCGCCACCTCCGCACGCGGTGAGGGTCAGGGCCGCGGTCGCGGCCATCGCGGCCAGTCCGAGGGGCTTGCTGCTGCGCATGGTGTGCTCCTTGCTGTGGGAGTGGTGGCGTCGGGTCGGAGGGACGGGTGGACGGTCAGTGGCCCAGGATCTTGCCGAGGAAGTCCTGGGCGCGCTCGGAGCGCGGGTTCGTGAAGAACTCCTCCGGGGTGTTCTCCTCGACGATCATGCCGTCGGCCATGAACACCACGCGGTCGGCGGCCTTCCGGGCGAAGCCCATCTCGTGGGTCACCACGATCATCGTCATGCCCTGCTTGGCGAGGGCGACCATGGTGTCGAGGACCTCGTTGATCATCTCGGGGTCGAGGGCGGAGGTGGGCTCGTCGAAGAGCATGACCTTCGGCTCCATGGCCAGGGCACGGGCGATGGCGACGCGCTGCTGCTGGCCGCCGGAGAGCTGGGCCGGCAGCTTCTCGGCCTGGTTGGCGACGCCCACGCGGGTCAGCAGCTCCATGGCCTGCTTCTTCGCCTCGGCGGCCGACTTGCCGCGGACCTTGACGGGGCCCAGGGTCACGTTCTGCAGGACCGACTTGTGCGCGAACAGGTTGAAGGACTGGAACACCATGCCGACGTCGGCGCGCAGCTTCGCGAGGGCCTTGCCCTCCTCGGGCAGCTGCTTGCCGTCGATGAGGATCTCGCCGTCGTCGATGCTCTCGAGCCGGTTGATGGCCCGGCACAGGGTCGACTTCCCGGAGCCCGAGGGGCCGATCACGACCACCACCTCGCCGCGCTTCACCTCCAGGTCGATGTCCCGGAGCACGTGCAGCTCCCCGAAGTGCTTGTTCACGCGGGACATGCGGACCAGGACCTCGGCCGTCCCCGCGGAGGAGGAGGCCGGTGCGGCGGCCGGTGGAGTGGCGTGTGACATACCGGAAAGATATCCCAGATCGGGTCCGTGTGATGTCGGACACGTTGCAAACGTGCAAATTGAGTACTCATCCGTAGAAATGTTGCGCCGCCCGCTGCCGCACGGCCCTCCGCACCGGTCCGCCGGCCGGCGCTTAGCCTGGGGGCATGACCGAACTCCTCATGGGGCTGACCGGGCTCGTGCTGCTGCTCACCGTGGTGGGCGTCGTGGTCCTCGGCCGGGACCGGCTCGCCGACCGGGTGGCGCCGGCCCGGGACGGGATCGACGCCGGCCGCGCCCCCGCCGCGCCGCTCGTGCTGCCCGAGCGCCCGACGGCGGAGGACGTCGGGCGGATCGCGTTCACCGTCCGGCGCCGCGGCTACGACCCCGCGGAGGTCCACGCCGTGCTCGCCCACCTCGCGGACCGGCTGCCTGCGGAGGACCCGCCGTCCCGCCCGGTGCCGGAGGCGTGAGCTCCCGCCTCGCCGCGGCCCCCTGGTGGGCGCAGGCCCTGCTGGTCTGGGCGGCCTCCCGACTCTGGGCCTGGGCCGTGTTCAGCACGGTGGGCCGGCAGCAGGGCCCCGGCCCGTGGGGGGACGGGGCCCTGGGCTACCTCGCGTTCACCGGCACCTGGGACTCGGACTGGTACGAGCGCATCGCCCAGGAGGGCTATCCCGACTCCCTGCCCCGGGACGACGGCGGCCGGGTCCAGGAGAACGCCTGGGCCTTCTACCCGGTCTACCCGCTGCTCGTCCGCACCGTCTCCGCGGTCACCGGCACGGGCTGGGACGCGACCGCCTCGGCCGTGTCCCTGGCGGCGGGCCTCGGCGCCGCCCTGCTCGTCCACCGGCTGTTCCTCCGGTTCGCCCCGCCGGCCACGGCCCTGTGGGGTCTCGCGTTCGTCGCGTTCAACCCGGTGGCCCCGGTGCTGCAGGTCCCGTACGCCGAGTCGCTGCACCTGCTCCTGCTCGCGGGCGCGCTGCTGCTGGTGGGGCGGGGCCGCCACCTCGCGGCCGCCCCCGTGGTGCTCGTCATGTGCCTGACCCGCCCGGCCGGGGTCCCCTTCGCCGCGGCCCTCGGGATCACGTGGCTCGTGCGCTCCGTGCGCCGGCGCCGGGCGGGGGAGCTGCGCCGCGCCGTGGACGCCGTCGACGGCCTCTTCGCGCTCGCGCTCCTCGCGTGCGGCGCGGCACTCGCCTGGCCGGCGATCGCGTGGGCCGTCACGGGCGAGCCGACCGCGTACACCGACACGGAGACGGCGTGGCGGGGCGGGGGACTGGAGCCCGTCGTGCCGTGGTTCGACGCCGCCGCCGGGCTGTTCGGCCCCGTGCTGGGGCTCGCCGCGCCCCTGCTGCTGGTCGCGGGCGGGACCGCGCTGCTGCGCGCCCGCGTGGTGCGGGAGCGGCTGGACCTGCTCACGCGGGTGTGGCTGGCCGCCTACGCCGTCTACCTGCTCCTGTTCCTGCATCCCCAGACCAGCACCTTCCGGCTGCTGCTGCCGCTGTTCCCGCTCGCCCTGCCGCTGGCGGCGGTCTCGGACTCGCGCGCCTACCGGGTGGCCTGCGTGCTCTCCGGTGCCGTGCTCCAGCTCGTCTGGGTCGGCTGGCTGTGGCACTGGAAGCAGCTGCCCGGCGGCGGGGACTACCCGCCCTGAGCCCGGGCCGGCCGCGCCGACGCGCGCTCCCGGGCGCCGGGGCGGTCCGGGGCCACGGCGGCGGCTCGGATAGGATGGGAGCCACACCAATCGAGGAAGAGGAGTTCCCACATGGCGGCCATGAAGCCGAGAACCGGTGACGGACCGATGGAGGTCACCAAGGAGGGGCGCAGCCTCATCATGCGGGTGCCGCTCGAGGGCGGCGGCCGGCTGGTGGTCGAGCTGAAGCCCGGCGAGGCCGCGGAGCTCAAGGAGTGCCTGGCCGGCGTCACGGAGTGACCCACGGCGGGGACGGCGAGGGGCCCGGCACCACGTGGTGCCGGGCCCCTCGCC
>NZ_LQBK01000028.1 GCF_001483755.1 Kocuria rosea subsp. polaris
GCCGCCTGACACCCGCTGGCCTCAAACACCTTGAAAATTTCCGCTCACCCCACCCCGGTCTGGCGCCCAGCAAGGGCACCCACTGGCCGCTCGGAGCACAGTCAACGTCAGCGGCCCTTGGGGATGCCCGTGGCCACGTGGACGCATCGGCGACGGTGTGGGTTTCCCGTCGGCACACCACGATTTCGTAGGAGTAATACATGGACGGCACACCGGGGGCCGGGGCGAACACCGGCCAGGACGCGACTCTGCTGGCTCCCCGGGCCCATTCGGCCTTCTTCTTTGTTGCTCTGCGCCCGGCCTTGGACGCTCTGGCTACTGAGGCCGGCGCCGATGCCCGCCTCAGCCCGGACGCCCGCCGCGTGCTGCGCGCCGTGACTCGCACCCATCCGGCAGACACCTTGGCCCTGGCCAACCTCGCCGCCCGGGCCAGCACCCCCAAGATCCGGATCCCGACGGCCCTGCACGAGCTGGAGGTCTGCGGCTACCTGGCACGCCTGACCCACATCGCTCCTCATCTGAGGACAGCGTTGCCACCACTCACCTGACCGACGCCGCACATTTCCTCGGGCCCAGTCGAGTCACAAGAGCAACCCCTACCCGATCGGCTCGGTCATCGAGTCCGACGATTGGCGCGTCGTCGTCAACTCCGTCACCCTCGCCGCTACGGACGCAGTTGTCTCTGCCAACCAATTCAACGAGCCGCCTGCCGAGGGCTCGGAGTACATCCTCGTGAATTACTCCACGACCTACTTGGGCGATGAACCAGACGGGCAGATGCCGGCTTTCGTCACAGTCGAGTACGTGACAGCAGACAGCACGACGGTCAACAGCTTCGACAACTCCGTCGTCGCACCGGAAGCTATCGATACCATCAGCACGCTCTACACGGATGGCACTGCAACAGGCAATACAGCCTTTGAAGTGCCGACCGCTACGGCTGACCAAGGCGTTCTCGCCGTCAGCCCAGGCATGCTCGGAGACAAGGTATTCGTCGACGTGCAGTAACACATGCAAGAGAGAAGCAAAGCCCCCGGTGCATCACCGGGGGCTTTGCTGCACCGGGAAGCCATTGTCGCCCTGCTCGGAAGGACAAGGACATGGTCGGTGTCCGAGAACTGGGCCATATGTAAAGCACCGGGCGCCCATTTGCTGTACCGCCCCGACGGGAAGGCCTAAGGCTGCCCCAACGATTGAACCGTCCGCGGAAAGCATCGGAGGGGCTGTAGCCGTAGCTCCTGCCCGGTGGGGTCGACCTGAATGACCGGCCCAGGATATTTCGGCTCTCTCGGAACCCACCAGCCAATGGCGCCCGGCGGGGGCAGCCTGTGGCACCGGGTCCGTGGTGGGGTGCGCCTAGGCTCCGGTGACGACGCGGGTGAATTCGGTCCAGGTGTCGCTGTCGTTGCGGTAGGTGTAGCGCTGGTCGCTGCGGATGCGGCCGGCCTCTCCGGCGCGCAGGACCAGGGCGGACCCGCTGGTGATGATGATGAGTTCCCCGGCGTGGACCTGGTGCAGTTCTTCGGTCCCGGCCGTGTCCGGCTGGGCGTGGTAGGTGTCCCCCGGGGCCAGTCGCCAGGACCATAGTTCGGTGCGGGGAACGCTCTCGGTGGCGAGGAGCAGCACGGCCTCGCTGCCACGGTCCGAGCTCCACACGCGCACCGCTGCCCCGAGTCGCCCCCCGCTGGCTTCTTCCGCGGGGGTGGTGGGGGGCATGGCGAGGGAAACGAAGTCGGTGCCCAGGGCGTGGGCGATGTGGTCGACGGTCACCAGGCTGGGATTCGCCTGGCCCAGCTCGATCTGGGTCAGCATCCGCCGGCTCACCCTGGCGCGGTCGGAGAGCTCCTGGACGCTCCACCCCCGGTGCTGGCGCTGCTGGCGGATCTGTCGGCCGACCGTGGCGACGAACTCCGCGGTGGCTTCACCTTTCTCACGGGTGGCCATCCGTTCCTCCTCCGGTGAGCAACATGGTGGGCACCGGCAATGCGGCGTTCTCACCTGGTGCGCCCTGATGGTACTGCGCGCTTTCATCGGCACGCTGCGCTCTGGGGCGCTTCCGCTGGCGGCTCGGCCAGGCCGGGCCGTTGCCGGCGGCCCTGGTCCCGTCGCCTCCTACTGAGTCGGCCTGCACCGAGCGAGTGGACCTTTGGGCTGCTCGAGCGTCGACGTCCGTCACCTGACCTCAAGGCCTTCCCGATCCGCGCCCTGATCGGACTCAGGGGCGGGACGCGGTCGGAGCGTCAGATCCTTGGGGCGCAGCTCGCTGACCAGGACACCGACGACGATCAGCACGGCCCCCAGGATCGCCAGGCCCGGCAGGCGATCCCCGGCGATACGCCCGATAATCCCGCCCCACACCGGTTCCCCGGCGTAGATGACGGTGGCCCGGGTGGCCGACACAGAGCGCTGCGCCCAGTTCATCGCCCACTGAATCAGGATGCTCGCCGCCCCGAGCCCGACCCCGGCCACCAGCCACACCCAGGAGAACCCCGGAACCCGTTCGCCGGTCACGGGCATCATCGCGAAGGACAGCAACCCGGCCATCAGCACCTGCACCACGGTGACCCGGCGGGCATCCACCGTGCCGGCGAAACGACTGATGAGCACGATCTCCACCGCGCAGGCCACCGCACTGAACAACGTGAGCGTCTCCCCGGGGCTCAGCCCACCCAACCCGGCGTCCGGACCAGCCAGCAACACCAACCCCGCGAAGGCGAACGCCACCCCGACCAGGGTCATCACCGCCGGGGCCTTGCGCAGCAACACCCACTGCAGCAGAGGCACCATCGGCACGTACAAGGCAGTGATGAACGCCGACTGGCTGGCCGTGATCGTCTGCAGCCCCACCGTCTGCAGGCCGTAACCGAAGAAGATCGACGTCCCGATCACCGCACCGGCGCCGATCTCCTGCCAGGTGATGCCCCGCAGCACGCGCCAGAACACCACCGCCCCGATCAACCCGGCCACCACGAAGCGGACCCCAACGAAGAACAACGGGCCGGTGTGGGCCATTGCCACATGGATGATCAGGAAGGTCGCCCCCCAGATCATGGTGATGCCGATCAGGATCAGTTCGGGGCGACTGACGCGGAGCCTGTTTCCGCCGGTACGAAAGAAGGTGTGCCACACACACCTCAGCGTATGAGAAATATAATGCTCATGCCAAGGTGAAGACCTGGTGCCCTGGCAGGAACCCTTAGCGCAGGGTCGCGGCCCTGGGAAACGTCCGGTAGCCGGGCCATATGTAAAGAACAGAAGATCGATTCCGCTCATGTGCTCACTGTCCATGTTTCAAGCGGCAATCGGCCGGCCTAAGACCAAAGCAGTCCCAGAAGCTCCTTCCGCAACGACGAAATGGTGAAACCTGCGGTAGGCATTTCCCGGAGCGACGCAGTGAACAGGTCAACCGCAATCAGCCGTTGCAGTACTCAGTGCTGGTGCCCCGGCCATGGGACCCCATTCTTTCCTTCGCCAGTTGGAACGGGATCCGATCAGTACTTGCGCAGGTCCACCCGCGGCTGTCCCATCCACTCCGACCGCAGTAGCGCGGAGATATCGAGGAGCAGCTCGGTCAGCTCGTCCGAGCCAGGACCGAGCGCTCGTACGATGAGGCCTGGTACGGGTAGCGGGGAGACGCCGCAACGCAGTCCCGGCATCCGGCTCTCGGCTGTGGCGAGCCGAGTGTGAACCCTGTCGATGAGCCCCCGATCCGCGCGAGGGTCCACGACCAGCAGGGAACCGAGGTGGCTATGACCTTCCAGGAAACCGATTCCAGCCACGGCATCCTCCTCGGGTTGCAGGCGGAGGTTGTCGACAACCACCGTGCGCCCGCGCATCACCACTTCGGTGCGCAGCACAACGCTGCGGTACCGGAAAGGAGTCCCGTCGGATGCCCAGCCGGGGGTGACCACCTCGCCCGCCATGAAGCAGGCCGTGGGATCCATCTCGACCATGGTGTGCTGAACATAATCGGCGTTCGCGTAGGCGATGAGCTGGTCCGGAAGGTACTCGAGCACCGCGTCCGGGCCGAGCGTGAACCGCACGTCCTGCCGGGCGGGGGCGGCCGGGGCGCGGTAGACCTTGGTCGCGGACTGGGTGGTGACCAAGGTGGTGCCGGCGGCCTCCACCGCGACGTCCAGCTCGTAATGGTCCCCGCCGAGGTACCCGCCGCCGGGATTGACGACAACGAAGCACGGCTGCCCTGACCCGTCCAGATGGTGCGGGCGCAGCACACGCAAGGCGCCGGTGTGAAACTGGTGGACGGCCACGGTCCGCTCTCCGCGAGGTGCGAGGATCAGCTCGAGCCGGCCGGTCGGGATCACGGTTGGTGGCGCGGCTGACCCACCGGCTGCGGTGACGGTCACTGGGCCATGTCCAGCATCAGGACGTCGTGCCGGATCCACTCAAGAATTCGCTCAAGTCCCTCGTCTGTGCGCAGATTGGTGAAGCAGAACGGCCGGTCCTTGCGGAACACCGCGGAGTCCGCGGCCATGACGTCGAGGTCAGCGCCGACGTGCGGGGCGAGGTCGGTCTTGTTGATCACGAACAGATCGGATTTGATCATGCCCTGCCCGGCCTTCCGGGGGATCTTCTCGCCCTGGGCCACGTCGATGACGTAGATCGAGAAGTCGACCAGCTCAGGGCTGAACGTGGCGGAGAGGTTGTCTCCACCGGACTCGACGAACACGATCTGCAGGTCCGAGTGTTCCCGGCACAGCCGCTCGATCGCGGCCTCGTTCATCGAGGTGTCCTCGCGGATCGCGGTGTGCGGGCAGCCGCCGGTCTCGATGCCCACGATCCGGTCCAGCGGGAGAACGCCGTTGCGGGCCAGGATCCTGGCGTCCTCGATCGTGTAGATGTCGTTGGTGATCGCGGCCATCGAGACCTCGCGGATCAGCGCCCGAGTGACCCGCTCCACGAGCTGGGTCTTGCCGGCGCCCACGGGCCCGCCCACCCCGATGCGCACGGGGCCGCGGCCGGTCGGTGTGGAGGGGGTGGTGGTGGGGACTGTGGTCATGGAGAACTCCTGGATCGGTGTTGTCGGTCGGGTGGGTCAGGACATGAACATGCGGGCCCGCTGCCAGGCGTGACGCATTTGAGCGATTTCCAGACCGGGGCTGGTCGCCCCGAACTCGTCGTCGGACATGTACCCGATCCGCTCGACGCCGCGGGCGACGTCGTCGTGCAGGGCACGCAGGACACGCTGGCCCGCGTTCTGGCCGATGGGGATGCCTCGCACGGCGTTCTGGGTCAGGGAGGTCACGGTCGAGAACAGGTATGCACCGGCCAGCTGCTCCCAGGCCACGCCCAGCTCGGTGCCCACGAGGGCGAAAGCCACGGCCGGGTTGCCCCGGCTCGTTCCCTCGCGCAGCCGGTTCGCGTAGCTCAGCAGCCGCGGGAAGGGGAAGTTCTCCGCCCCGATCTCGGTCATCCGCTGTCCCATCGCAGCCGCGGCGTCGCGCACCTGGACGGGCAGGGCCTGGGCGGCCAGCAGGTCGTCGGCGCGCCACACGGCCTCATCATCGGATGCCGTGGCGACCGCTCGGACGGCCCAGCCCTCAGCGGGCACCACCTGGTGGTGCAGGCAGTGGCGTATCCAGGCCAGGAAACTCGGTTCGTCGTGGACCGTGCCGTCGTCGATGTAGGTCTCGAGGCCCAGGGAATGGGCGAACATGCCAGTGGGCAGCGCGGAGTCGCACAGTTGCAGGACGGCGAGCATCCCGGCGGTTCCCGCGGTGCTGCCCGAGACTCGCTCAGTGGGTGTGCTCTGCATGGCGGAACGGGGCCTCCATCTGCCGTTCGACGCGCGCGAAGCGAACTCCGGCCCTCTCCAGAAAAGCTTCGGCCGTGTGGTCGTACTGGACCAGCAGAAGACCATCGTGCTCCGGCAGCTCCGGGATCTCGGTGTCGGGACCCAGGAACTGGGCGGGCAGGTGCCGGTTGCCCAGGGAGTGCGCCACGAAACCCATCTGCTCGATCGTGGCCGGGGCGACGACCAGGACGTCGGTGGGCAGGGAGGAGATCACCACGGCGTTGGTGCCCTCCCGGTGCAGGATGTCCCCGTCTTTGAGCTCCTGCCGCTGTGCGAGGCGGATCCCCACCTCGGTGCCGTGGTCGGTCACGACCCGTTGGACGCGCTTGCGCAACGCGGTCCCGGACAGGGCGATCCGCTCCAGGTGCAGACCGGAGCGTTCCTGCTCGGTCAGCTCGGCCAGGTTGCCGAGCACAGTGTCGACGATCACGGGGTGATTCCTTTCGAAGTGTTCTCAGGGGTCGGGGCAGGATCAGAACAGGAAGTAGCGTTGCGCCATGGCCAGCTCCTCGGCGGGCTCGCAGGTGGCGAGGACCCTGTCCACCCGGACCTCGTAGGTCTGCGGGTCCACCTCGATCTCCGGTGTCGCGTGGTTGTGCCGCATGTCCTGCTTGGACAGCCCGCGGATCCCACCCACCGGCAGGACGCGCTTGCGCAGCCCCAGCCGCTCACCGACGCCCGCCTCGACGGCGGCGCCGGACATGAAGGTGATGGAATTGGCGTGCGGGGCGGTGCCCTTGGCCCCGAAGGCGTCGCGCATCAGCTGGGGCTGGGGGGTGGGGATCGAGGCGTTGGGGTCGCCCATGAGGGAGTGCACGATCTGCCCGCCCTTGAGCACCACGTGGGGCTTGACCCCGAAGAACACTGGGTCCCACAGCACGAGATCGGCGAACTTGCCGGTCTCGACCGAGCCCACGACGTCGGCGATCCCGTGGGCGATCGCGGGGTTGATCGTGTACTTGGCCACGTAGCGCCTCAACCGGGCGTTGTCCCCGCGGCCCGTCTCCTCCGGCAGGGGGCCGGTGCGCCGCTTCATCTGGTCGGCCAGCTGCCAGGTGCGCAGCACCACCTCACCCACGCGGCCCATCGCCTGGGAGTCCGAGGAGGTCATGGAGAAGACACCGAGATCGTGCAGGACGTCCTCGGCGGCGATCGTCTCGGGCCGGATCCGGGAGTCGGCGAAGGCTACGTCCTCTGGGATGTCCGGGTTGAGGTGGTGGCAGACCATGAGCATGTCCAGGTGCTCCTCGGCCGTGTTGCGCGTGTAGGGCAGCGTGGGGTTCGTGGAGGACGGCAAGACGTGGGGAAGGGAGGCGATGCGGATGATGTCCGGGGCGTGCCCGCCGCCGGCGCCCTCGGTGTGGAACGTGTGGATCACCCGGCCGGCGATGGCGGCCATCGTGTCCTCGAGGAACCCGCACTCGTTGAGGGTGTCGGTGTGAATGGCCACCTGCACGTCGAACTCGTCGGCGACGGACAGCGCGGTGTCAATCGCCGAGGTCGTGGCGCCCCAGTCCTCGTGGATCTTCAGGCCTGCGGCCCCTGCCCGGATCTGCTCCGCCAGCGGTTCCCGGGCGGAGGCGTGCCCCTTGCCGAGCAGGCCGAAGTTCATGGGGTAGCCGTCGAGGGCCCGGAACATCCGGTCCAGGTGCCACGCTCCGGGAGTGATCGTGGTGGCGTTGGAGCCCTCGGCCGGGCCCGTGCCACCGCCGAACATCGTGGTGATCCCCGAGGACAGGGCTGTGCCGATCTGGTCGGCGCCGATGAAGTGGATGTGGGAGTCGACGCCGCCTGCGGTGAGGATGCGGCCCTCGCCGGCGATCACCTCGGTGGAGGCCCCGATCAGGATGTCGACGCCGTCCATGATGTCCGGGTTGCCGGCCTTGCCGATCGCACTGATGTGCCCGTCCCGCAGGCCTACATCCGCCTTGTAGATCCCTGAGGCGTCCAGGACCACGGCATTGGTGATCACGGTGTCCACCACGCCGTCGTCCCGGGTCAGCCGACCGTTGTGGCCCATGCCGTCCCGGATCACCTTGCCGCCGCCGAACACCACCTCGTCCCCGGGGACCGTGAGGTCGCGCTCCACCTCGAGGAACAACTCGGTGTCCGCCAGACGCACCAGGTCTCCGGTGGTGGGCCCGTAGAGGCTCGTGTACTGGGCGCGGGACATCTCGTGGCTCATGTCTGCTCCTCATGGGGCGCCGGGGTGGTGGATGCCCCGGCGGGCGGGTCCAGCGGGCCGTTCACCCGGTTCGCCAGGCCGTGCACCTCGCGGCGCCCGGCCAGGCCCACGAGGCGCACCCGCTTGCGGTCGCCGGGCTCGAACCGCACCGCGGTGCCCGCCGGGATGTCGAGGCGGAAACCATGGGCGGTGTCCCGGTCGAACTCCAGTCCCGGGTTGGCCTCGGCGAAGTGGAAGTGGGAGCCCACCTGCACAGGGCGGTCGCCGCGGTTGACCACGTCGACCTGCACGGTGGGCCGGCCCGCGTTGATCACCACCGGATCAGGTCCAAGGACGTACTCTCCAGGGATCACAGCAGCTCCTCGTCTCGGTGCGGTCGGGTCAGCGGATGGGGTCATGCACGGTGACGAGCTTGGTGCCGTCCGGGAAGGTTGCCTCGACCTGAACGGAGTGGACCATCTCGGGCACGCCCTCCATGACGTCTTCACGGGTCAGCAACGTGGAACCCCACGACATGAGCTCAGCGACGGTCCGGCCGTCACGGGCGCCTTCGAGCAGCTCCGCGGTGACCAGGGCAACGGCCTCCGGGTGGTTGAGCTTCAGCCCCCGCTCCCGGCGGCGGCGAGCCAAGTCCCCGGCGACGACGATCAACAGCTTCTCCTGCTCACGGGGTGTCAGGTGCACGGTTGTCCTTCAGGTGGTGGGAGCGGTGGGATCACGCGGGGCAAGTTGCCGCACGAGAGCGAGACGAGCGGAGTGTCACCAGCAGCAGCAGCCACGCCGAGGCACCCGTCAGCGCCCATCCCAGAACCCCGACCGGAGCGGTCTGCCACCCCGTGGACTCCCCGTATCCGGCCAGGACGCTACCGGCGAAGGGATGGGTTCCGGAGGTGTCAACGAAGGAGTAGGCCATCGCCACGGCTTCCAGGCCGTCGGGGGCGGAGGAGGCCACACCGGACAGGACAGCGGCGCAGATCAGTCCCGCGCCGACCAGGCCCAGGACACCGCGCTGTTGCGCCGACCTGATCAGAGTGCGCTGGTCGGCAGCGGCCAGGCCCGGAGCCAGCGCCATGACAAGGAACAGGACCGACACGGAAATGACTGCTTCCCCGACCCCGATCAAGGCGTGGACGCCGATCATGGCTCCCAGGAGAGCACCGGCCGGCACCGACGTAGTGCCGCCGAGGAGATAGAGCCCGCAAAATACCAGCGCAGCCGCCGGCACCGAGATCAGTGCGCCCAGTCCCGCACCGAGCAACGGAGACGGTCGTCCGGTCACACGGTCGACCAGGCGCATGATTGCGGCCGTGCAGCCGACCCCCAGGAGAGCCATGAGCGCCACGTTCGTGCCCAGCGCGGTGAGCCCGCCGTCGGCGAAGACCAGGCACTGGACGATGAGCACAATCGTGACCGAAAGGATTCCCCGCCACGGTCCCAACAGGGCCGCGGCCAACGCGGCGCCCATGAGGTGACCGCTGGTGCCCGGCAGCACCGCGTAGTTGACCATCTGGGCCGCGAAGACGAATCCAGTCACCGCTGCACCGAAGGTGAGATCGCGCCGGGACCTCTCGCCGCCGGCCCGCCACGCGGCGACGGCGACGCTAGTGGCGGCGACCGCCGCCGTCGTCAGGGACACCGCGGGATCGAGGAAATGTTCAGGAACGTGCACGGGGAATCAGCCGCCTTCCGGAAGGACCGTCTTGCGGGCTGGTGACGCGACCCGCACTGCCGGAAGCATGACAAGGCCGTATTACGGGTCTGTGTCGTCAGCGTTTTGTCGATGTATCGCTCCGTGCGTTGGGTCACAGGCCAATGCGGTGGTGCGGACCGGAGGGCCGCACCACCGCAGGCTGTGCACGATCAGGATTAGAACGTCTGAGCAGGCAGCACGTACCGCCCGGTTTTGTCGGTCGCCAGGGCGAGTGAGGAGATGTACTGCTTCTCGCCGTGCGGTCCTGGCTCGGCGGAGAGCATCATGTCCGGGCGCTCGAACTCCAGGCCGCTGACGTGACACATGAGCTTCGCGTCAGAGGGGTTGCCGTCGGCGTCGAACATCGGCAGGTCGATGCCGTCGTCGGTGCGCCGCAGGTAGTACTTCCCGCGGGTGGCCACGGCGAGCAGGGGCGGGCAGACCAGTGCCAGCCCGATCGCGAACATCGGCGAGTACGGCTGCACGGCGGGCCCGAACGCCCCGAAGAACACGGCAATGGACACACCGGCGGAGAGCAGCATCGAGACGAAGCCGACCGGGTTGACGGCGTAGAGCATGCCCCGGCGGAACTCGGGGGCCTTGGGCGAGAGCTTGAGCAGGTACTTGTTGACGGCGATGTCGGTGGCGACCGTGACCACCCAGGCCATCGCGCAGTTGGCGTAGAAGCCCAGGATGGTGTTGAGGAAGTCGAACATGTTCGCCTCCATCAGCACGAGGGCGATGGCGAGGTTGACGAAAACGAAGACCAGTCGGCCCGGGTAGTGCTTGGTGATGCGAGTGAAGCTGTTGGTCCAGGCCAGGGAGCCGGAATATGCGTTGGTGACATTGATCTTCAGCTGCGAGACCACCACAAGGATCAGGGCCAGGGTGAGCGCCAGCCAGGTCGGCATCATCTCCTCGTAGACACCGAGGAACTGATGCACCGGCTCGGTGGCCGTAGCAGAGGCGGCCGGGTCAAGCTTGGCCAGCAGCCACACCGTGATGAACAGGCCCGTGGCCTGCTTGAGCGCCCCGAATACCACCCAGCCAGGCCCACCCATGACCACGGCGGTCCACCACGCGCGGCGGTTGGCGGCGGTCTTGGGCGGCATGAAGCGCAGGTAGTCGATCTGCTCGGCGATCTGCGCCATCAGGGACAGGCACACGCCGGCCGCGAGCATGACCGCAGCGATGCTGACCCCGCCGTCGCCGCTCTCGCCCTGGTAGGCGAAGAAGGTCTCCACCGATTCCGGGTTGGTGACCACGAGGAAGACCAGCGGGAACACCATGAGCAACAGCCACAGCGGCGTGGTCCACACCTGCAGCTTGGCCAGCGTGTTCATCCCGTAGATCACCAAGGGGATGACCACCAGCGTGGAGATCGCGTACCCGATGGCCTGCGGGATGCCCAGCACCAGCTCGAGGCCCTGGGCCATGATCGAGCCCTCGAGGGCGAAGAAGATGAACGTGAACGTGGCGAAGATGATGTTGGTGACCACGGACCCGTAGTAGCCGAAGCCCGAGCCGCGGGTGATGAGGTCCAGGTCGATGTTGTAGCGGGCCGCGTAGTAGGCCAGCGGCAGACCGGTGGCAAAGATGATGACCGCAGCCACGGCGATGCCCAGCAGGGCGTTGGCCGTGCCGTGGGCCATACCGATACTGGCGCCGATGGAGAAGTCGGCCAGGTAGGCGATACCACCCAAGGCACTGGTCGCCACCACGCCCGGGCCCCACTTGCGGTAGGAGCGCGGGGCGAAGCGCAGCGTGTAGTCCTCCAGGGACTCCTTGGTGGCCTGACTCACGTCGCGCTCGGGGGCTCCCGGGGCGTGCGCGCCGGCAGGAGCGTGGGCGTCGAGAACAGAAATTCCGACACCGGGCTGCGCACCCGAGTCGGTAGAAGGCGGGTGCAGCTGATCGGTCACGGTGTTTCCTTCGGTCGGCGGGCGTCGCCTGCGAACCTAGCGGCGCCATGATGCCGCACCATGTCGCCATTGTTTCTCGAGCGTAAAGAGCGCCCGAGGCCGCGGGGCATACGGTGAACCGTCATGGACCGAAGGTCCAACCCGTGCCACTCCTATTCATCGAATTCTTCATCGTCACGACCAGACAATCCTGCATCGATACAAGAAGGGACGGGACTGCTGCGTCGCTGGGTGCCATGAAAGGTAGCCTGATGGCCGCTATCGGGCCTTACGTAAACCAGACGCTCACACACCGTTTATCGGGCAGTCCCCGTTCCGGCACATGCCTACCTCTCCGGGTTGGGCGAGTGGTTGGACACACGCACACCAATCTGGCCTTGACTGCTCACACGAGCAGATCAGCAGCGGGCTGCACCCCGGGCGGAAACACCCCAGTTCCCGTCAGCCTCCGGATGCCACCGCCAGCACGGCGTCTCGCAGACGATCATCGTCGTGAGACATCCCGTGGATGACCTCACCGAGGCTGACGTCTGTCTGCATGATCCGCTTTAGGCTCTGCTGGCCCGTAGCTTTAAGCGTCACGAACACTCGCGAGTAGTCAGGGTCCGACACCGGCTCTGGCGCGCTCTCGTTCTTCACGACGGCAGTGGGCCCGAACACGAGGAGGATCGTCGGCTGCGCATCAGCGCGGTGCAGAGCGATGCACCACTGCCATATTCCCTTGAGATTCGCCTCGACTTTCTGCACCTGCCCTGTCTCGACCTTCTTGTTCACCTGATTCGTCAGCGTGGTCCGCGCAAAACCCTGCAGCCCAGCCTTCACCCTGGCAAGGGTCTCGCGGCTGTCCTCCATCTGCCGCCGCGCGTGCTCGGCGACGAGCTCGGCGAACTCCTGGGCCGCAAGATCCTGCGCCTGGTACCCGTAACGTGCGGACTCCCCGGTCTCGCACATGGCCTGGATGAAGGAGAGCTGGTCGTCGAGGTTCACTGCCGCCGGGCCTTCCACGAAGTGGTCAATCATCTGCTGGATGAAGAAGAGCTGATCAGGATGCCGCCGACACCACGCCGGATCGCGAGCCACGTGTGCTTGAAGATCCCCCAGAACCTCGGCGTAGGTGACGACAACAGCCTTTTGCCATCCCTTTTGCTGGCGGTGGGTCTCGCGCCGGTGGCACAGCAGCACGACTGCGGCCGCTCTGCCGGGCCCGACAGCGTGGGCGAGGTAGCGGCGGTAGTCGTGACTGTGTCCATCGGAGGTCCAGTAGTTCTCGATGACGACGGCGGCATCTTGTCGCGAGAGGACGATGTCGGCAATGTCCATGCCGACCTGGCCGCCAGCGGCTTCCTCGTCCCCTCTGGTGTCGACTTCCTGGGCCACGCGGTAGCCGGTGGAAGGCAGCTGCTTGTCGATGAGCCGCTTAGCGTTGATTCTCTCGAGGAAGATGCGCTGGAACGCATCGCCGAGTCCGTGAGTCGCATCGGCGGCCAGCAACCAGGCGAAGACGTTGGATAGTTGCTTCTCGTGGGTGCCGTGGTGCATCACCCGGAAGACATTGAACTCCTCGGCCAGGCTCCGCGAGAGCATGGGCACAAGCGCCGTGACGAAACCACTCATGTCCGTCGATCGGGGGGTCATAGCGTGACGCTACAACAACTGTGGCCAGATGGAGCGGCTGACGCGGACCGCGCCAGCTCCGGGCCGCTCCCACATAAACGCTGTCTCAGCGCAGGAGCCCCTACGGCCTCATGAGGAACCCTGAACGGGCGTTCTCCAGCCCGCGCCTGATGCGTCTACTCGAGACTCGCCAGCGCCCCCATGGCCCTGCCTCCCGTTGGTTCCGTCGTCTCAGCCCACGGGGTGCGACACACAGGCCACCGGCACGGTCCATGAAGTTCCGCAGAGTCTCAGTAGCGTGGAAAGCCCCGACCCAGGAGGTTCGCCACGATGCTCACCACCCTCACCGCACTGCCCAGCTCCCTGGCCGCATCCGGGGTCAACCCCACGTTCGATAACTGGAGCCTGCCCCTGCTGGCCTTCCTCTTCCCGGTGATTATGTTCGTGATCTCGCTGCTGATCTTCTACTGGGTGGTGCGCAAAGGCGTGACGGCCGGCATCAGGGACTACGCGCGCAAGCACGGCGATCGCCCCGGCAACTGGCGACCATAGATCACCGCTTACCGGGACGAGGTTGCTCCGCCAGGCGCCGGAGACTTCAACCCTTTCGAACCGAAGATCCGGCACAGCCGGCTATCGACCACAACCTCTTCCACGAGTTCCAGCCCTGCTTTCTCGAGGACGCGTTGGGAGGCGATGTTCTCCGCGAATGTCTCCGCCCAGACCGACAGACCCAGGTCCTCACCGATGCCGACGAGCTCAGCAACCACCTCGGTCGCCAGACCGCGCCCCCACACCTCCGATCGCAGCGCGTAGCCGATCCACATCTGCCAGGACCGTCCCTCCGGCTCCGGCTGAAGACGCAGCGTCGCATCCCCCACCATCCGGCCGTCCAGGAGGACCGCCACCCCGCGCACGAACCACCCCGGCACCGGATCCTGCCCGGACAAGCGGGCCTGGATGCGCTCCTGGACCTCCTCGCGCGACAGCGAGGCATGGCCCAGATACTCGGTGACCTGCGGGTCACCCCGGTAGACGAGCATCGCCTCTAGGTCGACGGCCCGCACGGGGCGCAGCAGACATCGGCCGGTGTGCCGGGGCCACGCCCCGGCGATCGGGTCAGGCGGATCTTGCATGAACCCCAGTCTGTGGCTTCGTTCGCTTGGTGGCGGGGTTTTTGCAGCGCTCCGTGGCGGTCTTGTTGCCGCGATCACGCAGGACTGGCTGCAGGTAGGTGTCGCGGTCTGAACCGAGAGGGGTGCGCCCGGTCGGGGCCGTTTGGATCGCTGCCGCTACGTCAGAGTCCGAAGGCTCCGCCGCTGACGAGGATCACGATGCCGAGGCCGATGAGAACGATGGGGAAGAGGATGTGCTCCCAGCGTTCGAGCACTTCGGCGATCGGGGGGCGGGTGGCGACGAACTTTGCCAGGGCCACCAGGACCGCGACGAGCGCGAGGAAGACGATGCAGTAGGCGACTACTGCGAGAGGTTCCACGCTGAGGAAGACAGGGGTGTAGACGCCGATGTTGTCGCCGCCGTTGGCAAGGGTGACGCCTGCGACTGTCCACACGCCGACCTTCTTGCCGGCAACCTTGGCCTCGTCGTCATCGTCGTCATCGTCTCCGCGCCAGGCCTGCCATGCGGCCCAGAGGCCGAGGCCCAGAGGGATGAGACCGAAGTACGGGATGGCTGCCGAGGGCAGGAATGCTCCGGCACCGATGGTCACCAGGACCGCGGCACCGAGGATGCCGGCGAATCCGAGGTACTGGCCGGCCAGAATGCGGGCGGTAGTGCCGCGCTGGCCTGCCCCTCGCGCGAAGAAGAGGGAGAGCACGATGATGTCGTCGATGTTGGTCGCTGCGAACAGGCCCATCGCCTGCAAGACCGAGGTGAGGATCATGCGCCCTCCCCAGCTGCGTCGCATCCGGGAAGCGAGCAGGCGGGATCGATGCACGGGGCGTCTTCGTCCACTGCCAGGGTGGCATCGACCAGTGCCGTCAGCGCCTGCGCCAGGTGCGAATCGGCGATCTCATATCGTGTCCGACGACCCTCGGGCTCGGAGACGACGATCCCGCAATCGCGCAGGCATGCCAGGTGGTTGGACACGTTCGGGCGTGTCAGGTCCAGATCTCGGGCCAGTTCCGCCGGGTAAGCGGGATGGTCGAGCAGGGTCAAGATGATCCGGGATCGAGTGGGGTCGGCCAGTGCACGACCCAGGCGGTTCATCACGTCGAGACGCGAAGCAATAGTCAGCATGGACTGAACTATACAGCGCGCACTGAACACTCGGTCACAGGCGTCAGCCCAGATCGCATGCCCGTAAGGGGAACCCCTATTGCAATTGGGGCATAGTGCAGGGTTTGTCTTCTTGGGCGGAGGGTCCGGACACGTCTACCGGTGTTGCGGTGCGGTCTCGGCCAGACCTGCGGGCCCCCAGTAGTGTCCGGACATGAGTAAGAAGAGCCGCCCCTCCTCCGGAGCCGCTGAGAAGCCACAGGTGCAGCCGCCGCTGTCCACGCCAGGGGATTCAGCTTGGGCGGCCTATCAGCGCACCGCTCGAGTCACCAGCGCTACGCTGATCCGCGTCACCGAGGGATTGATCGACCCGGAGGAGATCGCCCTGAATCCGGAGACTCATCTCCTGGACATCTTCGCCCACGAGGCCGAAGCCGCCCGCGTGTGGCACCGCCGTCGGCGCTTGGCAGATGGCGGATGGATCGAAGGAGCTGTACGGCTGCGCTACCAGGAGCGGGACCTGATGCCGGCTGCCGGGGTGTGGGACGTGGTCAGTCTGTGGTTCTCTTTGCTGCAGCTGATCGAGGAGTTCCAGCAGGAGGGCCGCGCCCTGGCCTATTTCCCGGACGAGCCGGTGCCCATTGCGCTGGAGACGGTCAAGCGCCGGGTCTTCTTCACCGTGGATGAGACACGGGTGATGATCGAGCCCCTGCCCTTCCTCAGCAGCCTGGTCGACGAAGCCGAACGCTTCTTCCAGTGGGTAGGGCGCAACGTCGGTGCCGATGCGGCGGACCGGGAGATCGAAGCAATCCGCTCCCGCCTCGCTCAGATATAGCCTCCCCCGCGAGCTCCTGACACGCACCTGAATCGAGTGCACGCAGAGACAACCCCAACTGCAACGGGGTGGACCGGGGAGTCACACGCCACCCATCGGCGCAGGCCGCTTACATCCTGATCAGTAGCTGCTGGATAACAAGGATGACCGGGGCAATGAAACCCAAATTGTTGATCCACGCTTTTCGGTCCAGGGCTTCCTGCATCGCCGCTTCGGCGTCACGCTCGTCCTCCGTGGAGGCGAAAGGGGACAGCGCGAGGGCCAGACTCGGGACGGTGGGATTGTCCACGGCGTGGATGATCCCGTTGATCAGGATCACCACCATGATGAAAAACGCCACCACGAACGGTATCGGAGAGTCTCCGTAGCCCTCGCTGCGCCACACCATCACGCATCCGAGCACGGACACCACCACCGGAAATACAAACACCGCAGTGGCGAGCACCGGAGGCTTCACCCGCATCACGACCACCACTCCTCGTTGTCCCAGCGAACCAGCACGATCAATTCGCCAACTGGTGAATAAGCAGACCTATCGCTGGAATCAGTCCAAGGAACAGCACCCAGGAGAACCGCATCACAGCTTGTTGCATGCGCTCAACCTCCAGGTCCCCGGCCGGGCGATTCCCGGACAGGAGAGCCAATTGGCGAGCGAAAGCGCGTGTCATCGTGGTGTCGCGCCGGTAGATCATTCCGTTGATCAGGAACAGCACCAGCACCAGCACCGCCCCTGTCAGCGGGGCACTGGAGGTCAACCGCTCGTGGGGAAAAGCCATTACCACGCATCCGAAGGTCGCGATCAGCACGGACCCCAGAAAAACCCACAGCGGGGCCTTGGACAACACCGGACGCACGATTCCCCGTTTCTATCCACACCAACCAGGGCTCAGGATGAGCGCCCGCGAAGATGCGGATTCCGGCCCGTGGCTTCTACTCGATGGAAGCCGCAGGCCCCCACCCCACAGTATGTGCACACGCGAAGTCCTGCAGGGCACTCGACCGTGTCCCTATTATCGCTTGGTTCCCAGGACCGGATAGGAACCCCAACTGCACCAAACACTTCGCTTCCAAGCGTTCTGTGTTGTGGTCCTTTCTGACGTCAGAGGACGTTCTCGGGGGTGCGGTAACGTCCATATCAGTACATTTGCTGTAGTGAACAGGCGGTGGGGGGTCGGCCGCGGGAACGGGGAACGGTCATGGTATCCATCGCGATACTAGGGGCGGTGGCCGTCATGGTCGTTGCCCTGTCCTTGGTTTACACCCGCGGCATGGTCGCACGGCGTATAGCTCCCACGGCCGAAGCTGCCGGACCGGTGGCTGCGCAATTGGTGGTGGCCTCGATCTTCACGGCCACCGCCGCGGTTGTCGCCGCGATGACGCTCATGCTGTTCACCGCCCTGGACGATTCCCAGCCCGTGTGGGTGACGGTGGGCTTCCCTCTGGGGATCAGCGCCATCCTCATCGCGGGTGCAGTGATGGCGCGGTTCTTCGCTGGGCGTTTGGGCGAGGCGATCTACACCGCTTTCAACGGCCCCGCCCGCCCTGAGGAGAGCCCGTCCATGTACGCAGCGGCCGCCGGCCGCTGGTGGTGGATCTACGCCGTGGCCGCGATCCTGCCGCTAACCGTGTTGCTCATCGGCCTGACCTCCTGAGAAGGCCGACCACCATGCCCGGAAACAGCGACAGGACCGACCAGCACGATGTGGGGTGGGCCGGATGAGCGCCAAGAAATTCACGGTCTTCACCTTCGGCACCGTCGTGATCATCGCTCTTGCCGGGCTGACTTTTATGCTCATCGGCGTGAACTGGCAGGGAGGCAGTGCAGACGTTTCTTGGGTTCTGCTCGGGATGTCCGGGATGTCCCTGGGGTCCCTTTTCGTGTATCAGCGCAAGGGGTCGCTGGCGAAGGTGGGGGCCAGGCAGCTGCTTGCTGTTGAACGAGGACTTACCCTCGATCAAGCCCTGGAAGCCTTCCGGAAGTACTCGTTCCTCCTGTTCATTAGTGCCTGCTCTTTCTCGCAGCGGCCGTCGGTGCTCTCTTCGTCTACTGAGCACCGGCCTGCAGGGATGAGGAGCAGCAGCTCACAGAGAAGAAGACCACTCGGTGATCGTGACCGCTGGCACTGCTCCCCGCTGTCCGCGCCACACCGGGACCCGGGGTCACCGTGTCACATTGGCCTATCACTGAAGGAAAACCTGTGAACGCGAAGAAGCACATCATCATGACGCTCAGTGGGTTCGTGGCCATCAGCGTCTTCGCACTGGTCGTCGTCCTCCTTGGCCTTGATTGGAAGGGCGGTAACGAGGGTGTCTGGTGGGCCTTCTTCACGGTGTCCGTGATGGAGTTCGCCATGTTCGTCGTCTACAGGAAGAGGCTGCCCATGGCCAAGTGGGGCATGAAATCCGTGCTGGCCTTCGATCGCAACACCACGATCGAGGGAGCGGTCGACCTCTGCCAGAAGTACTCGTTCCTCCTCCTCATCAGCTCCATCATTCTCCTGATTGCAGGAATCTCCGCGATGTTCATCTACTAACCCCAACCGCGACGTCCCCACTGAGGAGAACCAAGTCTTTTGGGACTTGCGGCACCGGCCATGGCACCTCTTTCCCGCGTTGCAATGGCTAATGTGTGGATACTGCTCGGACCCCAAGCCTGGTAGGCAAGAGGCAAGTGGGGGCGCCTGGGAGGCAGCGCAGCAGACATGCAGGCCGCATGCACTCGGCCGGCCCCTGGCCACTGAGAAATGGAGTCTCGCCCTATGAAGCCAGCAACTGTTGGATACGCGATCTACATGCTCATGGGCGCACTCGGTGTCATTGCCCTAGCTATCTATGTGCAGAACTGGATCGGCATAGTGCTGGGCATTGTCCTCATTCTCTTTTCGGTTGGCTTCTACCTGGTGGAGAGACGTTCTCAGCTCCCGAGAGACAAGGACAGGTAGACGGCTGGGGCCACGTCCGCATGCTGAAGATGCCAGAAGGGCAATCCCATCCGGGCGGTCTTACTGGATGCGGATCTCGCACTCCTTGCCCGTGGGCTCCCCGTCCAGGGTGAACTCCAGCCACAACGTCCGGGCTGCTTCCGGCGGATGCGGCAGATACGTCCAGGACCCCTCCCACTCGGTGCCATCCCCGCCGATCTGACCGGCCACCGGCCGGTACTCGGTGCCGACGTCATCACGCAGCAGCGCGCCCACCCGCTCCAGGACCAGCACCCCCGGCATCGTCGGTGCCGACTCCTCCCGGGCAGGCTCTCCGCTCTTGCGCTGCTGGTACCAGGCGAGGCGGGCGGACTCGAACTTGTTGTCACGGTCCATGGTCTCCGGCCCGCGGGCTCCCGAGACCATGACCCGCACACCCACCGCGCCCGGGAGTGCCTGCACGTGTGCGGGCAGCACGGCGGTAAGGTCGGCGCCGGCGAAACGCACCTTGATGTCATCGCTGGTGGCGACCACCAGGTCGGCCGGGGCAGAAACTATGGAGGTCATGCCCCCACCGTAGAGAGCCCGGAGGGAACGAAACCATAGCGCCACGCACGCACAGCCCCCGGTCAGACCAGAGCGCCCCCTGCCGCCGGTGGCGTTGGATCCACGCCGACGCGTTGGACTGACTGTGAGGATTCCTTTTGCAGCCTGATGGTGCTGGGCTGT
>NZ_LQBK01000029.1 GCF_001483755.1 Kocuria rosea subsp. polaris
GGTTGTTGCTGTCCTGCCTCCGTGGGATGGTGGCGACATTTTCAGCCGGGGTTTGATGTTTTCGTTGTTTTTTTGACGGAGAGTTTGATCCTGGCTCAGGACGAACGCTGGCGGCGTGCTTAACACATGCAAGTCGAACGATGATGCCCAGCTTGCTGGGCGGATTAGTGGCGAACGGGTGAGTAATACGTGAGTAACCTGCCCTTGACTCTGGGATAAGCCTGGGAAACTGGGTCTAATACTGGATACTACGTCCCATCGCATGGTGGGGGGTGGAAAGGGTTTTACTGGTTTTGGATGGGCTCACGGCCTATCAGCTTGTTGGTGGGGTAATGGCTCACCAAGGCGACGACGGGTAGCCGGCCTGAGAGGGTGACCGGCCACACTGGGACTGAGACACGGCCCAGACTCCTACGGGAGGCAGCAGTGGGGAATATTGCACAATGGGCGGAAGCCTGATGCAGCGACGCCGCGTGAGGGATGACGGCCTTCGGGTTGTAAACCTCTTTCAGTAGGGAAGAAGCGAGAGTGACGGTACCTGCAGAAGAAGCGCCGGCTAACTACGTGCCAGCAGCCGCGGTAATACGTAGGGCGCAAGCGTTGTCCGGAATTATTGGGCGTAAAGAGCTCGTAGGCGGTTTGTCGCGTCTGCTGTGAAAGCCCGGGGCTCAACCCCGGGTCTGCAGTGGGTACGGGCAGACTAGAGTGCAGTAGGGGAGACTGGAATTCCTGGTGTAGCGGTGAAATGCGCAGATATCAGGAGGAACACCGATGGCGAAGGCAGGTCTCTGGGCTGTTACTGACGCTGAGGAGCGAAAGCATGGGGAGCGAACAGGATTAGATACCCTGGTAGTCCATGCCGTAAACGTTGGGCACTAGGTGTGGGGGACATTCCACGTTTTCCGCGCCGTAGCTAACGCATTAAGTGCCCCGCCTGGGGAGTACGGCCGCAAGGCTAAAACTCAAAGGAATTGACGGGGGCCCGCACAAGCGGCGGAGCATGCGGATTAATTCGATGCAACGCGAAGAACCTTACCAAGGCTTGACATTCACCGGATCGCCCCAGAGATGGGGTTTCCCTTCGGGGTCGGTGGACAGGTGGTGCATGGTTGTCGTCAGCTCGTGTCGTGAGATGTTGGGTTAAGTCCCGCAACGAGCGCAACCCTCGTTCTATGTTGCCAGCACGTGATGGTGGGGACTCATAGGAGACTGCCGGGGTCAACTCGGAGGAAGGTGGGGATGACGTCAAATCATCATGCCCCTTATGTCTTGGGCTTCACGCATGCTACAATGGCCGGTACAAAGGGTTGCGATACTGTGAGGTGGAGCTAATCCCAAAAAGCCGGTCTCAGTTCGGATTGAGGTCTGCAACTCGACCTCATGAAGTCGGAGTCGCTAGTAATCGCAGATCAGCAACGCTGCGGTGAATACGTTCCCGGGCCTTGTACACACCGCCCGTCAAGTCACGAAAGTTGGTAACACCCGAAGCCGGTGGCCTAACCCCTTGTGGGAGGGAGCCGTCGAAGGTGGGACTGGCGATTGGGACTAAGTCGTAACAAGGTAGCCGTACCGGAAGGTGCGGCTGGATCACCTCCTTTCTAAGGAGCCGTTGACCGCCGTGTGGTGGTCGCCCCCGCTGAAGTGCCCGTCCGTGGTGCTGGTGGGGTGAGCTCATGGGTGGAATATCAACGAGCAAGTGGCCGCACTCCTCCTGCTCCCTCCGGTTTCGCACCGGGGGGTGGGGGTTGCCGGCCGGGTCGGGTCCCAGTACCTGCCCTTTCGTGGTGAGCCCTGTCGGGTTCGCTGCGGGTGGGGTGGTGGAAGAGGGCCGGTCCGGTGGTGGGTGTGGTCCGTGGTGCACTATTGGGTCCTGAGACAACAGGCCCCGTCCCCGTGAGTGGGGGTGGGGGTGTTGTGTCTGGGTTCCCGGCGTCCTGCCGGTGGTCGTGCGTTCCCGGTGACGGGGGTGGCGCCCACCAGTGTGTGGGATGTGCGGGTTGTTGTTTGAGAACTGTATAGTGGACGCGAGCATCTTAAGAACGGGTGCCGCAGCGGACCGGGACACTGTGCTGTCGCCTTCGGGTGGTGGTCGGGGTGTGCCGGGTGTGTTGTGGTGCCGTGTTCGTGATTGATCGCCGAGAACACTGCTGCGTCGCGGTTCCTGGGAACAGGGTCCGTGGGTGGTGGTGGGTATCGGTGTGTTCTGTGATCATGTGGCAAGTTTTTAAGGGCGCACGGTGGATGCCTTGGCATCAGGAGCCGATGAAGGACGCGGTAATCTGCGATAAGCCTCGGGGAGCTGATAAACGAGCTGTGATCCGAGGGTCTCCGAATGGGGAAACCCCGCCGCGTGTTATGCGTGGTGACCCGCACCTGAATTCATAGGGTGTGTGGAGGGAACGTGGGGAAGTGAAACATCTCAGTACCCACAGGAAGAGAAAACAACAGTGATTCCGTCAGTAGTGGCGAGCGAACGCGGAAGAGGCCAAACCGATGGTGTGTGATACCCGGCAGGGGTTGCATCATCGGGGTCGTGGGGCACGTCGTCCTGGGTCTGCCGGCCCGGGCGCGTGAGTGCAGGACGATAGTCGAACCGGTGTGAGTGCCGGACCGGAGAGGGTGGGAGTCCCGTAGACGAAATCGTTGCTGCCGCGTGGAGCGTGTACCCAAGTAGCACGGGGCCCGAGAAATCCCGTGTGAATCTGCCAGGACCACCTGGTAAGCCTAAATACTACCTGATGACCGATAGCGGACCAGTACCGTGAGGGAAAGGTGAAAAGTACCCCGGGAGGGGAGTGAAATAGTACCTGAAACCGTGTGCCTACAAACCGTCGGAGCCTGGAAGGGTGACGGCGTGCCTTTTGAAGAATGAGCCTGCGAGTTAGTGTTACGTCGCGAGGTTAACCCGTGAGGGGTATCCGTAGCGAAAGCGAGTCTGAACAGGGCGAGTGAGTGGCGTGATCTAGACCCGAAGCGAAGTGATCTACCCATGGCCAGGTTGAAGCGCGTGTAAGAGCGCGTGGAGGACCGAACCCACTTCAGTTGAAAATGGAGGGGATGAGCTGTGGGTAGGGGTGAAAGGCCAATCAAACTTCGTGATAGCTGGTTCTCCCCGAAATGCATTTAGGTGCAGCGTTACGTGTTTCTTGCCGGAGGTAGAGCTACTGGATGGCCGATGGGCCCTACAAGGTTACTGACGTCAGCCAAACTCCGAATGCCGGTAAGTGAGAGCGTAGCAGTGAGACTGTGGGGGATAAGCTTCATAGTCGAGAGGGAAACAGCCCAGACCACCAACTAAGGCCCCTAAGCGTGTGCTAAGTGGGAAAGGATGTGGAGTTGCTCAGACAACCAGGAGGTTGGCTTAGAAGCAGCCATCCTTGAAAGAGTGCGTAATAGCTCACTGGTCAAGTGATTCCGCGCCGACAATGTAGCGGGGCTCAAGTACACCGCCGAAGTTGTGGCATTGCACCAATGATACCCAGCCAGGACCTGGTCCTGGCTCAGGTGGTGCGATGGGTAGGGGAGCGTCGTGTGGGCAGTGAAGCTGCGGGGTGACCCAGTGGTGGAGCCCACACGAGTGAGAATGCAGGCATGAGTAGCGAATGACGGGTGAGAAACCCGTCCGCCGGATGATCAAGGGTTCCAGGGTCAAGCTAATCTGCCCTGGGTCAGTCGGGACCTAAGGCGAGGCCGACAGGCGTAGTCGATGGACAACGGGTTGATATTCCCGTACCGGCGAAGAACCGCCCCTACCGAACCGGGGACACTAACCACCCGAACCGGGCCACGCGGTGACCATTGGTCGCCGCCGGCTCCGGGGAGCGTGGGACCTGAACCGGGGAGGTAAGCGTATTAACAGGTGTGACGCAGGAAGGTAGCCGAGCCGGGCGATGGTAGACCCGGTCTAAGCGTGTAGGGCGACCCGTTGGCAAATCCGCGGGTCATGTGCTTGAGACGTGACGGGACCCCCATCCGTGGGGGGATTCGGTGATCCTATGCTGCCGAGAAAAGCATCGACGCGAGGTTCCAGCCGCCCGTACCCCAAACCGACACAGGTGATCAGGTAGAGAATACTAAGGCGATCGAGAGAATCATGGTTAAGGAACTCGGCAAAATGCCCCCGTAACTTCGGGAGAAGGGGGGCCCCGACCGTGGACACCACTTGCTGGTGCGAGCGGGTAAGGGCCGCAGAGACCAGGGGGAAGCGACTGTTTATCAAAAACACAGGTCCGTGCGAAGTCGCAAGACGATGTATACGGACTGACTCCTGCCCGGTGCTGGAAGGTTAAGAGGACCTGTTAGCCTCACGGCGAAGCGGAGAATTTAAGCCCCAGTAAACGGCGGTGGTAACTATAACCATCCTAAGGTAGCGAAATTCCTTGTCGGGTAAGTTCCGACCTGCACGAATGGAGTAACGACTTCCCCGCTGTCTCAACCATGAACTCGGCGAAATTGCAGTACGAGTAAAGATGCTCGTTACGCGCAGCAGGACGGAAAGACCCCGAGACCTTTACTATAGTTTGGTATTGGTGTTCGGTGTGGCTTGTGTAGGATAGGTGGGAGACGGTGAAGCGGGCACGCCAGTGCACGTGGAGTCAACGTTGAAATACCACTCTGGTCACTCTGGACATCTAACTTCGGCCCGTGATCCGGGTCAGGGACAGTGCCTGATGGGTAGTTTAACTGGGGCGGTTGCCTCCTAAAGAGTAACGGAGGCGCCCAAAGGTTCCCTCAGCCTGGTTGGCAATCAGGTGTCGAGTGTAAGTGCACAAGGGAGCTTGACTGTGAGAGCGACAGCTCGAGCAGGGACGAAAGTCGGGACTAGTGATCCGGCGGTACATTGTGGAATGGCCGTCGCTCAACGGATAAAAGGTACCTCGGGGATAACAGGCTGATCTTGCCCAAGAGTCCATATCGACGGCATGGTTTGGCACCTCGATGTCGGCTCGTCGCATCCTGGGGCTGGAGTTGGTCCCAAGGGTTGGGCTGTTCGCCCATTAAAGCGGTACGCGAGCTGGGTTCAGAACGTCGTGAGACAGTTCGGTCCCTATCCGCTGCGCGCGCAGGAAATTTGAGAAGACCTGTCCTTAGTACGAGAGGACCGGGACGGACGAACCTCTGGTATGGCAGTTGTACCGCCAGGTGCACCGCTGCTTCGCTACGTTCGGAAGAGATAACCGCTGAAAGCATCTAAGCGGGAAGCTCGCTTCGAGATGAGATTTCCATACACCGCAAGGTGTGAGAGGCCCCCAGCTAGACCACTGGGTTGATAGGCCGGAGGTGGAAGCACGAACCAACGACGTGTGCAGCCGACCGGTACTAATACGCCGACAACTTACACCACACCCCCACCCCCCCCGACACGGGTCGGGGACCCATGGTGGGGACACCACAGAACACCGCGTCCACTATACGGCTCCCAACCAACAACCCCACGGTTGTTCGGTGCACGGGAACCACCACTGAAACACCACAGCAGACGACTGTGACCAGATTTCCCCTCCACACCACCGCCCCCCGGGGGACGGCACGGTGGGGCCACGGGGAGGCAGAGTTACGGCGGTCATAGCGTGGGGGAAACGCCCGGTCCCATCCCGAACCCGGAAGCTAAGACCCACAGCGCCGATGGTACTGCACCCGGAAGGGTGTGGGAGAGTAGGACACCGCCGGACCACACCAC
>NZ_LQBK01000030.1 GCF_001483755.1 Kocuria rosea subsp. polaris
GTGGGGTTGACCCCGTTTCGTGGACATCGAGTTATGCGGCTTCTGCCGCGGGGTTCATGAGCTGGTGCTCGAAGGCTACCGGGCTGAGCATGCCCAGTGACGAGTGCCGTCGGGTCCGGTTGTAGGTAGCCTCGATCCAGGCGCCGACGCCGCGCTTGGCGGCGGCCTTGGTCGTGAATCTCCGCCGGTGGTAGTACTCGGTCTTCAACGTCGACCAGAACGATTCGATCTGCGCGTTGTCCCAGCACACCCCGGTCCGCCCGACCGAGATCCTGACGTCCAGCTCGGCGGCGACCTCGGCCAGCCGGGCGGAGGTGTACTGGCAGCCGCGATCGGCGTGGAAGATCACTCCGGTGGTGTCACACCGGCGCAGGGTCACTGCCCGGCGCAGCGCGGTCTCGACCAGCTCAGTGCGCAGGTGGTCATCGACCGCCCAGCCCAGCACCCGCCGCGAGCAGCCGTCGCGGACCGCGCACAAGTACAGCCATCCCTGATCGGTGGGCAAATAGGTGATGTCCGAGGTCCACACCGCATCGAGGCGGCCGCGATCGAAGTCGCGCTCCACCAGATCGGGGATCGTGTGCGCGGACTCGTCTGCGACCGTGGTCACCGGGTGCCAGGTGGCCGGGCTGATGCCGGCGATGCCGTGGGCGCGCATGAGTTTCGCGACCGTCTTGCGCGAGACCACCTCCCCGACAGCGCGCAGGTCGGCCAGGATCCGCGGCGCACCGTTGACCCCGTCGGAGGCCGTGTGGGCGGCCAGCACCTTCTGGCCCAGCTGGGCCCGTCGCACAGCCGAGGGACCCGGCGGCCCCTCGCGACGTGCCAGCCAGGCGTAGTAGCCCGACCGGGACACCTCGAGCAGCTCGGCCATGCGGGTGATCTCGTAGTCGGCCTTCTCCGCGTCGATGAGCTCGAACATCCTCACCGGTTCTGGTTCTCGGTCGCGAAGAAGGCGGCTGCTTTTTTCAGGAACTCCCGGTCCATCCGCAGCTCGGCCACCTCACGGCGCAACCGCTCCAGCTCTGCCCGCTCATCGGTATCCAGTGCTGAGGGCGGGTCGTCCATCTTGGCCCTCTCGATCGCGACCCAACGACCCAGCAGAGCTTCTCCGACACCGATCTCCTTCGCCACGTGGACGATCGGGCGCCCGGTGTCGATCACCAGATGCGCGGCATCACGCCGGTACGCGGGCGTGTACCTCTTCCGTTTGGCTCCCACAGGAACATCCTCCCTGCCAGGCACCAGGCCTGACCATCAAGGACGTCCACCGAAGGGGGTCAACCTCAG
>NZ_LQBK01000031.1 GCF_001483755.1 Kocuria rosea subsp. polaris
CCACCCAGACCGCGGTCATCGACGCCGAGGACTTCGACACCGCCGAGGGCATCGACCTGCCCGGGGCGGACCTCTCGCACGAAGAACTCACCGTGGCCGTCATCCCCGAGCAGAGCGACGAGTTCACCTGCGGGGCCTGCTTCCTGGTCCGCCACCGCTCCCAGCTCGCCCGCACGAGCGCGGGCACCAGCTACTGCACCGACTGCGAGGGCTGAGGCGCGGCGCACACCCCCACGGATAACCCGACAGATCAGGGATGGACCCACGCAATCGCCTGTCGCAATCAGCGCTCCTGCAGGCAACCGCTAACCGGCCATATGTAAAGCGGGGGCGACGCAGCGGTCGAGCCTCTTTGTCCTGGAGTCCCCTGGCCACGTACACGGACACGGACACCGCGACGTCCAGGCGGGCGAAGTCCTTGAGCTGCTTCTTGCGCCGGTCATCCCTCGCATCGGTGAAATGGATCTGCTTCTGGTTCGGCAACCACAGCGTCCGAGCTGCTTTGCGGGGGGCGTTAACATCCCCGGCGGCCACCACGCTGGCGTAGACCTGGGGGTCCTTCGGACCGTCGAGCGCACCAAGGGCTGCAACAGGTCCGGGTCGGGATGCTCAACGACCTTGCCCGTCCCAAGACCAAAGACGCCCGTCACGCAAAGGATGCGAACCGTCGAAGCTGTTACAACATCTTCACGCCGTCTTACTAGGATGCCCACGCAGACGAAGGACCGCTGTGGGAACGGCCCGCATCCTCTAGGCCGGGACGGGACAGTGCCCCGGCAGCTGCCTGAGAACGATGCCGGATTGGCGGCGAGGGTGATGCCCTGACGCTTCAGCCGTGTACCGGAAGTGGAGAAGCACGAGTGTTTCAGATTCTGATGCTGACCGACGCGGACGGTCCTTCGGCATCGGTGCTGCCGGCCCTCGACCTGCTCAACCACCGGGTGACGGTGGCCCCGACCCGCACCGTCTCCGGCAACCTCGAGGGCCGGTCCCCGGACGTCGTGCTGCTCGACGGGCGCACTGACCTGATCACCGCGCGCAACCTTGCCCAGCTGCTCACCACAAAGGGGCTGAACGCACCGGTGCTGATGGTCCTCACCATAGGGGGAATCACCGCGGTCGCGGCGAACTGGATGGTCGACGACGTCGTGCTCGACACCGCCGGTCCCGCGGAGGTGCAGGCCCGGCTGCGCCTGGCCACCTCCCGAACCGCGGACCTCGCCGACGACGACGCCCGGATCCGTGCGGGCTCGGTGGTCATCGACGAGGCCGCCTACTCCGCCCACGTCAACGGCGCCCCGTTGAACCTGACCTATAAGGAATTCGAGCTGCTGAAGTTCCTGGCCCAGCACCCCGGGAAAGTCCTCACCCGCGCCCAGCTGCTGAAGGAGGTCTGGGGCTACGACTACTACGGCGGCACCCGGACCGTGGACGTGCACGTGCGGCGGCTGCGTGCCAAGCTGGGTGCGGACCACGAGCACCTGATTATCACGGTGCGCAACGTCGGCTACAGCCTCGTGCTGACCCATTGACCTCATATCCGTGCCCAGGTCATTTCCGTGTGTCTGCCGCTTCGTTCATAAAACTGCCCGGCATGTCCAGACAGGTCAGAGAGTCAAGGAAACCCGGGGCAGCCCCGACCTATAGTCAGCCGGGCCGCCCACCATGTCTGCACCTATCGACCCGTGGACCGGAAACACATAGGTGGAGATGGGCTCCACCGGACTATGCCGCGGACAGCCCAACGACGATGTTTCCGTCCTCGACCCGCACCGGGTGGACGCCCAGGCGCAGACCGGCGTCGGTGAGGCACTCGCCCGTTTCGAGCACGTAGATCTCCTTGTGCAGTGGCGAGGCGATCGTGGCTGCCTCGGTGCGGGAACCCACGATGCCGCGGGCCATCACGTGCGCTCCGGTGGCGGGGTCGGCCTGGTCCACCGCGTGGATCTCAGTTGCGGACAGGCGCAGCAGCGCCACTGAGGTTGACCCCCTTCGGTGGACGTCCTTGATGGTCAGGCCT
>NZ_LQBK01000032.1 GCF_001483755.1 Kocuria rosea subsp. polaris
GCCGTTCGTGCTGCTGAAGGCCCAGTCGGACCCGTTCACCCTGGTGGTCACCGCCGTGGTGGCCCTGATCATCGTCGTCGCACAGTGGGTCGTCGTCCGCCGGCGCGACGGGGCGAACAGCACCGGGCAGCAGCCCCACACTCACCCCTGAAGCCGGTCGCGCGACCGGCTCACGGTGAGGGGCCCGTCGGTGGACGGGCCCCTCACCATGAGCGTGCTCGTTCAGTTCTGGCCGGCCAGCCAGGTGCGGAAGTCCGCGATCTGCGCCTGTTGCGCGGTGATCCCAGCGCTGGAGGCCACCCGCAGCTGAGCATGATCAGCGCGGGACTGCAGCTCGAGGAACTCGACGATCCCGCCGTTGTGGTGCGGGATCATCTTCTGCACGAAAGCGACGTCGAAGTCCTCGCCAGCCTCAACAGCGGCCAGTTCTTCGACCATCATCCGGGTCTCCTCCTCCAGGATCTTCATCTCCTCCTGTGCTTCCTCCGGGGCCTGAGCCTTGGCCTCTTCCGGGGTCAACCCGTACCACTCCTCCAACCAGGTGGTGAACTGGTCGATCTGGTGCTGCTGGCTGGCGATGATGTTCTCCGCGTGGGTGCGGATGTCCGGGCTGGTCCCGCGCTCGAGCTCCAGCTGGGCCATCTCGATCGCGGCCTGGTGGTGGCCAATGATCTCGGCCAGGAAAGTGACCTCCAGCTGCTCGCCCTCCAAACCGGCCAGGGTCTCACCGAATTCGTAGGCGGTCGGGGAGGTGGGATCGGGGCCGAGCATGTCCTCCGGGGCCTGATCCTGGGCGTGGGACGAGACCGGGGTGGTCACCTGTCCGTGGGCGAACACTGGGGCGCTGGCCCCGCCCCACAGGGCCGTGGCGACGACAACGGTGGAGGCGGCGGCCGCCGTGCGACGGCCAGGGAACTGGATGGAACGCATGATGATGTCTCTCTTCCGCAATGAAGGAGCTCGACCCCGAGGTGCCGGCTCGGTCATCAGCCCCGTACCCTGCGCGTGAACAAACCGCGCGGGCAGAGCTGTACTGAACAAGGGGCGGGGGGAAGAGGGAACCCGCATCCGGGCACGCCCGATCAGCCCATCAGGCTCCTCTTTCACCGACGGAGGCCGGTCATCGGCGTCCGTGGGTCAGCGCGAGTCTGGGCTCAGCCCAGGGAGGCGACCAGTGCCGCACAGGCGGCCTCGCAGCGACGGCAGGCCTCAGCACAGATCCGGCAGTGCTCGTGCATGTCCGCGTGCTGCTCGCACTCATCAGCACACGCCTTGCACGCCATCTGGCAGACCCGGATCGCGTCCAAGGTGATGTTCGCGTCGTAGCCGGTGTGCCGGGAGAGCACCCGCCCGGTGGCCTCGCACAGGTCCGCGCAGTCGAGATTGGTGCGGATGCACTTGGTCAGCTCGGCGACCATGTCCTCGGACAGGCAGGCATCGGCACAAGCGGTGCAGGTCTGGGCGCACTCGAAGCAGGCCTCGATACAGGCCGCCAGCTTGCCCTGGTCCACTCCCCCGAGGTCCTTCGGGTAGGTCTCCAGCATCGCGCTCACGTGATGGGTCATGGCTTGCTCCTTCGTCGGTTCGGTCGAGGAGACGAACCGGCCGGAGCCAGCCCGCCATGTCATCGACAGTAAACTGCCGATTCTGTGTGACGCGACCCGAAAGCTTGAAGATTTGATGAAGATCAACGCCTCAAGAATCCGCGATCCCGCCTCACTACCTGGCCTCTACATCGGTGCAGCGGGCTGAATATGGAGATTTCATGAAGAAACCCTGCCCTAAGGCCTCGGAAGGGCACTTCCGAAGCCCTCCCAAACTGTGAGCCACCTTGAAAATCCTCCCCAACAATCTTGGTGCTGGCCCGGCCCGCGCTGAAGACTGCGCATGGTTGCAGAGCCCTGTCGCTGTCGGCTGCGTCCAGCGAAACGCGCGCCACCATGCCATGTGTCCTAGTCAGAGCGCTTTGAAAGACCGGTGTGAGCTAGGGCATGTCTCCCAATAGGTCTTTGAGCCAGATGGTGATGG
>NZ_LQBK01000033.1 GCF_001483755.1 Kocuria rosea subsp. polaris
CGAAGGGCCGTCCCGCTGCTCGCGGGACGGCCCTTCGCGCGCGGCGGCCCCCTCCCCCGGAGGCGGGGCGGGACCGGGGCGGCTCAGCCGACGCGGTGCAGCCAGCGCACCGGGGCGCCCTCCGCGGCGTGCCGGAACGGCTCGAGCTCCTCGTCCCAGGCCTCGCCCAGGGCCAGGGACAGCTCGTTGACGACGAGCAGCGGATTGCCGGCCGCCGTCTCGTAGGCGTAGCGGATCCGGTCCTCGGAGACCATGATGTTGCCGGCGGCGTCGGTGGTCGCGTGGAAGATCCCGAGTTCCGGGGTGAAGGACCAGCGGGCGCCGTCGTGGCCGCGGCACGGGTTCTCGGTGACCTCGAACCGGAGGCGGCCCATCGTGCGCAGCGCCGAGGCGAGCAGGGCGCCGGTCCCGGCGGGCCCCGACCACTCCAGCTCGGCGCGCACCGAGCCGGGCTCGGCGTTCTGCTGGGTCCACTCGAGCTCGGTGCGCTGACGCGCGACCGACTCCAGCGCCCACTGGATGTGCGGGCACAGGGCTCGCGGAGCCGAGTGCACGTAGAGCACTCCGCGCGTGGTGGGTGAAGACATGACCTGTTCCTCCGTCGTGTAGGTACGTCTTCCCCAACGCCCTGCACGGAAGCGGTCCCACCCACCGGGTCGCGGCGGGCGTGCCGCACCCGGACGATGCTGTTGTCCGGTCTCCCGTGCCGCCGCGGGGATTCGAGGCCCGCACGGCGTCCGGTCGCACCGGTGCCGCACCCGTCGTCCCGCCCGGTGCCGTGCCCGTTGCCGTGTCCGGGACGTCGAGTACAATACGCCACTCATTCAACTGCAAACATTCCACGGGCGTCAACCCGGGGGTCCCGTGCTGTCCCCGGGATCCGCGCCCGAGCGCACGTCAGGCCCGGGGATGGGCCTGGCGGTAGACGGAGCCGAGGCGGTCCACGGACACGTGCGTGTAGATCTGGGTGGTCGCGACGGAGGCGTGGCCCAGCAGCTCCTGCACCGTGCGCAGGTCCGCGCCGCCGTCCACGAGGTGCGTGGCCGCCGAATGCCGCAGGGCGTGGGGACCCCGCGCGGCGGTGTCGGCGACGGTGCCGAGCTCGCGCTCCACCACCCGCCGGACCTGCCGGGCGTCGATGCGCCCGCCCCGGGAGCCGAGGAACAGCGCCGGCCCGCTGCCCGGGGCCGCGAGGACCGGCCGCCGGGCCAGCCAGAGCCCCAGCGCCTCGTCGGCGGGTCCGCCGAAGGGCACGGTGCGCTCCTTGTCGCCCTTGCCGAGCACCCTGAGCACGCGCCGGGAACGGTCGACGTCGTCGACGTCGGCGCCGGTGAGCTCCCCCACCCGGGCCCCGGTGGCGTAGAGCAGCTCGAGGAGGGCGCGGTCCCGGGCGGCGAGCGCGGCCTCCGGCCCGCCCGTCCCGGGCGCGGTGGAGCGCGCCCCGAGGTCGTCGAGCAGCTCCCGCAGCCCGTCGGCGGGCACGACGTCCGGGAGGTGGCGCCGGCGCCGGGGGGCCACGAGGCGCAGGCTGGGATCGGTGCCCACGAGGCCCGTGGCGGCGGCCCAGCCGAAGAACCCGCGGACGGACGCGGTCCAGCGGGCCATGGACGCCCGGCCCGCCCCCTCGGCGTGCCGGGCGGCCAACCACGCGCGGAGCATGTCCAGGTCCACGGCGGCCGGCGTCGCCACCCCGTACCGGGCGTGCAGCCAGCCGAAGAGTGCTCGGAGGTCGCCCGTGTAGGCGTGCACGGTGCTGGGGCTGCGGGCCAGCTCGTGCACCAGGTGGTCCGCGTACCGCTCCAGGGCGCGGACCACGGCCGTGGGCAGCGGGGCGGCGTCGGACGTCATGGGGCGAGTCTAGCCACGGCGGCGCCAGCCCTGCCCCGACCCCTCCGCCAGGCCGCGCTCCTCGAGCCGCCGCAGTCCGCCCAGCACCTCGCGGACGGACAGCCCGGCGACGCGGGACAGGTGGTCCGGGCGGCTGGGCGACCTCAGGGGCAGGGCGTCGAGGAGCACCCGGTCGCGGTCCGGGAGCCCGTCGACGACGGAGACGGGGCCGGGGCGCTCCGGGACCGCTGCGGTGCCGATGGGCTGGATCAGCTCGAGCACCTCGTCGATATCCGTCACCAGGACGGCGGTGCCCTCCCGCAGCAGCCGGTGACAGCCTGCGGAGGTGTCGGCGTGGACGCTGCCGGGCACCGCGCCCACGGGCCGGCTCAGCCCGTCGGCGTGGTGCGCGGTGTTCTGGGCGCCCGAGCGCCACCGTGCTTCGACCACCACCGTGCCGGCCGAAAGGGCCGCGATGATCCGGTTGCGCTGGAGGAAGCGGTACCGGCTGGGTGTGCAGCCGGGGGCGACCTCGGCCAGGAGCAGGCCGGCGGCCTCGACCCGGCGGAGCAGCTCCCGGTTGCCCGGCGGGTAGAGGCGGTCGATCCCGCACGCCATGACCGAGACCGTGGCGGGGTGCGCGGTGCCGGTGGCCAGCGCGGCGGAGTGCGCGGCCTCGTCGATGCCGTGGGCGCCGCCGGAGACGACCGTCCAGCCGCGGGCGGCCAGGGCGCCGGCGAGGTCCAGGGCCACGTGCCGGCCGTAGGTCGAGCAGTCGCGGGAGCCGACGACGGCGACGGCGCGGGCGGCGGGGAACCCGAGGAGCCGTCGGTCGCCGCGGCCCCACAGGCCGACCGGCCGGTACAGGCCCAGGTCGGTGAGCGCCGCGGGCCAGTCGGGGTCCTCGGGGACCGCGAACCACGCCCCGGCCCGCGTGGCAGCCGCCAGGTCCTCGGCGGGGTCGAGCTCCGCCGCCCGGGGTCCCCAGCGGGCCAGGGCGCGCCGGAGGTCGACCTGCCGGGGACCGTAGCCGGCCTCCGCCGCGGCCCGGACGAACACCGGGTGCTCCGCGGCGCCGATGGGGCGTGCTCCGGTGGCGATCTCGAGCGCGGCGACCGGTCCGAGCGCCGCGAGGAGCAGCATCGCGGTGGGGTCCGTGGGCTCCACGAGCCGGGACAGGCCGGCCCGGGCCAGCAGCAGCGGGTCGTGGTCGGGGCGCGGAGCGGGCGGGGTGGGGTGCACGGCGGGATCCTCCTGTCGCGGGCGGGGGACGCGGCGGCGCTCAGGCCGGCACGAGGGAGCGGAAGTACAGCGCGGTGTCGACGTCGTCGAGGACGGGCGCGCCGCGGCCCTCGAGGTCGGCCAGCGTCCAGGCGACCCGGAGCACCCGCTGATGACCGCGGGCGGTCAGGGAGCCGCGGTCCATCGCCCGCTCCAGCGGCGCGGTGACCGCGCGCGGCGGCCGCAGGGCACCGTGCAGGAGACTGCCCCCGAGCTCGGCGTTGGTGCGCAGGCCCAGGCCGCGGAGGCGCTCCGCCTGCGCGGCCCGCGCGCGGGTGACGCGCACGGCGACCTCCGCGGTGGTCTCCCCCTGCCCGGCCCCGGCGGCGAGCTCGCCGTAGGACACCTTGGGGACGGAGATCTGCAGGTCCACCCGGTCCAGCAGCGGGCCGCTCAGCTTGCCGAAGTAGCCGCGGCGGACCCGCGGGGTGCACGTGCAGTCGGCGCCGTGTCCCCCGGACCGACCGCACGGACAGGGGTTCGCGGCGAGCACCAGCTGGAAGCGGGCCGGGTAGACGGCCGAGGCCGCGGACCGGTCGATCGTGACCCGGCCGTTCTCGAGGGGCTGGCGCAGGGCGTCGATCACCCCGCGGTCGAACTCGGGGGCCTCGTCGAGGAACAGGACGCCGCGGTGCGCCCGGGAGGCCGCACCCGGCCGCGGGATGCCGGCCCCGCCCCCGAACAGGGCGGCCGCCGAGGCCGTGTGGTGCGGGGCCTCGAACGGCGGCCGGCGGATCAGGGCGGTGCACCGCCCTGCGGCCCCGTCGAGCGAGTGGACGGCCGTGACCTCCATCGCGGCGTCGTCCTCGAGGTCCGGCAGCAGCCCGGGGAGTCGCTCGGCGAGCATCGTCTTGCCGGATCCGGGCGGGCCGACCATGAGCAGGTGGTGCCCTCCCGCGGCGGCGATCTCCAGGGCCAGCCGGCCGTCGGCCTGTCCGGCGACGTCGGCGAGGTCGGGCGCGGCGTGCGGGACGGGGTCCGTCCCGGCACGATCCGCCCCGGCCCCGTCGGCCCCCGCAGCGCCCGGCGCGCCCCGACCGGAGCCGGACGGTGCCGGCCGGCGCAGTCCCGCAGGATCGGCTCCCGCGGCGGCGAGCACCTCGGCGAGGCAGCCGAACCCCTGCACCCGGGCGCCGGGGACCAGTCCCGCCTCCGCGGCGTTCGCCGCCGGCACGACGATCCCCTCGTGCCCCGCGCGCACGGCCGCCATGACGGCCGGCAGGATCCCGCGCACGGGGCGCAGCGCCCCGTCGAGCCCCAGTTCCGCGAGGAAGACGGTCCGCCCGGTCGGGGGCACGCCCCCGGCGGCCTGCAGGGCGCTCATCACGATGGCGAGGTCGAAGAGGGACCCGCGCTTGGGCAGGGTCGCCGGGGTCAGGTTGACCGTGAGCTTGCGGGGGCTCAGCGGCATCCCGCTGTTGCGCGCCGCTGCCCGCAGCCGCTCCCTGGCCTCGTTGAGCGCCGCGTCCGGCAGGCCCACGATGGAGAACGCCGGGAGGGTCTGGCCGATGTCCGCCTCGACCTCCACCATCGACCCGTCGAGCCCGACCAGGGCCACGGCCCACGTGCGCGCGAAGCCCATCAGCGCACCTCCGCGGTGCGTGCGGACGGGCCCGGTGGGCGGCGGGCTGGGGCGGTGGGCGGGACGTCACGGCGACGGTGCATGGGAACCTCCTGGTCCCCATGCTGGGCGGGCCGGGCGCCGAGCGTCAGCCCTGCATGCCCGGCAGTGGACAGCAGCGCCGGATCAGACCTGCTCGGTCCCGCTGGGGAGCGAGGGTTCCGCCGTGGCGGTGGTCGACGGAGCGGTGGTCGACGGAGCGGTCGTCGGCGCCACGGTCGCGGCCGTGGGTGCCGGTGTGGGCGTCGGGGACGGGCTCGGCGGCCAGTTCCGGCGTCCGGTGGGGCTCGGCGAGGGCGAGGCCGTCGCGCCGGCGGTGGCACCGTCCCCGTCCGGCTCCGGGGTCGCGACCCCGCCGGTGTCGTTGTTCCCGGCGGGCGGGATCGTGTCCACCGGCGGCTGGGCGGTCGTGGGGGCGGGGGACGGCGTGGGCGTCGGCTCGGCCGTGGGCTGCTGTGCGGGCGGCGGTGCCGGGCCCGCCGTCGGCTCGGCCACGGGGGCGCAGGCCGTGGTCCAGGCCGCCTGCTGGGCGGGCCCGGACGGCTGGGACGGGTCCGTGCAGTCCGGTACGTAGCCGGGCTCGGCGGCGGGTGCCGGTGCGGGCTCCGCCGTGGCGGGTGCCGCCGGCTGCTGAGCGGCCGGCCGGGCGGGTTCCGGGGCCGCCGGGGCCGCCGGGGCTGCCGGGGCCGGTTCCGCCTCGAGCCGTTCCCGGGGTGCGGGGCTCGGCACGCCGGCCCGGAACTGGCGCTGTGCCGGACCGTGCCCCACGGGGGCGGGATCCAGGGCCCGGTCGTTCGGGTACGGGGACAGCTCGACGTCGTCGAAGCTGCGCGGCAGGCTCTCGAAGTCGCCGATCATGAGCTCCCGGCCGGTGCTGCCGGCGGGGACGGCACCGGTGTACTGGGCGATCAGCTCGTGCGTGCGGACATCGAGCCGGGCACCTTCCTCGGGCTCCAGGAGCGAGCCGTCGGCCGTCCAGAAGCCGCCCTCCCCGGAGCGGTTCGGGTCCCAGTCGGACAGCACCTCGGCGGCCGGCTCGAACGGGAACTGGCCGCCCTCGTGGCTGATCACCTTGAGGTCGTCGATCTGCACGGTGCGCGTGCCCTCGGTGTTGTCGATGTGCAGCTCCACGTACGTCACCGGCTCCACGTGCAGGTCCTGCCGCAGCTGCTCGACCTCGTCGTCCGGGGCCGGCACCGTGGGCAGGTCGAAGGTGATGACGGCGCCCTCCTCGGTGGTGAGGGCGTAGGGACCCGGGCTGAGACCGCTCGGCGCGGTGGTGACGGTGCCCGGCTGCGCGATCGCCTCGGGCTCGGAGGCCTTCAGCACACCGCACCCCGTGGCGGTCAGCGAGACAGCTGCCGCGAGAGCCGCGGCGCGTCGTGGAGCGGCGAGCGGTCCCGCAGCGACCACAGCACACCTCCGTCGTTCTCCCGGTCATCGACGGTCCAACATTGGCACGTCCCACGAGGCATGTCACGCGGGGCGCGGCGCGGCGCGTCTCATTGGATCTGCCGCAGGACCTCGATCTCCGGCACCCCGTCGTGTGCGAAAGTAATTGCAACAGCATCGACCCTGATCACCCGGGGGTCGCGGCCGTGAGCCCGGGCCCAGGCGGCCGCCAGGCGGTGCAGGCGCACGATCTTCTGCCGCGTAATGGACTCCAGCGGATGCCCGTAACGCAGGCTCGACCGGGTCTTCACCTCGACGACGACCACCCGCCCGTCGTGCTCCGCGACGAGGTCGGCCTCGCCGCGGAGGCCGTCCCGGGACGGGAGGGCGCGCCAGTTGCGCGCCAGCACGCGGTAGCCCCGTGCCTCGAGGTGCGCCGCCGCCAGCCGCTCGCCGCGCGCTCCCAGCTCCTCGGACACGGGCCGCCTCCTTCCCGACGGGCCCCGGCGGGAGCCGGGCCGGGCTCCCATGGTGGGCCGCGCCGGCGGCCGGCCGCGGCAGCAGCGGCGCCGTGTGCAGGGCGGATCAGGAGGCGGCGGGTTCCGCGGATCCGGCGGCGGGCACCGGACGGGTCAGGAGGCCGCGGGGTCCGCGGGTCCGGGGGCGCCGGGCACCGGGAACGGATCCGTGTGCGCGAGCTCCTCGACGTTGACGTCCTTGAAGCTCATCACGTGGACGTGCTTGACGAACCGTGCGGAGCGGTAGACGTCCCACACCCACGCGTCCTTGAGCTCGACGTCGAAGTAGAGCCCGTTCTTCGTCTCGACCGGCTCGATCCGGACGGAGTTGGCCAGGTAGAAGCGCCGGTCCGTCTCCACCACGAACTGGAAGAGCCCGGCGACGTCCCGGTACTCGCGGTACAGCTGCAGCTCGAGGTCCGTCTCGAAGTTCTCGAGCTCTTCGGCGCTCATGTCGTCCCCTCTCCGGTCCTGCTCGGGCCGGCCGCGGCCGGCGTCAGGCGCCAGCTCAGCCGGTGGTGGGGCGTGGCCCCGTGCTCCGCGAGGGCCCGGCGGTGCCGGTCGGCGCCGTAGCCCTTGTTGCTCTCCCAACCGTACTGCGGCCATCCGCTCGAGAGCTCGCCCATGATCCGGTCCCGCTCCACCTTCGCCAGCACGCTCGCCGCGGCGACGGACGCGCACGCCAGATCCGCCTTGACGCGGGTCACGACCGTCCCCGTCCACTCGGGCGCCCGGGGCCCCTCCCCCGCGGGACCGGGGGCGGGGTCAGGGTCGGGGCGGGAACCGGGGCCGGCGTCGATGTCGAAGCCGTCCAAGCCGTCCAAGCCGTCCAAGCCGTCCAAGCCGTCCAAGCCGTCGAACAGCGTGCCCGCACCGGGTCCGGAGAGCCAGTCGTGGCCGCCGTCCAGGAGCACGACGTCGGGCAGCGCGCCCCGCTGCGCGGCCGCCGCGATCGCCCGGCGCCCGGCGAGGCGCAGCGCGGCCGTCAGGCCGAGCCCGTCGATCTCCTGCGGCGAGGCGTGGCCGACCCCGCCGGCCGCGCACCACTCGAGGATGCGCGGCACGAGCGCCTCGCGCCGGGCGGGGCTGAGCAGCTTGCTGTCCCGCAGCCCGGGCACGCCGCGCTCGGTGCCCGGGCGCAGGACGACCACTCCGGCGGTGACCGGTCCGGCGAGGGCCCCGCGGCCCACCTCGTCCATCCCGCCCACGAGGCGCCCGTCCGGCCCCGCCAGGGACCGTTCGACGTCGAGCCCGGGAGCACGGCCCCGCGGCGGCGGCGTGCGCCGGACCCGCCGGGGCTCAGGAGCCACCGGCGGACCGGTCCGGGACGTCCGCGAAGACCTCGCCCGGGTTCTGCAGCAGCTGGAACCGGTCGAGCGGCCAGGCGATGACGAACGCGGTGCCCACGACGTCGTCGTGGCTGATGAAGGCGCCGTTCTCCGCGATCTCCGCCAGGTGGACGCGGGCGTCGGCGGACGCGTCCCGGTGGTCGCCCAGGACGAAGTAGTGGTTCTCGGGGACCTGGACCTCGAACTCGAGCTCCGAGGGCGCGGACCCGGGGTAGAGGTAGGCGTCCCGCTCCTCGAGGGGCTCCCCGTTGACCGTGACCCGGCCCGAGGCGTCGCAGCAGGCGACGGTGTCGCCCCCGACCCCGATGACCCGCTTGATCAGGTGCTGGTCCGTGCGGTCGGGCAGCACGCCCACGAAGGCCAGGGCGTCGTAGACGGCGTCGGTGGGCCCGCCGCCGCTGTCGGGCTGGGGGGGCAGCCAGCCCTTCGCGTCCTCGAACACGACGATGTCGCCGCGCTCGAGGGGCCCGAACGTGGGCTCGACCACGTTCACGAAGATGCGGTCGTTGAGCTGGAGCGTGTTCTCCATCGAGCCGGAGGGGATGTAGAAGCCCCGCACCAGCAGGGTCTTCACGACGAAGGCGATCAGCACGGCCCAGACCAGCACGAGGAGGATCTCCCGCACCGAGCCCCACAACGTGTCGGGGCGCTGCTTGCGGGCGCGCCTGCCCCCCGCGCGGCGGCCGCCGCGCCGGGACACGGGCTCCGGTGCGTCCTCGGGGCCGTCCCCGGGGCCGTCGGCGGGCGCCGCGGAGCGCTCCGCGCCGGCCGTGGACGCCGCCGGGACGGGAACGGCGGCGTCGCCGGGGTTCTCCTGGGGCACGCCGTCGCCGGCGGGCTGGGTCCTGTCGGCCACTGGCTTCGTCCTTCCTGGGCGGACGCCGGTGGGCGTCCGGATCCGGATCCGTGCGGATCGCGTCAGAGCTGCCCGGCCCGGTCCCAGGGCCACAGAACAGCAAGGGGTTCTCCGATGACCTTATCCGCTCGGACCAGTCCGCCACCGGGCGCGCCGAGCAGATGGCGCGAGTCCACGGAGACCGAACGGTGGTCGCCCATCAGCCAGAGACGGCCCTCGGGGACCACCACGGAGAACTCGACCTCGCTGGGGCGGTCGCCGTCCAGGACGTAGTCCTCGGTGATCTCCTCGCCGTCGACCTCGAGACGACCGCCGGGACCGCAGCAGGCCACGGTGTCCCCGGGGGCGCCGACGACCCGCTTGAGGTACACGCTGTCCGAGCCGGTGAGCCCGCTCCACCGCCCGAGGGTCTGCAGGGCCTGCACGGGCCACGGGTCGTCGCTGCGCAGCGGGGCGAAGCTGCCCCGCCCGTCGAAGACCACGAGGTCGCCCCGTTCGAGCTCCGTCGTGTCGACGAGCTTGCCGACGAGCACCCGGTCCCCCGGTTCGACGGTGGGCTGCATCGAGTCCGAGCCGATCCAGTAGACGTCCACGACCACGGCGCGCAGCAGCCCGGTGACCAGCACGGCCGCCAGGAGGGCGAGGACGACGGAACGCCAGCCCCGAGCTCGGGGCTGGCGTTCTCGCCGCACGGCGTGGGACCCGGTGGTGCGGGGGTCCCGTGCGCGGGTTCCGGTGGGCACGGACGCGCGGCGTCCTACTTGCCGGACCTGCCGGACTTGACGGCCTTGCCCGACTTCGAGGACTTGGCCGTGGTGTTGTCGCGCTTCTCGCGGATGCGGGCGGCCTTGCCGTGGCGGTCGCGCATGTAGTAGAGCTTCGCGCGCCGGACGTCGCCGCGGGTGACGACCTCGATCTTGTCGATGACCGGGGAGTGCACCGGGAAGGTGCGCTCCACGCCCACGCCGAAGGAGACCTTGCGGACGGTGAAGGTCTCGTGCACGCCGGCGCCCTGGCGACCGAGGACGAAGCCCTTGAAGACCTGCACACGGGAGCGGTTGCCCTCGACGATGTTGACGTGCACGTTGAGGGTGTCGCCCGGCCGGAAGTCGGGGACGTCGCTGCGCATGGACTTGGCGTCGAGCTGGTCGAGAAGGTTCATGGTGGCTCTCCTGGTGAACGCCGCAGGTCGCTCACGTGGGTCGGCACGGATCCGTGGTGGCGGCGGGCAGGTGCCCGGTCCGGGTGCGGGATCCGCAAGACGTGGTGACGGGGCCCCCGTGCGGGGTTCCCGGGTGTCCGGCTGTTGGTCGCTCATCCCCCTGCGGCAGGGGCGTGCCCAGCAGACACACAGCTGAACATTATGCCACAGGTTTCCCGGGGGCGTCGTCCCCGGCGCGCACCAGGCGAGCACCCGAGACGGTCCAGCCGGCCTCGGCGAGGACGGCGCGGTCCGCGCGGTCCAGGCCGGCGGGGTCGAGGGAGGCGAGGAGGTCGGGGCGGCGGGCGGCGGTCCGCTGCAGCTGGCGGTCCCGCCGCCAGCGCGCGATCCGGCCGTGGTGGCCCGAGAGCAGGACCTCGGGGACCGGCCGGTCCCGCCACAGGGCGGGCTTGGTGTAGACCGGGTACTCGAGCAGGCCGTCGGCGTGGGACTCCTCCACGAGGGACTCGGGGTTGCCGACCACGCCGGGCACGAGCCGCCCGATGGCCTCGACCATGGCCAGCACGGCGACCTCGCCGCCGTTGAGGACGTAGTCGCCGAGGCTCGTGGGACGGACGTCGAAGTGCTCGCGGGACCAGTCGACGACGCGCTCGTCGATGCCCTCGTAGCGCCCGCAGGCGAACACGAGGTGCTCGCGCAGGGCCAGCTCGCGGGCGGTGGCCTGGGTGAAGACCGCGCCGGCCGGGGACGGGACGACCAGCACCGGACGCTCGCCGCCGGCCTCGCCGCCGACCTCGTGGCCGGCGGCCGGGGCCGGGCTGCGCTCGAGGACGGCGCCGAGCGCCGCGGCCCACGGCTCCGGCTTCATGACCATCCCGGCCCCGCCGCCGTAGGGGGTGTCGTCCACGGTGCGGTGCCGGTCGGTCGTGTGCTCGCGCAGGTCCGTCACGGTCAGCTCGAGGAGGCCCTGCTGCCGCGCCTTGCCGATGAGCGAGAGGTCGAGGGCCGAGAGGTACTCGGGGAAGATGCTGACGACGTCGATGCGCATCAGCGCCCGTCCTCCGGCGCCCCGGAGCCGGAGTCCCCGCCCCCGGACCCGTCGTGCTCGCCGCCGGCGGCCGGTCCCCCTTCGCGGCCGAGCTCGAGCAGCCCCGGCGGCGGGGTCACCACGACGAAGCCGCCCTCGGGGTCGACGACCGGCACGATCTCCTCGACGAAGGGGAGCACGGCCTCGCGCCGGTCCTCGTCGAGCTCGATCTCCAGCAGGTCCTGGACCGGCAGGGTGCGCAGCCCGGTGACCACGCCGATCCGCGGCCCCGAGCCGTCCTCCGGCCCGGTGCGCACCTCGAGGTCGACCAGTTCGTGCTCGTACCACTCGTCGGACCCGGGGTCCTCCTCCGGTGCCTCGGCGAAGAGCCGGGCGCCGCGCAGGGTCTCGGCCCCGTTGCGGTCGGGGACCTCCTCGAGGGCCACGACGAGCACGGCCTTGTTCCAGCGCGCCCCGCGCACGGTGACCACGCCCGCGGGGGCGAGGGGGACGGACGGCTCGAGCAGCAGCCGGGCGCCGGGGGCGAAGCGCTCCTCCGGGGCGTCGGTGAACAGCTGCACGGTGACCTCCCCCCGGATGCCGTGGGGCTTGCCGACGCGGGCGACCTGGACCTTCATGGTGCTCCTGGGGGTCGGCGGCCGGGTGGCCGCGGGAACGGGGTGCGGTGGCGGCCGGCGGGGGCCGCAAAGCCGACGGTCCCCGCATCCGGTGCGGATGCGGGGACCGTGCGGTCGGCGGGACCGGTCGCCGGGGCGCCCGGTGCGCGCCTCAGCGGGTGCGGTCGGTGTCGACGACGTCGATCCGGACCGGGCCGTCCTCGGCGAGCGCGCCGACGACGGTGCGCAGCGCCTTGGCCGTGCGGCCCTGGCGGCCGATGACCCGCCCGAGGTCGTCCGGGTGCACCCGGACCTCGAGGGTCTCCGACCGGCGCCCGCTCTTGACACGGACGTCGACGTCATCGGGGCTGTCCACGATGCCGCGGACCAGGTGCTCCAACGCGTCGGCGAGCATGACTACTCGGCCTTCTCGGCGTCAGCCGCGGGGGCGTCGTCGGACTCGGCACCCGGGGCGGCCGGCGCGGCCTTCTCGCCCTTGGGAGTGATGGCCTCGGGGACGATCACGGAGCCCTTGTCCGGGGCCACGAACTCGCTCTTGGGCTCGGGCTGCCGGAGGGTGCCCTCGGCGCCCTCCTCGCCCTTGAACCGCTGCAGGTCGCCGGTCACCTTCAGGATGGCGGCGACGGCCTCGGACGGCTGGGCGCCGACGCCGAGCCAGTACTGGGCCCGGTCCGAGACGACCTCGATGTAGGAGGGGTGCTCGGTCGGGTGGTACTTGCCGATCTCCTCGATGACGCGGCCGTCGCGCTTCTTGCGGGAGTCGACGACGACGACGCGGTAACGGGGATCGCGCATCTTGCCCATGCGCTTGAGACGGATCTTAACAGCCACTGGTGTGGACTCTCCTGGTTCTTGGATGAGGTGAACGCCCTGGTCTCGCTCCCGTGGGGCGGGCCGGTCACAGGGGTTCTGTGGACACGAGAAACGTGCGGCGAGAGGGACCGCACGCATCGAGTACCCGTCCAGTATGCCAGACGCCGTCAAGTCCGGGGCACCACGGCGCGCACCCGCTCACTGCTCGAGCCGCGAGGCCTCCCGCCACGTGAGGGAGCGCCCGCCCTGGAACACGGCACGCCGGTAGATCCGCTCCCCCAGGCGCAGCAGCACCCAGGCCGCGGCGAGGGCGAGCGCGAGGGACAGCACGGGCTGCCACCAGGCCACGCCGCCGGCCAGCATCCGGACGGGCATGGCCACCGAGGAGACGACGGGCACGAAGGACGCGGCCGTGAGCCACGCCCCCTCGGCGTAGAGGCCGACGAGGAGGGCCCCGACGAGCACGGTCAGGATCGGCCCGCTGCTCGTCTGGAGGTCCTCGGAGCGGGAGGCCAGCGAGCCGAGGACGGCCCAGACGCAGGCCTGCGCGGCGAAGCCCGCCACGAAGAAGGCCACGAACCACCCGGAGGCGGCGAGGACCCAGCCGACGTCCGCGGCGGCCCCCGTGACGTTGACCCCGACGAGGCCGACCGCGGCGTAGAGCCCGAGCTGCCCGAAGGCGAGCAGGCAGCTGCCGAGCACCTTGCCGTAGAGCAGCTGCCGCACCGGGACGGCGGTGGCCAGGATCTCGACGACCCGGTTCTGCTTCTCCTCGAGCACCGAGTTGGCGATGGCCATGCCGAACAGGATCGCGGCCAGGTAGAACAGGAAGGCGAAGACGAAGCCCATGACGAGCCGCACGGGGCCGCGGTCCTGCCTGCCGGAGAGCAGCTCGGTGCGCACCTCGGCGCCCGCGGTCAGCTCCTCGGCGGTCGTCCCGGCCGCCCGGGCGTTGGCCGCGAGGGTCTCCTCGGCCACCGCCTGCTCGAGCGCCCGGGCGAGCCCGGGGTCGACGTCGTCCTTGCCGACCACCGTCCACCCGTCGAGGCCCCGCAGCAGCGCGGCGTCGGAGGACTCGTCGGCCACCGCCCGGCGGGCCGCGTCGCGGGAGTGCGCGGAGTGCACCGTGAGGGTGTCGTCCCCGCTGTCGGCCAGCGCCTGCGCGGCCCGTGCCGCGACGGGCCCGGCCTCGGGGGCCGCGGTGGCCAGCACGTGGTCGGCGGCGCGGCCGCCGAGCAGGGCGGAGCCGGCGATCGAGCCGGCCACGAGGAGCACCGTGACCACCGTGGAGAGCAGGAAGGACCGGTCGTGCAGCTTCACGGAGATCTCGCGGGCCGTGACGATCCACCACGGGCGGGCCGCGGGCGGGCGGGGGCTCATCGGGTGACCTCGCGGTAGACGTCGGTCAGGGAGGGGACGATCTCGGCGAACTCCAGGAGTCCGCGGGGCACGGCGGCCTCGAGCACGCGGCGGCGGGCGGCCGCGTCCTCGAGCTCGAGCACCGCGGCCGGGCCGTCGACGTCGACCACGCGCACGCCCCGCAGGTCCCGCACCCAGCCGGCGTCCTGCTCGCAGCGCAGCCGGTGCCGGCGCGGGCCGGTGCGGCGCAGCTCGTCGGCCGGGCCGGCGGCCAGGACCCGGCCGCCGGAGAGCACGACCAGGGAGTCGCAGAGCCGGTCGACGAGGTCGAGCTGGTGGCTCGAGAAGAGCACGGGCACCCCCTGGGCCGTGTGCTCGCGCAGCAGCTCGACCATGGAGTCCACGGCCACGGGGTCCAGGCCGGAGAACGGCTCGTCCAGCACCAGGGCGGTAGGTCCGTGCAGGAGCGCGGCGGCGACCTGCACCCGCTGCTGGTTGCCGAGCGAGAGGGACTCCAGCCTGTCCTTCCCGCGCGCGGCCAGGCCGAAGCGCTCCAGCAGCCGCCCGGCCTCCGCGAGGGCGTCGCCGCGGTCCATCCCGTGGAGCCGGCCGAGGTAGCCGAGCTGGTCGAGGACGGGCTGCTTGGGGTAGAGCCCCCGCTCCTCGGGCATGTAGCCGAAGCCGGCCCGGTCCGCCGCGGTGGCGGGCCGGCCGTTCCACAGGACCTCCCCCGAGGAGACCCGCAGCACGCCCATCAGCATCCGCAGGGTCGTGGTCTTGCCCGCCCCGTTCGCGCCGACGAATCCGGTCATCCGGCCGGGCTCCACCCGGAAGGAGACGTCCTGGACCACGGCCCGGCCCCCGAAGGACCGGCTCAGCCCCCGCGCCTCCAGGACGTGTCCCCCGGGGCGGCCCCGGAAGCGGGTGGTGGTCGCCGTGGGTGCGGTGCTGGTGCTCATGTGCCCGGGGTCCTCTCGGCCGGCGCGTCCGCCCGGCGGGTGGCGGGCGGCTCGTCCCCCAGCCTACGAACGCCGGGGTCCCGGGGTATCCCCACCCGGGCGGAGGGCGTGCGTCCCGGGGGGCCGGGCTCCGCCCGGTGGCCTCCGCCGCGGGGCGGAGCCGGCTCAGCCGACCAGGCCCGCCCGGTGGGCGAAGACGACGGCCTGGACCCGGTCCCGGGAGCCGGTCTTGGCGAGGATGTTGGACACGTGGGTCTTGACGGTGGCGGACCCGAGGAACAGCCGCTGGGCGATCTCGGCGTTGGAGAGCCCGTCCGAGACGAGCAGCAGCACCTCGTGCTCCCGCTCGGTGAGGGAGTCGAGGATCCGCCGCTGCCCGGGGCCGGGCGGTGCGGGAGCGGCCTCCGGGACGGGTGCCGGGGCCGGCGCGTCCGTGGTCAGGGCCCGGATCACGCGCAGCGTGGCCTCGGGGGCGAGCAGCGCGTGGCCTCCCGCGACGGCGCGCACGGCCTCCACCAGGTCGTCCGGGTCCGCGTTCTTGAGCAGGAACCCGCTGGCCCCCGCGGCGAGCGCGTCGAAGAGGTAGTCCTCGCGGTCGAACGTGGTGACGATCACGACCTTGGCGCACCCCGTTCCGACGATCCGGCGGGTGGCCTCGATCCCGTCCATGACGGGCATCTGCACGTCGAGCAGGGCGACGTCCACGGCCTCGTCGCGGGCGGCGGCGACGGCCTCCGCGCCGTCGGAGGCCTGGGCGACGACCTCGATGTCGTCCTCCACGGACAGGACCATGGCGAAGCCGGAGCGCACGAGGGCGTGGTCGTCGGCGAGCAGGACGCGGATCATGCCCCCGATCCTCGCAGACTCCCGCCGGTGTCCGGGACAGCGGCGCGGACGGGGGCGCGGACGTCGGTCTCGGCGGCTCCCGGGCCGGTGCCGCCGGGAGGCAGGGGGCAGCGGGTGCGCACCCGCCAGCCGGGCCGGCCCGTCCGCGGCCCGATCTCCGCCTCCCCGCCGTGCAGGCGGACGCGCTCGCGCAGCCCCTGGAGGCCGAAGCCGGTGCCGGCGGTGCCGGGGCGGGCCGAGCCGTCGTCGAGCACCTCGAGCTCGAACCACGGCCCCTGCGGGCCGCGGCCGGTGCGCAGGGTGACGGACGCCGTGGTGGCCGTCGAGTGGCGGATCACGTTGGACAGGGACTCCTGGGCGCACCGGAAGGCCGACAGGCCGAGGGCCGGCGGGATCCTGTCCAGGTCACCGGGGACGTCCTCGACCAGCCGGACGTCCACCGCGAGCCCGTTGTCGGCGTGCAGCCGGGCGAGGTCGGGGATGTCGGCCAGGCCGGGGTCGGGCCGCCGCGCCGCGGCGGACGTGCCCCGGCCGGGGCCCGGGGGGCCGTCCTCGCCCTCGGCGCGCAGCACTCCGAGCAGCTGGCGCAGCTCCCCCACCGCGGTCCGGCTGGACGCCTCGATGGTGCGCAGCGCGGTGGTGGCGGCGGCCGGGTCACGGCTCAGGACCTTGCGCGCGGCACCGGCCTGGATGCCGATCACGGACACGTGGTGGGCGACGACGTCGTGCAGCTCCCGGGCGATGCGCAGCCGCTCGTCGACGACGGCACGGCGGGCGATCTCCTGGGACTGCTCCCGGATCCGCTGCGCCTGCGCGGCGAGGCGGTGCTGCTGCAGCGCGGCCCGCCAGGACGCGCGCCCGGCGAGCACCGCCCCGCCGAAGTACACGGCGTTCACGAGCAGCGTGAACACCGCGTAGGACGGCAGCTGGGGCAGCGGCCCGTCGACCTCGCCCAGGCCGGTGAGGAAGTCCGCGTAGGCGTTGGTGACGGTGAAGGCCCCGAGCAGCCACAGGCCCATGGTCCCCACGACCACGGACATCGCGACCCACAGGGCCTGGCGGTCGCGCGACCAGGCGACGGCGGCGTAGAGGGCCGCGAAGTAGGCGCCCTGGAAGGGCAGCGTCAGGGCGGCCGTGGGACTGGCGTAGGTCAGGCCCAGGAACAGCGCGGAGGACGCGACCACGACCGGCAGCGGGAAGCGCCGGCGCAGGGCGAGGGGCACCACGATGAGCACGGTGCTGAGGTAGAACCGCCAGGGCTCGTCCCCGTCCGCGAGCCCCGCGTAGCTGTGCACCAGCACGGAGGCCAGCAGGGCGACCAGCAGGAAGCCCAGGGCGGCCAGCACGTCGTTGCGCCGCTGGGCCGCCGTGGGCGCGGGACGGGACCAGAACGGGTCCTCGGGGTCGTTCAGCCAGGCCGTGACGCGGGACGCGAGCGGGGCGCGCCGGCCGGCGGCCGGAGTGGTCTCCGGCCCGTCGTCCGGGTCCGTGGCGGGTGGGGTGTGCACGCCACCCACGGTAGCCCGCGGTGGCGGGCGCGGAACTCCGCCCCGCGGGGGATCCCGCGCCGGGGGCTCAGCCGCGGTGCAGGCCGAAGAAGCGGCGCAGCCGTGCCCGCGAGCCCGGGGCGGGGGGCGCCTCCGGGAGCCGCTCCGCCGTCCCGGCGGCCGGGGGCTGCTCCTCGCTCCGGCGGCGGCGCGCGCCGCGCAGGGCGGCGTAGTAGGCGCTCTCCGCGGCGGCGTCCGCGAGCAGCGCCGCCGAGAGGGTGCCGAGCACGCGTGCCCCGGCCCCGCCGCGCCGGGCCGCCCCGGCGAGCCCCACCCCGAGGGCGGTCTCGGTGCCCGCGACGGCCAGCAGGAGCTCCGGCCGGCGGACGAGGGCCCGCTGGTACCGCGCGAGGAGCCCGTCCCCGGTGGGCTCGATGGTCATCCCCCGCAGCAGGGCCGGGCCCACGCCCGTGGGCTCGTAGTGCTCGGCGCCCTCGGTCCCCGCGAGCTCCCGGCGGCCCTCCACGACCTTGGCGGCCAGCACGGGCAGGCCCAGCAGCTGCAGGACGGACTCCAGGACCAGGTCGGTGGACTCCCCCAGCACGTAGTTGCGCAGCCGGTTGGTCTCGGCCGGGTCGAGGTCGAAGACCGAGGCCACGGACTCGATCTGCAGGTCCGAGGTGCCGCCGGAGCACAGCCGGACGAGATCGCGCTCGAAGCGGGCGGCCGGCGTCTCCTCGGCCTCGACCGACACCCCGCCGGCGGGGAGCCACTCGGGGCCCCACTCGAGGGCGCACACGGCGTCGGCGGCCTCCAGCTCGGTGACGGACGCGGGGTCCTCCCCGGCGAGCAGGACCTCGAAGGAGCGGGTGGCCCCGTCCGAGGACAGCGCCACGGCGGTCTCCGCGAGACCGGTGCGCACGGCCCAGAAGTCGACCTCCGCGTCGAAGACCACCACGGACCAGCCGTGCCGGGACACCGCGGTGAACCCGGTGCCGGACAGGGCCGCCAGCACGGGCAGCTCGGGCGCGTCCAGGCGCACGAGCAGCACCCGGCGCAGCCCGGGGTGCTCGGGCCGGAGCTGCTGGCCGGTCATCCGCGCGAGCGTCGAGGAGAGCTCGTCGAGGGTGCACCCGGTGGCCACGGAGCCGTCCTCGGCGGCCTGCGCCAGCCGGCCCTCGGCGTCGGCGAGGAACATCAGCTGCGTGGCGCGGGGGCCCTCGGCGTAGGCGCTGATGAGGCGGTGGTGGGCGATGATCCTGCGCATCCCCTCGCAGGTGGGCCGCAGCCCGGAGCCGTCGGACGCGGTGGCCTCCGTCGCGCACAGCACCGTGGCGGGCACCAGGTCCCACGTGGAGGCGGGGGATGCGATGTCGTCGGCGGGGAGTGAGGTCATGGCCCCATGCTACGCCGTCGCCGGGGACGCCCCACGGGTCCGGGGAGCGTCCCCGGCGGCGCGGATCCGCTCAGGCGGGCCCGTCGACGAGCTCGGCCGTGGTCCCGTCCTCGAGGGCCGCCAGCCCCGCCCGCAGCCGGCGGGCCAGCCCGGGCCGCAGGTACCGGTCCAGCTCCGCGGGGGCGGTCCAGCGGTGGCTGAGCAGCTCCTCCTCCTGGACCGTGATGGGCGTGTCGGCGCCGATGACGCCGCCGTCGTAGACGAAGGAGACCGAGTCCCCCCACAGCCCCATGGCCACGCCGTGGTGGACGACGAGCAGCCGGCCCTCGGGCAGGTGCAGGCCGACCTCCTCGACGACCTCGCGGAAGCACCCGGTCCGGGGGTCCTCCCCCGCCTCGACGGTGCCGCCGGGCACGGTCCAGTCCGACTTGTAGTTGGGCTCGACGATCAGCACCCGGCCCGCGGGGTCGCGGATGAGGGCCTCCGCGGCGAGGCGGCGGGTCGGCAGGGAGTCCACGAACTGCTTCAGCTCGCTCTCGGACAGGTAGGAGCTCACGGCGCGATCACTGCCCCAGGAACTTCTCGAAGCCCTTGGGCAGGTTCAGGTCCGCGGGCTCCGGCTGCCCCTGGGCGGCGCCGAACGCCGACCCGGCCGGCGCCTTCTGCTTCCGCTGTTGCTCGAGGGCCGCGTTCTCCTGCGCCCGCTTGGCGGGGTTGCCGGAGCGGGACCCGCCCTTCTTCGCGGAGCCCTTGCCCTTGCCCTTCTTCGGGCCGCCGCCCGCCCCGGGCATCCCGGGGATGCCGCCGGGCATGCCGGGCACGCTCTTGCCCTGGGCCAGGCGCTTCATCATCTTCTGCGCCTGGGCGAAGCGCTCCATGAGCTGGTTCACCTCGGAGACGGTGACGCCGGAACCCTTGGCGATGCGGGCGCGGCGGGAGCCGTTGATGATCTTCGGCGCCACCCGCTCGTGCGGGGTCATGGACCGGACGATGGCCTCCACGCGGTCGATCTCGCGCTCGTCGAAGTTCTCCAGCTGCTCGCGCATGCCGGCGGCGCCCGGCATCATCATGAGCATCTTCTTCATCGACCCCATCTTGCGCAGCTGCTGCATCTGGGCGAGGAAGTCCTCGAAGGTGAAGTCCTCCTGGTCGGTGAACTTCCGGGCCATCTTCTCGGCCTCGTCGCGGTCCCACTGCTTCTCGGCCTGCTCGATCAGCGTGAGGACGTCGCCCATGTCGAGGATGCGGGACGCCATGCGGTCCGGGTGGAACTGCTCGAAGTCGTCGACGTTCTCGCCGGTGGAGGCGAACATGATGGGCTTGCCGGTCACGGAGGCCACCGACAGCGCGGCGCCGCCGCGGGCGTCGCCGTCGAGCTTGGACAGGACCACGCCCGTGAAGTCGACGCCCTCGTTGAAGGCCTGGGCCGTGTTCACGGCGTCCTGGCCGATCATCGCGTCGATGACGAAGAGCACCTCGTCGGGGCGCACGGCGTCGCGGATGTCGCGGGCCTGCTCCATGAGGGCCTCGTCGATGCCGAGCCGGCCGGCGGTGTCCACGATGACCACGTCGTGCAGGCGCGCGCGGGCCTGGGCCACGCCGTCGCGGGCGACCTGCACGGGATCGCCCGTCGGGTCGTCGAACTCCGAGGTGGTGCCCGGGTGCGGGGCGTAGACCGGCACCCCGGCGCGCTCGCCCACGACCTGCAGCTGGGTGACCGCGTTGGGCCGCTGGAGGTCGGAGGCCACGAGCAGGGGCCGGTGCCCCTGGCCCTTGAGCCACTTGCCGAGCTTGCCGGCCAGGGTCGTCTTGCCGGCGCCCTGGAGGCCGGCGAGCATGATGATCGTGGGGCCGGTCTTGGCCATCCGGATCCGGCGGGTCTGCCCGCCGAGGATGTTCTGCAGCTCCTCGTTGACGATCTTCACGACCTGCTGGCCGGGGTTCAGCGCCTCGGAGACCTCGAGCCCCAGGGCCCGCTCCTTGACCGCGGCGGTGAACTCGCGCACGACCGGCACGGCGACGTCGGCGTCGAGCAGGGCGCGGCGGATCTCCCGCACGGTGGCGTCGACGTCCGCCTCGGTCAGGCGGCCCTTGCCTTTGAGGTTCTTGAAGGTGGCGGTCAACCGGTCGGACAGTGAATTGAACACGGGTCGAAAGCTGCTTTCGTCGAGGGAGGCGGCCGGTGCGCCGCGGTCTGCGCCGCGGGCCGAGGCCCGGCCCGGTGTGGCGGGTCAGTGTCCAAGGTTAGCAACTCCGGGCGGTGCGGGGCCCTCCGCCCTCGCCGCGGCGACGACGACGGCCGGTCCCCTCCCGGTGGAGGGGACCGGCCGTCGGGCCCGGTGGGCTCAGAGCGCCGTCTCGTCGCGCTCGCCGGTGCGCACGCGCACGGCCTGGTGCACGTCCGTGACCCAGACCTTGCCGTCACCGGCGCGGCCGGTGTTGGCGGAGGAGACGATGACGTCCACGATGTCGGTGGCCTGGTGGTCGTCCACGAGGATCTCCACCCGGACCTTCTCGAGCAGGTCCACCGTGTACTCCGCGCCCCGGTAGACCTCGGTGTGCCCGCGCTGCTGCCCGTAGCCGTGCACGTTCTGGACGGTCATGCCCTGGACGCCGTAGGACTCGAGCGCGGACTTGATGTCCTTGAACTTCTCCGGGCGCACGATCGCGGTGACGAGTTTCATGGGAGGAGTGCCTTTCGTGAGGAGGGGATGTGCCGGCGGCCGCCGCACGGCTCAGCTGTGCACGGGCTCGGAGCGGCCGGGCTCGAAGGACGTGGCGTCCCCGCCGGCGGTGTGCCGGCCCGGGGTGAAGGAGCCCGTGGCGTCGCCGGCCAGCGCGTAGCCGGACTCGGCGTGCTGGGTGATGTCGATGCCGTCGATCTCGTCCCGCACGGGGATCCGGAAGCCGATGGTCCGGTCGATCACGAAGGCGATGACGAAGGTCAGCACCGCGCAGTACAGCACCGAGACGAGCACCGCCACGACCTGGGTGAGCAGCAGGCCGAAGCCGCCGCCGTAGAACAGGCCCGCCGTGCCCTCGGAGGGCAGGGCCACGAAGCCCAGAGCCACGGTGCCGACCACGCCGGAGACCAGGTGCACGCCGATCACGTCCAGGGAGTCGTCCATGCGCAGCCGGTACTTGAGCCCCACGGCGAGCGCCGAGCAGATGCCGGCCACGAAGCCGATCCCGATCGCCCAGACCGGGGAGACGTTGGCGCAGGCCGGGGTGATGGCCACGAGCCCGGCCACGGCGCCGGAGGCGGCGCCAAGGGACGTGGCGTGCTTGTCGCGGATCCGCTCGGTGAGCAGCCAGCCCAGCATCGCGGCGGAGGGGGCCACGAGGGTGTTGATCCAGATGAGCCCGGCCTGCTCCGCGGTGCCGGCGGCGCCGGCGTTGAAGCCGAACCAGCCGAACCACAGGATCGCGGCGCCGAGCATCACGAGCGGCAGGTTGTGGGGGCGCTGGCTCGGGTCCTTGCCGAAGCCCTGGCGGGCGCCGACGATCAGGATGAGGACGAGCGCGGCCACGCCGGCGTTGATGTGCACCACGAGGCCGCCGGCGAAGTCGATGGCCTCACCGAGGACGGAGCCCACGGCCCCGTCCTCGGTGAGCAGCCCGCCGCCCCACACCATGTAGGCCAGGGGGGCGTAGACGAGCGTGGCCCAGACGGGCACGAACACGGCCCAGGCGCCGAAGCGGGCCCGGTCGGCGATCGCCCCGGAGATCAGGGCGACGGTGATGATGGCGAAGGTCCCGCCGTAGGCGGCGCCGAGGAGGTCCTCGCTGCCCAGCACGTCGCCCAGGGCGAAGGACGGCACGGGGCTGCCCGTGAGCCCGCCCAGCAGCGGGTCCCCGCCGCTCATGGAGTAGCCCCACAGCACCCACACCACGGAGACGAACGCGATGGAGATGAAGCTCATCATCATCATGTTCAGGACGCCCTTGGCGCGGGTCATCCCTCCGTAGAACAGGGCCAGTCCCGGGGTCATGAAGAAGACCATGGCTGCCGCGACGATCGTCCACACGTGTCCAGCGGTGATATCCACGATGTGCACCTCTCTCTGAAAAGTTGTCAGGTCACCGGTGCCACTGGCCCGTGCCCCGTGGGGCCGTCCGGTGCTCACCGTTCCCTGTCGAGTCTCCGAGAGAGATGTTTCGTCCGCCGCCGCGCGGCGTTGCGGACATGTTTCACGCCCGCCGCAATGGTTACGCGTACGTGAACTGCGGCGGGCGTGTGGGGGGAAAGGGGGACGGATCAGTCGAGCAGGGCGTCCACGAAGCTCTCCGGCTCGAAGGGCGCCAGGTCGTCCGGCCCCTCGCCGAGGCCGATGAGCTTGACGGGCACCCCGAGGCTCTTCTGGATCGCCACCACGATGCCGCCCTTGGCGGTGCCGTCCAGCTTGGTGAGGACGATGCCGGTGACGTCGACGACCTCGGCGAAGACCCGCGCCTGGGTCATCCCGTTCTGCCCGGTGGTGGCGTCGATGACGAGCAGCACCTCGTCGACGGTCGCGGCCTTCTCCACGACCCGCTTGATCTTCCCGAGCTGGTCCATCAGGCCCGCCTTGTTCTGCAGCCGGCCGGCGGTGTCGATCATCACGACGTCCACCTCGTGCTCGATGCCGGTGGTCACGGCGTCGTAGGCCACGGAGGCGGGGTCGGCGCCCTCGACCTGCGAGCGCACGGTGGGCACGCCCACCCGGGCGCCCCAGGTGGAGAGCTGGTCGGCGGCCGCGGCGCGGAAGGTGTCCGCGGCGCCGAGGACGACGTCCTTGTCCTCGGCGACGAGCACGCGGGCGAGCTTGCCCACGGTGGTGGTCTTGCCGACGCCGTTGACGCCCACCACGAGGACGACGGCGGGGATCGGCCCCTTGCGGTGCACGGCCAGGGACCGGTCCATGGACGGGTCGACCAGGGCGACGAGCTCCTCCCGGAGCATGGCCTTCACGTGGGCGGGGTCGTGGGTGCCCTCGACCTTGACCCGGCGCTGGAGGGCCTCGACGAGGTCCAGGGACGCGTCCGTGCCGAGGTCGGCCAGCAGCAGCGTCTCCTCGATCTCGTCCCAGACGTCCTGGTCGATGCGGTCGCGCGAGAGCAGGGCCAGCAGGCCCTTGCCGAAGACGTTGTTGGACTTGGCCAGCCGCCCGCGCAGCCGCGCCATCCGGGACGCCGCCGACTCGGGGCGGTCGAGGGCCGGCCGGGTGGTCTCCGGCGGGACCGGGGCGGTGCCGGGCTCCAGGTCCCCCGGGGCGGCGACCGGACCGCCCTCGAGGTCGTCGGGGTCCCGGGTGGAGGGGTAGCCGCCGCGGGGCGCCTTGGGGCCCCGCAGCAGGACCAGACCGAGCAGCCCGAGGACCACGACGGCGATGAGGACGTAGGCGAGAACGGGTATCGAATCCACGCCTCCCAGCTTCTCACACCGCCCGGTCGCGGGCCGGTGGCCGCGGGGCCGGGGGCGCCGCCCGGGGTCCTAGACTCGACGGGTGCCTGTTCAGCCCCCAGCCGCCGCCCCCGGCCGCGACCGCGTCCCCCAGCAGATCACGGTGCTCATCGCCGCCGCCTTCGTCATCGCGATCGGCTACGGCATCGTGGCCCCGGTGCTCCCCCAGTTCGCCACGACCTTCGGGGTCGGCGTGGCGGCCGCGTCGGCCGTGGTGAGCGTCTTCGCCGTGGCCCGCCTCCTCTTCGCCCCGGCCGGCGGGCGGATCCTGAACCGGATCGGCGAGCGCCCCACCTATGTGACCGGCGTGCTCATCGTCGCGCTGTCCTCGGCGGCCACGGCGTTCGCCCAGACCTACTGGCAGCTGCTGCTGTTCCGGGGCCTCGGCGGGATCGGCTCCGTGATGTTCACGATCTCGGCGATGGGCCTGATCGTGCGGCTGGCCCCGCCGCGGATGCGCGGGCGGGTCTCGGGCTACTACGCCTCCGCGTTCCTGGTGGGCGGGGTGCTCGGCCCGGTGGTCGGCGGTCTGCTCGCCGGCTTCGGCATGCAGGTGCCGTTCCTCATCTACGCGGTGGCCCTGCTGGTCGCCGTGGCCGTCGTGCACTTCCGGCTCCGGGACGAGGTCCTCGGCGGCGGCAAGGACCGCCGGAACCAGCCGGTCATGACCGTGGCGGAGGCCCGCCGGGTGGGGGCCTACCGCTCCGCCCTGGTCTCCAGCTTCGCCAACGGGTGGACCGCCCACGGGATCCGGGTGGCCCTCGTGCCCCTGTTCGCGGTCGCCGTGCTCGGGGCCGGCCCGGCCGTGGCCGGGCTGGCCCTGGCCGTGTACGCGGCGGGCAACGCGATGGCCCTGCCGGTCACGGGCCGGCTCACGGACCGGTTCGGGCGCCGGCCGCTCGTGCTCAGCGGCCTGGTGCTCAACGGGACCGCGACCATGGCGCTGGGCCTGGTGCAGGACGTCCCGTGGTTCGTGGTGCTCTCGCTCGTGGCCGGTATGGGCTCCGGAACCCTGAACCCGGGCCAGCAGGCGACCGTGGCGGACGTCATCGGACCGGACCGGGCCGGCGGGCCGGTGCTGGCCCGGTTCCAGATGAGCGCCGACGCCGGGCAGATCCTGGGGCCCGTGGTGGCCGGGGCGCTGGCCGACGCCGCCGGTTTCGGCTGGGCATTCGGCGTCTCCGGGGCGATCATGCTGCTGGCTGCCGGGGCGTGGCTGCCGGTGCGCGACACGATGGAGCGGTCCGGCACGACGTCCGCGCGGGGCGCCGAGCAGTAGCGGGCGCCGGCACGGGGCCGTGCCGCAGTGGGCTCAGCGCAGCTCGGCGAGCCGCTGGCCGATGACGGTGGTCACGCCGTCCCCGCGCATCGCCACCCCGTAGAGGGCGTCGGCGATCTCCATGGTCCGCTTCTGGTGGGTGATGATGATCAGCTGCGAGGTCTCCTGGAGCTGGCGGAAGATGCTCAGCAGGCGCCCGAGGTTGCGGTCGTCGAGGGCCGCCTCGACCTCGTCCATGACGTAGAAGGGCGAGGGCCGGGCCTTGAAGATCGCCACGAGCAGCGCGATCGCCGTGAGCGAGCGCTCCCCGCCGGAGAGCAGGGACAGCCGCTTGATCTTCTTCCCGGCCGGGCGGGCCTCGACGTCGATGCCGGTGCTGAGCATGTCCGTGGGGTCGGTCAGGCGCAGCCGGCCCTCCCCGCCGGGGAACAGGGTGGCGAAGACGCCCTCGAACTGCCGTGCGGTGTCGGCGTAGGCCTCCGTGAAGACGCGCTCCACGTGCTCGTCGACGTCCCGGATGATGCTGCGCAGGTCCTGCCGGGACCGTTTGAGGTCCTCGAGCTGCTCGGCCAGGAAGCGGTGGCGCTCCTCGAGGGCCGCGAACTCCTCCAGCGCCAGCGGGTTCACCCGCCCCAGGGAGGCGAGCTCCTTCTCGGCCCGGCGCAGCCGCCGCTCCTGCTCGGCGCGCACGTAGGGAGCGCCCTCCACGGCGCCGGACCCGGTGTCGTGGAGGGCGCCGAACAGGGCCTCCTGGCCGTCGTCGGCCGCCGGGGACGCGGAGCCCGCGGGCCCGGGGTCCTGCGCCGCCGCCGGCTCCTGCGCCGCCTCGGGCCCGGGGACCGGCAGGTGCGGCCCGTAGTGCTCCACGAGCGTGTCCGGGGTGAGTCCCAGCTCCTCGAGGGAGCGGTCCTCGAGCGCCTGGACCCGGGCGCGCTGCTGGGTGCGGGCCAGCTCGTCCCGGTGCACGGAGTCGGTGAGCTCGGCGAGCCGCGCGGCGAGCCGGTCGTTCGCGGCGCGCAGGTCCGTGAGCTCCGCGTCCAGCCCGGCCCGGACCGCCTCGGCCCGGTCCCGCTCCGCGGCGGCGGCCGTCACGGACGCCGCCACGAGCCCGAGCAGCTGCTCGGCCCCGGCGAGCACCGCCTCGGCGTTGCGGGCCTGCAGCCGGCGGCGGCGCGCCCGGCGCTCCGCCTCCTCCCGTGCCCGGCGCTCGGACGCGGCGGCCCGCTCCTGGGACGCGGCCCGGTTGCCGAGGGCGCGGGCCTGCTCCTCCAGGGAGCGCAGGGCCAGCCGGGCCTCCGTCTCCGCGGTGCGGGCCGCGGTGGCGGCCCGGTGCAGCTCGTCGCGGCGGGCGACGGCCTCGAGGTGGGCGGTCTCGGTGTCCTCCGGGCCGTGCTCCTCCGCGGCCTCGAGCCGCTCGGCGGCCTCCCGCAGCCGATCCTGCTCCCGGGCCAGGTGCTCCTGCGCGGCGGCGACCTGCTCGTCGAAGCGGCGGGTCTCCGCCTCGGCGGAGTCCAGCACGGCCCGGACCCGGGAGAGCTCGGACGCCGCCCGGTCCGCCGTGCGCTCGGCGGTGCGCAGGAGCCCCGCGGTCTCCTCGGCGGCCCGGCGGGCGGTGTCCCGGGCCTCGGCCGCCGTCCGGGACGCGGCCCGGGCCTCCTCGAGGGCCGTGGCGAGCTCGGCCTGCTCCGCCTCGGCGGCCTCGGCCGCGGCGCGGGTCTCGAGCGCGCCGGCCGCCTCCGCGGCCCCGCCCCAGGCGCTGGTGCCGGTGAACACGTCCCCGCCCCGGGTGACGGCCGTGAGCCCGGGCGCGTCGGCCACGACCCGGGCCGCCGTGGCGGCGTCCTCGGTGAGCACGGTCGCGGCGAGCAGGGCCCGGACGGCGGCCGCGCCGCGCCGGGCGTCGTCGTCGGTGTCGTCGCCGGTGTCGTCGCCGGCTCCCGCCGGGGTGCCGGCGCGCAGCACGGCCGCGGCGGGTCGGACCCCCGGGCGGTCCGGGACCGCCGGGGCCGGGCCGGAGCGCTCGGGGGCGGCCCCGGCCACCAGCAGGTGCACCCGGCCCACGCCGTCGGCGCGCAGGGACTCGAGGACGGAGACGGCCGCGCCGTGCGAGCGCACGGCGAGGGCCTCGGCGAAGGGTCCCATGGCGGCGGTGACCGCCCGCTCCCAGCCGGGCTCGACGTCGACGAGGTCCACGACGGCGCCGAGCACGGCGTCGGCGTGCCGCTCCCGGACGGCCGCGGAGCCGTCGGGCTGGCGCAGGGCGGCGCGCAGGGTCTCGGCGCGGGCGCGCTGGGCGTCGTGGGCGCGCAGCAGCTCCTGGGCGGCGGCCTCGGCCTCCCGCGCTGCGGCGCGGGCCCCGGCGGCGGCCGCGGCGTCCTCCTCGTGCCGGGCGCGGGCCCTGTCGGCGGCGCCGGCCGCGTCCTGGGCCGCGAGCGCCAGGCTGTCGGCCTCGGCGGCGGCCCGGACCCGGCGCCGTCCGGCGTCCGCGTGGGTGGCGTGCAGGCGGGAGAGCTCGTTCTCGGCGGCCTCCACCCGGGAGCGGGCCGCCGCGACCGCGCCGGTGAGCCGGGCCGCGCCCTCCCGCCGGTCGGCGGCGGCCCGGAGCAGGCCCGTCACCACGGCGTCCTGGTCCCGCGCGGCGGCCTCCGCGTCCTCGCGACCCTGGATGGCCTCGGCGAGGGCGTCGACGGCGTCCTCGACCTGCTCGAGGAGCAGGCGCTGCTCCTCCCGGGTGCGGGCCGCCTGGGCGTCGAGCCGGTCCGGGTCCCGTCCGGGCTCCGCCGGCTCGGCGGCGGAGCCCAGCAGCCGGCGCCGTTCGGCGGCGAGCGAGGCCAGGGAGCGGTAGCGCTCCTGCACGGCGGTGAGCTGGTACCAGGTGTCCCGGGCGGCGTTGAGGGCGGGCGTCGCCTGGGCGGCGCGGGCCTCGACGTCGGCCTGGCGGGCGCGGCCGGCGTCGAGGGCCTGCTCGGCGTCGGCGCGCTCGGCGCGCAGCCGGCGCTCGGCGTCCTCGTCGACGGCGAGGCTCGTGCGGGCCTGCACGAGGTCGTCGGCCAGCAGCCGGGCCCGGGCGTCGCGGACGTCGTGCTGGATCCGCTGGGCGCGGCGGGCCGTCCTGGCCTGGCGGCCCAGCGGGGTGAGCTGGCGGCGGATCTCGCCGGTGAGGTCCTCGAGCCGGTCGAGGTTCGCCTGCATCGCCTCGAGCTTGCGCAGCGTCCGCTCCTTGCGGCGGCGGTGCTTGAGGATGCCCGAGGCCTCCTCGACGAAGCCCCGGCGCTCCTCCGGGGTGGCCTGCAGGATGCGGTCGAGCTGGCCCTGGCCCACGATGACGTGCATCTCGCGGCCGAGCCCCGAGTCGGAGAGGAGCTCCTGGATGTCCAGCAGCCGGCACGGCCGGCCGTTGATCGCGTACTCGGAGCCCCCGGAGCGGAACAGCGTGCGCGAGATCGTGACCTCGGCGTACTCGATGGGCAGCGCGCCGTCGGCGTTGTCGATGGTCAGCGACACGTGCGCGCGCCCGAGCGGGGCCCGGCCGGCGGTGCCGGCGAAGATGACGTCCTCCATCTTCCCGCCGCGCAGGGACTTGGCGCCCTGCTCCCCCATCACCCACGCCAGGGCGTCGACCACGTTGGACTTGCCCGAGCCGTTGGGGCCGACGACGGCGGTGACCCCGGGCTCGAACTCGAAGGTGGTGGCCGAGGCGAAGGACTTGAACCCCCGCACGGTCAGGGTCTTCAGGTGCACGGGTGTCCGGTCTCCTGGGGTGGGCGCGTCGGGGGTCGCCACCACTGTACTCGGGCGCCCGGACGGCGCTGCGGCGACGAGGGCGGCGTCCGGGACGGCGGAGGGGACGGCGGACGCGACCGGCGCCGGCGCGCGGAGCCCGGGGCCCGGCCCGCGCGGACGGCGACCGCGGCGGATGATCAGCCTACAGAGAAACGGCCGGGCCCGGGCCGCGGCCGCGGAACCGGCCGGTAGACTGGCCGCGACCAGCACGACCTGCCCTCCCTGCGACCGCGCCCCTCCCCGGGCGGGCCGGGGCGTCGGCGAGACCCTAACGAAAGCCAGAGACCTTGACCGGTAATTCCTCGATCCGTCACCGCAACGCCGCCCTCCTGGCCATCACCAAGGTCGAGGCCGACGTGGCCGTGCCCTCGTCCCACGCCGACGAGGTCCTGGCGGACACCTTCGCGCGGCTGAAGATGCCGAAGGGCCTGCTGGAGCGGCTCGCGGGCGTCAACGAGCGGCGCGTCTGGGCCGACGGGCGGCACTTCACCGACGGCGCCGTGGAGGCGGGCGAGGCGGCCCTGGAGCGGGCCGGCGTGCGCCCGGACCAGGTGGGGCTGCTCATCAACGCCTCGGTGACCCGCGACGGCTACGAGCCGGCGGTCTCGGTGTCCGTTCACCACCGGCTCGGCCTGGCCCCCTCCGCCCTGAACTTCGACGTCACCAACGCCTGCCTCGGCTTCGTCAACGGGCTCACGATCGCCGCCACGATGATCGACTCGGGCGCGATCGACTACGCCGTCGTCGTCGCCGGCGAGGACCCGACCCCCTGGCACCGCGAGACGTACGAGCGGCTGCAGGGTCCGGACGTGACCCGGGCGGACGTGGTGCGCGAGTTCGCGACCCTGACCCTGGGCTGCGGCGCGGCGGCCGCCGTGGTCGGTCCCGCCGACCGGCACCCGGAGGGCCACCGCATCGCGGGCTCCGTGACCCGTTCCGCGACCGAGCACCACGGGCTGTGCATCGGCGGCTTCGACGGCATGTACACCGACGCCACGGGGCTGCTCAAGCACGGCGTGGGGCTGCTCGCGGACGCCTGGCGGGACGCGCACGAGGACGGCTGGGACTGGGCGGACATGGACCGCTACATCGGCCACCAGGTGTCCATGTCCCACACCAACAAGCTGTTCCAGGATGTCGGGATCGACCCGGCGAAGTTCCCGCTGACGTTCCCGTTCTGGGGCAACGTCGCGGCCGCCGCGCTGCCCATGACCCTCGCGCTGGAGGCCGAGCGGCTCCGGCCGGACGAGCGGGTGCTGCTGCTCGGCGTGGGCTCCGGGCTCAACGCGACCTACATGGAGATCGACTGGTGACCCGCCGGCACTGACGCCGGCGCCCCGCCCGAGACGCCCCCGCACGAGAGACCCTTCGAGGAGCCCCACGACCATGGCACGCAGACGACCGTCCACGACCCCGCAGACCGGAGAGCCGGACGCGGCGCGGCTGCCCATGACGGAGGTGCCCCTGCCCGGGGTGGACCCGGCGTGGTCCCGCACGGTCACGGTCGCCTCGAGCGCCCCCGTGGAGCCCGTCCCCGGGCGGCGCCGCCGCTGGCACGTCCTCGACAACGCGGCCTCCCTCGAGGCCGCGGGACTCACCCCGCGGGGCACGGTCCTGGCTGTGCACGGCAACCCCACCTGGTCCTACCTGTGGCGCGACGTGCTGGCCGCCGGGACCGACCCCGCGAACCCCTGGCGCGTCGTGGCCGTGGACCAGCTCGACATGGGCTTCTCCGAGCGCACCGGGCTCTTCCGCCGCCTCGACGACCGGGTCCGCGACCTGGGCGACCTCACGGCCGAGCTCGGCCTGGACGCGGGCCCCGGTCCCCTGGTGACCCTCGCCCACGACTGGGGCGGGCTCGTCTCCTCCGGCTGGGCCCTGGAGCACCCGGACGTCCACCGCGCCACGATCCTCACCAACACCGCCGTGCACCACGACAACGCCGAGCAGATCCCCGCCTCCCTGCGGCTGGCGCTGGCCCCGGCCGCGCACGGGCTGCTCACGGAGCGGACCACGAGCTTCCTCGACGTGGCCCTCGCACTCGCGGAGCCCACGCTGTCCCGCGAGGTCCGGGCGGCCTACCGGGCCCCGTACGCCACGCGGGCCCGGCGCGAGGCGATCCGCAACTTCGTGGCCGACATCCCCGCCGCCGCGGACCACCCCTCCCACGCCCGCTACGAGCAGATCGCCGCCGGCGTGGCCGAGCGCGACGTCCCCGCCCTGCTGCTCTGGGGCACCGGGGACCCCGTGTTCCAGGAGCGCTACCTGCACGACCTCGTGCGCCGCATGCCGCACGCCGACGTCCACCGCTTCGAGGGCGCCCTGCACCTGCTGCCGGAGGACCGGGACGTCGCGACCCCGATCATGGCCTGGCTCGCCGACCGCTTCGGCCCCGGCCCCGGCCGCCGCGAGCTGCACCTGCGGCGCCGCGCCACCGCGCGCGCCGAGCACGTCCCCTTCCCGGCGGAGCTCGACGCGCGGCGGGCCGACCTCGGCCTCGCCGTCGTGGACATGGCGCCCACCCCGGGCGACCCGCACGCGGGGGCCCGCGTCCCGCCGGTGCGGGCGAGCCTGAGCTGGGCGGAGCTCGCCGATCGCGTGGACCGCCTCGCCGCCGGGCTGACCGGCATCGGCGTGCGCCCCGGGGACCGCGTGAGCCTCATGGTGCCGCCGGGCTCGGACCTCACCGCGCTGCTCTACGCGTGCCTGCGCATCGGTGCCGTCGTCGTCGTGGCGGACTCCGGCCTGGGCCCGAAGGGCCTCACCCGGGCGCTGCGGGGGGCCGCCCCGGCCTGGCTCGTGGGCATCCGCAGGGCGCTCGTCGCCGGCCGGGCCCTCGGCTGGCCGGGCACCCGGATCTCCCTCGAGGCCCTCGACCCCGTGTCCCGCCGGGCCCTCGGCGTGGCGCACGACGTCCCCGGGCTGCTGGCCTCCGCCCCGCGGCCGGAGCTGCCCGCCCCGGACCCGGACACGGACGCCGCGGTGCTGTTCACCTCGGGCTCCACGGGCCCGGCCAAGGGCGTCGTCTACACCCACCGCCAGCTCTCCGCCATGCGGGACGCCGTCCGGGGCACCTACGGGCTCGCCGCCGGCACGGGGCTCGTGGCGGGCTTCGCCCCGTTCGCGCTGCTCGGGCCCGCGATGGGGACCACCTCGGTGACCCCGGACATGGACGTGACCGCGCCGAAGACCCTCACGGCCCGCGCCCTGGCCGACGCCGCCTCGGCCATCCAGGCCACGGCGGTGTTCCTCTCCCCCGCGGCGATCGCCAACGTCCTGGCCACCCGGCACGAGCTGGACGAGGGGCAGCGGCGGGCCCTGGAGCTCGTGGAGCTCGTGCTCTCGGCCGGGGCGCCCCTGCCGGAGCCGCTGCTGGCGCAGCTGCAGGAGCTCGTGCCCGCGGCGACGCTGCACACCCCCTACGGCATGACCGAGGGGCTGCCCCTCACGGACGTGACCCTCGGGACCATCCGGCAGGCGGACCGGGACAGCCGGGGCACCGCCGTGGCCGGCGCCGGCAACGGCGTGTGCGTGGGCACCGCCGTGCACGGCGGCGAGCTCGGCGTCACCGCCCTGCGTCCGGACGGCGTCCCCGCGGACGAGATCACCACGGAGCCCGGGATCACCGGCGAGATCGTCGCCCGCGCCCCGCACGTCAAGGACCGCTACGACCGGCTGTGGTACACGGAGCACCTGAGCACCCAGCTGCCCGGCTGGCACCGCACCGGGGACGTCGGGCACTTCGACGCCGCCGGCCGGCTGTGGGTCGAGGGCCGCCTCGCCCACGTGATCGTCGCCGCCGGCGGCGTGCTCACGCCGGTCGCCGCGGAGCACGCGGCGCAGACCGTGCCCGGGGTCGGCCGCACCGCCGTGGTCGGGGTCGGGCCGGCGGGCACCCAGGTGCCCGTGGCCGTCGTGGAGACCGTCCCCCCGGCCTCCCGCCCGGGCCCTGCGGACCCGCTGCTCTCCGGCGCCGTGCGCGCCGCGGTGCGCGAGGCCACGGGCCTGGACCTCGCGGCCGTGCTCGTGCTCCCGGAGCACCCCACCGACATCCGGCACAACTCCAAGATCGACCGAGCCCTGCTGGCCCGCTGGGCGGACTCCGCCCTGGCCGGAGGAAGGATCAGGAACCCGTGAACGGCAAGCACCGCCAGGACGGCGCGCACGACGACAAGGTCCCCGCCTACGACGCCTCCGTGGCGGAGGGCGCCCCACCGGCCGGCACCGGCAGCCACGAGGTGGAGCGCGGGCGGCAGGAGCTGACCGGGGAGGGGCGGACCGTGCTCGTCACCGGCGCCTCGGGGATGCTCGGGGAGCACGTGGCGCGGCTGCTCGCGGCCCGCGGGTGGACGGTCCGGCTGCTCCAGCGCGGGCACGCGCCGCTGGCCGACCAGCCGAACGTCGAGGAGGTCCTGGGCTCCGTCGCGGACCCGGACGCCGTCGCGCGGGCCGTGGAGGGCGTCGACGACGTCGTCCACCTCGCCGCGAAGGTCTCCTTCGCCGGGGACTGGGACGAGTTCGTGCTGACCAACGTGACCGGCACCCGCGTGGTCCTGGAGTCCGCGCGGTCGGCGGGCGTGGACAACGTGGTGTTCGTGTCCTCCCCGTCGGTCGCCCACACCGGCAGCTCCATCGTGGGCGAGTCCGCCCGGCCGGCCGACCCGGTGCACGCCCGCGGCGACTACGCCCGGTCCAAGGCCGCGGCCGAGCTGCTCGCCCTCGAGGCGGACGGACGCGGGCTGCGCGTCACGGCCGTGCGCCCGCACATCGTGTGGGGCCCCGGCGACACCCAGCTCGTCGAGCGGATCGTCGACCGCGCGGCGCGGGGGCGGCTGCCGCTGCTCGACCACGGCGCGGCGCTGATCGACACCACCTACATCGACAACGCGGCCGAGGCGATCGTGCGGGCGCTGGAGCGGATCGAGTGGGCGCACGGGCAGGCGCTGGTGGTCACGAACGGCCAGCCCCGCACCGTGGGCGAGCTCGTGGCGGGCTTCTGCCGGGCGGCCGGGGTGGAGCCGCCGGCACGCCGGGTCCCGGGCGCCGTGGCCCGGCTGGCCGGCCGGGTCATCGAGAAGGTGTGGGCGCTGCGCCCGGGGGCCGACGAGCCGCCGATGACGGCCTTCCTGGCCGAGCAGATGTCCACCGCCCACTGGTTCGAGCAGCAGAGCACCCGCGAGGTCCTCGACTGGACGCCGTCCGTGACGGTCGAGGAGGGCATGGAGCGGCTGCGCGCGTACTACCGGACCCATCCGCTGGGCGCCCACGACGCCCCGATGCCCGCCACCGGGTCCACGGCCGCCGGGGACTCCTGAGCCCGCGCGGCGCGGCGCCCGGTCAGAACCGGGCGTTGCGGGGCGTGCGCTGGCAGACCGGGCACCGGTAGGAGGAGCGGTTCATGAACTGCTCCCGCACGATCAGGGCGCTCCGTCCCTCGTCCGCGCAGCGCGGGCAGGGCAGGGAGGCCCGGCCGTAGGCGTTGAGGGAGCGGGCGAAGTACCCGGACTCCCCGTTGACGTTGACGTAGAGGGAGTCGAAGCTCGTCCCGCCCGCCGCCAGGGCGCGGTCCATGACCTCGCGCACGGCCCCGAGCACGCGCATCGTCTCGGGCCGCCGGAGCGTGTCCGTGGGCCGGGCCCAGTGCAGGCGGGCCTGCCAGAGCGCCTCGTCCGCGTAGATGTTGCCGATCCCGGAGACGAGGGACTGGTCCAGCAGCGCGCGCTTGAGCCCGGTCCGGCGCCGGCGGAGCCGGTCGTGGAAGCGCTCCGCGTCGAAGGCGGGGTCCAGCGGGTCCCGGCCGATGTGGGCGGCCCGGGCGGGCACCAGGGGCGCGCCCGTGGCCGAGCGCCCGCCCGGGGCGCCGTCGCCGGTGGGCACGAGCCGGTCGAGGAGCATGCCGCCGAAGATCCGCTGGTCCACGAAGCGCAGCTCCGCCGGGGTGCCGGGGCGCTCGGACAGGCCCAGCCGCACCTTCAGGTGCTTCTCGTCGGGCAGCCCGGCGTCCTTGACCAGCAGCTGCCCGCTCATCCCGAGGTGGACCAGCAGCGCCTCCTGCGGCGGCGCGCCGTGCGCAGCGGTCAGGGGCAGCCACAGGAACTTGCCGCGGCGCACGGCGTCGGCGACGACCGCGCCGTCCAGCTCGTGCCCGAAGGAGACGGGGCCGGCCTCGTGGCGGCGCACCGAGCGGGCGTCCAGGACCTGCACGGACTCGATCCGGCGGCCGACCACCCAGCGCTCCACGCCGCGGCGGACGACCTCGACCTCGGGCAGCTCAGGCACGGGGGCTCCGGGGCACGCGCTCAGCCGCCCCGGCGGGCGACCAGGGTCGCGCAGGCCTGCGCCGCGGCGGAGCGCTCGGCCTCCTTCTTGGTGGTGCCGGTCCCCGTGCCGTGGTCCTGGCCGCCGACGAGCACGTGGGCCTCGTAGCGGCGGTCGTGGTCGGGGCCCGTGCCCTCCACGGCGTAGCGGACGGGACCCAGGCCGCGGGCCGCCGCGAGCTCCTGGATCTCGGTCTTCCAGTCCCGGCCCTCGCTCATCACGAAGCCGTCCTCCAGCAGGGGCACCACGAGCCGCAGCACGAACGCCCGGGCCGCCGCGAGCCCGGAGCTCACGTAGACGGCGCCGATCAGCGCCTCCATGGTGTCGGCGAGGATCGAGGCCTTCTCGTGCCCGTTGGTCCGCACCTCTCCCTTGCCCAGGCGGATGTGGGGCCCCACGTCCAGGGACCGGGCGAGCTCGGCCAGCGTGCGGGTGCTCACCACCGCCGAGCGGATCTTCGCGAGGTTGCCCTCGGAGTCGTCGGGATAGCGGTGGAAGATCTCGTCGGTGACCGCGAGGCCCAGCACGGAGTCGCCGAGGAACTCGAGCCGCTCGTTGTGGCCCTGCCCCTCGTGCTCGTACGCGTAGGAGCGGTGGGTCAGGGCAAGACGGAGCGTCCCGGCGTCGATGTCGACGCCGAGACGCTCCAGCAGGTCCTGAGATGTCGCGGTGGAGTTCACCGTGGTCAGGCGTCGGCCACCTTGCGGCCCTTGTACTCCAGGAACAGCGCGGTCCCGGCGGAGTCGGTCACGACCTTGGCCTGGTGCGGCAGGCTGTAGCTGACCTTGCCGTTCTCGACGGTCTTGACCAGCTTCGGCGCGGTCGCCTTCCACTGGGAACGGCGTGCACGGGTATTCGCACGGGACATTTTCCGCTTGGGAACAGCCACGGCTATCTCTCTTCTCTCGGTTCGGTCGTCTGGGTCGAGGTGTCCTGCTCGAGCAGCCCCGACAGGGCGCTCCAGCGAGGATCGAGCACCTCGTGGTGGTGACCCGGGTCGTCCTCCAGGCGCGCGCCGCACTGGGCGCACAACCCCTGGCAGTCCTCCCGGCACACCGGTTGGAACGGCAGCTGTGTGATCACTGCGTCCCGAAGCATGGGTTCGAGGTCGATGCTCTCGTCCTGAACTTCATACATCTGGTCGTCCTCGGACTCCTCCCCACCGTCGGTGGCGGCGTCGAAGACGTAGAGCTCCTGCACGTCGACGTCCAGATCGTAGTCGATCGGGTCGAGGCACCGGCTGCACTCGCCGTGGATGGCCACGACGGCGGTGCCGGACACCAGGATCCCGTCGTGGACGGATTCCAGCCGGAGGTCAAGGTCGATGTCCGAGCCCTCCGGGGCGCCGATGAGTGCGTTGCCGAAGTTCTCCGGCGCGGGCACAACTTCCTCCAGGCGTCGCATCGTCCCCGGGCGGTGCTCGAGGTCCCGGACACCGATGGTGAGGGGCGAACTGTTCTCGCGACTGATGACTGACTCCTGGTGAAATTCTGACCGACAGACCATGTTAGCGTGCCGTGCCGCGCGTTCTCAAACGGGGCGGCTCCCGGCGCGCCGGGACGAGACCGTCCCGCTCAGCCCTGCAGGGCCCGCAGCACGGGCGCCGGCACGAACCCGGAGACGTCCCCGCCGAGGCCCTGGACCTCCTTCACGAGCGTCGAGGACAGGTGCAGGAAGCGGGGGTCGCCGGGCAGGAAGACCGTCTCCACCCCCGTGAGGTGGCGGTTCATGGTGGCCATCGGCACCTCGTACTCGTAGTCCTCCCCCGAGCGCAGCCCCTTGACCAGGGCCACCGCCCCGCGCTGCGCCGCGTACTCCGCGAGCAGGCCGGCGCCCATGGGCTCGACGACGACGCCGGCGACGCCCTCGAAGCTCTCCTGCGCCAGGGCCAGCCGCCGCTCCGCGTCGAAGCGGTAGCGCTTGTGCGGGTTGGTGGAGACCGCGACGACGACCTCGTCGAAGAGGGCCGCGGCGCGCGCGACGACCTCCACGTGGCCGTTGTGGAGGGGGTCGAAGGAGCCGGGGCAGATCACTCGGTGCATGGGTGCCATCCTAGGGGCGCGCCGAGCCCCGGCGGCGTACCGTGGAGGGCGGAGGACCCGTCCTGCGAGAGCGGAGCACCGCCATGAGCCACCAGCGCCGCCGGGTGGGGCCCGGGCAGCGGATCAGCGCCCTGGACGAGGCCAACCTGCGGGTGGAGCGGCACGGGGTGCCCATGCACGCCGCGGCCCTGGCCCTCCTGGAGGCCGCCCCGCTCCTCGGTCCCGGCGGGCAGGTGCGGCTCGGAGCCGTCCGGGAGCACGTCGAACGGCGCACCCGGGACGTCCGGCGGCTCCGCCAGGTGCTCGCACGGCCCGGCGGCGGACGGCCCGTGTGGCTCGACGACCCCGTCTTCGACGTCTCCCGGCACGTGCGCAGCCGCCCGGTGCCGCCCCCGGGGGACGAGGAGGCCCTGCTCCGGGCGTGCACGGGGATCGACGCACTCCCCCTCCCCGGGGACCGGCCCCTGTGGGAGCTGTGGCTGCTCCCCGGGCTCGCCGACGGCCGGCTCGGCCTGCTGATCCGGTGGCACCACGTGCTCGCCGACGGTCTGGCGGCGCTGAGCCTGCTCGCACCCCTGTTCGACCCGGCCGCCGTCCCCGGCGGCGGGACGGGCGCACCGGGCCGACCGGTCGTGCCGGGCGCACCGGGCGGGCTGGGCGCGCCGGCCGGCGCGCGGCCAGCCGGTGGTGCGGCACAGGTCCCGGCCCGCGCCGCGGCCCGTCTGCGCGGGCGGGCCGCCCAGCTGCGCGGCGCGCTCGCGGAGGGGCGCGCCCCGGCGCTGTCCATCAACCGCCCCGTGGGACCGCGGCGCGGCGCCGCGCTCGTGCGCGCGGACCTCGAGGCGGCCCGGGAGCTGGCCCACCGGCACGGCGGGACGGTCAACGACGTGGTGCTCACCGCCGTGGCGGGCGGGGCCCGGCGGCTGCTGGCCGCACGCGGGGAGCTGGCCGGCGTGCCGGAGCTGAAGGTCTCGGTGGTCGCCTCCGTGCGCGCTCCGGGAGACCCCGTGGGCGGCAACCGGACGGGCGTGCGCGTGGTGGCCGTGCCCGTGGACGAGCCCGACCCCGCCGCGCGGCTGCGGCGGATCGCGGCGACGACCGCGGCACAAAGGACCCGCCCGCCGTACCGGCCCGGCGGCCGGCTCGCCCAGCGCTGGACGGTCCGCGTCATGGACCGGCAGCGGCTCGTCAACCTCCTGCTCAGCAACGTGCGCGGCCCCTCGGCGCCGCTGCGCTTCGCGGGGGCGCCGGTGCGCGAGCTCTTCCAGCTCGGCGCCGTGCAGGGCAACCTGGCCCTCGCGGTGGGGGTGGTCTCCTACGCGGGCGCCCTGGGCGTCGACGTGGTGGCCGACGCCGACGTGGTGCCCGACCTCCCGGTGTTCGTCGAGGGGCTGGCGGAGACCCTCGTGCGGCTCGGCGCCGGCCCGCCCCCGGGAGCCGGCACGGGACCCTAGACTGGCGGCCATGGATGCCACCGACGCCGCCGCCCCGTCCCCGACCGGTCCCCCCTGGGAGCGCATGGCCCGGGGAGGCGGCCTGCTCACCAGCACCGGGGAGCTCTCCGGAACCGTCTTCGAGGAGATGTCGCGGCTGGCCGCACGGACGGGCGCCATCAACCTGGGGCAGGGCTTCCCGGACGTCGACGGGCCGCAGGAGATGCTCGAGGCCGCCGCCGGCGCGCTGCACGGCGGCGGCAACCAGTACTCCCCGGTGGCGGGGCTGCCGCTGCTGCAGGAGGCCGTCGCCGAGCACCAGCGCCGGTTCTACGGGATCGACCTGGACCCGGGCTCCGGCGTCGTCGTCACCGTGGGCGCGTCCGAGGGCCTGGCGGCGAGCCTGCTCGCGTTCCTGCGGCCCGGGGACGAGGTCGTGGTGTTCGAGCCGCACTACGACCTCTACGGCGCCGTCGTGGAGTTCGCGGGCGCACGGCTGGTCACGGTCCCCCTCGAGCCGCCGCGCTTCGCCCCGGACCTCGAGCGCCTCGCCGCGGCCTTCGGGCCCCGCACCCGCATGGTGATCCTCAACGACCCGCACAACCCCACGGGGACCGTGTTCGACGACGTCGTCCTGTCCCGCCTGGCCGGCCTCGCCGCCGAGCACGACTGCGTGGTGGTGACCGACGAGGTCTACGAGCACCTGCGCTACGCGGGCGGGCACCGCCCGCTCGCCGCGCTGCCGGAGGCCTTCGGGCGGACCCTCACCGTCTCCTCCGTGGGGAAGTCCTTCTCGGCCACGGGGTGGCGCGTGGGCTGGGTCAGCGGGCCCGCGCACCTCGTGGGCCCCGTGCGCGCCACGAAGGCCTACCTCACGCACAGCGCCGCCACGCCGCTGCAGATCGGGGCGGCCACCGCCCTGCGCGGGCCCGACGACTTCTACGCCCGGCTCACCGAGGACTTCCGGCGCCGCCGGGACGTGCTCGTGCGGGGCCTGGCCGCGGCGGGCGCGGAGCCGTTCGAGCCGCAGGGCACGTTCTTCGTCGTGGCGGACGTGCGCGGGCTGTGCGAGCGGCACGGGGTCGAGGACGCCGAGCACCTGGCCCCGGTGCTGGCCGAGCGGGCCGGCGTGGTGGGCGTGCCCGTGCCGGCCCTCGCCTCCGCGGAGCACCGGGGGCTGTACGCCTCGTGGATGCGCTTCTCGTTCGGCAAGCGCCTGGACGTCCTGGAGCAGGCCGGGCGGCGCCTGGCGGGCTGAGCGCCCGCCCCGGCGCGCCGGGGCGGGCTCAGACGGCGGCCGCCCGGCGGCCGAGGGAGCGGTAGCAGAAGCCGGCCGCGGTCCAGCGGTCGGGGTCGAGCACGTTGCGCCCGTCGAGGATCTGCGGGACGGCGACCAGCGGGTCGAGCTGCTCCGGGGTCATCGCCTTGAACTCGGCCCACTCGGTGAGCAGCACCACGACCTCGGCGCCGGTGACGGCGGCCTCGAGGGAGTCCACGTAGTCCAGGCGGGGATAGCGCTTGGCGGCGTTGGCGTTGGCCTCGGGGTCGTAGACGGCGACCTCGGCGCCGATCGAGTGCAGCCGGGCCGCGATGTCCAGGGCCGGGGAGTCGCGCACGTCGTCGGAGTCCGGCTTGAAGGCCGCCCCGAGCACGGCGACCTGCCGGCCCACCACGGAGCCGCCCAGCATCTGGGTGACCGTCTCCACCGTGTGGCCGCGGCGGCGGACGTTGATGTCGTCCACCTCGGCGAGGAAGCGCACCGACTGCTCCACCCCGAGCTCCGCGGCACGGGCCCGCAGCGCCCGGATGTCCTTCGGCAGGCAGCCGCCGCCGAAGCCGACCCCGGCGTTGAGGAACTTCCGCCCGATGCGCTCGTCGAGCCCGATCGCGTCGGCGAGGGTGCGGATGTCCCCGCCGACCACCTCGGTGAGCTCGGACAGGGCGTTGATGAAGGAGATCTTGGTGGCCAGGAAGGCGTTGGCCGCGACCTTCACGAGCTCGGCGGTCTCGAAGTCGGTGACGATCAGGGGGACGCCGGCCTCCAGCTGCCGGGCGTAGACCCGGCGCATCACGGCCTCCGCGGCCGGGTCCTCGGCGCCGAGCACCATCCGGTCCGGGGTCAGGGTGTCCTCCACGGCGTAGCCCTCGCGCAGGAACTCGGGGTTCCACACCAGGGACACGTCCACCCCGTCGCGGGCGGAGGCCTTCGCCAGGTCGGCCAGGCGGCGGGCGGAGCCGACCGGGACCGTGGACTTGCCCGCGATGACGCAGTCCTTCGTGGCGGCCGCGGCGATCGAGCCGACCGCGGCGTCGACGTAGCGCATGTCCGCCGCGAAGCTGCCCGCCCGCTGCGGGGTGCCCACGCCGACGAAGTGGACGTCGCCGAAGGCGCCGGCCTCCTCGTAGCTCGTGGTGAAGCGCAGCCGTCCCGTGCCCACGTGCTCGCGCAGCAGCTCGCCCAGGCCCGGCTCGTGGAAGGGCAGCTCGCCGCGGGACAGGGCGTCGACCTTCTCCGGGTCGACGTCCACCCCCAGCACCTCGAAGCCCATCTCCGCCATCGACGCGGCGTGCGTGGCCCCCAGGTATCCCGTTCCCAGAACCGTGATCCTCATGGACGTCCTCCGTTACTCCCGGGCCGGGGCCCGTGCTCGTTGCTGCCTGTCGAATCTTGTCAAAGCGGGTGCGCCCAGCGGCGCAGGTGCTCAGTGCGACGCGCCGGGCGGGGACGGCGATGTGACGTCCGTCTCGGCGAACCACACGGTGGTCTCCCCGTGCCGCTTCTGCTCGAACCGGCGCAGTCCCTGCGGCCAGCCGGGCTCCGGGGACCGGGAGGAGCGCTCGACCACGACCACCCCGCCCTCCCGCAGCCGGCCCGCCAGCGGGGCGAGGGCCGCGGTGAGCTCGGCCTCCGGGAGGGGGTAGGGCGGGTCGGCCAGGACCAGGTCCCACGGCCCCTCGGCGGGATCCGCCAGGTAGGCGCCGACCGCCCCGTGCCGGACCGTGACGACGTCGTCGCGCCCGAGGGCCCCGTGGACCGTCCCGGCGTTGGCGCGGCAGACCCGCGCCGCCCCCGCGTGCCGCTCCACGAGCGTCACGGCGGCCGCGCCGCGGCTCGCGGCCTCGCAGCCGAGGGCCCCCGAGCCCGCGAACAGGTCCAGGACCAGTGCGTCCCGGAGCATGCCCCAGGCCTCGAGCCGGGCGAAGAGCGACTCCTTGACCCGGTCGGTCGTGGGCCGGGTGTCCCGGCCCGGCACGGAGCGCAGGCGCAGCCCTCCGGCGGCCCCGGCGATGATCCTGCTCACGCGTGCTCCCCTCCTCTCCTGCGCGGTCCCTGGTGCTGCCGTCCGTGGCGCTGCGGTCCGTGGTGCTGCGGCACGGCGCTCAGCCCCGGTCCAGGAACGCCTCGGCGTCCGGGTCGAGGTAGCGCTCGATGGCCTCGGCCAGCTCGGGGTGCTCGAGCAGCTGGGGGTCCTCGCCCAGGACGGTCACGGCGTCCCGGCGGGCCCGCTCGATGAGCTCGGCGTCGTCCAGGGCCCGCAGCAGGCGCAGGGTCGAGCGGCCCCCGGACTGGGCGGCGCCCAGGATGTCGCCCTCCCGGCGCAGCTCGAGGTCCGCGCGCGCGAGCTCGAAGCCGTCCGTGGACGCGGCCACCACCTCGATCCGCTCCCGCGACGGGTGCTCGGCGGGGCGCCGGGTGACGAGCAGGCACGTCCCGGCGTGCCCGCCGCGCCCGATCCGGCCGCGCAGCTGGTGCAGCTGGGAGATGCCGAACCGGTCGGCGTCCACGATGATCATCAGCGTGGCGTTGGGCACGTCCACGCCGACCTCGACCACGGTGGTGCACACGAGCAGCGGCACGTCCCCCGCCGCGAACTCCTCCATGAGGCGGGACTTCCGGTCCGGGTCGAGCCGGCCGTGCAGCACCTCGGCGCGCACGCCGGCCAGCACGGGCTCGGCGGCCACGAGCTCCGCCAGCCAGGTGACGGACGCCAGCGCCGCCTCGGACTCCTCGTCCGCCGAGGCCGCCGCGAGCGCCGACTCCGCGAGGGAGGCGTGCGGCGGCGGCTCCTCGTCGTCGCCGATCTTGGGCGCGACCACGTACACCTGACGGCCCGCGTCGATCTCCTCCCGGGCCCGGCGCCACAGCCGCCGCTCCCAGCCCGGGTGCTCCACGAGCCCCACGGTGTGGGTGGCGATCGGCTGCCGGCCGGCCGGGAGCTCGTCGAGGACGGAGACGTCCAGGTCCCCGAAGACGGTCATCGCCACGGTGCGGGGGATGGGGGTCGCGGTCATCACCAGCAGGTGCGGGGGCCGCCCGGCCTTGTCCCGCAGCCGGTCCCGCTGCTCCACCCCGAAGCGGTGCTGCTCGTCCACCACGACCAGCCCGAGGTCGGCGAACTGCACGACCTCCGAGAGCAGGGCGTGGGTGCCGATGACGATCCCGGCCTCCCCCGACGCGATCCGCAGCAGGGCCCGCTTGCGCGCCGCGGCGCCCATGGACCCGGTGAGCAGCACGACCTGCGTGCCGTCCGGGTCCCCGCCGAGCAGGCCCGCCTGCGCGAGCGGGCCGAGGGAGCGGACCACGGACCCGTGGTGCTGGGCGGCGAGCACCTCGGTGGGGGCCAGCAGCGCGGCCTGCGCGCCGGAGTCGACGACCTGCAGCATCGCCCGCAGGGCCACGAGGGTCTTGCCGGAGCCGACGTCCCCCTGGAGCAGCCGGTTCATGGGACGGGTGCCGGCGAGCTCCGCCGCGAGGTCCTCCCCCACGGCGCGCTGACCGGCGGTCAGCTCGAACGGCAGCCCGGCGTCGAACCGGGCGAGGATGCCTCCGGGAACGCCCGGGCGGGCGGTGGTGGGGTGCGCGGCGAGCTCGGCGCGGCGGCGGGCCAGGGCGCACTGGAGCAGGAACGCCTCCTGGTAGCGGAACCGGCGGCGGGCCTCCCCGTGGGCCCGGGTGTCCCGGGGGCGGTGGACCTGCCAGTACGCCTCCTCGAGCCCCATGAGGCCCTCCCGCTCCAGGATCCCGTCCGGCAGCGGCTCCGGGACGGCCCCGAAGTCCACGATCGGCAGCAGCGAGTGCACGGCGCGGGCGATCTTGTCCGTGGTCAGCTTCGCCGTGGCCGGGTAGATGGGGATGGGCCGGCCCGCGCGCTCCTCGGCGGTCTCCCCCGCCTCCGGGGCGTCCGGGTCGAGGATCGCGTAGTGCGGGTTGGTCATGGTCACGGCGCCGTTGTACAGCCCGACCCGCCCGGAGAACAGGGCGTGGGTGCCCGGGGGCAGGTCCCGGGCCGCGGTCCAGGCGTTGAAGAAGCTGAGCCGCATCGTCCGCCCCGGGCCGGGGTCCCCGTCCGCGAACAGCCGCTGCGGGTCGGTGGAGGCGCGGTCCGTGATCACCACGTCCGTGATGGACCCGCGCCGGGAGCGCATCCGGCGGGTGGAGGCGTGCACCACCTCGGCCACGATGGTCACCTGCTGGTCGATGCGCAGCTCCGAGAACGGCGTGAGCTCGCCCCGCGGCATGTACCGGCGGGGGAAGTGGTCGAGCAGCTGCCCGATCGTGGACACCGAGAGCTGGCGGGCCAGCTGGTCGGCCGTGGTCTTCCCCAGCAGCCGGGCCAGCGGCTGGTCGAGCTCGGGGACCGGGTCGGGGAACGCCCCGCCGCCGTGGGGTCGGGTCATCTCAGGGACGCCTCATCCGTCCGCCTCCGACAGGGAGGTCACCGTGAGGTTCACGGCCTGGCCGCGGGCGCCGATCACCGTGAGGGCGTCCTCCGGCCGCGGCACGTGGACGTGCACGCGCCACCGGTAGCCGTCTCCCGTCTCGGTCACCGCGCTCATGATCACGCTGGTGCCCACCTCGCTGAGCTCGTGGCGCAGCTCCGCGGCGTCCAGCGGGGTCAGCTCCACGGTGCACATCACCTCCACGCCGCCGTGCACGGCGTGCCCCGCGCCCCCGGCGCCGGCGGCCCGGGCCGCGGCGGCGTCGATCAGGGCGTCGAGCGCGTTCTCGTCACCGGCGTCGTCCCCGCCCACGGTGCGGGCGAGGGCGTCGAAGACGACGAGCATGCCCAGCGCGCCGGCGTCGACCGTGCCGGTCTCCCGCAGGACCGGGAGCTGGTCCGGGGTCACGAGCACCGCGGCGCGGGCGGCGGTGCTCACACCGGCCAGGAGCTCCTTGAGCTGCTGGTTGGACCCGTCCTCCACCTCCTGCGGCACGGGGACGGCGGCGGCCGCCTCCAGGACCGAGAGCATGGTCCCCTCCACGGGGTCCGTCAGCACGCTCCAGGCGCGCACGTGGCCGGCGTGCAGGGCGAGCCGCACGGACTCCGCGGTCATCCTCGTGCTGCCCTCCAGGGAGTGCCCCACGGCCGTGAGGAACACGGAGAACAGGGTGCCCGAGTTGCCGCGGGCCTCCTCGAGGGCGGCCTGGCCGGCGAGGGAGAGCAGCTCCCCGACGTCGCCGGTCTCGAGCACGGCGGCGGCCTCGGCCGCCGCGCGCACCGTGGTCGCGAGGTTGGTCCCGGTGTCGGCGTCCGCGACCGGGAAGACGTTGAGGGCGTTCAGGACGGGGCTGTGGCGCACGAGATCACGGTGGGCCAGGTCGAGCCACCGCCGCATGACGGCCGCGTTCGATCCGATCCTATGGTTCAAAGTGATCCCATCCTTCGCCGACCGGGTGCCCGAGGGCGAGGTGCGGCGCTCGTCCGTCGAGCAGCACCCGGGGGAGGGTGTCGTCGTGCGCGGGGGGCGCGGGCGCACACGAGCCTATCGCACGGAACATTCCCGGCAGCGGCACGTCCGGCGGGAAGACCGCGAGCAGCCCGTGGTCCTCGCCGCCGGTCAGCACCCAGTCGCGGGGGTCCGTCCCGAGCAGCCGGGCGGCCGGGCGCAGGGGCCCGGCCAGTCCTTCCACGGCCGCGGCGTCGAGGTCCACGACGACGCCGCTGGCGGCCGCGACCCTGCCGGCGTCGCGGAGCAGGCCGTCGGAGAGGTCGATCATCGCGGTGGCCCCGGCGCGGGCGGCGGCGGGGCCGGCGGGCACGGGGGCGCACGGGCGCAGCTGCGCCGCGGCGAGCGCGTCCAGGGCCTCGTCCCGCCCGGGCCGGTAGCGGCGGTCCTCGAGCAGGGCCACGCCCGCGGCGGCGCGCCCGGTGGTCCCGGCGAGCGCCACTTTGCCGCCCCGCCCCGCCCCGGACCGGAGCACCGGCTCCCGGCCCTCGAGGTCGCCCGTCACCGTGGCCGTGACCGACAGCTCCCGGCCCGCGCCGAGGTCCCCGCCGACCACCGCGCAGCGGTCCGCGCCCATGGTCTCCAGCCCGGCCACGAGGCCGCGGGCGAAGTCCAGGGGCCAGGACAGGGGCGTCTCCGGGGGGAGGGTGAGCGAGACGACGACGGCCGACGGGACGGCGCCCATCGCGGCGACGTCGGCGAGGTTCTGCGCGGCGCACTTCATCCCGGTGTCGTAGCCGGTGGTGACCGCGCCGCCGGCCCAGGCGAGACGGAAGTCCTGGTCCTGCACCTGGGTGTCCGTGGTGATCACGTACCGCCCGTCCGGGGCGGCGACCACGGCGCAGTCGTCGCCGGGGCCGACCAGCACGCGGTCCGCTCCGGGCCGCGGGGCGGCGGGACGCAGGAGCAGGGGGAGGACGCGCTCGAGCAGCTCCGCCTCGGAGAGCTCCCCGACGGTCGGCCCGGTGCCGGGCGGCGCGTGGGGCACGGGGGGCTGCTCCGCTGGGGGTCGGGTCATGGCGCTCATCCTAACGACGGCCCCGGACGCGGGAACGGGGCTCCCCGAGGATTACGCTGGGGGCATGCCCTCGCTCCCCCTGTCCCGATCCGCCCGCGCCGTGCTGGGGGCGGGCGCCCTGGTGGCGGTCCTGTCGGGGTGCTCCCCCGCCGTGACCGTGGACCCCGCCGAGAACGCCGCCGACCCGGGGTGCGCCCCGGCGATGCTCGCCATGCCGGAGACCGTCGGCGAGCACGACCGGCGCGAGACCACGAGCCAGGCCACCACGGCCTACGGCGAGCCCACGGCCGCGGTGGTGCGCTGCGGCGTGACCCCGCCCGGGCCCACCACGGACCCCTGCTCCGCCGTCAACGAGGTCGACTGGCTGATCCGCCAGGACGAGGACGGGAGCACGTGGACCGCCACGACCTACGGCCGGGACCCGGCGGTCGAGGTCGTCTTCGACAGCACCGCCGTGGCGTCCTCCACCCTGCTCGTGGAGCTGGGCTCCGCGGTGGAGCAGATCCCCGCGGAGCGCCGGTGCCTGGACCTGCAGGACACCGTGGAGGGCCTGTGACCGGCCGGACGCGGCGACCGCGGCCGCCGCGTCCCCCGGGCGTGCCGGACCGCCGGGAATAGGCCCATGCCCCGCCGGGTTGTGGCGTGGACATGCACCCGACCGCACCACGCCCAGAAGGAGGCACACCCGTGGCCACCGATTACGACGAGCCCCGCGTCAAGCCCGAGGACGAGCCCGCCAACGAGTCCCTCGAGGTGATCCAGGCGCAGCGCAGCGCCACCGCGCAGAGCCCGGCGATCGACGTCGACGACGCGGACACGGCCGAGGGCATCGACCTGCCGGGGGCGGACCTGTCCCAGGAGGAGCTGCTCATCCAGGTGGTGCCCGAGCAGGACGACGAGTTCACCTGCATGTCCTGCTTCCTCGTCCGCCACCGCAGCCAGCTCGCCCGCGAGAAGGACGGCGCCCGGTACTGCATCGAGTGCGAGGGCTGACGGGCCCGGCCGGGCCCGGACCGGTCACTCGTGGCGCAGGGAGGCGATGGGGTCCTTCCGGGCGGCCCGGACCGCGGGGATCGTCCCGGCCAGGAACGCGATCCCCATGACGGAGAGCACGATCAGCGCCACCCGCCACGGCTCGAACGCGAACAGGGCCAGTCCGGGCAGCCCGGACAGGAACCCGTCGGCCAGCGCGCGGCTCAGCGCGGAGCCGCCGGCGACCCCCGTGACCGCGCCGACCACCGCCCCGAGGAAACCGATGACGACGGCCTCGAGGGAGAACAGGCCGAAGACCCGGCCCCCGCTCATCCCCATGGCCTTCATGAGCCCGATCTCGCGGGTCCGCTCCTGCACCGACATCAGCAGGGTGTTCACGATGCCGAGGCCGGCGGCCACGAGCGCGATGACGGCGCAGGCGTTGAGGATCCAGACGATGGCGTTGATCACGGCGCGGAACATCCCGAGCTGGTCCTCCACGGTGAGCCCGAGCATGTCGTGGTCCTCCAGCCGCGCCTGGATCCCGGGGGCCCGCGACATGTCCTCGACCGTGACCGTGGCCATCGCGAAGCTCTCCGGCACCTCCTCCGGGACGCCGCTGACCTGGTAGTCGTAGAGCCGTTCGTTGAAGGAGTCCGACGGGATGGGGTTCAGGGACGTCCCGACGAGGCTGGCCTGGGTGACGCCCGAGATCGTGGCCGGGAACGCCTTGTCCTGCTCCGCCATGTTCGTCATGACCACGTCGACGCGCCCGCCCACGGCGTCCCGGGCGGAGGCGAAGCCCAGGTCGGCGACCCAGCTGTCCGGGACCGCGATCTCGTCCCGGCCCGTGGCGGGGGCCCCGCCGGCCACCATCTGCAGGCCCACGGCGTCGACCGGGATCCCCGGGGAGAGCTGGAACCGGCTCCCGTCGGCGGCCTCCAGGTAGGTGGGCGCCACGGAGTACATCGGCTTCACGGAGCGCACCCCGTCGATGCCCTCGATGACCGCGATGTCCTCGGCGGTCAGTCCCTCGAAGGAGACGCCGAACCCCGTCCGGATCCGCGTGGTGTCCGGGTCGTACTCGCGGGGGCCGGAGGTCGAGGACAGCTCGATCAGCGGCTGCGACTTCTGCACGTAGAGGGCGTCGGCGTCGCCGAACGCGGCCACGGTGTCGTCGATGTACCGGTTCACCCCGGTGCCCATGCCCGAGGTGAGGGTCAGGGCGAACGCGCCGATGAAGACGGCGAGCACGGTCAGGGCCGTGCGGATCCGCGCGCGGCGGGTGTTGGAGACCGCGGAGCCGAGCAGGTCGGGCCACCTCACCGGGCGCCCCCCGCCGCTCCGAGGACGACCTCGGCGCCCGCCGCGGCGGCCGGGGCTGCCGGGGCGGCGGCCACGACGAGACCGTCGTGCAGGTGCACCTGACGGCCGCAGCGCCGCGCGAGGTCGTCGTCGTGGGTGACGACGACGAGGGTGATGCCCTGCTCCCGGTGGAGGTCGAACAGGAGGTCCTGGACCACCGCGCCGGTGGCCGAGTCGAGGTTGCCGGTGGGCTCGTCGGCGAAGATCACGGAGGGCTCGTTGACCAGGGCGCGGGCGAGCGCCACGCGCTGCTTCTGCCCGCCGGACAGGTCGGCGGCGCGGCAGGCGGCCTTCTCCGCCACGTCCAGGCGCTCCAGAACCTCCAGGGCGCGGCGCCGGCGCAGGCCCGGGCGGACCCCCGCGATCCGCAGCGGCAGCACCACGTTCTCCAGGACCGTCTGGTCCGCCGTGAGGTAGAACTGCTGGAACACGAAGCCGAACGCGGCGTTGCGCGTCGCGTTGAGCTCGCGGGCCGTCATCGACGCCGCCGGCCTGCCGTCGAAGGACACCGTGCCGTGGGTCGGGGCGTCGAGCAGCGCGAGCAGATGCATCAGGGTCGACTTGCCCGAGCCGGACTTCCCGACGACGGCCACGGACTCCCCGTGCCGGATCCGCAGGTCCACGCCGCGCAGCGCGGCGAACCGGGTGTCCCCCCGGCCGTAGATCTTGACCAGGCTCTCGGCCTCGAGCACCGCGGACGTCATCGGATCCCCCCCTGTCGGAGCGTCCGTCCCCCCGGACGGCCGCCGTGGGACCACGTCCCGCCCCCCATCATGTGCACAGGTTAATGGCGGGGGCGAGCCGAGCCGTGTCCCCACTAGTGCAGTCCGGTGCCGGTGCGGCTCCGGGCCGCCGGCGAGGACGCCCCGGTGCCCCGGGCGCGGCGGGTCGCCCGGGGCCGGCGCTCCCGTGCGGCGGCCCGGACTCCTCCCGTCACGAATCCGTTCGCCCTTGCTAATGCGGAGATCTGGACGATAGTTAACAGCACAGCAGTTCTTCGGCAGGGGTTCCGGCTCCGCGGGACGGGCGAACGGTCCGTCCGGGCCGAACGACGAGCGGCACGACGTGACGGGGGCCGTCCGCGCGGGGGCGCGGGAACGAGGCCGCTGGGATCGTGCCGTGCGCTGGCGGTCCTGGGGTGGGCCCGGGCCGACGACGGGATACAGGAGACACATCGACATGACTACGACGAGAAGACTGGCTGTCGCCGGTGCCTCGGCGACCGTGCTGGCGGGGGGCCTGTTCCTGGGCGCACCCGCAGCCGTCGCCGCACCGGGCGACGCCCCGCCCGGCGGTGCCCCGCCGGGCGCGGCCACATCCTCCGAGGTCGCCGCGGCCGTGGTGGAGCTGCCGCCCGCGGCGCCTGTCGCACCGGTCGACGTCCCGGCCCCCGCGGTCGCGGACGTCCCGGCCGTCGCCGAGGCGGGCCCGCCCGCAGCGGCGGAGGCCCCGGCACCGGCCGCCGCCGAGCCCGCGGCGCCGGCCGCACCGGTGGACGCCCCGGCCCCCGCGGTCGCGGACGTCCCGGCCGTCGCCGAGGCGGGCCCGCCCGCAGCGGTGGAGGCCCCGGCACCGGCCGCCGCCGAGCCGGCGGCGCCCGCGGCGCCCGCGCCGGGACCGGTCCTCGCCGACGCGCCACCGGCGGCACCGGCGCTGCCCGACGCGGCGCCCGCCGCACCGGCAGCAGCGGCGGTCGAGCCGGCCGCCCTCCCGGAGCTCGCGCCCCAGGAGGCCGTGGCCGCGAACCCGGGCCTCAACGTGGACACCCGCCTCACCGCGGCACCGCTGGAGCAGTCGGCCGGTGCCGGCCTGCTCACCGCGCTGCTCGCGGCCGCGGTGGCCCTTCCCGGTGCGCTCGCGTACCGGGCACGGCGGCTCGGGCGCAGCGGCGCCTGAGCGCGTGCCGTGCCGGCGGCGCCCGCGGGGCGGCGCCGGCACGGCACGCACCCCGCCCGGCCGCCGGCACCCCCGGCCCGGCCCGGCCCGCGACACCGACAGCGACAGCGACAGCACACGAGACGACAGGACAGAACAGGATGGCCACCAGCACCGCGGCGGCGCCGCCGCCTCCGGTCCCGGTGCGGGAGAAGGACCCGCGGGCCCGCCGGGCGGCAGTGGTGACGCTGTGCGCCGCCGTGCTGTGGGTGGCGCTGATGAACCAGTGGTTCCTCGCCCAGACCTTCCTGGGGCACGTGCCGGCCGCGGCGTCCCCGCTGCGCCTGAGCATCGACGCCGTCGGCTTCGACGCGGACGTGCTCCCCTACGACCCGACGGACGAGGACCTCTCGGACGGCTCGCTCGTGCCGCCGCAGACCTACAACGGCTACCGGCTCACCCCGTACGGAATGCCCGGCGAGGGGTCGGCGAACACCACGTACATCGCCGGGCACAGCTTCGAGAAGGTCGAGCTGCCCTTCAACAAGCTGAGCGACCCGGCGCTCGTCGGGAAGGAGCTCGAGGTCGAGACCGTGGACGGGACCCTCGACTACGTCGTGGACTCGGTGACCACCTACGAGAAGGACACGCTGAAGGACAGCGAGATCTGGCGGGTCGTCCCCAACCGCATCGTCCTGATCAGCTGCTACACCCAGGACGCGGTCGGCAAGAACGTCGTCGTCACCGCGTCGCCGGCACCGTGAGGCGTGGACGCCGCTGCCCGCGCCGTGCGGCGGCGGGGCTCAGCGCAGCCCCACCGGCCGCTCCAGGGCGAGGCCCAGGAGCTCGTCGATGAGCTCGGCGTAGTCGAGCCCCGAGGCGGCCCACATCCGCGGGTACATCGAGATCGGCGTGAACCCGGGCATCGTGTTGATCTCGTTGATGACCACACGGCCGTCCGGGGTGTAGAAGAAGTCGGCGCGGCACAGGCCCTCCCCGTCCAGCGCCTCGAAGGCGGTGACGGCGCGGCGGCGGATCGTCTCGATCGCCTCCTCCGGCAGATCCGCCGGGCAGCTGAGCCGCGCGGAGGCCTGCGAGACGTACTTGGCCTCGAAGTCGTAGAACGCGTGCTCGTCGACGATCTCGATCTCGCCCGGCATGGAGGTCCGGGCGGCCGCGTTGCCGCGGCCCTCGAGCACGGCGCACTCGATCTCCCGCCCCACGATCCCCGCCTCGACCACCAGCTTGCGGTCGTGCTCGCGGGCGGCGGCGATCGCCGCGTCGAGCTCCTCGGCACGGTCCACCTTGGTGATGCCGAAGGAGGACCCGGCGCGGGCCGGCTTGACGAACACGGGGAAGCCCAGCTGCGCGATGCGCTCGCGCACGCCGTCGGGGTCCACGGCCCACTGCCGGTCGGTCACCACCGTGTAGGGGCCCACCTCCAGGCCCGCCGCCTCGAAGGCGAGCTTCATGAAGTGCTTGTCCATCCCCACCGCGGAGGCCGTGACCCCGCAGCCCACGTAGCGCAGGTCGGCGAGCTCGAGCAGGCCCTGCAGGGTGCCGTCCTCGCCGAAGGGCCCGTGCAGCAGGGGCAGGACCACGTCGATGTGCCGGTCCCGGCTCACGGTCTGCCCGCCGGGACCGTCCTGACGGACGATGAGCTCGCTCTCCCCGACCTTCAGCGGCAGGCTCACGAGCTCGTCGCCCACGGGCAGCTCGGCGATCGGGTCCGCATCGAGCAGGGCCTCGAGCTGCTCCTGCGGGCAGAGGAACCACTCCCCGGAGGTGGCGATGCCGACGGTCACCACGTCCCACTTCTCGCGGTCGATGGCGCGCAGGACGCCGCGGGCCGTGATGAGGGAGATGGAGTGCTCGCTGGAGCGCCCGCCGAACAGCACGGCGACGCAGGGGCGGGGGGTCATGGGGCGGTCCCTTCGGATTTGATCTCTCGGCCCAGCAGCAGCTGAGCTACGTCGTCGATGGTGATCTCCTCGCGGAGGATGGCCACGACGGCGTCGGTGATGGGCATGTCGACGCCGTGGCGGCGGGCGAGGGCGAGCACGGCGGGGGCGGACTTGATGCCCTCGGCGGTCTGGGTCATCTCCTCCTGCACCTCCTCGGGCGTCAGGCCCAGGCCGAGGAGCCGCCCCGCGGTGCGGTTGCGGGACAGCGGCGAGGAGCAGGTGGCCACGAGGTCCCCCAGGCCGGCGAGCCCGGAGAGGGTCTCCAGCCGTCCGCCCAGGGCCAGCGCGAGCCGGGTGGTCTCGGCCAGCCCGCGGGTGATGATGGAGGCCTTGGAGTTCTCCCCGAAGTGGCGGCCGTCGGCGATGCCCACGCCGAGGGCGATGACGTTCTTCACGACGCCGCCGATCTCGGTGCCCACCACGTCCGTGTTCGTGTAGGGGCGGAAGTAGCGGGTCCGGCAGGCGTGCGCCACCCAGCTGGCCAGCTCCGTGGTGGGGGCCGCCACGACGGAGGCCGTGGGCTGCTCCTCCGCGATCTCCATGGCCAGGTTGGGCCCGGAGAGCACGCACGTGCGCGCCCGCCAGTGCTCGGCGCCCAGGCCGGTGGCCCGGCCCAGCTCCTCGGCGACCACCTCGCTCATCCGCAGGCCCGTGTCCCGCTCGAGCCCCTTGGCCAGGGACAGCACCACGGCGTCCGGCTCGAGGTGCCCGGCCGCGGCGGCCAGCTGGGCCCGCAGGGACTGGGCGGGCACCGCGAGCACCACGAGGTCCGCCCCGCGCACGGCCGCGGGGAGGTCGGCGGTGATCTCCAGGCGCCCGGGCAGCCGGATGCCGGGGACGTAGCGGTCGTTGACGCGGGTGCGCGCGGCGTGGCCCATCGCGGCGGCGCTGCGCCCCCACAGCACCACGGTCCGCCCGGGCGGCTCGTGGCGGTCGTGCGCGGCCTCCCGGGCGCTGTCGGCGAGGATCTTGGCGAAGGTCGTGCCCCACGACCCGGCGCCGAGGACGGCGATCCGCCGCGGCCCGGCGGCGGGCAGTCCGCGGGGGCGCGGCGTGGCAGGGTCGGGCTGCGTCACAGGCGGCCTCCCCGGCGGCGGTCCCAGAGCGCGGCCGGTGCGTCCGTCCCCCGCAGCTGGGCGAGCTCCCGGGTGACGGCGCGCATGACGGCGTCGGTGGCCTCCTCGAGCCGTGCCGCGTGGCGGCCCACCGGCTGGGTCAGCTCGGGGACGTCGTCCCGCCACGGCGTGAGGTCCACGGGCGGCCCGATCCGCACGCGCACGTCCTTCCGGGGGAAGATGCTGATCCTGCGCCGGCCGGTGGAGCGGTCGAGGTCGAGGACCTCCTGGTCCCCCCAGTGCGCCACCGGGACCACGGGGGCCCCGGTGGCGAGGGCGAGCCGTGCTGCGCCCGTGTGCCCGGTCATCGGCCAGCGGCCGGGGTCGCGGGTGAGGGTCCCCTCGGGGTAGATCACCACGGCGCCGCCGGAGGCCAGCTCGGCGCGGGCGGCCGTGAGCGCCGCGGCGGCGTCGGCCGTGCCCCGCAGCACGGGGACCTGGCCCGTGGCCCGGAGCACCGCCCCGACCACGGGGGCGCGGAACAGCGACTCCTTCGCCAGGAAGCGGGGCATGATCCCGTTGTCGTAGAGCGTGATGGCGACCGTCAGGGGGTCGAGCTCGGTGAGGTGGTTGGGCACCACGATAAACCCGCCCTCGGCGGGCAGGTGCTCCTCCCCCGTCCAGCTCAGCCGGGCCACCAGCCCGTAGGCCGGTTTCACGACGCCCGCGAGCACGCGGAACAGGCTGCGCTTCGAGGTGCGGCTCATCGGCGGGCCCGGCTCACTCGCCGTCGAGCTCGAAGGACGCCCCGAGCCCCGCCAGCTTGTGCGTGAAGTGCTCGTAGCCGCGCTCGATGAGCTCCACGCCCGTGACGTGGGAGGTGCCCTCGGCGGCCATCGCGGCGATGAGGTGCGAGAAGCCGCCGCGCAGGTCGGGGATGTTGATCTCCGAGGCCTGCAGCGGGGTGGCCCCGGAGATCACGGCCGAGTGCACGAAGTTGCGCTGCCCGAAGCGGCAGGGCACGGAGCCCAGGCACTCGCGGTGCAGCTGGATCGTGGCCCCCATCCGGTTGAGGGCGGCGGTGAAGCCGAAGCGGTTCTCGTACACGGTCTCGTGCACGATGGACACGCCCGAGGCCTGGGTCAGGGCGACCACCAGCGGCTGCTGCCAGTCGGTCATGAACCCGGGGTGCACGTCGGTCTCCACGATGAGCGGGTTGAGGTCCCCGCCGGGGTGGTAGAAGCGGATGCCGTCCTCCGTGATGTCGAGGCCGCCGCCGATCTTGCGGAAGGTGTTGAGGAAGGTCATCATGTCGGACTGCCGGGCGCCGGCCACGAAGATGTCGCCGCCGGTGGCGAGCGCCGCGGAGCCCCAGGACGCCGCCTCGATCCGGTCGGGCATGGCCCGGTGCCGGTAGCCGGTGAGCTCGGGGACGCCCTCGATGCGGATCACCCGGTCGGTCTGGACCGTGATGATCGCGCCCATCTTCTGCAGGATCGCGATGAGGTCCATGATCTCGGGCTCGGTGGCCGCGCCGCGGAGCTCGGTGTGGCCGTCGGCCCGGGTGGCGGTGAGCAGGACCTGCTCGGTCGCGCCGACCGAGGGATAGGGCAGCTCGACCTTGGCGCCGTGCAGCCCGTGCGGCGCGCTCATCCGGATCCCGGACTCCAGCTTCTCGACCCGGGCGCCGAAGTGGCGCAGCACGTCGAGGTGGTAGTTGATGGGCCGGTCGCCGATCTTGCACCCGCCGAGGTCGGGGATGAACGCCTCACCGATGGCGTGCAGCAGGGGCCCGCACAGCAGGATCGGGATCCGGGAGTCCCCGGCGTGGGCGTCGATGTCCGCGTGCCGCGCCGTGGTGACGTTGCACGGGTCCAGGGACAGCCGGCCGTCCTCGCGCGCCACGTCGACCCCGTGCAGCGCCAGCAGGTTGGTGACGACCTGGACGTCCTTGATCTCGGGCACGTTCGCCAGGACGGACGGCGTGGAGCCCAGGAGGGCGGCCACCATGGCCTTGGGGACGAGGTTCTTGGCACCTCGCACGGTGACCTGCCCGGACAGGGGGACGCCGCCCGTGATGTGCAGTGCGCTGCTCATGACCTTCCGATCTGCTGTTGCCGGGCCACCCCCGAGCGGGAGCGGCACCCGTACAGTGTAGGTTCCCCGGCGCGGGCCCTCGCACCAGGGCCGCCGTCGTGCGTGTCCGGGACAGCACGACGGCCCGGCGGGGCCCGGTGGGCTCCGCCGGGCCGTGCCGGGCGTGGCGCGCTCAGGTGCGGGCGGGCAGCGTGGTCGGCTTGAACGCGGGGCGCCCGGCCTCGAACGCGACGATGTCGTCCTCGCGCTGGAGGGTCAGGCCGATGTCGTCCAGGCCCTCCATGAGGCGCCAGCGCGTGTAGTCGTCGATGGAGAACGGGACGGTGACCGTGTCGCAGGTCACGGTCCGGGACTCGAGGTCGACCTCGATCTCGGTGCCGGGGTGCTCCTCGATCAGCTTCCACAGCAGCTCGACGTCGGCCTGGTCCACCTGCGCGGCCAGCAGGCCCTGCTTGCCCGAGTTGCCGCGGAAGATGTCCGCGAACCGGGAGGAGATCACGGCCTGGAAGCCGTAGTCGCGCAGGGCCCACACCGCGTGCTCGCGCGAGGAGCCGGTGCCGAAGTCGGGCCCGGCCACCAGCACGGAGCCGTGGCGGTAGGGCTCCCGGTTGAGCACGAAGTCCTCGTTCTTCCGCCAGGCGGCGAACAGGGCGTCCTCGAACCCGGTCTTGGTGATCCGCTTGAGGTAGACGGCCGGGATGATCTGGTCGGTGTCCACGTTGGACTGGCGCAGCGGGACGCCGACTCCCCGGTGGGTGGTGAACTTCTCCATGGCAGGGCCTTCCTGGGTTCGGGCGGCGGTCAGGCCGCGGCGGCGACGTCGCCGGGGGCGTCGAGGTCGGACGGGGAGGACAGCGTGCCGCGCACCGCGGTGGCCGCGGCCACCACGGGCGAGACGAGGTGGGTGCGCCCGCCCTTGCCCTGCCGGCCCTCGAAGTTGCGGTTCGACGTCGAGGCGCACCGCTCGCCGGGGGCGAGCTGGTCCGGGTTCATGCCCAGGCACATCGAGCAGCCCGCGAAGCGCCAGTCGGCGCCGAACTCCATGAACACCCGGTCCAGGCCCTCGGCCTCCGCCTGCAGCCGCACCTTGGCGGAGCCGGGCACCACCATCATCCGGACGTTCTCGGCCTTGGTGCGGCCCTTGACGATCTCCGCCGCGGCCCGCAGGTCCTCGATCCGGGAGTTGGTGCAGGAGCCCAGGAAGACGGTGTCCACCGGAATCTCCTTCATCGGGGTGCCGGCGGCCAGGCCCATGTACTCCAGGGCCCGGCGGGCGTTGGCCTTGTCGTTCTCGTCCCCGATGTCCTCGGGATCGGGCACCGACTGGGACAGGGGGACGCCCTGGCCGGGGTTGGTGCCCCAGGTGACGAACGGCTCCAGCTCGTCCGCGTCCAGGAACACCTCGGCGTCGTAGACGGCGTCCTCGTCGGTGCGCAGGGTCCGCCAGTACTCGACCGCCGCGTCCCACTCGGCGCCCTCCGGGGCGTGGGGGCGGCCCTTGACGTATTCGAAGGTCGTCTCGTCCGGGGCGATCATGCCGGCCCGGGCCCCCGCCTCGATCGACATGTTGCAGATGGTCATCCGGGCCTCCATGGACAGCGCCCGGATGGCCGAGCCCCGGTACTCCAGGACGTAGCCCTGTCCGCCGCCGGTGCCGATCTTCGCGATCACGGCCAGGATGATGTCCTTGGCGGAGACGCCCGGGCGCAGCGTGCCCTCGACGTTGACGGCCATGGTCCGGAACGGGGCCAGGGGCAGCGTCTGGGTGGCCATGACGTGCTCGACCTCGGAGGTGCCGATGCCGAAGGCGAGCGCGCCGAACGCGCCGTGGGTGGAGGTGTGGGAGTCGCCGCAGACCACGGTCATGCCGGGCTGCGTGAGGCCCAGCTGGGGGCCCACCACGTGCACGATGCCCTGCTCGGCGTCCCCGAGCGGGTGCAGGCGCACCCCGAACTCGGCGCAGTTGGCGCGCAGCGTCTCGATCTGCTTGCGGGAGGTGTCGTCGGCGATGCGGGAGAAGATGTCCTGCGTGGGCGTGTTGTGGTCCTCCGTGGCGATCGTCAGATCGGGGCGGCGCAGCGGGCGTCCCGCCAGCCGCAGCCCCTCGAAGGCCTGCGGCGAGGTGACCTCGTGCAGCAGGTGGAGGTCGATGTAGAGCAGGTCCGGCCGGCCGTCCTCGCCCTTGCGCACGAGGTGGTCCGCCCAGACCTTCTCGGCGAGGGTGCGACCGCCCGGGGCCCCGGAGGGCGTGGCGGAGGCCGTGGTGGGGGTCGAGGACTGGTAGTCCGGCATGGCGGATCCTTCCGTGCTGCCTGTGCAACGTGTTTCCTCCATGGTCGGCGCCCGCGCGGCGGTGGGCCAGCCCTGCGGCTTGCTTCTCACATTCTGAGACGGCAGTATCAGTGCATGGACACATCTGGACACATGGACCCGTCCGGCGCCCCGCTCGGCACGCCGCTCGGCGGGCACGGCACCGGCGAGGCGCTGGCGCTGGCCGCGACCACCGCGCCCAGCGGGGTGGGGGTGGTCGACAAGGCCGCGATGATCCTCGACGCGCTCGAGGCGGGGCCGGCGACCCTCGCGCAGCTGGTGAGCGCCACGGGGCTCGCCCGCCCCACCGTGCACCGGCTGGCCGTGGCGCTGGCCCACCACCGGTTCGTGGGCCGGGACGTCCAGGGCCGGTTCGTGCTCGGCTCCCGGCTCGTGGAGCTGGCCTCCGCGGCCGGCGAGGACCGCCTGATCGCCGCCGCCGGCCCCGTCCTGGTGAACCTGCGGGACGCCACCGGGGAGTCCGCCCAGATCTTCCGCCGGCAGGGCGACTGGCGCGTGTGCGTGGCCTCGGCCGAACGGCCCATCGGGCTGCGGGACACGATCCCCGTGGGCACGCAGCTGTCCATGAAGGCCGGTTCCGCCGCGCAGGTGCTCGTTGCGTGGGAGGACCACGACCGGCTGCTCGAGGGCCTGCGGCACGCGCGGTTCTCCGCGACCGTGCTGGCCGGGGTGCGCCGCCGGGGCTGGGCCCAGTCGCTGGGCGAGCGGGAGCCGGGCATCGCCTCCGTCTCGGCGCCGGTGCGCGGGCCCTCGGGCCGGGTGATCGCCGCGGTCTCGATCTCGGGGCCGATCGAACGGCTCACCCGCCAGCCGGGGCGGCTGCACGCCGAGGTCGTGGTGCAGGCCGCGCGCCGGCTCACGGAGGCCGTCCGGGCCACCGCCCCGTAGCCGGCCCCGCCGCCCGCGCGGCGGGGCGGTCCCCTGCCGTGCTCAGCGGCGCTGGATCCCCCGGCACAGGACCTGCACAGCGCAGGAGCTCAGCGGCGCAGGACGGCGAGGGCCTGCCGGAAGGCGGCGAAGGCGTCGAGCTCCGCCCGCACGGGATCCACGACGGTGCGGCGGCCGGCCTCGGCCACCGACGCGCGCAGCCGGCGCCGCACCGAGCGCTCCCGCATCCGGGCGCCGAAGCCCGCGAGGATCCGGCCGGTCAGGGCCGTGAAGATCCCGAGCACCACCCCGGCGAGGACGAGCAGTGTGGGGGCGGGCAGCGGAAAGCCCTCGACGGAGGGGGGCGGCGGGACCGGGATCTGGAACCACTCCAGCAGGAACAGCCCCAGCAGCCAGACCAGGCCCGCCACCACCGCGAGCATCGCGAGCCACTGGATAACGTCGAAGACGATCCACCACCAGGAGTTCCGCCCGGCCCGGAAGTCGGTGCGGGCGACGGCCTGGTCGATCGCGTCCGGGAGCTTCTGCTCGTGGGTGCGGGCGGCCTGGCGGACCGACCGGGTCCACGGCTCCGCGGCCCCGTCCGCGGCGTCGTGGGCGAAGGTGCGCACGGCGGAGTCGGCCGCCGCCCGCTGGGCGGCGCCCATGGGGGGCAGGGACGTGCGGTTGACCTCCGGGTTCACGGTCCCGCCCCGGTCGAGGTTCAGCCGCCGCATCGGGTCCTTGCGGAACCTCAGCAGCCACCGGGTGGCGATCCACCCGGTGTGCCCGGCGGCGTGCAGGGCGTAGGACCTCCCGGCGGCCCGGGCGATGCCGGGCACGTTGGCGGCCTGCGCCAGGCCGTCCGTGAGCCGCTCCTGCGCCGGCTCGGTGATCCCGGCCGGCTCCCCCTCCCCGGAGGCCTCGGCGAGCCGCACGGCGGCGTCGTCGACGTCGGCGTCGAGCCGGGCGCCGGCGGCGGCCTTGGAGTCGGCCACCGCACGGATCCGGGCGCGCAGGGCCCCGACGCCCTCTCCCGTCACCGCGGAGACGGCCACCGGCTTGGACAGGCCCGTGGTGGGCAGCCCGTCCTGGGCCACGAGCTCCTCGAGGGAGGCCATCACGGCCGGGACCTCCGCCGCCGGCAGCCGGTCCACCTGGTTCATCACCACCATGGTCACGGCCCCGTGGCGGGCCAGCGGCGCGATGAAGTCCTGGTGGATGACCGCGTCGGCGTACTTCTGCGGGTCCACGACCCACACCACGACGTCCACCATCCCGACCAGGCGCTGCACGATGGTGCGGTGGTGCAGGCTCACGGAGTCGAAGTCCGGCAGGTCGAGGAGGATCAGCCCGCCGGGCCCCTCCGCGGCGGACCCGCCCGTGAACCGCTCCTTGACCCGGGTCCACCGGCCGGTGTCCCCGTGCGCCGCGGGCAGGGGCGTGTCGACGTGGTGGCGCTGGGAGACGTCGAGCCAGTCCAGCAGGGCCTCGCTGCCCTGCTCCCCCCAGACGGCGGCCAGCGGCTCCGCGGTGGTGGGGCGGCGGGCCGCGGCCCGGGCGATGTCCCGTCCCACGACGGCGTTGAACAGGGTGGACTTCCCGGACCCGGTCGCCCCGAAGAAGCCCACCACGGTGTGGTCGGCGGACAGGGAGCGCCGCTCGGCGGCACGGTCCAGGACGGTGCGGGACGCCGCCACGGCCTCCTCGTCGAGCCGTCCGGAGGCCAGGTCCGTGGCGCGCGCGAGCGCCGTGAGCCGCTCGGAGAGGGTGGGGGCCGCCTGGCGGGCGGGGCTCACCGGCCCTCCCCCAGCGACCGTCCCGCGCTGCGGATGCGCTCGGCCGCGGCGGCCAGCTCGTCGGCCTCCGGGTGCCCGTCCAGGACGTCGAGGCGCCGCAGGAACACGGACGCCTGCTGGTGCATGAGCGTGGAGATCCGGGACTCGAGGTTCTTGCGGGCGTCCTCGGCCATCCGCCGCACGGCGTCCTCCCCGAAGACCGCCTCGAGCAGCTTGGTGCCGACCACGCCGGAGCCGCCGGCGATCCCGACCTCCAGCCCGGTGAGCCCGCCGGTCATGGAGAACACGCCGATCATCAGGATCACGGTCAGGGCGTTGACGCCCAGGGACATCGCCCGCGCCTTGGTCCGCTTGTCCGCGCCCTCCCGCTGGATCAGCGCCATGAGGTCGCCCTGCCACGCGCGCACCTGCTCGGCGGTCCGCTCGCGGAAGTCCGGCGGCAGCGAGCCGAGATCGGACCCGCCGAGGAGCACCCGGCCGGCGGGCTCGTCCTGCCAGCGGCGCTCCGCGGTCTCCGAGGCGCGCGCGGCCTCCTCCACGATCACGGTCTGCAGCCCGGTCTCGATGGCCTCCTCGACCTCGACCTCGGGCGCCGGCCTCCCGCTGAAGAAGGCCGTGATCCGGTCCCGCATCCGCCCGATCCCGGCCTCGAGGCCGCGGAAGAACTCCCCGGTGCCCACGAAGTCCTGCCACCGGGCGAGCACCTCCCCCCGCAGCAGGGTCCCGTCGCGGGTCGACTCCACGACGGCGGCCAGCGCCTCGTCGAAGGCGCGGTCCACGTCGTTGCGCAGCTGCGCCGCCACGCGCTGCTGGGAGAGCACCGCGGTCCCGGCCGCACCGGTGCGCTCCGCGATGGAGCGCACCGCGCCGCCGAGGGTCCGGCGGGCGATCTCCGAGCGGGAGGCCGCGCTGCGCCCCAGCTCGGCGAGGAAGTCCGCGACGGGGGCGACGACGTGCGGCGGGAGCATGCCGGTCTCGTTGAGGGGCGACTCCGGGACCGTGAAGACCGGGGCGTTCCCGAGGCCCTGCTCCGCCAGCATCCTGCGGAGGTCCTCCTCGATCTCGGCCTCGAGGCCGTGCGGGACCCGATCGAGGACCACGGCCACCGTGATGTCCCGCTGGGCGGCCTCGACGAGCAGCCGCCACGGCACCGCGTCGGCGTAGCGGTTCGCGGTGGTCACGAACAGCCACAGGTCGGCGGCCGCGAGCAGCTGCCCCGCGAGCCGGCGGTTCTCGTCGGAGATCGAGTCGACGTCGGGGGCGTCGAGCAGGGCGACCCCCTCGGGGATGCGCGGCTCGGCCAGCAGCACGAGCGCCTGTCCGTCCGCGGTGCCGGGCAGCGCGGACGGGGAGGCGGTGTCCGCGGCGGTCGAGCCCGCGGGGGTGACCTTCTGCGCGTGGATCCGGCTCAGGTGCGGGAGCACCCGCTGGGTCGAGAACGCCTCGGCGTCGCGCGGGTGGTGGATCAGGATGGGCTGCCGGGTGGTGGGACGGATGGCCCCGGAGCGGGTCACGGGGTGGCCCACGAGCGCGTTGACCAGGGTCGACTTGCCGGCGCCCGTGGAGCCGCCGACCACCGCGAGCAGCGGCGCGTCGAGGGAGCGCACCCGGGGCAGGACGTAGTCGTCGAGCTGGGCGACGGCGCGGTCGATGTCCTCGCGCCGGTGCAGCACGTCCGTCGTGGACAGCGGGAGGTCGGACGCCGCGAGCAGCGCCCGGGCGTCCTCGAGGGCGCTCAGGATCTCTGTCTGGTCGGTCACAGGGCCATTGTGCCAGTCAGCCTGCTGTGCACCTACGGGGCGCCGGGCGCCGATGCTCACGGCATGCGGACGGCGATCTTGCCCCGGACGTGGCCCTCCTGGCTGAGCCGGTAGGCCTCCACGGCCTCGGCCAGGGGCACGCTGCGGGCGAGCTCGATCCGGAGCACGCCCCGGTCCACCAGCCGGCCCAGCTCGGTGAGGTCCTCGGCGGAGGGGCGCACCCACATCCACGTCCCGCCGTGGGCCTCGACGGCGTCGTCGGCCACGGAGGCGTGCCGCCCGCCGTCCTTGAGCACGGCGAGCGTCTGCTCGACGACCCCGCCCACGAGGTCGACCACCACGTCCACGCCCTCGGGCGCCAGCTCCCGGACCCGCTCGGGCAGCCCGTCCCCGTAGGCCACGGGCTCCGCGCCGAGACCGCGCAGGTAGTCGTGGTTGGCCTCCGACGCCGTGCCGATCACCCGGGCGCCCCGGGCCACGGCGAGCTGCACGGCGCAGCCCCCCACGCCGCCGGAAGCGTTGTGGACGAGCACGGTCTCCGCCTCGGCGACGTCGAGGCGGCCGAGGACCTGGTAGGCCGTGAGCCCGGCCAGCGGAAGGGACGCCGCCCGGTCCCAGTCCACGGAGGCGGGCTTCGGCGCCAGCAGGCGGGAGGGCAGGGCGACGTACTCGGCCATCGTCCCGCCGTGCACCCAGTCCGTGCGGGCGTAGGAGACCACCTCGTCACCGGGGGCCCACTCCGGCACGTCGATGCCGACCCGCTCCACGACCCCGGACACGTCCCATCCGGGCACCACAGGGAACTGGACCTCCATGAGCGGATCGAGACCACCGGACATGATCTTCCAGTCCACGGGGTTGATCGCGGCGCTGCGCACCTTCACGAGCACCCAGCCCGGAGGCACCTTGGGCTCGGGGAGGTCGGTGAGCTCGAGGACTTCGGAGCCGCCGTATCGGGCGTACGTCAATGCCTTCATGTCCGGCGCAACCAGGAGCGGCGGAGGATTGTTCCCCGCGCCGGCTCAGCGGCGGGAGTCCCGCCCGTGGTCCTCGGCGTAGGCGGCGAAGACCTCCTCGGGAGACTCCCCCGTGCCGAGGAAGTCCTCCCGCAGCTTCTGCCCGAGCTGCTCCAGGGCCAGGCCCAGGCGGCGTGCGCTCGTGCGCACCCGCGGTGCGGAGCACGCGGCGGCGCGGTCGCGCAGCTCGAGCGCGTAGGACAGGTGCCGGGCCAGGGAGAGGTCCGGGTCCTCCTCCTGGAAGTAGTACGTCTCCCCGTGCTGGGTGAAGTCGATCCGGGCCTTGGCCACCTCCGCGGCCAGTCCGTCGAGCACCCGGGTCGCCGTCACCGGGTCCTCCTCCGCGAGGACGTCCGCGTAGCCCACCTCGGCGAGGGACTTCAGCTCGAGCGCCAGGGACCGCCGGCGGGACAGGGGCGGGTAGATCTGGGTGAACCACGTCAGGGCCGCGGTGAGCAGGGCGAAGCCGGCCAGCGCCTCCAGCGGGGAGGCCAGCCGGATCCACGGGTCGGTGGCCACGACGTCCCCGAAGCCCAGCGTCGCCAGCGTCACCAGGGAGATGTAGAGCGCCTCCAGGAAGTCGGGGTAGTCGGCCGCGTCCACGCCGGGCGAGTACGTGAAGCCGCCGGGCACGTGCGGCAGGTAGACCAGGGCCCAGCCGATCCCCTGCAGGAGCACCCACACGAGCACCACCGTGATCATCGACCCCGGGCCCACGGCGGAGCCGAAGCGGTGCCCGGTGCGGCGGGAGATCCACCAGACGCCCGCCTGCACCCTCCCGCCGATGGCTCCCGTGCCGCTCGGGTGCAGCAGGCTGTGGTAGATGTCCCACAGCCCGACCATGACGATCGCGATCCCCGTCACCGTCAGCAGCACGTCCACGTCCTCGCTCCGTTCCCGTTGGCTCGTTCCCCTGTCCGGCGACCCTACCCGGTGGCCCGTGCCCGGAACCGCTCTTGCTCCGGACACCATCAGCAGGGTTACCGTAGGAGTCGGACACCGTCCCCGGTCCGGGGCGACAGCGGAAGGAGCCACGTGGACATCAATCTGCTGCTGGCGCTGTTCGCCGGTGCCCTCCTCGTGTTCGCGTCGTTCTCGACCGTGCTGCAGCGGGCCAGCCTGCCCGGTCCCCTGCTGTGCCTGGCCTTCGGGGCCCTGATCGGCCCGCACGCCCTGGGCCTGCTGCGGATGGAGGACTTCGGGGTCCCCGAGGGCACGCTGCTCGAGCAGGCCGCGCGGATCACCCTGGCCGTGGGGCTGGCCGGGGTCGCCCTGCGCCTGCCGCACGGCTACTGGCGGGAGAACGCCCGGTGGATCGTGGTGATCATCGGGGCGGGCATGGCCCTGATGCTCGTGGTCGCCACCGGCGTGCTGTGGTGGGGGCTGGGCGTCCCGTTCCTGATCGCGCTGCTGATCGGGGCGATCATCACCCCGACCGACCCGGTGGTCACCACTCCGATCGTCACCGGGTCGATGGCCGAGGAGAAGGTCACCGAGCGGGTCCGGCACAACCTCTCGGCCGAGAGCGGGATCAACGACGGGCTGGGCTACCTCTTCGTCATGCTGCCCGTGCTGCTGCTGACGGCACCGGACCGGGCCTGGCACGAGCTGCTCACGAAGGTGCTGCTGTGGGAGGTCCTCGCCGGCGCCGTCATCGGCGCGGTGGCCGGGTACCTGCTGGGGAGGCTCTTCGTCCTCGTGCGAAAGCACGGGCTGATGGAGGAGAGCTCCTACCTGGCGTTCATCGTCCCGCTGGCCCTGCTGCTGCTGGGGACCGGCAAGCTGCTGGGCACCGACGCGATCCTGGTGGTCTTCATCGGGGTGGCCGTGTTCGGCCAGGTCATCCCGCAGCGGGAGGAGGCCCAGGAGGACAAGGTGCACGACGCCGTGGCACGGCTGTTCCTGCTGCCCGTGTTCCTGCTGCTGGGCATCGCCCTGCCCTTCGGCGAGTGGGCCGCCCTCGGCTGGATCGCCCCCGTGGTCGTGGCCGCCGCCGTGCTGGTGCGCCGCCTGGTGACCCTGTGGGCGCTGCGGCCGCTGCTGAAGGACGTCCACGACCGCTCCGAGACCGCGTTCCTGAGCTGGTTCGCCCCCGTGGGCGTCTCGGCGCTGTTCTACGCCACCCTGGCCGAGCGCCACACCGGCCACCACGAGATCTTCGTCTACACCACCCTGGCCATCACCGCCTCCGTGGTCGTCCACGGGCTCACCTCGGCGCCGCTGAGCGCCTGGCTGCAGCGCCGCGAACCGGAGCTCAAGGAGAAGAAGGAGGAGGCCTCCGCATGACCCCGTCCCGCACCGTCCCCGGCCCAGGAGGTGGTCGTGATGTGGTTTGACTCCTGGGCCGCCGTCCTGCGCATCCTCCTCGTGGGCGCCGCCTCCTACACGACGCTCGTGGTGATCCTGCGGCTGTCCGGCAAGCGCACCCTCGGGCAGCTCAACGTCTTCGACTTCGTGGTCACGGTCGCCCTCGGCTCGACCCTCGCCACGATCTTCCTCAGCACGGACGTCTCCTGGAGCGAGGGGATCACCGCCCTCGCGCTGCTCGCCGCCCTGCAGCTGCTGGTGGCCTGGATCTCCGCGCGCTGGCCGCGCATGCGCGGCGTCTTCACCGCCGAGCCGGCGCTGCTGCTGGCCGGGGGAAGGATCCGGCACGAGGCGCTCCACCGCAACCGGCTGACCGAGTCCGAGCTGCGCCAGGCCGTCCGCATGCAGGGCACCGGGGACCTCTCCCAGGTGGAGGCGGTCGTGCTCGAGACCAACGGCACGTTCAGCGTGATCACGTCGAGCAAGTACGGGGACGGATCCGCGCTCGAGGACATCCGGGGGATCGAGGACCTGGAGCACGGCGACCGCGCGGACTGACCGGGGCGCTCGATCCGGGCAGTGACGGCCCGCGCCGCCACGCCCGGCGGGACCACCGGGGACGTGGCGCGGACCGGCGCGGCGGGGAGGCGCGTGCCGGTGCGCCGCTCTCCCCCACCGCCGCGGGCCGCGCGGCCTACTCGCCGAAGACGGCCTCGGTCACGTGCGTGGGCTTCTCGTACTGCCGGTCCGGGAGGCCGCGCAGGGCCTCGAGGACGGAGTCGTCCGCGCCGGAGTCCTGGGCCCTCCGCACGATCTCGTCCTTGCCGACCGGGTAGTCCAGGCCGCTGAGGTGCTTCTGCAGCTCGATGGGGTTGGGCTTCTCGGACATGGGAGCTCCTTGTCGTCGCCTGGTCTCGTCCCGCCGTACGCAGCGGGACCCGAACGCCTCCAGTCTGTCAGCCTGCTTGCCGTTCGTCAGCCCCCTGCGGGGCCCGTGCGCCGGGACCGCCGCCGGGCGGTCACGGACCGGAACGGCCCTCCTGCTCGAGCAGCCGCAGCCGCTCCCGGTACTCGTCCTCGGTGAGCTCGCCGGCCGCATGGCGCTCCAGCAGGCCGTCGCGGGCCCGGCGCAGGCCGAGCCGGGTGCGCGCCCTGCGGCCCCAGCGGGTGTTCTGCCCGTAGCGGCGCACGATCCACCGGACGCCCCGCGCCGCGGTCCAGGCCGCGGCGGCGAGCAGCAGGGCCCAGGACATCACCTCCCAGCCCTGGAAGGGCGTCAGTCCCAGTCCGACCACGGTCCCCACCCGTCCCTCCGACGTCGTCCGTCGTGCCTGCCCCGGTGTCCTGCTCGGGGCCGCCCGGTGGCGGAAGCGTAGCAGTCGGCTCCGACGCCGGGCCGGACCCGTTCCGGCCCGCCCGGCGCCCGCTCCCCCGGCGGGTCAGCGCGCGAGCCCGCTGACCCCCTCCACGATCGCCCGGTGCACGCGCGGGTCGCTCAGCGGCAGGAAGTGCCCGCGCGTTCCCAGCTGGACGTTGCGCGCGCCCTCGAGCCGGCTGCCCCCCGGGATGTGGGGGTCGAACAGGCCGTAGACGGAGACGATCCGATGGTTGATTTCCCGGCGGGTGGTCAGCGCCGTGAGCTCCGGTGAGTGCGGCAGGAACACCCGGATGGCCGGGAGGGGCAGCAGACGGGCGAGCTTCGAGCCGGAGAAGGGGGTGTTGACGGCCACGAGGCCCTGGATGACGGTGCGGGCGTTGTGGTGGGCGAGCAGGTGCTTGCCGATCAGCCCGCCCTTGCTGTGCGCCACCAGCACGCACCGTTCGAGTCCCTCCCGCCGGATGTGCTCGTCGACCAGCGCCGCCATCTCCTCGATGGTCCCGGTGTTGAACCGCAGGTCCTCGACCACGTGGACGTCGTGCCCGTGCTCCCGCAGGACCCCGGCGACCGGGAGCATGAAGGTCCACGACTCGTAGATGCCGGGGATGAGCACGACGGGCGGCCTGCCGGGCGCTCCCGGACCCCGGTAGTGGGCGGGGTCCCAGCGGCCGAGGAGACCGGCGGCCTGCCGGCGGAGCGCGTAGACGTAGTCCAGGGCCCAGGCCGCGAGATCGGCGCCCGCGCCGCCCGGCCGGCGCGGGCTCACGACGGGCTCCCGGGACGGGCTCCGGGCCGGCAGGCGGCGAGGAAGGGGGCGCAGGCGGCGGCGAGCTCGCGCGGGCCGGTGTGCTGGACGTTGTGCGGGGCACCGGGGATCTCCACGAGACGGGCGTCGGGAGCGGCCCGGGCCAGCCGGCGGGCCCAGTCCCGCCGGGCGATGGGGTCGCGGGCCCCGCGCACGACCAGGCCGGGCGGCGTGCAGGCCCGGATGTCCTGCTCGATCCGGTCGCGGAGCATGTGCCGGGCGGTGCGCAGGTAGCGCAGCGGGCCCATCCGCAGGTACTCGCGGAGGACCACGGCGTTGGTCCGCGGCGGTTCGCGCAGGCTGTCCCGCAGCAGCCGCCACGCCTGCCGGAGCAGGGTCCGGGCGGAGTCGTCCACGGTCGGACCCACCAGCACGTAGCCGGCGCACAGACCGGGATGGTCCTTGACGGTGTCCACGACGATCTGGCACCCCATGGAGTGGCCGACGACGACGGGGGCCTGCAGCCCGAGCTCCCCGACCGCTCCCGCGACCACGCGGCCGAGCTCGGGCACCGTGAGGGGCCGGTCCGGGCGCGGCGCCGCCCCGTAGCCCGGCAGGTCGAAGGCGTAGACGTCGTGCGTGGCCGCGAGCACGTCCGCCAGGCGCAGGAAGTACGCCCCCGACATCCCGATGCCGTGCACGAGGACCACCGGGGGCAGTCCCCGGTGGAAGGTCCCCCGCACGACCACGGTGCAGGCGCCGACGTCGAGACGCCGCCGCTCGAGGGCGGGGTGCCGCCGGGCCCTCACCGGTGGGTCGCCTCGAGCGCCGCCCGCACGACGTCGCGCGGGTCCTGCCGGGCGGCGAAGGCCGCGCGCTGCCGCCGCGCCCCGGAGCCGTCGCGCAGGATGCCGGCCACCACCGCCTCCACCTGCCCGGCCTCGCCCCACTGCGCGAGCACGGGGCGCACGAGGTCGAGCAGCTGCGCCACGACCTCCGCGGCGGGCGCGGGCGCGCCGGAGCCCGGGCTGATCAGCGCACCCTCGACCCCGGCGGCGCCGGCCTGCCAGGACCACGCGCGCAGCTGCCCCACGCCGATGCGAGGGGCCGCGGCACCGGCCTGCCACTGCCGGGCCGCCGTCTCGACCAGGGCGCGGACCAGGGCCGCCAGCACCGCGGCGTGCTCGGCCTCGAGGCACACGTCCGCGACCCGGATCTCCACGGTGGGATAGCGGGCGGAGAGCCGGGCGTCGAAGTAGAGCATGCCGCGGTCCAGGGCCACTCCGGAGCGCAGCAGGGCCTCGCACCGGCGGTCGTACTCCTGGGCGGTGCCCAGCAGCTCGTCCGGCCCGGCCGTGGGCCAGCGGGTCCACGTCTGGTACCGGTAGCTGGCGAAGCCGGTGTCCTGGCCGTACCAGAAGGGCGAGTTCGCGCTGAGCGCCAGGAGCACCGGGAGCCAGCCACGGATCCGGTCCAGCACGGCCACGCCCTCGTCCGGGCCGGCGACCCCCACGTGGACGTGCAGTCCGCAGGTCAGCTGCTCGGCCGCGACCAGGCCGAAGCGCTCGCGCAGCCAGGCGTAGCGGGGTTGGGGCACGAGGTGCGGCCGAGCCGGGAACACCGGCGAGGCCAGGGCCACGACCCGGGCGCCGGCGCGGCGCGCGGCGGCGTCCAGCAGCGCCCTGCCCCGGCGGACGGCCGCGAGCTGGTCCGCGAGACCGGTCACCGGCGGGCACGCGACCTCGATCTGCTCCTGCTGGAGCTCGGTGCAGATCCGGTGCCCGGACGGGGCCGGGGACCCGCCGTGGTCGCGGACCACCCCGGGGCTCACCGCCGCGGGCTCGAGGGTCCGGGCGTCCACGAGGAGCAGCTCCTCCTCGACGCCGAAGGTGCGGGTGGGTCCGGTGGGCCCTGCGGGGGACGGGTGCGGGGAAACGGTGATCACCACCATCCGGGACGGGCTGGAGCGGTGCGGACGGGCACGGTGGGAGGCCCGCCGTCGTCGCCGGGAAGGTCCGGCTCACTTCGGAGCGTAGCACCGGGGACCGGGCGGGCGGCCCGGTGCTGCCGCGGCCGCGAGGGGTCGCACCGCTCCGACGGCCGCGGGCGCCTCCGCCGGCGGACCGGACGGGACCGCGCGCCCGGCGCTGCCGACCGCCGCGCTTGCCACCGGAACGACAGATGGCTTACGGTTTGTCGGCACCCAAGAGCACAGCGTGCTTACTGTCCACCGGACGGTTCGGCGGACCGCCGCGCCGTGAAGGAGCCCACTCCGTGCAGCGCAAGATCTCCGTCCTCGTCGAGGTGGACCTCGACGGCCGGTACGTCCGGGTCAATGTGGCCGGCGCCCTGACCCGGGCGAACCAGCAGGCGCTCCACCCCGTCCTCCGGCGGGCGCGCACCGCCCTGCCCGCGGCGCGGGTCGGCGTGGACCTCACCTGCGTGCACGAGCTCGAGCCCGCCACGGTGGACCTGCTCCGGGGGACCGTCGAGCACGACGCCGAGCTCGGCGAGGCGGTCGAGATCCTCGTGCCCGAGGTGGAGCCCCCCGAACCGGCCACGGCCGCCCTGGACGCCCGGCGCCGGATGCGGGCCAAGGTGCTGCACCGCCGCTGCGCCGGGCTCCCCGTGCCGCCGACCGGCCCGGCCGCCGCCGCCTCCTGAGCCTCCCGGCGCAACGTTGCCGCGACCACCGGCGCGGATGCGAAGATTGGCGGCAGTGCACACGACATCCTTGAGAGCGGCCCACCGTGGGACCGGGGATGAGGAGCAGGACGGCGGGACCCATGAACGACCACCCCACGAGAGACCGGGCCGCGGAGGCCACCGGCGGGCTCGACCCCCGCCGATCGGCCGGGCGCCTGGTCGCCGTGGACGCCGCACGGGGTCTGGCTCTCGTCGGGCTGACGGCCGTTCACTTCCTGCCCCAGTCCTATCCGGACAACGACCGCCCGACGCTGTCCTGGCTGCTGTTCGCCGGGGACTCCGCGGCGCTGTTCGCCCTCCTCGCCGGCGTCAGCCTCGCCTTCTCCACCGGCGGGCGCCGGCCCCGCAGGGGCCGGGACCTCACCGCCGCCCGTGCCGGGATCGCGGTGCGCGCGCTGCTGATCATGGTGGTCGGCCTGACGGTGGACTACCTGATGCCGGCGGACCCGCCGGCCGTCAACATCCTCGTCCACTACGGGCTCTTCTTCCTGCTCGCGCTGCCCTTCCTCGGCCTGCGGCCGCGGACCCTGCTGCTGTGCGCGGGCGGCTTCCTGCTCGCGGGCCCCTTCCTGATCCACTGGCTGGGCGACCTGGTGCCCGAGCACAGCTCCGCGAACCCGACCTTCGCGCACCTGGTCACCGAACCGGCCGCGCTGTTCTGGCAGCTGACGCTGACGGGCACCTACCCGGCGGTGACCTATCTGTCGTACCTGCTGGCCGGGCTGGCCTTCGGCCGGCTCAACCTCAAGGGCCTGCGCGTCCAGGCCCGCCTGCTGGCCGTGGGGCTCGGCCTCGCGGCCCTCGCCAAGCTCGTCTCCTGGGTGCTCCTCTACGGCATGGACGGCTACAACGTCCTGCTCTACAGCATCGTCTCCCTGACCCGGGCGGACCTGGACCACATCATCGTGTTCGGCGGCGACGGACCGCTGCCGACCTCCTCCCTGTGGTGGCAGGTGCTCTCCGCCCCGCACGCCAACACGCCCCTCTCGGTGGCCTGGAGCCTGGGGGTCAGCACGGCCGTGCTCGGCGCCCTCCTGCTCGCCGGGCGCGAGTTCGGCAAGTGGCTGCTGCCGCTCACGGCCATGGGGACGATGACCCTGACCCTGTACACAGGCCAGCTGGTCCTGCTCTCCACCGAGGTCCACTACAGCAGCCCCCTGCTCTGGTTCGTGGCCTGCCTCGTCGTCTCCGCCCTCGTGGCGCTCGCCTGGCGGCACGCGTTCGGGAGGGGCCCGCTGGAGCGGGTCGTGTCCGCGGCCGCGCACGCGACCACCCGTGCCGTCGCCGACCGCGGGACCTCCCGCGGCCCGGACCTCCCCCGGAAACCCCTCGGGTAGCGCGCACCGCGGCCGGCCGCGCCCGTGCCGGCCCCCGGAACACGGCCCCGGCCGGGCACGGACCGTGCGGGATCCGCTAGCGTGACAGCAGCGCCGCCAGGCGCCGGCGGTCGGAGCGTCCGCCCGCCGTGGACCTCAGGAGGAACTATGCCGAAACCCGTCGTCAGCAAGGCCAGCACCGTCTGGACCGGCGATCTCTTCAACGGCTCGGGCACCACCCAGCTGAGCGGCTCGGGCCTGGGCCCCTTCGACGTGGACTGGGACACGCGCGCGGAGAGCGGCGCCGGGCCCCGGACGAGCCCCGAGGAGCTCCTGGCCTCCGCGCACGCCACCTGCTTCGCCATGGCGTTCTCCAACATGCTCGCCCAGAACGACACCCCGCCCACCCGCCTGGACTCCTCGGCCGAGGTCACCTTCGTGGCGGGCGAGGGCATCAAGGGGGTCAAGCTGATCGTCGAGGCACAGGTGGAGAACCTCTCGCAGGAGGACTTCGCCCGGATCGCCGAGGAGGCCAAGGCCGGCTGCCCGGTCTCGCAGGCCCTGGCCGTCGACATCACGCTGGACGCCTCGCTGGCCTGATCCTGTCCCGCCGGCCCGGGACAGGACCCGGGCCGGCGGNNCGGGCCGCCGCGTGCCTCAGGAGCTCCGCCGCAGCTCCTTCGGCGCGGCGGCGGCGCTGCGGGCCCGGCGCGTCCGCTCCTCGCGGTTCCGCCTCCGCGCGGCAGGGCCGGTCACGTCCCGCCGTGGCCGGTGCGCGCACGGTCGAGGTCCTCGGCCAGCAGGTCGGTGTTGAGGGCCGTGCCGGTCTTGAGCCCGGCGGCCGCCGCGGCCAGGACCTGGGCGTGCAGGTCCGAGACGTTGCCCGCCACGTAGACCCCCGGCACGTCCGTGCCCCCGGTGGGCGCCGAGGGCACGTAGCTGCCGACCGCGTGGCCCTTCTCCTCCTCCTGCGCCGTGTCCAGGGCCAGGGAGTCGATGAGGTCGGACCGGACCGTGAACCGGGGCACGACCACCACGGCACGGCAGGGCACCAGGTCCCCCGAGACCAGCCGCAGGCCGGTGATCCGGTCGCCGGCCACCTCGACGCCCGACACCTCCCCCGCCACGCACTCGATGCCGAGGGCTGACAGCTGCGCGCGCTCGTCGTCGTCGGGGTCCGGGGCGGTGTGCTGCACGAACGTGACGTCGTGGCTCCACTGCCGGAACAGCTGCGCCTGCTGCACCGCCGTGGGCCCCGTGCCCAGGACCGCCAGCGGCTCGTCCCGCCACTCCCAGCCGTGGCAGTAGGGACAGTGGATGACGTCGCGCCCCCACCGCTGCGCCAGACCGGGGACGTCCGGCAGCTCGTCGGTGAGCCCGGTGGTGATCAGCACCCGTCGTGCCCGCACGGACCGGCCGTCCTCGAGCGTCAGGACGAACCGCGGGCCGTGCCCGTCCTCCCCGCCCGCCCGCGCGGAGACGACGGTGCCGTCGACGACGTCGGCGCCGTAGCCGGTGATCTCGGCGCGCCCGTCGGCCAGCAGCGCGCCCGGGGCGTCGCCGTCCCGGCCGAGGTAGTTGTGCACGTGCTCGGCGGGGTCGTTGCGCGGGGCCCCGGCGTCCACCACGAGGACCGAACGCCGGGCGCGGGCCAGGCACAGGGCGCCGGCGAGGCCGGCCGGTCCCCCGCCGACGACGACCACGTCGTAGTTCTCGTCCATGCTGCGCTCCCTCGTCCCGGGGTCGGTCTCGGCGACGGCCCTGGGCCGCCCTGCCAACCTAGCAGTGCGGAAGCCGGAGTGTAAGCCTGCTTAGTGCCTGAGGGTCTCCCACCGCCCGTCACCCGGCGTCAAAGGGTGCCGCGTCGCCACGGTCGTCACTAGCGTGATCAGCACCGGGCCGGTGCGCCCGGCCGGCCGTCCGTCCCCGACCGAGGAGCCGTTCCATGCGCCCTCCGCTCTCCCGCCGCGGCTTCCTCGGCACCGGGGCCCTGGGTCTCGCGGTCGCGGGCCTCGGGGGTCTGGCCTCGTGCGGTCGCACCGACCACCCCACGACCCGCGCGGCGGTCGGCTACGGCCCGCTGATCGCGGACCCCGACGGCGTTCTCGCCCTGCCGAGCGGGTTCTCCTACACGGTGCTCGCCCGGTCCGGCGTGAGCCCGACGTCCGACGGCACGCACCCGTCCGACCCCGACGGCATGGGTGTCTTCGGCGGCCCCGGGGGCGGCACCGTGCTGATCTGCAACCACGAGAACAACGGCACCGAGCCGCACGCGGTGCCCACGGTGGAGGGACTCGTCTACGACCCCGGCGCGTCCGGCGGCACGTCCACCCTGGTCGTCGACGCCGATGGCCGCCGGACGTCCCAGTACACGTCGCTGGCCGGGACCGTGAACAACTGCGCCGGCGGCGTCACTCCCTGGGGCACGTGGCTGAGCTGCGAGGAGACGAGCGCGCGAGCCGGCGACGACGGCCTCACCCTGGACCACGGCTACGTGTTCGAGGTCGATCCGGACAGCCGCGAGGCCAATCTCGGCAGGTCCCCGGTGCCCCTGAAGTTCCTGGGCCGCTACTCGCACGAGGCCGTGGCGGTCGACCCGTCCACCACCCGGATCTACCTGACGGAGGACGCCGGGGACCCCAGCGGGCTCTACCTCCGCTGGACGCCGCCGTCCGGGTTCGTCCCGGGGCGCCACGCGCTGCGCGAGCTCGCGGAGTCGGAGGGCGGCGACGTCGCCGGCCGACTGCAGGCGATGCGGTGCCTCGCGGAGGGGACCGTGGTCCGGGACCTGGCGGAGGCGACCGACGTGGGAACCCGCTACGACGTCGAGTGGATCGACGTCCCCGACCGCGACGGGCAGGACGAGTCGGTGCGCCGGCAGTTCGACGACGACGCCGTCACCCGTGCGCACAAGCTCGAGGGGCAGTGGTGGAACGACGACGGCGTCTACTTCGTCTCCAGCTACGCGGAGGCTCCGGACGGACCGGAGGGGGACGGCGGGACCGGTCGGACCCCGGACCGGCACGTCCACAACGGTCAGGTGTGGTTCCACGATCCGGCCGCCGGGACGGTCGTCCTGACCGTGCTCTTCGGCGTCAGGGAGGACCCGGACCTCGAGATGCGCTTCGAGCGGCCCGACAACATCACGATCTCCCCGCAGGGCGGACTCGTGCTCGCCGAGGACGGGAACGGCACCAGCCACCTGGTCGGGGTGACCGAGCGGGGACGTGCCTACGCCCTGGCCCGCAACGACCTCGACGACTCGGAGTTCTGCGGCCCCGTGTTCTCGCAGGACGGTGTCCACCTGTTCGTCAACCTGCAGCAGGCCGGCCTCACCCTGGCGATCACGGGCCCGTGGACGAGCCCGTCGCACCAGCCGGCCGGCTGATCGCGGCCGGCGCCGGCGCACGGTCCGGAACGGGTGGGGCCAGGATGCCGGCAGCCCCGGGGACGGGCTGCGCCAGGAGAGCCGGCCGGCCCGGGGACGGGCCGTGCCAGGAGGTCGGCCCGGGGACGACGAAGCCCCCCGGACCGTGTGGTCCGGGGGGCTTCGTCCGTGGTGACCCCAGCGGGATTCGAACCCGCGTTACCGCCGTGAGAGGGCGGCGTACTAGGCCGCTATACGATGGGGCCCTGCCGAACCGGACCGCGGTTCCCCGCGACCGGCCTCGTACACTGTACCAGGTCCGGCGACCCGTTGCGGACGCCGGTCCGCGCACCGGAGCACGGGCCCCGGAGCGCGCAGACGGGAACACCCCCGGACCGTGTGGTCCGGGGGTGTTCCGCGGTGGTGACCCCAGCGGGATTCGAACCCGCGTTACCGCCGTGAGAGGGCGGCGTACTAGGCCGCTATACGATGGGGCCGTACTGTTCCGATGGAGCAGCGCTGGGATACCAGGACTCGAACCTAGAATGACGGTACCAGAAACCGTAGTGTTGCCAATTACACCATATCCCACTGTCGTCCCCGGCCCGGCGGTTTCCCGCGGCGACCGGCGCAACGCAAGAAAACTATACCGGCCTTCCGGCGGGGCGGCAAATCGGGCTCAGCGGCAGTAGCGCTCCTCGAGCTCGCGGTCGATCCCCCGGCGGCGGGCGATCCCCGCCAGCGCCCGGAGGACGGGCCCGAGCCAGCGGTAGATCCCCGGCAGGTTGATGTCCGTCCACTGGATGAGCAGGGCCGTGCGCAGCAGGCTCCTCGGCCGGCCGTCCGGGCGGGCCCGTCCGTCCCGGGCGAGCCCGTACAGGGCCGCCAGGCCCTTCTCGAAGCCCTCGTGGGCGGGGCGCACCTCGAGCACGAACCGGGCCGGGGTCCCGGCCGGGTTCTTCCAGCGGAACAGGTGCTCCTCGGGCACCTCGGCCTCTCCCCCGGCGCCGAGGTCCCGCACGACGTGGCCGACCTGGACCCGCAGCGTGCCCTCGAGGACGCGCAGGCGCATCCCGGACCGGCGGTGGTAGTGGGGGCGCACCTCGCCGCCGGGCTCCACCTCGACGTGCAGCAGGGCGTGGTCACCGCCCGTCGCGGCCCCGGTCCGCAGCCATGTGACGGTGTCCCGCTGCACCGGGTTGCGGTGCTGCGGGCGTCCCGCGCGCAGCGTCTCGATCTGGTCGTCGGTCGGTTCCATCGTGATCGCCCCCGTGCTCCAGGCTACGCCGGAGGGGCGGGGTGCGCGCAGATGACGGCGACGGTCCGGGCCACATTCCGCGGAGGGTGGCCCGGACCGTCGTCGCCGGGCGGACGGGTGCTCAGCCGAGCTGGGCGGCGAGCGCGCGGAGGCGAGTCAGGGAGGAGTCCTTGCCGAGGATCTCGAGGGACTCGAACAGCGGCGGGGAGATCCGCCGCCCGGACACCGCGATGCGGACGGGCCCGAAGGCCAGCCGGGGCTTGATGCCCAGTCCGTCCACGATGGCCTCGCGCAGCGCGGCCTCGAGCGCGGCGGCGCTCCAGTCCTCGAGGGGCTCCAGGGCGGCGAGCGCGGCCCGGAGCACGTCGCCTGCGGAGTCCTTGAGCTGCTTGCGGGCGTCCTCGGCCACCTCGATCTCGTCGTCGCCGGCGAAGAGGAAGGACAGCAGCTCGGGGGCCTCGCCGAGCAGGTTCATCCGCTCCTGGACCAGTGGCGCCGCCCGGTCGAGGATCTCCCGCCGGCGCTCGTCCAGGGTCTCCCCCAGCACGCCGCCGGCCTGCAGGTACGGGATCAGCCGGTCGCGGAAGTCCTCCGGGTCGAGCCGGCGGACGTGGGTGCCGTTGATGGCGGTGGCCTTCTTGAGGTCGAACCGTGCGGGGTTGGCCAGGACGTCGTGGACGTCGAAGTGCTCCACGAGCTGCTCCACGGTGAAGACGTCCTCGTCCGCGGACAGGGACCAGCCGAGCAGGGCCAGGTAGTTGAGCAGGCCCTCGGGGATGAACCCGCTGTCCTTGAGGTGGAAGAGGCTGGACTCGGGGTCGCGCTTCGACAGCTTCTTGTTGCCCTCGCCCATGACGTAGGGCAGGTGGCCGTACTCGGGCACGTACTTCGCGAAGCCGATCTCCACCAGCACCCGGAACAGCGCGATCTGGCGCGGCGTCGAGGAGAGCAGGTCCTCGCCGCGCAGCACGTGGGTGATCTCCATGAGGGCGTCGTCCACGGGGTTGGTGAGCGTGTACAGCGGCTGGCCGTTGGCGCGCACCACCACGTAGTCCGGGATGGACCCGGCCCGGAAGACGATCTCGCCGCGGATCATGTCCTGGAGCACGATGTCCTCGTCCGGCATCCGCAGCCGCAGCACGGGCTCCCGGCCCTCGGCGCGGAACCCCGCGATCTGCTCCTCGGTGAGGTCGCGGTCGAAGTTGTCGTAGCCGAGCTTGGGGTCGCGCCCGGCCGCGCGGTGCCGGGCCTCGACCTCCTCCGGGGTGGAGTACGCCTCGTAGACGGCTCCGTGCTCGCGGAGCCGGTCCGCCACCTGCCGGTAGACGTCCAGGCGCTGCGACTGCCGGTACGGCGCGTGCGGGCCGCCGGTCTCGACGCCCTCGTCCCAGTCGATCCCCAGCCAGGCCAGCGCCTCGAGCAGCTGCTGGTAGCTCTCCTCCGAGTCCCGCTCGGTGTCGGTGTCCTCGACGCGGAAGACCATGGTGCCGCCGGTGTGCCGGGCGTGGGCCCAGTTGAACAGCGCGGTGCGGATCAGCCCCACGTGCGGGGTGCCCGTCGGGGACGGGCAGAAGCGCACGCGCACGGGCGAGGACGGGGCGGAGGAGGTGGCCGGGGCGGTGGGCGTGTCGGTCATGGCTCTTTCGTGGATCGGTCGGGGTGCGGGCGGGGTCGTGCGGTGGTGCGGGCTGGGCTCAGCGGCGCAGGACGGTCGGCAGGACGCCGATGCCCTCGACCTCCACCTCGATCCGGTCGCCCTCGTCGACGATGCCGACGCCGGCGGGCGTGCCGGTGAGGATGACGTCGCCGGGCAGGAGCGTGAACGCCTGGGAGACGTAGGAGACGAGGAACGGGACGTCGAAGACCATGTCCCGGGTGTTGCCGTCCTGCTTGGTCTCGCCGTTGACGCGGCTGCGCACGGCGAGGGCGGAGGTGTCGAGGTCCGTCTCGATCCAGGGTCCGAGCGGGCAGGCCCCGTCGAAGCCCTTGGCGCGCGCCCACTGGCCGTCGGTCCTCTGCACGTCGCGGCCGGTGAGGTCGTTGGCGGCGGTGTAGCCGAAGACCACCTCGGGCACGCGCTCCACCGGGACGTCCTTGCACATCCGCCCGACGACGACGGCGAGCTCGCCCTCGTAGGAGACCTGCTCGGTCCACGGGGGGAGGGTCACGGGGTCGCCGGGACCGGCGACGGAGGTGTTGGGCTTGAAGAACAGCATCGGGGAGGTGGGCAGCTCGTTGCCCAGCTCCGCCGCGTGGTCGGCGTAGTTGCGCCCGACGCACACGATCTTGGAGCGCGGGATCACGGGGGCCAGGAGGCGGACGTCGGCGATGTCGTGGCGCTGCTGGGTGGGATTGATCCCGGTGTAGAAGGGGTCGCCCGCGAGGACGGTGACCGTCTCCTCGCCGGCGGCGCCCTGCACCGCGCCGAAGTGGATCTCGTTGTCGACCGTGAACCTGGCAATTCGCATGGGACCAGGCTATCCCACGGCCTGCGGGCGGGCGCGCGGCCCCCGGCGCCGGCGCCGGGGGCCGCGGGGGCTCAGACCAGGCGGGTCAGCCAGCCGTGCGGGTCCTCCGCGCGGCCCGTCTGGATCTCCAGCAGCTGCCGGCGGATGTCCATGGTGACCTCGCCGGGCCGGGCCCCCTCGTCGCCGATGGTCTCCTCGGCCGAGAGGAGCCTGCCGATGGGCGTGATCACGGCCGCGGTCCCGCACGCGAACGCCTCGGTGATGGTCCCGGCCTGCCAGCCCTCGCGCCACTCGTCCAGGGTGAAGCGGCGCTCCTCGACGCGCATCCCGCGGTCCTCCGCGAGCTGGATGATCGAGCGGCGCGTGACGCCCTCGAGGATCGTGCCGGTGAGCTCGGGCGTCACCAGGCGGCCGTCCTCGTAGACGAAGAACACGTTCATGCCGCCCAGCTCCTCGACCGCGTCCCCGCGGTCGCGGTCCAGGAACATGACCTGCTGGCACCCGTGGGCGTCGCCCTCCATCTGGGCCACCAGGGAGGCCGCGTAGTTGCCGCCGCACTTGGCCGCCCCCGTGCCGCCGCGCCCGGCCCGGGCGTAGTCCCGGGAGAGCCAGATGTCCACGGGCTTGACCGGACCGCCGAAGTAGTTCCCCGCCGGGGAGGCGATCACCGAGTACAGCACCTGCCGGGACGGGCGCACCCCCAGGAACGCCTCCGTGGCGATCATGAACGGGCGCAGGTACAGGGACTCGCCGTCCCCGTCCGGGACCCACTGCTCGTCCACCGAGACGAGCTCCCGCAGCGAGTCCAGGAACATCTGCTCCGGCAGCTCCGGCAGCGCCAGCCGGCGGGCGGACCGGTTCAGCCGGGCGGCGTTGGCGTCGGCCCGGAACGTCCACACGGAGCCGTCCGCGTGCCGGTAGGCCTTGAGCCCCTCGAAGATCTCCTGGCCGTAGTGCAGCACGGCCGCGGCGGGGTCGAGCACCAGCGGTCCGTACGGCTCGATCCTGGGGTCGCTCCAGCGCCCCGTGCCCTTCTCGACGTCCCCGAACCAGTCGATCTTCACCATGTGGTCGGTGAAGTTCGTGCCGAAGCCCGGATCGGCGAGGATGGCGGCCCGCACCTCCTCCGGGACCGGGTCCTGGCTGAGGCGGTGGGCGAAGGTGGTGGGCTGTGTGGTCACTGCGTCTCCCTGCGAGGTCGACCCCGTGGCGACCGGCACGCGGGGCTCAGCTGTTGTTTCCGTGCCCCAGCCTATCCCCGGAGGACGGGCGGGCCCGCTCAGGCGAGGGCGTCGAGCACGCCGTCCCCCACCTGGGCGGTGGTGCGGGTCTCGTTGCCGTGCGCGGCGAGGTCCTGCTCGACCGCGGTCTCGATCCGGGCGGCCGGTCCGGGGTGGCCGAGGTGCTCCAGCATCATGGCGGTCGCGAGGATCGCCGCCACGGGGTTCGCCCTCTGCTGTCCCGCGATGTCCGGGGCGGAGCCGTGGACGGGCTCGAACATCGAGGGCGCGGTGCGGTCCGCGTTGATGTTGCCGGCCGGGGCCAGGCCGATGCCGCCCGTCACCGCCCCGGCGAGGTCGGTGAGGATGTCCCCGAAGAGGTTGTCGGTGACGATGACGTCGAAGCGTGCCGGGTCGGTCGTGAGGAAGATCGTGGCCGCGTCCACGTGCAGGTAGTCGACGGCGACGTCGGGGAACTCGGCGCCGATCTCCTCGACGAGGCGGGCGTAGAGCCGGCCCGCGTGGACGAGCACGTTGTGCTTGTGCACGAGGGTCAGCCGCTTGCGCTCGCGGGCGGCGGCGAGCTCGAAGGCGTAGCGCACCAGCCGGCGGACGCCGTACGCGGTGTTGAGCGAGACCTCCGTGGCGATCTCGGCGTCGGTGCCGCCCCGCAGCACCCCGCCGTTGCCCGCGTAGGGGCCCTCGGTGCCCTCGCGCACCACCACGAAGTCGATGTCCCCCGGGTCGGAGAGCGGGCTGGTGGTGCCCGGGAAGAGCTTGGACGGGCGGAGGTTGACGAAGTGGTCGAGGCTGAAGCGCATCCTCAGCAGCACGTCGCGCTCGATGATCCCGGACGGGACCCGTCGGTCGCCGGGGGCGGCGCCGACGGCGCCGAACAGGATGGCGTCGTAGGCCCGCAGCTCGGCCAGCGTCCGGCCGGTGAGGGTCTCCCCCGTCTCCAGCCAGTGCTGGGCGCCGAGACCGAACTCCCGCTTCTCCACGGTGACGCCGGCCGCGGCGGTGACGGCGTCGAGGACCTTCTCCGCCTCGGCCACGACCTCGGGGCCGATGCCGTCACCGGGCACGAGGGCGATCTTCAGGTGGGCGGGGGCTGCTGCGGGCGTCGGCTGGCTCATGGCCCCAGGATAGGAGCACGACGACCCGTCCGACCACGGAGTGGACGGACGTCTCACATGGTGGACGGACGGGCCGGCTCAGGCCTGCAGCGCCGCGGGCTCCTCGTAGCGCGGGAACACCGGGACGGGCCGGGGCAGCTCCGTGCCGGCGGCCAGGGGCGTGCCCAGGGCGGTGAACAGGCGGGCCTCGCCCTCCTCCTGGCCGAGCACGTCGAGCAGCCGGGCGGCGGCGTCCGGCATCACGGGCTGCACGAGGACGCCGACCACGCGCACCACCTCGAGCGTCACCCACAGCACGGTGGCCATCCGCTCGGCGTCGGTCTTGCGCAGCTTCCAGGGCTCCATGGCCGTGAAGTACCGGTTGGCCTCGGCGACCACCCGCCAGATCCGCTCGAGCGCCCGGTGGAACTGCTGCTCGTCGAACTCGGCGCGCACCGGCGCGTAGAGCCCGGCCGCGGCGGCGAGCATGGCGTGGTCCTCGGGGGTGAGCTCCCCCGGCACGGGGACCCGGCCCTCGCAGTTCTTGGCGACCATCGACAGCGAGCGCTGGGCGAGGTTGCCGAGGTCGTTGGCGAGGTCGGAGTTGATCCGGCTCTTGATCCCGTCGTGCGAGTAGCTGCCGTCCTGGCCGAACGGCACCTCGCGCAGCAGGAAGAAGCGCAGCGGGTCGAGGCCGTACTCGGCCACGAGGGCGTGCGGGTCGATGACGTTGCCCACGGACTTGGACATCTTCTCGCCCTGGTTGAAGAGGAAGCCGTGGGCGAAGACGCGCCGGGGCAGCGGCAGTCCGGCGGACATCAGGAACGCCGGCCAGTACACGGCGTGGAAGCGGGCGATGTCCTTGCCGATCACGTGGGCGTCGGCCGGCCAGTACCGCCGGAACGTCTCGGCGTCGGTCTCCGGGAAGCCCACCCCGGTGAGGTAGTTGGTGAGGGCGTCCACCCACACGTACATGACGTGGTCCGGGTCGCCGGGCACGGGCACGCCCCAGTCGAAGGTGGTGCGGGAGATCGAGAGGTCCTCCAGCCCCGAGCGCACGAACGAGGCGACCTCGTTGCGGCGGGTCTCGGGGAAGACGAAGCCCTCCTGCTCGTAGAGGGCCAGCAGCCGGTCCTGGTAGGCGGAGAGGCGGAAGAAGTAGGACTCCTCCTCGGTCCAGGTGACCTCCGTGCCGGTGCCCGTCGAGCACCGCACCCCGTCCTCCCGGACCTCGGTCTCGTCCTCGCCGTAGAACGCCTCGTCGCGCACGGAGTACCAGCCGGCGTACTTGCCGAGGTAGATGTCCCCCGCCTCCTCCATCCGCCGCCAGATGGCCGCCGACGCCGCGTAGTGGTCGGCGTCCGTGGTGCGGATGAAGCGGTCGTAGGAGATGTTCAGGGCGTCGTCCATCTCCCGGAAGCGCGCCGAGTTGCGGTCCGCGAGCTCCCGGGCCGTGAGGCCCTCCTTCTCCGCGGTCTGCTGCATCTTCTGGCCGTGCTCGTCGGTGCCGGTCAGGAAGCGGACGTCGTAGCCGTCCAGCCGCTTGAACCGGGCCATGACGTCGGTCGCGATGACCTCGTAGGCGTGCCCGATGTGCGGGGTGCCGTTGGGGTACGCGATGGCCGTGGTGATGTAGTACGGGGTGCGGTGGGAGGAAGTCACGGCCTCCACTCTACCGACCTCCGGGAGGGTGCGGGCCCGGGCCGCCGGTGCCACGATGGTGGGGACAGCGAGCACCGAGCACCCCGGGAGGCCACCGTGCGCAGCGAGCTCTTCGCCCAGGACCACTTCGAGCAGCAGAGCCGGGAGCGCTGGACACGGCAGTCCGACCGGATGCTGCGCGTGGGCCTGGGCCCCGACGTCGTCGCCACCAAGGGCGCCATGGTCGCCTACCAGGGCCGGATGAGCTTCCGGCACGAGGGCGCCGGCTCCATCGGCAAGCTCATGAAGAAGGTGCTGACCAGCGAGGACGCCCCCATGATGCGGGTCTCGGGCGAGGGCGAGGTGTTCTTCGCCCGGCAGGCGCGCCACGTGTTCACCGTCCTGCTCGAGGGCGAGGCCATCAGTGTCGGCAGTGCGTCCCTGCTGGCCTTCGACGACACCCTGGCCTGGGACATCCGGCGGGTGGGCGGGGCGGGGCTGATGGCCGGCGGGCTGTTCAACCTGGAGCTCTCCGGCCACGGCGTGCTCGCCCTGTGCTCGGACGGCCCGCCCATGATCCTCGACTGCTCCGGGCAGCCCACGTTCGTGGACCCGCAGGCCGCGGTGGCGTGGTCGGCGAACCTCGTGCCCGGGATCCAGAACGACCTGTCGATGGGCTCGCTGCTGCGCGGGGGCTCCGGCGAGTCGTTCCAGCTCGCCTTCTCCGGCCCGGGCTTCGTCGTCGTCCAGCCCTCCGAGGGCGTGCCGGTCGTGCGGCAGGGCTGAGCCCGGTCACCGCCCGGGGCGCGCGGCGGCCGCTTCCGCCCTCGGGGCAGGGCCCGGACGCGGCGAGGGGCCGCGTCCGCACGGAGTGCTCGGCGCATTCCGTGCGGTCGCGGCCCCTCGGCCGGTGTCCCGGCACCGCTCGCGGCGGCGGGGCGGGCGCGGATCAGCGGGCGGCGGTGCCCTCGACGTAGTCGGCGTCCGGGGAGGTCCACGCGAAGAGCTTGCGCAGCTCCCGGCCGGTGACCTCGATCGGGTGGGACTCCTCCTTCTCGCGCAGCTTCTTGAACTCGGCGCCCCCGTTGTCCTGGTCCTCGATGAAGCGCTTGGCGAAGGTGCCGTCCTGGATGTCGGCCAGCACGGCCTTCATGTTCTCCTTGACCGCGGGGCTGATCACCCGGGGGCCGGAGACGTAGTCGCCGTACTCGGCGGTGTCCGAGATGGACCAGCGCTGCTTGGCGATGCCGCCCTCGACCATGAGGTCCACGATGAGCTTGAGCTCGTGCAGCACCTCGAAGTAGGCGATCTCGGGCTGGTAGCCGGCCTCGGTCAGCGTCTCGAAGCCGTACTGGACCAGGTGCGACATGCCGCCGCACAGGACCGCCTGCTCGCCGAACAGGTCCGACTCGGTCTCCTCGGTGAACGTCGTCTTGATGACGCCCGCACGGGTGCCGCCGATGCCCTTGGCGTAAGACAGGCCCAGCTCGAGGGCCTTGCCGGAGGCGTCCTTCTCCACGGCCACGAGGGCGGGCACGGCACGGCCGGCCTCGAACTCGCGGCGCACGGTGTGGCCCGGGCCCTTCGGGGCGACCATGACCACGTCGACGCCCTCCGGGGCCTCGATGTAGCCGAAGCGGATGTTGAAGCCGTGGGCGAAGAACAGGGCGTCGCCCTGCTCCAGGTTCGGGGCGATGGACTCGGCGTAGACGTGGCGCTGGACCTGGTCGGGGGTCAGGATCATGATGACGTCGGCTTCCTTGACGGCGTCCGCGACGGTGAGCACCCGCAGGCCCTCGGCCTCGGCCTTGGCCCGGGACCGCGAGCCCTCGGCGAGGCCGATGCGCACGTCCACGCCGGAGTCGCGCAGGTTCAGCGCGTGGGCGTGGCCCTGGGAGCCGTAGCCGATGACGGCCACGGAGCGGTCCTGGATGATCGAGAGGTCGGCGTCGTCGTCGTAGAAGATCTCTGCCATGGGATTGTCTCCTTGAAGCATGGGTGGGCGCGGCGGCTGCGCCGCCGCGAGGTGGTTGGGGTGTCTGTGGGTCGGGCGCCCGCGTCCACCGCCGCCCGGGGGCGTCAGTGGCGCAGGGCGCGGTCGCTCATCGACTTGGGACCACGTCCGAGGGCCAGCGTACCGGCCCGGACGATCTCCCGGACGCCGAACGGCTCCAGGATGTCCAGCAGCGCCCGGAGCTTCTCCGGGGCGCCGGTGGCCTCGATGACGAGCGACTCGGTGGAGACGTCGACAACGGTGGCCCGGAACAGGTCCGCGGCTTGGGTGACCTGCAGACGGGTTGCGGCGTCGGCGCGGACCTTGACCATGATGTGGTCGCGCTGCACCGACGACTCGGGGGTCAGCTCGACGATCTTGATGACGTTGATGAGCTTGTTCAACTGCTTGGTGACCTGTTCGAGCAGCTCGCCCTCGGCGTCCACCACCACGGTGATGCGGGAGACGCCGTCGAGCTCCGTGGGTCCCACGGCGAGCGAGTCGATGTTGAAGGCGCGGCGCGCGAACAGTCCGGCCACCCGGGTCAGCACGCCCGGCTTGTCCTCGACCAGCACGGAGAGGGTGTGTCGGCTCATGGTCAGTCCTCCTCGTCCCAGTCGGGGGTCATGTTGCGGGCGATCTGGATCTGGTCGTTGGACACGCCGGAGGGCACCATCGGCCACACCATCGCGTCCGCGGAGACCACGAAGTCGATCACCACGGGGCGGTCGTTGATCTCGAGGGCCTGCCGGATGACGTCGTCGACGTCCTCGTCGCGGGTGCAGCGCAGGGCGGCGCACCCGTAGGCGTCGGCGAGCTTGACGAAGTCCGGCACCATGATGCTGTCGTGGCCGGTGTTCAGGTCGGTGTTGGAGTACCGGCCGTCGTAGAACAGCGTCTGCCACTGGCGCACCATGCCCAGCGAGGAGTTGTTGATGACCGCCACCTTGATCGGGATCTTGTTGATCGTGCAGGTGGCGAGCTCCTGGTTGGTCATCTGGAAGCAGCCGTCGCCGTCGATCGCCCAGACCACGCGGTCGGGCTGGGAGACCTTGGCGCCCATCGCGGCCGGCACGGCGAAGCCCATGGTCCCCAGCCCGGCGGAGTTCAGCCACTGGCGGGGGCGCTCGTACTGCACGAAGTGCGAGCTCCACATCTGGTGCTGGCCCACGCCGGAGACGTAGACGGCCTCGGGCCCGGTCAGGGCGGAGATCCGCTCGATCACGTGCTGCGGCGAGCCCAGGCCGTCGGCCGGCTTGGGGTAGCCCAGCGGATAGGTCGCCTGCAGGCTGCTCAGCGCGGTCCACCACGCGGAGAGGTCGGGGCTGCCGCTGCGCTCGAACTCCTGGCGCACGGCGACCACGAGGTCCGGCAGGATCTCCTTGACGTCGCCCACGATCGGGACGTCGGCGGTGCGGTTCTTGGAGATCTCGGCGGGGTCGATGTCCGCGTGGATGATCTTGGCCGTGGGCGCGAAGGTCTCCAGGTGGCCGGTGACGCGGTCGTCGAAGCGCGCGCCGAGGGTCACGAGCAGGTCGGCCTGCTGCATCGAGTACACGGCCGGGACGGTGCCGTGCATGCCGGGCATCCCGAGGTTCTGCTCGTGGGAGTCCGGGAACACGCCCCGTGCCGTCAGCGTGGTCACCACGGGCGCGCCGGTCAGCTCGGCCAGCTCCATGAGCTCGGCGGCCGCGTCGGCGCGCATCGTCCCGCCGCCCACGTACAGCACGGGCCGCTGGGCGGCCGCGATGAGCTTCGCGGCCTCCCGGATCTGCTTCGCGTGCCCGCGGGTCACGGGCCGGTAGCCGGGCAGGTCCATCCGGGGCGGCCAGGAGAACGTCATGGTGTCCTGCTGCGCGTCCTTGGCGATGTCCACCAGCACCGGGCCGGGGCGGCCGGTCGAGGCCAGGTGGAAGGCCTCGGCGAGCACGCGGGGGATGTCCTCGGCGTGGGTCACCAGGTAGGAGTGCTTGGTCACCGGCATCGTCATCCCGACGATGTCCGCCTCCTGGAAGGCGTCGGAGCCGATCACCTTGGACGAGACCTGCCCGGTGATCGCGACCATGGGGATCGAGTCCATGTGCGCATCCGCGAGGGCGGTGACGAGATTCGTGGCGCCGGGCCCGGACGTCGCGATGCACACGCCCACGCGGCCCGAGGCGAGGGCGTAGCCCTCGGCGGCGTGCCCGGCGCCCTGCTCGTGGCGGACCAGGATGTGGTTGATCCTGTCCGTGTCCATGAGCGGGTCGTAGGTGGGCAGGATGGCGCCGCCGGGCAGGCCGAAGACGTCGGTCACGCCGAGCTCCTCGAGCGCCCGGATCACGGCCTGGGAGCCGGTCATCTCCGTGGGAGCCACCGTGTTGCTGGGGCCCATGACGGACGGGACCGCGGGGACGGACTTCTCCGGGGCCCCGGGGGGCCGGTGGTCGGCGGCGGTCTCCGCGCGCTTGGTGGCCATCAGCGCTGGGCTGATCGGCTGTCCCTTGCTCATGTCAGCAGTCCTTCTGGTCTGGGTGGTTCTGTTCCGGCGGGGACGTCGCTCCGCCGTGGGCGCCGGGCAAGAAAAAGGGCCCTCGCGGCACCGGGAGGTGCGACAGGGCCCGTGCGCTCGACCGGTCGTCGGCTCAGGCCCCGCGTCCGACGAGGACGCGTACCGTGAGCTGGACGACACCGTGGCTGAGTTGCATGCTCCCATGCTCTGCCGCCCGCCCGAGTGTGTCAATCTTCGGACTCCGTGTCCCACGATGTGAGACACGGCACGTCCGGGCTACCGGTTCCCGGGCGCCGGGACGTCGAGCCGGCCCTCCTGCTGCAGGAAGAGGGGCCGCTCCCCCGCGGCGATCCGCTCGAGCTGGGTCCGCAGCAGCCGCCGCACGCGAGGGCGGTACGAGGTGCAGGAACCACCGGTGTGCGGGGTGAGGACGGCCCCGGGGGCGCGGAACAGCGGGTGGTCGCCGGGGAGGGGCTCGGGCTCGACGACGTCCAGCGCGCAGCGGAGCCGCCCGGACACCACCTCCTCGGTGAGCGCGGGGGTGTCCACCACGCGGCCGCGGCCCACGTTGACCACCAGGGCGTCGTCGGGGAGCAGGGACAGCACGCGGGCGTCGACGAGCCCGTCCGTCGCCGGGCTCGCGGGCAGGGCCAGCACGAGCACGTCCGTGTCCGGCAGCAGCCCGGGCAGCTCGTCGGCCCCGTGCACGGGGCCGCGCTCGTCGGTGCGGGCCCGGGAGGCCACGCGCGTCACCTCGACCTCGAAGGGGAGCAGCCGGTCGACCACGGCGGAGCCGATCTCGCCCACGCCCAGCACCAGGACGCGGCTGTCGGCCAGGCTGCGGGTCGCGAAGCGGCGCCAGACGCCGTCGTGCTGCTGCAGCACGGCGCGGTCGAGCTCACGCTGGGCGGCGAGGATCAGGCCCAGGGCCAGCTCGGCGGTGCCGGCCGCGTGCACCCAGCCCGCGCTCGAGATCGCGAGGCCGGGGCCGACGGCCTCCGGCACGCCGTCGAAGCCTGTGGTCTGCAGCTGCACGAGGCGCAGGCGCGTCGCGGCCGGGAGGGCCTCGATCCAGGGACCGGCGACGGGGGCCACCGCCACGTCGATCTCGTCGGCGCGGGCCCCGACCGGGTCGCCGGCCATGTCCCAGAGGACGCAGCGGAAGCCCGGCACACGGGCGCTCAGGTGGTCCACGAGCTCCTGCTCGGGGAGGGAGACCACGCGCAGCGCGGAGAGCGGGACGGACGGGGTGGACGGCGCGGACGTCGGTGCGGAGGCCATGACGGCCATGGTAGACGCGGCGGCCGCCGGGGCCGTCGCACGGGCAGGACCCGCGGAATGGACAAGCCGGTCCGAGGTGGTAGAGTCTTCTCTCGTTGCGAGACGGGACATGGCGGACGCCGACCGGCGCGATTCGGCCCCCGGGCCGCGGACGTGCTACTGTTCTTGCCGCACCACCAGCGCCTCTAGCTCAATTGGCAGAGCAATTGACTCTTAATCAATGGGTTCTCGGTTCGAGTCCGAGGGGGCGCACCATGGAAGGGCCCCACCGCGCAGCAGCGCGGTGGGGCCCTTCGTCGTCCCCGGCCGGTGGCCCGCCCCTCCCCCGGAGGTGGGCCGCTGCGCCGGGCCACGCCCTTCACCGCCCGGCGTCCCGCGAGCCGCCCGCCCTGCCCGCGGCACGGGCGACGGGCACGAAAAAACCGGGGTCCTCGACGTGCCCCGGTGCTCCCCGCGGGGGTCACCACCTCGTGGCCCCGCGCGCGCTCTCGCCGGGGACCATGGGCCCCGCCGGCGATCCGGCCCCGCCCCGGGGACCGTGGTGCGGCCGGATCAGGGAACGGCGTCCTCCTGGCTGCCGGCCTCGGCGATCTCGCGCGACTCCTCGGGAGTGGTCGCGTCGGCGGAACCGGCGTCGGTGACCGTCCCGTCCGGCTGGACCCGCAGCTTCCAGCGGGCGCCGCCGAGCGTGGTGATGATGTCGGCCAGGGTGCGGCGCAGGTTCTCGTCCGTGAGCAGCCCGTGGTCCACCAGCTCGTCCTCGAGCTGGGTGGCGGCCTCGAGGATGCGCTTGCCCTCCGGGGTGATCGAGACGAGGTGGCTGCGGCGGTCCCGGACGTTCTTGGACCGGGTGACGTGGCCGTGCAGCTCGAGCCGGTGCAGCGTCTTGCCCATGGTCTGGGCCTGCACCCGGACCCGGTGCGCCAGCTGGGCCTGGGTCATGCTCCCCGCCGTCTTCAGCACGTCCAGGGCCATGACGCCCGCGTGGGTCACACCGAGCGTGGCCAGGCGCTCGTTCCACGCGTGCTCCACGAGCCGGGCCGCGGTCGAGAGCAATCGGTTGGTCGGCCATTGAGTGGTGAAAGGCATGCAAAGCAGTCTACCGACCCGGAACCCCGAATACAGCACCATGCTAAGCAAACTTATGAGCATTTCTCTGCGCGTGAACGCGCGGGGGCCGGAACGGGCTCCGGCGGAGCGCGGGATCCCGGCGCGGGCGACGGTAGTGTTCGTGGTCCGCGGCCGTCCCGCGGCACCCGCGCCGCGGCCGGCACCACAGCACCGACACGACGGAGGAGCACCCCCATGGCAGCACGCCTCGAACCGGGCCGGAAGGCCCCCGACTTCGCCCTGCCCGACGCCGACGGCCGGACCGTCTCGCTCGCCGACCACCGCGGGCGGCGCGTGGTCGTCTACTTCTACCCGAAGGCGTCCACCCCCGGCTGCACCACGCAGGCGTGCGACTTCCGGGACAGCCTGGAGCGCTTCGCCGTGGACGGGTTCACCGTGCTCGGCATCTCCCCCGACGGGCCGGAGGCCCTGGCGCGGTTCGCCGAGAAGGAGTCCCTCCCCTTCCCCCTGCTCTCCGACGCCGACCACCGGGTCGCCGAGGCCTACGGGGCCTGGGGCGAGAAGAAGAACTACGGGAAGACCTACGAGGGCCTGATCCGCTCCACCGTGGTGGTCGGCCCCGACGGCGACGTGGAGCTCGCGCAGTACAACGTGCGCGCCACGGGCCACGTGGCGAAGCTGCGCCGCGACCTCGGCCTGGCGGGCTGAGGCTAGGATGGCCGAGGGGCCCGGACGGGCCCCTCGGCGCGAGTGGTGGAACTGGCAGACACGCAGGATTTAGGTTCCTGTGCCCTGACCGGCGTGCGGGTTCGAGTCCCGCCTCGCGCACCCGACGGTCCCCGGGCCCCGCCCGGAACCGGCCCACGACGACATCCACGACGACATCCACGACCGAACCCGCGAGGCAGCGAAGGACCCATGGCGCCCAGGCGAACCCCCCGCACCGCGGCAGCGCTCGCGCTCGTCGCGGGGCTCCTCGCCGTCGGGGGGTGCGCTCCGGGGGACGGCGGCGCACCCGGCGCCCCGGCCGCCTCCCGCCCCGTGCCGAGCGCGGAGTTCGTCTTCGCCAACGCCGCCGCCGCGCCCACCCTGGACCCGGCCACGGTCAACATCCTGGAGACCTCCCGGATCGGGGCCCAGATGCTGGAGGGGCTCGTCTCCGCCGACCCCTCCACGGGAGAGGCGGTGCCGGCCCTCGCCAGGTCGTGGAAGCGCGCCGAGGACGGGCTCTCCTACACCTTCGCCCTCCGCGAGGACGTCCGCTTCCACGACGGCACCGAGCTCGACGCGGAGGCGGTGTGCGCGAACTTCGAGCGCTGGGAGGCCCTCGCCGCCGACGGGGCGCGGACCCCGTTCGCCACCGTCTTCCGCACCGCGGCCCCCGGGACCCCGTCCCGCTACGCGGGGTGCGCGGCGACCTCGGCCTCCTCGGTGGAGCTCTCGCTGACGGCGCCGCACACCCCCCTGCTCCGGGCGCTGACGCAGCCGGCGTTCGGGATCGCGTCCCCTGCGGCCCTGGCGGCCGGCACGCACGAGACCCACCCCGTGGGCACCGGCCCGTTCCGGTACGAGTCGGGGGACGGGACCAACGTGGTGCTCAGCGCGAACCCCGACTACTGGGGCCGGCTCGGGGACATCGGCCGGCTCGAGTTCCGCACGATCCCCGAGCCCGAGCTGCGCTACGTGGCGCTGCGCCTGGGCCAGGTGGACGGCTACGACCAGGTGGGCCTGGACTCCTTCGCCCCGCTCGCCCGCGAGGGCGTGCAGGTGCTCCAGCGCGACCCGTACTCGGTGTCCTACCTCGGCATCAACCAGGACGTGGCGCCCCTGGACGACCCGGACGTGCGGGCCGCCATCGCCGCCGCCGTGGACCGCGGTGCGATCGTGCGCGAGCACTACCCCGACGGCACCCGGGTGGCCGACCAGTTCCTGCCCGCCCGCTTCGCGATGGACGGGACCGACCTCCAGGTCCCGTCCTACAACCCGCAGCGGGCGCAGGAGCTGCTGGAGGCCTCGTCCTACGCCGGTGAGCCGCTGCGGTTCTACTATCCGCGCAACACCTCCCGCACGTACATGCAGGAGCCCGAGAAGATCTACGCCGACATCGCGGCCCAGCTCGTCCGGGCGGGGTTCGTGGTCGAGCCAGTCCCGGTGGAGTGGTCGGACGGCTACGTGGCGCAGGTCCAGGACCCGGACGGCGACCACGCCCTGCACCTGCTGGGGCTCAACGGCGGCTACCGCGACCCGGACTACTTCATGGCCGCGCTGTTCGGCGCTCCCCGCGGCGAGTTCGGGGTGGACGCCGCGTCCCTGTTCCGCGCGGTCAACCGCGCGCCGTCCCTGCCCGACGGCGAGGACCGGGCGAGCGCGTACTCCTCCCTCAACAACCGGATCTCCCGCCTGCTGCCCGCCGTCCCGCTGGCCCACCCCATCTCGGCGGTCGCCGTCGGCGACTCCGTGACGTCCTTCCCCCTGAGCTCGACCGGCTACGAGGCCTTCAACCGGGTCCGGCTCGACACCGCCGGCTGAGCTCGCGACCCGGCACCCCGGCCGCATTCGGGGTTCGTCCGGGCGTGGCGATAGTCTGATCCCGACCATTCACCGGCACGGCGCCGGGCGTTCAACGGGAGCATCGACTGTGACATCACCTCAGACAACGGAATCGACCGACGTCCTCCTGATCGGCGGAGGCATCATGAGCGCCACCCTCGGCGTGTTCCTCAAGGAGCTCGAGCCGCAGTGGGACATCACGATGCTGGAGCGCCTCGACCAGGTCGGCGCGGAGAGCTCCAACGTCTGGAACAACGCCGGCACCGGCCACTCCGCGCTCTGCGAGCTCAACTACGCCCCCCAGGCCGCCGACGGCTCGGTGAGCCCCGAGAAGTCGCTCGGCATCAACGAGCAGTTCCAGCTCTCCCGCCAGTTCTGGGCCTCCCTCGTGGCCGAGGGCAAGCTCCAGGAGCCCGGCACCTTCATCAACCCGGTGCCGCACATGTCCCTCGTCTTCGGCGACGCCCACAGCGACTACCTGCGCCGCCGCTGGGAGGCGCTCCAGCCGAACAAGCTCTTCGAGCGCATGGAGTACACCGAGGACCGCGAGAAGATCGCCGAGTGGGCGCCGCTGACCATGCACGGCCGCGGCGCCGGGCGCGTCGCGGCGTCCTGGTCCCCCGAGGGCACCGACGTCGACTTCGGGGAGCTGACCCGGCAGCAGGTCGCCCACCTCCGGGCCCGGGGCGGAGAGGTGCGCTACGGCCAGCAGGTCGTGGACCTCGACCGCCAGGGCGACGGCACCTGGGTCGCGAAGGTCAAGAACCGCCTCAACACCGAGGGCGACCGGCTCGTGCGCGCCAAGTTCGTCTTCGTGGGGGCCGGGGGCGGCGCGCTGCCGCTGCTGCAGAAGTCCGGCATCCGGGAGGCCAAGGGCTACGGCGGGTTCCCGGTCTCCGGCCTGTGGCTGCGCAACTCCGACGAGAACGTCGCCGCCCAGCACAACGCCAAGGTCTACGGCCAGGCCTCCGTGGGCGCCCCGCCCATGTCCGTCCCGCACCTGGACACCCGCTACGAGCACGGGCGGCGCGCGCTGCTGTTCGGCCCCTACGGCGGGTTCAAGCCCAACTTCCTGAAGCAGGGCTCCTTCCTCGACCTGCCGCTGTCCGTGCGCCCGCACAACATCTACCCGATGACCCGCGCGGGCCTGGCCAACCTGGACCTGGTGAAGTACCTGGTGAGCGAGCTGGCCAAGACCAAGGGCCAGCGGGTCGAGGCGCTGCAGCAGTTCTACCCGACCGCCGACGGCTCGCAGTGGGAGCTGGTCGAGGCGGGGCAGCGCGTGCAGGTCATGAAGCGGGACAAGCACAAGGGCGGGGTGCTGCAGTTCGGCACCGAGCTCATCGCCGCCGCGGACGGCTCCATCGCCGGGCTGCTGGGCGCCTCCCCGGGCGCCTCGACCGCGGTGCCCATCATGCTCAACCTCCTGGCGAAGTCCTTCCCCGCGCGGATGTCCGGGTGGGAGCCGCGGCTCAAGGAGCTCATCCCCTCCTACGGCGTGAAGCTCAACGACAACCCGCAGCTCGCGGACGAGGTCATGGGCCGCACCGCTCAGGTGCTCGGCATCAACTGACACCGCGACGCCCGGCACGGCCCCGGCCGGCCGGGCGCCCGCGGGACGGGGCCCGGACCGGTCGCCGGTCCGGGCCCCGTCGCCGTCCGCGCCCCGGGCGGCCCGGCCCCGGAGCCCCGGTGACCTGTCAGTGCCCCGGTGACCTGTCAGTAGGCGGCGGTACCCTGGGGGCCGTGCGCCCCGGTCCCGGCCGGGACGCCCTCGACCTTCCCTCCTCTAGGAGCACGAGTGTTTCTCCTCGCCCGCGCATCGATGGCCAACCGAGCCCTGATCGTGCTCATCACGCTGTTCGTGGCCCTCTTCGGGGTGCTCAGCATGCGCTCCATGAAGCAGGAGCTCATCCCGTCCCTGGAGATCCCCGCCATCAGCGTGGTCTCGGCGATGCCCGGGGCGTCCGCGGAGGTCGTCGACGAGCAGGTGGGCCGGCCCCTCGAGCGGGCGCTCAACATCGTGGAGGGCCTGGAGAGCTCGACGTCCACCTCGCGCGGCGGGCTCTCCAACATCCAGCTCGGCTTCGAGTACGGCACCGACCTGGACCGGGCCCGGAACCAGGTGGAGCGGGCGATCTCCAACGTGCGCACGCAGCTGCCCGACGACGTCGAGCCCACCGCGTTCGCCGGCTCCGTGGCGGACTTCCCCATCGTGTTCCTGGCCGTCTCCTCCGACGAGGAGCTCAGCCCGCTCGCGGCCGACCTGGAACGGCTGACGGTCCCGGACCTGCAGCAGATCGAGGGCGTGCGCTCCGCCGAGGTGAGCGGCGCCCCCGATCAGGTGGTCTCGATCCTGCCGGACCGGGCGGACCTCGCCCGGGCCGGCGCCACGCCCGCCGACATCCGCACGGCCCTGGAGGAGAGCGGCGGCCTGGTGCCCGTGGGCACCGTGGACGACGGCGCCACGACCCTGCCCGTCCAGGCCGGCTCCCCCCTCGACTCCCTCGAGGCCGTGGAGAGAGTCCCGCTGCCCCTCCCGGAGGACGCGCCCGAGGGCGCCGAGCCCACCACCGTCGGCGCCGTGGCCACCGTGGAGCTCACCGAGCAGGAGCAGACCTCGATCACCCGCACCAACGGGGAGCCGACCCTCGCCCTGTCCGTGACCAAGACCCCGGACGGGGACACCGTGGGGATCTCGCAGGCCGTCGAGGAGATGATCCCGGAGCTCGAGGAGGACCTCGGCAACGGCGCCGAGATCACCGCGGTCTTCGACCAGGCCCCCTACATCGAGCAGTCGATCGAGGACCTCACGGTCGAGGGCCTGCTCGGGCTCGCGTTCGCCGTGCTCGTCATCCTGGTGTTCCTCGCGTCGCTGCGCTCCACGCTGGTCACGGCGATCTCCATCCCCCTGTCCCTGCTCGCCACGTTCATCGGGATCAACGCCCTGGGCTACTCGCTGAACCTGCTGACCCTGGCGGCGATCACCCTGTCCGTGGGACGGGTCGTGGACGACTCCATCGTGGTGATCGAGAACATCAAGCGCCACTACGGGACGGTGGACCTGCGCACCGACCCCGCGAACGCGAAGCGCCGGGCCATCCTCACCGCCGTGCGCGAGGTCGCGGGGGCGATCACCGCCTCCACCCTCATCACGGTGGCGGTGTTCGTGCCCATCGCGTTCGTCGGCGACGTGACCGGCGAGCTGTTCCGCCCGTTCGCGCTGACCACGACCATCGCGCTGCTGTCCTCGCTCGTGGTGTCCCTGACCATCGTGCCCGTCCTCGCGTACTGGTTCCTGCGGGACCCCCGGCTGGCCCGGCGCGGCCGGCCGGCGGACCGCGCCGCCCCCTGGGCCGCCCCGACCGCGAGCGGCACCGCGGCCGGGGCGCCCACGCGGCTGGCGCAGGGCTACCTGCCGGTCCTGCGCGGCACGCAGCGCCACCCGTGGGCCACCCTCGCGGTGAGCGTCCTGGTCCTGGGCGGGACGGCCGCCCTGCTGCCCGTGCTGCCGACCAACCTGCTCGGGGACACGGGGCAGAACACCATGACGATCGAGCAGGACCTGCCGCCCGGCACCGCGCTCGCGGTGACCTCCGAGCAGGCGAGCCGCACCGAGGAGGTGCTCGACTGGACCGAGGGCATCGAGGACGTGCAGGTCACCATGGGCCCCGGCAGCGGCTTCTCCGCGTTCCTGCCCGGCAGCGGCACCAACAGCGCCACGTTCTCCGTGACGACGGACGCCGGGGTGGACCAGGAACGGCTGCGCCGCACCGTCGGCGAGCGCCTGGACCGGCTGGACGGCGCCGGGGAGTTCTCGGTGCAGGGCGCCCAGGGCTTCACCAGCAACGACGTCGAGATCTCCGTCACCGGCACGGACCAGCCGACGCTCGCGGAGGCCGACGAGGCCGTGGTCCGGGCCATGCGCGAGCTCGGCTCCGCCGGGCAGGTCACGAGCAACCTGGCCGCGACCCAGCCCACCGTCGTCGTCACCGTCGACCGGGCGGCCGCCGCCGCGCGCGGACTGAGCGAGGAGCAGGTCACGGGGGCCCTCGCCGGCACCGTGAACCCCCTCCCGGCCGGGTCCATCGACCTGGACGCCGACTCGGTGGCCGTGACCATCGGCGAGGGCCGCGCCGTCGAGGACGTCGGGGCGCTGCGGGCCCTGCCGGTGCCGGCGGCGGGCGGGTCCGTCCGGCTCGACGAGCTGGCCGAGGTCGAGGAGGCGCTCACGGTCGAGACCATCACGTCCAGCAACGACCAGCGCACCGCCACCGTGGCCGTCACCCCCGCCGGCGACGACCTCGGCGCCACCAGCGCCGAGGTCCGGGAGGCGCTCGCGGACCTCGACCTGCCGCAGGGCGCCTCCGCCGAGCTGGGCGGGGCCGCCACGGAGCAGGAGACCACGTTCCGGCAGCTGGGGCTCGCCGTGCTGGCCGCGATCGCGATCGTCTACGTGGTGCTGGTGGCCACCTTCAAGTCGCTCGTCCAGCCGCTGATCCTGCTGATCTCGATCCCCTTCGCCGCCACGGGCGCGGTCCTCGCGCTGCTGGCCTCCGGGGTGCCGCTGGGCCTCGCGTCGCTGGTCGGGGTGCTGATGCTCGTGGGCATCGTGGTGACCAACGCGGTGGTGCTGATCGACCTGATCAACCAGTACCGGGGCGGCGGGCACCGGATGGTCCTCGAGGAGGCCATCGAGAAGGGGGCGACCCGCCGGCTGCGCCCCATCGTGATGACGGCCCTGGCGACCATCCTGGCGATGACGCCCATGGCGCTGGGGATCACGGGCCAGGGCAGCTTCATCTCCCAGCCGCTGGCCGTGGTGGTGATCGGCGGGCTGATCTCCTCCACCCTGCTGACCCTGGTGCTCGTGCCGGTGCTGTACCGGCTCGTCGAGGCGCGCAAGGAGGCGAGGCACCGTCGCCGGGAGGAGCGGATCGCGGCGCTGACCGGGTCCGGGGCGGGAGCGGCTCGTCCGCAGCGCGGAGCGTGACACCGGTCACCGTGCGCTCTTTCGTGGACGTTTGCAATAGAAAATACCTGCGGCCGCCTCGGCCCCGGCTGCGCAGGGGAGCGCCGCGCGCTATCATTCCCGCAGGTCACACCGGCAATGGGTCTCCTCCCGCGGCCGGCGCCCCCGGCAGACCGGCGCAGCGTCCCCCGAAAGGGGGGACACCGGGGCGCCGGACGCCGATGTAACCGGGTCGTAGCATTAACGTGTGCCCCGCAGAGAAACAGATCGTGTGCAGAACAGCGCCGACGCCTGGGAGGCCCTCTTCAGGGCCCAGGTGACGGTCATGCGGCGCCTCCAGCGCCAACCCGAGTTCGCGGAGCTGTCCGCCCGCGAGTACGACGTCCTGTTCAACCTCTCCCGCTCCGACGAGGCCGGCATGCGCCTCAACGAGCTCAACGAGTACGTGCTGCTCACCCAGTCCAGCCTCAGCCGGATGCTCGAGCGCCTCGAGCTCAAGGGGCTGGTGCACCGCTGGCAGGACCCGCAGGACCTGCGGGGGCTGCGCATCCGGCTGACCGACCGGGGCCGGCAGATGCAGGTGCAGATCGCCGAGCAGTTCCGGGTGCACGTGCACGAGCTGATGTCCGCGGGCCTGGACCCGGAGGAGCTGCGCATCCTCACCCGTCTCGCCGACCGCCTGCGGGACGCCGTCAACGACCTGTGACGCCGGGCCCTCGGCCGCCCGGCAGCGGGAGCACGACCCTGGCCTCCGGGTCCTCGGTCCCGGGCGCGGAGGACTCCGCGGACACCCGCATCTCCCCCAGGGTGATCTCGCCCCCGAGGGTGGTCAGGAACGCCGTCTCGGACGCGTCCGCGCCCGTGGCGATGCGCACGAACTCCGTGCGCGGCGCGAGGCCCGTGGCGTCGAGGACGTACCAGGTCCCGTCGTGCCACGCCTCGACCACCGCGTGGAAGTCCATGGGGGACAGCCCCGGCGCGTAGACCGACACGAGCCGCGCCGGGACCCCGAGACCCCGGAGCAGGGTGATGAGCAGGTGCGCGTAGTCCCGGCAGACGCCCCGCCGGGTGAGGAAGGTGTGCACGGCGGTGTCGGTGGCCGTCGAGGACCCGGCCACGTAGTCCAGGTGCTCGTGCACCCAGTCCCGCACCCGCTGGAGCGTCCCGTAGCCGCCGCCCCGGGCCCCGGGGAAGAGGGCGTCCGCGGTGCCGGCCATCTCGTCGAACGGGCAGAACCGGCTCGGGCGGGTGTAGCGGACGAAGTCCACGCTCTCCGCCGGCGGCGGGGAGCCCGCGCCGCCGTCCAGCTCCAGGGCGTAGGACACCGTGCACTGCGTGCCGCCCGGCACCCGGGCCAGGTGCAGCCGGGTGCCGTGCAGGTCCTCCGCCTCCTCCAGCTCGGCCTCGACCCCGTCGACGCGCAGGCTCAGCCGCTCGGCGGGACGGCCGCCGCCGGCGCGGGCGGCCGCGACGGAGAGCACCGCCAGGTGGTCGGTCTCTGCCGCGAAGGCGACCTCCGCCGAGACGGTGCGCCGGGTGGTGGGCACGGAGGGCCTCCTGGTGTGCTGGACTGTGCGGCGGACCGGCGGCCCACCTCGTCCATTGTCGCCCACCGGCATGATCGTCAGTACACTGATGCACGAGACATCCCCCACACGCCGCCGCCGGCCGGGGTCCGCGCACCGCACCCGGCGGCCGACCGCGAAGGACGCAGCATGGCCCAGGACACCACCCAGGACAGCCGCTCCAAGGAGCGCACCGCCCCGGAGCCCGAGGACTCCCGCAAGCCGGACAGCCCCACCGAGATCAGCAAGCCCTCGTGGGGCTACGTCTTCAAGCGCGCGGCCTCCGAGTTCTCCAAGGACGACTGCACCGACCTCGCCGCGTCGCTGACGTACTTCGCGGTGCTCTCCCTCTTCCCGGCGCTGCTGGCCATCGTCTCCCTGCTCGGCGTGTTCGGCCAGGGAGAGGCCACCACCCGGGCGATCACGGACTTCCTCGGTCAGTACGCACCGGCCGAGCTCGTGACCCTGCTCGAGGGCCCCATCAACAACCTCACCACCAGCACGGGCGCCGGGCTCGCACTGTTCACCGGTCTGCTCGGCGCCCTGTGGACCGCCTCCGGCTACACGGGGGCCTTCGGCCGCGCCATGAACCGCATCTACGAGGTCGAGGAGGGCCGGCCCGTCTGGAAGCTCCGGCCGATGAACATCCTCGTGACGCTGATGCTGGTCCTCATCGTGGTCCTGATCATGCTCATGGTGCTGCTGTCCGGCGGCATCGCCCAGTGGGTGGGCGACCTCGTGGGCCTCGGCAGCACGGCCGTGACGGTGTGGAACATCGCCAAGTGGCCGGTCGTCGTGGCCTTCGCGATCGTGCTCATCGCGGTGCTCTACTACTTCACCCCCAACGTGCAGCAGCCGAAGTTCCGCTGGATCAGCATGGGCTCGATCGTCGCGCTGCTGGTGGCGGCCCTGGCGGCCGCGGCGTTCACCTGGTACGTGATCAACTTCGCCACCTACAACGCGACCTACGGCATCATCGGCTCCGTCATCATCCTGCTGCTCGGCCTGTGGATCATCAACAACGTGCTCCTGCTGGGCGCGGAGATCGACGCCGAGGTCGAGCGCGGCCGCCAGCTGCAGGGCGGGATCAAGGCCGAGGAGACCATCCAGCTCCCGCCGCGCGACACCCGGCAGGTCGACAAGAAGGAGAAGAAGGAGGAGAAGCTCGTCGACCAGGGCCGCAAGCTGCGCCTGGAGCACGAGCACCTCGACTACTCCTCCGGCGACTCCGACAAGAGCTCCGACAAGAGCTCCGACGAGAGCTCCGGCCAGGACGCGGACCGGGACTCCCGCACGGCCTCCGGCAGGAGCTGAGGACCGTCTCCGGATCCGGGCGACCGGCTCCATGGAGCTCCTGGAGCTCGGCGGGGACCCCGGCGGCGAGCCCGTGGTGCTGATCCACGGGCTCGCCGCCTCGGCGTGCTCGGGATGGGTGCGCACCGGCTGGGTGCGCGCCCTCGGGCGCGCGGGCTTCCGTGCCCTCGGGGTTGACCTGCCCGGACACGGGCGGAACGCCCTGCCCGCGCCGCCGGGCACCACGCGCACCGGGCTCGTCGACCGGATCGGCGAGCTCGTCCGCGGGCTGGACGCCGCCCGCCCCGTGCCCCTGGTGGGCTACTCCCTGGGTGCCCAGCTGGCGTGGTCGGCGGCCGCCCGCAGCCCGGGGATCGGCGCCCTGGTGCTGGGCGGTCTCGGCCCGGTGGACCGGCTCCCGGAGCTCGGGCGCGCCCTCGCCCACGACGGCGCGGTGGACCCGTCCGCGCGCGAGCTCGCGGCCGCCCTCGCCGCGACCGGCGACGCGGGCGACCGCGGGCGCGCCGAGCGCTGGTCCGCGTTCGCGCGGCAGACCGGGGCCGAGCCCTTCGCCCCGGCGGCCGGGGTGCCCGCCCAGCCCCTGCTGCTGTTCGCCGGCGGCCGTGACCCCTGGGCGGACCCGGCGGCGATGGCCCGGCTCCGTGCCCCGGGGCGGGCCTCCACCGAGCTGCTCGTGGTGCCGGAGCGCGACCACGTCGACGTCCTCACGTCGCGGGCGGCGCGGGAGGGCGCCGCCGCGTTCCTCCGCCGCTGCTCCCTCCCGCGCGCCTGCGGCGACCTTCCCTAGACTGGGGAGCGGTGTTCCGGACCGGAACCGTCACGTCGTCCGAAGGAGAGGTCACACTCATGCACGAGGTCAGAGCCGTCGTCGTCACGGCGAAGAACGCACCAGCCACCCTCGAGACGATCCTCGTCCCGGACCCGGGACCCGGGGAGGCGCTCGTGGACGTGGTCACGTGCGGGGTCTGCCAGACGGACCTGCACTACAAGCAGGGCGCGGTGGGCGACGAGTACCCCTATCTGCTGGGCCACGAGGCCTCCGGCGTGGTCGCCGCGGTCGGCGAGGGCGTGACCGAGATCGCCGTCGGGGACAAGGTCATCCTGAACTGGCGGGCGGTGTGCGGCGAGTGCCGGGCCTGCCGCAAGGGCGAGCCCTGGTACTGCTTCGCCACCCACAACGCCACCCAGAAGATGACCCTGGCCGACGGCACCGAGCTCTCCCCCGCCCTGGGCATCGGCGCGTTCGCCGAGAAGACCCTGGTGGCCGCCGGGCAGTGCACCAAGATCGAGGGCGAGCTCGAGGACCACCAGTACGCCGCCGTCGGGCTGCTCGGCTGCGGGGTGATGGCCGGCATCGGCGCCGTCCTCAACACCGGGGCCGTCCAGCGCGGGGAGTCCGTGGCCGTGATCGGCTGCGGGGGCGTCGGCACCGCCGCGATCGCCGGGGCCGCCCTGGCCGGGGCCACCACGATCGTCGCCGTGGACCTCGACGACGAGAAGCTGGCCACCGCGCAGAAGTTCGGCGCCACCCACACCGTCAACTCCCGGAACTCCGACCCGGTGGAGGCGATCCGGGAGCTCACCGGCGGGTTCGGCGCCGACGTCGTGGTCGACGCGGTGGGCATCGCGCCGACCTTCCAGCAGGCCTTCGAGGCCCGCGACCTCGCCGGGCGGATGGTCCTGGTCGGGGTGCCCGATCCGGGGACCACGTGGGAGATCCCGCTGGACCAGGTCTTCGGCCGGGGCGGTTCGATCAAGTCCGCGTGGTACGGCGACACCCTGCCGTCGAGGGACTTCCCGATGCTGGTGGACCAGTACCGGCTGGGCCGGCTGGACCTGGACGGGTTCGTCACCGAGCGCATCGGGATCGAGGACGTCGAGCCCGCGTTCGAGAAGATGACCGCCGGCAAGGTCCTGCGCTCCGTCGTGGAGATCGGACGATGAGCCCCGTCGACGGCCACGACGGCGAGGCGCTGCCCGACCGGGAGCGCGCCCACCCCGCGGACCACGGCGCCGTCCCGGCCCGGCGGTCCGCCGGCGCCGGCCGGGCCCGCATCGACCACCTGGTCACCGCCGGGACGTTCTCCCTCGACGGAGGGACCTGGGAGGTCGAGAACAACGTGTGGATCGTGGGCGACGACGACGAGTGCGTCGTGATCGACCCGGCCCACGACCCCCGGGCCGTGGTGGAGGCCGTCGCCGGGCGGACGGTGACCGCCGTCCTGCTCACCCACGGCCACGACGACCACATCCGGTCCGTCAAGGAGGTGGCGGGCCAGGTGGGCGGCAGGATCCACCTGCACCCGGAGGACACGGTGCTGTGGGAGCAGGTCTATCCGGCCACGCCCTTCGACGCCGGGATCGCCGACGGTCAGGAGTTCTCCGTGGCCGGGACGACGCTGACCGCGCTGCACACCCCGGGCCACTCGCCCGGCTCGGTGTGCTTCTGGGCCCCGGAGCTGGGCGAGAACGGGGTGCTGTTCTCCGGGGACACGCTCTTCCAGGGCGGCCCCGGCGCCACGGGCCGGTCCTGGTCGGACTTCCCCACGATCATCGCCTCCATCCGCGACCGGCTGCTCGTCCTGCCGGAGTCGGCGGAGGTGCTCACCGGCCACGGGGACGCCACCACGATCGGTGCGGAGGCGCCCCACCTGCAGGAGTGGGTCGACCGGGGCCACTGACCGGTCCGCCGGCACCCGCCGGGCCCAGGGCCCGCCGGGCCCAGGGCCCGGCGGGCGCCGCGCTCAGAGATCGCCGAGGTCGATGCGCCGCCAGCGGTGCACGAAGGCCAGGGCGGTGGCCAGCAGGGCGGCCGCCGCCACCACGGGCACCAGCGCCGCGCTCCGGTAGCCCCAGGACTCCCCCAACCACCCTGACAGGGCCAGGCCCCCGGTCAGCCCCACGCTCATCATGGCGGTCATCACCGTGGTCAGGGCCGTGACCCGGGCGCTCGGGGCCACGAGCCGCGCGATCTCGTAGACCGCCACCAGGCACGGGCCCGTGGTCAGCCCGGCGAGCGCCAGCACCACCACCATCCCCACGGAGTCGTCCGGGATGGTCAGGAGCATCGCGGCGAGCACGGCACCGGAGGCCGCCGCCACCCAGCGGTTCCACAGCCGGAGCTCCTCGCTGCGGGCGGACGCGGCCACCGCCGCCAGGGCCGACGTGAGCCCGGAGACCGCGTACAGCCAGCTGACCGAGATCACCGCGTCCACGGCGGTCGCGAAGACCACGACCGCGCCGAGGGTCGAGCCCACGAGGCAGCCCAGCGCGCCCATGCCCAGCACGGGGAGCAGCCGGATCCGGCGCGCCCTGCGACGTCGCCGGCGGACCGCCCGGGTCGGCGCGGACGGGGCGGAGGGCCGGAAGCTGATGAGCCCCCGCGGCAGCCGGGCGGAGCAGTGCAGCAGGAACACCGTGGTGCCCACGAGCGTGAGCGTGGCCGCGAGCACCAGCACGGCGAGCGGCCCTAGGGTCACGGCCACGAGGCCGGTCAGCGCGGCGGCGAGGACGGTGGCCACGGAGTCCATGACGCTCTCGTGGCGCAGCGCGGTGTCGAAGAGGTCCTCCCGGGAGTCCCGGGCCAGCAGGGACCACCAGCGCAGCCGGCACGCGACGCCCATCTGCGGCAGCACGAGGCCGGCGAGCAGGCACGGCAGGACCAGCTGGGCCGGGGCGGCGCCGCTGTCGGCGGCCAGGTCCGGCAGCCGGCGCACGAGCCACCAGACCGCGAGCGGATTGACGAGGGTGAGCAGCACCAGGCCCAGCTGCCGCCGGCGCCAGGACGCGGCCGCCCCCATGGCGAGTCCGCACAGGGCCGAGCCGAACGTCACGGCGGCGGCGCACAGCGTGCCCAGGGCCGGGGAGCCGGAGATCAGCGCCACCGTGGTCAGCACGCCGAGCGGCACCATGGTCTGGGGCAGCCGCACGAGCAGGGTCAGCACGGGGTACAGGGCCCCGCTGACGGCGGCCAGCTCCCGGGAGTCCGCCAGGGGTGAGCGGGAGGCCGTGCTGAAGCCTCCCAGGGGCTCGGCGGCGCGCACACTGCTCACGAGGGTCCTCCGCTTCCTGCCGACGGCGGCCGGGCAGGACCCAGACTAGCCCCGCCGGCGGGTCGATGACGGAAAGCGTCGGTCCCCGCCGCGGCCGGTGGGTCCCGCGGCCCGGCCGGACCCGGGCCGGCCGGGCCCGGCGGGTCCCCGGCTCAGCGCTCCGGGTCCGTGGGACGAGGCGCAGCCGGTGCCGGGGCGGGCGCGGTGGGCGCGGCGGGCCCGTCGGCGCCCCGGTGCGGCCGGGACAGGTCCGCCGAGCGGTGGACGAGACCGGCCACGAGGCCGCCGAGCAGCGGGGCGGCCCAGAAGAGCCACAGCTGGCCCAGGTGCGCGGCCCCGCCGACCACGGCGGCGCCCGTCGAGCGGGCGGGGTTCAGCGATCCGCCGTCGAACGGCGCGGTGATCGTGAGCAGGAAGGCGAAGGCCGCTCCGATGGCCACGGGGGCGAGGACCGCGTTGGCCCGCGGCGCGGTGGAGCCCAGGACCACGAGGGCGAACAGGGCGGTCGCCACGAACTCGACGAGCAGCACGGTGGTCCACCCGGCCTGGGAGGTGGAGTTCTCCCCGAAGCCGTTGGAGACCGCGCCGAGGACCTGCGCCGTGGTCGAGGAGTCGAGCAGCGTCACGAGCACCGCCCACAGCACGCCCGCGGCGGCCAGCGCGCCGAGCACCTGCGCCACCACGTAGCCGAGCGCGGATCTCGCGGGGGTTCGCCCGGCCACGACCGCGGCGAGGGTGACCGCCGGGTTGAAGTGGCCCCCGGAGACGTGCCCGAAGGCGACGATCGCGGCGAGCAGCCCGAGGCCGAAGCCGAGCGCGGAGTCGATGACCTCGGTCGCGAACATGCCCGTGCCCAGGCCCGCGAAGACCAGCAGCGCCGTGCCGGCGAACTCGGCCGCCCACCGGGCGGGCGCGGACGCGGCGTCCGCGGCGCCGGCGGGCACGGTCTGTTTCCGTGCGGCGACGGGCACGGGCCCCGCGAGGCCCTCCGTGCCGGGGCCGGCGGGCCCGTCGTCGTGGACGGCGCTGTCGTGAACGGTGTCGTCGCGGACGGTGTCGTCGCGGACAGTGCTGTCGTGGACGGCGTCGTCGCGGACGGCCGGCGGGGTCGTACCGGGAACGTGCTGGCTCATGGAGCTCTCCTCGTGGGTGGGGGCGGCACGGCGGGGGATGCCGTGCCGGTGGGGCGCGGGGCACCCGTGCCATGCAAGCACAGCCGGTTGAAGGGCGGCTGAACCCGCCCCGGGACGTGCCGGGCCCCGACTACACTGACCGCATGCCCGCTCCCCTGCTCTTCCCCGACGCCGGCCTCGACCCCGCCTGGCCCGAGTACGCCGACTCGGTGCGGGCCGCCCTGCTGGGCGGCGCCCTCGGGGACGCGGTCGGCGCCCCTGCGCGCGCCGACCGGGGCGTGCACCCCGGGGCGGCCGCTCCGGCGGACCCGGACGGCTCCGACGTGCTGCGGATCTCCGCCGGCACCCAGCTGACGCTCTACACCCTGGACGCCCTGCAGGAGGTCGTCGAGTGGGCCAACCAGGGCCACGCCGCCGACGAGACCGCGTGCCTGTGGCTGGCCTACCTGCGCTGGCTGCACGCCCAGGGCGAGCCCCACCCGGCCGGGGCGCCGCGACCGCTGCCCCGCCGGATCGACGAGGAGGACGTCCTGCACGCCGTGCGGCAGCCCGACGGGACGGTGCTGGAGGCGCTCCGGACCGGCCGGATGGGCGAGGTCGAGCGTCCCGTGCTGCCGGACGCCGAGGGCGCCGGGGCGGTGCTGCGCTCCGCCCCGTTCGGCCTCCTCCCCCACATCGGCTGGCGCACGCTCGTTCCGCTGGCCGTCAACGGTGCCGCGCTCACCCACGGGCACCCCGAGGCGCAGACGGCGGCGGCCGTCCACGGCCTCGTGGTCCACGCCGCCGTGCGGGCCCGCCGGGAGGGCCTGCCGCGGCCGGTCGCCGCGGCCGTGGCCGCCGCCCGCGGGACGGCGGAGAACCTCACGCGCCCGGTGGCCGAGACCCTCGCCCGGATCGACGACGCCGTGCGCGCCGCCGGGCGGGAGGACCCCGTCCCGGGGACGCGCCCGGGTCCGCTCGGCGCCGGCCGGTCGGCCCCGGAGGTCCTGGCGGGCGGGCTCTCGGCGGCCCTGCGCGCGGAGGCCGGGACCCCGGGCGCCCCGGACCCGCGGGCCGTGCTGCGTTTCGCGGTGGAGCTGGGCACCGCCCACGACGGCGACCCCGCGGCCGCCGCGGCGATCGCCGGTGGGGTCACGGGGGCGGCGCTGGGGACGGCCGCGCTGCCGCCCGAGGAGGTCGCCCGGCTGGACGCCGGGCGCGCGCTCTCGGGGGCGGCGGAGCGCTGGCTCAGGGAAGTGGGGGCGCCGCCAGCCGCTTGACGTCCAGGCCCGCGCCGGCGAGCAGCTCCCGGACGCTGCGCGCGCCGGCCCGGCGGACCAGGTCCAGCACGATCCCCGCGCACGCCCGGGCGTCCTCGAGGGCGTCGTGGTGCCGGCGCAGCGGCACCCCGGCGGCCTCGGCCGCCCGGGGCAGCGCGTAGGACGGCAGGTCGTAGCCGCGCCGTGCCAGCGCCAGGCTGCACGCGTAGGCCAGCGGGGCGTGCCGCGTGTCCGTCTCCGCGCACGCGGCGCGGATCACCCCCATGTCGAAGGCCGCGTTGTGCGCGACCACGAGCTCGTCGGGATCCTCCGCGAGGATCCACTCCTCGATCCGCGGCCACAGCTCGGCGAAGCCGGGGCGGCCCGCGACGGTCCGCTCGGTGATCCCGTGGATGCGCGTGTTGCCGGGGTCGAAGGCCGCGCGCGTGCGCGGCGGGCGCATGTACGCGGAGCGCTCCTCCACCACCCGGCCGCCGCGGACCCGCACCAGGCCCACGGCGCACGGGGAGCCGATGAAGCGGTTGGCTGTCTCGAAGTCGATGGCGGTGAAGGCGAGGGACGAGGGGTCCGCGGCCGAGGGTGCGGTGGTCGTGGCGGGGTTCGTGGCGGGGGAAGCGGGGAACGGCACCGGACCAGCCTACTGCGCCGGCTCAGGCGCAGATGCCGCGCAGGTTGGTCTCGATCCAGTCGTCGGCCCGCGCGATGGACTGGTTGACCTGGGCGGTGTCGAGGTCGTGGTGCAGGGCGTACGCGACGGCCTGCAGCGGGAAGGTGCGCGCGTGCAGCCGGGCCCGCTCGTAGACGGTCTCCGAGACGGCGGCGCGCAGGGTGTCCCAGCCGTACCACAGCCCCAGGGACGCGGCGTCGTGCGCGGGGTCGGACAGGCAGGCGTGGTCCCAGTCGATGACGCCCGTGAGCTCCTCCCCGTCCCACAGCATGTTGTGCCCCATGAGGTCCCCGTGCACCAGGGTCGGCACCACGGTGGGCAGCGCGGCGAGCTCGGCGACGGCCCGCCGCGCGGCCTCCTGGTTGCGGGGCAGCAGCCGCGGGATGACCTCGTCGAGGAGCACGTGCCGCCGCCGGTGCCCGCCCCAGTGCTGACCGGGACGGTCGAGGTACCGCGCGAAGCCCGTGGTGTCGACCTCGGCCAGCTCGGTCAGCACCCGGTGCAGCACGGCCGGGTCCCCGTGCCCGGGCGGGTGCGGGTCACCGGGGCACCACGTCAGGCCCACTCCGGTGTAGCCGTGGGAGACCACCACATCGGTGAGCGGCCGCGGGGTCGCGAAGGAGAAGCGCGGCAGCCGCCGCAGCACCTCCGTGCGGCGCTGGACGTGCTCGCAGACCGTGGCGTTCTTGGCGATCCGCACGGAGATCACGTGCCCCACGTTCACCACCACGTGGGCGGACCCGCCGGCGTGCACCTCCCACTGGCTCGGGTCGGCGCTCGGATCGGCGCTCATCCCGGCCTCCCGCAGGACGTCCTCGACGGCGCCGGCGAACGGCAGGTGGTGGAGCTGCGACCAGGGCATGGGCAACTTCCTCGGTTCGGACGGGCTCAGTCGGGGACGGCGGCGCGGCCGAGGGCGGCGAGCAGGTGCGGGAGCAGGGCCCGCATGGCGCGCCCGCGGTGGCTGATGGCGTTCTTCTCCGCGCGCGTGAGCTCGGCGCAGGTCCGGTCGAGCCCGTCGGGGCGCAGCACGGGGTCGTAGCCGAAGCCGCCGTCCCCGGCCGGTTCGCGCAGCAGCGTCCCGCGCAGCACGCCGGTCTCGACGTGCTCCTCCCCGTCCGGGGTCACGAGGGCCGCGGCGCACACGAACTGCGCGCCGCGGTGGGCGTCGGGGACGTCCGAGAGCTGGGCGAGCAGCAGCCGCAGGTTCGCGGCGTCGTCGCCGTGCCGCCCGGACCACCGTGCCGAGAAGATCCCGGGGGCCCCGCCCAGGACGTCCACGGCCAGGCCGGAGTCGTCGGCGACGGCGACGAGGCCGGTCGCGGCGGCGGCGGCGCGGGCCTTGAGCAGGGCGTTGGCCGCGAAGCTCGTGCCGTCCTCCACGACGTCCGGGGCGCCGGCCGTGCCGGCGTCCACCACGAGGCGTTCCACGTCCGTGCCGGGCAGCGCCTCCGCGAGCAGGTCCCGCAGCTCCACGAGCTTGCCCGCGTTGTGGGTGGCCAGGACCACCCGTGCGCCGTCGTGCTCACCCATCGTCGCCCTCGCGCAGGGTCTCGACCTGGATCTGGGTGAGCTGGGCGCACCCGGCCAGCGCGAGGTCGAGCAGGGCGTCGAGCTCGGCCCGGTCGAACGGGGCGCCCTCGGCGGTCCCCTGCACCTCGACGAAGTCGCCGGACCCGGTGACCACCACGTTCATGTCCGTCTCGGCCCGGACGTCCTCGACGTACGGGAGGTCGAGCATCGGGACGCCGTCGATGATGCCCACGGACACGGCGGCCACGGTGTCGGTGAGCGGCTGGGCGCGGCGGGCGACGAGCCCCTCGGTCCGGGCCCAGCCGATGGCCTCGGCGAGGGCCACGTAGGCGCCGGTGATGGCCGCGGTGCGGGTGCCGCCGTCGGCCTGCAGGACGTCGCAGTCGAGGACCACGGTGTTCTCCCCCAGGGCGGAGAGGTCGATGACCGAGCGCAGGGAGCGCCCGATGAGCCGGGAGATCTCGTGGGTGCGCCCGCCGATCTTGCCCTTCACGGACTCGCGCGCGGACCGGGTGGAGGTGGCCCGCGGGAGCATCGCGTACTCGGCGGTCACCCAGCCGCGGCCCTCCCCCTTGAGCCAGCGCGGCACGCCCTCGGTCACGGACGCCGTGCACAGCACCCGCGTGCTGCCGAACTCGATGAGGGCGGAGCCCTCCGCCTGCTGGGACCAGCCGCGGGTGATGGTGATGGGCCGCAGCTCGCCGGGCGAGCGGCCGTCCGACCGGGTCACCCCCGGGGTCGAGGGGGCCGGTGCGCTCTGGTCGACGGGGGAATCCATGGGCTCCACCTTACCCCTCGGTCCCGGCCCCCCGCCCGGCCGCCGGAGGTGGTGCTCACGGTCCGACGGCGGCCGCGGGACGGCCGCTGCCGCGGCGGACGATCCGGTAGGTGTAGGCGGGCTCCGCCACCCCGATGGGCCCCTCGAAGACCTCCTGCGCCTCCTCGACGGCCCGGGTCGGCGAGTTCCAGACCGGCAGGTGCGTCAGCAGCAGCTTGCGCACCCCGGCGTCCCGGGCGGCCTCCGCGGCGCGCCGGCCGGTGAGGTGGATGCCGCGCAGCGCGTCATCCCGGCCCTCGTGGTAGGCGGCCTCGCACAGGAAGACGTCGGCGTCCCGGGCGGCGCGCACGAGGCCCTCGCACGCGTCGGTGTCCCCCGAGTAGGCCAGGGTGCTCGGACCCATGACCCCGTCGTAGTCGATGCGCAGGGCGTACGGCTCAGGGGTGGGGTGCTCCACCAGGAACGGCGTGATCGTGAACGGCCCCACCCGCACGGGCTGCTCGGGGGCCCAGGTGTGGAAGTCGAACTCCCCGTGCATCCCGGGCTCCGCCGGGAGCCCGTGGGTGCTGCTGAGGTACTCGTGCAGGCCGGTGGGCGCCCACAGCGGGATCGGGGCGCGGCCCCAGCCCCGCGGGTCCCACTTGATCGCCACGTGCAGCCCGGCCAGGTCGATGCAGTGGTCGGGGTGCAGGTGGCTGACGAGCACCGCGTCGATGTCGTGCAGGTCCATGTGGCGCTGCAGCACGCCGAGGGCGCCGTTGCCCATGTCCAGCAGGATGCGCCAGGTCCGCCCCTCGTCGTCCTCGCCGCTGACGAGGTAGCAGGAGGCCGGGGAGTTCGGCCCCGCGAAGGAGCCGGTGCATCCGACGATGGTGAGTTTCATGGAGCGTGTGCCTTCCAGGGAGGACCGGTGGGACGGCGGCCGCACCGGCCGCGGGGCTGCTCAGGGAGCGGACGGGCCGGTTCCCCCGATCATCTCCGGGGTGATCCGCGCGAGCGAGCCCGTGGGGTACTGCTCCGCCACGGAGCTGGTGTGCCGGACGCGGGCGACCTCCGGCCCCAGGAACCGCCGGGCGAGGACCTCGAACGAGGCGGCGTCCCCGGTGGCGAGGAACTCGTGGTGGGCGGGCAGGCTCGGGTCCCGCTCGAGCCCGTGGCCGACCAGCGCCCGGTAGACGTCCTTGGCGGTCTCCTCCGCGCTCGAGACCAGGGTGACGGCGTCGCCCATCACGTAGGAGATCACGCCGGTGAGCAGGGGGTAGTGGGTGCAGCCCAGGACCAGGGTGTCCACGTCGGCGGCCCGGAGCGGGTCCAGGTAGGCCTGCGCCGTGGCCAGGAGACCGGGCCCCGTGGTGACCCCCGCCTCCACGTAGTCGACGAACGCCGGGCAGGCCACCGAGTCGATGCGCAGGTGGGGGGCCGCCGCGAACGTGTCGTCGTAGGCGCGGGAGCCGACGGTCGCCTCCGTGCCGATGACCCCGATCCGGCTGTTGCGGGTCGAGGCCACCGCCCGGCGCACCGCCGGCTGGATGACCTCCACCACGGGGATCCCGTAGACCCGGGTGTAGCGCTCCCTGGCGTCGCGGAGCACCGCGGCGGACGCCGTGTTGCAGGCGATCACCAGCAGCTTGACGCCCGAGTCCACGAGCTCGTCCATGATGCGCAGGGCGTGCGCCCGGACCTCGGCGATCGGCAGCGGCCCGTAGGGCCCGTGCGCGGTGTCCCCCACGTAGACGATCTCCTCGTGGGGCAGCTGGTCGATGATGGCGCGGGCCACGGTGAGGCCGCCCACCCCGGAGTCGAACACGCCGATGGGTGAACCGGGGTTGGGGCGCCGCGCGGTGCGTCCGCCGGGCCCGAAGACGTCGTCATCCTGCATATCGTCAAGAGCGTAGTCCCGGGCGTGCCGCCGCCCCAAACCGCGCCGCGGCCGCGCCGCCGTGATGCGCGTCACCCTCCGACCCGGCGGAGGCCTCCGGGGGCGTCGTGGCCGGTCAGTCGCGGGGCAGCTCGTGGAGCAGCGCCTCCATGAGGGTCTCCTGCAGCCACGAGACGAAGTTGTACAGCAGCGACATGTACGTCTCGACGTCCTCGATGGCGGTCCAGTCGTCGTAGCGCCCCACCCGCTCGGCGTCCTCCTCGCTCCGGATCCCGAGGCGGTCCGCCAGCACCAGTCGCACGTCGTTGAGGGCCCGGCCGAAGGCCTGCGCCTGCTCCGGGTCCAGCCGCACGGGCTGCGCCTCCAGCGCCAGGGCGGCCTGCTTCAGCACGCCCCGCTTCGTCTCCCGCAGCCCACGCTCCGTGTACCGGCGGAACTCGGCGGCGCGCTCGGGGTCCAGGCTGCCGTCGGGCAGCAGCCGCCGCAGCGCGGAGTCGTCGGGGACGGTGGCGTCCCCGGACACGCCGAGCATCCGCTCGAGGGAGTCCTCGGAGGCCGGCTCCTCGGGCGCGAGCGCCTGGGCCACGTCCGCGAACAGCTTCTGCAGCAGCTCCTTCTCGGCGTCCTCGAAGCGGGCGGTGATGCCCCGGCGGCTGGACCGGAAGCCCTGCGCCATCAGTGGCCCCCCGCCTGCTCGAAGGTGGCCCAGAGCCCGAAGCCGTGCATCGCCGCGGTGTGGGTCTCCGCCTCCTCGAGGGATCCGCTGGCCACCACGGAGCGCCCGTGGTGGTGGACCTCCAGCATCAGGGAGCGGGCCTTCTCCTCCGGGTAGCCGAAGTAGGAGCGGAACACGTACGTGACGTAGCTCATGAGGTTGACGGGGTCGTCCCACACGACCACGTTCCACGGGGTCTCGGTCGCCGCGGCCACGGACGCGGCGCCGGCGGGCCGGGTGCCGGTCTCCGGGGTGGCGGTGGCCGCGGGGCGGGCGGCGGCGGGAGCAGTGCAGTGCATGGTCCGCCCATCGTAGCGAGTGCCGGAGCCCGGGCGCACCGGCGGCGTCGCTAGAGTGGTCCCCGTGAACCAGCGCAGCCACCGGTGGGCCCCGCCGCCCACGTCCCTGATGACCGACCACTACGAGCTGACCATGCTGCAGGCCGCCCTGCACGCCGGCACCGCGCAGCGGCGCAGCGTGTTCGAGGTCTTCGCCCGGCGGCTGCCGGCCGGCCGCCGCTACGGCGTGGTGGCGGGCACCGGGCGCCTGCTCGAGGGGCTCGACAGCTTCCGCTTCGGCGACGACCAGCTGCGCTTCCTCGCGGACACCGGCGTGGTCAACCGCGCCACCCTGGACTACCTGGCGGACTTCCGGTTCACCGGGTCGATCTCCGGCTACGCGGAGGGCGAGGCCTACTTCCCCTCCTCGCCGCTGCTCGTGGTCGAGGCCACGTTCGCCGAGGCGTGCGTGCTCGAGACGTACTTCCTGTCGGTGCTCAACTACGACAGCGCCGTGGCCTCGGCCGCCTCCCGCATGGTGGGGGCCGCGGCAGGACGTCCGTGCATCGAGATGGGCTCCCGGCGCGCCCACGAGGAGGCGGCGGTCGCGGCCGCGCGGGCGGCGGTCATCGGCGGGTTCGACTCGACGTCGAACCTCGAGGCCGGGCACCGCTACGGGATCCGGACCGTCGGGACCGCGGCCCACTCGTTCACGCTCCTGCACGACTCGGAGGAGGACGCCTTCCGCGCCCAGCTCCAGTCCATGGGCCGGGACACCACCCTGCTCGTCGACACCTACGACGTCGAGTCCGCGGTCCGGAAGGCCGTGGAGCTCGCCGGCCCGGAGCTGGGCGGCGTGCGCCTGGACTCGGGCGACCTCGTGACCCAGGCCGCCTGGGTGCGGGGGCTCCTCGACGAGCTCGGCAACCCGGGCACCCGCATCACCGTCACCTCGGACCTGGACGAGTACGCGATCGCGGCCCTGAACGCCGCGCCCGTGGACGCGTTCGGCGTGGGCACCCGCGTGGTCACCGGCTCGGGCGCGCCGACGTCGTCCATGGTCTACAAGCTGGTGGCCCGCGAGGACTCCTCCGGAGAGCTGCGGCCCGTGGCGAAGGCCGCCAAGGGCAAGGTGTCCGTGGGCGGGCGCAAGCACGCCCTGCGGCGCCGGGACGAGCAGGGCACGGCGACCCACGAGGTGGTCGGCATCGGGCGGCTGCCCGACGACGACGGCGACGACCGGCCGCTGCTCGAGGACTTCGTCCGCGACGGCGAGCTGCTGGACGGCTGGACCGGGCCCGCCGGGGTCCGGCGGGCCCGCGAGCGGCACGCGGCGTCCGTGGCGGAGCTGCCCCGCTCGGCCCGGCGGCTCAGCGAGGGCGACCCCGTCATCCCGACCGTGCTGGGCCCGGACGCCCCGGTCTGAGCCGCCGTCCGGGCGCACCGGGACGAGGACCACCGAACGAGACCCACCGAGCGGAAACCATCGAGCGAGAACCGTCGAACAGAGGGAGGAACACCATGAGGACCGCACTGATCGTCGTCGACGTGCAGAACGACTTCTGCGAGGGCGGGTCGCTGGCCGTCACCGGGGGCGCGGCGGTGGCGGCCGCCGTGTCGGAGCACCTCGAGGACCACCACGGCGACTACGCGGCCGTGGCGGCCACGCAGGACTGGCACGTCGACCCCGGGGCGCACTTCTCCGACGAGCCGGACTACGTGGACTCCTGGCCCGTGCACTGCGTCGCCGAGTCCCGCGGGGCCCACGTCCACCCCGACCTGGACACGGACTGGATCCAGGCGTGGTTCCGCAAGGGCGAGCACTCCGCCGCCTACTCCGCGTTCGAGGGCCTGCTGGCCCCGGACGCGGACGTGCCGATGGGCGACGACGAGGACGTCGACGACGAGCCCGACGTGAGTCTCGACGACTGGCTGCGGGAGCACGAGGTCGAGGCCGTGGACATCGTGGGGCTTGCGACCGACCACTGCGTGCGGGCGACCGCCCTGGACGCCGTCGAGGCCGGCTACGACACCCGGGTGCTGGTGGACCTCACCGCGGGCGTCGCCGAGGAGAGCACCGAGCGCGCCCTGCGGCAGATGGCCGAGGCCGGGGTCGAGGTCGTCCGGTCCTGACCGGCCCGGCCGCGGCCCGGGCGGGCCGCGGCCGGGCGCGGCTCACTTGCGGCCGATGAACCAGTCCTGCAGCTTCTTGACGCGCGCCTGCAGCTGCGCCTCGTTGGCCTGCGCCACCGCGGGGCCCCCGCACACGCGGCGCAGCTCGTTGTGCACCACGCCGTGCGGGGTGCCGGTGCGCGAGGCCCAGGCCGAGACGTTCTTGGACAGGGTGGCGCGCAGCTCCTTGAGCCGCCGGTGGTCGGGCACCGCCGGCTCCGGGGCCCGGGCGGCACCCGGGCGCCGGCGGGCGTGCTGGGACTGCCGCTCCCGCAGCAGCGCCGAGACCTGGTCGGCCTCGAGCAGGCCCGGGATGCCGAGGAAGTCCGCCTCCTCCTCCGAGCCCACCGCCACGCCGCCGCCGAAGGCGCCGCCGTCGAAGAGCACCCCGTGGAAGGACGCGTCCGAGCCGATGGCCTCGAAGCGGCCCTGGGCGAGCGCCGCGGAGGCCTTCTCCTCGCGGTTGGCCTCCTCGAGCAGATCGTCGTCCCAGCCCTCCTCGAGCGGGTCCGCGGGCAGGCCGGTCTCCTCCGCGGCGGGCTTGTCCAGGGCGTGGTCCCGCTCGGCCTCCATCTCGTTGGCGAGCTGCATCAGCGCCGGCACGGACGGCAGGAAGACGGAGGCCGTCTCCCCGCGCTTGCGGGCGCGCACGAAGCGGCCGACCGCCTGCGCGAAGAACAGCGGCGTGGAGGTCGACGTCGCGTAGACCCCCACGGCGAGCCGCGGGACGTCGACGCCCTCGGAGACCATGCGCACGGCCACCATCCACCGGCTGTCCCCGGCCGAGAACTCGTCGATCCGGTCCGAGGCGCCCTTGTCGTCGGAGAGGACCACGGTGGGGCTCTCCCCGGTGATCCGGCGCAGCTGCGCCGCGTAGGCCTTCGCGTCCTGGTGGTCGGTCGCGATGACCATCGCCCCGGCGTCGGGCACGGTGCGCCGCACCTCCGTGAGCCGCTGGTCCGCGGCCTGGAGCACCGACGGGATCCACTGCCCGTTCGGGTCCAGCGCCGTGCGCCAGGCGTGGGCGGTGATGTCCTTCGTGAAGCCCTCGCCGAGCTCCGCGGCCATCTCCTCGCCCGCGCTCGTGCGCCAGCGCATCTGCCCCGAGTAGGCGAGGAAGATCACGGGCCGGACCACGTGGTCCTTGAGGGCGTCGCCGTAGCCGTAGGTGTAGTCGGAGCTCGAGCGGCGGATGCCGTCCCCGTCCTCCACGTAGCGCACGAACGGGATCGGCGCGGTGTCCGAGCGGAAGGGGGTGCCGGTCAGGGCGAGCCGGCGGGCCGCGGGGTCGAAGGCCTCCTGCAGCCCGTCGCCCCACGTGAGGGAGTCCCCGGCGTGGTGGATCTCGTCCATGATCACCAGCGTCCGGCCGGCCTCCGTGCGGGCCCGGTGCAGGAGCGGCTTCATCGCCACCTGCGAGTAGGTCACGGCCGCGCCCAGGTAGTCCCGGCCGTGGGAGCCGTCCGCGTTCTTGAAGTTCGGGTCGATGGCCAGGCCCACGCGAGCCGCGGCGTCCGCCCACTGCCGCTTGAGGTGGTCCGTGGGCGTCACCACCGTGATCCGGTTGACGGTGCCGCGGTCGAAGAGCTCCTTGGCCACCCGCAGCGCGAAGGTCGTCTTGCCGGCGCCGGGGGTCGCGACGGCCATGTAGTCCCGGGGCTGGGTCTCGAAGTAGCGCCGCAGCGCCTCCGCCTGCCAGGCGCGCAGCTTGGGGGCGGTGCCCCACGCGGCGCGGTCGGGGTAGGCCGGGGGGAGGTCGGCGGCGGCAGCGCCGAACAAGGACAGCTGGTCGTCCTGGGACACTCTGGCGACGTCCTTTCGCTCGTGGTCCCGCGGCCTCGTGGTCGCGGTGGCTGGCAGGGGGCGCGGCGGCGGGCCACGCAAAAGCGCCCGCCGGCGGCGGGCGCTTGCTCGACGGGCGGTGCTCAGCCCTGGTCGTCGCCCTGGTCGTTCGGGGGGCGCAGGCCGTCGTAGATCTCCTTGCAGGTGGGGCACACGGGGAACCGCTGCGGGTCGCGGCCCGGGACCCAGACCTTGCCGCACAGGGCGATCACCGGCTCGCCCGAGAGGGCGGACTCCATGATCTTCTCCTTGCGCACGTAGTGCGCGAAGCGCTCGTGGTCGCCCGGCTCCTGGAGCTCCCGGGTCTCCTCGCGCTCGATCGTGGAGGTGCCCCCGGCCGGCTGCGCCGGGTCGGTGCCGTAGGGGCTGTCGTCCAGGCCGTTCGTCGGGGTGCCGGTGGTCGCCGCTGAGACATGCATGGGCGCCACTTTACCCCGTTCCCGCCGGCCCCGCGTGCCCCGGCGGGCTCCCGCACCGGCCCGGCTCAGCGGAACTGGGCGACCTCCAGGAGCAGCTCGGGGGCCCGCCGGTCGTACCAGCGCCCGCCGAGGACGATCCCGCCCCAGCACAGCAGCGGACCGAGCACCGCCCCGGCGGCCAGCGCGCCCCAGCCCCAGACGGGGTCGCCGGTGAACAGCTGCACGAGCAGGAGGACGGCGGCGGGCAGCATGAGCACGACGACGAGCCCCAGCGCCACGAACTGCACCAGGACGTTGAGGACGGTGAAGCCCTGCGGCGTCTTCAGCGGCGACGCTCCCGGTGGGGCCACCGGATAGGTGTACCGGGCGGACATCACCGAGGACAGGCCCGCCCCGCCCAGCAGCGCCAGCAGCGCGGTGCCCGCGATCCCGGGCAGCAGCTGCCAGCGGCCCTCGACCGCGAACGGCAGCAGCAGCCCGAGGGCCGTCAGCGGCACGGCGATCACGAGCAGCGCGAGCACCCGGCCCGCGCGGTCGTGCACGCCCCGCACCCCCGAGAGGACGTGCAGGTGCAGGGCGGTGTTGTCGTAGGACACGTCGCCCGAGATCTGGTAGGCGAGCAGCGCCGCGATCATCGGCCCCAGGCCGTAGAGGAGGACGCTGCCGCCACCGGGGTCCCGGGAGAACCACAGGAGCACGGCGAGGGCGGGGATGACCAGCAGCCCGGCGGCGTAGCGGGGGTCCCGGACCCAGTAGACCAGGCACCGCGCGGCGACGGCCGCCCACGGGCGTCGGGGCACCCGGTCGAACAGCCCCGCGCCCGCGGCCCCCTCGCGCGGGGCCGCGGCCCGCCCGCCGGCCGCGCTGGTCAGCGCCCGCTCCTGGGCCGTCCGCCAGACCAGCACGAGCAGGACGGTGGTCAGCGCGGTGACGGCCAGCCGGGCGGCGGCCGGACCCCACCGGCCCGCGGCGACGTCCGCGGGCACCGCCCACACGGCGCCGACGGGGGTCCACGCCAGCACGCCGGCGTACTGCGGCAGCCGGTCCCACAGCCGCTCGAGCCCGCTCAGCAGGCCCGTGAGGATCGGGCCGAGCAGCACCAGCAGCACGAGCGCCGCCAGCGAGACCAGCTCCGTGAGCCGCCGCCGGCGGCCGAGACCGACGGCGAGGGCCGTGACGCAGCGGGAGCCCGCGACCAGGAGGGCGAGCGCCGCGGGCACGCACACGAGGGCCGCGAGCAGCGCGGCCGGGGACGAGCGCCAGGCGCTCGCCGCCGCGAGGAGCGCCACGGTGGTGAGCGCGCCCGGCACGCCGACGAGCGCGCCGAGCGCCTGGCCCCACTGGACCTGGCCCACGGAGAGGGGGAACAGGGCGAGGCGGGCGGGGTCCAGCGTGGCGTCGGCGCGCGCGGCGAGGACGGGCAGCAGCCACCAGGCCAGCACGGCCGCCGTCCCGGCCAGCACGAGCACGGTGCGCACCAGGGACAGCTCCTGGCGGCCGAGGAGGAACAGCGCGACCACGGCGAGGCCCAGCAGGAACAGGAAGTAGGCCGCGCCGAGCACGGTCCCCACGAGCACCCAGGTGCTGCGGGTCAGGGTGTTGACGAGGATCCTCGCCTTCAGGCCCACGAGACGGCCGGCCAGGACGGCCGTGCCCGCCCGGGCGGGGGCGAGGCCCCCCGGGGACGGGGCGAGGTCGGGGCTCACTCCGGGCGCAGCCACGAGAGCCCCTCCCCCGTCTCCCGGCGCCCGCCGACCAGCTCCACGAACCGGTCCTCGAGCGTGGCCCCGGCCCGGACCTCGTCGACCGTCCCGGCGGCCAGCACCCGGCCGCCGTCCATGACGGCGACGTGGTCGCACATCCGCTGCACGAGGTCCATGACGTGGCTGGAGACGACCACGGTCCCGCCGGCGGCCACGAAGCCGTGCAGGATCTCGCGGATGTTGGCGGCCGAGACGGGGTCGACCGACTCGAACGGCTCGTCGAGGACCAGCAGGCTCGGGGCGTGGATGAGGGCCCCGGCCAGCGCGATCTTCTTGGTCATGCCGGCGGAGTAGTCCTGGACCTGCGTCCCGGCGTCGGGGACCAGGTCCATGACGCGCAGCAGGTCCTCGGTGCGCTCGGCCACGACCGCACGGTCCATGCCGCGCAGCAGACCGGAGTAGGTGACGAGCTGACGTCCCGTGAGCCGGTCGAACAGGTGCAGGCCGTCCGGCAGCACCCCCATGAGCTGCTTGGCCCGCCGGGGCTCGGCCCAGACGTCGACACCGGCCACCCGGGCCGTGCCCGCCGTCGGGCGGAGGAGGCCGGTCGCCATGGACAGCATCGTGGTCTTGCCGGCGCCGTTGCGCCCCACGAGCCCGAAGAAGGAGCCGCGGGGGACGTCGAGGTCCACGCGGTCCACCGCGACCTTGGCCTCGGGGGTGCCCGGGCGGCCGAAGACCCGCACGAGGCCGCGCACGCTCAGGGCCGGCGGCCCTCCGGACGGTGGCACGGACGCGGCCGGGGCGCCGGCCCGGTCCGGGGCGGTCTGCGGGAGGTGCTGGTGGCTCATGCGTTCAGCGTAGGCAGGCGGGGACCCGGCACGCCTCCGGCGCGCGGCGGAGCCCGGCCGGGGCGGGTGCTCCGCCGCGCGGTGGACGAGGGGCGGCGGCACCGCGCCCGGACCCGCCGGGCGGCCTCAGCAGGCCGTCCCGGCGGACGGGGGCGCGGAGGGCCGAGGGCTCAGAAGAGGGCCCGCATCAGCGCGCCCCGGGCGGTCACCACGCGCGGGTCCTCGGCGCCGACCACGTCGAAGAGCTCGAGCAGGCGCAGCCGGACGGTGTCGCGCTCGTCCCCCGCGGTGCGCCGCACCAGCGCCAGCAGCCGCCGGAAGGCGTCCTCCACGTGGCCGCCCGAGACGTCGAGGTCGGCGACGGCCAGCTGGGCCGCCACGTCGTCCGGGGCGGCGGCGGCCTCCGCCCGCACCGTCGCGGCGTCGAGGGGCAGCACGCGCTGGAGCAGGTGCACCTGGGCGAGGGCGAGCTTCGCCTCCCGGTCCCCGGGGTTCTCGGCGATCGCCTTCCGGTACGCCGCCTCGGCGGCGTCGACGTCCCCCGCCTCGAGGGCGTCCACGGCCTCCTGGTGCAGCGGGGGCAGAGGCTCCGGCTCGTCGGTGCGCACGGGCTCCACGGTGCCCGTGATCCCGTTCTGCTCGGCGAGCGCGAGCAGCTCGTCGAGGAACTGGGCGACCTGCTCGGGCGGGACCGTGGAGTTGAACAGCGGGACGGGCCGGCCGCCGAGCAGCGCCACCACGGTGGGCACGGACTGCGCCTGGAACATCTGGGCGATCTCGGGGGCGGCCTCGGCGTCCACGGAGGCCAGCAGGATCCGGCCCCGGTAGCGGTCGACGACCTGCTCCAGGGTGTCGGTGAACGCCACCGACTGCTCGCTGAAGCGGGCCCACAGGGCGAAGACCACGGGGACCTGGGCGGAGAGCTGGGCGACCTCCTGGACGTCGGCCGCCGTCACCTCCCGGCGGTATCCGCCCGGCCGGTCCCCGTCCGCGGGCGGGGCACCGGGCGCGGCGGCGGGTGCGGCGCCCAGATCCACCGCTCCGCGCACCGACGAGGGGAGCTCGGTCTCCTGCGCCGGCGGGGAGCTCTCTGCGGTGCTGCGGGGCTGCTGGTGCTGGAACTCGTTCACGGGGCGTCTCCTGGGTTCTCGACGACGGGCCCGGCGGTCCGCTCGGCCGTCGGGGCGCTGGTCCGGTGGCCGGCGGTCCGCGCCGGCCGGCCGGGTGGGCGGTCTGGGTGGGCGGTCGGGGCCGACCGCGGGACGGCGCCCGGCGGGCGCCGCGGGTCCTCCCCGATTATCGGCCCGGCCGGGGCTGCTCGGCCACCGGGGCGGCGCTGTGTCCGCTCCCGGCGTGACGCCGGCCGGGCCCGCTGCGGGGGCCGGCGTGACGGCCTCCGGGGACAGCCGCGGGTGGTCGGCGTCGCGGCGGGCGGGGGCTCAGCGGCCGGTGCGGGTTCAGCGGCGGGCGGGGGCTCAGCGCCCGGTGCGGGTTCAGCGGCGGGTGCGCCAGCAGCGCTCGTGCCAGTGGCGGCGGTCCTCGAAGGCGCTGCGCGCGCCCAGCAGGGAGTCCTGCTGCCAGACGACCAGGTGCGCGGTCCCCGGCGGGACGGGCCGGCCGCAGCCGGGGCAGGTGTAGGTCTTGACCGCGTTGGCGGGCCGGACGTGGCGGACCATCCAGTCCCCGTCCGCCGAGCGCTCCACCGTGGGCGCCGGCTCCAGGACCCGCTCGACCGACCAGGGCTCCTGCGCGGCGCCGCGCTGCCACTTGCTGGCGCGCGGGCCGGGCCCCGGCCCGCCGCGGCGGCGGCGCGAGGAGTGGTTGGAGCGTGGCACGGCGTCATCCTCTCACACGGTCCGCCGCGGCCCCGGTCCGGACCGTCCCGCGCGGACCGCTAGGCTGGTCCGCGTGCGTCTCGTCATTGCCGATTGCTCCGTCGACTACGAAGGGCGTCTGCGCGCCCACCTGCCCGCCGCCCGGCGTCTTCTGCTCGTGAAGGCCGACGGCTCCGTGCTCGTGCACTCGGACGGCGGCAGCTACAAGCCCCTGAACTGGATGAGCCCGCCCGCGCGCCTGCACGTCGGCGAGCCCGAGGCGGAGCTCGCGGCCGAGGGCGTGCTGCAGACGTGGACCGTCCAGGCCGCCAAGAGCGACGACCGCCTGGTCATCCAGGTGTTCGCGATCCACGAGGACGTCTCCCACGAGCTGGGCACCGACCCCGGGCTCGTGAAGGACGGGGTCGAGGCCGACCTCCAGCGGCTGCTGGCCGAGCAGATCCACCGGCTGGGCTCGGGGCACACGCTCGTCCGGCGCGAGTACCCCACCGCGATCGGCCCGGTCGACATCCTGGCCCGCGACGCCGCCGGCGCCACCGTGGCGGTCGAGCTCAAGCGCCGCGGGGACATCGACGGCGTGGAGCAGCTCACCCGGTATCTCGAGCTCCTCAACCGCGATCCCCTGCTGGCGCCCGTGCGCGGGGTGTACGCCGCCCAGCTCATCAGGCCCCAGGCCCGGGTGCTCGCCGAGGACCGGGGCATCGCGTGCCTGACCCTCGACTACGACGAGATGCGCGGGCTCGACGACAGCGACTCGCGCCTCTTCTGAGCCCGGCCCGGACGCACGCGCCGGGCACAGGGCCCGCAACACGCGATGATCAGCAGGCGAACAACGTTGACCGCCCCCGGGGAGTGTGTGAAGCTGAACGTGTTCTTCGTTCCATGTTTTGCATGCTCGCAGAACGGGTAAGCGAGCGTGATGTTCGACCCTGACCCTGGTCCCCGCCCCTCGGGTGCGGAGCCCTCGGCCCTCGGCTCATCTCGTCCTACCGCCCTTCCGTGCACGACCTGTGCACACGTTTCGCACCATCTCGCAAGGAGAGATCTTCATGGCCCAGGGCACCGTCAAGTGGTTCAACGCTGAAAAGGGCTTCGGCTTCATCACCCCCGACGACTCCGACTCGGACGTCTTCGTCCACTACTCGGAGATCCAGTCGGGCGGCTTCCGCACCCTCGAGGAGAACCAGCGCGTCGAGTTCGAGATCGGCCAGGGCCAGAAGGGCCCGCAGGCCACCGGCGTCACGCTCATCTGATCCGCTTCCCGCGCACCGGCTGAGCACGGAGCCCCGCCCCCGTCCCGGGAGCGGGGCTCCGTCGTGCCCGCCCCGCTCAGTACGCGGTGCCCACCAGGTGCCGTTCGACGGCGGCCCCCGCCGCCCCGAGCTGCTCCACGAAGTGCTCGTAGCCGCGGTCCACGTGCTGGACGCCGCTGACGTCCGTGGTCCCGACCGCGGCCATCCCCGCGATCACCAGGGCGGCGCCCGCCCGGATGTCCATCGCCTCCACCGGCGCGCCGGAGAGCACGGACACCCCGGCCACCAGGGCGTGGTGGCCGTCCAGGCGCACGCTGGCGCCCAGCCGCTCCAGCTCGGCCGTGAAGCCCCAGCGGGCCTCGAAGACGTTCTCGGTGACCATGCCGGAGCCCTCGGCCACCGCGTTGAGGGCCACCACGAACGGCTGCAGGTCGGTGGGGAACCCCGGGTACGGCAGCGTGGACACGTTGATCGCGCGCGGGCGCGGCGGCCCGGCGACCACGAAGCGGCCCCCGTCCGTGTCCACGCGGCAGCCCGCGGAGCGCAGCTTGTCCAGCACCACGGTCAGGTGGTCCGGCTCGGCGCCCTCGATCTCCACCGTCCCCCCGGTCACGGCGGCGGCGAACGCCCACGTGCCCGCCACGATCCGGTCCGGCACCGTCCGGTGCTCGACCGGGCGCAGGGAGTCCACCCCGGTGACCGTGACGGTGCTCGTGCCGAGCCCCTCGATCCGGGCGCCCATCGCCTGCAGCATCCGGCCGATGTCCACGATCTCCGGCTCGCGGGCCGCGTTGTCGACGACGGTGGTGCCCTCGGCCAGGGTCCCGGCCATCATGAGGTTCTCCGTGGCGCCCACCGAGGGGTAGTCGAGGCGGAAGTGCGTTCCGCGCAGGCTCCGGGGCACGGACGCCACGAGGTAGCCGCGCTCGATCTGCAGCACCGCCCCCATGGCCTCGAGGCCCGCCCGGTGCATGTCCAGTCCGCGGGAGCCGATGGCGTCCCCGCCGGGCAGGGCGACCTCGGCCACGTGGCACCGGGCGACCAGCGGGCCGAGCACGGAGATCGACGCGCGCATCGCCCGCACCAGGTCGTAGTCCGCCTGGTGGTGCAGCACCGCCGGCACGTCGATCCGCACCGTCCGCTCGGCGCGGTCGTAGGTCACGGCGCAGCCGAGCCGGCGCAGCAGCTCCGCCATGATGGTCACGTCGTGGATCTCGGGGACGTTCGTGATGGTCGACTCGCCCTCGGCCAGCAGCGCGGCCGCCATCAGCTTCAGCACGCTGTTCTTGGCCCCCGAGACGCGCAGGGTGCCGTTGACCGCGGTGGGTCCGTGCACGACGATCTTCTCTTCCATCCACTCTCCTGGGCGGTCTCGCCGGGGCGGGGCCCCGGATACGGCTACGGCCTCCGCACCGGTGGTGCGGAGGCCGCAGCCGTGGTCGGCGCGCGGGGCCGGGCCCCGCGCGGACGGGCGGGATCAGGCGGCCGCGGCGCCGGACAGCTCCACGTTGTCCGCCACGATCGTCACCCGGTCGTGGTCCACGAAGACGAAACCGGCGTCGATCGTGCCCTCGACCCGGGCGCCGTCCGCGGGGTCGACCGCGAAGTCACCGGGCTTGAGGATGCCGGCCACGGCCTCGTGGCCGGGCAGGATACCGATGTCGCCCTCGGACGTGCGGACCCGGACCATCCGGGCCGTCCCGGTCCACACGGACTCCTCGAGGGAGACGATTTCGACGATCATCTCGGCCATGACTACTTGCCGCCGGTCCGGGACTTGATCTCGTCCCACTTCTGCATGACGTCCTCCAGGCCGCCGACGTTGTAGAACGCCTGCTCCGGCACGTGGTCGAACTCGCCCTCGGTGATCTTCCCGAACGCCTCGATGGTCTCCGCGAGCGGGACCGTGGAGCCCTCGACACCGGTGAACTGCTTGGCGGTGTAGGTGTTCTGGGAGAGGAACTGCTCGATCCGGCGGGCGCGCGAGACGACCACCTTCTGCTCCTCGGAGAGCTCCTCGACGCCGAGGATCGCGATGATGTCCTGCAGCTCCTTGTTCTCCTGCAGGATCGACCGGACCCGGATCGCGACGTCGTAGTGCTCCTGGCCCACGATCTGCGGGTCGAGGATGCGCGAGGTCGAGGTCAGCGGGTCGATCGCCGGGTACAGGCCACGGGAGGCGATGTCGCGGGAGAGCTCCGTGGTCGCGTCCAGGTGGGCGAACGTCGTGGCCGGGGCCGGGTCGGTGTAGTCGTCGGCGGGCACGTAGATCGCCTGCATCGAGGTGATCGAGTGGCCGCGGGTCGAGGTGATCCGCTCCTGCAGCACGCCCATCTCGTCCGCCAGCGTCGGCTGGTAGCCCACGGCGGAGGGGATGCGGCCCAGCAGGGTCGACACCTCGGAGCCGGCCTGGGTGAAGCGGAAGATGTTGTCGATGAACAGCAGCACGTCCTGGTTCTGCACGTCGCGGAAGTACTCCGCCATCGTGAGACCCGTCAGGGCCACGCGCAGACGCGTTCCGGGCGGCTCGTCCATCTGGCCGAACACGAGGGCGGTGTCCTTGAGGACGCCCGCCTCCTCCATCTCGACCCAGAGGTCGTTGCCCTCACGGGTGCGCTCGCCCACGCCGGCGAAGACCGAGGTGCCGCCGAAGTTGCGGGCCACACGCGTGATCATCTCCTGGATGAGCACGGTCTTGCCCACGCCCGCGCCGCCGAACAGGCCGATCTTGCCGCCCTTGATGTAGGGGGTCAGCAGGTCGATCGACTTGATGCCGGTCTCCATCATCTCCGTGGAGCCCTCGAGCTCCGCGAAGGACGGCGCCTTGCGGTGGATCGGCCAGCGCTCGGTGATCTCCAGGGCGGAGGTCTCCACGTCGAGGGCCTCGCCGAGCACGTTGAAGATGTGCCCCTTGACCACGTCGCCCACGGGCACGGAGATCGGCCCGCCGGAGTCCTTGACCTCGGTGCCGCGCACCAGGCCGTCGGTCTGCTGCAGGGAGATCGCGCGGATCATGTTGTCGCCCAGGTGCTGGGCCGTCTCGAACGTGATCGTCCGCATCTCGCCGTTGAGCTCGTACCGGGCGGTCAGGGCGTTGTAGATCCCGGGCACCGCGTGCTCGGGGAACTGGACGTCGACGACCGGCCCGATGACCCGGGCGATGCGGCCCGTGGCGCCGCCCGAGACCGGCTGCCCGGCCTGTTCGCTGATGGTGGCAGTCATTTCTCTCACTTCACTTGTTCGTGGTGGTCAGTTGCTGGATCGCCGGGACGGCCCGTCAGAGGGCCTCGGCGCCGCTCACGATCTCGGTGAGCTCGGTGGTGATCTCGGCCTGGCGGGCGTTGTTCATCAGGCGCGTGTACTTCTTGATGAGCTCGTCGGCGTTGTCGCCGGCCGCCTTCATGGCCTTCTGCCGGGCCGCGAGCTCGCTCGTGGCGGCGTGGGCCAGGCTCGCGAACAGCCGGGCGTCGATGTAGCGCGGCAGGACCGCGTCGAGGAACTCCTCGGGGTTCGGCTCGAACTCGAAGGTGCTGTCCGGCTCCTCCAGCTCGTCGAACTCCTGGGCGACCTCGTCGGTCAGCGCGTTGGCGTCCACGACCTCCAGCGGCAGCAGCCGCAGCACCCGGGGCTCCTGGACGACCATCGACTTGAACGTCGTGTAGACGAGGTGGATCTCGTCGACGCCGCCGCTCTCGTACGGGGTCTCCAGGTCCTCGATCAGCACCTTGCGCAGCTCGCGCGCCCGGTCCGGCTGGGCGTTGTCCGTGTCCCCGGTCCAGTTCCGCTCGTACGGGCGGCTGCGGAAGTCGAAGTACGCCTGGGCCTTGCGGCCGATCAGGTACACCTTGGTCTCCTTGCCCTCCCCGTGCAGCAGCTCGAGCAGGCCCTCGGCCTCCTTGAGCACGTTGGACGAGTAGGACCCGGCCAGACCGCGGTCCGAGGTCATGATCACCACGGCCGACCGGCGCACCTCGTCGGCCCGCGTGGTCAGGACATGGGAGACGTTGTGCTGGGTGGCGACCTGTGAGACCGCCCGGGTCAGCGCGTTCGCGTACGGACGCGCCGCCTGCAGACCCTGTCGGGACTTGTTGATGCGCGAGGTCGCGATCATCTCCATGGCCTTGAAGATCTTCTTCATGGACTTGGTCGACGCGATCTTGTTCCGGTAGACCCGAATCTGCGCTCCCATGTGACTTCCTTTCGTCACCGTGCCCGGTGCGCGGCCGAGGCCGCGCACCGGACCGACCGGTTACTTCCTGACGATCCGTTCCTGCTCGACCTCGGACGCCTCGAGGGGCTCGTGCTCCTCGTGGCCCGGCTCGATCCCGTGCTTGGTGCCCCGGAAGTCCCGCTTGACCTCGGCGACGGCGGTCTCCAGGGCGGCGACGGCGTCGTCCTCGAGCTTGCCGGTGCCGACGATGGAGTCCATCACGTTCGTGGTGCGGCGCACGTGCTCGAGCAGGGCCTGCTCGAAGTCGAGCACGTCGGCGACCTCCACCTCGTCCAGGTGGCCGTTGGTGCCGGCCCAGATCGACACGACCTGGTCCTCGACCGGGTACGGGGTGTACTGCTTCTGCTTCAGCAGCTCCATCAGCCGGGCGCCGCGGGTCAGCTGCTGACGGGACGCCGGGTCCAGGTCGGAGGCGAACATCGCGAAGGCCTGCATCGAGCGGTAGGACGCCAGCTCGAGCTTCAGCGTGCCGGAGACCTTCTTCATGGCCTTGACCTGGGCGGCGCCGCCGACGCGGGACACCGAGATGCCCACGTCCACGGCCGGGCGCTGGTTGGCGTTGAACAGGTCCGACTGCAGGAAGATCTGGCCGTCGGTGATGGAGATGACGTTGGTGGGGATGAAGGCCGAGACGTCGTTGGCCTTCGTCTCGATCATCGGCAGACCGGTCATCGACCCGGCGCCCAGCTCGTCGGAGAGCTTCGCGCAGCGCTCCAGGAGGCGGGAGTGCAGGTAGAAGACGTCGCCGGGGTAGGCCTCGCGCCCCGGCGGGCGGCGCAGCAGCAGCGAGACCGCACGGTAGGCCTCGGCCTGCTTGGACAGGTCGTCGAAGACGATGAGGACGTGCTTGCCGCCGTACATCCAGTGCTGGCCGATGGCCGAGCCGGAGTAGGGGGCGAGGTACTTGATGCCCGCGGCGTCGGAGGCCGGAGCCGCGACGATCGTCGTGTACTCCAGGGCGCCGTTGTCCTCGAGGGTCTGGCGCACGCCGGCGATGGTCGAGGCCTTCTGGCCGACCGCCACGTAGATGCAGCGCACCTGCTTGTTGACGTCGCCGGACTCCCAGTTCGCGCGCTGGTTGAGGATGGCGTCGACGGCGATCGCCGTCTTGCCGGTCTGGCGGTCGCCGATGAGCAGCTGGCGCTGGCCGCGGCCGATCGGGATCATCGCGTCGATGGCCTTGATGCCGGTCTGCAGGGGCTCGTGCACCGACTTGCGCATGGTCACGCCCGGGGCCTGGAGCTCCAGGGCGCGGCGGCCCTCGGCCTCGATCGGGCCGAGGTCGTCGAGGGGCGCGCCCAGCGGGTCGACGACGCGGCCGAGGAAGGCGTCGCCCACCGGCACGGAGAGGACCTCCCCGGTGCGCTGGACCTCCTGGCCCTCCTCGATGCCGCGGAAGTCGCCGAGGATCACGACGCCGATGTCGCGGACGTCGAGGTTCTGGGCGAGACCGAGCACGCCGTTCTCGAAGCGCAGCAGCTCGTTGGCCATGACCGAGGGCAGGCCCTCGACGCGCGCGATGCCGTCGGAGGCGCTGCTGACGCGGCCGACCTCGGTTCGTTCTGCGGTGCCGGGCTCGTAGGACGCGGCGAATTCGCTCAGCGCGCTACGGACGTCGTCGGCATTGATGGTGACTTCGGACATGTCCTGTCCCTGCTCTCCTAGTTCGTGATCACTGCCTCAGCGGTGACCGTGAGTCCAAATCTGTGGCGGAACGCTGCGCCGGTCCACCGGCCGGGGCGCCCGTCCGGGGCGGCGTCGTGGCCGGCCCCGAAGCGGGTCAGGCCCCGATCCGCTGGCGCAGCTCGTCGAGTCGGGCGGCGACGGAACCGTCGATGACCTCCTCGCCCACCTGCACCTTGAGCCCTCCGATCAGCGCCGGGTCGACGTCCACGGTGAGCTTGAGGTCCCTGCCGTACACCGCGTTCAGCTGCTGCTGCAGCCGGCCGCGCTGCTCCTCGGTCAGCGGCCGCGACGTGCTCACGTGCGCGATCCACCGCTGGCGGCGGGCGGCCACCTCCTCCGCGAAGCGCTCGACGAGACGCCCGACGATGGCGCCGCGCGGCGAGAGCACGGCCTGCTCCACGAGCAGCAGCGCCTCGTCCGAGGCGCCCGGGGTCAGCCGCCGGGCCAGCCGCGTCTTCGCCTCCACGTCGGCACGCGGGTCGGCCAGGGCGCGCTGCAGCTCGTGCGAGCCGTCCAGCACCCCCTTGAACGCGATCAGCTGATCCACGACCTGCTCGAGGCCCTCAAGCCCGCCGCGGTTCGCGGCGGACGCCGCGGTGAGGGCCACCCCGGCGTGCTCGAGGGCGTCGGTGAACTCGCGGTCGGCGCTCCAGCGGCGACCGGCGAGGTGCGCCACGATCTCCACGGCGTCCGGGGAGACCTTCTCGGCGAAGAGCCGGCGCACGACCTGCTCGCGCGCCGGCCCCTCGTAGGAGGGGTCCGCCAGCGCACGGCGCAGGGCGCCGTTCTCGTCGAGGACCGCGAGCACGCCGAACAGCTCACGGGCGAGCGCGGGGTCGGCGGAGCCGGCCCAGCGCTCGACCTCCCGAGCGTTCTGCTGGGTGAATTCGTTCGCTGCGTCTGCCATTACCGCGCCGCACCTGCATTCCGTTCCTGCTCCTGCTCCAGGTCGGCGAGGAAGCGGTCGACCACCCGGTTGGCCCGGGCGTCGTCGTCGAGCGACTCGCCCACGATCTTCGCCGCGAGCGTGGTGGCCAGGGTGCCCACCTCGTTGCGCAGGGAGACCACGGCCGCCGAGCGCTCCGCCTCGATGGTGCGGTGGGCGTTCTCGGTGATCCGCGCCGACTCAGCGTTCGCCCGGTCCTTGAAGTCCGCGAGGATCTTCTCGCCCTCGAGGCGGGCCTCCTCGCGGATCTTCTGGGCCTCCAGGCGAGCGCTCTCGAGCTGCTGGTTGTACTCGTCGCGGGCGGCGGCGGCCTCGGCCTGGGCGGCCTTGGCCTTGGCCAGGCCGCCCTCGATGGCCTCGGTGCGCTCACGGTAGACCCGCTCGAACGCCGGCACGACGAACTTGACGACGAGGAAGAGCAGGATCAGGAACCCGATGCCGGTGATCAGCATCTCCCAGACATTGGGGAAGAGGGGGTTCGCCCCTTCCTCGGCTGCCAGCAACATGGTCATGTGCGCGATTCCTGTTCTCTAGGAAGGACTTGTACGGGTTGCGCCACTCAGGCGATGAACGCGAGCACGAAGCCCAGAATCGCGAGCGCCTCGACCACGGCGAAGCCGAAGAACAGCATCGGCTGGAGCACGCGCTGCGACTCCGGCTGGCGGGCGACGGACTGCATGTACGCGGCGAAGATCAGACCAACGCCGATGCCGCCGCCGATGGCAGCCAGACCGTAACCGATAGCACTGAGCGAACCAGTCATGAGGGGTATTTCCTTTCTAGGTGCCCGGGGGCCGGGCGTCGTAGCCGTGTCGGCTCTGAACATTTCGGGGTTGGACCGAGGGGGTCCGGCCGGGGCCGGAGCAGTGCTCCGCCGGTGTCAGTGGCCCTCTTGCAGGGCGCCCTGGACGTAGACGGCGAAGAGGAGGGTGAAGATGTAGGCCTGGAGGACCTGGATCAGGATCTCCAGGAAGTAGATGAACACGCCGAGCACGGTGGACCCGAGGGCGACCACGCTGATGGCGCTGGCCTGCGAGAGCAGGTATCCAGTCATGGAAGCCGCGACCATGAGCGCCAGGTGACCGGCGAACATCGTGGCGAACACACGCAGGGCGTGCGTGACCGGGCGGATGATCAGGTTCGAGAGGAACTCGATCGGGATGAGGAAGATGTAGAGCAGCTTCGGGACGTCCGGCGGCATCGTCATCTTGCCCATGAAGCCGCCGAACCCGTGCCGCTTGATGCCCATGAAGACCCAGGTGACGTAGGCGATGCCGGCCAGGACGTAGGCGGAGCCCGCGTGGGAGAGGGTCGGCAGCTGGAGCACCGGGATGGAGCCGAAGAGGTTGTTCACCAGGATGAAGAAGAAGAAGGTGAACAGCAGCGGGATGTAGGGACGGAACTCCTTCTCACCGATGATGTCCCGGCCGAGGTGGTTGCGCACGAACCCGTAGCCGCTCTCCGCGAGGTACTGCGACTTCGAGGGGACGAGGGCGTTGCGGCGGATGGCCCACATGAAGAAGCCGGCGATCAGGACGACCGACAGGAGGATCAGCAGCATCTGCTTGCCGAACTCGAAGGTGCCCAGCTCGAAGAACGGCGGCAGGTGCATCTCGTCGACGGTCGGGGCGGTGAATCCTCCGGTGGCGGGGAGCCTGATGAGGGCGGCGTTCAATGCGGGTCCTTTCTGCAGTGCTCTGGCCGGTGGTCACGGTCGGGGCGCCGAGTCCGGGCCGGACTGGTGCGGGTTGTGAGGATCTGCACCGTCGGAGGTCGGACTCCGACGGAGTCCCTCCTGCATGTGGAGGTACACGACGTAGATCCCGGAGGCGGCGCCGATGCACGCTCCCAGGACCACGATCCACCGGGTTCCCAGCACGCGATCCGCACCCCACCCTACCAAACTCCAGAACCCCATCCCGATCACCACGTAGAGCAGTGTCGTGAGGCCTCCGGAGAGTCCTCCGCCCTCCACCAGCTCCCCCGCGGTGCGCAGTCCGGGAGGGTCGGGGGGCGCTCCGTCCGGCGTCCCGGGCGGCGGTGAGCCGTCCGGGCGCCGGGCGTCGTCGCGGTCATCCGTGCTCATGGTCGTCCTGCTTCCTGTCGTCGGTGCGCCCGGGTGCGCCGGGCGTCTCCGGGCGCGCGGACTCGGCCGCCCGCCGGGCCTCGAGCAGCGGTCCCAGGGCGGCGCGGGTGCCGCGGGCACCCGCCCGGGCCGCGAGGACCAGGGAGACGACGAGCGCGCCCAGCACGCCCGCCGCGGTCCAGCCGGGCACCAGCCACGGCGGCGCCGGCACGGTGAGCAGCACCCAGCCGAGCAGCAGCACCTTGAGCACGTAGGTCGCGGCGAGCGCGGGGGCGGCGACCGGCCCGTCCGCCCCCGCGGTGGCCCGCGCCACGAGCAGGGTGATCAGGTGGCTCGCGGCGACCAATCCGGCGCCGAGCAGGGCGCTGAGGGCGGCCGCGCTCACGGGCGGGTCCCCACCCGGGACCGGGACGCCGCCCGGCGCCCGAGCAGCGCGGGCAGCACGAGGTAGAGCGCGAGCACCGCGAGCACGAACGCGCCGGCCAGGGCCGTGGCGGCCGGCCCCGTGCGCAGGCCCAGGACCGAGGCGACGCTCACGAGGACGGTCGCGGCCGTGACGACGAGCGCGGAGCCCGTGTGGGACAGTCCCACGTCGGTGAGCCGCTGGTAGACGTGCTGGCGGTGCGGCCGGTACCAGGCCTCCCCCGCGCGGACCCGGCGGAGCAGCGTCACGGCGGTGTCGGCCACGTAGACCGCGAGCGGGGGCAGGAGGTACTCGACGTAGACGCCCGAGAGGAACGCCGCGACCGCGATGCCGGCCAGCGACCCGCCCAGCAGGTAGGAGCCGACGTCCCCGAGGAACACGGTGCCGCGGCCGAGGTTCCAGGGCAGGAACCCGGCGAAGCCGCCCGCCACGGCCAGGCCGGCGGCGACCATCCACGGCAGGTCGTTGGACGCCCCGGCCCAGGCGTAGAGCAGCCCGGCGGCCAGGCCGTGCAGCCCCGAGATGCCGTTGATCCCGTCCATGAAGTTGGCCATGTTCACGTAGGCGGTGATCGCGAGGGTGCCCACGGGCAGCCACCACGCGGAGGTGCCCAGGACCGCGACGAGGACGGACGTGGCGGCCAGGCCGATGCCCAGCTGGACGGCCAGGCGCACCCGCACGGACACGCCGCGGTAGTCCTCGGCCCAGCCCAGCGCCGCGAACAGCGCGGCGACGGCCAGGACCACGAGCGCCACGGAGCGGTCGACCTCGATGGCCCCGGTGAGCAGCGCGGAGCCGTAGGCGAGGAGCACGGCCACGGCCACGGCCAGGCCCATGCCCCGGACGACCGTGCGCTGGTGGGAGGAGCGCTCGTTGGGGACGTCGAGCACGCCCCACCGGGCGAGCAGGGGCTTGGCCGCCAGCGGCAGCAGGAGGCTGAGCACGAGGGCCGGGGCGCCGACCGTGAGGACGAGCTCCCCGAGCCGGCGCAGCTCCTCCGGGTCGGGGGCGGCTCCGGGGTCGGTGAGGTCGAGGCCGGTCGGGAGCAGCGCGGCCGGGACCGTGGCCGCGCTCACGACGCCCGTCCCGAGGAGCTGCGCGGGCGCTGGACCGACGTGGGAGGCGGCTGCGTGGACGGCCGCACGACGGGGATCGTGCCCGTGTAGACCATGCCGCCGCGCACCTTCCACGTGTGCCGGTCCAGCTGGGCGGGGTCGAGGCGGTCGGCGCGCGCGTGGGAGATCTTGGGGTGGAAGGGCCGCTCGTCCTTCTCGCCGAGGCCGATGAGGTCCTCGTGCAGCTTCTCCCCCGGGCGCAGCCCCGTGACCTCGATCTCGACGTCCTCGCGCCCGCTCATCACGCGCAGCCGCTCGGCGATGTCCATGATCCGCACGGGCTCCCCCATGTCGAGGATCAGCACCTCGCCGCCGCGGGCGATCGCCCCCGCCTGGATCACGAGCTGGCAGGCCTCGGGGATCGTCATGAAGTAGCGGGTGGCCTCGGCGTGCGTCACCGTGATGGGGCCGCCCTGCCGGATCTGCTCGGTGAACAGGGGCAGCATCGAGCCGCGGGAGCCGAAGACGTTGCCGAAGCGCACCGAGGCGTACCGGTGCCCGGTGCGGTCGGCCATCCAGGCGGTGAGCTTCTCCGCGACGCGCTTGGAGTGGCCCAGCGCCGTGGTGGGGTTGGCGGCCTTGTCGGTCGAGATGTTGACGAAGACCTCGACGCCCGCGCCCTCGGCGGCCTGCAGCACGTTGAGGGTGCCGATGACGTTGGTCTTCCACGCCTCGTCGGGGTACTGCTCGAGCAGGGAGACGTGCTTGAGCGCGGCGGCGTGGAAGACCACCTGGGGCAGGCGGTCGCGGAAGATCGTGCCGACGGACTCGGGGTCGCGGATGTCGGCGAGGACGGTGTCGCGGCCGTCGAGCAGGCCGCGGCCCGTGATGGAGATCTGGGTGCTCTGCAGGGCGGACTCGTCGCGGTCCACCATGATCAGCTCGGCGGGCTCGAAGCCCACGAGCTGGCGGCACAGCTCGGAGCCGATGGAGCCGCCCGCGCCCGTGACCAGGACGCGGCGGCCCTTGACGTAGCCGGCGATCTCCTCGACGTCGATGTCCACGGGGCGGCGCCCGATCAGGTCCTCCATGCTGATGTCCCGGAAGTCCGTGGCGCGGTGCTCGGCGGTGAGCACCGCGCCGAGCGGGGGCATCGTCATGACCCGGATCCCGGTGCCGGCCACGGCGTCCGCGACCCGGTGCATGATGCGGGGCTCCGGGCTGGACATCGCCACGATGAGCACGGAGGCGCGGGTGCGGGCCATGACGTCGCGGACGTCGTGCAGGGTGCCGAGCACGGGCACGGACGAGATCCGCAGGTGCTTCTTGGCGGGGTCGTCGTCGAGCAGGGCCACGGGCAGGAACTCCGAGTGCGGGTCCTGCATCATGCGCTGGATGAGGAACGTCCCGAGGTAGCCGGCGCCGTAGACCACCACGTGCTGGGCGGACGCGCCCGGGCGGGCGGAGGCCTCCTGGTACATCCGCTTGAGGTAGCGGAAGGCCGCCATGAACAGGCACGCGAACGGGAACGCGATCAGGGCGGTGGAGCGCGGGATGCCGATGCTCGTGCCCACCAGCAGGAGCAGGACCTGGAGCACGGCCGTGACGATGAGGGTGACCACGACCAGGAGCTTGGCCTCGTCGAAGCTGCCGAAGGAGTACCGCCCCTTGTACAGGGCGAAGGAGAAGCCGACGACGAGCTGGGCGGCCACGGCCACCAGGGACACCAGCAGCAGCCCGGGGGCGCTGATGAACTGGAGGTCCATCTCGTAGCGCAGCACCAGGGCCAGCACGAGGGCCACGACCCAGGCGACGGAGTCCAGCAGCATCTGGATCCACAGCCACGCCACGGGCCGGTCCGGCGGGGAGGCGCGGGGCGGCGCCCCCCTGCCGGCGTCCCCGGGGGGCACCGCCGTGCCGGCGGGGCGCTCGGGCTCACCACTCATCGCGGACGTTCCTTTCGTGGTCGGTGCCGGAGCCGGGGGCCGGCGGGCTGGGGTCCGGTGCGGGACGGTCAGCGGCGGGGTGCGCCGACCATGGCCCGGTAGGCGAGCTCCCGGAGCCGGGTGGGGACGAACCGGTAGCCGCCGCGCACCACCACGTTGCGCACCCATTGTAGGAACCCCACGTGGCCGATCCCGCGCAGCCGGGCCTGGAGGGCGAGCTCCGCGCGGAGCACGCGCCACCCGCCGCGCCGCTCGTAGGAGCCCGCGGAGACCCGGTAGCCGACCAGCGGCTCGGGCACGTTGCGCACGTCGGCGCCGGCGCGCAGCATCCGCACCCACAGCCAGTAGTCCTCGGCGAGGGGCACGTGCACGTAGCCGCCGGCCGCCCGCACGGCCGAGCGCCGGAAGACCACGGTCGGATGGCTCACGGGGTTGCGGCGCCGCGAGACGGAGCGGATGTCCCGCTCCCCCACCGGGGCGCGGCGCAGGGCGATCGGGGTCCGCTCGTCGTCGCCGATCTCGTGCATCGAGGAGCCCACCAGGTCGGCCCCGGCCTCGATGACGGGCAGCTGCACGGCGAAGCGGCGGGGATAGGAGACGTCGTCGGCGTCGGCCCGGGCCACCACGTCGTGCCGGCACCGGTCCAGCCCGGCGTTGAGCGCCGCGGCGAGCCCCTGGTTGTGCTCGAGGTCGACCCGCACGACCGGCACGGGCAGCTCGCGCGCGAGGCGGTCCAGCTCGGCCTCGAGCGGCGCGGGGACGGGGCCGTCGCGCACGACGACGAGCTCGGCGGGCCGGCGCCGCTGCTCGACGGTGGCCGACTCGGCCGCACGGCGCACCCGCTCCGCGGTGTCGGCGCGGTAGACGGGCATGAGCACCGAGAACTCGAGGCCCGGGGAGCCGCTCACGGCGTCACCGCGGCCCGCCGAAGCCGCGGCCGCGCATCCCGCCCACGTAGCGGCCCGCCCAGGACGCGAGACCGGCCGCGTCCCGCCGGCGCAGGTAGTAGAGGGGGTAGCCGACGAGGTCGGCGCCGAGCTGGACGACCCGCTTGTACCGCCACGTGGTCCAGCCCCGGTTGCGGAAGAAGTGCTCGCGCTTGAACGCGGTGGTGGGCACCACGACCTTGAGCCGGCCGGGGACCACGACGTGCTCCTCGTCCCAGCCGGGAGGATGGGCCACGGCGGTGCGCGTGGTGGTGCCGAAGGGCAGCCCGGAGCGGCGCAGCCGCACGAGGAAGTCGACCTCGTCGCCGCGCAGGAAGAGCTTGAGGTCCGGGAGCCCGACCGTGAAGAAGACGTGCTCGGCCATGAGGGCGCCGTTGAAGAAGGTGGCGTGGCCGGGCAGGAAGCCGAGCGGCTCCAGGTCCGCGCGGGAGTGCGTGATCCGTCCCTCGAGGCGGTGGGAGAAGGCCAGCGCGCCGTGGTCCTGGGGCGCCACGACGAGCGGGGAGACGACCGACAGGTCCCGCCGGGCGGCCTCGTGCAGGAGGACCTCGAGGCAGTCGGGGCCCTCCGGGCGGGCGTCGTCGTCCATGAGCCAGACCCGGTCCGCGCCGGTGGCGAGCGCTGTCAGGATCGCCAGGGAGAACCCGCCGGCCCCGCCCAGGTTGGCGAGGGAGCGCACGAGCCGCAGCTCGAACCGGCCGTCGACCGCCTGCTCCAGCGCCTGCCGCGGCAGCGGCTCGCGCCCCGCGTCGACCAGGCACAGGGACGCGACCGGCACCGTCTGCTCCCGCAGCGCGGCGACGAGCGCGAGGACGTCCTCGTGCCGGTCCTGGGTCACGCAGGCCACCGCCACCGTGGGGGTGGGCGTGGGGTCGGACGGCATGCGGCTCCTCCAGTGCGGTGACGGGTGCGGGGACGGGTGCGGGGGTCCGGCGCGGGGTGGCCGCCGGGACGTCCCGAGTCTAGCAAGCGGCCGCCGGGCGGCCGGGCCGGCGGGCCGCGTCGCCCCGCCCCCGCGCGGGCCGGTCTGTACGATGAGCGCAAGGATCCGGACGACGGCGACCGGCAGCGGCCGGCGGAGAGGAAGCACCGTGACATCGACGACGTGGGCAGTCCTGGGAGCGACGGGGTTCGTGGGTTCCGCGACCGTGGCCCGGCTGCAGGCGGACGGCCAGACGGTGGTCCCGGTCTCCGCGCCGCGGCTGGGGTCCGGGGCGCGCACGGTCCACCACCTGCTCCAGCAGGCCGGCCGGCTGGAGTCCGTCATCGACTACCTCGCCGAGTCCTTCGCCGGCGCCCACGTGGTCGTCAACGCGGCGGGCCTGGCGGCCCCGGACCAGACGCACGAGGAGTCCCTCGTCGGGGCGAACGCGCTGCTGCCGGTGCTCGTGGCCCTCGCAGCGCGCCGCACGAGCGTGCGCCGGATCGTGCACATCAGCTCCGCGGCCGTCCAGGGCGACGTCGACGTCCTCGACGAGACCCCCACGGTCCGGCCCTTCTCCCCCTACTCCTTCTCCAAGGCCCTCGGCGAGAGCGCGCTCCTGAAGCTGCGCCGCGACTGGGCGGGCGAGGACGGGGCCCCGGCCGTCACGGTGCTGCGCGCGACCTCCGTGCAGGGCTCCGGACGGCGCACCACGGCGCGGCTGGCCCGCTTCGCGTCCTCGCCGCTGAGCTCGGTGGCCGGCGACGGCACCGCGCACACCCCGGTGACCTCCGTGCACGCCCTGGCGGAGTTCGTCTCCCGGGTCGGACGCCACCGCGAGGAGCTGCCGCCGGTCGTGCTGCAGCCGTGGGAGGGCGCCACCACGGCCTCCATCCTGCGGGACGCCGGACGGCGGGAGCCGCGGCACCTCCCCGTGCTGCTGAGCCGGCTCGTGGTGGACGCCGGGTTCGCGGTCTCCGCCCTGGCCGGCCACCGCTGGCACGGCGTCTTCCGCCGGCTCGAGGTGACGTGGTTCGGCCAGCGCCAGGTGCGCGGCTGGGCCGAGGAGCACGGCGCGGTCCCGGAGCCGCGGATCAGCGAGGTGCTGCGCCAGGCGCACCTCGCCGCCGGCCGGGGCTGAGCACCGGCCGGGCCGTCCCCGGGGACGGCCTCAGGCCCCGCCGCGACCGCGCGCCACGAGCCGGGCGGCCTCGTCGACCGGCAGGGGCCGCGGCTCCCCCGGGGTCCCTGGGCGCGCGACGCGCCTGCGGTCCTGGTCCACGGCCGGGCGGGCGCCCGCCGCGGAGCGCGCCACGAGCGCGGCGGCCAGGCCCTGGGCGGCGGCGGCCCGCGCCGGGCCGGGTGCCGGGGGCTGCTGGTCCGCCCGTGCGGCGGCGTCCGTGTCCTGCGGCGCCGCCGGCCCCGCGGCGGGCGGGCCGGCCTCCGGGTCGGGCTCGCTCACCGCGTGCGACCCCCGGGCCGCGGCGGGGTCCGCGGAAGCAGCGTCCGCGGGAGCGGTGTCGGCTGTGGAGGGGCCGTCCAGCTCCTCGTCGCCGTCCGCCGGCACCACCGAGGGCACGACGGAGCGCAGCCGGGCGAGGCTCACGGTGCCGTGCCGCACCAGCAGCGGAGTCTCCCCCGTGCAGTCCACGATCGTGGAGGACACCGGGTCCGCGCCCGCGGGGCCCCCGACGGGCCGCGGGCCGCCGTCCAGGTAGAGCTCCACCGAGTCCCCGAGCATGTCCGCCGCGGCCTGCGCCGTCGACGCGGCGGGGTGGCCGGTGCGGTTGGCCGAGGAGACGGCCAGCGGGCCGCTCTCGATGAGCAGCGCCTGGGCGAGCTCGTCGTCGGGGACCCGCAGGGCCACGGTGCCGTGGGTCTCCCCCAGGTCCCAGCCCAGCGACGGGTGGGAGTGGAAGATGAGGGTCAGACCGCCGGGCCAGAAGGCGCGGGCGAGCGCGCGGGCGTCCTCGGAGACCTCGTCCGCCAGACCGTCGAGCACCCCGGCGTGGGCGATGAGCACGGGCGGGGGCATCGCCCGGGACCGGCCCTTGGCCGCGAGCAGGGTCGCGACCCCGCGGGCGGAGAACGCGTTGGCCCCGATCCCGTAGACGGTGTCGGTGGGCAGGACCACGCACGCGTCGGCCGCGAGGGCGCGCGCGGCGTGCTTGAGCCCGGCGGTGCGCTGGGCGATGCTGGTGCAGTCGTAGACGGTGGAGTTCACGGCGTCCATTCTCCCATCCCGGTGGTGCGGGCGCCGCGGGGCGTCCGCCCGGCCGTGGCCCGGTCCCGGCCCGTCAGGTCCTGGTGGCCCACGACGTCCTCGAGCCCGGCGGCGCGGAACGCGTATGCCACGGCCCCGGCCTGCACCTCGGCGTGCTCCATCACGAAGAACCCGCCGGGGCGCAGCAGCCGCACGGCCGAGGCGAGGGCCGCCCGCGGGAGCTCGAGCCCGTCCTCGCCGCCCCCGTACAGGGCGAGGTCCGGGTCGTGCTCCCGGGCCTCGGGCTCGCGCGGGACCGCGTCCGCGGGGATGTACGGCGGGTTCGAGACGACCACGTCGCAGCGGCCCTCGAGCTCCGGGAACGCGGTGCGCAGATCGCCGCGGACCAGCTCCGCGCGGGTCCCGCGCAGGTTCTCCGCCGCCCACGCGTGGGCGGCCCCGGAGAGCTCCACGGCGTGCACGCGCGCCTGCGGCACCTCGTGCGCCACCGAGGCCGCGATGGCCCCGGAGCCGGTGCCCAGGTCCACCACGTGCGGCCGGTGCACGCCCGCGGCGAGCTGGTCGCGCAGCTCGTCGACCACGGCCTGCACCACGGTCTCCGTCTCGGGCCGCGGCACGAACACCCCGGGCCCCACGGCCAGGGTCAGGTAGCGGAAGTGCGCCACGCCCGTGAGGTGCTGCAGCGGGATCCGGCGGGCGCGCTCGGCCACCAGCTCCGCGTAGCCCTCGGGCTCGTCCCCGCCGATGACGGCCCGCGCCTCGACCTCCCCCCGGGACAGGCCCGTGAGGTGCCCCGCGAGCAGCAGCGCGTCGGTGCGCGCGGAGTCGATCCCCGCCTCGGCGAGCACCTGCTCCGCCCAGCGCACCGCCTGGCCCAGCGACCTCGTCATCCCGGGCCCCGCTCAGCCGTCCTGCTGGCCGATGGCCTCGAGCCGGGCCTGCTCGTCCATCTCGATCGCCGAGCGCACCACCGGTTCGAGGTCCCCCGCCATGACGTGGTCGAGGTTGTACGCCTTGTACCCGGTGCGGTGGTCGTTGATCCGGTTCTCCGGGAAGTTGTAGGTGCGGATCCGCTCGGAGCGGTCCATGGTGCGGACCTGGGAGCGGCGCTGCGCGGCGTTGTCCGCGTCGATCTGCTCCTGCTGGTGGGCGAGGATCCGGGCGCGCAGCACCCGCATCGCGGCCTCGCGGTTCTGCAGCTGCGACTTCTCGTTCTGCATGGCCACCACGATGCCCGTGGGCAGGTGCGTGATGCGCACCGCGGAGTCGGTGGTGTTCACGGACTGGCCGCCGGGCCCCGAGGAGCGGTAGACGTCGATCTTCAGGTCGTTCTGGCTGATCTCGACCTCCTCGGGCTCGTCGACCTCCGGGAAGACCAGCACCGCCGCGGCGGAGGTGTGGATCCGGCCCTGCGACTCCGTGACGGGCACGCGCTGCACGCGGTGCACCCCGCCCTCGTACTTCAGCCGCGCCCACACGCCCTCGGCCGGGTCCGTGGCGCTCGACTTGATGGCGACCTGCACGTCCTTGTAGCCGCCCAGGTCGGAGTCGGTGGTCGAGATGAACTCGGTCTTCCAGCCGCGGGCCTCCGCGTACTTGAGGTACATCCGCAGCAGGTCCCCGGCGAAGAGCGCGGACTCGTCGCCGCCCTCGCCCGCCTTGACCTCCAGGATCACGTTGCGCCCGTCGTCGGGGTCCCGCGGGACGAGCAGCCGGCGCAGCTTCTCGCGGGCCGCCGCCAGTTGCTCCTCGAGCGCCGGGATCTCCTCGGCGAACTCGGGCTCCTCGGCGGCGAGCTCCCGGGCCGCGCCCAGGTCCTCCTCGAGGCGCCCGACCCGGCGGTGGGCCTCGACGATGCCGTTGAGCTCGGCGTAGCGGCGCCCCAGGCGGCGGGCCTTGCCCTGCTCCGCGTGCACCGCGGGGTCGGCGAGCTGCCGCTGCAGCTCGGCGTGCTCGTCGAGCAGGGACTGGATCGGGTCCGGCATGGGACGCTCCTTCATCGGGCGTGCAACGGGCGGCTTCGTCGGGCCGCGGTGACGGCGGCGGTCGGGTCGCGCGCGGGCGGGGCCCGGGCACGACGACGCCGCCGCGGCCCGGTCCGGGATCCGGACCGGGCCGCGGCGGCTGCGGGCGTGCTAGCGGTCGCTCTCGACGCGGGCCGACAGCGTGGTCTTCTGCACCTGGAGCAGGAACTCGGTGTTGGACTGGGTGTCCCGCAGCTTGTTCGTGAGCAGCTCGAGGGCCTGCTGCTGGTCGAGCCCGGAGAGGACCCGGCGCAGCTTCCACATGATCTTGATCTCGTCCGGGGACAGGAGGTTCTCCTCGCGGCGGGTGCCCGAGGAGTTGACGTCCACGGCCGGGTAGATCCGCTTGTCCGCGAGCGAGCGGGACAGGCGCAGCTCCATGTTGCCGGTGCCCTTGAACTCCTCGAAGATGACCTCGTCCATCTTGGAGCCCGTCTCCACGAGGGCGGTCGCGAGGATGGTGAGCGAGCCGCCGTTCTCGATGTTGCGGGCCGCGCCGAAGAACTTCTTCGGCGGGTACAGCGCCGCGGAGTCCACGCCGCCCGAGAGGATGCGCCCGGACGCGGGGGCCGAGAGGTTGTAGGCACGGCCCAGGCGGGTCATGGAGTCCAGGAGGACCACCACGTCCATGCCCATCTCCACGAGCCGCTTGGCCCGCTCGATCGCGAGCTCGGCGACCGTGGTGTGGTCGTCCGCCGGGCGGTCGAAGGTCGAGGCGATGACCTCGCCCTTGACCGTGCGCTGCATGTCCGTGACCTCCTCGGGGCGCTCGTCGACGAGCACCATCATGAGGTGGACCTCGGGGTTGTTCGTGGTGATCGCGTTGGCGATCGCCTGCAGCATCAGCGTCTTGCCGGCCTTCGGCGGGGAGACGATCAGCCCGCGCTGGCCCTTGCCGATGGGCGCGACGAGGTCGACGACGCGGGGCCCGATCTTCTTGGGCTCCGTCTCGAGGCGCAGCCGCTCCTGCGGGTACAGCGGGATCAGCTTCCCGAAGTCCACGCGGTCCTTGTTCTCCTCGGTCTTCTTGCCGTTGACCGTGGTCAGCTGGACCAGCGCGTTGAACTTCTGCCGCGTGTTGTTCTGCTGCTCGCCCTCGCGGGGGGCGCGGATGGCGCCCACCACGGCGTCGCCCTTGCGCAGGTTGTGCTTCTTGACCTGGGCGAGGCTGACGTAGACGTCGTTCGGGCCCGGCAGGTAGCCGGAGGTGCGCACGAACGCGTAGTTGTCGAGGACGTCCAGGATGCCCGCGACGGGCAGCAGGACGTCGTCCTCGGTGAACTCCGTGTCGTCGACCTCGGGACCGGCGTTGCGCCCGCGGCGGTTGCGGCGCTCGTTGCGCTCGGCCCGGTCGTTGCGGTCGCTGCGGTCCCGGTCGCGGTCGTTGCGGTTGCGGTTGCGGCGGCTGCGGCGGCTGCCGCCGTCACCGTCCTGGCCCCGGTTGTCCTGGCGGTTGTCCTGGCGGTTGTCCTGGCGGTTGTCCTGGCGGTTGTCCTGGCCGCGGTTGTCCTGACCCTTGCCGTCCTGGGACTTCCCGCCCTCGGAGCGGTTGTCCCGCTTGCCGCGGCCGTCGCCCTTGTCCTGGCCGCCCTTGTCCTGGCCGCCCTTGTCCTGACCGCGGTTGTCCTGACCGCGGTTGTCCTGACCGCGGTTCTGGTTGCGGCCACGGTCCTGCTTGGGCTGGTCGTCGTCACGGACCTCGGCGGAGCGCGGCTCCTCGGACCTCTGTCCGGCGTCCTGGCCGCCGCCGTTCTGGCCGCCGGCGTTCTGGCCGCTGTCGTCGCGGTTGCGGTTGCGACGGCTGCGGTTGCGGCCGCGGCCACCCTCGCCCTCGGAGCCGGACGCGTCCTGGGCGGAGCGCTCGGCCTGCTGCGGCTCGGTGGTTCCCGGCTCGGTCGCCTGCTGCCCGGTCGCCTGCTGCCCGGTGCTCTGCTGCTCGGTGCCCTGCTGCCCGGTGCCCTGCTGCTCGACGGCCGGCACCACGCCGGTGCTCGTGGCCCGGCGGGAGCGCGTGCGCCGCTGCGGCTCGGCGCTCTCGGTGCCCTGGGCGGCGTCCGCGCCGGTCCGCTCGGCGGCCGGGGCGGCACCCTGGTCGGCGCTGCCGTCGGCGGTCTTCTCGACCGTCTGCGCGATCTTCTCCTCGACGGCCTTGTCCCGGTCGGCCACGGCCCCGCCGCGCTGGTGGGCGGCGATCGCGTCGACCAGCAGGCTCTTGCGCATCCGGCGGGCGCCGGTGATCCCGAGCTGGGAGGCGAGCGCCTGGAGCTGCGCCAGCTTGAGCGCGGACAGGCCCGCGTTCCGGGGATCGGTGGTGGTGGTCTCTTCCGTACCCGTGGAAAGGTCGGTGGTCTCGGTCACGAAGTGTCCTTCTCCCTCGGTGGGGGGCCCATGGATCTCAGAGTCCAGGACCGTGGATGGTTCCCGGCGGGCCGCGACGGCGGGCCGCCTGCGGCGGGGCGCACTTCAGGGCGCGGCAGCCTGGGCGAACAAGGTGTTGCCCGCAGGATCGTGGTGCGCTCCGGCCCGTGTCGGTGCGGACCGGTGCGCCGACGGCATCGAAGAAGCCGGTGCCGGCGGGGGATCACCGGAGGATCTGAGGTGGTGGAGCCGAGGACCGCCGGGCACCGGACCGGGGCGCTGCCCCTCATGATGCCCGCTGTCCTCACCGCGCCGGGCGCGGTCTCCTACCCCTGGATCTGCTGCGGGTGCCTCTCCAGCTTAGCACCCTGGCCGTCGACCCGCAGACGGAGGACACGCCAGGAGACGGAACCGGTGTCGGCATTGTGCCCCACCAGCTCCTCGAGGGCCCGTTCCGTCTGCTGCGCCTCGTTCCGGTCCGCGGCCAGGACCAGGACCGTCGGTCCGGCCCCGGAGATCATGGCCGGGAGCCCGCGCTCCCGCAGCGCGGTCATCAGCCGGGCGCTCGGCGGCATGGCCGAGGCCCGGTACGGCTGGTGCAGCCGGTCCTCCGTGGCGGGCAGCAGCAGCTCGGGGCGACGCGTCAGGGCCTCGACGAGCAGGGCCGTCCGCCCGGCGTTGACCGCGGCGTCGTGGTGCGGGACGGTCGCGGGCAGCAGGGACCGGGCCAGCCGGGTGGGCACCTCGAAGTCGGGGATCGCGACCACCGGGACCACGTCCTCGTGGACGGTCACGGGGGCGCTGCGGTAGCCGTCCGCGTCGGTCCAGGAGATCACGAGGCCCCCGTAGAGGGACGGGGCCACGTTGTCGGGGTGGCCCTCCATGGCGGCCGCGACCTGGAGCAGGCGGTTGCCGTCGAGGACGCGGTCCGCCGGCAGCAGCGCGTTCGCCGCGAGCACGCCCGCCACCACGGCGGAGGCGCTCGAGCCCATGCCGCGGCCGTGCGGGATCCGGTTGGTCGCCTCGAGCCGCAGGCCCGGCAGCTCCTCGACGCCCGCGGCCCGGAAGGCGGCCCGCATGGCGCGGACCACCAGGTGCTCCGCGGACCGGGGCACGGACGAGGAGCCCTCGCCGTGGAGCTCGAACTCCAGCCCGCCCCCGGTCACGGTCACGGCGAGGTCGTCGTAGTGGCCCAGCGCCAGCCCCAGGCTGTCGTAGCCGGGGCCCACGTTGCCGGTGGAGCCGGGCACGCTCACCGTGACCCGCTGGCCGATCTCGAACATCCGGGACTACTCCAGGCCCAGGGCGGCCGCGACGGCCACGACGTCGAAGGGCACGCGCTGGGGCTCGACCAGCGCGGGGTCCTCCTTCTCGGCGGCCTTGATCGCCCACTGCGGGTCCTTGAGCCCGTGGCCGGTCACGGTGATGACGATCGTCCTCCCCGTGGGGGCCTCCCCCGCGGCGTGCTTCTGGAGCAGGCCGGCGACGCCCGCGGCGGACCCGGGTTCGACGAACACGCCCTCCCGGGCCGAGAGCCACCGGTGGGCGGCCAGGATCTCGTCGTCGGAGACCGAGCCGATGAGCCCGCCGGACTCGTCGCGGGCCGCGATCGCGGAGTCCCAGGACGCGGGGTTGCCGATCCGGATGGCGGTCGCGATCGTCTCGGGCTCCGTCACGGGGTGGCCGAGGACCAGCGGTGCGGCCCCCTCGGCCTGGAAGCCCCACATCACGGGCAGCTTCGTCGAGACCGCGGGCAGCTCGCCCGCCGTCGGCGAGTCGTACGGCTGGGCGTACTCCTGGTAGCCCTTCCAGTACGCGGTGATGTTGCCGGCGTTGCCGACCGGCAGGATGTGCAGGTCCGGCGCGTCGCCGAGGGTGTCGACGACCTCGAACGCCCCGGTCTTCTGGCCCTCGATCCGGTACGGGTTCACCGAGTTCACGAGGAACACGGGGTAGGACTCGGAGAGCTTGCGGGCCACCTCGAGGCAGTTGTCGAAGTTGCCGTCCACCTGGATGATGTCCGCGCCGTGCGCCACGGCCTGGGAGAGCTTGCCCATGGCGATCCGGCCCTCGGGCACGAGCACCGCGCACGTGAGCCCGGCCTGCTTGGCGTACGCCGCGGCGGAGGCGGAGGTGTTGCCCGTCGAGGCGCACACGACGGCCTCGGCGCCCTCCTCCTTGGCCTTCGTGATGGCCATGGTCATGCCCCGGTCCTTGAACGAGCCGGTGGGGTTCATGCCCTCGAACTTCAGCCAGACGGTGTTGCCGGTGAGCTCCGACAGGGCGCGCGCCCGGATCAGCGGCGTGCCTCCCTCCCCCATCGTGATGACCTCGGTGGACCCGGAGACCGGCAGCCGGTCCCGGTACTCGTTGATGACGCCCTGCCAGACGTGTGCCATGTGCTGGATCTCTTCCTGTGGACTCGGTGGTGCGCGGGGGGCTCGTGCGGTGCGGGGCGGCGGCCGTGCCGTTCGCGGGAGCGGCGCCGTCTCCGGAGGCGGTGCCGCCCGGTCGCGGGCGGCACCGCCGGGGTGGTCTCAGTCGGCGTGCTCCACGCGGATCACGCCGGCGATCTCCTCGACGAAGGGCAGCTCGCGCAGGGCGTCCACGGTCGCCACGAGGTCCTTGTTGGCGCCCCGGTGGGTCACCAGCCGGATCTCCGACAGCTGCGGGTCGCCGTGCGGGTGGTCCTTCTGCTGCATCGTGAAGATCGACACGCCGTGGTCCGCGAAGACCTGGGCGATCCGCGCCAGGACGCCGAGCCGGTCCTGGACCGTCAGGGTGATCGAGAAGCTCGTGCGGACGTCGTCCATCGGCGCGGCGGGCAGCTGCGCGTGGGGGTCCGCGCCCTGCGCGGGGCCGCCGAGCACGAGCCGGCGCGCGGCCGAGACGAAGTCGCCCAGCACGGCCGAGGCGGTGGCGGCACCGCCGGCGCCCGCACCGTAGAACATGAGGGACCCGGCGTTCGCGGCCTCGACGAACACGGCGTTGTAGGCCCCGTGCACGCCGGCCAGCGGGTGCTCCCGCGGGATCATGGTGGGGGTGACCCGCAGGTTCACGCCGTCCGCGCAGCGCTCGCAGACCGCCAGGAGCTTGATGACGTAGCCGGCCTCGCGGGCGGCGGCGACGTCGGCGGCGGTGACCCCGGTGATGCCGCGGCAGTACACGTCGTCGATGGTGAAGGTCGAGTGGAAGGCGAGGGACGCGAGGATGGCGGCCTTCGCCGCGGCGTCGTGGCCCTCCACGTCGGCCGTGGGGTCCGCCTCCGCGTAGCCGAGGCGCTGCGCCTCGGCGAGGGCGTCGTCGAACGCCGCACCCGTGGTGTCCATCTGGTCGAGGATGTAGTTCGTGGTGCCGTTCATGATGCCCAGCACACGGTCCACCCGGTCCCCCGCGAGGGAGTCCTGCATGGGCCGCACGATCGGGATCGCACCGGCCACGGCGGCCTCGTAGGACAGGGGCACGCCGGCGGCGTCGGCCGCGTCCTGGAGCTGGCGGCCGTGCCGGGCGATGAGCGCCTTGTTCCCCGAGATCACCGGCTTGCCCGCGTGCAGGGCCCGCAGGATGCGGCTGCGGGCGGGTTCGATGCCCCCGGTGAGTTCGATGACCACGTCCGCGGCGTCGATGAGGGTCTCGGCGTCGGTCGTGAGCAGGTCCTCGGGCAGCTCGACGGTCCGCCGGGCGGTGCGGTCCCGCACGGCGATGCCGACGAGCTCGACGGACGCGCCCACGCGGGCGGCGAACTCGGGTCCGTGGTCGAGCAGGGTCCGCGCCACCTCGGCGCCGACGTTGCCGGCACCGAGCAGGGCGACCTTCACGGTCGAGGGCGGGCGGGTGGTCTCAGGGGTCGAAGCGGTCAATCAGGCTCCCAGGTCGCGGGCGAACAGGTCTTCTTCGGTCTCGCCCCGCACGATGAGCCGTGCCTCCGGCACGTCCCCGGCGGCGCGCACGGCGACGACCGGCGGGCGGGCGATCCAGTTGTAGTTGCTGGACAGGGCCCAGCAGTAGGCACCGGTGGCCGGCACCGCCAGGACGTCCCCGGGGGCGAGGTCCGCCGGCAGGTAGACGTCCCGGACCACGATGTCGCCGGACTCGCAGTGCTTGCCCACCACCCGGGAGAGCACCGGGTCCCCCTCGGCGCGGCGGTTCGCGAGCACGGCGGTGTAGTCGGCCCCGTAGAGCACGGGCCGGGCGTTGTCGCTCATCCCGCCGTCCACGGAGACGTACCGGCGCGGTGCACCGGACTCCGCCGTGACGGTCTTGAGGGTGCCCACGGTGTAGAGGGTGCACGCGGCGGGCCCGGAGATCGCGCGGCCGGGCTCGATGGACAGGTGCGGGACGGCCATGCGCAGGGACCGGGCCGTGGTGGCCACCCGGTCCGCGAGGGCCTCGGCGATCTCGCGGGCCGGGCGCGGGGTGTCGGCCTCGGTGTAGGCGATGCCGTAGCCGCCGCCGAGGTCGAGCTCCGGCAGGGTCAGGCCGAAGCGCTCGTCGGCGTCGGCCATGAAGGCGAGCACCCGCTCGGCGGCCATCCCGAAGCCGTCGGCGTCGAAGATCTGGGAGCCGATGTGGCAGTGGATGCCGCGCAGGTCCAGCTCCGGCTCCAGGACGCACGCCGCGACGGCCTGCATCGCGGGGCTGTCCCCGCCGCCCGCGGGCGCGGCCAGGGACAGGCCGAACTTCTGGTCCTCGTGGGCGGTGGCGATGAACTCGTGCGTGGAGGCGTGCACGCCGGGGGTGACGCGGATCAGCACGGGGGCGACGACGCCGAGGGTGCGCGCCAGGTGGGCGACGAGCTCGATCTCGGCGAGGGAGTCCACGACGATCCGGCCGAGGCCGTGGTCCAGGGCGCGGGTGATCTCGGCGGCGGACTTGTTGTTGCCGTGCAGGGCGATCCGGGCGGGCTCCATGCCGCCGCGCAGGGCGACGGCCAGCTCCCCGCCCGAGGCGGTGTCCACGTTGAGGCCCTCCTCGCGCAGCCAGCGCACCACCTCGGTGGTCAGGAAGGACTTGCCGGCGTAGTAGACGGAGACCTCGGCGCCGATCCGCGCGAACGCCTCGGTGAAGGCGGAGCGGAACTCGCGGGCGCGGGCCCGGAAGGTGTCCTCGGAGTAGACGTACGAGGGGGTGCCGTAGCGCTCGGCGAGCTCGGTCACGGGGATCCCCGAGACGGCCAGGACGCCGTCCGCCCCGCGGCGGAACGCCTCGGGCCAGATCACGGGGTCGAGCGCGTCGAGGTCCTCGGGCACGGTGAGCCAGGCCGGGGCCAGGGCGGAGCCCCCGGTGCGGGTGGTCCGGTCGACGGTCATGCGATCACATCCTCTCCGGTGCGGACACGCCGAGCACGCCCAGGCCGTTGGCCAGGACCTGGCGTGCGGCGTCGTTGAGCCACAGGCGGGTGCGGTGCAGGTCGGTGATCTCGTCCTCGCCCTGCGGCGCCACGCGGCAGGCGTCGTACCAGCGGTGGTAGGTCCCGGCCAGCACCTCGAGGTGGCGGGCCACGCGGTGCGGCTCGCGGAACTCGGCGGCCTGGGCGAGCACCGACGGGTACTGGCCCAGGGCGGCCAGCAGCTCCCCCTCCAGCGGGTGGTCGAGCAGCGCCGCGTCGAACACGGCCTCGCCCCGCCCGTCCGTGCGGGCGACGCCCGCCGCCGCGGCGTTGCGCCCCACGGCGCAGGTGCGGGCGTGGGCGTACTGGACGTAGAAGACCGGGTTCTCGTTGGACCGGCGGGTCAGCAGGCCCAGGTCGATGTCGATGTTCGAGTCCACGGAGAAGCGGGTCAGGGAGTACCGGGCGGCGTCCACGCCGACGGCCTCGACCAGGTCCTCCATGGTCACCACGTTCCCGGCGCGCTTGGACATCCGCACAGGGACACCGTCCTTGACGAGGTTCACCATCTGGCCGATGAGCACCTCGACCCTGTCCGGGGAGTCCCCCAGGGCCGCGGCGGCGGCCTTGAGCCGGGCCACGTAGCCGTGGTGGTCGGCGCCGAGCATGTAGATGCACAGGTCCGCCCCGCGGTCCCGCTTGTCCTTGAAGTAGGCGATGTCCCCGGCGATGTAGGCGGCCTGGCCGTCGGACTTCACGACCACGCGGTCCTTGTCGTCCCCGTAGGCGCTCGAGCGCAGCCACCACGCGCCGTCGGCGAAGTAGAGGGCGCCGGAGGTCTTGAGCTGCTCGAGGAGCGTCTCCACGGCGCCGTTGTCGAACAGGGACTGCTCGTGGAAGTACACGTCGAAGTCCACGCCGAAGTCGTGCAGCGAGGACTTGATCTCGGCGAACATCAGCTCGACGCCCGCGGCGCGGAACGCCTCCTGCGGGTCCCCGGAGTCGAGGACGCCCGGGTTCTCGGCGACGATCCGTCCGGCGATGTCGGTGATGTACTCCCCGCCGTAGCCGTCCTCGGGGGCGGGCTCGCCCTGGGCGCGGGCCAGCAGGGAACGGGCGAAGCGGTCGATCTGCGCGCCGGCGTCGTTGAAGTAGTACTCGCGGACCACGTCCGCGCCCTGCGCCTCGAGCACTCGGGCCAGGGAGTCGCCGACGGCGGCCCAGCGGGTGCCGCCCAGGTGGACGGGGCCGGTGGGGTTCGCGGAGACGAACTCGAGGTTGACCGCCGTCCCGGCCATCGACCGTGCCCGGCCGAAGGCCTCGCCCTGCTCCACGACGGTCCGGGCGATCTCCCCGGCGGCGGCGGCGTCCAGGGTGATGTTGAGGAAGCCCGGGCCGGCCACGTCGACGGCGGCCACGCCCGCGGTGTCCTGCAGCCGGTCCCTGACCACGGCGGCGACGTCCCGGGGCGCCTGCCCCACCTTCTTCGCGAGCTGCATGGCCACGTTGGTCGCCCAGTCCCCGTGCTCCCGGTTCTTCGGTCGCTCGATCCGCACCTCCGGCAGCCGGGCGCCGTCGGCGAGGGCGAGCTCGCCCTGGGCCACGGCGTCCTGAAGGCATGCGGATACGGCGAGAGAAAGTTGTTCTGGAGTCACCGGACCAGTGTAACCGGGCGCCGTGGAGCGCCCGTGCCGGGGTGGTCGACGAGCACCCCCGGAAACCTGCTAGTATCGTCGAGGTTCATCGCTGAGGCGGTGAAAGGCCCGCGTAGCTCAGGGGATAGAGCGTCTGCCTCCGGAGCAGAAGGCCGTAGGTTCGAATCCTACCGCGGGCACCCATGGGACGAAGGCCCCGGACCGAGCGGTCCGGGGCCTTCGTCGTGCCCGGGGTCCGGGCGGCCCGCCCCACGGGCCCCGGCGGAGGCGGCCGAGATCCCGCGACCCGAGACCGGGACCGGGACGCCGTGGACCGCATGCTCTGCGACGGTCCCGGCGGCACCGGGCACGGGGCGTTCAGCGGCGCCCCGCGGGACGCTCGGCCACTGGTTCCTCCACCGTCCGGTACCGGACGGGACGTCCGCCGCGGACCCGGGCGACGACGTGGAGCAGCACGCCGACGGCGAGGACGATCCCGCCGCGGGCCCACACCCCGGCCTCCAGCTGCGTCAGCAGGACCAGGCACGACAGGACGGCGAGCACCGGCAGGGGCGTCCAGGCGTGGAAGTGCCGGTGCTCCACCGGCTCCCGGCGCAGCACGAGAACGGCGACGTTCGTGCTGATGAAGACGACGAGCAGCAGCAGCACCACCGTCTCCGCCAGGACGGCCACCCCGCCGGTGAGCGTCAGGGCCAGCGCGGCAAGGGTCGTCGCGACGATGGCGACCCACGGGGTGCCGCGCCGCGGGAGCACCCGGCCCAGCACGGCGGGGAAGAGCCCCTGCACCGCCATGCCGTAGGTGAGGCGGCTGGCCATGATCATGGTCAGCAGTGCGCCGTTGGCGACCGCGACGAGGGCGAGCAGGCTGAACAGCCAGCCCGGCACCGGGACCCCGGTGGCCGTCACGACGTCCAGCAGCGGGGCGCTCGAGGCCGCCAGCCGGTCGGCCGGTAGGGCCACCGAGGCCGCCGTGCCGACGAGCACGTACATCGCCCCGGCCGCCAGCAGGGAACCGAACAGGGCCCGGGGGTAGACCCGGGTCACGTCACGGACCTCCTCGGCGATGTTGGCCGAGGTCTCGAAGCCCACGAAGGAGTAGTACGCGAGCAGGGCGGCGCCCAGCACGCCCAGCAGCGGGTCGACCTCCTCGCCGAACCGCACGGCGCGCCCGACGTCGCCGCCCCCGCCGCCGAGCATGACCGCGACGGCCACGACGACCAGCACCAGTCCGGAGACCTCGAGCGCCGTCATGACGACGTTGGCGCGCAGCGACTCCTTGATCCCGCGCGCGTTGAGCAGGGCGATGGCGATCAGGAACACGATGGCCCCGGCAGCGGGGGGCACGTCCACGAACACTGCGAGGTAGTCCCCGCTGAACGCCAGGGCCAGGGCGGACGCGCTCACCACACCGGCGGTGAGCATGCAGAAGCCGACGAGGTAGGACACGACCGGGACGCGGAAGGCGCGGTGGGCGAAGACCGCCGCGCCGCCCGCCCGGGGGTACTTGGTGACGAGCTCGGCGTAGGACGCGGCCGTGAGCAGGGCGAGCAGCAGGGCCACGAGCATCGGGGCCCAGGTGACGCCGCCCACCTCGCCGGCGATGATGCCCACGAGGGCGTAGACCCCGGCGCCGAGGACGTCGCCGAGGATGAACAGGAACAGGAGCGGCCCGGTGACGTGCTTCTTGAGCCCCGGACCATCAGTAGGCTGATTGTGCATGCGTCGAGTCTAGGCCGATCGGCCGTCCTCGGCGACGGCGCGTCATTCGGGGGCGCCGGGGTCTCCCGGTCCCGGGCGGCGGAAGCGCTCCGGGTCGAAGGGGAGCACCGGACCGTCCCCGTACTGCTCGTCGAGCATCCGGTCCTCCGCGCTGGGCCCCTCCCCCGCCGAGCGGCGCCAGTTGAACCCGGCGATCGCCAGGGCGCCGCCGCCGAGCAGGGTCACGGCGCCCACGACGGTGACCACCACCCCGCGCCCGCTCAGGCTCTCGGCCTCTCCCGCGGAGACGCGCGCGATCAGGTGGATGGCCTCCGGCACGGTGAAGGTCGAGAGGAACAGGGCCAGCACGCCCACGGCCAGCAGCCACCCCCCGGTGCGCCGGCGGCGGGGGTGGCGCGGATCGGGGGTCTGGCTCACGGTGGTGCTCTCCTGGTGCTGGACGGGGCCGGGCGGACGGCCCGGACGTGCGGGACGGGGCGGGCCGCAGCCGGCCCGCCCCGTCGCCGTCCGTGCCGGTCCGGGACCGTCGTCGGGCTGCGGCGGCCGGTCAGGAACCGTCCTCGGTCTTGACGCTCTCGAACAGCGTAGCGTCGTCGAACGCCTCCTGCCCCGATCCCGGCTGCAGCCGGCGGAACTGCTCGAGCAGTCCGGGCACGGTCATAGTCTGCTTCTGCTCGGCGTCGAGCTCGAAGAGGATCCGGCCCTCGTGCATCATGATGAGCCGGTTGCCCAGGCGCAGGGCCTGGTCCATGTTGTGCGTGACCATCACCGTGGTGAGGTTCTGCTCGGCCACGATGTCCGCGGTGAGCCGGGACACGAGGTCCGCGCGCTGCGGGTCGAGGGCCGCCGTGTGCTCGTCCAGGAGCAGGATGCGGGGCTCCGAGAACGTCGCCATGAGCAGGGACAGGGCCTGCCGCTGGCCGCCGGAGAGCAGGCCCACCTTGGCGCCCAACCGGTTCTCCAGGCCCAGCTCGAGGCTGGCCAGCTTCTCGCGGAAGAGCCGGCGGCGTGCGTTCGTCAGCCCCGGGGCGAGGCCGCGGGACTTCCCCCGCTGGAGCGCGATCGCCATGTTCTGCTCGACCGTCATGGTGGGCGAGGAGCCCTTCATGGGGTCCTGGAACACGCGGGACAGGTACCGTGCGCGCTTGTGCTCGGGCAGCCGGGTGACGTCGGTGTCGTCGACCCGCACGGTGCCCGTGTCCGGGATCAGCGTCCCGGAGATGGCGTTGAGGATCGTGGACTTGCCGGCGCCGTTGGAGCCGATCACGGTGAGGAAGTCGCCCTCCTCCAGGGTCAGCGAGACGCCGGCCAGGGCGCGCCGCTCGTTGACGGTCCCGGCGAAGAACGTCTTGTGGACGTTGTCGATGGTGAGCACGGCTCAGGCACCTGCCTTCGTGGTCGCGGGGGTGTCGGTGAGGTCGTCGACGAGGCGGGCCGCCTCGCTCGCCTGGTGCCGTTCCCTGCGGCGCCGGAAGAACTGCAGCTGCGGCACCACGAGCGCGGCCACCACGAGGACCGCGGAGATCAGCTTCATGTCGGACGGGTTGAGGCCCGCCTGCAGGGCCACGGTGATGACCAGCCGGTAGACGACCGAGCCGAGGACGACGGCCAGGGTCGCGACCACGACCGTGCGGGAGCCGAAGAGCCCCTGGCCGAGGATCACCGAGGCGAGCCCGACCACGATCAGGCCGATGCCCATGCCGATGTCGGCGAAGCCCTGGTACTGGGCCACGAGGGACCCGGCGAGGCCCACGAGCCCGTTGGACAGGCACAGGCCCAGCATCTTCTGGTGGTCCGTGTTCACGCCGAAGGAGCGGATCATCTCCGGGTTGTCGCCGGTGGCCTGCATCGCGAGCCCGGCGTCCGTGTAGAGGAACCAGTCGAGGAGGACCTTGACCACGGCGACGCCGAGCAGGAACAGGGCGATGCCGATCCACGTGCCCTGCACGCCCAGCTCGGCGAGCGGGGTGAAGATCGTGTCCTCGCGCAGCAGGGACAGGTTCGCCCGCCCGTCCATGACGCGCAGGTTGATGGAGTAGAGCGCGGTCATGGTGAGAATGCCCGCGAGCAGCCCGTTGATGTGGGCCTTGGTGTGGAGCAGGCCCGTGATGAGCCCGGCGAGCGCGCCGGTCACGAAGCCGGCGGCGGTGGCGAGCCAGGGGCTGCCGCCGCCCAGGATGATCATCGCCGTGGTGGCGGCGCCCGTGGTGAAGGACTGGTCGACCGTCAGGTCGGGGAAGTCGAGCACCCGGAACGTGAGGTAGACGCCCAGCGCCATGACCGCGTAGAGCAGTCCGAGTTCGATACCGGCTATCACTTCTGCTGGATCCGTTCTGGTTGGAGGTGGGACGGGGTCCGTCCGCCGATCGGGCGGGCGCGCCCCCCGTCGGGGTGGGGCGTGCAGGGGGCCGGGCGGGCCGGCGCCCGGGGTCACCGGGCGCCGGCGCCGTCCCGGCCCGCCCGGAGACTACTCGATGACCTGGTCGGCGGAGTCGCGCAGCTCCTGGGGGACCTCGACGCCCATCCGCTCGGCGGCCCTGAGGTTGATGATCAGCTCGGTCTCCTCCTGGGACTCGACGGGCATGGACGCGGGGTCCGCGCCCTCGGCGAGGATGCGCACGGCCATCTCCCCGGTCTGCCGGCCGAGCTGCTCGTAGTCGATGCCCTGGGTGATGAGGGCGCCGCGCTCCACGGAGTCGCCCTCGCCCGCGATCAGGGGGATCTGCTTGGACTCGGCGGCGGCGATCACGGCCTCGAGGCCGGAGACCACCTTGTTGTCGGTGGGCACGTAGATCGCGTCCGTGTCGAAGGACTCGGCGGCCTGGGCCACCTCGGAGGTGTTGGTGACGGCCTTCTCGACGACCTCCAGCCCCTCGTCGGCGGCGGCCTCCTTGGCCATGTCCACCTGGACCTGGGAGTTGGTCTCGCCCGAGCTGTAGATGATCCCGACGGACTTCGCGTCCGGGTCGAGCTGCTTGATCAGCGCGATCTGCTCGGCGACCGGGTTCATGTCGGTGGTGCCCGTGACGTTGCCGCCGGGGTTCTCGAGCGAGTCGACCAGACCGGCCTCGACCGGGTCGGTGACGGCCGTGAAGAGCACCGGGCGGTCGGTGACCGCCTGGGCCACGCCCTGGGCGGAGGGCGTCGCGATGGCCAGGACGAGGTCCGCGTCCGAGGACGCCATGTTGGAGGCGATGCTGGTGGAGGTGCCCTGGTCGCCGGAGGCGTTCTGGAGGTCGAGGGTGAGGTTGTCCCCCTCCGTGTAGCCGCCCTCCTCGAGCGCGGCGACGAAGCCCTCCCGCGCGGCGTCGAGCGAGGGGTGCTCCACGAACTGGCTGATCCCGACGGTGGCCTCCTCGACGGCCTCGCCGGTGCCTCCTCCGCCGCCGGCGGTCCCGGTCTCGGAGCCGCCGCAGGCCGTGAGCAGCAGGGCGGTGGAGGCGAGGGCCGCCGTCATCGGGAACAGTCGCTTCATGGTGGATCCTTTCGAGAACGAGTGGTGTCAGCGATATTACCTGCCGTTAGTTCACAAAATGAGAGGCAGCTCACAAGTGGTGACAGAACGGCGCCGACGGCGTGTCGGAGATGCCCGTTCGTCCACCGGGGCCGGGCCCTCCGCGGGCCGTGTCCCCGGTAGGATCGGGGGGTCATGTCAGCATCCCTGAGCAGCCCCCCCGCCGTCGTCTACCCCGAGCACCTCCCGGTCTCCGCGCGCCGGGAGGACATCATGGACGCGATCTCCGCGCACCAGGTGGTGGTGATCGCGGGCGAGACCGGTTCCGGCAAGACGACCCAGATCCCCAAGATGTGCCTCGAGCTCGGCCTCGGCGAGCGCGGCCTGATCGGGCACACCCAGCCGCGGCGGATCGCCGCGCGCTCGGTCGCCGAGCGCATCGCCTCGGAGCTGGGCGAGAAGATCGGCGGCACGGTCGGCTACCAGGTGCGCTTCACCTCCGAGGTGGGCGCCGACTCGCGGATCAAGCTGATGACCGACGGCATCCTGCTCGCCGAGATCCAGCACGACCGGCTGCTGCAGAAGTACTCGGCGATCATCATCGACGAGGCCCACGAGCGCTCTCTGAACATCGACTTCCTGCTGGGCTACCTCCGGCGGATCCTGCCCCGCCGGCCGGACCTCAAGGTGATCATCACCTCGGCCACGATCGACCCGGAGCGCTTCGCCCGGCACTTCGCGCCGGAGCCGGCCGAGGGCGCCGAGCCGGCGCCGGCGCCGGTCATCGAGGTCTCGGGCCGCACCTACCCGGTGGAGGTCCGCTGGCGCCCGCTCGCCCAGTCCCGGTCGGGGGACGGCGGCCAGGACGCCGAGGACGCCGGCGACGGGCTGGAGGACGAGGACCGGGACCCGATCGACGCCGTGTGCGACGCCGTCGTGGAGCTCTCCGCCGAGCCGCCCGGGGACATCCTCGTCTTCTTCGCCGGGGAGCGGGAGATCCGCGACGCCCAGGAGGCGCTGCAGGCCACCCTGAAGCGGGTCCGGGCCCTGGCCGACACCGAGATCCTGCCCCTGTTCGGCCGGCTGTCCATGGCGGAGCAGCACCGGGTGTTCGCGCCGTCGGGCCGTCGCCGGATCGTCCTGGCCACCAACGTGGCCGAGACGTCCCTGACCGTCCCGGGCATCAAGTACGTGATCGATCCCGGCACGGCCCGCATCTCGCGCTACTCGGCACGGACCAAGGTGCAGCGGCTCCCGATCGAGCGCATCTCCCAGGCCTCGGCGAACCAGCGCGCGGGCCGCTGCGGGCGCGTCTCCGACGGCATCTGCATCCGGCTCTACTCGGAGGAGGACTACCTCTCCCGCCCGGAGTTCACCGACCCCGAGATCCTGCGCACCTCGCTGGCCGCCGTGATCCTGCAGATGACCTCGGTGGGGGTCGTCAAGGAGCCCGGTGACATCGAGCGCTTCCCGTTCGTGGAGCCGCCCGAGTCCCGGGCCGTCAAGGACGGCGTGGCCCTGCTCCGGGAGCTCGGCGCCCTCGAGGAGCCCCGGGGGGCGTCCCCGCGCGGACGCCGGGACGACGACGGCCGCGGCCCGCTGACCCCGGTGGGCCGGCAGCTGGCGCAGCTGCCCGTGGACCCGCGGCTGGGCCGGATGATCGTGGAGGCCGACCGGCGGGGCTGCGCGCGGGAGGTCATGGTGCTGGCCGCGGCGATGACCGTGCAGGACCCCCGGGAGCGGCCCCTCGAGAAGCGCCAGCAGGCCGACGAGCTGCACAAGCGGTTCTTCGACGAGAACTCCGACTTCACGTCCTGGCTGCTGCTGTGGCGCTACGTCCAGGAGCAGCAGGAGGAGCTGTCCTCCACCCGCTTCCGGAAGCTGTGCCAGCGGGAGTACCTGAACTTCCTGCGGATCCGCGAGTGGCAGGACCTCTACGCCCAGCTGCGCCAGATGGGCCAGCAGGTCGGCATCCGGGTCGGCAAGGGCCGCGAAGTGGACCCCTCCGGGAAGGAGCGGGAGATCCACGTCTCGCTGCTGGCCGGGCTGCTGAGCCACATCGGGCTCAAGGACGAGCGCAAGCGCGAGTACCAGGGGGCGCGCGGCTCACGCTTCGCCGTGTTCCCGGGCTCGAACCTGTTCAAGAGGTCCCCGGACTGGATCATGTCCGCGGAGCTCGTGGAGACCTCCCGGCTGTGGGCCCGCGTCAACGCCGCGATCGACCCGCTGTGGGCCGAGGAGCTGGCCCCGCACCTGGTCAAGCGCAGCGTCTCGGAGCCGCACTGGTCCCGGGCGCAGGGCTCCGTGATGGCCTACGAGAAGGTCACCCTCTACGGCGTGCCCGTCGTGGCGCAGCGCCGGATCAACTTCTGGCGGGTGGACCCCGCCCTCGCGCGGGAGCTGTTCGTCCGCCACGCCCTCGTGGAGGGCGACTGGCAGACCCGGCACCGGTTCTTCGCGCGCAACCGCAAGCGCCTGGCCGAGGTCGAGGAGCTCGAGAACCGGCTGCGCCGCAAGGACCTGCGGGTCGACGACGAGGCCCTGTTCGAGTTCTACGACGCCCGGATCCCGGCGTCCGTGGTCTCCGCGCGGCACTTCGACGCGTGGTGGAAGAAGGCCCGGCAGCAGGACGAGCACCTCCTGGACCTGGACCCCGAGGACCTGATCGACGAGGAGGCCGGCGGCTACGACGAGTCCCGGTACCCGCGCCAGTGGGTCCGGCGCACCCGCGACGGGGAGCTGGTGCTCGACCTCGCCTACGAGTTCGCCCCGGGCGCCGACCAGGCCGACGGCGTGACCGTGCGGGTGCCCGTCCTGTTCCTCCACCAGATCGACCCCGAGCAGTTCCGGTGGCAGATCCCCGGCCTGCGCACCGAGCTCGTCACCGCGCTCATCAAGTCCCTGCCGAAGGCCGTGCGGCGCAACTTCGTGCCGGCCCCCGACGTCGCCCGCCAGGCGGTGGCGATGCTCGAGGCCGACTTCGACCCGGCCGTCGACGCCCTCGAGCCGTCCCTGGAGCTGGTCCTGCGCCGGCTGCGGGGCCACGTGGTGCCGCCGGGGTCGTGGAACCGGGACGCGGTCCCGGCCCACCTGCGGATGCGCTTCGAGGTGCGGGACCGCCGCAACCGGGTGCTGGGCGAGGGCGAGGACCTCGAGGCGCTCCGGGCGCAGCTGCACGACGAGATCCGCGCCGCCCTGGCCGAGTCCCTCGGCGCCGTGCCCGGCACCCCCTCCGGGCCCCCGGCCGGCGGACCCGCCCGGAAGGACCCGCGCACCCCGGCGCCCCGGCCGCCGGCGGCCCCCGCGGCGCCGGCGCTCGAGCGCTCGGGCCTGACGGGGTGGCCGGAGGAGGACCTGCCCCGCAGCGTCGAGACCACGGTGGCCGGCCAGCGGATCACCGGGTGGCCCGCGCTGGTCCCCGAGCGCCCCCGGGGCTCGGCGGAGCGGGCGGCGGGCCGGGAGACCACGGTGGCCGTGCGCATCCTGCCCTCGGCCGCCGAGCAGCGGGCCGCGCAGCGCCGCGGGGTGATCACCCTGCTGCAGCTGCGCATCCCCTCCCCCGAGCGGTACGTGCTGGAGCACCTCAACAACCGGGAGAAGCTAGTCTTCACCCAGAACCCGCACGGGTCGGTCGCCGAGCTCATCGCGGACTGCACGGTCGCCGCGATCGACAAGCTCACCCCGCCCGAGCCCCCGTTCACCCGTGCCGCGTTCGACGCCCTGCACGAGCACGTCCGGGCGGAGCTCATCGACACCGTCTTCCAGGTCACCGCGCTCGTGGAGCAGGTGCTCTCCGGGGCGGCCCGGATCCGCAAGCAGCTGAAGCGGTCCTCCTCGCTCGCCGCGGTGAACTCGCTCAACGACGTCAAGGCCCAGCTGGAGCACCTCGTGCACCCGGGCTTCGTCGCGGCCACCGGCTACGACCAGCTCCAGCACCTGCCGCGCTACGTGCGGGCGATGGAGGTGCGGCTCGAGAAGCTCGCCGGGCACCTCCAGCGGGACACGGTGGGGATGCTGGCCGTGCAGAAGCTCGAGGACGACTACGACGCCGCGCTGGACTCGCTGCCGCCGCACGCCCCGGTCCCGGCCGAGCTGCGCCGGGTGGCCTGGATGATCGAGGAGCTGCGGGTCTCGCTGTTCGCCCAGGAGCTGGGGACCGCCCACACCGTCTCGGAGAAGCGGATCCGCAAGGCCCTCAAGGACGCCCTCGAGGCCGCCCGGGCCTGACCCGCCGGCGGTCCGTGCGCGCCTGCCCCGGTCGGCGTCCTGCGGTCACGCCTGCGGGACGGAGGACCCGTGCCCGGCCTCGACCAGGGCGGCCCGGAGCCGCTCGGCGGCCTCGTCCATCCACGCGGGGTCCGGGTCGCGGAGCACGTTGGCGAACTGGAACTGCTCCACCGAGTTCGCCGGCCACACGTGCACGTGGGTGTGCGGGACCTCGAAGCCCTGGATCATCTGACCCACCCGCGCCGGCCGCCACACGGCGTCGATGGCCTGCCCGATCCGCTGGGAGACCACCATCAGGTGCGCCGCGAGGTCCTCGGGCAGGTCGATCCAGTGGTCGTGCTCCTCGCGCGGGACCACGAGGGTGTGGCCCTGCGAGAGGGGGTCGATCGACAGGAAGCCGACGCAGCGCTCGTCCTGCCAGACGAAGCGGCCGGGGATCTCCCCCTCGATGATCTTCGTGAAGACGGTGCTCACAGGTGGTTCCTCTCGGTGGTCGGATCGGGTCGGTCCGCGGACTCCGGGGGCGGCGGCCCCGCGGCTACAGGCGCACGCGCTCGCCGGTGGCCAGGTGGCGGTACTCGGCCCCGTACTTCGCGGCGAACGTGCGCAGCTGCCCCTCGATCACGCCGAAGCCGTTGTCGGAGAGCAGTCCGTCGTGGATCTGGTGCACCCGCTCGGGGCGCACGGCCACCACGAAGTCGACGACCTCCGCGAGCTTGTTCCAGGGCGCGTGGATCGGGGCCAGCAGCACGGGGGCGGAGAGCCCGTGCGGGACCACGAGCGAGTCGCCGGGGTGGTAGACGGTGTCGTCGACCAGGTAGCCGATGTTGTCCACGGTGCGGATCAGCGGGTGGATCAGCGCGTGCTGGCCGCCGAACGTCCGCACGGTGAAGCCGGCGACCTCCAGCACGGTCTCGGGCTCGGCGTCGTGGATCGCGTGGCCCTCCCCCAGGGCCTCCCGCAGTCCCGCGGCCACCGGAGCCGGGGCGTGCACCTCGACCTCCGGGTGCGCCCGCAGGTGCGCGTGCACGGGCTCCGGGTCGAGGTGGTCGGGGTGCACGTGCGTGATCAGCAGGACGTCCGCCCCGTCGAGGGCCTCCGTCAGCTCGTCCGGCCCGGAGAACGTGCCCGGGTCGATGACCAGGACCCGGCCCTCCTTCTCGAGCCGCACGCACGAGTGGGTGTACTTGATCAGCTCCATGGGCCCACCCTATCCCCGGCCCCGTCCCGGCCCCCAGGACGGCGGAGGACGTGTCGGGCGGTCCTTGTTAAGCTGGTGGCCTGCCCGGGCACCGGCGACGAGAGGACGAGGCGTGAGCGTGAGAACCAGCGGGGGCGGCGCCGGGGAGGTCCGCAACACCCGGCAGCGCCGTGCCGTCGCCCAGGCCCTCGCGTCCCGGGAGGACTTCATCTCCACGCAGGACCTGCACGCCCTGCTGCGGGAGCGCGGCGACTCCGTCTCCCTGGCCACCACCTACCGGATCCTGCAGTCGATGTCCGAGCTCGGGGAGCTGGACGTGCTGCGCAGCGACGACGGCGAGGCCATCTACCGGCGCTGCGCGGCCGAGCACCACCACCACCATCTGGTGTGCCGCCGCTGCGGCGCCGCCGTGGAGCTCGAGGCGCCGGCCGTCGAGGAGTGGGCCGGGCGCACCGCCGCCGCCCACGGCTTCACGGAGGTGGACCACACGGTGGAGATCACCGGCCTGTGCGCCGCCTGCGGAGCGCGACGGGCCGATGGCTGAGCCGGGCCCGTCCCGCGGCGTCTTCGTCCTCGCGGTCAACCCGCGCGCCGGCCGCGGCCGCGCCCTGGCGGAGGCGCACCGGGCCGCCGAGCTGCTGCGCACCGGCGGCGACGAGACCGTGGTGCTCTCCGCGGGGGACCTCGACGCCCTGCTGGCATTGGTCCGCGAGCACCTGCGGGTGCGGGCCCTCTCGACCCGGGCGCTCGTGGTCGTGGGCGGGGACGGGATGGTCCAGGCCGGTCTCGGGGTGCTCGTGGAGCTCGCCGCGCAGGGCGTCGAGATCCCGCTGGGCGTGGTGCCGTGCGGGACCGGCAACGACCTGGCCCGCCACTTCGGCGTCCCGCTGCGGGACCCGGTGGCCGCCGCGGGCCGGATCCTGCGCCGGCTCGACGATCCCGGGCCGCGCCGCCTCGACGTCGGCCGGGTGCGCTTCCCGGACGGGCGCACGGCCGTCTTCGCCACCGCCCTGTGCGCCGGCTTCGACGCCGTGGTCAACGAGCGCGCCAACCGGTGGCTGCGCCTGAGCGGCTCCACCAAGTACCTGCTGGCCGTCCTGGTGGAGATCGTGCGGCTGCGCACCGTCCGCTACCGGCTCGAGATCGAGGACGCCGGCGGCGAGCGCCGCACGGAGCGCCGGGAGGGGGTCCTGCTGAACGTCGCCAACACCTCGTCGATCGGCGGCGGGCTGACGATCGTGCCCGCGGCCCGGGCGGACGACGGTCTGCTGGAGCTGTTCACCGTGGCGCCCCTGGGCCGGGCCCGCTTCCTCTTCCTGTTCCCGCGACTGTTCTCGGGCCGGCACGTGACGCTGCCGAGCGTGCGGATCGAGCGGGTCCGCTCCGTGTCCGTGGACGCCGCGGACGTCACCGTCTACGCCGACGGGGAGCGCCTGGGACCCCTCCCGGTGCGCGTGGACGTCCTCCCCGCCGCCGTCCGCGTCCTGGCCTGAGCCCGCCCCGCACCGGCCCCGCGGGCGCACGGCCGGCAGTCCGCGCACCGGGCCGGTGCCGGTCCGCCGCTCAGCGCGGCGGCTCCGAGGTGTCCACCCGGTCCCCGCGGCGCTGCCGCCGGTCCTGGGTGGTGTCGCGGATCTCGCCGACCAGCTCCTCGATGACGTCCTCGAGGAAGAGCACGCCCAGGGTCTGCCCGCCCGGGTCGACCACGCGCGCCAGGTGCGAGCCCGTGCGCTGCATGGCCGCCAGCGCGTCGTCGATCTCGATGCCGGGGCGCAGGTTCGCCAGGGAGCGGACCCGGGTCACCGGCACCGGCTCGTTGTAGCGGCTCTCCGGGATGGACAGGACGTCCTTGATGTGCAGATAGCCGTTGAGCTCGCCGTCGTCCTCGGTGAGGGCGAAGCGCGAGAAGCCCGTGCGGGCCACCGCCTTCTCGACCTCCGCCGCGGAGGCGTCCTCGGGCAGCGTCACGAGCTCGTGCAGGGGCACCATGACGTCGGCGGTGCGCTTGGACGAGAACTCGAGCGCGCCGGACAGCAGGCCCGTCTGGTCCGCCACGGTGCCCTCCTTCGTGGACTCCGCCACGATGGACTGGAGCTCGTCCAGGGTGAAGGTCGAGGAGACCTCGTCCTTCGGCTCGATGCCCATCAGCTTCAGCACGTGGTTCGCCGACCAGTTCAGCGTGGCGATGACCGGCTTCACCACCCGGGAGACGAACACGAGCGGCGGCGCGAGCAGCAGCACCGCCCGGTCGGCGGCGGACACCGACATGTTCTTCGGCACCATCTCCCCGAACACCACGTGCAGGAAGGTCACCACGAGCAGGGCTGTGAGGAACCCGCTGACGTCGGCGACCTCGGCCGGCACGCCCAGGTGCTCCAGCGGGCCGGAGACGATGTGGTGCAGCGCCGGCTCGGAGATGTTGAGGATCAGCAGGGAGCACACGGTGATGCCCAGCTGGCAGCAGGCCAGCATCAGGGACACGTGCTCCATCGCGTACAGCGCGGTCCGGGCCCGCTTGTTGCCGTCCTCGGCCAGCGGCTCGATCTGGCTGCGCCGCGCGGACATGACGGCGAACTCGCCGCCCACGAAGAAGGCGTTGCCCGCCAGGAGCACCACGAGCCATGCCAGGCCTGCCCAGTCGCTCATCGTGCGTCCTCCTCCCGTGCGCTGTCCTCGCGGGCGCCCGCGGCGGCGTCCTCGTGCTCTTCCGGGGACGGGACGAAGCGGATGCGGTCCACACGGCGTCCCTCCATCCGGGCGACCTCGAGCACGCCGCCCTGGACGGGGACCACGTCCCCGGTCCTCGGGACCTGCCCGAGCCGGTCCATCATGAAACCGCCCATGGTCTCGTAGGCGGGCCCGTCCTCGATGTCGAGCTCGGTGATCTGCTCGGAGACCTCGTCGGGGCGCATCAGCCCCGGGAAGTACCACTCGCCCGTCGCGGACTGCAGGGCCCCGAGGCTGAGCCGGTCGTGCTCGTCGGAGACCTCCCCGACCACCTCCTCCACGAGGTCCTCGAGGGTGACGACGCCGGCGGTGCCGCCCCACTCGTCGACGACCACGGCCATCTGGAGCCCGCCGGAGCGCAGCTGCACGAGCAGCGAGTCCAGGTGGACGGTCTCGGGCACGCGCAGGACGTCCTCCATGATCGCCCCGCACTCCAGGGCGGCGCGGCGCTCCGACGGCACGGCCACGGCCTTCTTGATGTGCACCACGCCGCGGACGTCGTCCGGGGAGTCGTCCATCACGGGGAAGCGGGAGTGGCCGGTGCGCGAGGCCACGGCCACGACGTCCGCCACGGACTCGTGGGAGTCGAGCATCTGCACGCGAATCCGGGGCGTCATGACGTCAGCGGCCGTGCGCTCCGCGAACGTGAGGGTCTTGGCGACGAACGCGGCGGTGCCGGCGTCCAGGGTGCCCATCTTCGCGGAGCGGCGGACCATCGAGGACAGCTCCTCCGGGGAGCGTGCGCCCGAGAGCTCCTCCTTGGCCTCCATCCCGAACAGGTGCAGGACACGGTTGGCCACGCCGTTGAGCGTGACGACGAACGGCTTGAACACCGCCGTGAACACCAGCTGGGGGCGGGCGACCAGCCGGCCCACCCGGAACGCCTCCGCGATCGCCCAGTTCTTGGGCACGAGCTCGCCCAGCAGCATGGACAGCAGCGTCGAGATGAGCATCGACAGCGCCAGGGTCGCTCCCCCGGCGGCCGCCACGGACAGGCCGGTGAGCTCGGCGATCGGCTCCCGCAGGAAGGACTGGAGCGCGAGGTCCAGGGTGTAGCCGGTGAGCAGGGTGGTCAGGGTGATCCCGAGCTGGCAGCTGGAGAGCTGCGTGGACAGGGACTTGAGGCACTTGAGCAGCGGTTCCGCGGCCCGGTCGCCCTCGGCGACCGCACGGCGCACCGTGGTCTGGTCGAGGGCCACGAGGGAGAACTCGACGGCCACGAAGAAGCCCGTGCCGAGGATCAGGAGCAGGCCCGCCGCCAGGAGCAGCCATTCCATCAGGAGCGGCCTCCCGTGGCGGCCCGCCGGGCGGGGGCCGGGGCCGTGCGGCCGGGGGCGGGGGCGGGGCGGGGGACGGTGGGTGAGCCGGCGCGGGGGCCGCGGCGGGGGACGCCGCGGCCGGGCCGGCAACTACTGAACGAGTCCATGAGAGCTCCAGAGTACCGGAGCGGGGCCCGCCCGGCGCGCGGCTCAGGACCAGCTGACGGCGCGCGCCCTGCCCTCCTCGTAGCCGGAGGCGGACTGGATGCCGACCACGGCCCGGGAGGCGAACTGCTCGAGGGTCGTGGCCCCCGCGTAGGTCATGGAGCTGCGCACGCCGGCGGTGATCTGGTCCACGAGGTCCTCCACGCCGGGGCGCTCGGGGTCGAGGTACATCTTGGAGCTCGAGATGCCCTCCTCGAACAGGCCCTTGCGGGCGCGGGCGAAGGCGCCCTCGCCCCGGGTGCGCTCGCGCACGGCGCGGGTCGAGGCCATGCCGAAGCTCTCCTTGTACATGCGCCCGTCCGCGTCCACGTTGAGCTCGCCGGGCCCCTCGTGGGTGCCGGCGAACCAGGAGCCCACCATCACCTGGCTGGCGCCGGCCGCGAGCGCCAGGGCGACGTCCCGGGGGTGCTTGACCCCGCCGTCCGCCCAGACGTGCCGGCCCAGTCCCGCCGCGGCCTCGGCGCACTCCAGCACGGCGGAGAACTGCGGCCGCCCCACGGCGGTCATCATCCGGGTGGTGCACATCGCGCCGGGGCCCACGCCCACCTTCACGATGTCCGCGCCGGCGTCGACGAGGTCCTGGACGCCGTCCGCGGTGACCACGTTGCCCGCCACGACGGGCACGTCGGGAGCCGCGGCGCGCACCTGCTCGAGGGCCTCCACCATCTTGCGCTGGTGGCCGTGGGCGGTGTCGACGACGAGGACGTCCACCCCGGCGTCGAGCAGGGCCCTGGCCTTGCCCCGCACGTCCCCGTTGATGCCCACGGCGGCGCCCACCCGGAGCCGCCCGGCGCCGTCCAGCGCGGGGGTGTAGATGGTGGAGCGCACCGTGCCCTTGCGGGTCAGCACGCCCACGACCGTGTCCCCGTCCAGCACGGGCGCCACGTGGGCGCGGGTCTGGGTCAGCCGGTCGTAGGCGGCGGCGAGGACGTCGTCGCCGGAGCCGGCCCGGACGTCCGCCAGGGAGAACACCGGGGCGTCGGTGCGCATGATCGAGCCGAGCTGGGTGAAGCGGTCCACCTCGGTGCAGTCGGCCGCGAGCACCACCCCGCGGTAGGCCCGGTCCGGCCCGCACACCACCACGGCGCCGTGGGGTCGCTTGTGCATGATGCCCAGGGCGTCGTGGACCGTGTCCTCGGCGCCGAGGACCACGGGCGTCTCGAAGCGCGGCGAGCGGTCCTTGACCCAGGACGTGACGTCGGCGATGACGTCGAGCGGGATGTCCTGCGGCAGGATGCCCAGTCCGCCGCGCCGGGCGAGCGTCTCGACCATCCGGCGGCCGGTGACCGCCGTCATGTTCGCGGCCACGAGCGGCACGGTGGCGCCCGTGCCGTCACGCGGGGTGAGGTCGACGTCGAAGCGGGAGGTGACCCGGGAGCTCGAGGGGACGAGGAAGACGTCGCTGTAGGTCAGGTCGGAGGTGGGGGTGTTGAGAAAGCGCACGCGCGCCAGTCTAGCCGGGGCCCCGCGACACGCGCCCCGGGGCGGGGCCGCGGACTAGCCATGCCGCCGCGCGGATCACTAGACTCGCCGGAGGTACGGCCGCGCCCGGTCGACGACCGTCCGGCCGGTCCGGAGGCGGACGCCGGCGGCTGTCGCGGGAGACGGCCGGCGACGAACACCGGCGGCGGGTCCGGACGCTGCTGGGACCGACACTGTGGAGACCGGGCAGACGGCCTCCACGCGATCAACCATGGAAGAGGCGTATTCCCCGTGCCACATCAGCCACAGCACCCCATCCCTGAAGAATTCGCAGGTAACGAGTGGCTCGTCGACGAACTGTTCGAGAAGTACCGGACGGACAAGAACTCGGTGGACGAGAAGTGGTGGCCCATCTTCGAGTCGATGAGCGCGGACAACGGCACCCCCGCGGAGCAGCAGAGCAAGGCCCCGGCGTCCTCCCCCGAGGAGAAGGCCCCGGCGTCCTCCTCCAAGGAGAAGGCCCCTGCGTCCTCCCCGAAGGAGAAGGCCCCGGAGGGCACCGCCTCCAAGGCCCCCGCCGCCCCCCAGGCCCCCAGGGCCGAGTCCGGGACCGCTGACCGGGCCGCCTCCGCGCCGGCGACGAAGCCGGCCGCGAAGCCCGCCGCGGCGCCCGCCCCCCGCAAGTCCGGTGCCAAGGCCGAGGGCCGGCCCGAGACCGACCAGGGCGAGGCCGATACCACGGAGGCGAAGCGGCCCATCCCGGCCCAGCCCGCCCGCGCCCGCGCCACGGCCCCCAACCACGACGCGCCGGCCGAGGACAAGGTCGTCAAGCTGCGCGGGCCCGCGAAGGCCGTGGCCGCCAACATGGACGCGTCCCTCACCGTGCCCACCGCCACCACGGTCCGCGCCGTCCCGGCGAAGCTGCTGATCGACAACCGCATCGTCATCAACAGCCACCTCGCCCGCAACCGTGGCGGCAAGGTGTCCTTCACGCACCTGATCGGCTACGCGGTGATCAAGGCCCTGGCCAACTACCCGTCCCAGAACGTCGTCTACGACGAGCAGGACGGCAAGCCCGTCGCGGTGCACCCCGCCCACGTCAACTTCGGCATCGCCATCGACATCCCGAACAAGGACGGCTCCCGCAACCTCGTGGTGCCGAACATCAAGGGCGCCGAGGACATGTCCTTCATGCAGTTCTGGAACGCGTACGAGGACGTCGTCCGCCGCGCGCGCGCCAACGAGCTGACCATGGAGGACTACCAGGGCACCACGGTGTCCCTGACCAACCCGGGCGGCATCGGCACGGTGCACTCGGTGCCCCGCCTGTCCAAGGGGCAGGCGTGCATCGTCGGCGTGGGCGCGCTCGACCACCCCGCCGAGTACCGGGGCTCCTCCCCCAAGACGATCGCGCGGCACGCGGTCTCGAAGATCATCACGCTGACCTCGACCTACGACCACCGCGTCATCCAGGGCGCGGGCTCCGGCGAGTTCCTGCGCCTGATCGAGTCCTACCTGCTGGGCGGGGAGGACTTCTACGACGAGATCTTCGAGGCCCTGCGGATCCCCTACGAGCCCGTGCGCTGGGCCGTGGACAACCAGGTCAACCCCGAGATCCAGGTCAACAAGGTCGCCCGGATCCAGCAGCTGATCCACGCCTACCGGGTCCGCGGGCACCTCATGGCGGACACCAACCCGCTCGAGTACGTGATGCGCAAGCACCCGGACCTCGACATCCGCACGTACGGGCTGTCCCTGTGGGACCTGGAGCGGGAGTGGCCCACCGGGGGCTTCGGCGGCGCGGACGTGCTGAGCCTGCGCACCATCCTCGGCCGGCTGCGGGACGCCTACTGCCGCACCGTCGGCGTGGAGTACATGCACCTCCAGGAGCCGGAGGAGCGCGAGTGGTTCCAGGACCAGCTCGAGCACGGCTACCAGAAGCCCAGCCGCGAGGAGCAGTTCCGCATCCTCGGCCGGCTCAACGCCGCCGAGGCCTTCGAGACGTTCCTGCAGACCAAGTACGTGGGCCAGAAGCGGTTCTCCCTCGAGGGCGGCGAGTCCCTGATCCCGCTGCTGGACGAGATCATCTCCGACGCCGCCGACGCCGGGCTCGCCGGCGTGGGCATCGCCATGGCCCACCGCGGCCGGCTCAACGTGCTCACCAACATCGCCGGCAAGTCCTACGCCCAGGTCTTCCGCGAGTTCGAGGGCAGCCAGGACCCGCGCACCACCGAGGGCTCCGGCGACGTGAAGTACCACCTCGGCACCGAGGGCTCCTTCACCTCCGACAACGGCAACGAGACCCAGGTCTACCTGGCCGCCAACCCGTCCCACCTCGAGGCGGCCGACCCGGTCGTCGAGGGCATCGCCCGGGCCAAGACCGACGTCCTCGGGGCCGGCCCCGAGGGCGACGGCACCTACCCCGTGCTGCCCATCCAGGTGCACGGCGACGCCGCCTTCGCGGGCCAGGGCGTGGTCGCGGAGGTCCTGCAGATGGCCCTGCTGCCCGGCTACACGGTGGGCGGCACCGTCCACGTCGTGGTGAACAACCAGGTGGGCTTCACCACCGCGCCCGCCGCGGCCCGGTCCACCACGTACGCCACGGACATCGCCAAGGGCCTGCAGGCGCCGATCTTCCACGTCAACGCCGACGACCCCGAGGCCGTCACGCACGTGGGCCAGATGGCGTTCGCGTACCGGCAGGCCTTCCACAAGGACGTCATCATCGACCTCGTGTGCTACCGGCGCCGCGGCCACAACGAGGGCGACGACCCCTCGATGACGCAGCCGCTGATGTACAACCTCATCGAGGAGAAGCGCTCGACCCGCAAGATCTACACCGAGAACCTCGTGGGCCGCGGCGACATCACCCAGGAGGAGGCCGACCGGGCGCTGAAGGACTACCAGGAGCGGCTGGAGCGGGTCTTCGCCGAGACCCACGAGGCGCAGACCTCCTCCATCCCGCTGGTCACCGGGGACTCCGCCGCGATCTCGAACATCGAGCGGCCCTCCGCCCAGCAGGCCGACTCCGGGGTGTCCATCCCGCGCACCACGGCGATCTCCGGCGAGGCCGCCGAGCGGATCGGCGCGGTGCACCTGGAGGTCCCCGAGGACTTCACCGTGCACAAGAAGCTGCGCAAGCTGCTCGAGCGCCGCGAGGCGATGACCCGCGAGGGCGGCGTGGACTGGGGCATGGGCGAGCTGATGGCCTTCGGGTCCCTGATGATGGAGGGCATCCCGGTCCGGATGTCCGGCCAGGACGTCCGGCGCGGCACCTTCACCCAGCGCCACGCCGTGTTCTACGACGCCGGCACGGGTGCGGAGTGGACCCCGCTCAACCACCTCTCCGGGAACCAGGCGCAGCTGGCGATCTACAACTCGCTGCTGTCCGAGTACGGGGTGCTGGGCTTCGAGTACGGCTACTCCGTGGAGCGCCCCGAGGCCCTGACCGTCTGGGAGGCCCAGTTCGGCGACTTCGTCAACGGCGCCCAGATCATCCTGGACGAGTTCGTCTCCTCCGCCGAGCAGAAGTGGGGCCAGCGCTCCTCGCTGGTCATGCTCCTGCCGCACGGGTTCGAGGGGCAGGGCCCGGACCACTCCTCCGCCCGCATCGAGCGCTTCCTGACGCTGTGCGCCGAGAAGAACATGGTCGTGGCCAACCCCTCGACGCCGGCGAACCACTTCCACCTGCTGCGCCGGCAGGCCTACAGCCGCCCGCGCAAGCCGCTGGTGGTGGCCACGCCGAAGCAGCTGCTGCGCCTCAAGGCGGCGGCCTCCCCGATCGACGAGTTCACGTCCGGGGCGTTCCGCCCGGTGATCGGCGACCAGGCGGGGCTGGAGGCCTCCGAGGTCACGGACGTGGTGCTGGTCTCCGGCCGGCTCTACTACGACCTCGTCTCGGCCCGCGAGGAGCGCCAGGACCGGAGCACGGCGATCGTGCGCGTGGAGCAGCTGTACCCGCTGCCCCTCGCGGAGATCCGTGAGGAGCTCGGCAAGTACCCGGAGGCCCGGCTCACCTGGGCCCAGGACGAGCCCGCCAATCAGGGCGCCTGGCCGTTCATGGCCGTCAACCTGGTGCCGCAGCTCGACCGGCCGGTCCGGCTGGCCTCCCGTCCCGCGTCCGCGTCCCCGGCCAACGGCTCGGCCAAGCGCCACGCGGCGGAGCTCGAGACCCTGGTGCAGACGGCCTTCGAGCGCGACTGAGACGGTCCCGGAGGGCGGGGGCCCGTGCCCCTGCCCTCCCGCACGTCCCCAGCGAGTCCGGCGCCGGCCCGTGCCCACGGGCCGGCGCCGCTCGTCCCCCCGACATCCCGCACCCCCGACCAGAAAGAACGACGTGGAGCAACGAAGGATCAGAATTGTCGCAGTCGGTGACGAGCTGCTGGCCGGCGAGGGCGACCCCCGGGGCCTGGGCTGGTTCGGGCGGGTCATGGCCCGGACACCGCACCACGTGGCCCCGGTGTCCGCCTACAACCTCGCGGCGCCCGGCGAGGGCAGCGAGTCGCTGAACGAGCGCTGGTTCGAGGAGGCGGCCCGCCGCTTCTCCCCGGGCCACGACAACCGCCTGGTCATCGCGCCCTCCACGCTGGACATCGACCTGTCCATCACGAGCGCACGGTCCCGGCTGAACATGGCGAACATCATCGACACCGCCTCCCAGCACAACGTGCGGGTCCTCGTCGTCGGCCCCCCGCCCACGATGGACACCGAGCGCAACCGCCGGATCGCGGACCTCTCGGCCGCCTACGCGGACGTGACGACCCGGCGCAACCACGTCTACGTGGACACGTTCAACCCGCTGCAGCACCACGAGCAGTGGCGCAAGGACCTCGCGGCCAACCACGGCCACCCCGGCCAGGCCGGCTACGGCCTGATGGCCTGGCTCGTGCTGCACCGCGGCTGGTACGACTGGCTGGACCTGCCCGAGCCCCAGTGAGCCCCGCCCGTCCCCCGTGTGAGAGAATGGCGGGCAGTGCCCCGTCCGGCCGCCGCCGACATCACCCGACCACGCGGGAACGGACGCCGACACCCACGATCCGCCGCGGACGACCGCGGACAGACAGGAGGCTCGCATGAGCAAGCGCGGACGCAAGCGCAAGGACCGCCGCAAGGGCGGCGCCAACCACGGCAAGCGCCCCAACGCCTGAGGTCCTCCCGGACCCCGGCGACGCCGTGACGGAAGGGCCCCGGACTGCTGATGCGGTCCGGGGCCCTTCCGTGTGCCCGGGGCGGGGCGCCGGGCTCAGGCGGCGGGAGGGTCCTGGCGCTGGCCGTGCAGCCGAGCGAGGATGGAGACCCGCAGGTCCGCCGGCGCGGTCTCCGCGCAGGAGCGCCGGACCACGGAGCGGATCACGCACTCCAGGTCGTACTCGCGGGCGCACTCCCGGCACTCGAGGAGGTGCCCGTGGATGTCGTCGAGGTCCTCCGCCGGGAGCACCCCGTCCAGGTACTCGTAGATCAGGCGGATCCTCTCGTCCGTGCAGCCTCCGAGGCTCTCGCAGTCGGCCATGTCTACTTGTCCTTTTCCTTCTTCTGGTCGCCGGTCACCCTGGACGTGTCGAAGCCGCGCTCCGCGGCGTAGTCGGCGAGCTTCTCGCGCAGCAGCTTCCGCCCGCGGTGCAGGCGGGACATCACCGTCCCGATCGGCGTGTCCATGATCTCGGAGATCTCCTTGTACGCGAAGCCCTCCACGTCGGAGAAGTACACCGCGAGCCGGAACTCCTCGGGCAGCTCCTGCAGGGCGCGCTTGACGTCGCTGTCCGGCAGGTGGTCCAGCGCCTCGACCTCCGCGGAGCGCAGCCCCGAGGACGTGTGGGACTCGGCGCGGTGCAGCTGCCAGTCCTCGACGGTGTCGGTGTTGGCCTGCAGCGGTTCGCGCTGCCGCTTGCGGTAGAGGTTGATGTACGTGTTCGTGAGGATGCGGTACAGCCACGCCTTGAGGTTCGTGCCGGGCTTGTACTGGTGGAACGCCGAGAAGGCCTTCGTGTAGGCCTCCTGGACGAGGTCCTCCGCGTCGGCCGGGTTGCGAGCCATGCGCAGGGCGGCGGCGTAGAGCTGGTCCACGTACTCCATGGCGTCCTGCTCGAAGCGCGCCTTCCGGGCCTCGGGACTCTCGGTCTCGACGTCGACGGGCGGCTCGGCGCGCTGCGGGGCGGCCCCCTGCTGGTTCTGCTCGTTCATCACGGACCAGTCTACGGGGCGGTGCGCGCGGGCCGGGGCCGGCTCGAGAACGCTCGTGGGGGCGGTGATGGCTGCTCCTCTCCCCCGGCCGTGCGGGTCCGCTCGCTGGACGTCGATGGTGTCCGGCCCCTTCCGGGCCGATCGCTGTCCTGCACAACGGGGGACACCGCCGCGCGTATTCCCCGGCGCCGTGGCCGCGCGCTCGCCCCGTGCGCGGTCCCCGTGGCTAGGATGGGACGAGCGGCGCCGTGCGCCGCACCAGACCCGCCCGACACAGCCCCGCGGTACCGTCCGCCGCCGAGGAGGAACCCATGAGCATCGTCCGTCGCATCGCCCGCCCGCTGCTGGCCACCGGTTACGTCGCCAACGGGGTGGAGAGCTTCCGCAGCTCTTCCCAGGCCGCCCAGCACCTCGCCCCGGCGATCTCCGCCGCCACCAAGGCCTTCCCGCAGGCCGGTCCCGCGCTGCAGAACCACGCCGTGGTGGCCCAGGGCCTGGCCGCGGCCCAGGTCGGTGCCGCCGTGCTCTTCGGGCTGGGCAAGCTGCCCCGCCTCTCGGCCGGCGTGCTCGTCACCACGACCGCGCTCAACGCCTACGCCGACTACCGCGCCGCCGAGGCCGGCACGGCGGAGCAGAAGGCCGCCCGCCGCTCCACCGCCTTCAAGAACTCCTCCCTGGTGGGCGCCGTCATGCTCGCCGCCGTGGACACCGAGGGCAACCCGTCCCTGCTCTGGCGCGCCGAGCACCTCGCCGGGGACGTCCGCAAGAACGCCTCCAAGCTGGGCAAGGACACCCAGAAGCAGGTCGCCAAGGCCGAGAAGGCCCTCCAGCACGCCGTCAAGCAGGGCTAGGCCACGGTTCCCCCCGCCGTGAAGCCGTCGGAGTCCTCCACCCCAGTGGCCCGTCCCGGCGCGGCGGAGCCGGTCCCGCAGCACGAGCTGTGGCCGGCTCCGCACGTCGGCGCCCGCCCCGTCGTCGCCGAGCTGACGGTCCCGGGCTCGAAGTCCCTCACCAACCGGTACCTGCTGCTCGCCGCCCTCGCGGACGGGCCGTGCCGGCTGCGCGCGCCCCTGCACTCCCGGGACTCCCGGCTCATGGTCGACGCCCTGCGCGCCCTGGGCGCCGACGTCGAGGAGGTGCCGGGGGACGGCGGCTTCGGCCCCGACCTGCTCGTCGAGCCCGCCGCGTGGGACGCCACGGAGCCGGTCGTGGTCGACTGCGGCCTGGCCGGGACCGTGATGCGCTTCGTCCCGCCCCTCGCCGCCCTCGCACGGCGCCCGGTCACGTTCGACGGCGACCCCGGCGCCCGGGTGCGCCCCATGGGGCCGGTGATCGACGCCCTGCGCGGCCTCGGCCTGCGCGTCGAGGACGACGGCCGGGGCCGGCTGCCCTTCACCGTGCACGGCACCGGTAGTGCGCGCGGCGGGGAGCTGGAGATCGATGCCACCGGCTCGAGCCAGTTCGTCTCCGCCCTGCTGCTCGCGGGAGCGCGCTTCGACGACGGGCTCGTGCTGCGCCACCGCAGCGCCGACGGCTCCGGCCGCGGCGTGCCCTCGATGCCGCACGTCGAGATGACCGTGGAGGTGCTGCGCGGCCTGGGCGTCTCCGTGGACGACTCGGTCCCCGACGAGTGGCGGGTGGCGCCGGGACCGGTGCGGGCCTTCGACGTCACCATCGAGCAGGACCTCTCCAACGCGGGTCCCTTCCTGGCGGCCGCCGTGGTGACCGGCGGACGGGTCTCGGTGCCCCGGTGGCCCGCCCGCACCACCCAGGGCGGCGACCACTGGAAGCACATCCTCCCGGCGTTCGGCGCGTCGGTGGAGCTCGCGGACGGGACCTTCACCGTCACGGGACCGGCCGCGGTGACCGGGGTCGACCTCGACCTCGGCGAGGCCGGGGAGCTCGCACCCACCGTCGCGGCCGTGTGCGCGGTCGCCGGCACGCCGTCGCGGCTGCGCGGCATCGCGCACCTGCGCGGCCACGAGACCGACCGGCTCGCGGCGCTCGTCACCGAGATCAACCGGCTCGGCGGCGACGCCGAGGAGACCGCGGACGGGCTGCTGATCCGGCCCGCGCCCCTGCACGGGGGGACCTTCCGGAGCTACGAGGACCACCGCATGGCCACCGCCGGCGCCGTGATCGGCCTCGTGGTCCCGGACGTCGTGGTCGAGAACATCGCGACCACCGCCAAGACCCTGCCCGAGTTCCCCCGGCTGTGGGCGGAGCTCACGGGCACGGACCGTGGCGCGTAGGGACTCCGTCCGGCGCGACTGGGACGAGTCGGACGTGCGCGTGCGGCCCAGCAAGTCCGGCTCCCGGCCGCGCACCAAGGAGCGGCCGGCCCACGAGGACGCGGTCACGGGACGGATCGTCACCGTGGACCGCGGCCGGTACACCGCGATCCTCGAGGAGGACACGCCCCGGGAGCGGCTGGTCGTGGCGGTGCGCGCCAAGGAGCTGCGCCGCCGGCCGGTGGTCGCCGGCGACCTCGTGGGCCTCGTGGGGGACGTCAGCGGGGCCCCGGACACCCTGGCCCGCCTCGTGCGGATCGAGGAGCGCTCCACCGTGCTGCGGCGCAGCGCGGACGACACCGACCCGGTCGAGCGGGTCGTCGTCGCCAACGCCGACCAGCTCGTGGTCGTGGTGGCCGCCGCCAACCCCGAGCCCCGCACCGGTTTCATCGACCGCTCCCTGGTGGCCGCCTACGACGCCGGCATCGAGCCGCTGCTGTGCATCACCAAGACCGACCTGCGGGACCCTGCCGAGCTGATCTCCCACTACACGGCGCTCGAGCTGCCCGTGCTCGTCTCGGGCCCCGCCCGGGACGTCCCGGCGGACGACGACGGGACCACGCTGCCCCTCGACCCCGCGCTCGTGGAGGCCCTGCGCGAACGGCTCGACGGCCGCGTCTCGGTGCTGCTCGGGCACTCCGGCGTGGGCAAGTCGACCCTCGTGAACGCCCTCACGGGCGCCGACCGGGCCACCGGCGGGGTGAACGCCGTGACCGGGCGGGGCCGGCACACGTCGTCGTCGGCCCTGGCCCTGAAGGTCGAGGACGCCTCCCCCGGGTCCTGGATCATCGACACCCCGGGCATCCGCTCGTTCGGCCTCGCGCACGTGGACCACGACCGGATCGTGGAGTCCTTCGACGAGCTCGCCGAGGCGATCGCCGAGTGCCCCAAGGGCTGCCGGCACACGGACACCTCCCCCGGCTGCGCCCTCGACGCCTGGGTGGCGCAGGGCCGTGCCGGGGACGCGGGCGAGTCCCGGCTGGTCTCGCTGCGCCGCCTGCTCGGCGCCGGGGAGCGCCCCGGGGAGTCCCGCGAGGACAAGGAGCTCGGCGTCCAGTGACCGGCCGGACCGCCCAGCTCCGCCCCTGTCCGACCAGGCCCGGGACGGGTTCGGGGTAGGTTGGTCCAATGCGCAGCCCCAGCAACTACACCGACGACCTCCGCCTCGCCCACATCCTGGCCGACGCCGTGGACCGCCTGACCATGCGCCGGTTCAAGGCCCAGGACCTCGTGGTGGAGACCAAGCCCGACCTCACCCCCGTCACCGACGCCGACCGCGAGGCCGAGCAGCTCATCCGCGCCCAGCTGGGGCGCACGCGCAACCGGGACGCCGTGATCGGCGAGGAGTACGGCGCCACCGGCAGCGGCGCCCGGCAGTGGGTCGTGGACCCCATCGACGGCACCAAGAACTTCGTGCGCGGCGTGCCGGTGTGGGCCACCCTGATCGCCCTCGTCGACGAGGGCCGGCCGGTGGTCGGCGTGGTCTCCGCACCGGCGCTCGGCCGCCGCTGGTGGGCGGCGTCCGGCACCGGTGCCTTCACCGGCAAGTCCCTGGCCAACGCCCAGCGCATCCGCGTCTCCCAGGTCGGGCGGCTCTCCGACGCCTCGCTGTCCTACTCCTCGCTCACCGGGTGGCGGGACCGCGGGGTGCGCGACCGCTTCCTCGAGCTCACCGACGAGGTCTGGCGGACCAGGGCCTACGGCGACTTCTGGTCCTACTGCCTCCTCGCGGAGGGCGCCGTGGACATCGCCTGCGAGCCCGAGCTCTCTCTGCACGACATGGCCGCGCTGGTGCCCGTGGTCGAGGAGGCCGGCGGACGCTTCACGTCCCTCGAGGGCGAGCCCGGCCCCTTCGGCGGCAACGCGCTGGCCACCAACGGGCTGCTCCACGACGAGGTCCTGGGGATGCTCGCCACCGGTTCCTGACGCACCGCGTCCGGCTCGCCGGGCACGGAGCGCCCCGGCGACGGCGAGGGGCCCGCACCGGTCGGTGCGGGCCCCTCCGTGCGCCCTGCCCGCTCGAGCGGGACGGGTCACCGGACGATCACTGGTCCATGGTGCTGACGCCCCACTCCTGCTCGAGGCAGCGCTGGAAGCCGGCCTGGTCGTTGGCCTGGAGATACTGGGCGCACTCGCCGTTGAGGATCGAGTCGATAAACGCCCCGTAGACCACGAGGAAGAAGATGCTCGCGAGGATCCCCAGGACGCTGAGCACGATGCCGATGATCGGCAGCGCCTTGGACGTGCCGGGCATCCTGCCCAGCTTGCGCAGCGCCACGATGCCCAGCACCAGTCCGACGAGACCCGGGACGATGCCGAGCACGAACCAGCACGTCAGCAGCGCCACGATGCCCAGCACCAGGGCGGCGATGCCCAGGCCCGTGCCCGCGGGCTTGGACGCCGCCCCGTACTGGCCCATGTCGTACTGGCCCTGGTAGCCCTGCTGGCCCTGGTTGTACTGGCCCTGGCCGTACTGATCCGGGTTGTAGGAGCCCTGGTTGTACTGGCCCTGGTTGTAGGAGTCCTGCCCGTACTGGCCCTGCCCGTACTGGCCCTGGTTGTAGGAGCCCTGGCCGTACTGGTCCTGTCCGTACTGTCCTTGGTTGTACTGGTCCTGTCGGTACTGTCCTTGGTTGTACTGGTCCTGTCGGTACTGTCCTTGGTTGTACTGGTCCTGTCCGTACTGACCCTGGCCGTACTGGCCCTGCTGCCCCTGGCCGTACTGGGGTGCAGAGTACTGGTCGCCGGGTGCTTCCTGGCCGTAGCGCGGCGGGTCGTAGGAGGGACCGGAGGGGGCTCCCTCCACGCGCTGGCCGTACTCGGGCACGTCCTGGCGGCCCGAGCTCGACGACCCGCCGGCACCCGTGCCGCTCTGGTCTGGCGTGTTGTCGTTGTGGCTCATGGCGTTGCCCTTTCGGTCGTCGTCGGTACGGCACCAGCTTGTCACACGGTCCGCCGTGAGGTCCTGTGGGCCCACCGGTCCCGGACCGGACGGGGCACGGTGCGCCCCGGTCGCGGACGAGGCCCGCACGGGGCGCCGGAGGGCCCCCGGGCCGGGCGGAGCGGGCACGAAAAAACCGGGGAGCGCCTCGCGGCGCTCCCCGGTCAGGGATCTCGTGGAGGTAACTCTGAGATTGGGGTGTCTTCCGTCTTCCGAATGCCGGTAGTAGGCGGCTCCCTGAGGATCGCGCCCAGCAGGAAGTGTCTTCCGGTTTGCCCTGGCTGGGACCGAAGACACGAGACATACCTGCGCTGGCGAGTCGAGCCTGGCAACCCCATCCTCCGGCGCGATTCGACGGGTTACGGAACGTCCAGGCCGAGCTCGGTGATGCGCCCGAACACAGCGTCGGCCAGTGCAGGGTCGTGTCTGTAGTTATAGGTCGGTCGACCTCTACGCATCAGTCGATGGGCCGTGCTGAAAGCCGCGGCGCGGAAGACCCGGTCAGTAGCCAGCGCCTCGATGAGCAGTTCAGGATCCATGTCGGCCCGCTGGATCGGAGAGTGGCTGAGCATATGCCCGTAGTCTTCGGGTCCGAACCCGTATCGAGGACTCACTATGTGCTCCGGATACAAGTGGATCCGCACGTCTAACTGCCCACTCCCGTGCCGTCTGACATGCACGAACGTCACGTTCTGAACGGCTATGGTCGCCAGACGCCTCAGATCGCGCGGTTCATCCTTCCCGTGAGACTGGGGCGACGATACCTTCCAGCGATGCCCGAGGGTGACAGCCGGGTTCGGAAGCGCATAGCGCACGATGTGGGCCAGCACGTCGAGAACGATGCCCCTGTGACGATCCGCCAACAGGGACCGAGTCCGCGCCGCGGGCACCTTTCCGCTAAGTACGGCAGTTCGGAAGGGCATCTGTGACACTTCATCCGGACTACCGTGCATCGCCCGCCACAGCGCGTCGGCTATATCCGCATCTGCTATAGGTGGAAGCGGGTGGGCCAGTGTCTCCCGATTGTCCTGATCGTTCCAAAGCTTTTTGCCCATGGACCGCCGCCAATCACGCGTCTGGCTTTCAAGCGCAAGCAGTCCCTTATCGTCCACACTCTCGGGCACTGGAGAGAAGTCGATGCTGATGAGGCCATCCCCCCACATCTCGTGATGTTCGCTGTAACGGCTTGTCACGTCGGTTGCCTTGCCTACGTACTCCCAGCCATCGTCGCGGTGCAGCACGTAGATGCCACGCCGATTCTGGTGAGATGGGATCAACTCGGCTAGAGATACACCAGTGGTTGGGTCGTAGCTGGTGAACTGCAGTGGTAATTGCAAGTACGGGCCTCCAAGGCGGTCCGCCAACGTTGCAGTTGGTATGTGCATTTGCGAACGGGCTACTCATAGTAGCCCCTAGGCGAGCCGTTTGGGGCACGCAACGGAGGCATCACATAGTTCGCACTTCCGTGCACAACTCGCCATCAACAGACCAGCACCAGAGCCAGGTAGATCGCTGCCATCATCATCGCCCTCCCAATCCTGATTATCTACTTGCCGGCCGAGATCGGGGCATTCTTCTTGGACTGTGCGGCGTGGACTCCGAGCCCTGGTGCTCCTGCTCGCGACGGGAGCGGCCAACAGGGCCGCCTCAGCTATCATCTCCGCAGCTAATCCAAGTTGAAGTCTTGAGACCGGGACTTAGGCTTGAGGCATGACTTTCCCTCCGTTCGCCTCCGAGTTTGACTCGTCAGCACTGCCGGTTATCTCGGAAGATAGTAAGCCGATGCAGAACACGCCTCTAGACCAGGCGGCCCATGCCCTGCCGCCCGAGAAAAGGACCGAGGAGGCGCATGCCCTAATCCTGGATGCGGTCTATCGCTACTACTTCGCCAAGGAACTGGATACCGAGCTCGGCCAAATGAGTCGAAGCGTAAAAGGCCCCCTCTCCTTAGCCTTGAATTCGATGCGAAACGCTGTAATCAGGGATGCCGTCATCGCGATTGCGACGACCATTGATGAGGCAACCGGCCGGACCCGGTCTCTAATACACACGCTCCGAGCACTTCAGCGCAATCTTGAAAACTTACCGGCCGACTCCAGCGACACCGATACCGAAACGACCGTCGAGCTCATCAAGCACATCATGGATTTCACGAACCCCGACAAGGTAAAATCTTTACTGTATGTCCGCCACATTCGAAACAAGTGGGCGGGACACGCGTCCTGGGATCCCGGCGTCGACACGTGGCCCACTGGGAATACGGCGCTTAACTATCCGCTTCTTGAAGATGGGCTCGTGCGCATGGTCAACGCGTTTGATGAATTCGGCACACTTGTTCAAATGAGTCCCTACCTGCAAGCCTTGGAGGAAGCATCACACTGCCGCACGGTCAACCCTGACGGGACAGAAACGTCTCGGATCACCATTTCATGGGGCGCTGCGGTTCCCATGGCTCATACCATGCGAGATGCTGGCAAAGTCGGCGCACGACGACTCCTAGACCAACTGCAGTAATGGGCTGAATGTACCTGGTGATGGACAACCACGCCGTCCACAAGACCACCGAAATACAGGCATGGATGGCCGAGAACTTGCGAACTCAGGCGCACTTATCCCCGACCTGCCCGTTATTGTTGAACTTGGTCGAGGTGTAGTTCGAGATTGACGAACAGCACACCTTACATCAAACGGATGTCACGTCAGTCGCCCGCTTCAATGCCAAGATTCGTACCTTCGTTACCGGATGGAACGACCGCTGCCATGCCTTCGCCTGGACCAAAACCAGCGCCGAAATCTCCAAATGAACGGACTGCCCAACGAATCCAAAGGCGGGCCACTAGAAATTGGCCACTGGCTTTAACTCTTCCCCCAAATCCGGCCAGTTCCAAACTTGAGGCAAGTGTGGATAAACGTCGCTTTCCAACAGGATAGTCACTTGCATATAAGTGAAATCATTTACGATCTGTTCACCACTTAGCAAGCCCACCACCTCTCCGTCAATAGTGTGGGTAAGTCCAAGAATGTCGTGCGTTCTCAGGAGTGCTCGGCGGACAATCTGTAAAACGTCTAGACCTTTGTCGGAGGCAGGAAGTTGGTCCGAGATCTTACTAAGATGATAGGTTCGTCGAACCCCGTACTGTTCACCGATGGCGGCATGCTCCTTGTCCAGCATCATTTCACCAAACTCCGAGTCCCATAGCGTATCGATTAGATCAGCGCTTGGGATATCCCAATCAATGTTTGACGTAATGCCAAGCTTATGCTGCCTGCCACGATATAGGCCAATGTGGCAAGTGCTTCCGTCAAAGACAGACTTCTGATGAATGTTTATGTTGCGAGCACGCGTTAGAGCGGGCCCATACTCATTGATCTTCAATACATCCGGAATAGCCTCCAAGTGCTTTTTCCAATCGCCCCACCGCTTCTTGCGCTCAAGTTCCTTAGTTAGGAGTTCTGAGATCGACCCATATGCAGCAAGGAAAGCGCCCAGAGAATAGCGGAATTTTTGTGGATCATGGTAGCCCGACTCCATTTGACTTGCAAAGTATACTGCTTCTTTGAAGCGGTCCTCAGTGCCTGGAATCAGGCATACGTCGACTGAATTTGCGAAAACACATTTTCGCGAACGAAATCCTTTGGGAAAAAATACATCATAGTCTCCAAATAAATCACTCATCACGCCTGGCCTTCCTGCGCTATTATTCACATTGTTTGTCAACCATACCGCTAGGTTGTCCCTGGCTTGCGCCTCGAAATCCCAGGTTGCCAACTCGCGGCATAGCTGCCGGTTGGTCCAACAGCTCCGTGATGCCCCTAAATTTCCTTGATCCCGCAGCATCGGAATGGATTGGTTGTTGTGGGGTACCAGATTCATGGGCGTGCGCGCCAGCGAGATGAGGCACGGGCTCCTTGCCACAGAATGGAAGTTCTTGCACCGTTCGTCCGAGAGAGCCCATCCATAACCCACCGTCATGCATTTTTGACCCCAACTGGCCGGCTTCGCATGGTCCTCCGCCACCTCGATGAAGGGGCTCCGGAATCCCACATGGCAACCGAGTTCCCGGCCTTGAAGCACGCGGTAGCGGTCTGGGGTCAACTACCTCCCCTATGGCGAAGTCGGCTGGTCGACTGCTCCTGCGCCCCACAAACGACGCGCCCGCACCCCTACGGCGGTCGCGGGGTTCATTGAGTCCCTGCGGCGGGAGCGGAAGTCGTCGGTGAGACGCATCCCCCAACGCCTACTGGCCTTGGGGCACGAGCCGCACCTGCACACCATGGGCCGATGGCTGGCTTGGATGGGGACTCTCGGCTGTGCGATGTCACCTCGGCCGGGTACAACGTGGGGCGACCACCCCGGCGGATTCTTGCGGCCTGACCCGGGCACATTAACCACCTGGATGTAAAGAAAGTGGACAAACCCCGCCGACAGCGGCTGACGCCCACGACCGCAGCAGTTCTACGGGCGAGGCGACCCAGCGGGGCCGGGGTCAGGGCGGCCAGATCTATCTGCACTCGGCCATGAATGCCTCACATCCCCAATTTGGAGCGCTTACACCCCACGGCAACGTCCACGGTATCCACCTTCATGAGACCTTGAGGATCGGAGAGTCCAAGCAAACCCAGTTCAAGGCTTTTCGACATTCAAGCGGCGAGCTCCTCTCACCGAGGCAAATTTGAACCTGCGCGCCTCCCCCAGCTGTCCGTGTGGGCCGATAGGATCCCAACATGACTCTAGACAGCGGAAAGCATGTCTTCATTTCCTACGTGAAAGAAGACGCAAAAAAGATTGATCAACTCTGCAAGCTTTTGAATGCGGCTGACATTCCTTATTGGAGGGACAAGAACGAGTTAGAGCCAGGAGTATCGTGGAAGCAAAGCATCCGTGATGCCATCCGGTCCAACTCGCTCGTATTCCTCGCATGCTTCTCCAAACAGTCGCTGGACAGGGAGAAGTCGTACATGAACGAGGAACTGGTTCTCGCCATCGAGGAGTACAGGTCGAGACCTCCCGGCAAGTCCTGGCTGATTCCAGTACGTCTGGACGACATCTCCTTGCCCGACTGGGACCTCGGAGCCAGCCGCACCCTCAGTGACCTCCAGTACGCCAACCTGTTTGGTGATGTGGTCAACGAGGAGGGCCTAAAACTCGCATTGACGATCAACAAAATCATGGGCGGCCCCGCTCCGGATGCAGCCACGCTTCGCAGTGCCGTCTCGGAAGCAGATGTATCCCGTCGCCCCGTCCTGATGCGCCAACTTACAAAAGACATGGTCACGGATCCTACGCGGCGGATCGAGCTGGATGACCTCATCTCCGAAGAGCTCAGCCGTATTCGGATGGCCATGCGAGATGAGAACCAGTTCCCCATCCAGACGTTGGTAGGCTCTCAGGAGGAACGCATTCTCCACGCCGCGGCTCTCGCCAACTCCTACTGGGAATTGGTGAAACCGTTGTGCTGGTCCATTCAAGTAGCGGCGCGGTGGAGCAACCCGGAAACATTTGCCCCGTGGATCTCCGCGGTTCGCGGTCTTGCCAGCGAGGCCGCCGACATCAGAAACGGTGGCAATGGGATGTTGCTCGGACTTCGTCACATCCCTGCGCTCTGCGCGATGTTCACAGCTACGTTGGCCGCTGTGGGTCAGAAGAGATGGGACAACGTAAGAGCCTTGGTGTTGGATACCACCATTATGAACCTGCACCGGGAGCAGCTCCCCCTGATCGACGCAATCACCTATTACGCACCTTTTGAGAACCATTCATCCGATCGACTCCCGCAGTTGCTCGCTCGGAGCGTGACTGACAATGAGGACATGGCGACCTGCCTTGGTCACCTTGTCAACAGGAGGAAAGCGAATCTCCATACTCCGGTCGCCGACTGGCTTCACCACCTGCTGCGTCCTGCATTTAATGAGCAGTTCCCCGATGACGAACTCTACGACCAGGAGTTCGACACTGCTGAAATCTTCCTCGGAGTCTTGTCCCAGGATCAGGCCATCCAGCGGCGGACATCAGCAGAGCGAGCTTGGCCCAGTCGTTCTCAATGGTTTGGACGTTCTACCTGGCGGTCACGCGATCGTCGGATCAATCCGGTGGAGGAGTTGGCCGACGAAGTGCGGTCGCGCGGCGCCACGTGGGGGCCCCTTTCGGCCGGCTTGTTCGGGGGAAACGCGGACCGAGCTACCACAGCTATCACGGAATACGCTGCACCGTTCCAGCAAATCAATGACAGTCGCTGGTGAGCAAATTAGCGTTTCAGTATGGTAACCCCGCTCCTTCCGGGGCAGTTTCCGGACGTAGCAGACGGTGATGGCCAACGCTGGGGTCCGGTGCGTCTGCCGGCTCCCAGACACCCAGTAAGTTGGGGCTTCTGGAGCTTCCCGCTCGGCCCAGAGTGTCTTCCAACTGCCCGGCTCCGGCCACCATCGGACCTTCGCCGACGTCGCCCGGGCCCCGCGCACCCCGCCTCGCGGATCTGGAACCATCCGCTGGTGTTCCTGGGTGCCGGCCCGCTGGGCGCGACGTTCCTCAACACGGCCCCCGAGGTGCCGGCCGGTGCCGGCGGGAAGTTCTTCCTGCTGGCGATCGCTGTGGCGGCCGCCTCCGTCGTCAACTGTTCATGTCGCGGATCAATCGCACCAAGGCGATCAAAGAGGCGGTGTGGGTGGCCCGGCAGTCGGGCTACCGGATCGACGCCAATGAGGACGGCCAGCTGAAGTGGCTGGACGCCGACGGGCGCATCAGGGTCGCCTACCCGATCAGCGATCGCGGCAACTGGGACGTGATCATGCGCAGCGATCTCGTCTACGCCCAGGCCAAGGTGTCCTGTCCTTCCCCCGGGCACGTAGAAGCCCCGGAGCCGCCGTCGACTCAGGCGGACTCCGGGACTTCGTCATCGGCCGACTCAGGCACTCTCCTTGAGGCAGCGCATCGCGCCTTCAGGGGCGTCGGAGCGGAGCACGACCTCGTTCTCGCCGGGGTGCTCCAGCACCACTTGGAATCCGTTGCTCTTCCACTGGATCGCCTGGGAGTCTCCTTCGATGTCGGAGAGGCTGTCCGGGAGGTTCAGGACGTAGTCATTGCCCATGGTGTTGTCGTTGATGTAAAACTCGCCCTCGTCCGTGTAGCCGATGTACCCGGTGTAGGTCGCCTCCCCCATGTAGCCGGCCTCGTCGACCAGCGTGTACCGGAAGCTCTTGCCAATCCGCTCGAAACCGATGTCGAAGGAGGAGTTGTGCGTGTCCAGCTCGGAGTCGAACAAGTTGGTCCGCAGGCCGCCACCGCCTGCGCCCTGGCAGCTCCACTGCCCTTCAAGGTCGTCGGCGAAGTTGCTGCCGATACCGCACCCGGTCAAAGCCAGTGCAGCGGCGGGGACGACGGCGAGCAGAGTTCGAGAGCGGCGCATGTGGGCTCCTGAGCGGTCGGGGCGGGGAGCGCCATCCTATCCTCGCGCTACCGGATAGCTTCGAAGACACGGCCTACCAGGCGCTAGCGCACAGCAGGCGCCTGGGCAGCAGGTGTGGTCCTGGGCTCATGACACGGCCAGTCGGCAGGGAGCAGCGCCGGGCGCAGTGTCCTAACGCAACTCGGCGCTGGCTGCTGGAGCGTCGTCCTGAGTGGCCTCGTCGGCGCCGTCCGGCATCCCGGCCGTGGCGATCCAGGCGGCAACTATGAAGAGGGCGACCCCACCGAAGATGGTCACCGATCCGCCCTTGAGGCTGCTCATGCCTTCGGCGATCATCGAACCGAGCTTGACCGCTGCAGCACCTGCGCTGACAACCCCTGTGCTGTTGATGTTGTCGGTCGGCGCTGCCGGTGCGGTGGCCGTCGTTGTCTTCACTCTCTTGGTCTCCGCGAACAGCAAGACGGTGCCGGCGACCAGCAACGAGGTTCCCACGAGAAGCAGTGCGACGAGCAGCAGATTGGTCTGAGCGCGGCTGAAGTCGTCGCCGCTGGCTTCTGCGCTGAGCAGACCCATCCGCGACGCGGCTTCCCAAATGCGCTCCACAAGCACGATGCCGGCGATGATGATCAGCGCGGCTATGACGCTGAGCTTCCACCCCGTGAAGCGGAACTTCTCCTTGCTCGTGACCTGCTGACCGGTACTCGTCTCTGCCATGACTGTCCCTCCGCAGAGCTCATAAACCACGGTGTGCTCAGGAGGCTACTCCGGGCCCAGAGGTCTACGGTGTAGATGTCGCGCGACGACCACGCGCCCCGGGATCCGTCCCATACCGGGACGCGCCGACCGGCAGCGGTCACTCCTCGTCGGACCAGATAATCTCCCCGTCGCGCTCCACGAAGCGCAGTTCGAGCCGGACACCGCTGCGGGGCAAAGATCATCTATGATCACATCCCCTGGTGACCCTTTAGCGCCATCATCCCTATCGAGCACAAGTCCATGATGAACTTTGCCGTGGCCCTCACCGCGTGAGGCCGCTGCTGCCGCCTATCGATGCACTGTTTCCGCCCGCTGCTGTGAAAGCATGGCCAAATGGGTACAAGTGGAGTCTCATCGATCGACGCGCTGACAGCCACTCGGCAACTCGCGGCCGAAGTCAGGTCCGTGAAAGACGTTCTCAGCAAGATGAGGCTCAATATCCCCCCATACCAGCGCCCATATACCTGGACCGTTAAGAACGTGGCCCAGCTCGTCAGCGACATCTGTCGTTTCCGCACAGCCGGTCACTACCGGATCGGGACATTCATTCTCAATCCCTCGGCCCCGGAAAGCCCAGACGATGCATCGAGCCTCGTTGCGGATCCACCTCTGGACATCGTGGACGGCCAACAGCGCTACCTGAGCTTCGCGCTAATCATCCACGCGCTGAACACCCGCTCGGAGGAAATCGACGCGAATCTCGTAAAGGAGCTGCGCCACGGTATCGAGCACATCATCATCCCCGTGCGCAGGGACGGACGTAGCGAACAGAATCTCCGTGAAAACTATTCATACCTACAGCAGCTCATCTCCCGGTGGAGCGCGGATGAGTTGAGGCTGTTCACCGAGTTCTTCCTCAGGGCGTGTTCGGTCGTGGTCCTCGTGGTACGCGATCTGGACTCGGCCTTCCAAATGTTCGACTCTCAAAACACCCGTGGTCGTGCGCTTTTTCCCACCGACCTCCTCAAGGCGTACCACTTACGAGAACTCAGCCGGACCGATCCCTCCCGCGACTCCATGCTGGCCACCGTTCGTGGCTGGGAAGCCGTCCCACCCGAGGAGATCAATCACGTCATTGCCGGGGTCCTATTCCCCATCAAGCAGTGGTCAGCCAATCGCTCGATGCCCCGCAAGGGTTTCACTTCCGATCATGTCGACCTGTTCAAAGGCGTCAGAGAGGGAAGCGCAGGCAACGGCCGATTCCGGTGGGCTCACCTAGTGTTGCTGGCCAAGGCAACCACCGACCGTTTCCAACAAGAGAACAGGACCCTTTTGCGCCATGGTGTTGTGGAAGAGCTGGAGTTCCCCTTCCAGATCACCCACCCCATCATTGACGGTGAGATCTTTTTCCGGATGGTGCACCACTACGTCCGCGAGGCACGACGAGCCGGCGTTCAGTGGTCACAGGAGGAGCCATCCCCGGAGTCCAGGGCGCTACGCGACTCACGACTCGACCAGATACTAGGGATCCTCGACATCCAGCCGACAGGCACCGGCTACCGTTACGTACGCGAACTGTTCGACTGTCTCCTGATTGCCTACCTCGACCGGTTCGGTTGGCATGAGGTACGACCGGCGGCTTTCGTCCTCGCCCAGCACGCCTACCTCCTTCGCGTGCATCTGCGACGTGTGCAGGTCAGCTCGGTGAACCTGCATGCCCGCTTCGGCCATGATCGGGTGCCGGGAGCGGACGAAAACCTATTCGCTGAAATGGCGCTGGCGCAGAACCCCGACGTCATCCTGTCGCGGCCTTCACCGCGGCTCACAGAGTCTGCCGAAGTGCCCGCCACTCTGAACGGCCTGTACCCGTCCGTGAGCGGTCAGTCGGCTGGCGAGGAGTCGGAGTCGTGATAGTTACCGAGAACGCAGATCAGCTCCGCCCGCTTCGGGTACGAGACATCTTCGCGGGTCATCCCTACCGGGTTCCTCTGTACCAGCGCGCCTACGCTTGGACGGCAGCCGAGATTCACACGCTTCTGGCCGATATTCGCGACGCTCGACGCAACAGCCTGGCACGTGACACTGCCGGCGAGAGACGCGACTACTACATCGGCTCGTTGGTGGTGAACACCATGCGATCCGACGATGGCGTAGTCCACGAGGTCGTCGACGGGCAGCAGCGGCTGACTACGTTATTCATCATCCTCGCCGTGGCGCCGGGAATCGTTTGGAAAGACCGGACAGACCGGTCGGGCACGCTCCTGGGCAGACTCACCTTCGAAGGCCGCACTGGGGCCCGGGACGACCTGCAGCGATTGGCCCGCGACGGCGCTGGGGCCATCGACCGGCTGTCGACTGACGGCATCCGGCACGCCGCCGAACTCGTGGCGACGGCCGCCAGCCGGGGGAACGCCCGCTCCAGCGAACAGACCGCTTCCACGCCCGAGGCAGGATTCTCCGCGGAGGATCTCGAGTACCTGCTCGATCACGTGAAGATCTTGCCCACCGAACTCCCTCAGGGCACGGATTTGAACCACTACTTCGAGGTGATGAACACCCGAGGTGAGCAGCTCGAAAAGCACGAAATCCTGAAGTCCCGCTTGATCTCAGAGCTTCACGACGCCACGGAACGAGCGATCTTCTCCCAGGTGTGGGACGCCTGCGCCGTGCTTGACCGGCACATACAAACTCAGTTCTCCACGAAAGCCTTGTCCGGATCCTTGGAGAGGAATCGGATTTTCGGAGACGAGTGGGACCGGTTCCTCCCCCAGAGCGGGAGCCAGCTCTTCGCCACGCTCCGGGAAAGTCGCCAGCAGGTCCGGTCGGACGGGGCCGTGGAAGGCAATCCCGCCCACTGGGGCGAGCCTGAACGGGTCGCCCTCTCCGACGTGCTCACGAAACGTGCTAACGCAGCGGACCGGAGCACCGATGACGACGCGGAGAACGAGCCGAGCGCCTACGGTGCCATCATCGATTTTCCGAACCTGCTGCTCCATGTATTGAAGTTCCACCAGGGAGAGACGTTCTCCTGGGCGGACGACGAGGACGGGGCTACCGGTCGGGTACGCCTCGAGGACAAATACCTCCTGGCAGAATTCGAGCGCGCGAAACCCATCGACGAATCGTGGGTGCGAGAGTTCGCTCTGCTGTTGCTGAAGACCCGCTACCTGATGGATACGTACGTCATCCGCACCCAAACAACCGCTGCCGGGGACCACGAGGAGAATTGGGTCCTCCACCGGGCGTTCAAGTACTCGTCAGCGAAGACGAAACAGCAGCTCAGCACCCGGTCCACTTTTAGCGTGGACGATGACCAGTCGGATGACGAGATCGGTCAGAGCTCGATCCAGCGCCGGGTGCTCATGCTGCAGGCGATGTTCCAGGTCACGGACACCCGGCGAGCATCCAAGCACTTCCTCTTTCAGATTCTTGCGTGGTTACATCAGCACGACAAGCCCTCAGGCATTGATGGCGAGGCGTTCGCACGGCACCTGGAGTCCTCAGCGCGTGATCGTCTGCGAGCCCTGGGCCTCACAAAAAACCTACACCAGGGCACGCAGGTCCCGAACTTCCTGTTCAACGTGCTCGACTACGAGCTGTGGCGGCTGGTGTCGATCACCGGCCCAGGCGAGGCGGAAAGACTGCTCCACGCAAAGCCTGCTTCTGCATTGCGAAAGGCGGCTCCTCAGTTCCGCTTCCGCTACCGAACGTCCGTGGAGCACTTCTACCCGGCGATGCCGGCCGCGGAACAAGGGCATCTGCCACTCCCGACCGCGCTCAGCAACCATTTCGGGAATCTATGCATCATGTCCCGTTCGGAAAACTCGCGCCGCAACAACCTCATGCCCAAAGCCAAGGCAGAGGAGTTCGCTTCCACGGGACAGAGTCTGAAGTTCCAGCTCATGGCTGAGCTGGCGCTCAGGGAACCGGAGTGGAACCACAACCAAATTCACGCCCATGGAGACGCGATGGTGAGAGTGCTTAGAAGCGCAATCGAGTCTCGGCCGGGTGGTCACACATGAGACAGTGACCACAACCATCGGCATCGGCTGTCTGCAACTTGCAGAGAGACCGCTGCGGTGGATACCTGCATGAACGGAGTACCCAACGATGGCCACACCTGCCCAGCCACACCCCCTTCTGGCCAGCAAGGGGTTGCTCGTGCCACTTTTGCTGATCGTTCTCCTGATCTTGCTGTATGTGGCCGGCGTGCCCTGGGTGGTCGTGGCCCTGGACGGGTTCTGGGAAGGGGTTGATCGCTTGGCCGAACACCCGCGCATCCTGTCCTTCCTCACCGCGCTGTCCTCGGCCGTCGCGGCCTTCTTCGTCTACCGCTTCTACCGGTTGTCTCTCTGGAATAAGCGTGTGTCGTCCGCACTTGAGGCGGTCACGGCCCCATCGGTGGCCAGGCAGGAACTGGGCTGGCGTTCGTTGAGTCACCTCGCCACGGCCGAGGGCCTGCCGAAGGATGAGCGGGCATGGCTGACGGCCGTGCTCGACGATCTCCACGGGCAGGGAGACCGCCAGCTTCCGACGTCTCCGGCCTGTGAACGCTGCGGGAGGGGATGACTCGATGAAGGCCCGGATGGATCCTCCCGTCGTTGAGCTGCCTTGGTGGCTGGAGTACCTCAATGCCCTGGCGTGGGCGGGGACCTCGCTCGCGCTGTTGGTGGCCGCCTACTTCTTCTGGCGCACTCACATGTTGAGGAGGCGTGCCGAAAGGCGGTCCGGGCAGTGGGAGTCACTGGCCACAGCGATCGACCAAACCCTCGATGCCCGGGAATGCCACCAGTTGCAGATCAAGATGCTCATCCTCGTGCACCTGGTCAGGCAGCACGAGTTCCGGTTCGGCGATGCCCAGTTGCTCGCCGACGTCAATGCCGTTCTGGCCCGGCGCATTATTGCGGGGGATCTGTGCTCCGACGATTCTTCGAGCCCTGAGGTCGTCGCTGGTTCTACGGCTTTCGAGGGGGGAGGCGCGCGATCGGATTCCGGTGTTCAGGAGAAACGGTGCGGACGCCAGGGCATGGATCCGCTCGGGGTCATTCGAGTCGAGGCGCTCCAACGGGAGGTGCCGTACAGCTCTCAGGAGGAACGCATGCTGCTCGAGCTGTCCAACGGGCTCCAGCACATCCTCAGCCGCGAACGAAGCTGAATCGCTGAGGGTCCTCATGCTTGTGTCATGCGTTAGTGCAGCGCCACCGGAACAACCGGGCCGGTGTGGTCGTATAGCACTTTGCTTCCCTGGCCGGTGGTGAGGTCCCAGACTCGTACCGTGCAGTCGTTCGCCGCCTGTTACCACCCAGCTCCCTTTCGGGGTGTCCGCGACCATCCTGACACCCTCGGATTGGTCCTTTCAGTTGAGATTAGAGGAGCGCGTCGAGGCGCGCGTCGGCACCTGAGGCGACGAGCATGGGATGTACAGGACGGTGCTCCCAATACCCGGGAATGCGGCAGCTGCTCCCAATTACCACCGCATCACCGTGGCGCGCGCCTCACTGATACGGTTTGGAGACTTACGCCCACCTCGTCTCGGGGGCAGAGGACCGTAGCGGCTGCCAGGGCTACCGGTCACACTAGTTCCTTGGATACCGAGGCCGCCAAGCAGGAGCGAGTGCAAATGGTGCTGGCACGCGCCCGCGAGATATGGCCGAATGACAGGGCGGATAAGTGGATGCACGGTTCCAACGACGTCCTGGACGGCGCTCGACCCATCGACCTGGTCCGGCGCGGCCGAACCGACGCGGTGCTGGCGGCGTTAGAGGTGGCACGTGCCTGACACGGAAACTGCGGGCTGCGCGGTAATGAGTTCCAAGTACGTGCGGGTGGTTGAGGCTGAGCGGAATTGGTGGCGTCGCGTCGAGTCCGAGTACACATATGTCAACGCCACGCAGACGGAGGCCGAACTCATCCGCGCGGGTCGCCTCCTCGGCCATGACCACGGTGGCACCTACCGCCGTCCCCGCCTTCCAGTTCGATGCCGGCACCGGTTGGGTGCTGCCGGTGGTCACCGCCCTGCTGGACGCGATTCGGGGGTACCAGGTGGCGGCGGACGAGGTGATCATGTGGTTGTGCACCCCGTCGGCCTATTTCGAGGATCAGGACGAGCCCGTGAATCATCTGCATGACCGCGAGGGCGTGCTCGCCGCAGCCACTATCCGATTCGGGGCCCAACGGTGAGCACCGAGCAGCCCTCCGGCGACGACCGAGAACAACAACAGGACCCGGGCGAGGCCCGCGTGCAACAGCTCGTCGCGAGGACACTCGAGCGATACGAACGGCTGTTACGACGCCTGGCCAACGAGTAGACCGGATACCACCATCAAGGCCGGCACATCGCCGCCAATGCTGCCAGTTAATTGGCCTAAGTAAGGACGCCGCCCGTCGGAGAGACCTCCGACAGCTCAATCCCACCCACCTCAACCGAGACGAGTACGGCGCGGATTCCCTCGACGTCCCCGCCTCGACCAGACGTCGCCACCGGGCGAGACTCTGCACATGTAGTCACCCCTGCATCCCGGCCACCAGTCGGTCCAGGTTCACCAGGACCCGCGGAGTCCACGACGCCAGGTCAGTCGCGTCCAGTGAATCGGCCAGACACTGGTGTCGTGCCAGTGTGCGCCACACCGTGACATTCATCCTTCGCACGCCATTACGTTATGCCACTCGTCATTCCGAAGAAGGGGCTTACGGAGTACTACCTAGGCATAAAGACGAAACTCGCCCATAGGAGGCTGCAACGGCTTGTCCCGCGGTGAGGGCACAGCTTGCTCCTTGCATTCTCTGCGAGTAGAACACTCAACCAGCAACCTTCCTCCTGGTTCTGCGCCGCTCTTTGTGATCAGCATGTCGAAAGCTTGGTGTAGCGGCTACAGGTATCGTGCAACAAAGAGACCCCGTGGATGTTGCTCTCGTCGCGGCACGCCCCCAACAGCAAGAAGGACACCGATTGGTCAACTACGCATCGTTCATCTGGAGCATCGCCGACCTGCTGCGAGGCAACTTCAAGGCTCATCAGTACGGCGACTTCATCCTTCCCTTCACCGTCCTGCGGCGCCTGGACAGCGTGCTGGCCGACACCAAGCCAGCCGTGCTCGAGGTCGTGTCTGACGCTCAGCAGAAAGGACTGCCCGTACGCCCGGTGCTGCTACGACAGAAGACGGGGCACCAGTACTCGTTCTTCAACACCAGCCGCTTCGACCTGGAGTCACTCATGGGCGATCCGGAGAACGTTGGAGCGAACCTCACCGCCTACATCAACGCCTTCTCCCCCAATGTGCGCGACATCTTCGAGAAGTACAAAATCCAGGACCGCATTGAAGAGCTCGAGCAAGCCAACCTGCTGTTCCTGGTACTGCAGCGTTTCGCTGAGGTAGACCTGCACCCCAATCAAGTGTCTAACGAGAAGATGGGGCACATCTTCGAAGAGCTCATCCGCAAGTTCGCCGAAGCCTCCAACGAAACCGCTGGTGAGCATTTCACTCCGCGCGAGGTCATTGAGCTCATGGTGGATGTACTTTTCGCCGGGGACACCACCGAACTCCGGGACCAGCACATCGTGCGTTCCGTCTATGACCCAACAGCCGGTACAGGCGGCATGCTCTCCGTCGCCGAGGATCATTTGCGCGAGATGAATCCAAGAGCACAGCTGACCCTGGCGGGGCAAGAAGTCAATCCGCAGTCCTACGCCATTTGCAAGGCCGACATGGTGATCAAGGGCCAGTCCGTGGACGCCATCGTTCTAGGCGACACGCTCACCGGCGATGGACACCCTGGACTGACCTTTAACTACTGCCTCTCCAATCCCCCGTTCGGTGTGGATTGGAAAAAACAGGAGAAGGAGGTGCGCGAGGAGCACGAACTCCGAGGATACGCTGGGCGCTTCGGCCCTGGACTGCCCCGGGTCTCAGACGGCTCCATGCTTTTCCTGTTGCACCTAATCTCCAAGATGCGCCCCCATAAGGAGGACTCAACCGGTGGCCGTGGAGCCATCGTCCTCAACGGCTCCCCGCTGTTCACAGGCGGGGCCGGATCCGGGGAGTCAAACATCCGCAAGTGGATCCTGGAACGGGACTACCTCGAAGCGATCATCGCCCTGCCGAACGACATGTTCTACAACACCGGTATCGCCACGTACGTCTGGGTCCTCTCCAAGCAGAAAGCCCCGGAGCGGGCTGGCAAGGTGCAGCTGATCGACGGGTCGAAATTTTTTGGAAAGATGCGCAAGGGACTGGGTTCCAAACGGAACGAACTCAACCCTGAGGACATCGCCCGCATCGTAAGGCTTTACGGGTCCTTCGAGGAAAACGAGCACTCCAAGATTTTCAACATCACTGACTTTTTGTACCGCACTATCACGGTCGAGCGACCATTGAAGCTCAACTTCATTGCCACAGAAGAACGTGTCACCGCCGCCCTGTCGTTGAAACCATTGCAACAGTTGGACGAAAATAAGGTCCGCCAGCTGCGTGAAGCCTTAGAAACACTCGATAAGGAGGTAGTGACTAACCGCGATCGATTTAACGGAATGGTCCGTAAGGCGCTTGCGGCTGTCGGCTTGTTATTGAGTCCCACCCAGTTCAAAACACTGATTGTCGGGCTGTCGGAACGCGACGACACTGCAGATCCCTGCACCACCACTAAGGGGAGAGTCGAACCGGATCCTGAGCTACGCGATACCGAAAATGTGCCCTGGGACGAAGACATACACGAGTACTTTAATCGGGAGGTCACACCATTCGTACCCGACGCATGGATCGACGAGGCTAAGACAAAGGAAGGCTGCGAGATGCCCTTCACGCGCTACTTCTACCAATACGTACCGCCCCGTCCCCTAGAGGAAATCGATGGTGATCTTGACGCGGTTCTAGGTCGCATCCGCGCCCGTTTAGATGAGGTCAAGGCATGAGCGAAACCCATCCGTACCCTCAGTACGTACCCACTGGGGTGAACTGGCTCGACGAAATTCCGGCCAGCTGGGTCATCAGCCCCCTTAAACGACAGCTCACCAGAAATAACGGTGGAGTTTGGGGTGAGGATCCTTCCGGTGTCAACGACACCTATGTTCTGCGTTCTACTGATCAGACAGTTGACGGACATTGGAAGGTGTCGGAACCTGCAATTCGATCCTTGTCGCCGGTTGAAAAATCTCGATTCCACTTATTAGCAGACGACCTTGTAGTGACTAAATCCAGTGGAAGCGCTGATCACATTGGGAAAACTTCTCTGGTTACACCGGAAATCGAAGAAATGGGTGCGGCATATTCGAATTTCATGCAAAGACTTCGAGTGACCAGTCAATGCCACCCAAAATTCTTTTGGTACGTCATGCGATCAAGGGAAGTGCGACAGCAGATTAACCTACAATCCACCACAACGACGGGCTTAGCCAATCTTACAGGCACTGTCCTCGGGAATTTATCCGTTGCTATTCCACCCCCAAGCGATCAAGAGGGAATCGTCGTTTTCCTTGATAGAGAAGTAGCGAAAATTGATAATTTTATTGCTGACCAAGAGGAACTCATTGATCTAATTAACGAGCGGCGAGCGGCCAGTATCCTGACGACTGTAACCACAGGCACCTACCATGACGTTCCGATGGCTCACAGTGGATATCAGCTACTGGGAAAAATACCTGCGCATTGGACAGTGACCCGAATGAAGGCGGCGGTACGAAAAAAGAAACAAATTGTAGGGAATCGCTGGAGCGACCACCTACTTCTTTCCCTCACGCTCAACGGCGTCATTCCTCGAGATCTCGAAAACATTGTCGGCAAGATGCCATCTGATTTTACAACTTATCAGGCTGTTAATCGTGACGACATCATCTTCTGTCTATTCGATGTCGAAGAGACTCCACGCACTGTGGGCAGAGCTCCTGAACCGGGCATGGTGACTGGCGCTTACACAGTCACTGAAGTTCGAGATGGATTTTTGCCCGAGTTTGTGGCGTACCACTATTTGGCATTTGATCAATACAAGTCATACAAGGGATATTACGCCGGACTTAGGAATACGATCCGATACTCAGATTTCAGCAATATTCCTTTCCTGCGGCCCCCTAAAGCTGAACAACAAGCCATTGTCGAACGCCTCAATCATGAGACCAAAGAAGTGAACGCTGCTATTTCGGATGCTCAGAAATCCATTGCATTGTCAAAGGAGCGGCGCGCTGCGCTGATCTCGGCAGCAGTGACGGGCAAGATAGACGTCAGGAACTGGCAGAAATCAACAGAAAAGGTGCTCGAGTCGCATGGCGTTGCATAACGAGGTGGAGTTCGAGTCAGAACTGTGCGAGCACCTGGCTTCCCACGGTTGGCTCTACTCCCCCACGGACACCGGTTATGACGTGGAACGAGCACTGTTCCCAGGGGACATCATGGCGTGGCTGGAGGAGACCGCCCCGGAGGAGCTAGCTAAGGTAGTTAAGCCTGACGATTCTCCGGCGCTGCAGTCGAAGGCTCGAGTGCGGATCCTGGATCGGATAGTGAAAGTCGCAGCCACCGATCCTTACAACGCTGGCGGGACCTTGAATCTGCTGAAGAAGGGCTTCTCCGTCACGGGAGCGGCGCCGTTCCGGATGTTGCAGCCTCAGCCGGCCGACGGTCTGAACCCGGTCACCGTGGAACGGTACGGGCGGAACCGGGTGCGGGTGATGCGCCAGGTCCATTACTCCTTAGGCAGCAGGAAGTCGTTGGATCTGGTGTTTTTCGTCAACGGGATTCCGGTGGCCACCGCGGAGCTGAAGACGGATCTTACCCAATCCATCGAGAACGCCCTGGCACAGTACCGACACGACCGCTCCCCTGCCGGTGAGCCCCTGCTGACCTTCGGGCGGGGAGCCCTGGTGCATTTCGTGGTCTCTAATGAGGAGGTCCACATGACTACCAAGCTGGAGGGCGCGGCCACCCGCTTTTTGCCCTTCAACTCTGGCCACAACAATGGCGCCGGCAACGCACCCGTGGATGGATCCAGCCCCACCTCTTACTTCTGGAAAGAAGTGTTGGATCGCAATGCGTGGTTGACGATCCTGTCGAAGTTCGTGCACTACCGCTTCGAGGAACGCATGGATGCGATCACCGATAAGAAGTCCTGGGCGGCAGCGGCGCGCTTTCCGCGCTATCACCAGTGGCGGGTGGTCACGAAGCTAGCGGAGACGGCCCGGGTGGAAGGACCGGGGCACAACTACCTGATCCAGCACTCCGCCGGGTCCGGCAAGACTGACTCGATCGCCTGGACCGCCCACCGGATGTCCTCCCTGCACCGGGAGGACGGGTCCAAGGTCTTCGACGGGGTGATCGTCATCAGCGATCGCACCGTGCTAGACGGACAGCTGCAGAAGGCCGTGGAGCAGTTAGAGACTGTCAAAGGCGTGTTCGCCCCTATCACCTCCGGCTCGGAGGGCTCGAAGTCCAAGCAGCTGGCCGATGCTTTGATTGCAGGTAAGAGAATCATCGGGGTCACCCTACAGACCTTCCCCCACGCTCTCACCGTGATTCAGGAGAACCAGGGGCTGAAGGGCAAGACGTACGCGATCGTCGCCGACGAGGCCCACTCCTCCCAGGCCGGCGACGCCGCCAAGTCCCTGAAGAAAGTCCTCACTGCCGACGCGCTGGAGGACGGCGAAGATATCAGCGCGGAGGACGTGCTGACCGCCGAGATGGCCACCCGCGCCGGGGCGTCGAAGACCCTGTCGTTCTTTGCGTTCACCGCTACCCCGAAGGCCAAGACCATTGAGCTGTTCGGCCGGGACGACGAGTACGGGGTGAAGCAGGTCTTCGACCTGTACTCGATGAAGCAGGCCATCCAGGAGGGCTTCATCCTGGACGTGCTGAAGAACTACACCACTTACCAAATGGCCGCCCGCATCGCCAACGCCCGCACCCACCCTGGGGAGCTCGAGGTGGACCGGGACAAGGGGGCCAAGCAGATGCTGCAGTGGGTGAAGCTGCACCCCTACAACATCGAGCAGAAGGTCGCGGTGATCGTGGAGCACTTCCGCGACAACGTCGCCCACCACCTGGCCGGCCGAGCCAAGGCCATGGTCGTCACCGGCTCCCGCAAGGAAGCCGTGCGCTACAAGCTGGCCATCGACCGCTACCTGGACGAGAAGGACTACACCCCCCAACTGGCTGCCTTGGTCGCCTTCTCCGGGGAAGTCGAGGACCGGGAGTCGGGACCGGACTCGTTCACCGAGATCACCATGAACCCTGGTCTGAAGGGACGGGGCCTGACAACCGCGTTCGGCACGGACGAGTTCCAGATCATGCTGGTGGCCAACAAGTTCCAGACCGGCTTCGACCAGCCCCTGCTGGTGGGCATGTACGTGGACAAGAAGCTCTCCGGCATCGCCGCCGTCCAGACACTGTCGCGGCTCAACCGGGTGATCCCGGGCAAGGAGCAGACCTACGTCCTGGACTTCGTCAACGACCCCCAGCTCATTCTCAATGCCTTCCAGGACTACTACGAGGACGCCGAGCTTCAAGGCGAGTCCGACCCCGACATCGTCCACGACATGATCGCTAAGCTCGACGCCGTCGGTATCTACGACGACAACTACATCGATGCGGTGGCCACCCGTTGGGTCACCCAGCACCTGCGGCATAAGGGTGCCAAGGCCGCCCACAACGAGCTCTACTCCTACCTCAAACCCGGCGCGGATGTCTTCCACGACCGCATGCGCCAAGCCCGCCTGAAGACCGACGAGCTGGAGGTTGCCACCCTTGAAGAGTTTCGCTCCACTGTCGGAGCCTTCACCAAGGCCTATGACTTCTTCTCCCAGATCATCGACTACGGCGACACGAGGGTGGAAAAGCTGGCCATCTACCTCAAGCTGCTTGCCCGGCTGCTGGCTGACCCCGACACTGACTCCACCGCCCTGGATCTGTCAGATGTGGTCCTGACTCACTACAAGCTCAAAAAACAGCAAGCCGCCGATTTGACCCTCCAAGATGGCCAGGGCGAAGGCCTCAAGCCCATGACTGAGGCCGGCTCCGGGCAGGTTCGGGAGAGAGAGAAGGGCACCTTCGAGCAGCTCATTGAGCACATCAACAAGCTTTTCGAAGGCACCGGCATCACCGACGCCGACCAGCTCAACGCCGTCCAGTCCGTCTTCCGCCACGCCGAAGAAAGCGAGCAGCTCCAGCACGAAGCCATGGCCAATGGTCCTGTCGACTTCGCTACCTCCCCGTCACTACGGGAAGAGATCGAGGGCATCATCTACACGGCCGGCGAAGGCCACCAGAAGGCTACCAATGTGCTACTGGAACTGTCCGACGACGGACGCCTCCTCGACATCCTCCTCAAGGGCGGGCTACATCAGCGACTGCGTGACCGTGCGCTAGAGACGACGGACGTAGAGGTGTAATCCACACGACAGCGCGGGGGTAGCGCACGTATGTTGGCGCATTGCCATCCGTCAGGGCTTAGCCTCGGGAGGAGCTTGGTCGTCTGTGTTCAATTGGTCGAAGGCGTAGACACTCGGGCCATCTGCTTTCACGCCCGGCAGGGACTCGATGAAAGGCACCGGGTCCAACCCGACCATGAGAGCCCCTGCTGGACCGCTAGCGATCGTTTTGAGTTCTTCTTCCAGGACCCCGGTGTCGCACGCATGCGCTCTGGCGATGGCTCTGGCTCGAGCAGCCCTTTGAAGCGCGTAGCCGTCCTTGACTACGACGAACGTGGTCACCTGGACTGCGATGAGGCTTTTCTTTTGCTTGCTCACGGAGTTGATCCTAAGTGCTTCCCACCTTGGCCCTGGCTGGCGTTCGACCGGCGGCTCATTGAACGCACCGCTCGATCGGTTCCATGCGCTTGCCGGAATCTGTCCGTTCGTACACGGTTGGCTTCATCGACCCCACGGGGTATGGCGGGCTGCTACGTCCAGCGATTGGGTCGTCGATTACGCCCCATGGGGATCACGTCACCTTCTTGGGCCCTGTCCTGCTCGGTTGCATTGAGGTGCATGGCGAACAGCGCCATCATGTAGCGTTCGTTCTGCCGTTCTTCGGCCTTCAGTTTTTCCTTCGCATCGGCCAGAGCCTGCTTGGTCTCCACCTTGCGGCGTCGGTCCGGGCTCATCCCGGTACCCCGGCCCTCCCGAAGGTCGTGGAAACGCCTAGTGATATGCCACTCGGTTTCTGCTTCCTCGTCCTGCTTGAACGCTCGGTCGACGGCGTCGTGGCTTAGCCCCGACCGACGCTCGATCTCGCGTTTGGTTCGCTTGGCCGCGTCGTCCACGGCCATGGCATCGATGGCGTCGGCAATCCGGCGGAACACCTCGGGGGTGACCTGCTTCCGGCGTAGCGCGCTCATCACGATTCTTCCTCGTGCAGTTCCTGCTCCCGTGTCATTTCACGGAGGAGCGCTACGATACGGGCTCGGTCCTTGCGCAGATGTTCAATGAACTGTTGGTGCCCCTTGCCTCCGTCGAGGAACTTATCGATTCGCTCAATGTGCGATTCGAGCACCTTACGGTGCTTGGTTGTGTAGAGGGAGTTGGCACAATCACTCCCGGAACAGATGTGGTCGCCGAGAAATGGCCCATTTGAGCCACAGGCGGCGGTCGACGCGTTGAACATGCAATCGTTGGTGATGCCCAAGTGGAGTCGTTCGGCGAGCTTGTTGGTGATGTACTCGGCGCGACGAGGATCAGTGATGATTTGAGCACGCATTTCTTGCACCTTTTTTCTAGCGGGGCCTGCACCGGTTTCACTTCCCGAAATGATGGCGGCTGCGTATCCGCGTAGCGCGGATCGTCGGTCATCGTCCATCGTTTTGGTAAGTTGCTGAGCACCATCGGAGAGATAGCCTGTAGTGGTGCGAGCACCCAGATGGCCTAATTGGATGCCCAGACCAAGTTCGGCTCCGGGCTTGGTGGCCGTGTAGACGCTGAATGACCGTCTTAGCGTGAGTCCGTTGGTTGATGTACGGACGTCGACGTAAACGGGATCCAGCCCTAATCCCTGGCCGCGTCCCAGCCGGGTTCGCGGATTGCCATTGACAAAGGCGATGAGGCGTCGGATGTCGCGTGTGGCATCGTAGGCGCCGACATCGACGGCGCTGCGGGCGAATAGGTGCGTCGGATGCAGTGAGAGCGCACTCACCACTTCGATAGTTCGAAAAATCGGCTCGGGCGCCCACCATCCTCGTTCTTGCCCTTCCGCCTCGGGTACTCCCTTGTACTGGCGGCCAGCTAGCGCGGGCAATCCATCAAGGGTCGTCGCTGTATCGCGGGTCAAGGATTGAATCTCGCTGTCCCGCATCCCTGTGAGTGCGGCCAACATTACGTAGCAGGAGCCGCGAAGGACGCCCGTCAAGTATTCCGCCTCACCCAGTCCAATTTCTGATATCCAGGGTGTCGTTGTGCCGTCGCTATGAATGACTGGCACGGTTGGTTGGACAAGTCCTCCGAGGGCACTTCGTTCTGAATCCAGTGCCATTTCGTCAAACATTTCGATGGCTTCTGGTCGAAAATTGTGGTTTGACTTGTTAAAAATCGAGTCGTTGATACGCAGCATGCGCGCAACAAGGCGTATGTTCACTGCGCCGCGGTTGGCTGTTGTTCGACCAGATCCAGTATGAAGTGGAACCACCCCTCCGCTTTCGGCCCACCGTTGCACGACGCGCCAGGCATAGGACCCGCCTGGGCCACGCGGAGCTGCCGGCAAAGAACGCATGGTTTCGTTAGCCAAGAGAATGTCAGGCGAGAATCGATTCACCACCGTCCATGCGGCCGAGACAACTGGCGCCCAGGTCTCCCATGCCAAAGGTGTCGTACTGTTCTCGGATTGCCTTTGAACCTCTGCCACCGTGACCGAACTCAGCGAACCCCAGGGCTGAAACGCAAGCCCGCCTCCGGGGAGCGCCGGGGACGATGCTCTAATGTCCTTCAGCTGGTCGACGTAGCGTCGAATGGCCTCGGGCGCCAGCGCTCCGGCGTTGGGTCTATGTCGGCCAGTTCGTAATGCCCCCAGGAACATATCGGCGTCCCACTGGGTCCAGTCCGGGAAGTCTCTGAGTCCTTGTTCATGTCCCCAGTTGGCGATCGTCCGCAGTCCATAAAATGCCGTGATGACACCCGTGGGAACCGCGGGTTTCCCGCGGTAGCTGGCCCCCACTTCTACAACTGCTGGATGATTTGGGTTGGCCATCACAGCGAGGACATTTCGAACGCTCTCTCGGTATTCAGCAGGTATTGTCCGTAGGTCGAGGCGTCTTCCTTTGGCACTTTCCCTGAAAATAATTGGTTGGAGATCCCAAAGGTCGTCTCCGTATCGAGGGCCTTCCACAAGACCGTCGAAAACGGGCTCCTCAGGGTTGAGGAGCCACCGCCTTGCTCCAGATGCACATGATTGTTCACTCATCACCAGGGCCTCTCATGTCGTTTGCTGTGCCGATATTCAATGGAACGGTGCCAACTTTGGTGCGGGCGGCCTCGATGGCGTCGGCCGAGAACGCAGGGAGGACGATTTGGGTCAGGACTTCGTGAATGTGTTTCCAGCGTTCCAACCATGCTCGGGGGTCTGCGGACCGTGCTGGGTCGGCGATCTCGGCGATGAGCAGGGCCGCGGGCAGGTGGTCTTGGGTAATCAGTGCGTTGGGGCATCCAAAGCATGTACCGGTGGTGGACAGCCGGCAGATCTCTCCCGCTTCCTGGTATGGACTGTCGAGGGGGTCGCGGCAGGCGGTGTGGGGACCGTCAAGGTCGCCGTTGAGAAGCTTGGCTCCCAGGTCGCCCGGCAGTGTTGAGGTCTGTTGACCTGCAGCCAGGAGATTCTGCGCTTCGGGGGTGACGACCAGCGGACCGGCCACTGCTGTGGTGAAGTACTCGCTGATGGCGTCCATCAATAGGCGGCCGGCTTTCTTCCGGAGTACGGCTGAGGTGGTGTAGTGCCTGATGAAGACATCTGGACTGTGGCGAACTGTGCGGCGAAGGTAACTGCCGCCCTGTTCCAGCGCTTCCTCGGCTACCACGACCTTGCGGAACCGGTTCCAAATCACCGGTTCCGCAACGCCAATACCGTGGTCTTTGGTCCATCGTCGTAACGACCACACGGTCTGCGACCAGGGCGGCTCCTGGACAGTCCCGTCTGCCCGAATGCAGATCCAGAGGGTGTCGGTATCCGCACGGGACCGGATAGTCGCGGTGAGGCGCAGGAGGGCGGTCAGCGCCCTGTGGGCGTCTCGGTCGCGCCGGGTATAGACGTTTCCGTGGGTTTCGCCACCGGCGCGCTCCTTGGTGTAGGTGAGGGCATAGGCGTCAACGGCATCCTGCTGTGCTAGATAGCTGAGTCGTTGCGAATGGGTCATGTCTCGAGTGGCCTCGTCGTGACCCGAGGAGGCAGTGGCGAGGACCTTACCGATGGTCAATTGCCGCAGGACTTCGATGGGTTCTCCGGTGGCCAACGACAGCAGGAGGCTCAGGGCGACGAGTGTCTGTCTATCAGCGCCCTGTGGGCTTTCGTTTTGGATGGCCTGGTATATGACGTGATGGGCGCGAAAGCGCATGCGCCTCACTTCGCGAGAGCCGTAGGCAGGGAGCCCTGGGTTCCTGAGGTGAGTAAGTCGCGTGCCTTGCTCAATGCGCCGCACGACTTCGGGGTGCAATAAGCCCGGAACGTCGCACTCAATGCGGTCGAGAAGAGCGAAGAAATGGACGGCATAGCGATACGGAGTGTCGGTATGGCTGCGTTGGCGTCGGTCTCTCAGCTCTTGTTCCCAAGAGTCCAAGTGACGCCGCCGAATGTCGTAGAGCCCGAACCCCGCCAAGCATTCCGCCTGGTGCAACCGTTGCCCGAGGTGCCGCAGGAACAGCCGCACTCCCGTCGCAAGCTCGGATGAGCTGCCGGGCACTTCGCGGCTGACTTCGACCCACTTGTCCGCGAGGTGCGCGGCGAGGACTGGTGTGGGAAAAGTCATGGGGTGGATGTAGTGGAAATGATCCCGCCCATCTCTTGGATAGGCCACTTTTCTCGTCGTCGTGTCGACCTGCGGGGTTCCGTCGGCGGTCCCTGTTCGAGGGGGTTCCTCTTTCACGACGTGACCCCACCACTTGGACTTTGTAGATCTTCGGGTTTAGCAAGTCCGCTGGTGACTGCTTCGGCGACGCGGCGCAGAGCGCTGGGGGCTTCTTCTTGCCAAATCTCTGCGGCGTAGATGTACTTCTGGGTGGTTTCGATGGAGGCGTGCCCGAGGAGCTGGCGGACGGTCTCGACCGGATTCTTGACCAGGGCATAGGGGTCGAGGGCGCGGCCTTGGGCAGAGCGCATCAGTTCTGAGAGGCAGTGCACCGCGAAGGTGTGGCGCATGGTGTGGGGTGTGACGTGCACGTGGGCCGGTGGGCGGAGCGCCGAGCCGTGATCGTGGACGCGTTGGCGGGCGTCGGTGAACAGGTGGTCCCAGTAGTCGATGTGCGGCGGGAGACCTCGACGGCTGAGGAAAAGCGCCAGAGGTTCTATGGTGCCGTCGTCGGCGATGCGCACGGCTCGTCGGCGGTTTTCGATGCTGAATTCGACGGCTGGGATGGTTGTTCCGCGGATGACAATCGTGGGTTGCCCCTTGCGGTGTCCGATGCGGTCGACGACGAGTAGCTGGCCCGCCCGGCGCTTCTCACGGAGGCTGGGCTGGGCGGCGGCGATGATGGTGGGGCGTTCTGCGGTGCGATAGAGATGGAGGCCGTTGACGAATTCGGTGGTGATGTAGACGTCTCGGATGACCTGGTACTTGCCGGTGCGGCGGAAGGAGTCCACACCGGAGGGTGGCATCTCTTCCAAAGGCTGCACTTCGCAGTCGAGGAGGTGGCCGGCTTCTTCGCGTCTCATTCCGGTGGTCAGCAAGAGCAGGCCGTAACCGTAGTCGCGTTCTGGGTAGGCAGGCCTGTGCTGATCGGCTCCGTCACCGCGGAGGCCGACTTCGAGGAAGTGCTTTGCCTGGGGCAACGTAAGAAACTTCTCGACGCGCTGCTCTCGAGATCGGGTGATGAGCGTGTTGCGCTTCTTGGTGCCCCAGCGAGGGACGGGGTCCGTTGTGATCCAGCCACGGTCGAGCGCGTAGCGATAGAAGCCGCTGAGAGCGGAGAGTTCGTTATTGAGAGTTGAACCCTTGATCCCAAAGTTCTGGCGGTGCTTTCGGTACTCGAACAGGTCATCGCGGGTGACGTCGGTGAGGTCCAGGGTTGGTTCGCCGTGATCGGCGAGCCATATGTTGAGGTCCTGCTCTTGAGCGGCGGCTTCCACTTGGGCGTGCCGGACTCGTATGAAACGCAGGAAGCGGGTCAGAAAGCGGATGTGGGTCTTGCGCATGGTGTCGAGAGTCAGACCGCGTTGTTGCCAGGCCTCGAGTAGGTACCGGTTCAGATAGCGGCATCCGTCCGCTGTCCCGTCGTCGTCGAGGACGAAGGGGTAGCCGTCGGGCAGGCCGTGCCGGTCGAGGACCTCCAGGGCGATGGAGGGGTCGAAGGTCCGGCCGTTGGGCAACAGCAGGGGCGGCCCGTCGAGCAACCGGGATCGGTTAATGGTGCAGATACGCAACTGTCCCCCACACGAGGCCTGTCCGCGAAAGGAACAGCGACCTCATGTGGAGGACAGTAGTGCGTTGCCTGTCGTTGAAAAAGGCTTCTGACTGAGAAGACACTTTTTGAACTTCAGAGGTGGAGATGGGGGGAATTGAACCCCCGTCCGATGCAGCATTGTCAGGGCTTCTCCGGGTGCAGTCTGCTTGGCGTCTTCTCAGTCCCGGCCCTCGTGCAGACACGTGGCCGACGGACTCAGTCGCGAAAGTGTTCTCCAGACGCCCGCGACGAACGGCTGGAGCAGTGGCCTTCTAGCTGATGCCAGGCCCCGGGTCGAAGGCGAACCCGGGCTGACAGCCACTGGTGAGTCTACTTACGCAGCGAGCGCGAAAGTGGACTGCGTGGCGTTGCTCTTGGAATTGGCAACTATTGTTTTACAGAGAGCGTTTACGAGATAACTCTGCGTCCTCGACCCGCTTCCCCTGTCTCAACTCACATCGTCGAAACCGATCATCCCCGTATTCGTTTGTCAAGCATCCCGCCGCAGCGGGACAACCCAGTCTACCGCGCGGTACATGCCGGCCGCAAGGGATGCCCGGGCGCCTCAGCCCAGGTTCTTGTAGCGCATGGCGCGCTGCGCCTCGCGGTTGTCCTGCTGCTCCCGCAGCGCCTGGCGCTTGTCGTACTCCCGCTTGCCCTTGGCCACCGCGATCTCGACCTTGGCCCGCTTCCCGTCCACGAAGTACAGGGAGAGCGGGACGATCGTGAAGCCGGCCTCCCGGGTCTTCTGCTGGATCTTGTCCATCTCGGTGCGGTGCAGGAGCAGCTTGCGGCGGCGGCGGGCGGAGTGGTTGGTCCACGAGCCCTGCAGGTACTCGGGGATGTGGACGCCCTCGAGCCACAGCTCCCCGTCGGTGAACTGGCAGAACCCGTCCACGAGCGAGGCGCGCCCCATGCGCAGGGACTTCACCTCGGTGCCCATGAGCGAGAGGCCCGCCTCGTAGGTGTCGAGGATGTGGTAGTCGTGCCGGGCCTTCTTGTTGTTGGCGACGACCTGGCGACCGGAGTCCTTCTTGGCCATGGGCCTCCTCCCTGGGGACGGTGCGGGCGGGGAACGGCCGCGCACCGGGGCACGCGGCAGGGCCTCCATCCTACGCCACGGCGCCGGCGCGGAACGGACGGTCGCCGGCCGCGCCGGGAGCCGGGTCCGGTGCCCGGGCGTCGCCCCAGGTCACCGTCGCGGCACCCGCTAAGCTGAGCGGATGCTGGATCCAGTCCCCACCGAGCCCCCGCCCGTCCGGGAGGTCCTGTACCTCGTCGGCACGAGCGGCCACCCGAACTTCGGCGACGAGTTCATCGCCGCGTCGTGGCTGCGCTTCCTCGCCCGCGCCCGGCCCGACGCCGAGGTGTGGCTCGACTGCCCGAACCCGGGGCTGGCGTCCCACCTGTTCGCGGACCTGCACCCGCGGCTGCGGACCACCGACACCCTGTGGCGGCTCGCCGTCGAGACGGCGGGGATGGACCCTGCCGCGGCCGACGCCCACGTGGACCGGGTGGTGACGCACCTGGGCTCCCCCCGCTACGACCTCGGCCTGCTCGGCGCCCGCCGGGCCGGCTCGGTCCACTTCATCGGGGGCGGCTACCTGAACTCCATCTGGCCGCACCACGCGCGCCTGCTGCGCGCGGCCCTGCGGCTGCGCGAGGTGTCCGGTGCGCGCCTCGTCGCCACCGGCCTCGGCCTGTCCCCCGCCGCCGACGCCGAGGGGCTGCGCACCGCGCTGGGGGCCTTCGAGCACGCCACGGTCCGCGACGCGCCCAGCGCCCAGCTCGCCCGGGCCGACCGCGCCCCCGACGACGCCTTCCTCGGGCTCCCGGGCCTCGCGGGCTTCACCGGCGCTCCGGCCGAGGGAGCGGCCGACGGCGACGTGTGGGTGTGCCTGCAGAGCGACATGTCCGAGCCCGGGGTCCTCGAGGACGCCGTCGCCGCCGTGCGGGCCGCCCTGACGGGCCCGGCGCTGGCCGGGCGGCCCGTGCGCTACCTCGAGGCGATCCCCGGCGCCGACCGCGCGGCCTTCGACCGGCTCGCCGATCTCGTCCCGGAGGAGAACTTCGTGCCCTTCACCCGGGTGTGGCAGGAGGGCTTCCCGGCCCGCCCGGGCCAGACCTGGCTCACCTCCCGGTTCCACTTCCACCTGCTCGCGGCCGCGTGCGGCGCGGAGGGCACCGCGCTGGAGGTCAGCCCGGACTACTACCGCATCAAGCACCAGTCCCTGCTCGAGGCCGGCACCGGCTGGTCCCTCACGCCGACCGGCAGCACGGAACCGGCCGCACCCGCCCGGTCCGCCGCCTTCCCGGCCACGGCCGCACGGCTGCACCGGACGAAGCTGCGCGAGGCGGAGGAGCTGTACCCGGCCGTCGATCCCGCCGCGCCCGGCCCGGCCGAGCCCGAGGCCCGCACCCTGCCGGGACGGACGGTCGCGCGCTTCCTGCGCCGCTGAGCACCGGGCCCCGGCCGGTCGTCGGCCGGGGCCCTGGCGGGGATCCCGCGGGAGCTCAGGCGTCGGCCGGGGCGTGGCGCTGGTCGGCGCGCCAGCGGATGCCGGCGTCGACGAAGCCGTCGATCGCGCCGTCGAAGATCGCGGAGGGGTTGCCCTCCTCGTGGTTGGTCCGCAGGTCCTTGACCATCTGGTACGGGTTCAGGACGTAGGAGCGCATCTGGTCGCCCCAGGAGGCCTTGACGTCCCCGGCAAGCTCCTTCTTCTTGGCGCTCTCCTCCTCCTGGCGCTGCAGGAGCAACCGGGACTTGAGCACGCGCAGCGCGGCGGCGCGGTTCTGGATCTGGGACTTCTCGTTCTGCATGGACACCACGATGCCCGTGGGGATGTGCGTCATCCGCACCGCGGAGTCCGTGGTGTTCACGGACTGCCCGCCGGGGCCCGAGGAGCGGAAGACGTCCACCTTGATCTCCGCCTCCGGGATCTCGATCGAGTCGTCCTGCTCGATGAGCGGGATGACCTCCACGGCCGCGAACGAGGTCTGGCGCCGCCCCTGGTTGTCGAACGGGGAGATGCGCACGAGCCGGTGGGTGCCGGCCTCCACGGACAGCGTGCCGAAGGCGTAGGGCGCCTTGACCTCGAAGGTCGCGGACTTCAGGCCCGCCTCCTCCGCGTAGGAGGTGTCGAGGACGGTGGTCGGATAGCCGTGGCGCTCGGCCCAGCGCAGGTACATGCGCATGAGCATCTCGGCGAAGTCGGCGGCGTCCACGCCGCCGGCGCCGGAGCGGATGGTCACCACGGCCTCGCGCTCGTCGTACTCGCCCGAGAGCAGCGTCTGGACCTCCAGCCGGGAGAGCGCCTTCTTGACCGCGGCGAGCTCCTCGACGGCGAGCTCCAGGGTCTCGGCGTCGTCCTCCTCGGCGGCCAGCTGCACCATGACCTCGATGTCGTCGATCCGGCCGCCGAGCTTCTCGAGCCGTTCGAGGTCGGACTGCTTGTGCGAGAGCTTGGAGGTGATCTTCTGCGCCGAGGCCGGGTCGTCCCAGAGGTCCGGGGCGGTCGCCTGCTGCGAGAGCTCGGCGATGTCCCGCTTGATGGCGTCGACGTCGCTCACGGCCTCGATGGACGCGAACGTGGAACGAAGGGCGGAGATCTCTGCCGGGAAGTCAAGGGAGGCCATGGAAGCCAAGATTATCGCATGGGGGCAAATCGTCCCGGCCCCGCCCGGCCCCGCTCTGGCAGGATGGTGCCGAGAGGAAGGACGCACGATGCGCATCCCCCGCACACTGGCCCTGATCCTCGCCGGGGGCAAGGGTTCCCGCCTCGGCGCCCTGACGGAGAAGAAGGTCAAGCCCGCCCTGCCCGTGGCGGGCACCTACCGGCTCATCGACGTGGCCCTGTCCAACCTCGTGCACTCCCACGTCTCGGACGTCTGGGTCGTCGAGCAGTTCCTCCCGCACAGCCTCAACGTCCACCTGGCCAACGGGCGCCCCTGGGACCTGGACCGGACCCACGGCGGCCTCCAGGTCCTGCCCCCGTACGAGGGGACCGAGGGCGAGGGCTTCGCCGAGGGCAACGCGGACTCCCTCTACCGGCAGAAGGACCTGATCCGCGACTTCGCCCCGGACCTGGTCCTCGTGCTCAGCGCCGACCACCTCTACACGCTGAACTTCCTCGACGTGATCGACACCCACCTCGCGCGGGACGCCGATCTCACCGTGGTCACCACGCTCGTCGACGAGGACCCCTCCCGCTACGGCGTGGTGCAGACCGACGACGACGGGCGCGTCACCGGCTTCGACTACAAGCCCGAGACGCCCCGCGGGCGGCTGGTCGCCGGCGAGATGTTCCTGTACGACGCGCAGAAGCTGCTGGAGGCCCTGGACGTCCTGCACGAGCAGGAGGGCCGGCTCGAGGACTACGGCAACGACCTGGTCCCGTGGTTCGTGGCGCACCGCACGGTGGTCGAGCACCGTCTGGAGGGGTACTGGATGGACCTGGGCACCCTGCAGTCCTACTGGACGGCCCACCTGCAGATGCTCGACGGCGAGGGCGTCACCCTCGACGACCCCGGCTGGCCGATCCTCTCGGCCCAGCCGCAGCGGGTACCCGCCCGGATCGCCGGCAGCGCCGAGCTGCGCCGGTCCATGGTCGCCGCGGGCGCGATCGTGCGCGGCGCCGTGGAGCGCTCGGTGCTCGGGCCCGGCGTCGTCGTCGAGGAGGGGGCCACGGTGCGCGGCTCGGTGCTGCTGGACGGCGTCCGGGTGGGTGCCGGGGTGACCCTCGAGAACGTGGTGGCCGACGTGGGCGCCGACATCTCCGGCGCCGGCCGCCGCGGTTCCGAGAAGGGCGTGACGCTGATCGGCGAGGACGGGACGGTGCGCGGCACGGAGGAGTTCGACCGCTCCGCCGTGCTCCCGGCCGGCTACTGACCCGCCCACCCGCCCCCGTGCCGCCGAACGCACCGGTTCCGCCCGAGACCTGGCCGTTCCTGCGGGCCTCTCGGGCGGAACCGGTGAGTTCGGCGCCGGGGGACGCTGCTACCGCCCCAGCTGGGCGCGGGCCTCGCTCGTGGCGGTGATCGGGATGCCGTCGGGCACCAGCAGGTTGACGACCGGCGGGTGCACGACGGCGGACAGCGACACCTCCGCGGTCCGCCCGTCGGGGCTCCCGGTGGGTGCGGCCAGGACCAGGCCCGGGGTGTCCGCACCGGCCCGGACCGTGTCCAGGTAGGCCGCCGCGGCCCCCGCCACGGCGTCGTCGTCCAGGACCGTCGCCGGCGGGGCCCCGCCCTCCCCCGGGCGCAGGGCCACGAACGTGTCGGCCGCGGCGAGCGCGGCGTTGTCGGCCAGCACCTGGAGCTTGCGTTCCCCCACGTAGACCGCGGTGACGCCCATGACCACGACCGTCAGCAGGAGCAGCACGACCGCGAAGCCGATGACCAGGATCGTGACCTGGCCGTCGTCCTCGTCGTCCCGGTTCCCGCCCGGGTGCGCCGCCCGCCCGCTCATCCGTAGCGCCCCAGCACGACGGTGGCCGAGGACGTCAGCACGGCGACGTCCAGGTCCGTGAACCCGGGCACGAGCGGCAGCGGGACCTCCAGGGTGGCGTGCACGGTGGCCACCGCCCCCGGCGTCCCGCAGGCGCCGTCGGAGCACTCGAGCCGGATCCCCAGCCGCTCGGGCGCGAAGCCCTGGTCCGTGGCCGCCAGCTGCGCCGCCGCCGTCAGCCCGGCGTCCGAGAGCTCCCCGGGCTCGGCCCGGGCCAGCACCTGGGAGGCCTGCTGCGCGGCGGCCACGACCGCGAAGGCCCCGGCCTGGACCTGGGCCACGGCGAGCACGAAGTAGATCACGGGCACGAGCAGCAGCGTGCCCAGCGCGACGAACTCCACGACTGCGCTGCCCTCGTCGCTCCCCCCGGGGCTCCCCGCCCCGTCCGCCGCGCCGGGCGCACGGGCCGGCGCCGTGGTCCGTCCCGTCGCGGGCGCCGCAGCAGTCCCGGCGGCCGCGGTCCTCCCGACCGCCTCAGTCCCCGAGGACGGCATGGCCGCGCACCTCCAGGGAGTCGGGCGGGCCGAACAGCGCGATCACCGGCAGCGGGGAGACCACCGTGATCTCCAGGGTCCGCAGCTCGCCGGTCGTCACGGGGGCGGCCGCGACGTCCTGGGCGTACCGGGGACCCAGGGCGCCGGAGACGATCCGGCGGGTCCGCTCGACCCCGTCCTCGGGCGAGCGGTCGGCCAGGGTGCCGTACCGGGCGCCGGCCGCGGCGGCGTCGACCAGCGTGTTGCGCACGTGCAGGGCCAGCGCGAGCTGCAGCGTGGCCGCGAAGATCATCGCGACGAGGCCGGCCACCATCACGTACTCGACCACCGCGCTGCCCCGGTCCGTCTCCGGGGGCCCGGTGTCCGCCCGGGCACGGATCCCGCCCATGCTCAGTTCTGGCTCACGCGGGCCATCGCGTCCTGGAAGAGTCCCTCCAGGGCCGGCTGCGCCACGAGCAGCAGGCCCGCCACGAGCACCGCCGACATGAGGGTCAGCATCACCCAGCCGGGGACGTCGCCGCGGTCCGGGTCGTCGGCGGAGAGCCGCTCGCGCAGCGCGGACAGTGCCGGGGCGAGGACGCCGAGCAGGGCGGCGAGCCGGTGGAGGTGGGTCATGGGGTGTCCTTTCCTGGGGGGCGGCCGCTCTCCGGCCGCCCGGCTGAGAGCTCAGAAGCCGAGCTCGAGAACGGCGAGACCGGGATACACGGCGAAGACGACCGTCAGCGGGAGCACGAAGAACACCAGGGGGACCATCATGGCGATCTCCTTGCGCCCGGCCGCCTCCATCAGTTCCCGCTTGTCGTTGTCCCGCACGTCCTGGGCCTGGGCGCGCAGCACGTCCGCCAGGGGCGTGCCGCGCTCGATGGCCACGACGATGCCGTCCACGAACCGCCCGATCGGTGCCACCGGGGTGCGTGCGGAGAAGTCCTGGAGGGCGTGCACGAGCCCGGCGCCGGACCGGGTCTGCGCGAGCACCGCGCGGAACTCGGCGGTGAGCTCCCCCTCGGCCACCCGGCACACCCGCTCCAGCGAACCCACGGCGCTCTCCCCCGCCCCCACCGACAGCGCCATCAGCTCGGCCACGGCGGGGAACTCGGCCAGCATCCGGGTCTCACGGACGCGGATCCGCCGGCTCAGCAGGTGTCCGCGCAGCAGGTGGCCGGCGGCCGCCGCGGCCCCGACGGCCAGCAGCACCCCGCCGGGGCCCGTGCCCCAGCGGGCCGCACCGGCCACGCCGAGCAGGACGCCGACCAGCAGGCCCCCGGTCGCGAACAGGAGCTGCTCGGCGCGGAAGTCCGCCACCGTGGTGGTGGACCCCGCACGCACCAGCCGGCTCTCCAGGGCCGCCGACGGGCCGGCGTGCCGGAACACGCGCCGGGCCAGAGCCCGCACGAGCGGATCCAGTCCCGCCGCGGCCCGGCCCGGGGCCCGGACCGCGCGGTCCCCGGGGCGGGCGAGCAGCGCCGACTCGACCTCCACCGAGCGCAGCTGCGGGGAGATGCGGGTCGCGAAGGACGGCCCGCCGGTCACCCGGGCCCCGGTGAGCACCAGCCACAGGCCGGCGGCGTGCACCAGGCCGAGGAGCACCAGCAGGGCGGGGGAGACACTCACCGCAGCACCCGGGCGGGCTCGGGCAGGGCCCCGATCCGCAGCATGAGGCGATAGGCGGTCACGGACACGACCAGCCCGCTGAGCAGCACGAGGGCGCCGGCCGGGGTGTCGTAGGCCCGGATGGCGGCCGGCTGGGTGGCCATCAGCGCCAGGACGATCCACGGCGCGGCCACCGCGAGGCGGGCGGCGTTGACCGTCCAGGACTGGCGGGCCTCCAGCTCGCCGCGGGTGCGGGCGTTCTCCCGGAGGAACTCCGACAGCGTCCCGAGGAGGCGGCCGAGGTCGGTCCCGCCGACCTCCCGGGTCACCCGCAGGGCCTCGACGATGTTGTCGGCCACCGGGTCGGCCAGCCGGTCCTTGAGCAGGGTGAGCGCACCCTGCAGCTGGCCGGACGCGCGGTAGTCGGCGGCGAACCGGGCGAAGGCCGGGCGCACCGGCTCCGGCCCGCGGTACTGCAGCTGGATCAGTGCCTCGGGCAGGGACATCCCCGCCCGGATCGCCGAGCGCAGGTGGTCGACGACGTCGGGCCACACCTCCCGCAGGGCGGCCGCACGGCTCCGGGCCCGGTGCTGGACCACCGCCACGGGGAGCCAGGCCCCCAGGAGGGCGGCGCACAGGCCGAGGACGGCCGCGCCGGTGACCGCGGCGACGAGCAGGCCGCCCAGCGTCCCAGCCGCGGCGCAGGCGGCCAGCAGAACCGCCGGGCCGACCCGGGCCAGGTCCGCGCGCAGCAGCAGCTCCTGCGTCCGGCCGGGGCGGCGCGCACGGGCCGGGCGCGGCGCGTCCTCGGCCCAGCAGGACCACCAGAGCAGGAAGACGCCCGCCCCCAGCAGCACTCCCAGCGCCGCGCTCACCGCGCCGCCCCGTCCGGGCCGTCGTCCGCCAGCAGCTCGCTCACCCGGTGCCCGGCCCGCTCGAACTTCCACGCGGCGGGCGCCTCGGCGGCCACCGCCAGCAGGGCGCCGTCGGCCTCGGCGAAGACGGGGTAGGTCTCGATCACACCGTTCTCGACCCGGTTGCCGATCGCGAGGATCTCGCTCACCCGGCGCCGGCCGTGCCGGTCGCGGTGGCAGTGCACCACGAGGTCGAAGCACGAGGCCACCGTGGGCACCACGAAGCCGGTGCTGATGTTCTCCCCCGCCAGCAGCGGCAGGGTGCAGATCTTCGTCACGGCGTCCCGGGCCGAGTTCGCGTGCAGGCTGCACATCCCCGGCAGACCGCTGTTGAGCGCGATGAGCATGTCCAGGCTCTCGGCCTCGCGCACCTCGCCGACCACGAGCCGGTCCGGGCGCATCCGCAGCGCCTCCTTCACGAGCCGGCGCAGCGGGATCTCGCCCGTGCCCTCCAGGTTGGGCTGGCGGCACTGCATGCCCACGACGTCGCGCAGCGGGACCTGCAGCTCGAAGATCTCCTCGACCGTCACCACCCGCTCCCGCGGTCCGATCGAGGCGCACAGGCAGTTGAGCAGCGTGGTCTTGCCGGCCTGCGTGGCGCCCGAGACCAGGATGTTGAGCCCGCTGGCCACGGCCGCGTCGAGGAACCGCGCCGCGCGCGGCGGCAGCGAGCCCAGCTCCACGAGGTCGTCCAGCCGCCGTGCCCGCGCCACGAACTTCCTGATGTTCACGGCCCAGTGCCGGCGCGTCACGTCGGGGATGACCACGTGCAGCCGGGACCCGTCCGGCAGTGCGGCGTCCACGAACGGGGAGGACAGGTCCAGGCGGCGGCCGGAGGACTTGAGCATGCGCTCCACGAGACTGCGGATCTGCGCCTCGGTCAGCACCAGGCTCGTCAGCTCGGACTCCCCGCCGCGGGCCGCGTAGACCTCCGCGGGGCCGTTGATCCAGATCTCCTCGATCCGCGGGTCGTCGAGCAGCGGCTGCAGCGGGCCGAACCCGGCCACCAGATCCAGCAGCACCCGGCGCGCGGCGTCCAGGTCGGCCAGGGCCGGCAGCACCCCGCGTGCCGACCGCTGGTCGTAGTCCCGCACCGCGGCGTCCACCAGCTCCCGGGTCCGCTCCAGCTCCAGCACCGGGTCCAGACCCCGGCGCCGGATGAGCTCGCGCACCTCGGCCTCGACCAGCCCGAGCGCGTCCTCGGAGAGCAGTGCCGTCATCGGTCCCCCTGCACGTCGCCCGCCGCGGGATCCGCGCCGGCCGCGCTCCCCCACGGAGCGCATGCACAGGAACATAGGCCGGGCCGCCGTCGTCCCCACAACCCCGTTCCGGTGGCCTGTGGACAGCCTCCGCTGACCTGCGACGTTGTTCCCGTCCGGAAACACACGGTCCGTCACAGGATGCACGTGCATGAAATCTGCCGCGCGGCACCGCGCTCGCGCGTCCGGGTCGCTCGTGCCGGGGCACCCGTGGTGGCGGCGTGCACGGGGTGACCGCGGGCCGTAGTGTGGGCGGGCGAGGACGCCTCCGCCCCCGGTGTCCGCTGCCCCGGCGGGGCCCGTGCCGCGGGCACCGCCGCCGATCGCGAGGACCGCCGTGACCCATCTGACCCCCCAGCAGGACGGCACCCGCCCCGACGTCGCCGTCCGGGCGCGGGCGCTGCTGCGCGCGGCCGTCCCGTTCACCGGCAACCTGCTCACCAGCGGGGTCGGCGCGGCCCTGGGCCGGCACCTGGCGGCCCCGTCCCCGGGTCCGGCGGCTCCCGCGCCCCGGGACTGGCCGACCGCCTTCGCCCACCGGGGCGGCGCCGAGGTGGCACCGGAGAACACCCTCGAGGCGTTCCGGGCGGCCGCGGCCCTCGGGGACGTGGTGCTGGAGCTCGACGTGCAGGCCTCCGCCGACGGCACGGCCGTGCTGATGCACGACCTCACGGTGGACCGCACGACGGACGGGACCGGTGCCGTCGCGCTGCTGTCCACCGCGCAGCTGCGGCGCCTGGACGCCGGGCACGAGTTCACCCCCGACGGCACGACCTTCCCGTGGTGGGGGCGCGGGGTGCACGTGCCCACGCTCGCGGAGGTCTACGAGGAGTTCCCCGAGCACCGGGTGGCGATCGAGCTCAAGGGCAACCGTCCCGGCGCCGAGGAGATCGTCTGGCGGACCATCCGGGCGGCGGGCGCCCAGGGGCGCACGCTCGTCGCGACGAACCGCACGGCCTCGATCCGCCGCTTCCGGCAGGTCTCGGGCGGGGCGGTCCCCACGGCGGCCGCCGTCACGGAGTTCGCGGTCTTCCGGCTGCTGTGCCTGCTGGGCCGGCACGGGCTTCCCGCCCTCCCGTTCCAGGGCCTGCAGCCGCCCGACACGCTGCTGGGCCTGCGCGTGCTGACGCCCGGGCTGCTGCGGGCCGCCCAGCAGGCGGGTCTGCGCGTGGACGTGTGGACGATCGACCGGGAGGACGACATGCGCCGGCTGCTGGCGTGGGGCGTGGACGGCGTGATGACGGACCGGCCGGACCTGCTGTCCCGGGTGCTCCGGGAGTCCTGAGCCGCGCCGGGAGCGCTCAGCCGGCGGGACGCTCCGCCGGGGAGGTCTCCGCGAAGGTCCGCACCGAGGCGCGCTGGGCGTGCTCCGGGGCCGGCGCCCACGGCCGCTCGGCCTCGGTCACGGCGATGTGCCGGGCCAGCCGGGTCACGTTGACCTCCTGCTGCCGGTTGCGCAGCGCGGAGGTGGCCTGGGTGATCATGAAGATCACCACGAAGCCGTACAGGACGAGGTCCGTGCCGCGCCCGATCCCGAAGAACTGGGCGACGCCCGTCAGCAGGTCGGGGAAGAAGATGGACAGCGCCGCGAAGACGAAGAAGGCGAGACCCACCACCCGGCGGATCGCCTGGTGCTTGGCGTTGGCCCCGCCGCGGATCAGGGCGAGCGCGCCGTAGCCCACGGCCAGGACCAGCAGGATCTGGACGGCATAGATCATCGGACGGCTCTTCCCTTCGATCGTGCGAACTGGTGGCGGACGGGTGCGGGCTACTTGACGAACAGCTCGGCGAGGATGTTCACGCCGTTGAGCAGCGACTGCCCCTTGGACTTCGAGTAGTCCGTGTAGATGATCTCGACGGGGTGCTCGACCCAGGCGGGCCGGATGTCGGCGAGCTGGTTGACGATCTCGGAGGCGTGCGCCATCCGGTTCTGGGTCAGCCGGATCCGGGACAGGGTGCCCCGGTCGATGGCGCGCAGTCCGTTGTGGGCGTCGGAGAGGTCCATGCCCGTGGACAGCTTCGAGAAGAACGCCGCGGTGCGCAGCACGACCCGCTTGAGCGGGGAGATCCGGGTGCGCCGGTCGAGGAAGCGGGAGCCGAGCACCACCTCGGCCTCGCCCGAGCGGATCCGCTCGACCATGTCCCACGCGTCGACCACGCGGTGCTGGCCGTCGGAGTCGAACGTGACCACGCAGTCCATCCCGGGGTCCTGCAGGGCGTACTCGAACCCGGTCTGCAGCGCCGCGCCCTGCCCCAGGTTGATGGGGTGCTGGACGACGACGGCGCCGGCCTCGGCGCAGATCCGGGCGGAGTCGTCGGAGGATCCGTCGTCGACGCAGACGACGTGCGGGAAGGTCCTGCGGAGCTCCTTCAGCACCTCTCCCACGACGGCCGCCTCGTTGTACACGGGCATGACGATCCACGAACGACTCACCCGGACATTCTCGCACAGCGGGCCGGACGCGCCGGTCAGGGCGGAGGCGGGCCGGGGCCGGCCGCTATGATCGTCCCGACCCTTTCCCCCCCGTCGTGAGGACAAGACCGTGCCCGCTGCCAGGCCGAGCCCCGCAGGACCGACGTGCTGACGGACTGGGGACCCTACCTGCCGGCGTTCCTGGTCCTGCTGGCGTTCCTGTGGCTGCCCGGGCTCGCCCTGCTGTGGGCCTTCGGGCAGCGCGGGGGCAGGATCCTGCTGACGGCACCGGCGTTCAGCGTCGCCGTCGTCGGGCTCACGGGCGTGGTCCTGGACCTGGTGGGCGTCCCCTACGGGGCCCTGTCCCAGGTGCTGGCCGCCCTGGTGCTGGCGGCGCTGGCCTGGCTGGTGGGGCGGCTGGTCCCCCGGGGCGGGCACGTGCCCGCCTCGCACGCCGCCGGCACGGAGCCGGGCGGCCGGGTCTCGCACGACGACGGCGGGCGCCGCTGGCTGTTCCCGGCCGGCGCGGCCGCCGGGCTGGCGGTCGGTGCGGTCCTGCTGCTGCGCCGGCTGACGTCCGTGATCGGCGTCCCGGAGGCGATGGCCCAGCGCTGGGACAACATCTTCCACCTCAACGCCATCCGCTACGTCGTGGAGACCGGCAGCGGCTCGACCCTGACGCTGAACCGGATGGTGAGCCCGGACAGCGCGATCGCCCTGTACCCCGCGGCGTGGCACCAGCTGGCGTCCCTCGTGGTGCCCCTCACCGGCGACAGCGTCCTCGTGGCCCACAACCTGACCCTGCTCGCGGTGGCGGGTCTCGTCTGGCCGGCCTCGTGCATCTTCCTGGCCCGCTGCCTCGTCGGCCCGTCGGCGGTGGCGGCCGTCCTCGCCGGCACGGCCGCCGCCGGCTTCAGCGTCTTCCCGCTGGGCCTGATGGCCTGGGGACCGCTCTTCCCCAACATCCTCGCCCTGGCCATCGCCCCCGTGTCCCTCGGCCTGCTCGTGCGGCTGCTCGGCCCCGGGGTGACCGCGGACCGGACGGAGGCCACCCCGGACGCGGCCGGCCGGGTGCGCCTGGCCGCGAGCCTCGTGGTCACCCTGGGCGCGCTCTTCGTCTCCCAGCCCAACGCGTTCCTGGCCCTGCTCGTGGTCGCGGTGCCCGTGGCGGCCACGGCGTGGTGGCTCGGCCTGCGGGCCGCCGCCGGCGCCCGGCGCCGCGGTCCCGCGCTCGTGCTCGTGGTGGTCGCCGCGCTCGCGGTCGCCGCGTGGCTGCTGCTGTGGAACGTGCTGACCACGTCGTTCGTGTGGGAGCCGTCCACCACCCTGGCCCGGGCCGTCGGCGAGGCCCTGCTCTTCGGCGCCAACGGCCGGGAGGACGTGCCCTGGGTGCTCGTGCTGCTCACCGGCGCGGGGATCTACGCGGCCGTCGCCCGGCGGAGGCTGCGCTGGCTGGTGCTCGCCCACCTGGTCCTCGTCTACCTCTACGCCGTGGCCGCCGCCGGCGAGGAGAGCCCGGCCCGGCAGTGGCTCGTGGGCGGGTGGTACACCGACTCGTACCGGCTCGCCGCCACGCTCCCGCTGACGGCCGTGCCGCTCATCGCCCTCGGCACCGCCCACGTGGCCGAGGGCCTGGCCGCCGGGCTCCGGGCCCTGGCCTCGTTCACCGGCCGGCCCCGGGCCGGCCGCGCCGCCCTTCCCGTCGCGGCGCTCGTGCTGCTGGCTCTCGCGGTGCCGTACTCCCAGGTCGATTCCCTCACCCAGGCGACCCGGTGGGGCAAGCAGTACTACGCGTGGGAGGGCCCGGAGAGCATCGTGGACCGGGACGAGTACGAGCTGCTGCAGGAGCTGGACGAGCTCACCGAGCCGGGGGACGTCATCGCCGTGAACCCGTGGAACGGCGGCTCCCTGGCCTACGCGGTCGCGGACCGGTCCGTGACGCAGTACCACGTCGAGCAGCCCGGCACCGAGCTGCGGGCGCTGGACCCGGACCTGCACGCGATCGCGTCGGGGATCGGGGGCGCCGTCCCGGGCAGCCCGGCCTGCGCGGCCGCGGAGGAGCTGGACGTGCAGTGGGTCCTCGACTTCGGCACGCAGTTCATCATCCCGGAGGCCCGGCAGGCCCGCGACTACTCGGGCATCAACGCCGTCGACCCGCAGGCCGCGCCCGGTCTCGCGCTGGTCGGGCAGGAGGGCGAGGCGGCGCTCTACGAGGTCGTCGGCTGCGACGGCCCCTGAACGCCCGCGCGGTCCCCGGTCTGCCGGCGCGCCCCGCTCCCGCGGCGGGCACCGGTCCCGCGGCGGGCACTGCTTCCGCGGCAGGCACCGCACCCGCGGCGGGCGCCGATTCCGCCGCGGGCTCCGCTCCGGTGACGGACGACGACGGGCCGCCCGGCTCCGGCAGGAGCGGGGCGGCCCGTCGTCCGTGCGGGCGGGAGGCGTCAGCCGGCGTTCTCCGCGGCGCGGAACTGCTCGATCACCTCGTCGATGGGCCCGTCGCTGCGCACCCGGCCGTGCTCGATCCACACCCCGCGGTCGCAGACCTTGCGGACCACGTCGAAGTCGTGGCTGACGACCAGCAGCGTCTTGCCCTCCGCCGAGAGCTCCTTGACCCGGCCCAGGCTCTTGCGCTGGAAGGGCTCGTCCCCCACGGAGAGGATCTCGTCGATGATGAAGATGTCCGGGTCGGTGAACACCGCCACGGCGAAGGCCAGGCGCAGGTACATGCCGGAGGAGTAGAACTTCACCTCGGTGTCGATGAACTGCTCGATCTCGGAGAACGCCACGATCCGGTCGAACTTCCGGTCGATGTCCTCCTTGCTCATGCCGAGGATCGCGCCGTTGAGGTAGACGTTGTCGCGGCCGGTGAGGTCGGGGTGGAAGCCGGCGCCGACCTCGATCAGCCCGGCCACCCGCCCGTTGACCTCCAGCGATCCCCCGTCGGGGCTCATCACGCCGGAGACCAGCTTGAGGAACGTGGACTTCCCGGAGCCGTTGAGCCCCACGAGCGCCACGCTCTCCCCCGGCCGGATGCTGAGGCTGAGGTCCTCCAGGGCGCGGAACCGGTTGGAGATGTCCTGGCGCCGTCCCCGTGCGAGCCACATCACCGTCTCCTTGAGGGAGCGGGCGTGGCGCAGGGAGAACTCCTTGGCCAGGTGCCGGGCGACCACGGCGGGCGCGGGCGCGGTGGGATCGGTGCTCATCGTCACAGCTCCTGCGCGAATCGGCCCTCGAGGCGGCGGAACATCAGGTCGCCCAGGACCATGATCACCGTGACCACGAGCAGGGCCACCGGCGTCCAGAGGGAGAACAGGTGGGGCGGCACCTCGTGGGCGCCGGGGGTGGTGGTCGGCAGCCAGAACGCCGCGTGCGAGAGCTCCACGGCCACGGTCAGCGGGTTGAGCATGAACCCGGCGAACCACACCGGGCCCAGCACGTCGCGGACCATCGTCCAGGCGTAGAGCACCGGGGCGGACCACGTGCTGACCATGACGATCAGGTCCACGAAGTTCTCGGCGTCGCGGAAGAACACGTTGGCCGCGCCGAAGAGCATGCCCAGCCCGGCCCCCAGCAGGCCCACGATCAGCAGCGCCGCGGGCACGGCCAGCAGGGAGATCCACGTGGGCGACCAGCCGACGATCAGGGCCGCGACGAGCATGACCACCAGCTGGGGCATCAGGTGCACCGCGGCGACCCACACGGACGCGACCGGGAACATCTGCCGGGGCAGGTAGATCTTCTTGATGAGGCTCGCGTTGGCCACGATCGAGCGCGCCGCGTTGCCGAAGGACTCCGAGAAGAAGTTGATCAGGATGATCCCGGAAAACAGGTACACGGCGTAGTTCTCCATCCCCCGCTCCAGGCCCAGGAAGATGCCCAGGGCCACGTAGAAGACCACGAACTGGATCCCCGGCTTGACGTAGGACCACAGCAGGCCGAGGACGGTGCCCCGGTAGCGGATCTGCAGCTCCTTGTCGACCAGCAGCTTCAGCAGGTAGCGCTGCCGGAACACCGCCGGCAGCCCCGTCCCGGGGGACGGCCGCCGGACGACCGTGGCCGCCGGCATCAGGCGCCGATCTCCGAGTGCTCGCGGAAGGTCGCCTCCCAGGCCTCCATGGAGGTGACCTCCTGCAGGGCGGCGCGGTAGCGGCGGGAGAGCTCCGGCCAGCGCAGGGCCAGCTGGGCGTGCAGCCGCAGCGACTCCGCCATCAGGGCGCGGGCCTCGCGGGGCGAGCGCTTGTACCAGGTGTAGCCGGTGCCGTCCGAGGCGGAGACCAGGGCGCTGTCGTAGCGGGCGAGCCGCCACCACCGTGCGTCCTGGTAGGGCAGGTGCACCTGCGGGTGCTCCTCGGCCTGCTCCTGCGGGCGCACGGCGAGGTGGCGCACCACGGCCGTCGTCGCCGAGGTGAGGACCTTCAGCCCGTGCGGGGCGGAGAGCCGCCGCGTGCGCAGCGGCTTGGCCGAGGCCACGGCCGGGTACGCGTCGAGGTCCGGCTGGTAGACGGCGTCCGAGTGCTGGGTCATCATCCGGCGCACGTCGCGGATGCGCTGGGGCAGCAGCTCGTGCAGGGTCTCGGGCCCGTCCAGGACGTCCCGCAGGGCCAGGACCCGGGCCTCCTCCGCGAAGTACTGCATCGACAGCAGGTGCCGCAGGTCCTTGATCCCGTTGCGGCCGAGCACCTCGCCGCCGCGGTCGAACGGGGAGTGCAGCAGCGCGGCCACGAGCTGGTTGCGCTTGTGAAAGTACGCCTGCCAGCTGATGGTGTCGTCCTTGTCCGCCCAGGCCAGGTGCCACACGGCCACGCCGGGCAGGGACACGGTCCGGTAGCCGGCCGCCTTGGCGCGGATGCCGTACTCGACGTCGTCCCACTTGATGAAGACGGGCAGCGCCAGGCCGATCTCGCGCACCACCTGGGTGGGGATCAAGCACATCCACCAGGCGTTGTAGTCCACCTCGATGCGGCGGTGCATCCAGGCCGTGCTCCGCAGGTTGCTGTGCCGGAAGTCGTGGCCGATCTCCACGCCCTCCCCCGCGGGGCCGTACTGGAAGCTGTACGGGTCCATGGCCTCGCCGAAGTTGTGGATCTTCGTCGGGTTGAGCAGGTCGATCATGTGCCCGCCGACCAGGGTGGGCCGCTTGCAGAAGTCGGCGAACACGCTGATCCGGCGCACGGCCTCCGGCTCGATCTCGACGTCGTCGTCCATGAGCAGCACGTAGGTGCTGTCGGCGCGCACGGCCTCGTACATGCCGCGGGCGAAGCCGCCGGCGCCGCCCAGGTTGCCCTGGTCGATGACCCGCAGGCGGTCGCCGAAGCGCGCCCGGACCTCGTCGAAGCCGGGCTCGTCGACGACCTTCTGGTTGCCCTGGTCCACGATCACGACCTGGGCGACCTGTGGCAGGCTGTCCCGCTGCTCGTCGAGCAGACGGGCGTTGGTGAGGCAGTAGGAGGGCTTGTTCATGGTGGTGATCTGGAGGGTCACGGAGCCCTCCGCGGTGCCCGTGCCGTCGCCCAGCCACTGCGCGCCCTGAACCTCGAGCTCCTGGTCCCCCGCGGCGGCGTCGAACCAGTACCACCCGCCGTCGGCGAAGGCCTTGAGGGGCAGCACGACCTCGGTCAGCCGGTCGGCGCCGGAGACCTCGTGCACCGACACGGGCACGGACTCGCCGCGCGCGTTGGAGCTGTGCACGTTCACCGTGCCGCGCCCGGTGGTGCGCACCCGCAGCACGACCTCCCGCAGGTGGGTGTTGTGCCGCCAGTAGCTGGCCGGGAACGCGTTGAAGTAGGTGGCGAAGGACACCGTGGTGCGGGCCGGCACGCGCACGGACGAGCGCCCGAGGATCGCCACGCCGTTGCCGGCGGCGGCGTCGGAGGCCACGTTGACCACGATCTGGGGCCGCTGCTCCTTCGTGTCCTCCTGCTGGACGGCGGTGCCCGTGTCGGCCCGGGAGTCCAGGTAGAGCGGCTGGGTGGAGAAGCGCTCGCCCGTCGGGAAGACGAGCTCCTGCAGCACCCGGTGGGCGGTGCCCCCGGTGTCGGTCCGGTCGATGTCCTGGGTCGTCGCGGTCACGCGTCCACTCCCCCGCTCTCGATGGTGGCCCCGCCGGTGAAGTGGGGCTTGAGCTTGTTGTCGACCATGGACAGCGCGGCCCCGATGGCCATGTGCATGTCCAGGTACTTGTAGGTGCCGAGACGGCCGCCGAAGAGGACGTTGTCCTCGCCGCGGGCGAGATCGCGGTACTTCAGCAGCTTCTCGCGGTCCACCGCGGTGTTGACCGGGTAGTACGGCTCGTCGCCCTTCTCCGCGAACCGGGAGAACTCGCGCATGATCACCGTGGCGTCCGTGGTGTAGTCGCGCTGCGGGTAGAAGTGGCGGAACTCCAGGATCCGGGTGAAGGCGACGTCGGGATCCGGGTAGTTGATCACCGGGGCGCCCTGGAAGTCCTCGATCGGCAGGACCTCCTGCTCGAGGTCGATGGTCCGCCACGAGAGGTCGCCCTCGGCGTAGTCGAAGTAGCGGTCCACGGGCCCGGTGTAGACGACCGGGACCTGCCCGGAGACGGCGGACCGGGAGTAGTCGTGGCCGTCGTCGAAGAAGTCGGTGTCCAGCCGGACGTCGATCCTGGGGTGGTCCGCCATGCGCTCGAGCCACGCCGTGTAGCCGTCCACGGGCAGGCCCTCGTACTTGTCGTTGAAGTACCGGTTGTCGTAGGTGTAGCGGACGGGGAGCCGGTTGATGATCGAGGCCGGCAGGTCCTTGGGGTCCGTCTGCCACTGCTTGCCCGTGTAGTGCTTGATGAACGCCTCGTAGAGCGGCCGGCCGATGAGCTGGATGCCCTTGTCGTTGAGGTTCTGCGGGTCCGTCCCGGCGAGCTCCCCCGCCTGCTCCTGGATCAGCGCCCGCGCCTCGGCGGGCGAGTACGCCGCGCGGAAGAACTGGTTGATGGTGCCGAGGTTGATCGGCATCGGGAAGACCTCGTCGTGGTGCCTCGTGTACACGCGGTGCACGTAGTCCGTGAAGTCGGTGAACCGGTTCACGTAGTCCCAGACCCGCTCGTTGGAGGTGTGGAACAGGTGGGCGCCGTAGCGGTGCACCTCGATCCCGGTCTGCGGCTCGTTCTCCGTGTAGGCGTTGCCCCCGATGTGGGACCGCCGGTCGATGATGGCCACGTCGAGGCCCAGCTCGTTGGCGGCCCTCTCGGCCACGGTCAGGCCGAACAGGCCGGAGCCTACGACGACGAGATCTGCGTTCACGGGCAAACTCCTGAGGTTGGTGTCCTGGTGGGCCCGGACGGCGTCCGGCCGGTGGGGGGGGCGGCACGAGCGCGCCGGGCGTGCGCTGCGTACCAAAGTACCTGATCAGTCCGGGAAGCCCCGGAGCAGCCACTCGGCGGCGACGCGGCCGGAGGCCGCCAGGGACGCGTTCTCGGCCGCCCACGCGGCGCGCCGGCGGCGCTCCCGGTCGTTCTCCTCGGCCCGCTCCGGGTCGAGCCGGCGGTCGAGGGCGGCGATCATGGCCTCGGCCACCGCGTCGGCGTCGTGGTCGACGGCCGCGCCCAGACCGTTGTCCTCGACGAGCTCGGCGGCGACCCCCGCGCCCGCGTAGACGACCGGCGTCCCGCACGCCGCGGCGGCGTAGATCTTGGTGGGCTTGGTGAAGTCGTAGCCGATGCCCGGGAGCACCGCGCCCAGGGCGGCGACGGCGCCCCGCGTCCACTGCGCGGTCTCGGCCGCGGGGCGCAGCCCCTCGAAGAGCACGCTCCCCGGCGCGAGCCGCTCGGCGATCTCCTGCACCCGGTCGATGTCGGAGCCGCGCCCGAAGAAGCGCAGCCGGGCGCCGGGGTGGGCCTCGAGGACCCGCGGCATGGCGCGGACGAACACGTCGGCGCCCTGCCACTCGGACATCGACCCGGCGTAGACGAAGTAGGGCGCGCCGGGCTCGGCCACGGGCCCGTCGGGGCGGAAGACGTCGGTGTCGATGCCGTTCTCCGCCACGAGCACCTTCTCCCAGGCCACGCCGGTGACGGACTGCAGCTCACGGCCCATGGCCTCGGAGACGGTGAGCACGCCGGCGGCCCGGCGCGCCGCGAGGGTCTCCATGACGCGCATGGCTCGCTTCACCGGGGCGGCGACGTCCATCTTCTCGGCGGCGGTGGTCCAGATGTCGGGGGCGTACCAGACGTAGGGCCGGCCCCGCAGGAACGAGGACACGAGCACGGCCATGCCCGTGGTGGGCGGCGGCTCGCTGACCACGAGGTCGGCGCGGGTGGCGAGCAGCCGGAAGAGGACGGGGACGTCGAAGCTGAGGTACTGGACGATGCCGCGCACGTAGTCGAACCGGTCGCGCAGCACGGGCCACCGGCGCACCGGGTAGGGCTCCGGCTCGATCACGGACCCGGCGGGCGGGCGCGTGGTGAGGACCGTGACCTGGGCGCCGGCCTCGGTCAGCCCTCGGGCCAGGGCCCGCAGCCGGAAGGACGCGGCGGCGGGCTCGGGGGCGAAGATGCGGCTGACGATGACGATGCGACGGGGAGTCACGGGACCACCTGTTCGGAGCTGCTCGACGGGAGGGGACGGGGCCGGGCACGACGTCGACGGGCGCGGGCGGTTCAACTGTACTGGTCCCGGCCGGCGGTCCCGGCCGGGCGCGCCACCGGGCGGCGGCGGACGGATCCGGCGGGCCCGCTACCGGACGGTGCGGCTCGTCCACGCGAGCACGTCCGGGCGGAAGAGCAGGACGAGCACGACGACGGCCGGGGCGGCCGTCGCGAGCCCGGGTCCCCACTGCCCCGACCGGAGCAGGGGGTAGGCGAGCACCAGGAGGAAGAGCTGGACCACGAGCGCTGCTGCGCGGGGCCACCGGAAGCCGCGCCAGAGGCCCCGGCCGACGCGCAGCAGCCAGAAGGCGCCCCCGAGGAACACCGCCGTGAGGAACACCGTCCCGCCCGTGGTGAGGGGGTCCCCGAACAGGAGCGTCCAGACGAGGCGCAGCCCGGCCCCCGCGAGGACCAGGGCCTCGAGCAGGACCACGCCGGTCAGGACGGCGACCGCGGGCGGCCGGGCCGCCTGGGAGGGGGCGGGCATGGGGTTCTCCTTCCGGCGGTGCGGCGGGCGCGGGCGGCGGCGCTCCCCCGCCACCCTAGTCCGCCGGCCGCCGGGGCGGGGCGCCGGCCGGGCCCCGGGGCCGTCCGTGCGGGGCGCGCTGTGAGCAACGACTCACCGAACGACGTGTGACGCGGCCCGCAAACCCTTGTCCGCACCCCTCCGGCGTGGGAAAGTGGACGTCAGTTCTTCACAAGGCCCGTGCGAATGGGCCTTTTCTCTTGTCCCGGACGCCGCTGCCGCAGGATCGTTCTGCCCTGCGCCGACGGGACCCGCCCTTGAAAGGAGCGATCGCTGACCATGGATTGGCGTAGCCGCGCAGCATGCCTGGAGAAGGATCCCGAGCTGTTCTTCCCCGTGGGCAACACCGGACCTGCTCTCCTCCAGATCGAGGAGGCCAAGGCCGTGTGCCGCAGCTGCCCGGTGATGGACACGTGTCTCCAGTGGGCCCTCGAGTCCGGCCAGGACGCCGGCGTCTGGGGCGGGATGAGCGAGGACGAGCGCCGCGCCCTCAAGCGCCGCGCCGCGCGCGCCCGCCGCGCCTCCTGAGCGCTCCGTCCGCACCGAGGACCGGGAACCCCGCGGGGTCCCGGTCCTCGCCGCTTCCCGGACCTGCCTAGTCGTCGAGCCGGGCGCACACCGTGACCTCGGTGCCCCCGCCCTGCCGGGGGACCCAGCGGATCCAGCCCCCCAGCTCGCCCGCCACTAGGGTGCGCACGATCTGCATCCCCAGTCCCTCGCCGCTGCCCGCCCTGCGGAGGGCGCCGGCCCCGGACTCCTCGATGACGACGCCGCCCATCCCGGCGCCGTCGTCGCTCACCACGACCTCCAGCAGCTGACCGGCGCCGTCCTCGTCCTGCACGCGGCACACCTCCAGGGTCACCGTGCCGGTCCGGTCGGCGAGACCGTGCTCCACGGCGTTGGTGACGAGCTCGTTGATCACGAGCGCCAGCGGGGTGGCCAGGCGGGTCGGCAGCTCGCCGAACTCTCCGATCATCCGGGTGTGCACCGTCTGCTCGGGGGACGCCACCTCCGCGGCGAGCCGGAACTGCCGGGCGACGAGCTCGTCGAAGTCCACGTTCTGCGTGAACCCCTGCGAGAGCGTCTCGTGCACCATCGCGATGGTCGCGACGCGGCGCATGGCCTGTTCGAGCCCGTGCCGCGCCTCGTCCGTCGTCATCCGCCGGGCCTGCAGCCGCAGCAGCGCGGAGACCGTCTGCAGGTTGTTCTTGACGCGGTGGTGGATCTCCCGGACGGTCGCGTCCTTCGACACGAGCTCCAGGTCCCGGCGGCGCAGCTCGGTGACGTCCCGGCAGAGCAGCACCGCCCCGAGCCGGCCGGAGCGGTCCCGCAGCGGGACGGAGCGGAAGTTCACGCTCACGCGGGCGCCCTCCACCTCGGTGCGCCACGCCGTCCGTCCGCTGAGCACGGGGGCCAGGGTCTCGTCCGCATCCGCCCCCGGGACCAGCACGGGGGGCACGAGGTCCATGAGCCGCTCCCCGAGCAGCTCGCCGTCGACCCCCAGCCGGCGCAGCGCCGACTCCGCATTGGGCGAGACGTAGGTCACGCGGTCCTCGGCGTCGAGTCGGATCGCCCCGTCGCCCACCCGGGGCGCGCCCCGTCGGGATCCCGTCGGGGCGGAGAAGTCCGGCCAGAGGCCCTCGTTGGCCATCCGCAGCAGCGCGTCCGCGGTCTCGCGGTAGACGACCTCCTGCCGTGAGGCCACCGGCCCCCCGGCCCGGCCTGCGTGCAGGCTCAGCAGGGCGAGCGTGCGCCCCTTGCGCACCAGCGGCACGACCCGGATCGGCTCGGGCACGCCCGTCCCGTCCCCGGCAGGGCGCACCCGCTCGATCCGCCGGCCCACCCAGGCGGCCCGCAGGGGCCCGCTCAGCTCGTCGGGCAGCAGCTCGCCGACCAGGTCCTGGTGGAAGACCGTGGGGCCCGTCGAGGGCCGCACGTGGGCGAGCACCCGGAACGGGCTGCCGGGAGCGGGCATCCCGCGGCCGTTGCCGCTGCCCGCGGCCGGGATGTAGTCGGCCGGGAAGCTGAGGACGAGGTCGCCGAAGGCGAGGTCGGAGATGAGCTGCCAGTCGCCCACGAGCAGGTGTAGCCACTCGTAGTCCCCGGGGCCGAAGTCCTGGGTGTCCCTGAGCGGTTCCGTGAACGCCACATCGCCTCCCGTGGTCGCAGCTGGGGAGGCCCGGACGGCGCCCCCGCGATCAGCGCCGCAGCCAGGCCCCGATCCTGCCGCCCAGCCTAGTACCGTGCACGGGCGGACTCCCGTCCGCCTCCGGCGCCCCGGCGCCGGCGAGCACCCGGCCGGCCAGCGTGCGGAACGCGGCGCGCGCGGACGACCCCGCAGAGGTCTCCGCCAGGACGGCCCCCGCCAGCAGCGCCTCGTCGAGGGTCTCCGGGTCCCACGGCACGAACTGCTCGAGCGCCGGCCCGGAGCCGAAGCGCGCCCAGGCCTCGCGGATCCCCAGCTCGGGGGAGCGTCCCGCCGCCGAGCGGCGCAGCTTGTTGACGACGACGACGAGGCGGGCCCCGGGCGCGGCCGCGGCGACGTCCGGCAGGCCCTTGACCAGCCGCGGCACGCCGATGGTGTCCGCGGCGCCCACCGCGACCACCACGTCCGCGCGCTCCAGGACCGTGAGGGCCGCGGCGTGCCGGCGAGGAGCCATGGTGTCGACCGTGAGCTCCTCGTCGGCCTCGAGCGCAAAGCCGCAGTCCACCACCGTGGTCCCGAACTCCTGGGCCGAGCGCTCGAGCACCGCCGCGACGGCGCTCGAGCGCAGCTCCGGCCAGCGGTCCTGGCGGGTCAGGCCCGTGAGCACCCGGACGGTGCGCCCGGCGACGGCCACGTCGGCGGCCGTCCGGCGCAGGGCCGCGCCGTCGAGCCGCCCCTGGTCGGCCAGGCGGCACGCCTGGGCCAGGCCCGCGGCCTCGTCCAGCATCCCGAGCGCCGCGGCCACGGACGGGCCGTAGGTGTCCGCGTCCACGAGCGCCGTGTCCTGCCCGAGGAGAGCCAGCTCGGCGGCGAGGTTGACGGCCACCGTGGTCCGTCCCGGCGCTCCGGTGGGCCCCCACACCGCCACGATCCGACCCCCGCCCCGGGGGCCGGACGGCACCTCGTCGCCGGAGTCCGCCCCGGTCCGCGGGTCCGCGTCCGCCGCGCGGTCCGGCGCGACCACGTCGGCGTAGCCGACGGCGCTCGGCGCGCCCGCCGCGGCCGCGACGGCCTCCTCGACGAGGCGTGCGGCGTCCTCCGGGTCCGTGTGCTCCGGGACGACCACGGCGCCCAGGCCGGCGAGGCGGCGGTGGTCGTGGCCCTCCAGCACGAGCAGCGCCGCGCCGCCGAGCCGGATCTGCTCCAGCAGGCTCGCCGTGAGGTCCTCGGCGCCCTCCGCGACGAGCGCGGCCCGGCCGAGCCCGGCGCGTGCCGCGGCCAGCAGCTCCGTGAGGTCGAGGCAGCGGCGCACCACCGTGACCGGCCCGTGCAGCCGTTCGATCCCGTCGACGAGAGGCCACGTCGAGACCCCGAGGGCCATGACCGGCAGGACCATCACCGGCCGCCCGCGGGGTTCCACACGAGCGTGACCCGGGCGTCGTTGCCGAGCGCGTCCACGAGCTCCTCCATCGGGTCCTCCTCCACCAGCACGTGCACCACGGTGCCGCGGCCCGCGCCGAGGGCGGTCTCCTCCGCCTGCACCCCGGCGATCTCGGCGGCGGGCAGCAGCAGGCGGGCCGGTTCGTGGCCGCGGCCCGAGGGCTTCTGCGCGGCGACCCAGACGTCCACGCGCGTGCCCGCCCCGGCGTCCTGGGGCAGCGGGTGCTCCACCGGCACGGCGACCGGCTTGCGGTCCAGCCGGTCCGCGGTGCCCAGGGCGGTGCCGGGCAGCAGCTGGCCCGCCGGGATCCGCTGCGTGGCGACGGTGCCCGGGCCCGGGGCGTCGTCCGCCGGGACGTACAGGTCCGCCGCGTCCTGCAGCCGGACGTCCACGGCCACGACGTCCTCCCCGGTCACCTCCTGGCCGACCTCGATGTCCGCGGCCGCCGCGAGGTAGGGGTCCGTCCGGTTCGTGGCGGAGACCACGGCGGTCACCCCGGCGACGGAGAGCAGCACGAGCAGCAGCCCGGTGAGCAGCCGGGGGTCCCGCCAGGTCGGTCTCCGGAACCGGGCCGACGGGGCGTCCGTGCCCCTGACCGTGCCGCTCATCGGCGACCGCCTCTCTCGATGCTCGGCACGGCCGTGGGGACCGCGCTCGTCGCCCACATTGTGCCCGCGCGCGTGGGGCCGCGGGAACGGTCCGGTGCACAACTGGGGACAGGATCGGGGCCGGCCGGTCCCGCGGCCGGCCCCCGTCGTGGTCCCCCGCATGTGGACGGGCGGCCGTCCCGCCCGTTCGGTGGCAGACTGGAACGGGAGAGCAACCACGAGCAAGGAGGCGGGAGATGGCGCAGCAGCGCTTCCTGACCTTGGCGGACGTCGCCGAGATCCTCAACATCTCGGCCGCGCAGGCGAGGGCTCTCGTGCGCAGCGGAGAGCTGCCCGCCATCCAGGTGGGCGGACGCGGCCAGTGGCGTGTCGAGACCGCCAAGCTGGAGGAGTACATCGCGCGGGGGTACGAGCGCACGGCCGAGGCGGTGCGCTCGGGCGCAGCCGACTGATCCGCCGGGAGGACTCCCGCGGCGGCCTCACCGCGCGCTGAGCGAGGAGACGCAGACCAGGGCGGGGAACGGGACGGCGCGCAGCGCGGTCACGCTGCTCCGCCTCCGGTAGTCGTCGTCGGGGTGCAGGGCCAGGTCGAAGAAGTCCGAGCCCACCCGGTCGACCGTTCCCTCGAGCTCGCCGAGCGGCCCTCCGCCGGAGAGCCGCACCCGCACCCCGGTCCGGGCCCGCGCCAGGGCGCGCAGCGCGTGCCCCAGGCCGAGCCGCAGCGCCACCGTGTCCGCACCGGGCGTCCACCCCCGGCCGAGGGACTCCCACCACAGGGCGGCGCCCAGCGGCACGAGGTGCTGGGTCCCCCGGTCCTCGAGCGCGACCCATCCGGCGCCCACCGTGCCCACCCGGCCCTCGACGGGCACGGCCCCCGCGAGCAGGGCCCGGACGGGCTCGCCCTGCCGCAGCCGCAGCCGGTCCGCCAGGCGCACCCGGGAGTACTCCGCGCGGGCCTGCTCGGCGGCCTCCTCCTCCAGTCCCAGCTGGTGCGCGGAGGCCAGCTGCGACTCCATGTCCGCGAACAGCTGCTCCCAGCGCACGGCAGCGCCCCCTTCCGGCGTCCGGTCCGTCCGGCCGCGCAGGGCCTCAACCTAGGTGCCCGCCCCGGACCGGTCAAGGAACGCCGTGTCCACCGCGCCGGACGCAGACCTTTACACCGGCCGCCCCCTGGTGCTACCAATGCCTCAAGACATCAAACGGCATCAAACAGCATCAAATGCCACCAAGTAGCTGTCATCGGGGGACGCCATGGCCGGCACGCCACGACCCGCACGCACCACCGCCGCTCCGCTGTGGTCGGTGCTCGCGATCCCCGTCCTGGGCCTGGCCACCGCGGCCTGCGGCGCGGCCCTGACCCGCGGCGCCGGCCGTCCTTCCGGAGGCCCGGACACCGAGGCGCTGATCGGGCTGGCGGCGGCCGCGCTCGGCTGCGCCGTGGTGGTGGCCTGGACCCTCGCCGCCGCGCTCGCGGTGCTCGCGGTGCTGGCCGGCCGCCGCCGCTGGGAACGCCTCGCCGGGGTCTGCCGGCGGTGCTCCCCCGCCCTGCTGCGCCGTGCGGCGGCCGCCGCCCTGGGCCTGCAGCTGCTCGCGGCCCCGGGCGCGCTCGCCGACGACACGCCCTCCCCGTTCTGGGACGCCGGGGCAGCCGCCCAGGAGGCCCCGGGCACGCCGGCCCCCGCCCCGGCACCCGGACCCGCGTCCGGCCCCGACGCCGGCGCCGAGGCGGAGACCGTTCCCGCTCCCCCGGCGGCACCGGAGCCCTGCGGTCGCCGGCCCGTGGCGGCGGAGCGCACGGTGGACGGCGCCGTCACGGTCCTGCGCGGGGACACGCTGTGGTCCCTCACGGCCGCCCAGCTGGGGCCGGAGGCCACCGACGAGCAGATCGCCCGCGCGTGGCCCCGCTGGTACGCGCTGAACCGGCACGTGCTCGTGGACGGGCCGCACCGGCTCCTGCCCGGCCAGCGGCTCCTGGTGCCCGGCCCCGGAGGACCCTGACCCGCCCGCGCCCCGTCCCGGCCCGGAGCGGGACCGCCCGAACCCTGACACGTTGCAGGACCACAGCACCCCAGGAACACAGCACCACAGCACCGCAGGACCACAGCACCGCAGGACGACAGCACCGCTCCCAGGAGGCCCGCCATGAACGCACCCGCCGCCGGTTCCGATCCGATGGCCCGGCCGGTCGTGCCCGCGCCCGGACGCACGGCAGCCGGCCCGCCGGCCCGCCGGGCACGGCCGGCTCCGCCCACGGCCCCGGGCGGCTACACGTGGGGCGCCACCCGCGTGCTGGGCCACGACACCGCGGACGAATTGGGCCGGGTCACGGCACTGGCCCGGTCCATCGGCCAGGCGGCCGTGGAGGTGCTGGGCGGGAGCCGACCGGCGGCGCAGCTGAGCCGCTGGACCACCCCGGAGATCGTGCAGCGCTTCCAGCAGCGCGCCGACATGCTCCGGCTGCTGCAGGAGCAGTTCGAGGACAAGGCCGCGCTGCAGGAGCTGCACCGCAATCCGCACGTGCGCAGGTGCCGGGTCTGCCGGGTGGACCGCGGGGTCTACGAGGTGGCCCTCGTGCTGGTCGAGCCGCGGCGCAGCCGGGCCGTGGCCATGCGCGTGGAGCGCCTGGGGCGGGGCTGGAGCGTCACCGAGCTCGAGGTCGGCTGAGCCTCCGCCGTCCCGCCCCGCTCAGCCCTCGGAGGCCTCCGCGCTGGCGGCCCGGGCCCGGGCACGCCGCCCCGCCCGGTTGCGGGACGTGTCCGCGGCGTCCGCCTCGTCCTCCCCGCCGCCGGCCGCGACCGGCTCCGTGCGGGTCTGCGTCCCCCCCGTCTCGGCGGGCGCGGTGTACTGCAGGAAGCTGGGCTGACGCGGGATCTGCAGGTCCACGGGGCCGCCGTCGGCGCCCACGCGCTGGCGCCGGATCTCCATCCGGTACAGCGTCGCGACCGTCTCCTCGCGGATCGCGCCCATCATCTCCTGGAACATCGCGTAGCCCTCCCGCTGGTACTCCACGAGGGGGTCGCGCTGCGCCATGGCACGCAGGCCGATGCCCTCCTTGAGGTAGTCCATCTCGTAGAGGTGCTCGGGCCACTTGCGCCCGATGACCGACAGCAGCACGCGCCGCTCCAGGTTGCGCATCGCCTCCGCGCCGACCTCCTCCTCCCGCTGGTCGTAGACGAGACGGGCGTCGGAGAGGACCTGCTCGCGCAGGAACTCCGCCGTGAGCCGGGTGCGGCCCCCGGCCTCCTCGACGACCTCGTCGACCGTGAGGGTCACGGGGTAGATCGTGCGCAGGGCCTCCCACAGCCCGTCGAGGTCCCAGTCCTCGGGGTGACCGACGGCCGTGCGGTCCTCGACCGTGGAGCTGACGACCTCGTCGACGAACTGGGCGATCTGCTCCTGGAGGTCGTCGCCCTCGAGCACACGGCGCCGGTCGCGGTAGACCGCCTCGCGCTGACGGTTCAGGACGTCGTCGTACTTGAGGACGTTCTTGCGCTGCTCGGCGTTGCGCCCCTCGACCTGGCTCTGCGCCGAGGCGATGGCGCGGGAGACGATCTTGTGCTCCAGGGCGGTGTCGTCCGGCGCCCCCGCCATGAGCCGCTGGGCGGCCCCGGCGTTGAACAGCCGCATGAGGTCGTCCGCGAGGGAGAGGTAGAAGCGGGACTCGCCCGGGTCCCCCTGGCGCCCGGAGCGCCCGCGCAGCTGGTTGTCGATGCGCCGCGACTCGTGGCGCTCGGTGCCCAGGACGTAGAGACCGCCGACGGCGACGACCTCCTGGTGCTCCGCCCGCGTCTCCTCCTCGCACGCGGCCACCACCTCCGGCCACACCCGCTCGTACTCCTCCGCGTCGCGCTGCGGGTCCAGGCCCTTCTCCCGCATCCGGTCCACGGCGTTGAACTCGGCGTTGCCGCCGAGCATGATGTCGGTGCCGCGGCCGGCCATGTTGGTGGCCACGGTCACCGCGCCCTTGCGGCCGGCCTGCGCGACGATCGCGGCCTCCCGCGCGTGGTTCTTCGCGTTGAGCACCTCGTGCCGGACGCCGCGCTGGGCGAGCAGCTTCGAGAGGTACTCGCTCTTCTCGACCGAGACGGTGCCCACGAGGACCGGCTGGCCCTTCGCGTGCCGCTCCTCGATGTCCTTGACCACCGCGGCGAACTTCGCGACCTCGTTCTTGTAGACGAGGTCGGGGCGGTCGATGCGGGCAAGGGGCCGGTGCGTCTCGATGGACACGACGCCCAGCCCGTAGGTGTTCATGAACTCCGCGGCCTCGGTCTCGGCGGTTCCCGTCATGCCCGAGAGCTTGTCGTAGAGGCGGAAGTAGTTCTGCAGGGTGACCGTGGCGAGCGTCTGGTTCTCGGCCTTGATCTCGACGCCCTCCTTCGCCTCGATGGCCTGGTGCATGCCCTCGTTGTAGCGGCGGCCGGCGAGGATGCGCCCGGTGTGCTCGTCGACGATCATCACCTCGCCCTTGAGCACCACGTAGTCCTTGTTGGCGCGGAAGAGCTCCTTGGCCTTGATGGCGTTGTTCAGGAACCCGATCAGCGGGGTGTTCTGGGCCTCGTAGAGGTTGTCGATGCCGAGCCAGTCCTCGACCTTCTCGATCCCGGACTCCAGCACGCCGACGGTGCGCTTCTTCTCGTCCACCTCGTAGTCGGTGCCCGCCTGGAGCCGCTGCACGAGGCGGCCGAACTCGGTGTACCACCGGTTGGCCTCCCCCGAGGCGGGCCCGGAGATGATGAGCGGGGTGCGGGCCTCGTCGATCAGGATGGAGTCCACCTCGTCGACGATCGCGAAGCTGTGGCCCCGCTGGACGAGCTCGTCGGGGCTCCACGCCATGTTGTCGCGGAGGTAGTCGAAGCCGAACTCGTTGTTCGTGCCGTACGTGATGTCGGCGACGTACTGCTGCCGCCGGGTCGCCGGGTCCTGGTTGGCCAGCACCACGCCGGTCTCCATGCCCAGGAACCGGTAGACGCGCCCCATCAGGTTGGCCTGGTACTCCGCCAGGTAGTCGTTCACGGTGACGACGTGGACGCCCTTGCCGGAGAGGGCGTTGAGGTAGGCGGGGGCCGTGGCGACGAGGGTCTTGCCCTCACCGGTCTTCATCTCGGCGATGTTCCCGAGGTGCAGGGCGGCGCCGCCCATGAGCTGGACGTCGTAGTGGCGCTGGCCCAGGGTGCGCGAGGCGGCCTCCCGGACCACGGCGAAGGCCTCGGGCAGCAGCCGGTCCAGGGACTCGCCGTCGGCGACGCGGGCGCGGAAGGCGTCCGTCTCGGCCCGCAGCTCCGCGTCGCTGAGCTCCCGGAAACCGTCCTCGAGGCTGTTGATGGCGGTCGTGTAGGACCGCAGCCTCGTCAGGACCTTCTTGTCTCCGGTCCTGAGGACTTTCTCCAGGAATGACGCCACGTGCACACGCTCCTCGTGTTCGACTGCCGTGCTGGGACTGATGGGGGGGTATCCGGCACCTGCTCCAGTCTACGCGAGCGGGCCCCGGTCCTCGGGCACGGGAGAGCCCGGTGGCCGCAACCACCGGGCTCTCCCGGGGCGGGACCCGGCCGGCACCCGGCCGGCGGGTCCCGCGCTCAGCGGTGCGTGCTCAGCGGGCGGGCTCGGTCTGGTACGCCCGGACGCTCTCCTCGGACGCCTCGCCGTTGTCGCTGAGGCTGATCACGCCGTAGCTCCAGCCCTTGCGGCGGTAGACCGCGGAGGGCTCCCCGGTCTCCTTGTCGAGGAACAGGTAGAAGTCGTGGCCGACGAGCTCCATGTGGTCGACGGCCTCGTCGACGCTCAGCTCGGAGGCCGGGAACCGCTTGCGCCGGATCTCGACGGGGGTGACCGCGTCGGAGAGGCTCACGCTCTGGTCGAACGCCTCCTGCTCGGCGGTCGCGAGCTCCTCGGCGGTGGAGTAGATGGGTCCGGAGCTCGGCACCACGGGCAGGGTGCCGGTGGCCTCGTGAACGGCCGTGGGGCGGTGGGCGCCGCGGTGCACCTTCCGGCGGTCGCGCGCCCGGCGCAGGCGCTCCAGGAGCTTGCTGTACGCCTCGTCGAAGGCGGCGAACTTGTCGTCGCCGCGGGCCTCGGCCCGCAGGACGGGGCCGCGGCCGGAGACGGTGATCTCCACGCCCATGCCCTGGTGGCCGGGCAGCGCGTGGTCCTTGGTGACCTTGACATCAATGCGCTGGACCTTCTCGCCCAGCTCCTCGAACTTGACGACCTTCTCGGCGGCGTACTCCTTGAACCGCTCCGGTACGGCGACGTTGCGCCCCATGACGTTCAGTTCCATGATGCCCTCCAAATCTCGGGGGTGACGTGGGCGGATGGGGCCGCCCACCCGGGAGGATCGGTGCGTCCCGTGGCTCAACGTTAGTTGAATCACACGGGATAATCACCAGGCCCCGGCCGGGTCCGGATCAGCGGTGAGCGGAACCGCCGGGGAGCGCACGGCCGCGAGCACCACCGCACCGACCACCTCGGCCCCGCCGGCGCGCAGCGCGCGGGCCGCCTCCCCGAGGGTCGCGCCCGTGGTCAGCACGTCGTCGACGACGACGCACCGGGCGCCGGGCGCCGCGGCGGCCCGCATGGACCCGGCGGGGCGGTCCCGCCGGCCCGCCGCGCCCAGCCGCTTCTGCGCCGGTCCGGGCAGCAGGGTCCCGCTCCCGCGGTGCCGCAGCCCGCGGTCCACGACCGCACCGGCGGGGAGCACGCCGCGGCGGGCGCAGTCCTCCAGCAGCAGCCGCACGGGGTCGAACCAGCGGCGCCGCAGGGCCGCCGGGCTGCTCGGCACCGGGACCAGCAGCACGGGCCCGGGCGGCCAGTCCCGGGCGGCGCGGTCCAGGGCCGTGGCCAGGCAGGCGGCGAGCACGGGGACCAGGTCGGTGCGGCCGGTGTTCTTGAGGGCGAGCAGGCACGTCGCGAGCCCGTGGGCGTAGCGCCCGGCGGCCACGACCGGCAGCGGCGGATCCAGCAGCGGCGCGGCCGAGGAGGCCTCGAAGGGCCGGGCGCAGGACCGGCGCAGCAGCAGGCGGCAGGCGCGGCACAGGGCGGCGCCCGGGGCGCGGCACACGGCGCACTCCACGGGCAGCAGCACCTCGGCGGCCTCGGCCAGGCGGTCGAGGGCCCGTGCGGCCGCCCGGTCGAGGGCGCGGGCGGAGAGCGGGTTCGCGGGCATGCCCCCATCCTGGCCGGGGCCCGCCGCCCGGCACCGGGGGCGGCTCCCGTCCGGACAGCCGGCGCTGTGGACGGGGAGCCGTCCCGGGCGGGGGCCTCAGCCGGCGAACGCCGTGTCCAGCACGTCCTCGCTCTGCGGCGCCCACGCGTTGCCGGTGAGCATGTGCAGGGTGCCGCCGGCCACGGCGTGGACGGAGGACGTGCCGTTGCCCCCGCTCAGCCCGGTGACGCCCACGAGGGCGGGCAGCTCGCGGAAGCGCCCGGACACGTCGTAGACGCGGGGCCGGACCGACCCCGTGCCGCCCAGCGGGGCCGCCACGAACTCCCGGTCGCTCAGCCACAGGGCCGCGTCCGCGTCGACGTCGGCGGCCACCCGGTACGGCTCGTTGAGCCGGCGCGGCGTCCCGTCGGGCTCGCGCACCACGCCGGAGAGCCAGATCTGGGAGACGCCGTCGTCCTCGGTGACGACGAGCGCGCGCGTGCCCCCGCGCGAGATCCGCAGCGAGGTGACGGTCCGCGCCGACAGCCACGAGGCCTCGACGCGCCGCGGGTCCCCGGCGTCCGCGCCGGTGCGCACGGCCCGGACGGTCCCGGCGGAGTCCCCGGTCCACACCCACCCGTGCTCGTCGAAGCTCGGGCGGGTCAGGCCGGTGCCGCTGAAGCGCTCCACGGGCTCCTCGTCCCGGGCCACGGTCACCAGGGCGCCCGTGCCCGTGTCCACGAACGCGAAGTGCTCGGCCGCGGCGTCCATCGCGGGGCTGGACGGGAAGTGGTCGTCCAGCGGGGGGATCCCGTCCACGACCTCGGTCTGGCCGCCCTGGTAGAACACGAGCTCGCCGTCGCGCAGCCCCACCTGCCGGGACGGGACGGTGACGTCCTGCACCGGCGCGGTGTCCGTCCACCCCGCGCCCAGCTCCACGGGCGCCCCCTCGACGAGCAGCTCCACGTCGTTCACCGCGGTGAGCGACCTGAGGCTCAGCGAGAGCTGGTCGTGCATCCGGCGGTTGATCTCGATGTTCGCGGGGTCGAAGTCTGGCACGCTGAGCTCCACCGTGGCGGTGCCCTCCCGCACGGGCACCGCCGAGCCCGCGAGCGTGGTCCCCGCCGGGAACGCCGAGGTCACGGCGCCCCGCAGGTACGGCGCGGGCCCGCCGAGCAGGTTGCGCACGATGGACGTGGACACGGGCACCCGGTCCGGGAACCACCGGGGGTCGACCACCACGTTGGACAGGTCCTCGTCCGCGAAGTACAGGTGGTGGGGTTCGAAGACGTCCTCGAAGTCGGGCCGGGTGAGCGCCGTGGCGTCCGGGGCGTCGGAGATCCGCCACTGGCCGTCCACCTGGGCCACGTCGAAGTCGAGCACCTCCGTGGCCCCCGCCGGCTTGCGCTCGATCACGCCGGAGCCGTCCACCACGCTCTCCACCTCGAGGTTCACGCGGTACTCGTCGTCCTCGAGCCGGGGCACGATCGAGGCGTCGCCGCGGTGCACGATGGTGCGCGCGTCCGGGTGCCAGGTGCCGGCGAGGTCCGGGGTGAGGTACTCCCGGGCCACGGAGTAGTCGTCGGCCACGCCCGTCCCGGCCGCGAGGAAGCCCCGCACGATCTGCTCCGGGGTCGCCCCGTCGCGGGGGCCGGCCGGCTCGACGTCGTAGGTGGGCTGGGCCGCGGTCCGGGTCGGCTCGGCGTGCCGGTGCACGGGTCCCGTCCGGGGAATGGCCCCGCAGCCGGCGAGGGCCACGGCCGCGGCCAGGGCGAGGGCGGCCGTGCGGGCCGGTCTCCCGGTCCTGCTCATGTCCGGTCCTCCTCGACGTCGGCCGGCTGCGCCGCGGCGGCGGGGGGCAGCTGCTCCGGCGGGGTCGCGGAGGCCAGCGCCAGGGACCCCGTCCGGGTCACCGCCGCCGTCTCCGGGTACGCGTCGGCGTCGGGCGGCAGGCCCAGCGGGCTGTCGTCGTCGGGACCGAGCCGCCGGGCGCGGGTCCGGGGCAGGGTGAGCCGGAAGCACGCGCCCTCCCCCGGCGCGCCCCACACGTCGAGCCGGCCGCCGTGCAGCCGCGTGTCCTCGGTGGCGATCGCGAGGCCGAGCCCCGTCCCGCCCGTGGTGCGGGCGCGGGCCGGGTCCGCGCGCCAGAAGCGGTTGAACGCCTTGGCCGCCTCCTCCTCGGTCATCCCGATGCCGTGGTCGCGCACCGCCACGGCCGCGGCCACCTCGGAGGCCCCGACCACGACCTCGACGGGCCGGCCCTCCCCGTGCTCGAGGGCGTTGACCACGAGGTTGCGCAGGATCCGCTCGATCCGCCGCTGGTCCCCCTGGACGGTGCAGCGGGACAGCTCCGAGCGCACCCGCACCGTGGAGCCGGAGGAGACGGCGAGCGGGGCCGCGGCCTCCACGACGTCGTGCACGACCGAGAACAGCTCGACGTTGGCCACCTCGAGCCGGGCGGCGCCGGCGTCGAAGCGCGAGATCTCCAGCAGGTCGGCCAGCAGGGCGTCGAAGCGGTCCACCTGGTGGTAGAGCAGCTCGGCGGAGCGCCGGTTGACGGGGTCGAAGTCCTCACGGGCGTTGAAGAGCACCTCGGCCGCCATCCGCACCGTGGTCAGCGGGGTGCGCAGCTCGTGGGAGACGTCCGAGACGAAGGTCTGCTGCATCGAGGACAGCTGCTCGAGCTGGGTGATCTGCTCCTGCAGGCTGTCCGCCATGCGGTTGAAGGACCGGGCGAGGCGGGCGACCTCGTGCGAGCCGCTGACGGGCATCCGCACGCCGAGGTCCCCGTCGGCGAGCTGCTCGGCCACGCGGGCGGTGGTGGACACGGGACGGACGACCTCGCGGGTGACGTACCAGACGATCGCGCCCACGAGCAGGAGCAGGACGACCACCGACAGCAGCAGCACCGCGTGCATCGCGTCGAGGGTGCGCTGCGGCTCGGAGAAGTCGTAGACGAGGTAGAGCCCGTAGCGGCTGTTCTGGTAGAGGTCCACCACCGTGCCCACGACGATGACGGGGGCCTCCTCCCCGTTCTCCGTCATCCGGACGGAGGCGGGCTGCCAGAACACGCCGTCCTGCTCCGCGAGCCGTTCCTGCAGCTCCGCGGGCACGGTGCTCGAGGTCATCCACGGGCTCTGGCTCTGGGCCGGGATGAGGGTCTGCCCGCTCGTGAAGTCCATCGGGAGCAGGATCCAGCGCTCGGTCTCCGCGCCGTCGACCGAGAGCGAGCCGAGGGTCGAGGCGACCAGCGCCTGCAGCTCGTCGCGGTCGGAGGCGTCCGAGGCGTCGAAGCTGTCCTGCACCTGCTCGAAGTCCGCGGTGGCCGAGGCGAGGACCTGGTCCAGGCGCTCGGTGAAGAGCCGGTCCGCGATCTGGTGCGAGAGGAAGCTGCCGGTGACGAAGAAGGCCAGGGCGGTCAGGGACAGGGACACCGCGATGGCCCGGAACTGCAGGGACTGCCGCCAGCGGCGGGCCAGGAGGAGCCGGCCCAGCCGCAGCCGGCGGGCCGCGGCGCGGGCCGGCCCGCTGCGCCGGGAGGAGGCGGCGTCCGGCGGGGTCATCGGGCGGACGTGCCCGCCTTGTAGCCGACGCCGCGCACGGTGACCACGATCTCGGGGCTCTCCGGGTCCCGCTCGATCTTGGAGCGCAGCCGCTGCACGTGGACGTTGACGAGCCGCGTGTCGGCGGCGTGCTGGTAGCCCCAGACGTCACGGAGCAGCATCTCCCGCGAGAACACCTGGTGCGGTGCGCGCGCCAGGGCGGTGAGCAGGTCGAACTCGAGGGGCGTGAGGCTGATCTCGTGGTCCCCCCGGTGCACGCTGTGCCCGCTCACGTCGATGGTCAGGTCGCCGATCCGCAGCTCCTGCGAGTTGGCGCGCTCGACCGGGCGCAGGCGGGCCTTGACCCGGGCCACGAGCTCGGCGGGCTTGAACGGCTTGGGCACGTAGTCGTCGGCCCCGGCCTCCAGTCCGCGGACCACGTCGACGGTGTCCGACTTGGCGGTGAGCATGACGACCGGGACGTCGGAGATCGTGCGGATCTCGCGGCAGACCTGGATGCCGTCCTTGCCCGGGAGCATGAGGTCGAGGAGCAGCAGGTCCGGGCGCACGGCCCGGAAGGTGTCCACGGCGGTGGCACCGTCGTAGCAGAAGACGGGCTCGAAGCCCTCCGCGGTCAGGACGATCCCGATCATCTCCGACAGGGCGGCGTCGTCGTCGACGACCAGTATTCGCGCGTTCATCGCCTCTCCGGTGGTGTGGGGCGGCCCCGCAGGGGGCGGGGACCGCCGTGGCCCGGGGCGTCCGGGGCGTGGTGGTGGACCGGGGTCCACCTGCATTGTGGCCGATCGCGGCCCGCCCCGCACCTCGGCGCGGAGTGTGTCGGCCCGGCCGGTGGGCGGGCTCAGGCCTCGGCGGCGGTCCTGGCCAGCGCCTCGGCGGTCCCGGTGACCCCGGCGAGGACGTCGCGCAGCTCGGCGGGGCCCAGCGCGTCGAGCTCCTCGCGCGGGGTAATCCGGACCCGGTCGAGGGCGGCGGCCGGCAGGCCGAGGTCCCGCCACACGGACCACACGTCCGCCGCCAGGGCCCGGGCCCCGGCCCGGCCCGGGGGCACGGGGACGAGCCCGAGCCACAGCTGCAGGCCCTCCTCGACGAGCGCGGCGAGCGGCTCCCACTCGTGCGCCGAGCCGGCGGGGGCCGGCACGTGCACGGCGTCCGCCCCGGCCTCCCGGGCCAGCCGGGGATCGGTCCCGGGAGGCAGCCGCAGGGCGACGGCGGCGGCGCCGGCCTCCCGGCAGGCCTCGACCACGCCCGTCAGCGACGTCCGCGCCTCCGCCGCGGGGACCGCCCGCAGGGTCCGGTAGCCGCTCATCGTGGGCAGGCTGCCCGCGAGCACCCGGGCGAGCTCGGGCTCGTCCAGCTGGACGAGGACGTCCCGGCCGGGGGCCGCGGCGCGCACGGCCCGGACGTGCTCGAGCACGCCCGAGGCCAGGGAGTCCGCGAGGTCGCGGCGGGCGCCGTGGTCCTTGAGCGCCCGCTCCCCCGCGTGCAGGTGGAGCCGGGCGGCCAGGCTGAGCGGGCCGATCAGCTGCGTCTTGACCGGTGCGTCGTCGGGACCGCTCTCGGCGCCGATCACGTCGGCGAGCACGTTGACGTCCCCGGCCAGCAGCGCCCGCGCGGCCCGGGAGTCCTTGCCGGGGACCCCGGACACGCGCAGCCCGTGGGGCTGCCCGTCCGCGTGGAGCCCGTCGAGCACCGCGGCCGTGCGGGCGACGGGATCGGCGGCCGCGCCGCGGGCCGGCAGGAGGGGCAGGAAGGAGATGTGGGGCGCCCCGAGCTCACCGCGCAGCAGCGTGACGGACTCGACGACGTCCGTGCCCGGCATCGCGCCGAGGGCCGTGCCCACGACACCGGGGACGTCGGGGTCGGTGCGCCGGGAGGCGGCTGTGGCGTGCTGCGTCACGAGGGGTCGTCGTCCTCCCGCCGGTGGTCCTCGGAGAGGGCCACGTGGTGGCGGATGACCTCGCTGATGATGAAGTTCAGGAACTTCTCCGCGAACTCGGGGTCGAGCTGCGCGGAGGCCGCGAGCGCCCGGAGACGCTCGATCTGGGCCGACTCGCGGTCCGGGTCGCCGGCGGGCAGGCCGTGGGTGGCCTTGAGGACGCCGACGCGCTGGGTGGCCTTGAACCGCTCGGCGAGCAGGTGCACCAGCGCCGCGTCGATGTTGTCGATGGTGCCGCGGATGGACCGCAGCTCGGCGAGCACGCGGGGGTCGGCCCGGCCCTGCAGCGAGGACGCGTGGGCGTCGAAGTCCTGGTGGGCCCGGACGTCGGCCGAGGCGTGGGGGTGCGGTGCGCTCATGCCGGCCAGTCTATCGGGCGGGATCGGCCCGGCCGACGACGTCGGGGCGGGCCAGCGAGTGGGCGCGGTCCACCGTGGCCTGGCCGAGGACCCGGGTGCCCTGGTAGAGCACGACCGACTGGCCGGGGGCCACGCCGCGCATCGGCTCCTCGAGGCGGACCACGAGCTCCGGCACCGGGTCGCCGCCGGGCCCCTCGACGAGCTCGAGGCGGGCCCGCGCCGGGACGGGGTCCCCGTGCGCCCGGACCTGGGCGAGGACGGGGAACGGGGCCGACGCCGTTCCGGCCGCGGCCCCGGGGCGCAGCAGCGGCGCGGCCTCGGGCACGGGCTCCCCGGCCCAGGAGGGGCGGATCCCGCGCAGCTCGTCGACCGCCAGCATCTCCTGGGGGCCCACCACGACCTCGTTGGTCCTCGGCCGGATCTCCAGGACGAAGCGCGGTTTGCCGTCGGGGGCCGGCGTGCCGATCCGGAGGCCCTTGCGCTGGCCCACGGTGAACGCGTTGGCGCCGGGGTGGGTGCCGACCACGTGGCCCGCCACGTCCTTGATCTCGCCCTCGGTCATCTCGATCCGCTCCGCGAGCCAGCCGCGGGTGTCGCCGTCGGGGATGAAGCAGATGTCGTGGGAGTCGGGCTTCTGCGCCACCGACAGGCCGCGGCGGGCCGCCTCGGCCCGCACCTCGGCCTTGGACGGGGTCTCGGCCAGCGGGAGCAGCACGTGCTGGAGCTGCTCGGCGGTGAGCACGCCGAGGACGTAGGACTGGTCCTTCGCCCAGTCCGCGGCGCGGTGCAGCTCCCGGCGGCCGTCGGGGTCCTCGACCACCTTCGCGTAGTGGCCGGTGCACACCGCGTCGAAGCCGAGGGCGAGGGCCTTCTCCAGGAGCGCGGCGAACTTGATCTTCTCGTTGCAGCGCAGGCACGGGTTGGGCGTGCGCCCGGCCGCGTACTCCGCCACGAAGTCGTCGACGACGTCGGCCTGGAACCGCTCGGAGAAGTCCCACACGTAGTACGGGATGCCGAGGACGTCGGCGGCGCGCCACGCGTCCCGGGAGTCCTCGATCGTGCAGCAGCCCCGGGAGCCGGTGCGCAGGGTCCCGGGCGTGCGGGAGAGCGCGAGGTGGACGCCCGTCACGTCGTGGCCGGCGTCGACGGCGCGGGCCGCCGCCACGGCCGAGTCGACGCCGCCGCTCATGGCTGCCAGTACTCGCACGGTGAGATCGTCTCCAGGGGTCGGGGTTCGGGGTCCGTGTCGTCAACAGGGCGCGGCGGGCCGGTATTCCCCGCGGTGGCGGACGGGCCTGCCCGGTCCCCGGCGGGCCGGGCTCAGGTCGGCGCCGCTCCGGAGAGCCCGGCGCGCAGCGCCCGCCGGTGCACCTCGGGCAGGGCGGCGAGCAGGGCGTCGACGTCGGCGGCGGTGCTGGTGCGGCCCAGGCTGAAGCGCTGCGCGCCGCGCGCGGTGGCCTCGTCCAGGCCCATGGCCAGCAGCACGGAGGAGGCGCGGGGCACCCCGGCGTGGCACGCCGAGCCGGTGGAGGAGGCGATCCCGGCGGCGTCCAACAGGAACAGCAGGGAGTCCCCCTCGCAGCCGGGGAAGGTGAAGTGGGCGCTGCCGGGCAGCCTGGTCCCGGCGTGCTCCGGGTCCTCGGGCCCGCGCAGGACGGCGTCCGGCACGATCCGGCGCACGCCCGCGACCAGCCGGTCGCGCAGGACGGCGAGCCGCTCCGCCTCGGCCTGCCGCTCCGCGGCGGCCTCCCGCGCCGCCACGCCGAACCCGGCGAGCGCGGCGGCGTCGAGGGTGCCCGAGCGCACCGTGCGCTCCTGGCCGCCGCCGTGCTGGACGGGGGCCAGCGCCACGGTGCGCCCGGCCACGAGGGCCCCGGCGCCCACGGGACCGCCCAGCTTGTGGGCCGAGACGGCCAGTGTGGTGAGCCCGGGCAGGTGCGCGTCGACGGGCAGGGAGCCGAAGGCCTGCACGGCGTCGCAGTGGAAGGGGACCCCGAACTCCTCGGCGAGCGCGGCGAGCTCGGCGACGGGCTGGACGGCGCCCACCTCGTTGTTCGCCCACATCACGGTCAGCAGCGCGGTGGTGCCGGGGTCCCTGGCCAGTTCCTCCCGCACCGCGGCCGGGTCCACCCGGCCGGCGGCGTCGACGGGGAGGACCACGGCCTCGGCGCCCTCGTGGGCGGCCAGCCACTCCACGGTCTCGGCGACCGCGGCGTGCTCCACCGAGGAGACGAGGATGCGCCGGCGGCGGGGGTCCTGCCCGCGCCGGTGCCGGTACAGGCCCTGCACGGCCAGGTTGTCGGCCTCGGTGCCCCCGGAGGTGAAGATCACCTCGACGGGGTCCGCGCCGAGGGCCGCGGCGACGTCGTCGCGGGCCTGCTCGACGACCGTGCGCGCCGACCGCCCGGCCCGGTGCAGCGAGGAGGGATTGCCGCCGCGGGCCAGCTGCTCGGTGACCGCGGCGAGCGCGGAGGGCCGGAGGGGCGCGGTGGCGGCGTGGTCGAGGTAGACGGGACGGTGCGGCACGCCGTCCAGTCTAGGACGCCGGGACGGTCGCCGGGCCGGCGTCCGTAGACTGGCGGGCATGCTCCGCATCCTCTTCCACACCCCCGAGATCCCGGGCAACACCGGCAACGCGATCCGCCTCGCCGCGGTCACCGGGGCCGAGCTGCACCTGGTGGAGCCCCTGGGCTTCGACTTCGGCTCCGCGCACCTGCGCCGGGCCGGCCTCGACTACCACGACCTGGCCGTGCTGACCGTCCACCCGGACCTGGAGACCGCGTGGGCGGCCCTGGCCCCGGAGCGGGTCTTCGCCTTCACCACGGACGGGGAGCTGGCGCATACCGACGTCTCCTACCGCCCCGGGGACGTGCTGCTGTTCGGGCCCGAGTCGGTGGGCCTGCCCCCGGCGGTGAAGACGGACCCGCACGTCACCGCGCGGGTCCGCATTCCCATGCTGCCGGCCCGCAGGTCGCTGAACCTGGCGAACTCGGCGTCCATCGCCGTCTACGAGGCCTGGCGCCAGCTGGGCTTCACGGGCGCCGCCGGCTGAGCGGGCCGGGCCGGGCCCGCGCCCCGGCTCCTCACTGCTGATCGGCGGCGTCCCCGACCGTCACCTCGACCGTGCGCTCCTCGCCGTCCCGCACGAACGTCATCGGCCCGGTGCCCCCGGCGGGCAGCTCGCGCACGGCCGCCGTCAGGGAGTTCGCGTCCTGGATGCGGTGGCCGTTGAACTGCGTGATGACGTCGTCCACCTCCAGCCCGGCGTCGTCGGCCGGCGAGCCGGGCACGACCTGCTGCACCGCGGCGCCGTCGGAGAAGGCCCGGCTCCGCCCTTCCGCGCCCGGAGCGGCGCTCACGCTGGTGCCGAGGTAGCCGTGCGTGGCCCGGCCGTTGTTGATGATCTCCTCGGCCACCCGCTTCGCGGTGTCCACCGGGATCGAGAAGCCCACGCCGATGTTGCCGGCCTCCGTGCCGGAGCCGGCCGAGGCGATGGCCACGTTGATCCCGATGACCTCGCCGTTCGTGCCGATCAGCGGCCCACCCGAGTTGCCGGGGTTGATGGCGGCGTCGGTCTGGATCACGTTGAGGTACACCGACGGCGAGGAGCCCTGCGAGCGGCCGCCGGGGCCGCCGTTCTGGTCGGGGAGGTCGAAGAAGAAGTCGTTGCCGTCGCCCCGCTCGTCGCTCTCGCCCTCCGGCGGCGTGCTCGGCGCGGCGGAGGAGGCCACCGTGATGGTGCGGTCGAGGGTGGAGACGATCCCGTCGGTGACCGTGCCCGCGAGGCCCAGCGGCGCCCCGATGGCGATGGCCGTGTCGCCCACGTTCACGTCGTCCAGGGAGCCCAGGGTGGCCGGGGTCAGCCCCGGGGCGTCGACCTTGAGGACCGCGAGGTCGGACAGCGGGTCGGTGCCGACCACCTCGGCCGGCAGCACCCGGCCGTCGTCGAGCTGCACCTCGATGGCGGGGCTGCTCGTGGTGCCGTCGAGGGTCACCACGTGCGTGTTGGTCAGGATGTGCCCCACGTCGTCGATGATCACCCCGGAGCCGGAGCCGTTCTGGCCGCCGCCGGACGCGGAGATCGTGACCACGGACGGAGAGGCCTTCACCGCGGCCGCGGTCACCGCGTTCACCTCGTCCTGGTCGTTGACGATGATCGAGCTGGTCGTCGACCCGCCCGCGGCCGGCACCGTGCCGCCGTCGTCCAGGAGGACGTCCGTCCCCACGGCCGCCCCCGCCCCGACCAGCGCGGCCAGGACCATGCCCGTGACCAGGGAGCCCCCCGAGAAGCGCCGCCGCCCCCGGCCGGGTCCCGCACCGTTGCCGTCGCCGTTGCCGTTGCCGTTGCCGCCGGCGTGCCCCCACGGCTGCCGGCCGGCGTGGTCCCCGGCGCCCTGCCACGCGCCCGGGAAGGGACCGGCGTCCCGCCCGTCGCGCGCCCCGTACACCGGGGGCGCGTCCTGCTCGGCCCCGGACGCCCACGGGTCGTGGGCCGGGCGGCCGGTGACCGGGGGCAGGGGCTGGGTGAGCTGCGGGTCGGCACCGGAACGGGGGTCGCGGGGCTCGGACATGGGCGGTCTCCTCCTGGGAACGGACGGGCCCGGCCGGCCCCGGAGCGGACGGGGCGGCGCGGGCGGCTCTGCTCCCCAGTATCCATGTCCGCACTGAGACGACGCTGAGAGCACTGACCGCTTCCCGCACGCCGCCCGGACGCCGGCCGTGGGTGCGCCCCGTGCCCGCCGGGAGGTCATCAGCCGCCTTGCGGTTTCGCCCTGCGCGTAGGCCCGGCGCCGTTCCTCCCGCCGGGGCGCCCCCGTCCTAGAATCGGGAGCACCGACCACGTGAGGGAGATCATGCACTGGCGCCCCATTGCCCGCCGGACCGTCGCCGGCTGCGGTCTGACGCTCGCCCTGCTCGCGCCCGCCGGGGCGGCCGCCGCCCAGCCGCCCGTGGACGTGCCCCCGGGCGAGCGGATCGTCGACGAGGCCGGGGTCCTGGAGGACCCCTCGGCGCTGGCCGCCGACGTGCGCGAGCTCGCCACCCAGGAGGGCATCACCCTGACCGCGGTGTTCGTCGACTCCTTCACCGACCCCTCGGACCCCGACGCGTGGCTGCATGAGTTCGCCGAGGTCAACGACCTCGGCAGCTCGGACGCGGTGCTGGTCGTGGCCACGGAGGACCGGCAGCAGCGGTTCTCCGCGTACTCGACCGGACCCCTGAGCACCGAGCAGCAGGAGCGCATCAACCGGCAGTACATCACGCCGGCGCTCGCGGCCGACGACTGGGACGGCGCGGTCGAGGGCGCGGTCGAGGGCATCGAGGCGGAGCTCTCCGGCGCCCCCGCCGGGGCCGCGGACAGCTCCGACGGCGGCGGCGCGGGCTTCGGCCTGCTCGGCCTCGGGGCGCTCGGCCTGGGCGGGCTCGCCGTCTACGGCATGGCGGCCCGCAACAAGAAGCGCCGGCAGCAGGAGTCCGCCCCGCACGGCGGGCCCGGCGGCCGGGGCCCGGCCGGCCCCGCCCGCCCGCCGGAGGTCCCGGTGCCGGAGCTGCGCAAGCGGGCCGGGGAGCTCCTCGTGGCCACCGACAACGCCATCCAGCACTCCGAGCAGGAGCTGGCCTTCGCCCAGCTGCAGTACGGGGACGAGCAGGTCGAGCCGTTCCGCCGCGCCGTCCAGGACGCCAAGAAGCACATGCAGGCCTCGTTCGCGCTCCAGCAGCAGCTCGAGGACCACATCCCGGACACCGAGGAGCAGCAGCGGGCCTGGCTCGGCGAGATCATCGCCCGCTCCCAGGACGCCCAGCGCCCCCTCCAGGAGCACCAGGAGGCCTTCAGCGCGCTGCGCCGGCTGGAGTCCCGCGCCCCGCAGGCCCTCGAGGACGTCCGGCGCCACGCGGAGGCGGTGCGCCCCCGCGTGGCCACGGCCGACGCCCGGCTGCGGGAGCTGACCGCCCACTACAACGAGACCGCCGTGGCCCCCGTCCGGGACAACATCGACCAGGCCCGGGACCGGCTCGACTTCGTGGACACCGCCCTCGAGGAGGCCCGCACCGACCTCGCCGCGGGCCGCACGAGCGACGCCGTGCTGGACATCCGCGCCGCCGAGGAGGGGGCGGGGCAGGCCGGCGGGCTGCTCGACGCCGTGGAGCACGCGGCCACCGAGCTCGCCCACGCCGAGGAGTCCCTGAAGGACGCCGTCACCATCGCCCAGCGCGACGTCGCCGAGGCGGACGCCCTCGTCCGGCGCGGCTCCAACCCGGAGCTCGCGGGCGCGGTGGCCGGCGTCGGTGCCGTCCTGCGGACCGTCGAGGAGCAGATGGGCGCGGGCCGGATCGATCCGCTCGGCCTGAGCCGGCGCCTGGCGGTGGCCAAGGACGAGCTCGACAAGGGGCTCGCGTCGGTGCGCTCCCAGAACGACCGTGACCGCTCCGCGCGGGAGACCCTCGCGCACACCCTCGTGTCCGCGCAGGCCCAGCTGAGCTCGGCGAGCGAGTACATCTGGGCCCGCCGCGGCGGGGTCGGCCCCGAGGCGCGCACCCGCCTCGCGGAGGCCGAGCGCTGTCTCGAGGCCGCCCAGCAGGCCCGGAGGTCGGACCCCTCCGAGGCGCTGACCTACGCCAACGAGGCCGTCCGGCTCGCCGGCGAGGCCCAGTACATCGCCCAGCGGGACGTCGACTCCTTCTCCTACGGCGGTTTCGGCACGCCCGTGGGGATGGGCGGCCACCGCGGCCGCTCCAACAGCGGCCTGGGCGGCGCGATGCTGGGGGGCATCCTCCTCGGCTCGATCCTCAACGGCGGCGGAGGCGGTTTCGGCGGCGGGGGCGGCGGCTTCGGCGGCAGCTTCGGCGGCGGCTTCGGCGGCGGCGGGGGCGGCTTCGGCGGCGGCATCGGGGGCAGCTTCTGATCCCGGATCCCGGCCGCCGACCGCCGGCCGCCCCGGCACGGTCCGCAGCTCCCCGACCCGTCCACCCGTCCGCCCCACGATCCCTGTCCCGCCCACCGTCCCGGGAGGTCCTCCCGGGAAGCACCACAGGAGAGAAGGAACCATGATCAAGCAGTCCATCTTCGGCCGCATCGCCCAGCTCGCGAAGGCCAACATCAACGCCATGATCGACGCCGCCGAGGACCCGCAGCTCATGCTGGACCAGATGGTGCGCGACTACACCGAGAACATCCGCGAGGCCGAGGCCGCCGTCGCGCAGACCATCGGCAGCCTGCGCCTGCTCGAGCAGGACCACGCGGAGGACGTGCGCGAGGCCCAGGAGTGGGGCAACAAGGCCCTGGCCGCCTCGAACCGGGCCGAGGAGTACCGCGGGGCCGGCAAGGGCGCCGAGGCCCAGAAGTTCGACAACCTCGCCAAGGTCGCCCTCCAGCGCCAGATCCAGTACGAGACGGAGGCCCGCGGCGCCGAGCCGCAGATCCAGTCCCAGACCGAGGTCGTGGAGAAGCTCAAGGACGGGCTCAACAGGATGCGGGGCAAGCTGCAGGAGCTGTCCAACAAGCGGGACGAGCTCAACGCCCGGCAGAAGACGGTGCAGGCGCAGTCGCAGGTCCAGGACGCGCTGAAGGCCTTCGACGTGCTCGACCCGACGAGCGAGGTGTCGCGGTTCGAGGACAAGATCCGGCGCGAGGAGGCGCGCGTGCTGGGCCAGCAGGAGCTCGCCGCGTCCTCCCTGGACGCGCAGTTCGAGTCCCTCGAGTCCCTCGGCCAGCAGTCGGAGATCGAGGCCCGCCTCGCGGCCCTGAAGTCCCGCAACGCCGAGCGGATCGTCTCCTCCGAAGAGGTCTGACGGGGGTCCCGCACCGGGAGCGCGGAAGGAGCCCCCACGGCCGTGGCCGTGGGGGCTCCTTCCGGCCCGGGAGCCCGGGCACGGCGAAGGCCCCCGGACCGTGGTGGTCCGGGGGCCTTCTCTGGTTGCGGGGGCAAGATTTGAACTTGCGACCTCTGGGTTATGAGCCCAGCGAGCTACCGAACTGCTCCACCCCGCGGCGACATGTATGACTATACGTGCCGCGGGGCGGACCCGCAAATCGGCTACCCGGCGGGCTGCTCCGCCGGTTCCCCGGCCGGTTCCTCGGGGGCCAGGGCCCCCTCGGCCTCGGGCGCGACGACGCCGTCCGCCTCGAGCGCCCGCTCGATGGCGTCCTGGAGCCGCTGCTGGGCCTCCCCGTAGGAGGTCCAGTCGCCCTCCTGCAGGGCCTCCTCGGACTCCTGGATCGCCTGGTTGGCGTCGCTGAGGGCGTCCTCGAGGCTGCCGCCGCCGGCCGGGGCTCCCGACCCGTCCTCGCCGGCCCCGTCGGGGCTCCCGGCCTCGGCGTCGTCCACGCCCGCGCCGGAGGACGTCTGGGCGCCGGAGTCGCCCTGGAAGACCTCGTCGAGGGCCTCCTCGAGGGTGGGCGCGAAGCCCACCTCCTCGCCGAAGCCGACGAGCACGCGCCGCAGCGTCGGGTACGCGGCGTCGCCCGAGGACTGGACGTAGACGGGCTGGACGTAGAGCATGCCGCCGCCCGCCGGCAGGGTGAGCAGGTTGCCGTTGATGACCTCGGAGGCGCCCTGGCGGAGCAGGTTCAGCTCGGTCGAGACGTCCGTGTCCGAGTTGAAGAGGTTCTGCGCCTGTCCCGGTCCGGGCACCACGGAGGACCGCGGCAGCTCGAGCAGGCGCAGCGTGCCGTACTCGTCGCTCTTGACCCCGTCCTCGCCGGTCCCGGCGTCGGAGTTGGCGGACAGGTACCCGTACATCACGTTGCGCGTGTTGCCCGTCTCCGACTGCTGCGGGATGAAGGAGGTGGTGAGCGAGAAGTTGGCCTCGTCCTCACCGGGCATCCGCATCGAGAGGTAGTACGGGGGCAGGGCCACGTCGGTGTCCTGGGTCGGGTCGTTGGGCACGGACCAGACGTCGTCGTTGGCGTAGAAGCTGTTCGCGTCGGTGACGTGGTAGCGGTTGAGCAGCTCCCGCTGGACCTTGAACATGTCCTGCGGGTAGCGCACGTGCGCCATGAGCTCCGCGGACATCTCGGAGTACGGCTGGAGCGTGTTCGGGAAGACGTTCTGCCACGCCTTCAGCACCGGGTCCTGGTCGTCCCACGCGTACAGGTTCACGGTGCCGTCGTAGGCGTTGACCGTGGCCTTGACCGAGTTGCGGATGTAGTTGACCCGCTCCGGGGGCAGGGTCGCCGCCGCCCCCTGGGCGGTCTGCGTGTCCTGGGTGGCCTCCTGGAGCACCGACGGCGTCGAGTACGGGTAGGCGTCCGAGGTGGTGTAGGCGTCCACGATCCACTGCACCTGGCCGTCGATGATGGCCGGGTACGGGGCGCCGTCGACCGTCAGGTACGGGGCGACCTTCTCGATGCGCTCGCGCGGGTCCCGGTCGTAGAGGATCTGCGACTCCGGGCGCACGGCGTCCGAGAGCAGCATGTCCGAGGACTGGAACTTGATCGAGTAGGCCAGGCGGTTGAAGAAGTTGCCGATGCTGGGCCCGCCGTTGCCGGCGAACGTCGTCTTGGCGTCCCCCTCCTGGTCGCCGGCCGTCTGCGGGCGGTCGAGCTCGAGGGGCTCGTCGCCCTCCGCGCCGCCGACGATGGAGTACATCGGGGAGTTCTCCCCGAAGTAGATGCGCGGCTCGTAGTCGTCCGAGATCACGCCCCGGGACGGGATGCCGGCCTGCATGAACTGCGGCTTGCCGTCGACCTCGACGCGGTTGCCGTAGGCGGCGACCACGCCGTAGCCGTGGGTGTAGACCACGTGCTGGTTGAACCACCCCTGGTTCTGGTCGGGGTTCAGCTCACGCGTGGCGATCACGGTGTCCTGGACCTCGCCGTCGATCTCGTAGCGGTCCACGTTGAGGGTGTCCGGGAACTGGTAGTAGGGGCGGAACTGCTGCAGCTGGGAGAACGCGGCGGAGACCACGTTCGGGTCCAGCAGGCGGATGTTCGAGGTCGTCTCGGTGTCCTGGCGCAGGGCGCCCTGCTCGGTCTCCGTGGTGGCGTCGTACGGCATGACCTCGGCCGAGTCCAGCCCGTAGGCCGAGCGGGTGAGGTCGATGTTGCGCTGGATGTACTGGTTCTCCAGGGCCTGCTCCGTGGGCGTGACCTGGAAGCGCTGGACGATCCAGGGGTAGATCCCGCCGGCCACCACCGCGACCACGAGCAGCATGGCGGTGCCGATGACCGGCAGCCGCCAGCGGCCGATGAACGAGGCCACCACGAACAGGATCGCCACGATCAGGGCGGCCGCCGCGAGGATCGCCTTGGTGGGGATCACGGCGTTGACGTCGGTGTACAGGGCGCCCGTCCACGACCCGGACGAGGACTGCAGCGTGGAGTACCGGTCCAGCCAGAAGTTCGCGGCCTGGAGCAGCAGGAACAGCGCGGCCAGCACCCCCAGGTGCACGCGCGAGGCACGGGTGGTGCTGAGCCCCCGCTCGGTGATCCGGATGCCGCCGTAGACGTAGTGCATCAGGATCCCCGCCACACCGGCGAGCAGGATCGCCGAGACGAGGAAGCCGATGAGGAAGCGCAGGAACGGGAGGGTGAAGACGTAGAAGCCGAGGTCGAGGCCGAACTGCGGGTCCTCCTGGCCGAACGGCTCCTGGTTGAGGAACAGCAGCACCGTGTCCCACTGGGTCATCGCCGTGCTCGCCGCGAAGAGCCCGAAGAGCACGGGGACGACCACCATGACGATCTTGCGGACCGGCTCCAGGGCCTCCTGGTAGCGGCGCAGGTTGTCGTCCACGATGGACTCGGCCGTGATCGGCCGGTGCCGGTAGGCGAGGAAGAGGCTGGCGAACATCAGCGCCGCCACGAGCACGGCCGCGACCACGAAGATCACGATCTTCGTGACGTTCTCCGTGACGAACACGCTGAGGTAGCCCAGCTGGTCGTACCACAGGACGTCCGTGTAGAGCTGCGTCAGTCCCACGAAGGCGGCCACGAGGACCAGGACGACCACGACCGTCGGCCACAGCGCACCCCGTTTCCGCCGCTGTCCTGCTGGCTGCTGCCTCGGTGGTCGGGGGGCTGTTGGTCCGGCGGTCACTGGTTACCTCTGCAATCGGCGTCGTTCGTCAGGTGTGGTGCGTGAAGTCGTGGGGTGCGGGGTGCGTCGGGGAGGAACGCCGCCGGCGGGTCGCCGGGGCACCCCGTCCATTCTGCCTTCGGGCTTCTCGGGGGTGCAATCGTGCACGCGGCGGCCGTCATCGGGCCGCGCACGACGGCAGCGCCGAGAGGTCCCCGCCGTCCCCGGCGGCCTCGGCCGCGGCCACGGCGTCGTCGAGGGTGCGCACGGACACGACCGTCAGGCCCTCCGGGACGTGGCCCTGCGCCTCGGCGCAGTTGCCCTCGGGGGCGAGGAAGACCTCCGCCCCGGCCGCCGCGGCTCCCTCGAGCTTCTGCCGGATGCCACCGATGGGCCCCACCTCCCCCTCCGGGGTGATGGTGCCGGTGCCGGCCACGTGCCGGTCCCCGGCGATCGAGCCCGGGGTCAGCTCGTCGACGATCCCCAGGGCGAGCATCAGCCCGGCGCTGGGCCCGCCGACCTCGTCCAGCTCGAAGGCCACGTCGATCGGGAAGTCGTAGGCGGGCAGGAGGTACACGCCGAGCTGCCAGTTCCCGGACGCCTCGTCGCGCACGGTGTCCACCTCGACCTCGCGCGGGGCCCCGGAGCGCTCGACCTGCAGGGTGACGCCCCGCTCCCCCGCCGCATCGAGGGCCGACTTCAGGGACGGCAGGGAGGTGACGGGGGCACCGTCCACGCCGCGCAGGACGTCGCCGTGCTCGAGCACCCCCTCCGCCGGGCCGTCCGGCACGGTCCCCTGCACCGAGAGCCGCGTGTCGAAGTCCTCGCCCAGGTGCGTCAGCGCCGCCGCGACCGAGTCCTCCTGCGAGGTGCTCATGGCCGCCATGCTGTACTGGGCGGCCTCCTCGTCGGTGACGTCCCGGGGGTAGAGGGTGTCGGCCGGCACGACGGACGCGGACGGGTCCAGCCAGGACCCGAGGACGGTGAGCACGTTGACGCTCTTGTCGGGTCCGCCGGTGACGTAGACCGTGGTCAGGTCCAGGACGGACTCGCTCGGATAGGTCCGGGCGCCGGAGACGCCCAGCAGCTGCCGGCCGTCGTGCTCCCCCACCGTGTTGAACGTGGGGCCCGGCGCCTCGATCACGAACGGCGCGGGCAGCACCGTCCCGGCCAGCAGCAGGCCGGCGGACCCCAGCAGCGCCCAGGACTCGAGGCCTCGGCGGCGCTGGGCTCGGAGCGGGCGGGGGGATGCGGTCACGGGCGGTCCTCGGCGGTCGTCGTCGGGAGGACCGGGGGCCGCGGGGCCGCCCGGTCCGGACGGTCCAGCTTATCGCGCGGGACCCCGCCCTGAGCTTCCAGCGAACTGGGAGTTGGCTCATGGTCGGCCCCGTCCGGTGCTCGCTACGCTGGGAGCAGTGACGTCGGGCGCGCCCGTGCCGCCCGATCCCCGACCCGACCGAAGAACGGTGGACCCATGACTCCCCAGCCTCCCCACGACCGCCCCGGGAACACTCCCGGGGACGACTCCGGCGACGGCCCCAAGGACCCTTTCCAGGAGATGCTCGAGCGCCTCATGGGGCAAAGCGGGATGAGCCCCGAGGACCTCCAGCGCGCCGGCGTGCCGGTGGACCCCCAGGCGATGTCCATGATGTTCCAGCAGATCCAGTCCATGATGGGCGCGGGGGCGTCCGAGGGCCCGGTCAACTGGAAGCTCGCCCACGACCACGCCCGGCGGATCGCCGCCGAGGGCGGCGACCCCTCCGTGACCCCCGCCCAGCGCGGCGCGGTGGAGGACGCGATGCGCCTCGCCGAGCTGTGGCTGGCCGACCACACCGAGTTCGGCCAGCCCTCGATCCTGCCCCGGGCGTGGTCCCGCGCGGAGTGGATCGAGGCCACCCAGGAGACCTGGAAGGACATGACGGGTCCGGTCGCGGAGTCCGTGACGAAGGCGCTCACCGACGCCCTCACCCAGCAGCTGCCCCCCGAGCTGTCCGCCATGATGGGCGGGGCCTCGGGCATGCTCGCCGGCGCGGGCGGCATGCTGTTCGGGATCCAGCTGGGCCAGGCCATCGGCGGACTGTCCCGCGAAGTGCTGTGCTCCACCGACATCGGGCTGCCGCTCGCGGAGGGGCGGTCCGGGCTGCTGCCGGCCAGCATCAAGGACTTCGGCGAGGGCCTGGACATCCCGGCGCAGGAGATCATGCTCTACGTCGCCGTGCGCGAGGCCGCCCACGTCCGCCTGTTCGCGGCGAACCCGTGGCTGCGCCAGCACGTCCTGGACCTCGTCAAGCGCTTCTCCGCGGGGATCCACATCGACATGGCCCGCATCGAGGAGGCCGCGCGGGAGATCGACCCGATGGACCCGTCGAGCATGCAGGAGGCCCTGTCCTCCGGGATCTTCGCCCCGCAGCAGACCCCCGACCAGGAGGTCACGCTCAAGCGGCTCGAGACCGTGCTCGCCCTCGTGGAGGGCTGGGTGCACGTGGTGACCGTCGCCGCGACCGCGAACCTGCCGTCCGCCGAGGCGCTGTCCGAGACCGTCCGGCGGCGCCGGGCCTCCGGCGGGCCCGCCGAGCACGCGTTCGGCTCCCTCGTGGGGCTGGAGCTGCGCCCGCGCCGGCTGCGCGAGGCCGCCGAGTTCTGGCAGTACGTCGGCGAGCGCCGCGGCGTGCAGGACCGGGACGGGCTGTGGGACGCGGCGGAGCTGCTGCCCACCGACGAGGACCTGGACGACCCCGCGGGCTTCACCGAGCGCCGCGGGCTGCTCACCGCGTCCGAGGACGAGGTCGACGCCGCGCTCCAGCGGCTGCTCTCGGGCGGCTACGAGGGGCCCGGAGCCGACGGCGCCCCCGGCGCGGACGGCGGCCCCGGGGGGCCGGAGGGCGCCGGGCCTCAGGACGGGGACGGCTCCCGCTGATCCTCCGCGGCGCCCTCCGCGCGCCGGTGCGCCCACGCCGCGCCGTCCAGGAAGGCCCGGGCCTTCTCGGCGAGGGGGTACCGGGCCTCCAGCTCCCGGAACCGGGGGCTGTGGTCGGCCTCGAGCAGGTGCGCGAGCTCGTGCACCAGCACGAAGTCGAGCACCCACTCCGGGGCCTCCTGGAGCTGCGCCGAGATCCGGATGACGCCGGTGGCGGGCGTCGCGGAGCCCCACCGGGCCTGCTGCCGTCCTGACCAGCGCACGTCGGAGGGCCGGGCGCGGCCGTCGAGGTGGCGCCGCGACAGCTCCTGTGCGCGCTGCAGGAGACGGTCGTCGGAGCGCCGGTCGGCGCCCTTGGCCGCCTCGCGGCGCCGGCGCTCCACGACCCGGGGCACCAGTTCCCGGGTCCAGTGCTCGATCTCCCGCCGGGTGGCCGCCTGGGGGACCGAGAGCACCACCGTGTCCTCGCTCCAGTGGGCGGACACGGTCTTGCGCCGGCGCGCGGAGCGGCGCACGACGACCTCGGGCTGCGACGGTACGGGCATGGGGCCATTGAACACGCCACGGGCGCGGGCCGCGAAACGCCGCCCGTGACCTGTGCACGGTCCGCCGGCGTGGACTGTGGACGGCCCGCCGGCGGGCGCGCCGCAGGCCCGGCGCGGGTCACAGTGGGGGCGTCCCGTCCGCGCGTCCCGGAAGGCGTCCCGTGCCCACCACCCCGTTCCCCGGCCCGTCCCGGGCTCACCAGCAGGACGCGGGCCCGCGCGCGTCGTGCCTCGAGCGCCCCCGCCCGGACGAGGTGCACGTCCTGCTCCTGGGCCTGGACGGTCTCGCGGCGGCGCTGGCCGTGCGCCTGCTGCGCTGCGGCGTGCTCGGGCTCAACGTCAACGACTCCGCGGCCGTGACGGCCGCCGATCTCGGGACCGGCGCGTACCGGCCCGCGGACGTCGGCCGTTCCCGGGAGGCGGCCCTGCGCCGGAGGCTGCGCGAGCTCGATCCCCGTTGCGTGCCGGTGAGCGCGCCGGAGCTGTTCCCCGGCGCCCTGCTCCCGGGCACCGTCGTGGTGCACAGCCTCGAGCACCCGGCCGCTCCTCCGGCCGGCCGTTCCGTGCCCGCGGCGGGGGAGCCGGAGGCGTGGCCGGGGATCGATCCCCGGCACCCGCTCGTGTCGCTGCACCGTGCCGGCGGCGTCCTGCTGCGCTGGCCCACCGTGCCCTGGGCGCACCGGCCGTGCCCGGACTGCGTGCGGGCCACGCTCGACGGCCGGGAGCCCGGCCCGGCGCCCCCCGGTCCGGACGCCGTCCTCGCGGCGTGGGCGGCACCGGCCCACGCGGAGGCCGTGGCGGTCCGCCTGGCCGTCGAGGTGCTCCGGGTCGCCCTGGAGTCGCTGTGCGACGGCGACGGGCGCGGGGCGCTGCTCCCGGCCGGGGCGAGGGGCGGCGACCGGCACGCGGTCCTCTTCGCCCCGCCGTGGCCGGAGGCCGTGTCCCGGCCGCGGCTGGACCGGAGCCGGTGCCTGTGCGGGCTCGCTCAGGAGTGAGCGCGGTCGCCGCGCGGGCGCTCCCGGCGCTGGGGCGCGCGGGCCGTGTCCGTGCCGCGCAGGGCGTCGAGGAAGCGTGAGGCCCGGCGCGTGGGCCGGCCGCCCGGGGTGCGGGAGAGGGTCCAGGAGAGCACCAGGTGCTCCCGGGCCCGCGTGATGCCCACGTAGAGCAGCCGGCGCTCCTCGTCGATCTCGTCCGCGGTCTCGGCGAAGCCGATGGGCATCAGGCCCTCGCTGAGGCCCGCCAGGAAGACGGCGTCCCACTCCAGGCCCTTGGCCGAGTGCAGGGACGCCAGGGTCACCCCGTTCATCACGGGGGCGTCCTGCTGGGCCATGCGCCGCTCGAGCTCCGCGGTGAACGCGGGCAGGACGAACTGCTCCTCGCGGGCCGCGGCCTCCGCCGCCATCCGGTCCGCGAGGGAGACGAGCGCCGCCAGGGACTCCCACCGTTCGCGCACCGCCCCCGTGGAGCGGGGCGCCCGGTCCGAGTAGCCCAGGGAGGAGAGGATGTCGCGCACCAGGCGCGTCGGCTCGTCCGTGGCCTCGGCCGCCCGCGCCGCCGTGCGCAGCTGGACCACCGCCTGCTTGACCTCCGGGCGGTTGAAGAACCGCTCCGTGCCGCGCAGCTGGAAACCGATGCCCGCCTCCGCGAGGGCGGTCTCGAACGCCTGCGACTGCCCGTTGGTGCGGAACAGCACGGCGATCTCGGCGGCGGGCACCCCGTCGTCGATCAGGTCCTGGATGCGCGCCGCGGTCCCGGCCGCCTCGGCCTCGTCGTCCGCGTACTCGTTCCAGGACGGGGGCGGCCCGTCCGGGCGCTGGGCCACGAGGCGCAGCGGGGTGGCCCACGCGCCGGGGGTCGCGCCCCGCTCCGGCCGGCGGGCGGCGAGCAGGCGGTTGGCCGTCTCCACGACCTGCGGGGTGGAGCGGTAGTCGCGCACGAGCTCGATGACCCGGGCCTGCGGGTGCCGGGCCGGGAACTCGAGCAGGTGCCGGGAGGTCGCACCGGTGAAGGAGTAGATCGTCTGGGAGGCGTCGCCCACCACGCAGAGGTCGTCCCGGCCCCCGAGCCAGGCGTCGAGCAGGCGCTGCTGGAGCGGGGAGACGTCCTGGTACTCGTCGACGACGAAGTGGCGGTACTGCTCGCGCACGGTCGCGGCGACGCGCTCGTCCTCCTCGAGCACGGCCACCGTGAGCAGCAGGACGTCCTCGAAGTCGATGAGGTGCCGGTCGGTCTTGAGCTCCTCGTAGGACTGGTACAGGCGCTGGACCGTGCGCACGTCGTAGTTCAGGGGCATGTCCCGCCCGGCGGCCCGGGCCGGGTAGGTGTCGGGGGTCAGCATCGAGACCTTGGCCCACTCGATCTCGCCGGCGAGGTCCCGCACGGCCGCACGGTCCGTGGACAGGCGCATGTTCTGCGCGGCCTCCGTGATCAGCCGCGCCTTGTGCTCGACGAGCCCGGGCAGGGGCCCGCCCACGGCCTGGGGCCAGAAGTACTGCAGCTGGCGCAGGGCGGCCGCGTGGAACGTCCGCGTCTGCACCCCGGCGGCCCCCAGGCCGCGCAGCCGGTTGCGCATCTCGTTGGCGGCGCGGGCCGTGAAGGTCAGGGCCAGGACCTTCTGCGGGGTGTAGACCCCCGTGGCGATGCCGTAGGCGATCCGGTGGGTGATGGCCCGGGTCTTGCCCGTGCCGGCGCCCGCGAGCACGCACACGGGACCGCGCAGCGTGGTCGCGACCTCCCGTTGCTCCGGGTCCAGGCCGGCGAGGATGCGCTCCTCCAGGGTCGACTCCACCTCCGTGGCGGCCTCGCCCGCGCTCACCACGCGGTCTCCGGCAGGTCCTCGCCGAGCCAGTGCGCGATGAGCGCGTGCGCGATGGAGACCCGCCCGGGGAGGGTCACCGACCCGGTGCGTGCCGCGTCCCGCAGCTGCGCCCGGGTGAACCAGCGCAGCTCCAGGATCTCCTGGCCGTCCGGGACGGCCGCCCCGGAGCGCACCACCGCCCGGCAGCCGAGCATCAGGGAGCGCGGGAACGGCCAGGGCTGGGAGCCCAGGTACTGCACGTCGCCCACGGTCAGGCCCGCCTCCTCGGCGACCTCGCGGACCACGGCCTGCTCGAGGGACTCCCCCGGCTCCACGAACCCGGCGAGCGTCGAGAACCGGTTGCCCTTCCAGAGCGCGGAGCGGCCCAGCAGCAGCCGTTCCCGCTCGGGATCGGGGTGGCCGTCGCTCACCGCCACGATGATCGCGGGGTCGGTGCGCGGGAAGTGCAGGGAGTCGTCGTTGCGGCACTGCCGGGCCCACCCGGAGCGGATCACCTCGGTGGGCTCCCCGCACTGGGGGCACCGGGGGTGGTCCCGGTGCCACAGGCCCACGGACTGGGCGGTGACGAGCAGCGAGGTGTCCGCCGCCGGGAGCACCGGGCCCAGTTCGCGCAGGCCGGCCCAGCGCAGCTCCCCCGCGCCCCGGGCGGCGGCGAACTCGGCGACGGCCGCCACGAGCGGTTCGGGCACCGCGAAGGGCTCCGCCGCCGCGTCCTCGCCCCCGGGCTCGGGGGCCGCGACGGCCCGCAGCAGCACCCGGGGGCCGCGGGCGCCGTCGGCACCGGGCAGCCGTCCCAGGTAGACCTCCGGGCGGCGCGGGTCGTGGGGAACGGCGGGGAGCTCGGCCGCGGGCACCAGGACGAGGGCGCCGCCGGCGACGGGGGCGAGCCCGCCGGCGAGCACGAGCACGAGCGTGGCGGGGTCCTGGGCGGCGAGCACGCGCACGTCCTGGAGCTCGCGGTCGACGGCGTCGCGGTCGAAGGCCGTCGCCGCGAACGGCAGGCGGGCCGGCGAGAGACGCTCGGGGGCGGGCACGGGGCGGGAGCCGGGGACGGGCTCGGGGAGGCTGGAGGCGGGCACGTCTCCACTGTAGCGACCCGCCCGGACCCCGGGTCCCCGGCCCGGGCGGGTGGGGACGGGCACGGCGGCCGCTCTCCCCGCCGGGCCTCTTGTAGGGTGGACGCCGTGAGCACGTCCCTCGAGCACCTGGCCGCCGTCGCCGCCGCAGGCGTCCCCGGACTCGCGCCCGTGGCCGTGGGACCCTCCCCCGACGACGACGCCGACTTCCGGTCCGCCGTGGTGGTCGACGCGGCCGGCCGGCGCTGGCGGGTGCGCTCCCCGCTGAGTCCCGAGGCGAGCGTGCGCCTGGAGACCGAGCACCTGGTGCTCCGCTCCTTCACCCCGGCCGTCCGGTCCCGCCTCCCGTTCCTGGTCCCCACCGCCGCGGGCTCCGTGGCCCACGGCGACCTGCACGCCTTCGTGCACTCCCACATCGAGGGCGCCCCGCTGGACATCGACGCGCTGGCCCGCATGGCCGCGGAGCCGGACCCGGAGCACCACCGGCACGTGCCCAGCGCCGATCCGCCCCCCACGCTCACCGTGCAGCTCGGGCGGCTGCTGGCCGCGATCCACGCCCTGCCGCCCGCCCTGGTCCTGGACGCGGACCTGCCCGGCTACACCGCCGAGCAGTGCCGGACGCGCCGGGTCGCGGAGCTGCGCCGGGCTGCCGGGACGCAGCGCGTGCCGGCCGCTCTGCTGCACCGGTGGGAAGGGGTCCTGGAGGACCGCGACGTGTGGCGGTTCGAGCCCCGCGTGGTCCACGGCGACCTGCAGGAGGACGACCTCGTGATCTCCCGCGGGCGGGTGCGCGGGGTGACCGGGTGGACCGATCTGCACGTGGGCGATCCCGCCGAGGACTTCGCGTGGCTCCTCGCGGCACGCGACGCCCGTCTCGCCGAGGGCGTGCTCGAGGCCTACGCCGCGGCCTGCCGCCGCACGTCCTTCCAGGCGCCCGACCGGGAACCGGACCCCCACCTGCTGGACCGCGCCCGGCTGGACGCGGAGCTCGCTCTCGCCCAGTGGCTGGTGCGCGCCGTGGACCGCGGCGCGGACGACCTGGTGGCCGACGCGGAGCAGATGCTCGCCACCCTCGAGCAGGACGTCGCCCGGCTCCCGGACCAGGCACGGGGTGCCGGGTCCCCGGAGCACCCGGCGGAGCTCTCCGTGCCGCACGGGGACCAGCGCCCCCGGCCGGCCGGCGGCACCGAGAGTTCCCAGCCGGCCGGCGGCCCCGAGGGTTCCCGTCCGGCGAGCGGCCCCGGGAGCCCTCGACCGGCAGGCGACCCCCAGGGTTCCCGTCCGGCGAGCGGCCCCGGGAGCCCTCGACCGGCAGGCGACCCCCAGGGTTCCCGTCCGGCGAGCGGCCCCGACAGCCCCCGTGCGGTGCACGGCATCGAGGGCTCCCACCGGATGCGTGATCCCGAGGGCCCCGCCCCGGCCGGGGCGCCCGGGCCTCTCCCCGGCCGCACGCCGCGGGAGGGCCCGGAGGGCCCCGCTCAGGGGCGCAGCACCACGTCGTAGGCCTCCCGGACCACCGCCTCGAGCTCCTCGGCCCCGGCGAGGTCGTGCGGGCGGACCACCCGGTCCTCGGCCACGTAGTAGAAGGCGGCGGTGACCTCCTCGAGCGGGACGCCCCGCAACCGGGACCACGCGAGCCGGTACACCGCCAGCTGCGCCGACCGCTCCCGCAGCTCCCGCCCGGCCGGTGCCCGCCCCGTCTTCCAGTCGACCAGCTCCCACGTGCCGTCGCCGTCGCGGAAGACGGCGTCCACCCGGCCCCGCACCGTGATCCCGGCGACCGGGGTCTCGAGGGGGAACTCCACCGCGTACGGCTGCCGGTCCGCCCACGGGCTCGACCGGAACGTCGCGGCGAGCTCGGGGAGGTCGTAGGCCGCGTCGACGTAGTCGTCGGCGGTCCCGGGCAGCTCCCCGGCGTCGAAGATCGCCGAGCTGCCGTAGTACTGCTCGATCCAGGCGTGGAACGTGGTGCCCCGCCGCGCCGCGGTCCCGGGCCGGCGCGGCATGGGCCGGCGCAGGCCCGACACGACCTCGAGCGGGTCGCGCGAGAGCGCCACGAGGGTCGACGCCGAGACGTGGGACGGCATGGGGACGGTCCGCTCCGTCCTGGCGTCCTCGTGCCGGGCCAGCAGGATCTTCGCCTCCTCCGACCACCGGCGCGGGTCGGGCGCGAGCCCGTCCCGCGCCGCGACGCCGAGCAGGTCCTCGACGTCGAGGTCCGCGGTGTCCTCGAACCCGCGCTCCCGCACCGCGCGGGCGGCCCGTTCGAGCACGGCCCGGCGGCCGAGGTGCGGGGGCGGGCTCACGCGCACGGAGCTGTGCCCGCTCTCGTCCGTCACGGTCTCGGTGACCTCGGGACCCTCCAGCGGGTCGTACGGCCACGGAGCGCTCAGCACGGTGGCCGCCGCCGGGTTGCGCGCCCCCTCGGGCACCTCGGCCCAGGGGCCGAGGCGGACGGACGGCTCGGGGCCCTCGGTCAGCGGCGCCAGCTCCGCGACGAACGCGGAGGGCCCCTGGCTCTTCGCGGCCGTGCCCCGGAAGGCGGTGCAGGACAGTTCCAGCACCTCCCGGGCCCGGGTCACGGCCACGTAGGCGAGCCGGCGCTCCTCGTCCTCGGCGTGCTGGGCGGCGAGCTCCAGGTACTCCGCGTGGGACTCCTCGAGGGCCTTCAGGTCGGTCGTGTCCACGGCCCACTGCGGCAGGAACCGGGCGTCACCGCGCAGCGGCCAGGCCAGGGTGCCGGTGTCGAGGGTCCAGCGGGAGGGCTTGTCGGTCGGGAAGTTCCCCGCGTTGAGGCCCGGGACGTAGACGTGGTCCCACTCGAGGCCCTTGGAGGCGTGCACCGTGACGAGCTGCACGGCGTCGTGCCGTGTGCTCTCCGGGCCGGGCTCGAGCCCGTTCTCCTCCGCGAGCGTGACGTCGAGCCACGCGAGGAAGGCCGAGACGTCGCTCGTCGCGGAGAACGCGGTGAAGGACTGTGCCGCCTCCTGGAAGGCGTCCAGGTTGCGCCGCGCCTGGTGGACGGCGCGGTGCGGGTGCGCGGCCACCTCGACGTCGAGGCCGAGGACCGTCTCGACCTCGTGGAGCAGGCTGGGCAGGTCGTCGGAGAGGAAGGAGCGCAGGTGCTCCAGCTCCGCCCGCAGCCTGATCAGGCGTTCCCGCGCGGTCCCGGACAGGCTGCGGCCGTGCGCGGAGGACCAGCCCGGCCGTGGGAGGGTCTCGAGGGCCTCGATCAGCGACGCGTGGTCGGAGAGATCCGGTTCGACGAGGGCGTCCTCCTGGGCCTCCTCCGCGGTCACCGGGCTCTCGAGGTCCTCGGCCCGGCCGGCTCGCGCGGCCTCCGTGCGGCGTCGTTCCAGGTGCGACGCCCAGTCGGCGAGGGCCATGAGGTCCCGGGTGCCGATCCGCCAGCGGGCGCCCGCGAGCAGCCGCACGAGGGCGTCCGAGCGGCCGGGGTCGTCCAGCACCCGGAGGGTCGCGACGACGTCGGAGACCTCCGGCGTGCTGAGCAGCCCGCCCAGGCCCACGACCTCGTAGGGGATGCCCCGGACGGCGAGCTCCCGGCGCACGGGCTCGATCTGGGAGCGCTTGCGGCAGAGCACCGCCATGGTGGGCATCTGGTCCTCCGGCTCGCCGCGGTGCTGCTCCCGGCGGGTCCGGACCCGCTCCGCGAGCGCGACGGCCTCCTCGACGTCGGTCGCCCACCGGCTGATCCGCACCCGCCCGGTGCCCGCACCGGGCCGCGGGGTCAGCTCGGGAACGGCGAGGGAGGACCGGCTGCGCGCCCACGCGGGCAGGGTCCGCAGGGGCGCGGCGATGGTGTTGGCGACGTCGAGGATGCTCGCGTCGTTGCGCCACGCCGTGGTGAGGAAGCTGGGCTCCCCGTCCTGACCGGGGGCCACCGGGAAGGAGTCGTAGAAGCCGAACAGCTGCCCGGAGGACGCCCCGCGGAAGCCGTAGATCGACTGCTGGGGGTCGCCCACGGCCATCACGGAGTGCCCCTGGCCGAAGAGGGCGGCGAAGAGCCGCAGCTGGGCGTGCGAGGTGTCCTGGAACTCGTCGAGCAGCACCACCCGGTGGCGCTCCCGCTCGGTCCGGCGGGCGGCCGGGTCCTGCTCCGCGAGCCGGGCCGCCGCGGAGAGCAGGTCGCCGAAGTCCATGGCCTGGGCCTCGTGCTTGCGCCGGGAGAAGTCGGCCACGAGCTCGGCGAGGACCCACGCGGTGCGCTGGTTGTCCTCGACCTTCTTCAGCTGGGCGCCCAGGGTCTTCTTCCGGCGCCCCGGGGGCGTGGTGGCCAGCGCGCCGAGCAGCTGGGACGCGAAGCGCTCCACGTCCCCCGGGTCCACGAGGTGCTCCGCGCACGCCGAGGCGAGGTCGAGGACGGCGCCGACCATCGTCGACTTCGCGGGCATGGTCTCCAGCAGCTCCCCGGTCCAGGCCTCCACGGTCTGCGCGGCGATCTGCCAGGTCCGGGCCTGGCCCAGCAGCGTGGTGTCCGGCTCGATCCCGATCCGCAGCCCGTAGTTGCGCACGAGCGTGTTGGCGTAGGAGTGGTAGGTGCTGACGGTGGGGTCCTGGGGCGCGGCCGGCAGGTCGTCCTCCTCGGCGTCCACGGGGGCGACGAGCCCCTGGGCGCGCAGCCGGGCGAGCCGGGAGCGCATGCGCTCCCCCAGTTCGCCGGCGGCCTTGCGGGTGAACGTCACGCCGAGGACCTGGTCCGGGGCGACCACGCCGTTGGCCACGAGCCAGACCACGCGGTCGACCATGGTGGCGGTCTTGCCCGAGCCCGCGCCCGCGACGACCAGCCGGGGCGTGAGCGGGGCGGAGATCACCGCTGACTGCTGCGCCGTGGGCCGGTTGCCGCCGAGCAGCTCGGCGAGCTCCTCGGGGCTGTACCGGGGCTCGACGCCGCCGTAGGGGTGCTCGGCCGTGCCGGGCGCGGTGCGGTCGCCGGGGGCGTCGGTCATGGTCGCTGTCGTCTCCTGCTGTCCGGGTGGGAGGGGTCCGGGGTCCGTCCTCACGGTTCGCTCACCTGCCGCCCCTCGGCGCACAGCGGGCAGATCTGCGGCAGCTTGCACCCGTGCCCGTTGAAGGCGCCCTCGGCCTGGTCGTGGCGGGCGGTGAACCGCTCCCCGGCCACGAGCTCCGCGGCCCGGGTGATCAGTTCCCGCGCCCACGTGGCCTCCGGGTCGAGGGGGTCCTGCTGCTGCACGGAGGGGGACTTGGCCCGGGTGCCGAGCTGGACGAGCAGGGCGCCGCCGGAGAGCTCCGTCACGGTGCCGCCGGGCAGCTCGAGGACGGCCTCGTCCGCCCCGGCGACCATGGCCGTGCCCGCCCCCGCCGTCAGCGCCACCTGATAGGCCGCCAGCTGCGGGTGCTCGGCGATCTTCGCCCCGGCCGGCTGGTTCCGTCCGGTCTTGAGGTCGACGACGACGTAGCGGCCCTGCTCGTCCAGCTCCAGGCGGTCCACGCGGCCCCGGAGCAGGGCGTCACGCGCCCGTCCCTGGACGAGCACGCTGAAGGCGCCCTCCACGGAGGCCAGCCGACGGCCGTGCTTGCTGCGGGCGTCCAGGACGTACTGGGCGAACTTGCGCAGCATCTGCCGGGCCCGCTCGAGCTGGACCGCGGACTCCCAGGTGTCCGGCAGGCCCAGCGTGGGCCACCGGCGCTCGAGCTCGGCGACGAGCTCGGAGCCCGCCGCCTCCGGCAGCTCCTCGGCGATGGCGTGCACGAGCGAGCCGAGGCTGCGGCTGAGGTCGGTGGCGGCCTCGGCCCGCGAGGCCGCCACGAACCAGTCGAGCGGGGACCGGTGGATGGTCTCGATCCGGGACGGGGAGACGGGCACGGGGACGCCGTCGTCGAAGACGGGCGCCGTGCTGGAGAGCTCCCCCGCGCCCCACCAGGTGTCGGGGTCGGCGCCCGGCACCGGGCGCGGGGAGGAGGCGATGCGGTGGAGCAGCCGGGCCGCGGCCTCGGAGCGCACCGGGTCCTCCTTGTGCAGCTGGACCCACTGCCGCAGCTCGGCCACGAGGGCGCGCAGCGTCATGGGCCGCGGGGCGTCCACCACGGCCCGGGTGCCGTCCCCGTCCCGGGATCCCGGCGGGTCGACGAGGTCCAGGAACTCCGAGGGCTGCTCGTCCTCGCCCGAGGCCGCCGTGACCACGAGCGTTCCGCAGCTGCGGGAGACCGCGGCGGAGAAGGAGCGCAGCTCGTCGTGGCGGACCTCCCGCATCCGGGTCACCGGGGTGACGCGTGCGGCCTGCTCGACGCCGAGGTCGAGCGCGTCCGTGAGCAGGTCCGCGCCCAGCAGCTGCCCGCGGAGACGGGTGTTGGGCCACACGCCCTCCTGCACGCCGGCCACGAACACCACCGGCCACTGCCGGCCCGCGGCCGTGGCCGGGGTCATGATCTCCACCGTCTCGTCGGTCGGGGCGCGGGCGGCCAGGGTGTCCATGGGCAGGTCCTGGTTGTCGATGTAGTCCAGGAACTGTGCGGGGCTCGCGCCCGGCAGGTGGTCGACGTACCGCTCGGCCGACTCGAACAGGCCCACCACGGCGTCGAGGTCGCGGTCGGCCCGCTCCCCCGCCGGGCCGCCCTCCAGCGCGCGGCGCCGCCAGGACTCGGCGACCCCGGCCGCCTCCCACAGCGCCCACAGGACGGTCTCCGCCGTGGCGCCCTCCTCCCGGAGGGCGCCGGTCCCGGCCGAGAGCATCCGGGCGATCCTGCGGGCCGGCACGGAGCGCACCCCGGAGGCGTCGAGCGCCCCGGGGGCCACGAGGGCCTCCACGAGCAGGTCGTCGCTGGTGCGGACCCCGCCCCCGGCGAGCTCCTCCGCCCGGAGCCGCTGGCGCAGCCGGCGGACGTCCATCGGGGAGGCGCCGCCGATCCGCGAGGTCAGGAGGTCGACGGCCGCCTGGACGGTGAGGGCGCCGAAGTGCCCGTCCGCCCCGCGGTCCCCCGCCGCCCCGGCCGCCTCGGTCACGATGCGCAGGGCGCCCAGCAGGGGGCGCACCGCCGGCTCGTCCCGGACCGGCGTCTCCGCCGCGGAGGTGCTGACGGGCGCGCCGAGGGCGGAGAGCTGGCGCTCGAGGCCCTCCAGGTAGCGGCCGTTGCGCACGACCACGGCCATGTCGGCCAGCGGGACCCCGTGCACGAGGTGGCGCTCGAGGACCTGGTGCGCGATCCAGCGGGCCTCGTGCAGCGGCGACGGGAGCACCACCGTGGTGACCTCGCCCTGCGGCGCACCGGCTCCCGCGCCGGTCCCCGGGCCGCCGGCCGGGGCGTGCTCCGCCGCGGCGCCCGCGGCGTCCGTGAGGGCAGGGGCGTCCTCGGCGTCCAGTGTGTTGTCGGCGTTCTCGGCGTCCGGGGTGTTGTCGGCGTCCGCGGTGCCCTCGAGGGGCAGGAGGGTGCGGGGGTGCCGGGCCCCGGCGACGGCGGGGATCCGCTCGGCCACGCGCTGCCAGACCTCCGCGACGGCCCCGGGCATCCGCCGGCTCGTGCCCAGGGTGTGCCGCCGGAGGGGCCGTGCGGGATCGGCGAGGCGGTCGTCGAGGGTGCGCAGGAGGTCGGGCCGGGCCCCGCGGAAGCCCTGGACCACGGTGTCCGTGCAGACGGTCATGACGGTGTCCCGCCCCCGGCACAGCACGGCGAGCAGCCGGTGGATCGAGGGCGTCGCCTCGTGCAGGTCGTCCACGAGCACGAGCTCGAGCCGCTCCTGCTCGGCCCGCAGGAACTCCGGCTGCTCCTCGAGGACCCGTGCGGCCTCGGTCACGAGGACGGCGGGGTCGTAGGACTCCGGCATCCGCAGCCGGCGCACGGCCAGGTACTCGGCGCGCACCGTGGCGGCCGCCGCCCAGTCCGGGCGCTCCAGGCGCCGGGCGAGGGCGCGGAGGTCGTCGGGGGCGAGGTCGTACTCGGACATCCGGTCGAAGAGCTCGCGCACCTCCTGGCGGAAGCCGCGGGTGCCCAGGGCCTCCCGGAGGTCGGGGGGCCACACGACGGCGGCCCCGAGGCCGGCGGCGTGCCCGGCCATGAGCTCGCCGATGAGCACGTCCTGCTCCGGGCCGGACAGCAGCTTGGGGCCGTGGGCGACGCCCGGGAGCAGCCCCTCGTTCTGCGCCCGCCGGAGGAGGTCGAAGGCGTAGGACTGCCAGGCCCGCACGGGCGGGGAGCTCATGGTCGCGGCGACCGCGGCCGTGAGGTCGTCCCGCAGCCGGGCGGCGGCGAGCCGGGACGGCGTGAGCACGAGCAGCCGGTCCGGGTCGAGACCGTGGCCGATCCGGCGCGCCGCCAGTTCCACGAGCACCCGGGTCCGCCCGGTCCCGGGACCGCCCAGCACGAGCCGGGGGCCGCACCCGGCCGGCAGCGCGGCGATCTCCTCCTGCTCGGGGCCGGGCCGCCACGCGGTGCGCTCCGGCGCGGAGCCGTTCGGGGGCACCAGGTTCCAGCGCACGGCTCCGGGCACGGCGGAGCTCGTGGCGGGGGTGCTGTCCTCGGTGTGCCGCATGAATCCCATCCCATCACGGGACTCCGACGGTCTAAGCCCGCCGCTCCCGGGCGTGCCGGAGGGCCCGCCCCGGTCCCCGGCGGCGCGGCGCCCGGCAGCGGTGGCGCGTCCCGGGTCGGAGGGGGCCGGTACGGTGGGAGCCATGTCCTCGCCCTCAGGCCCCGCCGGCCCCACCGACCAGCTCCCCCTGTTCGACGCCGCCCCGCTGCGCGCGCCGCGGGCCGATCCTCCCGCGGCGGACGACGCCGCGGAGCAGGACGTGCTCTTCGACCTCGGGGCGCCCCCGGGCGCCGGGGAGGAGCCCGCCGCGTGGACGGAGGGCCCCCGCGCCTCGTTCGACCTCGAGACGACCGGCCGCGACCCGCACACGGCCCGCATCGTCACGGCGTCCGTGGTGCGCACCGACGCCGAGGGCGCCGTGACGGACGAGTGGGAGTGGCTGGCGGACCCGGGGGTGGAGATTCCCGAGGAGGCCGCGGCCGTGCACGGGGTGAGCACCGAGCGGGCCCGCGCCGAGGGGCGGCCCGCCGCGGAGGTGGTCGCGGAGATCGCCGGCGTCCTGGACGCCCTCTTCGCCGCGGGCACGCCCGTGCTGGTGTTCAACGCCTCGTACGACTTCACGGTCCTCGCCCACGAGGGCCGGCGCCACGGGATCGAGGTGCCGCGGCCCTTCCCGGTGCTGGACCCCTACGTGCTCAACAAGCAGGTGCACCGGTACCGGCGCGGCAAGCGCACCCTCGGGGCGCTGTGCGAGGAGTACGGCGTCGAGCTCACCGCGGCGCACACCTCCGCGGCGGACTCGCTCGCCACGGAGCGGCTCGCGGTGCTGATGGCCCGCCGCTTCCCCGAGCTGGTGCGCCCCGCGGCCGCGCTGCACGCCGACCAGGTCGGGTGGGCCGCCGAGCAGGCCGCGAGCCTGCAGGAGTACTTCCGCAGGACCCGGCCGGACGCCGTGGTGGACGGCGCCTGGCCGTTCCGCCGCCCCGAGGACGCCTGAGCGCTCCCGAGGACGCCTGAGCGCGCCCGGGACGGCGGCGCGGCCCCGGGTCAGGCGGCGGGCCGGGCCTCGGCGGCCGCGCGGGCCGCGGCGGGCAGGGCGGAGACGATCCGGTCCATCGCGGCGTCGTCGTGCGCGGCGGAGAGGAACCACGCCTCGAACACCGACGGCGGCAGGTAGACCCCCTGGTCGAGCATCGCGTGGAAGAACGCCGGGTAGCGGAACGTCTCCTGCGCTTTGGCCTGCGCGTAGTCGTGCACGCCGGTGGCGGAAGTGCCGAAGGCGACCGAGAACAGGCTGCCGGCCGACTGGATCGAGTGGTCCACCCCGGCCTCCGTCAGCGCGGCGCGCACCGCGTCCTGGAGTTGCGCCGAGCGCCGGTCGACGGTCTGGTAGGCGATCCGGTCCGCGGTGCGCAGGGTCGCCGCCCCCGCCGCCATCGCCACCGGGTTCCCGGACAGGGTGCCGGCCTGGTAGACGGGGCCCAGGGGCGCCAGGTGGTTCATGACCGCGGCCCGTCCGCCCACCCCGGCGACCGGCAGGCCGCCGCCGATGACCTTGCCGAACATGAACAGGTCGGGCTCCCAGCCGTCCTCGCCGGCGGCGGTGAGGCCCCAGTAGCCGGCCTCGTGCACGCGGAAGCCGGTCAGGACCTCGTCGAAGATCATCAGGGCCCCGTGCTCGCGGGTGATCCGGCGCAGCCCCGCGTTGAAGCCCTCGCCGGGGGTGACCACGCCCATGTTGGCGGGCGCGCCCTCGGTGATGACGGCGGCGATCCGGCCCGGGTGCGCGGCGAAGGCCTCCTCCACGGCGGCGAGGTCGTTGTAGGGCAGCACCAGGGTCTCGGCCGCGGTGGCCGCGGTGACCCCGGCGGAGCCCGGCAGGGCGAGGGTCGCGACGCCGGATCCCGCCTCGGACAGCAGGGAGTCCACGTGCCCGTGGTAGCACCCGGCGAACTTCACGACGAGGTCCCGGCCGGTCACGCCGCGCGCCAGGCGGATCGCGGTCATGGCCGCCTCGGTGCCGGTCGAGACCATGCGCAGCTCGTCGATCGCGCCGACCCGCTCGACCACGAGCTCGGCCAGCTCGGTCTCGCCGCGCGTGGTCGCCCCGAAGGACAGGCCGCGCTCCACGGCCTCGTGCACGGCCTCGATGACGGCCGGGTGGGAGTGCCCGACGAGGGCGGGCCCCCACGAGCTGACGAGGTCGACGTACTCGCGGCCGTCGGCGTCGGTGAGGTACGGGCCCTTGGCCGCGGTGATGAAGGGCGGGGTCCCGCCCACGGACGCGAAGGCCCGCACCGGGGAGTTGACCCCGCCGGGCATGACCTTGCGCGCGCGGTCGAAGAGTTCCTGGGAAACGCTCATGGGTTCTGTCTGCTTCCTTTCGCCGGGGCTGCCGGCTCGGGGGACGGTGGGGGTCAGGAGAGGCCGTTCTCGTCGCGGAACCAGTCCGCGAGCTCGACGGCGAAGTAGGTGAGCACGGAGTCGGCGCCCGCACGGCGGATGGACAGCACGGACTCCTGGATCGCCGCCCTCCGGTCGATCCAGCCGTTGGCGGCGGCGGCCTCGATCATGGCGTACTCGCCGGAGATCTGGTACGCGGCCACGGGCACCGGGGAGACCTCGGCCACGTCGCGGAGGATGTCGAGGTAGCTCATGGCCGGTTTGACCATGACCATGTCGGCGCCCTCGTCCAGGTCCAGCTGCAGCTCGTGCAGCGCCTCCCGGCGGTTCGCGGGATCCATCTGGTAGGTGCGGCGGTCGCCCTGGAGCTGGGAGTCGACGGCCTCGCGGAACGGGCCGTAGAACGCGGAGGAGTACTTCGCGGAGTAGGCCAGGACGGCGACGTCGGGGTGCCCGGCCTCGTCGAGGGCCGAGCGGATCACGCCGACCTGGCCGTCCATCATGCCGGAGGGGCCGAGCACGTGGGCACCCGCTTCGGCCTGGGCCACGGCCATCCGGCCGTAGATCTCCAGGGTCGCGTCGTTGTCCACGGTCCCGTCCTCGGCGAGGACGCCGCAGTGGCCGTGGTCGGTGAACTCGTCCAGGCACAGGTCGGCCATGACCACGAGGTCGTCGCCGACCTCGGCGCGGACGGCCCGCAGCGCCCGGTTCAGGATCCCCTCGGGGTCGCACCCGGCGCTGCCCTCGGGGTCCCGCTCGGCGGGCACGCCGAAGACCATGAACCCGCCGAGACCCTTGGCCGCCGCCTCCGCGGCGGCGCGCCGGAGCGAGTCCAGGGAGTGCTGGACGACCCCCGGCATGGAGCCGAGCGGGGCGGGCTCGGAGAGGCCCTCCCGGACGAACACGGGCAGGATCAGGTCGGACGGGTGGACCCTGGTCTGCGCGGCGAGCCGCCGGACGGCGGGGGTGGTGCGCAGGCGGCGGGGGCGGGAGACCAGGTCGTAGCGCGGGGTTCGGTGGGTCACGGAGTTCGTCTCCTCGGTCGTCGGGATCGGTGTCGGTGTCGGCGGCGCCGCGGAGTCCGGCGCGGCGGGTGCCGGCGCGGCCGGGTGCGGGGCCGGTGGAGCGGTGCGGGCGGTCCGCGGGGCGGGGCGGGCGGCAGGTGCCCGGTCCGCGAGGGCCCGGGCGAGGGCGTCGCGGATCCCCTCGGGGGTGGGCAGGGCGGCGGCCACGGAGGGCAGGCCGAGGTCGGCGGCGGCGCGGCGCGTGGGCTCGCCGATGGCCACGAGGACGGGGCCCGCCAGGACGCCGGGGTCGTCGCCGACGAGCTCGGCCAGGTGGGACGGCGCCGTGAGCACCACGGCGTCGGCCTCGCCCGCGGCCAGGGCCGCCAGCAGGTCCGACCGGTGCAGCTCCTCGACGTCCTCGTCCGGGGCCGGCCGCACGAGGGGCGCGGCGGCCGGCCAGGGCACGGTCTCGTACGCCGTGGCCGTCAGGACCCGGTACCCCCGCCCGGTCAGGCCGGTCTCGAGCGCGGGCCGCGCCCGGGCGGAGAGCGGCAGCAGGACCGTGCCGGGGTCGGGCTCCGGCGGCCAGTCGGCGAGCAGCCCGGCGGCCGAGTGGGCGGTGCCGGGCACGAGGTCCGGCGGCAGCCCGGCCGTGGTGAGGGCCGCGGCCGTGGCGTCCCCCACCGCGGCCACGCGCAGACCGGCCCGCCGTGCCGCCGCGATCCGGTCGCCGAGCCCCGCACCGGCCGGGTCGCCGGCGACCGCGCGCAGCGCCCGGACCGTGGTCACGGAGGTCACCGCCAGCCAGGTCCGGGCGGCGGGCCCCGGGTCCGCCGCCCGGTCGAGGAGGGCGGTCACGGGGCGGGTGTCCCGGGGCAGGGTGGCCTCGAGCAGCGGGGCGAGCCGGACCCGGGCCCCGTGCCCGTGCAGCAGGTCCACGAGCTCCCGGGCCCGGTCCGCGGAGCGGGTCACGACGACCCTGGCCCCGCGCAGGGCGGCGGGGTCGGCGGAGCGGTCGGCGGGGCCGGGGCGCGGCACGGGGCTCAGAGCGTCAACCGGGCCAGCCGGCCGGCGCCGTCGGCGAGCAGCTCGTCGCCCAGCCGGAAGCCGAGCGCCCGGGCGGCGTCCACGCCGCGCTCCGCGGTGCGGCCGCTGCGGCGCATGACCCGGCTGCCGTCCGGGTCGGCCACGACGACGTCGAGCACGAGCACGCCGTCCTCGATCCGCGCGAGGGTGCCCACGGGGGCCGCGCAGCCGGCCTCGAGCCGGGTCAGCAGCGCCCGTTCCGCGGTCACGGCGAGGCGGGTCTCCAGGTGGTCCACCGCGGCGAGGGCGGCGGCGAGCGGAGCGTCCCCCGAGGCGTCCTCGGTGCGGCACTCCAGGGCGAGGGCCCCCTGCCCGGGAGCGGGGAGCATGACGGACGGGTCGATCAGCTCGGTGATCGCGTCCTCCAGCCCGAGCCGCCGCAGCCCGGAGGCGGCGAGCACCACGGCGTCGAGGTCGCCGGGGGCCACCCGCCCCAGCCGGGTGCCCACGTTGCCGCGGATGTCGACGATCTCGAGGTCCGGGCGCGCCGCGCGCAGCTGCGCCGCGCGGCGCGGGGAGCCGGTGCCGACCGCGGCCCCGGCGGGCAGGCCGGTAAGGGTCAGCCCGTCGCGGGCGCACAGGGCGTCCCGGGGGTCCTCCCGCTCCGGCACCGCGGCGACCTCGAGGCCGGGCACGGGCGCGGTGGGCAGGTCCTTGAGGGAGTGCACGGCCAGGTCCACGGAGCCGGCGAGCAGCGCGGCCCGCAGGGCCGTGGCGAAGACCCCGGTGCCGCCCATCTGGGACAGGGGTCCGGTGAGGACGTCGCCCTCGGTGCGGATGGTGACGAGCTCCGGCTCCAGCCCGCCGGCCGCCGCGACGGCGCGGGCCGCCGTGCCGGTCTGCGTGAGCGCGAGCCGGGAGCCGCGGGTCCCGACCCGGAACGACGGAAGCTCCTGTGCCGCGGCCGTCATGCCCACCTCACCTCCCCGGCCTCGTCGAGGTCGACCGGGAGGGGCTCTCCGTGGGGGCGCTGGGCGATGGTCGGGCGAGGTCCGGCGGCGCCGCGCAGCACCTTGACGCAGCAGTCCGGGGCGCAGTCGTCGAACCACGTGCCCGAGGCGCAGGCGGAGACCCGCGGCGGGGAGGCGCGTCCGGCGACGCGCTGCTCCACGAGGTCCGCGAGCCCGGCCACGAACGCCGGGTGGGTGCCCGCGGTGGGGGTGCGCACCGCCGGCAGGCCGAGCCGCTCGCAGGTCTCCAGGGCCTCGGTGTCGAGGTCCCACTTGACCTCCATGTGGTCGGAGACGAAGCCCAGCGGCACGAGCACCACGCCGGCGACCCCGCGCCCGGCGACCTCCTCGAGCGCGTCGTTGACGTCCGGCTCGAGCCACGGCACCTGCGGGGGCCCGGAGCGGGACTGGTAGACGAGGTCCCAGGTGTGGTCCCCCAGCTCCTCCGGTCCCACGCGCTCGAGCACGGTCCGGGCGACGGCCAGGTGCTGGGCCACGTAGGCGGAGTTCTCCTCGAAGTCCATCCGCGCCGGCCCGGACGCCTCGGCGTCGGTGGTCGGGATGGAGTGCGTGCAGAACAGGACCGCGATCCTGCCGCCCTCGGCGCCCAGCTGCCCGCGGACCTGCGCGAGGCCCTCCCGGAGGCCCTCGACGAAGGGCTGCACGAAGCCCTCCGAGTCGTAGTACTGGTGGACCTTGTCCACCTGCATCTCCTCCGTGAGGCCGAGCTCCTCGAGCGCCACCCCGTAGTCCTCGCGGTACTGGCGGCAGCCGGAGTAGCTGGAGTAGGCGCTGGTGGCGAGCACCAGGAGCCGGCGCATCCCGCGGGCGTGGCACTCCCGCACGACGTCCGCCACGTAGGGCGCCCAGTTGCGGTTGGCCCACAGCACGGGCACGCTCAGGCCCCGGCCGAGCAGCTCGGCCTCGAGGGCGGCGCGCAGCGCGCGGTTCTGGGCGTTGATGGGGCTCACGCCGCCGTTGGCCCGGTAGTGGGTGGCGACCTCCTCGAGCCGTTCGTCGGGGATGCCGCGGCCCCGCGTGACGTTGCGCAGGAACGGCAGGACGTCGTCCTGCCCCTCCGGGCCGCCGAAGGACGACAGGACCACGGCGTCGTACTGCTCGGGCGCGTGCGCCCGGGCCCGTGACAGGGCGTTCTCGGCGCTCAACGGAGCACCTCCGCGAGCTCCTCGGAGCGGACCCGGCGCCCCGTGTAGAACGGCGTCTCCTCGCGCACGTGCAGCCGTGCCTCCGTGTTGCGGAAGGCCCGCATGACGTCGACGAGGTCCACCAGCTCGGGGGCCTCGAGCGCGAGCAGCCACTCGTAGTCGTTGAGCCCGAAGCACGCGATGGTGTTCGCGAGCACCTGCGGGTAGTCGCGCGCCGCCATGCCGTGGTTGCGCAGCATCTCGGCGCGGCGCTGGGCGTTCATGTAGTACCACTCGTAGGAGCGCACGAACGGGTAGACGCAGACCCAGTCCTCGGGGGCGAGGCCGCGGGCGAAGGACGGCGAGTGGTTCCGGGTGAACTCGGCGTCCCGGTGGACGCCCATCGCGTTCCAGGCCTGCGCGGTGCCGGCCAGCAGCTCCGTGCGGCGGAGCCGGCGGACCGCGGACTGGAGCACCTGGGGGTCGTCGCCGTGCAGCCACGTCAGGACGTCGGCGTCCTCGCGCATCCCCGAGACGTCGTAGGCGCCGCGCAGCGTCACGCCCTCGTCCGCCAGCTGCTCGACCACGCCGTCGAACTCGGCGGCCGCCGAGGCGTCGTCGCCGGCCGTCCGGGCCCCGGCGCCGCCGGCGGGACGGGCGAACACGGACCAGACGGCCCAGTGCAGCTGCTCCGCGCCCCCGTCCTGCGTCGGCTCGGGCCGGGCGGCCGGACGGTCGCCGTTCTCGTGGGAGCTGGTGTCGTGGGACAAGGCTCAGTCCTTTCGTCGGGTGCTGGTCGGTGGGGTCCGGGCCGGCTCGGAGGCGGCCGGCGCGGCGGTGTCCGGGACGCCCGCCTCGGCGAGCAGGGCGCGGACCTGGGATCGGGTGTCGGCGACGACGGAGGCGAGGCCCGTGCCCGCGAGCCATCCGCCGACCGCGACGGCGTCGGGCAGCACCTCGAGCGCCCGCCGGAACTCGGCGACGCGCCGGGCGTGCCCGACGCCGGCGCGGGGCAGCGCGGAGCGCCAGCGCACGATGTCCGCGCCGGCGAGCTGGCCCGGCCGCAGGGGCATTCCCAGGAGGGTCGAGGCGTCGGAGAGGGCCAGCCGGATGAGCTGGTCGTCGGGCAGGGCCACCTCCGGGGGCACGGCGGTGGCGTCGGTCTGGGCGCGGCCGTAGGAGAGCCGCAGCACGTGCCGGCCGGTACCGGCGGCCTCCCGGACCCAGTCCCACTTGGCGCTCGCGTGGGTGAGGGCCTTGGCGCGCACGCCGCGGGCGTCCTCGCTCACGAGCAGGCCGGTGCCCCGGGGGGCGCCGTCGAGGCGCGGCTCGTCGACCACGAGCGTGGCCAGGGCCACCTGGGGTCCCGGCTCGGGGGCGAAGCGCTGGAGGTCCTCCTCGTGGCCGGCGAGGAGCCGGACGGCGGTCGTGCCGTCGGTGGCCAGCACGAGCAGCTCGCCGCGTGCCACGGCGGTCTTGTGCCCGTGGCGCGGCTGGCGCTGGATGACCATCCAGCCCTCGCGCCGGGGGTCGCGGTCCAGGGCGATGACGTCGTAGCCGGTGACGAGCTTCACGCCCGCCCGCTCGAGGTCGTGCACGAGCGTCTCGGAGAGGGCGTTCATGCCGCCGCGCAGCCCGGCCACGTTGGCCCCCGCGGGCGCGGCGCGGCGCAGGGCCCCGGCCGCGGCGCCGAGGGAGCCGTGCTCGCGCAGGGCCCGGCGCAGGCCGGGGGCCACGGCGTCGACGTCGAGGTCGTCGGGATGGGCGGAGTGCACGCCCGTGGCGAAGGGCGCGACGAGCCGGTCGACCACCCGCTCCCCCATCCGGGCCCGGACGAGACCGCCGAGGGAGCGCTCGGTCATGCCGACGAACGCGGGCAGCCTGCGGTCGAGGCCGGCGCGCAGCATGCCGGCCCGGCCGAGCGCCGCCCGCAGCCGGGGGGCCGTGGGGTCGGCCGGGATGCCCAGGATCCCGGAGTCGGGCGCGGGCACGGCGCCCTCCGGCAGGAACAGCCACGAGCCGGAGCGGTTGGGGTGCACCACGCGCTCGCCGAGCCCCAGCTCCTCCAGCAGGTCGGGCACCGCCCGGGAGCGGGTCGCGAAGGACTCGGCGCCGGAGTCCAGCACGAGGCCCGCGACCTGGTGGGCGCCCACGGCCCCGCCGAGGTGGTCCTCGGCCTCCACCAGCGTGACGCGCAGCCCGCGGGCGGCGAGGTCGCGTGCGGCCACGAGCCCGGAGACGCCGCCGCCGACCACGAGGGCGGAGCGGGGCGGGGTCCGTCGGGCGGGCGTGCCGTCCGGCTCCGCGCTCACGGCCGGCCACCGCCCGGGGACTGCTCCAGCGGCTGGTCGTGGACGAAGGAGACGAGGTCGGTCAGCACCTGCGGGTCGGTCCCCGGCGGGACGCCGTGGCCCAGGTTGACGACGTGCCCCGGCGCGGAGGCCCCGCCGCGCAGCACCTCGCGCACGTGCTCGGCCAGCACGGGCCAGGGCGCGGCGAGCAGGGCCGGGTCGATGTTGCCCTGCAGCACCGTGGTCCCGCCGAGCCGCCGGTTGGCCTCCGCCAGGGGGATCCGGTAGTCCACGCCCACCGCGTCCGCGCCGGCGTCCCGCATCGCGACGAGGAGCTCGCCCGTGCCCGTGCCGAAGTGGACGCGGGGCACGGCGAGGTCCTCGACGGCGCGCAGCGCGGCCGCCGAGTGCTCCAGGACGTGCGCGGTGTAGTCGGCCAGGGACAGGGACCCCGCCCACGAGTCGAAGAGCTGCACGGCCGAGGCGCCGGCCTCGACCTGGGCGCGCAGGAACGCCCCGGAGGTCCGGGCCGCCCACTCCGCGAGCGCCCGCCAGGCCGCAGGGTCGGCGTGCATCATGGTGCGCGGCAGCAGGTGGTCGCGGGAGGGCCCGCCCTCGACCATGTAGGCGGCCACGGTGAACGGCGCCCCGGCGAAGCCGATGAGCGGGGTCGTGCCGAGCTCCGCGACGGTGCGGGCGACGGCCTCGCGGATCGGGTCGAGGGCCCCCTCGGCGAGCTCGGGCAGGGCCGCGACGTCGGCGGCCGTGCGCACGGGGCGCTCCAGCACGGGCCCGCGGCCCGGGACGATCTCGACGTCCACGCCGGCCACGCGCATGGGCACGACGATGTCGGAGAAGAAGATGGCGGCGTCGACGTCGTGCCGGCGCACCGGCTGGAGCGTGATCTCCGCGGCCATCGCGGGGTCCAGGCAGGCGTCGAGCATCGCGGTGCCCTGGCGCAGGGACCGGTACTCCGGCAGCGACCGGCCCGCCTGCCGCATGAACCACACCGGGCGGCGGTCGGGCGCGCGCCCCGTGAGGGCCTGCAGCAACGGGGCGTCCAGCGTGCCGGCGGAGCGCAGCGGATGGCCCTGCGGCAGCGCCCCGAGGGATCCGGTGAGGCGCCGGAACGCCGTCGAGGGGTGGATGCCGCCCGTGGGGTGCCCGGGATCGGCTGCGGTCGACGTGTCCGGCGTGCTCGCCGTCTCAGGGGTGGTAGGCATAGTGCTCCCATTGTGCCAAGGAACACCGACGTCGTTTACCGACGCAGCGTCACCGGGGGGCCGGGACGGGCGGGCGGGGCGGACGTGAGCGTTCTCTCGGACGTCACCGAGGCGCGAATCCGCGGTGACCGTCTAGTATGAATGCACTGTGGTCCTCTTCGCACTCGTCGCCTCCCACCAGAACGTCGATCTGAACACCGTTGCGCGTCTCAGCACCGGTGCGCTCGGGCTGTCCGAGGAGATGGTCAGCGGCGGGGCCCTCCGGGGCTCCGTGACCCTCTCGACGTGCAACCGGCTCGAGATCTACGGCGAGCTCGAGGACGTGCCGGGCACCTCCTCCGGGGCGGCGCTGGACCGGGTGCTGGCCGATCTCGCCGAGCAGATCGGCTCCCGCGCCGGGCTCGACCCCGAGTTCGTGGCCGGCTCCCTGCGGGCCTTCACCGACTCCGGCGCCGCGCGCCACCTCTTCACGGTGGTCTCCGGCCTGGAGTCCGCCGTGGTGGGCGAGCGCGAGATCACCGGGCAGGTCCGCCGCGCCCTCAACGACGCCCAGCAGGCCGGGACGGTCTCCGGCAAGCTCCTGCGGCTGTTCGAGGCGGCCGCCCGCACCGCCCGCAAGGTGGGTACGCAGACCGCCCTCGGCGAGCGCGGCCGCTCCATCGTCTCCGTGGCCCTGGACCTCGCCGACGACGTCACGGCCGGCACCTGGACGTCGCGGCGGGCCCTCGTCTTCGGCACGGGCGCCTACGCGGGGGCGACCATGGCCGCCCTCCGCGACCGTGGCTGCGCCGACATCGAGGTGTACTCGGCGTCCGGACGGGCCGGGCAGTTCACGGAGAACCGCGGCGGCACGCCGGTGGGGACCGAGGAGCTGGACGCCGCCCTGGAGCGCGCCGACGTCGTCATCGGCTGCAGCGGCGGCTCCGCCCCCATGGGCGCCGCCGCGTTCCCGGCCGGGTCCCGCACCGTGGTCGACCTCGCCCTCACCCGGGACTTCGACCCCGCCGTGGCGGACCTGCCCGGCGTCGAGCTCATCACCCTGGAGTCGGTGCGCGTGGCCGCCCCGGAGGAGACCCGGGAGTCCGTCGAGGCCGCGAGCGGGATCGTCGAGCGCGCCGCCCAGGAGTTCGCCGCGAGCCAGGACGCCCGCGACATGGACGCCGCGATCGTCGCCCTGCGCAAGCACACCATGGCCGTCCTGGACGCCGAGCTGGAGAAGGTCACCGCCCACCACGGGTGCACGGCCGCGCAGGAGCAGATCGAGCTCGCGATGCGCCGCATGGTGCGCTCCCTCCTGCACACCCCCACCGTCCGCGCGCGCGAGCTCGCCGCGCAGGGCCGGCAGGACGAGTACATCACCGGCCTCGAGGCGCTCTACGGGATCGAGGTCCCCGCGCCCGCCGCGGAGCGGGCCGAGGCCCCGGCCGCCGCGGCGCCGCCGGAGGCCACCCGCCGTCCCCGCGCCGCGGGGTAGGCCGGCAGTCGTTCGGCCGGCGCCGCCGGCTGGTTGAGGAGGAACGGTTCATGACTGAGACCAGGAGAGGCCGCCCCGCGCGCCTTCCGCGCGAGGCCCGCCGGCGGCAGCTGCTCGAGACGGCGCTGACCGTGTTCTCCTCGAACGGCTACCACGGCTCGTCCATGGACGACATCGCCGACGCCGCCCGGGTGAGCAAGCCCGTGCTCTACCAGCACTTCCCCGGCAAGCGCGAGCTCTACCTCGCCCTCGTGGACCACTACCTCCAGGAGCTCTCCCTCGGCCTCGTCTCGGCGCTGCAGGCCAGCGACGTGAACCGCGAGCGGGTGGAGTCCATGCTGGACGTCTACTTCGGCTTCGTGGAGGCCAACCCGGAGGCCCACCGGCTGATCTTCGAGTCGGACCTGCTGGCGGACCCCGAGGTCGCGGAGCGCTTCGAGAACTTCCACCTGGCCGTGGCCGACTCGATCGCCGGGGTCCTCGGGCCCAACGCGGGGCTGAGCCACCCGCACGCGGTGCTCGTCTCGCGCTCCCTCACCGGCATGGCGCAGACCGCTGCGGTGCACTGGATCCGCAACCCCGGCACCGGCGGGCGGGCGGAGGCCCAGCGCCAGATCTTCCGTTTAGCTTGGGGCGGAATCTCGATCATCGACGAGGACTGGCAGTAGCGCCCTCCTAGACTGACCGGGACGCATCCCGCAGCCCCGCCCAGGAGGAACCATGGAAATCAAGATCGGTGTTCAGCACGTCGCCCGGGAGATCGTCGTCGAGTCCGCCCTCGAGGCGCCGGAGGCCGTGGAGCTGATCACCGCCGCCGTCTCCGCCGGGTCCCCGCTGACCCTGACCGACACGAAGGGCAACGTGACGGTCGTCCCCGGCGGCGCCATCGGCTACGCCGCCGTCGGTGCCGAGCAGAAGCGGCCCGTGGGCTTCATGCCCTTCACGAAGGACGACTGAGACCCCGTCCGCCGGCCACGGCGGCCCGGCCCGACGACCGCACGGAGGGTGCGCGGTCGTCGGGCTACACTGTTAAGCGCACTGGATGACCGGTCGTACCCGCGATCCCACGAACGACAGACACCTCATCGCCCCCGCTCCCCGCGGACAGGCCCCCGACGGCGGCCCCGCGCAGGACCGGATCCGGGCGCCACGAACCCGTGGCTTGCCCGGTCGAGGCGGCGCACGCTCACGATCGGCTTCCACCCAACGCACGCCCCCGGCGGCCGCCAGCACGGCGGCCCGGAGGCCCGGACCCCGGTCCCCTCCCCCGGCCGGGCGTGCCCGAACGAAGGAACCCGACCGTGACCGACCACATCACCGACACCGCACCGGCCGCCGCGCCCGACGACGACGCCGCCCTCGAGGGCACCCCCGAGGTGGTCGTCGAGACCACCGAGCACCCCGAGCCGCTGCCCCAGGACTTCGCCGAGTTCGGCGTGCGCCAGGACATCGTGGACTCCCTCGCCGCCGAGGGCATCGTCCACCCCTTCCCCATCCAAGCCATGACCCTGCCGGTGGCGCTGTCCGGCCAGGACATCATCGGCCAGGCCAAGACCGGCACGGGCAAGACCCTCGGCTTCGGCATCCCCGTGGTCCAGCGCGTCGTGGGCCGCGGCGACGCGGGGTGGGACCAGCTGAAGAAGCCCGGCGCCCCGCAGGCGCTCATCGTGGTGCCCACGCGCGAGCTCGCCGTCCAGGTCGGCCACGACCTGGCGACCGCCGCGCGGACCCGCAACGCCCGGGTGGCGACCATCTACGGCGGCCGCGCCTACGAGCCCCAGATCGAGGAGCTCCAGGCGGGCGTCGAGGTCGTGGTCGGCACCCCCGGGCGGCTCATCGACCTCAACCGGCAGCGCCACCTCGACCTCTCCGCCGTGCGGGCCGTGGTGCTGGACGAGGCCGACGAGATGCTCGACCTCGGCTTCCTGCCCGACGTCGAGAAGCTGCTCTCGGCCGTGCCCGAGGTCCGCCAGACCATGCTCTTCTCCGCGACGATGCCCGGGCCCGTGGTGGCCATGGCCCGTCGCTACATGACCAAGCCCATGCACATCCGGGCCGCCGCGCCCGACGAGGGCGCCACCAAGAAGGACATCCGCCAGGTGGTCTACCGGGCGCACCACCTCGACAAGGACGAGGTCGTGGCGCGGATCCTGCAGGCCGAGGGCCGGGGCCGCACCATCGTGTTCACCAAGACCAAGCGGGCCGCGGCCAAGCTCGCGGACGAGCTGATCGGCCGCGGCTTCGCCGCCGCCCCGCTGCACGGGGACCTGGGCCAGGGCGCGCGCGAGCAGGCGCTGCGCGCGTTCCGCAACAACAAGGTCGACGTGCTCGTGGCCACGGACGTCGCCGCGCGCGGCATCGACGTCGAGGACGTCACCCACGTCATCAACTTCCAGTGCCCCGAGGACGAGAAGACGTACCTGCACCGGACCGGGCGCACCGGCCGCGCCGGCAACAAGGGCACGGCCGTGACGTTCGTGGACTGGGACGACGTCCCGCGCTGGCGGCTGATCGACAAGGCCCTGGAGCTCGGCATCCCCGAGCCCCGCGAGACCTACTCCTCGTCCGAGCACCTGTACGAGGAGCTGAGCATCCCGAAGGGCACCAAGGGCCGGCTCCCCCGGTCCAAGCGCACCCACGAGGGGCTCGGCGCCGAGGTGCTCGAGGACCTCGGCGAGCCCGGCGGGCGCAAGAGCGGCCCGCGCGGCGACGGCCGGGACGGCCGCTCGCGCGAGCGCGGCGGCGCCCGGCGCGGTGAGGGCCGCGGCGAGAACCGCGGTGCCGGCCGCGGCGAGGGCCGTGGCCGCCGGGACGACGCCGCCTCGCCCGCCGCCCCGCGGGAGACGACCCGGGAGACGACCCGGGAAAGGACCCGCGAGGTGCCCCGGGAGACCTCGGTGGAGCGCACCCCGGACGGCACCACCCGCCGCCGCCGGCGCCGCCGCGGTGGCGGCGGGGCCCGGCAGGAGCAGAGCGGCACCGCCGCCGAGTGAGCTCCTTCGCCTTCGACGCAGAGGGCCCCGATGCGGTGGTCGCCGCGGAGAACCTGGATCTCCTGCGGCGGCTGCCCGGCGGGGCCTTCCGCATGATCTACGTGGACCCGCCCTTCAACACGGGCCGCACCCAGCGCCGGCGGGAGTCCACCGTGACCCCGGCCTCCGCCGGCGCGGGAGACCGCACCGGCTTCGCCGGCCGCTCCTACACGACCGTGCTGGGGGCCCTGCGCAGCTACGACGACGCGTTCGCCGACTACTGGGGGTTCCTGGAGCCCCGCCTGCGGGAGGCCTGGCGGGTGCTCGCGGACGACGGGACGCTGTACCTGCACCTGGACTACCGGGAGGTGCACTACGCCAAGGTCATGCTGGACGCGATCTTCGGGCGCGAGTCCTTCCTGAACGAGATCATCTGGGCCTACGACTACGGCGGGCGCTCCCGGCGCCGCTGGCCCGCCAAGCACGACAACGTCCTGGTGTACGTGAAGGACCCCGAGCGGTACCTGTTCGACAGCGCCGAGGTGGACCGGGAGCCGTACATGGCCCCCGGCCTGGTGACCCCCGAGAAGGTCCGCCTGGGCAAGCTGCCGACGGACGTGTGGTGGCACACCATCGTCTCCCCCACCGGCCGGGAGAAGACCGGCTATCCCACGCAGAAGCCGGTGGGCCTCGTGCGGCGGATGGTCGCCGCCAGCTCCGCCCGCGGGGACTGGGTGCTGGACTTCTTCGCCGGCTCCGGAACGCTCGGCGCGGCCGCCGGGCAGCTGGAACGGCGGTTCGTGTGCGTGGACCGGAACCCGGAGGCGATCGAGGTCATGCGCGCCCGCCTGCCGGGGGCGACCGTGTGGGACTGAGCACGGGCAGCCCCGCTGACGGCGTCGGGCCCGGACCGCACGAGGCGGTCCGGGCCNNNGGGCCCGACGCCGTCGTGCGCGGGGAACGGCTCAGACGAGGTCGTTCCCCTCGCGCCGGGCCGCGGCCGCCTCCTTGCCGAAGGCGGTGCAGATCACGGCCAAGGTACCGGCCACCAGGAGGGGCCAGACGAGGACGTAGACGGTGAGGGCGAGCGGGGACATGGGCGTCCTTTCGGGGTCGTCGGGAAATCAGAGCGCGCCGCGGGCGGTGAGCGCCTGCTCGGCCGGGCTCTCGGTGGACTCGTCGGCGGGGTCGTCGGTGAAGTCGCCGGTGCGCCGCCGGATCGAGGCGAAGTCGAAGTCGTCGCGGTGGCGCACGGACATCGCCCAGCACACCACCGTGCTCACCGCGTAGGCGACGAGGGAACCCGTGAGGGCCTCGTAGTCGCGCAGGAAGCCCAGCACGAACGGCGCGGAGGCGAGGGAGCCCAGCAGGCCGACGACGAAGGCCGGGCGGGTGCCGAGGAACCCGAAGACCATCAGGCCCAGGACCACACCCACACCCACGACGGCCAGGACCTCGACGAGCAGCGGCAGCAGGCCCGTGCCGGGGACGGCCCCGAAACGCACGGGCAGGAACACGGCCAGCGCGGCGAGCACCGAGACGGTGAACGCCCGGTTCGTGACCTTGCCCCAGTAGAAGCTCGCGATGACGGGGAAGACCAGCGCGCCCCAGAGCGCCCCCACGAACACGAGCAGGTCGAGGATGTTCAGCTGCAGGCTCGCGAACACGACGGCCACGGCCGTGGCGACGAGCATGGTCAGCCGGCCGACGAGCAGCATGGTCCGCGGGTCGGCCTTCCGGCCCCGGCTGCGCACGCCCTGGCCGTAGATGTCCGCCATGGTGATCGAGGACAGGGCGGAGAGGTCGGAGTCGGCGGTCGAGGAGAGCGAGCCGATGACCATGACGAAGAACACCGCCAGCAGGATGCCCGGCAGGTAGCCGGCCGCGATCTGCGGCAGCAGGTTGTTGGTGTCCCCGCCGACGGGCTCGAGCCCGGCGTAGAGGGCGAGCACGCCGATCATGCCGATGCCGATGATGGTCGCGCCGTAGCCGATGGTCGCGGTGACGAAGGTCGGCCGGATGAGGTCCTCGCGCACGGCGAAGAGCCGCTGGGCGATGGTCTGGTTGCCGATGGCGTACGCCAGCACCGCCGCGATGTAGGGCGCGCCCTGGTTGAGGAAGGCGTCGCCGGAGAAGAAGGTGCCCTGCTCGGGGGTCAGGTTCCGGGCGCCCTCGGTGAACAGCGACGGCCCGCCCAGGAGGAAGAAGAGCGCGGGGACGATGATCACGACCGCGCCGAGCATGGCCACGACCTGGGCGAAGTCGGTGAGCACCGAGGCCCGGAACCCGGACCACAGCGTGTACAGGAGCACGCCGACGGCGATGACGACGACGCCCTGCACGAAGCTGAACGGCGAGAGCATCGAGATGAGCGCGCCGCCGGCGATGAAGTTGGACATGAGGCTGATGACGCTGCCCACCACGTTGGAGCCGGCGAGCATGAGCTGGCTGGAGCGCCCGTGCCGGGCGTACATGACCTCGGCCAGGGTGTGGGCGTGCGGGGCGACCTTGCGGATCCGGCGGCCGAACGGGTAGATGAACAGGATCATCAGCGCGCCCCACAGCCCGTAGTGGATGGGCCCGGAGATCCCGTAGGTGTAGCCGGAGGTCACCGAGGCGTACATCGAGGACGCCCAGATCCAGGTCGCGGTCATGGACGCCGCGGAGACGCCGAAGCCCACCCCGTGACCGGCCGTCATGTAGCTGTCCGCGTTCTCCTTCCGGTGCCCGATGCGCACGGACATGAGAAAGGTCCCCCCGTAGAAGAGCACGAGGAGACCGAGGGTCAGGAGGAGCCCGAAGGGCGGTTCGATGTCGGCGGGCGGCATGCAGGTCCTTTCGTCGGGGCGGAGGGCACTGCGGGGCGCCGGCCGCCGGCTGATCAGGAGGGTGCCGCGCGGGGGGCGTTGCTGCGTCGACGCACGTCCGGGAGCGGCCTGGGCGAACGTAACACACGGCCGACGGCCGGCCCGGGGCGGCGGCGGGCCCCGGATCGGCCGTTCCGGCCCGTCGTGACGGGGCAGGACGGCCCTCGGGGCACGGGGCCCGACGTGAGCGATCTCACCGCCGTCGGCGGTCCGAGCGGGGCGTGGCGGCGGCCGCCGGGTGGTAGAAGCAGGGGCGGCGGAACGCTCAGGGGTAGCGCACGGACACGCCGGAGACGGCCTGCTCCTCGATCCGCACGAGCGACTGGACGGACGTCAGGTTCTCGCCCAGCCGGTTCGGCTTGCCGGCGCCGTGGTAGTCGCTGGAGCCCGTGACCACCAGGTCGTGCTCGGAGGCCATCCGGACCAGGCGGGCCCGCGCGTCGTCGGGGTTGTCCCGGTGCGCGACCTCGAGCCCGCCGAGGCCGGCGTCGATCATGGCCTCGAAGACCTCCGGGCCGACCACCCGCCCGCGGGCCGCGGCGAGCGGGTGGGCGAACACCGGGACGCCGCCCGCGGCCCGCACGAGGCGGACCGCGTGCACCGGGTCCGGAGCGTAGTGGGGGACGTAGTAGCGGGAGCGGCTGTGCAGCACCGAGGCGAAGGCCGCGGTGCGGTTCTCCACGACGCCCACGGTGACGAGGGCGTCGGCGATGTGCGGGCGGCCCACGGTGGCCCCCTCGTGCACGTGCTCCAGGACCACGTCCCAGTCGATCGGGTAGTCCTCGGACAGCAGCTCGACCATGCGCTCGGCCCGCGTGCGCCGGGAGCAGCGGGAGGACTCGACCTCGGCGAGCAGCCCCGGCTCCTCCGGGTCGTGCAGGTAGCTCAGCAGGTGCACCGAGATCCCGTCACCGGTGGTGCAGGAGATCTCCATGCCCGGGACGAAGGCGACCCCCAGGGCCACGGCGGCGTCCCCGGCCGCCCGCCACCCGGACGTGGAGTCGTGGTCGGTGAGGGCGAACACGTCCAGGCCCGCCGCGTGCGCCGCACGGGCGACGTCCGCCGGGCTCTCCGTGCCGTCGGAGTCGGACGAGTGCGTGTGCAGGTCGATCTTCACCCGCTCCACGATACCGGCCCCGGACCGGACGGCCCGCCGCCTCCCGTGGCACGATGAGACGGACGACGCGAGGAAAGGAATCATGACAGAGCACAGCACGACACCCCAGGACGGCGCGCAGCCGCTCTCGGACCGGGTCGAGAACCGGTCCCAGCGCCCCGACTCCGCCGCCTTCCAGCAGTTCATGGCGTCCCAGTGGGCCGAGGCGGAGCCCACCGAGGTGGAGCGGGCCCCGGTCGCGGACTTCGCCGCGCAGCGGCGGCGGCGGATCTCCGAGCGCTTCCCCGGCGAGCGGCTCGTGCTTCCCGCCGGACCGCTCAAGGTCCGCTCCAACGACACCGACTACCGCTTCCGCCCGCACTCCGCGTTCGCGCACCTCACGGGTCTGGGCGTGGACCACGAGCCCGACGCCGTGCTGGTCCTCGAGCCCGTCGAGGAGGGCGCGGGGGACGACGGCGGCCACCACGAGGCCACCCTGTACTTCCACCCCATGGCCGGCCGGGACTCGAAGGAGTTCTACGCCGACGCCAAGAACGGCGAGTTCTGGGTCGGCCCCCGGCCCACCCTCGAGGAGCTCGGGACCGCCTGCGGGCTGCGCACCCGCGACCTCGGGGGCCTCGAGGACGCGGTCACCAAGAACGCCGGGCCCACCGCGCTGGGCGGCCTGCGGATCCGGCTCGTGCGGGAGGTGGACCTGAACGTCGACGCCCTGGTCGACACCTCCCGGATCAACACCGGGGTGGACCTCGAGTCCTCGGACGCCCTCGACGGCGAGCTCGCCGAGGCGCTCTCGGAGCTGCGCCTCGTCAAGGACGAGCACGAGATCGGCCAGCTGCGCGAGGCCGTGGACGCGACCATCGCCGGCTTCACCGACATCGTGCACGTGCTGCCCGCGGCCGCGGGCCACCGCCACCGCGGCGAGCGCATGGTCGAGGGCGCCTTCTTCGCCCGAGCCCGCACGGACGGCAACGACCTCGGCTACGACACCATCGCGGCGTGCGGCAACAACGCCACGGTCCTGCACTGGATACGCAACACCGGCCGCGTCATCCCGGGGGAGCTGATCCTCGTGGACGCGGGGGTGGAGGCCGACTCCCTCTACACCGCGGACATCACCCGCACCCTGCCCGTGAACGGTCGCTACAGCGACGTCCAGCGGCGGATCTACCAGGCGGTCCTCGACGCCGCCGACGCCGCGTTCGACGCCGCGGTGCCCGGCAACCGGTTCCGGGACGTGCACGCCGCGGCCATGGAGGTCCTGGCCCGGCGGCTGGAGAGCTGGGGGCTGCTGCCCGTGCCCGCCGAGGTCTCGCTCTCCGCGGAGGGCCAGCACCACCGGCGGTGGATGCCGCACGGCACGAGCCACCACCTGGGCCTCGACGTGCACGACTGCGCCCAGGCCAAGCGCGAGCTCTACGTGGACGGGGTCATCGAGCCGGGCATGGTGTTCACCATCGAGCCGGGCCTCTACTTCAAGGCGGAGGACCTCGCGGTGCCGGAGGAGTACCGCGGGATCGGCGTGCGGATCGAGGACGACGTCCTGATCACCGAGGACGGCAACGTCAACCTCTCCTCCGGGCTGCCCCGCACCCCGGACGAGGTCGAGGCGTGGATGACCGGGCTGTGGCACGCCCGGGAGGGCGTGGACCCGAGCTGAGCCTCCCGCCGGCGCCCGTCAGCGCGGGGCGCCGGCGGATGTGCTCCCGCCGGCGGGCGGCTCGCCCCCGCCGGCGTCCTGCCCGCGGGACTCCTGCCCGGCGGCGTCCTGTCCGCGGGTCTCCTGCCCGCCGGACCGCGGCCCGGCGGAAGCCTGCCCGGGAGCACCGCGCCCGGCGTCCTGCGCACCGGGCTCCGGCCCGGCGGAACCCGGTGCGGCAGGACCCCGCCCGGCGTCCTGTCCTCCGGGCTCCTGCCCGGCGGGGAGCCGGATGCCGTACTGGGGGCGGCCGTCGGGCAGGTCCTGGAACGTCGCGGAGGGTCCGGGCGCGGCGGCCTGCTCGCCCCCGCCGGCCGGGCCGGGATCCTCGGGGCCGGGAGCCCGTTCCGCGGGGGCGCCGTACGGGGGCCGCTGCCACGGGGCCCCGGCACCGGCCGAGGGCGGCCCCGGGTGCTGGACCGGGGGCGGACCCAGCTGCGGACCGGGTCGCGGCCCGGTCGCCGGCCGGGGCGGGCCCTGCAGCCCCCGGAGCCCCCGCAGCACCTGCTGGGCGCGCTGGGCCACCTCGGGGGCGGCCACGACGTCGTAGGAGGTGGCGACGATCTGGTTGGTCGAGGTGAAGTCCCGCTTCCCGCGCTGCATCGCGTAGGTGATGGTGGCCAGCAGCATCCAGAAGGCCCCGCCCATCAGCACCGACACCAGCAGCGTGGACAGCCACTGCTCCCCGCCCAGCAGCGAGAGGATCATCCCCAGGAAGGCTCCGAAGACCATGCCGTTGAGCGCGCCCTGGCCCGCGACCTTCGGGTAGCTGAGCCGGCCGGTGACCTGCTCCACGGACTTCAGGTCGTTGCCGACGATCGCGATCTGGTCCACCTCGAACTGCTCGTCCGCGAGGTGGTCCACCGCCTTCTGGGCGTCGGCGTACGTGCCGTAGCGCCCGATCACCTCCCCGCGGGGCAGACCGCGGGCGGCGGGGCTGGCGGAGGGCAGGGACCGTGGCGAGCTCATGCCCCCCATTCTTCCCCATCCGCCCGCCGGTCCGCGCCCCGCCCCGTCGCGGACCCCGCCCCGCCCCGCACCCCGGCCCGCGCCCGGCCCCGTGGACCCGGTGGGTAGTCTTGTACGGTGAGCAGCCACATCGACAAGATCTTCATCGCGCGCCTGATCGGCCTCGACGTGTTCGACCCCCTGGGCGACCGTCTGGGCCGGCTGCGCGACGTCGTCGTGCTCATGCGCGGCAGCTCCCGGTACGGCCGCTCCTCCCGCCGCCCCCTCGTGGTCGGCCTCGTGGTGGAGGTCCTCGGCAAGAAGCGGGTGTTCGTGCCCATGACCCGCGTGACCAGCATCGACGCGGAGAAGATCATCAGCACGGGGCTCGTGAACCTGCGCCGCTTCGAGCAGCGCGGAGCGGAGACCCTGGCCGTCGGCGAGGTCTTCGACCGCACCGTGGTGCTGCGCGACGGCTCCGGCTCGGCCACGGTCGAGGACATGGCCATGGAGCGCCGGCGCAACACCGGGGACTGGCTGATCACCCAGCTCTTCGTCCGCCGCACCGGCACGGGCGGGGGCCTGATGCGCCGGCGCAACGAGACCCTGATCATCGACTGGGAGGACGCGGGGGACCCCTCCGCCGCGGGCCACCAGCCGGCCACCCAGTGGGTCGCCTCCCACGAGGAGCAGCAGCCCGCCGACCTCGCCGACGAGCTGCACGACATGTCGGCCAAGCGCATGCTCGAGATCGCCCACGAGCTCCAGGACGACCGGCTCGCGGACGTCCTCGAGGAGCTCCCGGAGGAGGACCAGGTCTACATCCTCACCAACATGGAGCCCGACCGCGCGGCCACGGTGCTCGAGGAGATGGAGCCCGACGACGCCGCCGACCTGCTCAACGAGCTGCCCGACACCCAGGCCGAGGCGCTGCTCGCGCTCATGCAGCCCGAGGACGCCGAGGACGTCCGGCGCCTGCTGGAGTACGAGGAGGGCACGGCCGGCTCCCTCATGACCCCCGTGCCGATCATCCTGCCGCCGGAGGCCACGGTCGCCGAGGCGCTCGCGCACATCCGCCAGGAGGAGCTCAGCCCCGCCGTCGCGGCGGCCGTGATCGTCTCCCGCCCGCCGCTGGAGACGCCCACCGGCAAGTACCTGGGCATGGTGCACACCCAGAAGCTCCTGCGCTATCCCCCGCCGGAGGCCGTGGGCAACCTCATCGACCGCTCGCTCGAGCCGGTCTCCGACCTCGCCTCCCTGCAGGACGTCGCCCGCGAGCTCGCGACCTACGACCTCACCATCATCCCGGTCGTCAACGACCACGACCGGGTGGTCGGGGCGATCACGATCGACGACGTCCTCGACGCCCTGCTGCCCGACGACTGGCGCACCGCCGACGACGGCACCCCGATCCGGAAGGTGGGCAAGCGGTATGAGTGAGCGCGAGCCCCGGCGCCCCCGCGTCAGCCCCCGTGCCGGCGCCCGCGGCAACACCCTCGACCAGCCGCGCGAGCACCGGCCCGGGCTGCTGGACCGGTACCGGCCGAACCCCGACGCCTTCGGGCGGATGACCGAGGGCTTCGCCCGCTTCATGGGCACCCCGCAGTTCTTGTTCTGGATGTCGGTCTTCGTGGTCGTCTGGCTCGCCTGGAACACCATGGCTCCCGAGTCGGCCCAGTTCGACCCCCGAGCCCTGAACTTCACGCTGCTCACGCTCATGCTCTCCCTGCAGGCCTCCTACGCGGCGCCCCTGCTGCTGCTGGCGCAGAACCGCCAGGACGACCGGGACCGGGTGACCCAGGAGGAGGACCGCCGCCGGGCGCAGCAGAACCTCGCCGACACCGAGTACCTGACCCGGGAGATCGCCTCCCTGCGGATCGCGCTGCGGGACGTCGCCACCCGCGACTTCGTGCGCTCGGAGCTGCGCTCGGTGCTCGAGGAGATCCTCGAGTCCCAGGAAGACGCCCCGGACGCCGAGGAGACGGGGACCCCGCCAAGGCGGCCCGCCCGCCGCCGCGGCGGGGGCCCCGACCGACCCACCGCCCCAGAGACCCGAGGAATCCCCCGTGCCTGAGCCCCGCCCCGACGACGTCCTCGCCCCCGAGGCCCTCGACCCCGCGCTGCGCGCGGCGCTGGACCGGGTGCTCGACCCCGAGCTGCGCCGGCCCGTGACCGAACTGGGGATGATCCGCTCCGCCGCGCTCGACGACGCCGGCCGCGCCGCCGTGCACGTGCTGCTGACGATCAGCGGCTGCCCCCTCCGCTCCACCATCGAGCAGGACGTCCGGGACGCCGTGGGGACCGTGGACGGGGTGCGCTCCGTGGACGTGCAGATCGGGGTGATGACGCCCGAGCAGCGCACGGCCCTCAAGGAGAGGGTGGGCCACACCCGGACCGTGCCCTTCAACGACCCCTCCTCCCTGACCCGGGTGCACGCCGTGACCAGCGGCAAGGGCGGGGTCGGCAAGTCGACGGTCACCGTCAACCTCGCCGCGGCGCTCGCCGCGCGGGGCCGGTCGGTGGGCATCGTGGACGCGGACGTGCACGGCTTCTCCGTCCCCGGGCTGCTGGGCATCGACCGGGCGCCCACGCAGGTCGGGGACATGATCCTGCCCCCGGTCGTGGAGGTCCCCGGCGCGGCGCGGGAGGACTCCGGGCGCGCCGGGGTGCTCAAGGTCATCTCGATCGGGATGTTCGTGGACCCGGACCAGCCCGTGGCCTGGCGCGGGCCGATGCTACACCGCGCCGTCGAGCAGTTCCTCACGGACGTGCACTTCGGGGACCTCGACCACCTCTTCCTCGACCTCCCGCCGGGCACGGGGGACATCGCGATCTCCGTGGCGCAACTGCTGCCCTCGGCGGAGGTGCTCGTGGTCTCCACGCCCCAGCAGGCGGCCGTCGAGGTCGCCGAGCGCTCCGGGGCCCTCGCGGTGCAGACCGGTCAGAAGGTGGCGGGGGTCGTCGAGAACATGGCGGGGATGCCGATGCCGGACGGCAGCGTGCTCGAGCTCTTCGGCGCCGGGGGCGGCACCCGGATCTCGGAGTCCCTGACCCGCCGGCTGGGGTACGACGTGCCGCTGCTGGGCGCCGTGCCCCTCGACGTCGCCCTGCGCGAGGGCGGGGACGCGGGCCGTCCGGTCGTGTGGTCGGCACCGGGATCGCCCGCCGCGGTCGCGCTCCGCTCGGTCGCCGACGCGCTGGGCACCCGCCCGCGCGGGCTCGCCGGGCGCCCGCTGGGCCTCGGTCCGCGCTGACGCACGGGCACCCGCCCACGCGGGCTCGCCGGGCCTCGTTCCGCGCTGACGCGCCGGCCGCGGTCCGTGCGGGCGGACCGGGGCGTCCGGCTCAGGTGGCCTCGGTGTCGAAGGGCGCCCGTTCGCCCGGGGCCAGCCGGGTCAGCACCGGTCCGGGGCGGGGCCGCGGCGCGGCGGGCTCCGCCGGCTCGTCGTCCTCCAGCAGGGCCTGGCGCACGATGGTGCGGGGGTCGTACTGGCGGGGGTCGAGCTTGCGCCAGTCGACGTCGGCGATCTCGGGCCCCAGGGTCTCCCTGAGCTCCTCGGTGGCGCCGGTCGCGTACCGCTTCGCGGCCTTGACGAACTCCTTGAGCTTCTCCGCGTACTCCGGCAGCCGCTCCGGCCCGATGATGAACAGGGCCAGGAGCACCAGGATGATCGCTTCGCCGCCGTTGATGCCGAGCACAGGAAGAGATTTTACCAGTCGGCGGGCCGGTGGCCGTTCAGCCGAAGATCTCGCGCAGGCCCGCGGCGACCGTCTCGAGGACGCCGGGCCTGCCCTCCGCGGGCTCCACGACACGCCCGCGCTCGTCGGCCACGACGAGGCCGACGGTGCGGGCCATCGCGGAGGGGCCGGAGTCCCCGGTGACCGTGTAGACGACCGCGTCCCCCACGACCACCGCCCGCCACGGCGGTCCGGCGTCCACCCACAGCGGCACGCCCTCCACGGCCACGGGCTCGAGGCCCTCCGCGCTCACGGGCAGCCCGGTCAGCCCGTCCATGGGGTTCTCCCGGTCGACCCGTCCGCGCTGCTCGACCACCACGACCTCGTCCTCCCCGCGGTGCAGCCTGATCACCACGAGCGGGTGCCCGGCCAGCGCGCCCCGGGTCATCGAGACCACCCGGTACCCGTCCGAGGCCAGCGTGGGCAGCGTCCACCCCTCCGCGCGCAGGCCGTCCGCGGAGACCTCGTCCGCGTTGAGCACCCCGTGGGTGCCGTGCCACGCCGAGACCGGGACCTGCTCCTCGCCGCCGTGCGGAGCCTCGGCCAGTGCGGTGCGCCCGACGGCGTAGCCGGAGCCCAGGACGAGGGTGAGGACCGCGCTCAGGGTGGCCGCGAGCACGGGGACCGCGCTGCTGCGGCGGGCCGGCGCGGTGCGCTCCGGGCGGGGCATCGGTCCTCCTCGTGCGGCGGTGCGGGCGGCGGCCGGGACGGCGCGGCCCGGGCGGCTCCGTGGCCCGGCCCGGCGCCGCGGCCGGTGCGGCGGACGGGTCGGCGGACGGGTCCGCGGACCACTCCATGATCGGCGGGGAAGCTGGATGCCGACTGGACGGTGGCCGGGCGGAGGGCGTCAGCCGGTAGGATGGCGCGCATCCACTACAGCGACGAAGGGCGGACCATGGGCGCGGACAAGACGACGAGCTGGTCGTACGCCGAGGCGTTCGCCGCCGAGGACGAGCTCGCCTACCGCGCCCGGGAGCGCTCCCTCGCCCTGCGCATCCCCCCGGTCACCCCGGGAACGGCCGCGGCCCTGACCGTGCTCGCGGCGGCGGCCCGGCCCGCCACCGTGGTCGAGGTCGGCACGGGGGCCGGGGTGTCCGGCCTCGCACTGCTGCGCGGGCTGCCCGGGACGTCCGTGCTGACCACCATCGACACCGACATCCGGGCGCTGCGCGCGGCCCGCGACACGTTCCGGGAGGCCGGGGTCCCGACGAGCCGGACCCGCACCATCCCCGGCCGCGCGTCACTCGTGATGCCCCGGCTGAGCGCGGGTGCCTACGACCTGGTCTTCCTCGACGGCGACGCCGAGGGGACCCTGGACTACGCGGAGGAGGCGGTCCGGCTGCTCCGCCCCGGCGGGATGCTCGTGGTCAACGACGCCCTGTCCCAGGACAAGGTGGCCCAGCCGGCCAACCGGGAGGAGAACACCCGGACGATGCGGGCCGTGCACCGGCTGTTCCGGGAGGACGAGCGCTTCAGCACGGCCCTGCTGACGACCGGTTCGGGGCTGCTGCTGGCCGTCCGCCGCTGACCCGGCGCCGCCGGCGGAGGGCTCCGGGGACGGCGAGGGGCCCGGCACCACGTGGTGCCGGGCCCCTC
>NZ_LQBK01000034.1 GCF_001483755.1 Kocuria rosea subsp. polaris
CTGACTGTGAGGATTCCTTTTGCAGCCTGATGGTGCTGGGCTGTGGGCAGGTGATCACGAGCGTGACCCTTGGTCTGACTGGCTGCGTGCCTTTCGCAGGACTTGTCCGCTCGTGGTCGCCGGCCCCGGCCCGGTCGGAGCGACTGGCCTGATCAGGAGCTTGACCGTCTGGCGTTAGCGGCGCCGGGCGTGTCCCGTCACAGTCCTGCCGTGACTCCTCCCGGACCGGAACCTACGTCCGCTCCGGAGCTTGGGAGGAACGCAATGTCCAGTCTGACCGATCTACGAGAGGTCGTCGATGTCGTCATCGGCGTCGACACCCACGTCCACACCCATTCCGCCGCCGCCGTCGATGCCGGCACCGGCGGTGTGCTCGGGGAGATCACCGTGGAGGCCACCGCCGACGGGTATGCCCGCCTGGTGGCCTTCGCCGATGAGCACGCCCGGCTGCGGGCCTGGGCGATCGAGGGCACCGGCGGTCACGGGGCCGGGCTGGCCCGCCACCTGGCCGACGGCGAGGAGATCGTGGTCGAGCTCGACCGCCCCCAGCGCGCCCAGCGTCGTCACGGGGCCAAGTCCGACCCGCTGGACGCGATCCGGGCCGCGCGCGAAGCGCTGTCCCGGGCTCGGCTGGGCACCCCGCGCCACGGTGGGGACCGTCAGGCGCTGTCGGTGCTGCTGGCCGCCCGTCGTTCGGCGGTGGAGGCCACCACCGACGCCCAGCGGCAGCTGTTCAGCCTGATCATCGCCGCCCCGGAGCCGATCCGGGCGCGGTTCCGCGGGCAGAAACTGCCCGGGATGCTCACCACCGCCGCGAGATTGCGGGGGCATTCCTCCTGGGACGCGGAGACCACCGCGACCGTCACCGTGCTCCGCTGCCTGGCCCGGCGAGCCCGTGAGCTGGCCGCCGAGGCCGCCTCGCACGAGAAGGCGATCCTGGCCATCGTGCGGTCCTGGCGGCCCGACCTGCTCGCCCAGCCCGGGGTGGGCCCGATCGTGGCCGCGACCGTGCTGTGCGCCTGGTCCCACCCGGGGCGGATCCATTCCGAGGCCGCCTTCGCGATGCTCGCCGGGGTGGCCCCGATCCCGGCCACCAGCGGCCAGGTCACCACCCGCCACCGGCTCAACCGCTACGGCGATCGCCAGCTCAACCGGGCCATGCACACCATCGCGCTCTCCCGGATCCGCTACGACCCCACCACCCGCGACTACGTCGCCCGCCGCACGATCGAGGGCAAGACACCCCGAGAGATCAAACGCTGTCTCAAGCGCTACATCGCCCGAGATCTCTACCGGCTGCTGGAGCACCAACCCAACCCGGCTTGACAGGCGATAGGAGCGTCC
>NZ_LQBK01000035.1 GCF_001483755.1 Kocuria rosea subsp. polaris
CGGAAATTTTCAAGGTGTTTGAGGCCAGCGGGTGTCAGGCGGCTGCGGATTCTGCGGCCGATGGTCGGTTGATCCAGGCGTCGGCGGGCAGGGCCAGGATCTTCGGGTCTCCGGTGGTGGAGAAGCGCTCGGGGTGAGTGGCACGGGCTGTGGCCAGGGCCGCTGAGCGCTGTTCGGCGACGGTGCTCGCGTGGCCGTAGTGGACGTCGGCGGGGGTGTGCAGTCCGATCCCGGTGTGGTGGTGGTCGTGGTTGTAGACCTCCACGAACCCGTCCATGAACGCCCGGGCGTCGGCCAGAGAGCCGAAGCGGTCGGGGAAGACCGGGGCGTACTTCAGGGTCTTGAACCACGCCTCCGAATAGGGATTGTCGTTCGACACGCTGGGTCTCGAGTGGGACCGGGTGACCTGCAGATCGGCCAGCAGGGCCGCGACCGGCTTGGAAGTCATCGAGGTGCCCCGGTCGGCGTGCACGACAGCGGGGATGCCGTGGATGCCGAAGATCCGGCGCATCATGTCCTCGGCCAGCGGGGCGGATTCCCGGGCGTGGATGTGGGCGCCGACGATGTAGCGGGAGTAGATGTCGATCATCACGTAGGCGTCGTAGTACACGCCCTTGACCGGCCCGGGGAGCTTGGTGATGTCCCAGGTGTAGACCTGCCCGGGCCCATCGGCCACCAGCTCGGGGATCGCCCTTGCCGGGTGGCGGGCCTGGCGCCGGCGTTCCTTTACCTGCGCGGCGGCGGCGAGCACGCGGTACATGGTGGAGATCGAGCACAGGTACACCCCGCGTGCCAGCAGGGTGGCGTAGACCTGGGCCGGTGGCTGGTCGACGAACTCGGCACTGTTGAGCACCTCCAGGACCCGGTCCCGTTCGACGGGACTGAGCCGGTTGGCCGGGGCCACGCCGTCTCGAGGTGCCGGGACCGGGCGGGCCGCACGACGGCCTGCGGTGGCCCGCGGGACTCCGGTCAGTTCCGCGGCCGCCCGGGTGGTCGTCCCTGCGGCGGTGAGCTCGGTGTAGGCGCCCATCAGCGCTTCTTGGGCTTGGGTTCCTCCGGCGCGCTCTCGGAGATCTGCTCCAAGAGCGCGTGTGCTTTTCCCATGATGTCCAGGGCGGTCTCGGTCGTGGCCAGTCGTTGCTGGGAAGCGGCCAGCTGGCGGCGCAGCCGGGCGATCTCGGCCTGCTCCGCACTCGGGCGGCCTACCGACTCGCCGGCGGTCTTGCCCTCGAGCACGCCGGCATCGCGCAGCCGGCGCCATTCGGAGATCAGCGAGGAGTACAGGCCTTCCCGGCGCAGGTACGCCCCACCCTGTTGTTCCTGGCAGGCCTGCTCGTAGGCGGCCAGGTGGGCCAGTTTCTGTTCCGGGGTGAACGATCGGCGCCGGGACGGGCCGCCGGCCCGGGGAGAGGAACTGCTCATTCCCCCATCATCGGTGACCGCGGACAACGGCGGAGCGAATGTGGAACTGCTCATGGTGGTCGATCCTGATCTCGCCCTGCGTCAGGCGAACTTGCTGTGAACCACTGGACTCAACTCACCCTGACACGCAGGGG
>NZ_LQBK01000036.1 GCF_001483755.1 Kocuria rosea subsp. polaris
CGACCGCGGTAGCCCTCGCCCTCACGACGCGGACCCCGCTCACCTTGCCGCTCATCACGCCGGTCACTCTCGCGCCGGTCACCGCGCGGGGCGTAGCCACCACGGCGATCGTCCTGACGGTCATCACGACGACCGCGGTAGCCCTCGCCCTCACGACGCGGACCCCGCTCACCCTGCCGCTCATCACGCCGGTCACTCTCGCGCCGGTCACCGCGCGGGGCGTAGCCACCACGGCGATCGTCCTGACGGTCATCACGACGACCCGGGCCACCGTAGCCCCCGCGCCGGTCACCCTCACGACGGTCACTCTCACGACGGTCACTCTCACGACGGTCGCCACGCGGGGCGTAGCCCCCACGGCGGTCGTCCTGACGGTCGTCACGACGGCCGCGGTAGCCTTCCCCCTCACGACGCGGACCCCGCTCACCCTGCCGCTCATCACGACGGTCAGCACGCGGGGCGTAGCCACCACGGCGATCGTCCTGCCGATCGTCGCGGGTCCTGCCGGTGGCACCGCGCGCGCCGTAGCCGCTGCTCCGGTCACCGTCGCGCGCGTCGCGGGACGGGCCGCGTCGTCCGTCGTCGGACCGACCCCGGGACGGCGATCCGGAACGGTCACCCTCGCGTCCCGTTCCTCCGCCGGGCCGGCGGTCGCCGGATCTTCCGTTCCGACGCTCGTCCCGGGACCCGTGCTGGAATGACTCGGACACGTACCGCTCCTCTGTGCCGACGCAGTGCCGGTCGGCTCTCGTGGATGTCGGCGGTGTCCGGAAACGGTCCGCCATGCTGATCGTCCCCATTGTATAAGCAGGCCCGGGGCCACTCCGCCCCGATTCGTTCCCGGCTGCGCCTCCGGCGGATGATGGACCCATGACCAAAAAACCCCTCACGTCCCACCTCCTGGTGCGCGTGCTGGTCGGGATCGTCCTGGGCATCGCCTGCGGTCTGTTCTTCCCCGAACCGGTCGCCCGCCTCTTCCTGACGTTCAACGGACTCTTCAGCGCGTTCCTCGGTTTCCTCATCCCCTTGCTGATCGTCGGGCTCGTCACCCCGGCCATCGGCGACCTCGGCAGAGGAGCCGGCAAGTGGTTGGGCGTGACCGCCGCCATCGCGTACGCGTCCACCGTCCTCGCAGGCCTCCTGGCCTTCCTCGTCGCACGCGCGGGCTACCCGTGGCTGCTCGGCGGGGAGCGCGAGCTCGACGCGCTGGCCAATCCGGAGGAGAGCGCCCTCACGGGTTTCGTCGCCCTCGAGATGGAGCCCGTGTTCGGCGTCATGACAGCACTTCTGCTCGCCTTCTGCCTGGGCGTGGGCATCACCCTCATCCCCGGAAACACCCTCCACCGGAGCATGGACGACCTGCGGGGGATCATCATGCGCATCGTGGAGCTGGTCATCATCCCGCTCCTGCCCCTCTACATCTTCGGGATGTTCATGGGACTCACCATGAACGGGCAGATCCTGGTGGTCGTCTCCACCTTCTCGAAGGTCGTGCTCGTCGCCCTGGCCCTGTCCGTGCTGCTGCTCGCGGCCCAGTACGTGGCCGCGGGAATCTACGTGGGCCGCAACCCGGCCGTTCTGCTGAAAAACATGCTCCCCGCCTACGCCACTGCGCTGGGCACGTCCTCCTCGGCCGCGACCATCCCCGTCACCCTCCGGTGCGCGGAGGTCAACGGCGTCCGACCGCCCGTGGCCGGATTCGTGGTCCCGCTCAGCGCGACCATCCACCTCGCAGGGTCCACCCTGAAGATCGTGCTCTTCTCGGCAGCCATCATGACCATCACGGGAACACCGATCGACGACCTGGCCTACGTGGGCTTCATCCTGATGCTGGGCATCACGATGGTCGCGGCCCCCGGCGTACCCGGCGGCGCGATCATGGCCGCCGTCGGTCTGCTCCAGGGCATGCTCGGCTTCGACGAGACCGCCGTGGCCCTCATGATCGCCACCTACATCGCCATCGACTCCTTCGGCACCGCCACGAACGTGACCGGGGACGGCGCCATTGCCGTGGTCGTGAACAAGCTCATCGGCGAGCGGGCCGTGAGCGAGGCCGGCAGGACGGCCTCGCCGGAGCGGGAGCCCGCGGACTCACCGCTGCGTCGCTGAGCCGGCAGCTCCCCGTCCTGCGCCACGAGAAAGGCCCCGACCGCACGGTCGGGGCCTTCCTCGTGGCGGGCCGGGCGGCCCTCCGGGATTCACTTACGCAGGGTCCAGTGGAGCTCGGTGCGCATGGCCGCGGGGTCGTCCCCCGGCCGGGGCTCCGTCACGTACACCTCCCACATGAGGTCGCCGAGATCGAGGCGTTCCCGTGCCGCCCACTCCGCCAGGTGCTGCCAGGAGCGTCCGAGGTCGTCGTAGTTGCCGCGGTGCACGGACGACGCCGTACGGGACGCGGGCAACCGGCCCGGCACCACTCGGCCCCGGGCTGTGACCGGCCGCGTCACAGGGAAGCCCACGTCGAGATGGACCGTCTCCGCCGGCACACCGTGGTAGACGGCCATCGGAGGCCCCGACGGCTCGAACGTTCCGTCGGCCATGGCACGCCGCAGGTCGTCGAACGCTCGGTCGAAGAACGCACGCAGGTCGCTCATGGAGACCGTTCCCGTCACCACGGCCGTGGACTGCTCCTGCTGCTCGGTCACCAGCGGGGACTCTGGATCCTGGTTCGTCGTGTCCATGCCCGCATTATGCGCCCGTTGCCGGAGCAGCGCGCGTATGACGGGACGGTGCCGGCGCTCGATGCCGGTGGGTGGTTAAATGCGGGGAGCCCCCGCACCGTGTGGTGCGGGGGCTCGACCCTTGTGTGGTGTGGTCCGGCGGTGTCCTACTCTCCCACACCCTTCCGGG
>NZ_LQBK01000037.1 GCF_001483755.1 Kocuria rosea subsp. polaris
CCACCCCGCCAAGCGTCCATGTAGTTCAACTACGGGCCACTAGACGGTATGTAGTGACCGCCCAGATCACCCGGGCGGTCACTACATACCGTCTAAGACAGGAGCTGAGCCATGGAAACCACACGGCCCGCTCCCTATGTGCATTTTTCATTTTGACCAGTGGCGAACTTCCACACCGATAAGGGGCCGGATAATTGGCAGTCACTCTCACAAGCGTCGCCCTACGACCTTTAAAGCGCAGCGGAGCCACAACACAATGATCGTGCAAAATACGATGATAGTGACATACTATTGCGTAACCAACTGCAGAGTAATCACGCACCTATAACGCAACGGTATATGTACTGTATCTGTGCAAAGCCTTGCACTCGCATACTGTGACGCAAGAGCCCCGCACACAAGGTAGCGCATCGATTGCTCAACTAGTAAACAACATTAATAGAGCAGTCGCATATCATATCGCATGCAACGCACGTCAGACCATCAGCACGATGACACATTATACAAATGCGAAATAAATCGATTTCGGATTTAAGATGAGGGAGTCACTATGGGAAAAATCAATTAGCGTTAAAAATAATCATAAGTGTCCATGGCTGGCTACGGAGGGTCCTAAATCCCGAGGCGGCTCTAGACGCACGCAATGCGAATACTCTTAATGTCAAAGGTCGGATCAATAAAGATACGCACCTACATGCGATCGCTTTTGAGCGCTAGTCCAGCGAAGGGCATAGCCCCTGCATCGGGCGTGTACGAAAGGAATCCACAAAATGTTTGAAACTCATGAAACGCTAATTATCCCGGAAACGCTGGAGTTGCAGCAAGCAGGTTTTGGCGCAGCACTCAGTGGAACCATGGAGGGGTCCCAAGTCCGCGACGTGTTGGCAGATCCAGCGATCGCAGCGCTGATAGAAGACACCCCTGACAATCTCCAGGTATACCGAGGGAAGTCAGTTGCGAAGCGTTACGGCATCGGTGTCCAGGGCTCTGGGGCAAAGGCGAAGGGCAGAATCAGCGGCACGTTCACTGGCTATGACTACACAAGGGCGTATCAGGTTTACAACCTGCCGTCGAACACGTCGGCAAAGTACTGGTTCATTACTTACAGCAGGTCAAGCAATAACTCTGCGCTAAAGGAAGTGGCAGGTACAGCGAATACCACTCGGCTCAATTATAATCTTGAATTTGAGCTCACCGGGAATGATCGAGGCATCACTAGCGTCTTTATCTACTTTGAGACCATCCGCCTTAAGTTTAACGGTCAAACCAAGGACTTCGTCGTAACGAATCCAGAGAGTTCGGGTGCGGCTGCGCCTGATGGGACCCCTTACCCGGGAGGGTTCACGCCCATTGAGCAAAGCGGCGGCGGATGATTAGACAGTTATTACGCGCCTGGCTGATCGCCGGAGCATAGCTTCTCGATTGGCGTCGACAGTCGGGCTCTACGACCACCGTGTAATACGTACCCGTAGGGCCCGACTGTCACGGCGGTTTGTCCAGCCAGACCTCGGAATGACGATGCGACAATTCTTAAAACTCTCGTTTATCTGTCCGCCAACGCCATTGCAAGTTCCACCAAACCATTTATTCAAAAAACATCCAGTGAGTATTTAGTCTCGGTTTGCGGGGTGAGCTTCAATCCTATCTCAAGAACCATTGCAGTTTGGGAAAACTAGATAACACGCTGGGAAAATAATAACCATGCTAGAAGGTGCCCATCATGCTCGACTCGAGATTAAAGTTTCTGAATACTCTAAAAGAACAGGACGGGAGCGAGAAAATTTTTTCCACACTGGAATCTACAGGTCGCTTTGGTCTTGTTAGTGAGGAAGAGCTGAGGGTACGTATTCTAGTCCAGGTTGACGGAGTCAGGGACACTGAACTCCGGGAGCATGGCTTAAGAATCAACACTCGAGCGGGAGATGTTATATCCGGCGACATTGCTTTATCCTCCGTCGAAAGCCTTGGCAATGTCGAGGGGGTAGTCCTTGTCGAGGCAGCCCGACCGATGGCCTTCGAACTAGATATAAGCCTGCCAGAAACTCGCGCCAATCTTGTGCATCAAAGTCCGCCGGGTCATCGAGGTGCAGGAGTCATTCTCGGCATCATTGACTCGGGAATCGACTGGATGCACCCATGCTTCCGGGACGGCGCAGGCAACAGCCGGGTGCTTCGCATATGGGATCAGACGCTATTCCCTCTAGCCGGTGAAATCTCACCCGCCCAGTTTAACTATGGAGTGGAATATCAGCAAGGGCAAATCGACTTCGCTCTCGCGACGGCAAATTCACGTAATACGATTCGTAGCATGGATGGCCCCAGTGGGCATGGCACACACGTTACTGGCGTTGCCGCAGGAGACGGCTCCGCTGCCGGCAATGGCGTGCCACCGTTCAACTTCGTTGGCGTTGCACCGGAGGCAGACATTATCATCGTCACCAATCAAGTGACGACTGAAGCTTTTGGCGACTCCGCGACGACGTTGGACGCCATTCAGTACATTTATAGCGTCGCTCAGACTTTTGGCCGACCCGCCGTAATTAACATCAGCCAGGGTGACAATTTGTCTGCCCATGATGGAACTGCCCTTCTGGAACGGGGCATCGATAATCTACTCGGAGGTGGTGGGCGTGCACTCGTTAAGTCCGCTGGCAACGCCGCGAATGGGGGAGTACATGCGAGCGGCACGGTAAATACCGACAGCACGAGCGCAATTCAGTTCATCGTGCCGGAGAGTGACAAAACACCGGACACTCTAGATTTTTGGTATAAAGCGACGGACCGCATTGGTTTTGCTTTGAAACCACCATCGGGTACGGAAACTGAAGCGATTGCCCCAGGCACGAGCGCCACGCTTGCCATGGACAATGGAAACCGCGTCTTTGTCGACTCTGTCGTCAATTATCCAAACAACGGCGACAATCGCATATACGTCCAGTTACACCCTGGTGCGGCACCGTCTGTGGAATCGGGCACCTGGACGGTGAAGCTCATAGGGGATTCGGTGGTCGACGGTGTTTGGCACGGCTGGATCGAGCGCGGCACAACGGTTCCAGAATTCATCGGGGAATACCGCAATGACAAGGTCACTATCTCTATTCCTGGAACCAGCACCGAGGTGATTACGGTCGGAAGTTACATCACCAAAGGTTCTGGCACAGGAAACCTCTCGACGTTTTCCAGTCGGGGTCCAACCCGTGACGGACGGTCTGCGCCGACGATAGCAGCGCCAGGACAGGCCATCCTATCCGCCAACTCCGGTGCCAGCTCGTCGGATATGCAATACATCAGTATGTCGGGCACGAGCATGGCGAGTCCACATGTGGCCGGGGCGGTTGCACTTATGCTCCAAGCGTCGCCGACCCTCACTCAGCGGGAAGTTATTAATCGGCTGGTAGGCGCGGCGCGCGACGACAATTTCACGGGCAACGTACCCAACAACGATTGGGGAGCAGGCAAGCTCGACGCATTCGGGAGCAGCCGCCAGCTGAGCGACGAAGTCCAGGCTGAACTTTATGCGCTTCGCAATGAGAATAACGAACTTCGAAGGGAAGTTGATATTGTCAGAGGCCGGATTGCCCGCTATTCCAAAAATGACACTTATCAGGAATGATCGATAAAATAATGCCCTGCCACCTCCCCTTCCACCTACTACTTAGCTGAGGTAAAGCAAATAGGAGGGGCACGCTAGCAGTACGGGAACGGCAAAAAGGAAAATCTAAGACATGCTGTCAACAAATGAAAGACTCATACTGCCCGAGACGCTGGAGCTGCAGCAGTTACGCTGCGGTATAGCACTAGGTAGAAATCAGAGAAATACCCCAATTAGTGACCCGCTTGAAAATTCAAGTATCGCTGCACTGATAGAGAAAACCTCTGGCGCCTTACAAGTATATCGAGGCAAGCGGCCTATTACAAGTTCCACCGTGCCGGTGCTAATTTCCGGCGGGGTCACAACTGGTGACATTAATGGAACGTATTTTGGATACGACTATAACGATATTTTCCAAATATATAAATTGACATCGACTGTTCCTGCGGAAGAATGGTTCCGCAATTATGTGAGTTCGTCGGACAATCAAAATTTGAAAAGTATTTTTGAAAAATCCAGTACTAAAAAACTCTCATATCAACTTAAATTCACATTGTACGGTAATAATGAGGGGGTCGTTACTGTCTTTATTTACTACGATATCATTCGGATCACAATGGACGGACAAACGAAAGACTACATGGTGACGAATCCCGCTAGCTCCGGAGCGGTAACACCTGGAGGCGTCATCTATCCTGGATATAGCGCTGAGTCTGCCCCTATTCCAGAGGAATGAATCGATGCCTCTACCGTCGTACCGGTCGCGGGCAAATTTCTGCATAACACCTGCACCTTAGGTGTGAGTGCAAGGCCATTTGTATCGCCAACCATAGCTTACTGCATATAATAAATTGCAAAGTGCCACGGAACTGATTTGAGTATACGCGGCAATGTAATCCTCGATTATCTACGGCAGCATTACCGTATAATTGCTTGGGGTAGTTTTCCGTGAATCTCCAAAAGTTATTCTGGCCAGAGTAGGAAACGATAACACTTCGCCACAGTGGGCATTTTGCCCGTCGAGCATGCACCCGATCTACGTGACGTCATGCCTATGTGCTGGCTTTTGGATTATCGTCAGCGTGCATTGACTCAGACGGGAGGGGGCGGCTGACCTCGATGAATTTAACGATCTCAAGGTTAGCTAGCTCTTGGAGTTGACTCGAGGGAATAGACGCTGTAAGGATGTCGCTCGCAATTGTTCGCACCGTTGCCCCGACTGACTTGAAAATGAGCACATCGTCAGGTGCCGATAGTGGACGCGTCGTTCGCACAAGAACGTCCGTTTCTTCTTGCTTATTTTCTGCGAATCTTTGACGCCAGAATGATGCCTTTATAAATATTTGTTTAGCTTCGGGGCTGAGCTTTTCTTGTGGCTTTTTTGAGTTTTCCATGAATTTGATTCTTTTTCACACCACGGCCGCTATTATTGCTCTGGGCATTTTAGCCAGCGTCCTAATTGATGCTAGTAGCTTAATCGGAGAACCTATGAAGAGAAATGCATATAGGTGCAAATATTTTTATACGGAGGGCTGTCAGTCCATTGCCAATGGACTGACAGCCCTCCCCGTCTACTAAAATTTATGACTTGATATTCCTTTGCGGCATAGATTCTCAGGAGACCCCAAGCGTCACCGTGAAAACAAGCATAACGATAGAGATGAAAGCCTCACTAAATTCGGTCATAATTTCAATAATTATATTAGTCATGTACTTCTCTCAACTTTCTACGGTCTCGCCCTAGTGGTGAGATCGGATATAAATAGTATGAGTGTCTATGGGTCTTGTTTTCAACGGCACCTAGATTTACGTCCTTACGTTACTGTGCCTATGTTCATGCAGTCTCTTATTGCCTATGGGTACGGATGGCATGCCGGTGGTCGTGGGGGCGGTAATATCGCTCGGGACAGCAGCACTCGGGTTGGTTTTAACTACGTCCACTCAATAGTCGATGCCCCATTGAGGCTTGCGTATATGGATATTGTGGCGATAAGGATAGCTACGCCTGCACGAGATTCCTGGCCGGGGCCGCGTCCTACTTTGCCGCCCGCGTCATTTTCCAAATCGAGCGGGCAATGACCGTTAATGCCTGAGCTTACCGGCAAGTTCACTTCGGCAAGTACTTACGCACCGCGGCCTTTATTTTCTAGATCGAGCACTACAACATCGAAGGACTCCAGTAGCGCATTCGGTGGGCATCCGGTGGGCAGCCGTCTGCGACCAACCTCATGATTGGCTACATATAGGGAGGGCTATGGAGGATTTAGTTGGTTGGCGGCCAGCAATACCAACCAATGGCGAGGCGATACATGCACGGGTAAGCGTGAAAGACATGGCAGACCCTGGATCGCAACCACATCGTTGTATGTAAGACATGCCGTCGCGGGCCCATGACATTTCGTTGACTTGCGGGCGGAGTGGCCCTCAATATGTCTGTGAGCCCGAGTCGGTGTACCGGCTAGTCAGAGCGGGGTTTAGTCCTTGGATGATCAAAACGTCATTCGAATTGAGTTGCTCGGACGGTGGAGCGCGTCCGTCCGGGGATACAGCGTCCAGGTGGGTCGCCGGCAGGAACGTCTGCTGGCGGCGTTGGCCGTGCACGGTACCCGTTCTCGCAGATTTCTCAACGGTTTACTGTGGCCCGAATGCACGGAATTTCATGCCCAGGGAAGCCTCCGAGCGACGGTCTTCGCGCTTTCCCGCCGACTGCCTGGAGCAGTGGTGTGCCACGACACCGACCTCAGTCTCAGCGAATTCGTGGACGTCGACTTGCACAGGCTACGGCAGGTCCTGGATCGGCCGGCGTCCTCCGTCTTATCCAGTTTGGAGGAGCGGTGGTTGCTGGACCGCTCCCGCATCGAGCTGTTGCCCGGGTGGTGTGAGGACTGGGTCGTGTCCGAGGCAGACAAGCTGAGAGAGGAATATTTCGACTTCCTCGAAATGCATGCCCTTGTTGCCCTCGACCAGTGCGACCCTCGCCGAGCACTCCAACTGGCCCGTACCGTGCACCGACTTGACCCGTTAAGGGAGAGCGCCGTGAGCATTCTGGTGCGAGGGCATCTGACGCTGGGGGACGAGATCGCGGCTTTGCGGGAATTCCGGAATTACTGTGGTGTAGTAGCTCAGGAACTTGGTTCCGGGCCTTCTCCTAACCTCGCGGGCCTCTTTGAGAGCTGGTCCCATGTCCGGGCTCAAGGCTTCCCCGGTCCGCCTTCGGCCAAATGACACCTGATCTTATAACCCGGTCGTCCGGCATAGGCGGCGGAGGTTGGTTAGCGCGACGGCGAGCAGCACCAGCCGCGAGAGCAACGTGGTTGTGGTGCGGTCGTAGCGACCCCGAGTCGCTTGAAGCGTATCCGTTACCGGCCTAGATCCCGAGGATGTCGCGTTGTTCCCCGTGCACGGTCACGCCCATGACGACGTAGAACGGGGTGTTGCGCACCTGCCCGTCGCGGACCAACACCGGCGATCGCGTCGACGAAGAGCACCGGGTAGAGCGGGTCCAGCGGGCGCGAAGACCACTCGGCCAGCTCGCCGGCGACCTTCTCGGTGATCTTCGAGATGGTGTCTTTGGAGACCTTAGCGCCGTAGACCTCCTCGAAATGCGCCGAGATCTCCCCGGTGGTCAGCCCGCGGGCCGACAGCGAGAGCACGATCTGGTCGATCCCGTCCAGGCGCCGCTTGCGCTTGGGCACGATCACCGGCTCGAAGGACCCGTCCCGGTCCCGGGGCACCTCGATCTCGACCGGGCCGATCTCGGTCAGCACGGTCTTCATTCGGGTCCCGTTGCGCATGTTGACCGCGATCGGTGCCTGCCCGTGGTCGTGCCCGAGGTGCTCGGTTAGCTCAGCTTCCAGGGCTGTCTCGAGAACGTTCTTCGTGAGCTTGTACCTTGTCCTGTTTCCCTGCCGGAATGCGAACTGCAGCATTCGTGGTCTCGCTGGCGACAGATTTGTGGATATTCCGGCAAAAGGCCGATAATGATGTCAGGGTAACAAACGATCAGATGGTTGCCGCGCGTGCTGCGATGAGTTCCCCGGCGGCGAAGCCGTAGACGCCTAGTCTTTGTCCCGGTACCACGTCCGCGACGGTCAGATGGACGCCGCCGTCTGTCACATCCTGGGAGGTCCGGGGGCGGGTGTCCAGGTAGAGGTCGATGCGGTCGATTCCGGCGACCGTCAGGTCCACGGTGGCCACACCACCGGTCGGGTCTCCGACAACTACCTCCAGTCGACGCGCTGGCATCGACGCCAGTATTTGCCCTGCTGCAGCCAACAGGTCGACGTTCCCGTTGAGCACATCATTGCGTGTCATCCGGTGGGTCGTGTCCGGCCGGACCCCAAGGTCTTCGACGGGGGTTCCCGCCGCCGCACCGACCCGTAGCGTTCGGCGAATAGCCGTCCGGAGGTTCGCGCCGTTGGGAAGCGCGCGGTAGGGCGAGTCGGCGTCCGCTGGATCTGGGATTTTTAGCAGCTGGGCCAGCAAACTGTGGGCCCAGACGTTTGCCCCACCCGCGCCGGTGTTGTCGTCGGTTCCAAGGATTTTTCCTATCTGATGGTCCGCGAACCCGGCGGCGAAGATATCCGTCGCCGAGTAGCAACGGGCATCGGTGATCATTACCACCGGCCCGTGATAGGTCTGACCGATCTCGTTCGCCCCGCTTGCAGGCGTGATGGGGTGCGCAGCCGAGTAAGTCGCCCCTGTCTCGGTGGCCTGCTCCAGCGATTCGTACCATGGCCCTAGATCGATCTGACCCGTCGGGTTATCTTTGTGCCGGCGAACAATCCGAAGGTTGAGCCCCGTGCTGAGGAACTGCGCCGGTTCGGGGAATATCGCCTTCGGAGTCAGGGTCTGCAGGAGGAACTCCGCGGCATAAATATGTCCGCCGCCGTTGTCCCGTACATCGACGATCAGCCCATTCTGGGGCAACTGTCCGATCAAGCGTACGAATTCGTCGCGAAAAGCCACCGGATCCGGGACGTTAAAGGTGAATATCCGCACATACCCGAATGTCCCGCTTGTGGTGCTCACCGCCCGTGCTCGCACCACTCCTGGCATGGTGGTCGCGATGTCAGCGTCCGCCGCTGCCACCGGCTCAGTTAACTCAGCTGAGCTCTGCCCATCTTCGAGGCTCACGACATCGGGGCGGTACAGCAATTTCATTGCGCGTGACTTCTCGTCGGAATCTAGGTCCAGACCCATCGAGGTGGCCTCTACGCTCACCGCATCGTGGTCGGTAGCCGGCGGCAAGTTGGTCGCGACCTGCCATTGAACGCGCCACTCACGAGCCACTCCGTCGCTGCCAACAAAACTCACGATTACCCACTCCTCCTCCGGCGGGAGCTGGATGATCAGCGGGCGTAACGTCAGTGAATCAAGCCCTCGTGCCAGATTCGCCGCCTCATTGCTGCCCGCGAAGCGGGCGCCGTTCACCGCCACAGCGCGTGCGATCGGTGTTCCGTTCCAATGAGTGATCTCCGCGCCCACGCCGAAACCTTCGGCGTGGACCCCTCCCATGATCTCCGTGACAATGTAGTGGTCAGCACCGGAGTCGTAGGCTTTTTCGATCCGGAACGGCAGGAAGGCGATACGGCCAGCAAAGGGCGCCGGGAGTAGATAGTTGGTATGTAGGTCACGCACCGAGTGAAAGATGCTCGACATTTGCCCGTGAAACAACCACTCCGGATCCATCGTCGAGTCCGTCTGCCGATCCAGCCTCGTGCGCAGCAGCTGCAGGCGCCGCACCGGGTTCGCCGCGTGCATCGCCTCCTTCAACGGCAAATGCACGTAGTTCGATTCGACCAGGAGCAGCGCCTGATCGACGATCAGTTGGCGATCCTGCAACGTCAACGAGCCTGCTTGGGCAAGAAACGCACCCAGAGCTTCGGACGCTAAGTCAGGCACGTCACCTTCTCGACTATCTCGTGCCATTGTCCGGTGCGCTAACGCACTCGCATTTGTTGTTGGCTGCTCAGATTTAGACATCCGCTGGCTCCTTATTGGCGACTTCGGAGATTTATCCGCCAGCTTCTCTGCCTTCCGACGACGAGAAGCCCGTTTCTCATTTCATCGACGCACACGATTTCCATTGGCGGGGACCACGACTACCTTCACGTAACCTCACGCGTTAAGCACTCAGGCGCGACTGGCCTTGTGGTGGGGCGACTGTTGCACCTGGGCGACTAACCTGGAGGACACCATCTCGACGTGGGCGTTACTGGGGCGTTACTGCCTCCTCCTCCCAAGCTGATATGACTCCTTCCACAGCCAATATTCTGAGGTGGTCTTACCCGTGGCGTCGGTGTTGCACATTCCGCGTTGCAGGAGTGCCTACCCCGCTCAGGGAACCATGCGGCCTTCGCAGTTGCTCTCCTGAACTGCGTCAGTCCCCTGGGATCATGGACACCAGAGCTATTCCGCTCGCTACGATGAGGCTGTCAGGGGCGATTACGACGGCGCTGACTGGTTCCAGGAAGCGAAGCTGTGTACGGATCGGGGCTTGACGGCCTGACCAGGCCACCGGATCAGCCAGCATCTCAGCAGTTATGGCTCCCACCGCCCAGGGCCACGTACCGGGTAGAGCCGTGGTCCGTGCTGGGCTGAAAGTCCCTGACGGCCGGGACGGAAGGCGTTGGAGTAGGTCGCCTGTCGGGTGCCGTTGCCCCACGGCAACCATTCCGCCATGACACCGCAGCCCCGCCATCACTCGCTCAACTACATTGAAATGACCGTCACCGACCTCGACGCGGCGAAAGCGTTCTACACCGAGGCATTCGAGTGGAGACTTGTCGACTACGGTCCCGAATACGCTGACATCGCGTCCTCAAACGATGACGGCGCCGAAGTAGGAGGACTGCTGGCGGCTGCCGAGCCGCGCCCGAGTGGAGGTCCCTTCGTGCTGCTCTACTCGGAGGACCTGGAGGCAACGCAGCGGGCCATCGTCAAAACCGGTGGACGCATCATCCAGGAGCCGTACACGTTCCCGGGCGGCCGGAGACTGCACTTCGCTGATCCCAGCGGCAACGAGCTCGGGGTCTGGGCGAAGTAAGAACGGCCGGCGATCAGAGTGTCGGGTGCGCCCATCCCGGGGACGGCCTCCATGTCGTCAGGAGCCGCCAGGATCGCCCACACCGAACTGAATTGCACCCTTAACCCCGTGGGGCGTGCGTCTGCGCTGTCCTCGCTAGGCCGGCAATTGCCGGTCTTGCCTCGCGCGAGCGCGTGGCGCCCGGAATCGGTGCCGGTGGGCTGGCTACGCTCGAGCTGACCAGTAGTCCGGCGTTGCAGAGGAGCTCACCCCGTGTCCGTGGAGATCACCGAGGGCGGTGCCGTGGTGGCTGCCGGCCAGCCCGTCGACTACGCCACCGCCTACAGCTGGGCCGTGGACAACCCTGAGAAGATCACCTCCCTGGTGGAGGACACCAAGGCGTTCGTCACGGTGATCGCTGACGCCGAGACCGCCCCTGTCGAACGACAGCAGTCCGCGGTGCGTGAGGCGTTCACCGCTGGCCGGCCCAGGCAGCCCGGGGACTCTTGGAGCTCCTGAGTACCGGCCGAGGACACGGCGAAGCCCCGCCCTCCGGATCCCTGCCGGGACGAGGTGAAGCGGGGCTTCGTGCTGATGGGGGAGCCGCTCAGCTCTCGCAGGCCACGCCGTCGCCGTCACGGTCGAGCTTGGGGGCGTAGCCCGGGGACCCGGCGTAGAGCGGAGCCGCACCGGCGGCCTTGGCCGCGGCGCAGTTGGCGAACCCGCCGGTCGGGCCGGCCGGAGCAGCCGGCGCGGCGGGCACCGGCTCGGGCTTCGGAGCGGGGGCGACTGGGGCCGGAGCCACGGGGGCAGGCTCGGGGACGACCGGCTCGAGCGCCACTGGGGCCGGCTCGGGTGCCTTCTGCGCCGGGGCAGGTGCCGGCTTGGGTGCCTTCTCGACCGGGGCCGGGGCGTTGGCGTCGATGTTGGCGAGGACCGCGGTGGTCGGGACTTCCTGGCCTTCGCAGTCGGCGAGCACCTCGGTTATCGCGGTCTTCTCCGGGGCGGTGACCCACAGCTCGTATTTGGCCTTCACCGCGATCTGGATGGCGACGAACTCGCAGCGGAAGTCCACGTTCGGCGGCAGCCACTCATTGGCGGGCTTGTCGGACTTCGCCTGGTTGGTCGGCCCGTCCACCGCCAGCAGGTTCAGCGGGTCATTGGCCAGCTCCACGCGCTGGTCCTGGGAGAGGTTGCGGGCCCCGGTGATCCAGGCGTTGCCGAGTGAGACCACGTGGTCGATCTGCACGTCGGAGGAGGTGGCCGGCCCTCGCACGAAGTCGATCGTGGTGTCGGTGTAGGGGTCCGGGTCCAGGACCCCGGAGTCGACCTTGCACCCGTCGGCGGAGACGACGTCGTCGAGGTCACGGTTGAGGATTTCCTGGCGGGTGTCCTCGCAGTCGCCGTCGGCGTCGATCCACCCGCCGAACAAGCCGTCACGGTCGTAGTCGGACATGGTGCCCCGGGCGGCGACCTTCAACTCGTTGAGCGCGGTCAAGGCCTCGGAGGAGGCGGCCGCGGGCGCGGCCGGGGCCTGCGTCGGAGTGGTCGTGGGCTCCGCAGACGCGCTGGAAGCCGTGGGGGAGGGAGCTGCTGTGCTCGCAGCGGTGGCGGGACTGCCACCGGGGTCGGCCGGGGCGCTGGTGCAGCCGGTGAGTAGGGCCAGGGCCATGGCCGCCGAGGTCCAGGCAGCGGCGGTGCGGCCGCGGGCGCGGCGGGAGACGGGAGGGTGGAGGGGCATGTCGCTCCTGGGGGAGGGGTCGGGTCATCTCGGGGATCACGGAGGTACCCGGCACGGGGGATCGAGGCGTCTCTCATCTTCCTACCGGCTGGTCACCAAAGCGAACAGGCAGCGGATGTGACGGCCCACCGCAAGAACGTCACCGCCACAGGCTCTCGTGCGGCCCCGTAGCAGCCTGCTGTCACCAGCTATCGGTGCGAGGAGGCCGACTGCGGGTCACCGGGGGAGAACGCGGTGTCCCGGGGCGAAGGGACGCCCCCACCACCGCTGGGGTAGACGACCGAGCAGGGGGGAGGGTGCCGAGGCATCTCGGACAGCGCGGACTCGGCACCCGCATTCCCTCGAGGTGCCAGAGACAGGGGTCCGGCGGCGGTGGACGGCGCCTCCGTAGGCTGGGCGTATGCGAAAGAGAACACCATGAGTGAGCCGCTGGTCCACATTGACGACTTCCGGATGATCTTCGGGAACTCCACTGTGATCGAGGATTTGTCCTTCGATGTGCACGCGGGGGAGACCTTTGGGTTCCTGGGCTCTAACGGGTCCGGGAAGACCACGACCCTGCGGGCGTTGTTGGGGATCTATCAGCCCACCGCGGGGACCCTGCACATCAACGGCAAGTCCTTCGCGCCTGCCGACGGGGCCCGGCTCGGGTACCTGCCGGAGGAGCGAGGGCTGTACAAGAAGGAACCGGTGCTCGAGACCATGGCCTACTTCGGCCGCCTCAAAGGCCTCGACAAACAGGCGGCTCGGTCCTGGTCACTGGAATACCTCGAACGCGTCGGGCTGGCCGACAAAGCAGCCACCCGCCTGGACAAGCTTTCTGGGGGTCAGCAGCAGAAGGTGCAGCTGGGGGTGACGATCATGAACACCCCGGAACTGCTGATCCTGGACGAGCCGACCAAGGGCTTCGACCCGGTCAACCGCCGGCTGCTGATGGACATCATCGAAGACCAGCAAAAGGCCGGGGCGACGGTGGTGATGGTCACCCACCAGATGGAAGAGGTCGAGCGGCTCTGTGATCGGGTGATCCTGCTCAAGGACGGCACCTCCCACGCCTACGGCACGGTGCGGGAGGTGCAGGAGCAGTTCGGCGGCACTACCTACCGGGTGACCCACACCGGTGTGGTACCAAATTCACACCACTACACCGTGATGAGCAGCCGCCCGGCAGGGGAGGGGCAGGTGTCCGATCTCGCCCCGGCCCCGGGTGCCGATGAGACCACGGTGCTCACCGAGCTCGTGGGCGCCGGTGTCCCGGTCAGCGGCTTCAGCGCCGCCCGGATCTCCTTGGAGGAGATCTTCATCCGCGTCTACGGCGCCGACAGCCTCGAGGACGCCAGCCAACCCGAGACGGCGGGGGTGGGGGCCTGATGGGACAGCACAACCTCTCCACGGTCGTCGGGTTCGAGTTCCTCCGGACCGTGCGCAAGCGCGGGTTCTGGATCGCGGTCCTGGCCGTACCGGCGGTCATCGCGATCATCTTCGCCCTGTCCTTCACCTCCAACACCTCGATCAGCAACTCCTCCCAGGCTCAGGCCGAGGCCGAGCTCACCTTCGCCTACACGGACCCTTCCGGGACCATCCCGGACGAGTTGGCTGCCGCTTATGGCGGCGAAGTTGCCACCAACCCCGATGCGGCGATCGAGGCGGTACAGACGGGAGAACTGGACGCCTACTTCGCCTACCCGGTCGATCCGGCTGCCGAGCCGATCGAAGTGACCGGGGCAGACCGGGGGCTCTTCGACAACGGGGCCTACGAGGCCGTCGCCGCATCCCTGCTGACCACCGCCGCCCAGGCCCAGATCGGGGACCCGGGTCTGGCCGCGGCCGCGGCCGGGGATCTGGAGGTGGAGTCCACGATCTTCCGCGACGGGGAGGTCACCGGCGGGTTCACCGAGGCCATCGCCCCGCTGGGGCTACTGGTGGTGTTCTTCCTGGTAATCGTGATGCTGTCGAACCAGATGCTCAACTCCACCCTGGAGGAGAAGGAGAACCGGGTCACCGAGATGATCCTCACCACCGTGAACCCCACGACCTTGGTGCTGGGCAAGATCCTGGCCGTCTTCGCCGTCGGGGCCGTGCAGATCCTGGTGCTGCTGGCCCCGGTGGTGATCGGCTACGTCTTCTTCCGCGACCGGATGAACATCCCCGACCTGGATTTGAGCCGGCTGCCACTGGATGCGGGGACCATGGTCGTGGCGGTGTTGCTGCTGATCGGCGGGTTCGTGCTGTTCACGGGGGTGCTGGTGGCGATCGGGGCGATCATGCCCACCGCCAAGGACGCCGGAGTGATCTTCGGGCCGCTGATCTTCTCCATGTTCATCCCCTTCTACGCCATCAGCCTCACCATCTCCGACCCCGATGCGCTCATCGTGCAGGTCTTCACGTTCTTCCCGCTCACCGCCCCGGTCACCGCGATGCTGCGCAACGGCTTCGGCACCCTCGACCCGCTCACCGCCGGCATCGTCATCGCCGAGCTGTTCGTGTTCGGGATCCTGGTGCTGCGGGTGGCGGTGCAGTTGTTCCGCTACGGCTCCATCGCCTACACCGACAAGCTCAACCCCCGCACCGTCCTGGGGCGCCGGCGCCCGGCCACGGCGAAGAACTAGCTTCCACCGCTCGGCCCGTCTGACTGGTGGACGGGCAACGACTCCGGCCCCGAGCGCATCGCGCGCCCGGGGCCTGAGCCGTGTGTTCCATCAATGGCCTGCGGAGCTCAGCCCTCGCAGTCGGTGCAGTAGCTGGTTCCGTTCTTCTGGCGGGCGAGCTGGGAGCGGTGGCGGACCAGGAAGCAGGAGCCGCAGGTGAACTCGTCGGCCTGCTCCGGGACGACGGCCACGGTGAGCTCTTCGTGGGAGAGGTCCGCCCCGGGCAGGTCGATGCCCTCGGCGGTGTCGAAGTCCTCGGCGTCGATGACCGCGGTCTGGGTGGCGGCGCTGCGCTGGACCTGGATCGCCTCCAGGGACTCGTTGGCCGGCTCGTCCTCGGGCCGGGAGCGCGGAGCGTCGTAATCGGTGGCCATGGTCTGGTGCGTGCTCCTTTGAGCAGGAAGGGGGTGCTGGCATCGACCACAACTCAGACACGAGGCCCGCTATTCCAGTGATCGTGGACCATCGCGCCCATTAATCCATGGTTGTTGACATATCAAGTTACTGGAGTGTATGAAATAGACTAAAGTCTAGTTCGAGCTCGAGGAGGGCCTCTAATGGCAGGCGCATTGATCGCGGTGACTACTGGTGTCGGCGGTTCTGCGGCCGTGGTGGCCGCCGCCGGGCTGTGGCTGTCCGTTAAAGTCGATCAAATGCCGGATCCGGCCTCGATGGCTCTGCTGGTGGCTGGGGTGGTGCTACTGGCTATCGGGTTCGTAGCGAACTTTGAGCACCAGTCGCGCCTGTGGACTGCTCGGATGGAAGCGCAGCTCCAAGAGCGCAGGCGCGAGTTGCAGTCGCTGGGGATCACCCCAGGTCATTCGACTCAGACACAGTGACGGCCACGGTGGGTGCGCACGGCAGGCGAGGCCTCGGAGCAGTCCAGCTCACCGCGGCCTTACGCAAGTCCGGTTAGCGGCCGGCCCTTGCAGGGAGTCCCGGGAGGCGGCGGTCGCCGCATGGTCGCGCTGGTCGCCGTTCATGAGGTTCTGCAGCAGGCCTGGACACCCTAGGCCGTGAACCTGCCGGTTCGGGTTCAGGTCAGATGGTCGTGGTCCCCGCGGACCCACCCCACGTGCCGGGCGGCGGAGCGTGCCACTGCGTCCCGGGCCCCGGCCTCGATGGCGCCCCCGGTGTTGCTGTAGAGCCGGTCGAATTCCAGGGCCGTGGCGGCCGCCGCGATCCGTTGCACCACGGCCGCCGAGAGCGGGTACTGATTGACGTAGCTGCGCATGAACGCCACCGTCCGCCCGTCCGGGTTGGCGTAGAGCGTGTCGCCGGCCAGCAGCACGCCGCGGCCCTGAGCCCCGGCCTCCCAGTGCACCACAGCGCTGCCGGGAAAGTGCCCACCCAAGGTGTGCAACCTCACTCCGGGCAGCAGTTGCCGCTGCCCTGACCAAGAGCTGATCACCGGATCCTCGCGTTGCACCCATTGGCGGTCGGCCTCGGCCACCATCACCGGAACCCCGCCCAGGGCGCGGGACCATTCAACCTGCACCCCGTACATGTGCGGGTGGCTGGCGATGATGAAGGCGGCCCCGCCCAACTCCTGCACCCGCTCGATCGCGGCCGAATCGAGGAAGCCGGTCGGATCCCACAGCAGGCTCCCAGCCGGAGTACGCAACAACAGGGCACGCTGGCCGATCCCGAAACGGGGAACGACACGGATTCCGTACAGGTCCGGCTCGAGCTGCTCGAACCGGGTCTCATGGCCCGCCCTCCGCAGCTCTTCCAGAGTCGTCCACCGCGGGCCATGGAGCACCTTGTCCTCCCGGTCGTCCGCGCAGATTGCGCAGCCTTTCGGAGGCTGGGCCGTCAGAGCATGCTCCACACCACACGATCGACAAATCCACACAGGCACAGGTTCTCCTCCTACGGTGCGGCATTGGCCACAGCGTACAAACCCATGGCGAGCACACCACCGACGGGACTGCCGCGCAATCAGATGACGTTGATCTGACTTGCCCGTGAGCGGGTACAGCCGAGATCCGGGGGTGCCACTGTGCAGGTGCCGGTCGGTCATGGACACCGCTTATCGGGCAGTTGTCCTAATGAATTTACATAACAATAATTACCGGACAAAAACCTACGGGAGTTCTCGCATCTGGTGGAGCTCCCGTCGGGCCGATTCCATAGCAGTTCCGCGACGTACCGCGGCCGGCGAAATTGCAGTGTGCATCAGATGATTCACCAGGGTGTTGCTGGGCCGCTGGTGAGCGGTGATTTCCTGCATCAGATGCACGATTCCACGGTGAGGTGAAGTGAGATTCGGATGGAAGCCGTACCGGGCCAGGTTCCTGCTGTCCTGACCGACGCCGGCGTGGGATTGTTCCCCACCGACGTGGTGTGGGATCAAATTTTATTGGGTCTTGCTCATGTCGCGGGACTGATGGCCGACGACTTCCCACTGGCCGTCGTGCTCCTCGAGGTAGAGGGTGACCTGCCGACGACCCGTTTCGTGGACGGTGGCCCCGTCGCGGGTATTCCAGGTCCATTCCACGGTGTAGGCGCGGATGGCCTTGTCCGGAGCGACGTCCTGATTGACGTCGCCGCGGACGGGGACGATGGTGGGTGCGCTGTACCCCTGGTGCTCAGCGGCCGCGAGCCACGGGGCACCTGCTGCGTTGCGTTCGGGCTCGACCTGATGCGCGGCCCAGTCGGCGGACATCAGCGGCTTGGCCCGGACCGCGGCAGCGGTCTCGGTGCGATCGATGGTGGTGTCCCAGAGGTGGAGCATCAGGGCGACGACCTCGGCAGTGGAATCCACGTCGGTGCGCTCAGCGTCGTCCGGGGTGGCGAAAGTTCCCTCGCCCAGCTGTGGCAGCACGGTAGAGACAATGGCTTCTGGGGAACTTTGCTGGGCCTCGCTGGGCGAGTCACAGGCGGCAAGCGGCACCGCGCACAGCAGCAGTGCTGCGGCGAGGCTGAATGGGTGGCGCATCATCTCGGCCACGCACCTTTCTCTTTGAGGATGGACTCGGGGTCGAGGTTGTGCCCTTGGTAGGGGAAGACGAGATCGGGGGCGCCGGGCTTGTAGATCTCAAAGTGCAGGTGGGTGGCCATGCCGAAGCGTCCACGGTTGCCCTCGACGCCGATGATGTCCCCGCGTTTGAGCTTCTGGCCCTTGGTCACATCCCAGGAGTGCAGGTGACAGAACGCGAAGCCGAAGTCGGGGTCGGGCCCGTTCTCTTTGGCGATGACGCAGCCGTCGGTGGCGTTGAACCCGGTGATTCGCAGGCTGGTGGGGGCAACGACGACTCCGCCGCTGCCGTTGCCGGCCCCAGGGGTGGCGATGTCCACGCCCACGTGCTGGTTGGCCCAGGACGGGACACCGGCCAGGGCGCGGCCGCCGTACCCGGAGGTGAAGACACCGCCGGGCAACGGGGTCGTCCATTGCCCGTCGCCGAGGTCGCCGCCCCAGGACCTCGCACCGGTAGAAGCCTTGCAGCCGACGGAGAAGTTCCCCTGGGCGCCGTCGAGGATTTTCTCGATGTACTGCTGGGTCTCCGGGTAGGGCGGGACGCCGTGGTGCTGCTGCACCGCACCGGGTCCGGCGTTGTAGGCGGCCAGGGTCAGGCGCACGAGCTCGTCCGGATCGTCCCCGGCGATGGGCTGAACTTGGCTTTTCAGGGCTGCCATGTAGCGGCCCAGGGCAGCGATGGCGTCTTCGGGGTCGAAGGGGTTGCCGCCGTTGCCGTGGGTGGTCCAGGTGGCGGGCATGAACTGGGCCAGGCCCTGGGCGCCGACGGGGCTGGTGGTGTCCGGGTTCCACCTGGACTCCTGCGCCAGTTGCGCGGCGACCAGACTGGCCGACAGTCCGGCCTGGTCGGCGGCCGCGTCCACGAGCGGCCCCCAGCCGTTGGGAACGGACACCACATTGGCCTTCTCGTTGGTGCCGACGGCGGTGGCCGTGCAGCTGGTGGACAAGCCCGCGGCGTCTTCATCCTCGGCCAGGGTGGCCACGAGCATGGTCAAAGCCATGGTCATGCCCACCGGCAGTCCAAGGAGCAGCAGGGCCGCGCCGCCGAGGGTTCGGGGGCGGGGTCCGGCCATCAGAAGCCTTGTGAGACCAGGGCTGCGGCGTGCAGCCAGGCCCGTCGGGTGGCAGGGCGCAGTTGTCGGTGGTGAATGCGGCCCTGCACCAGGTGTGGGTCGAAGGGGACGATGGCCACCTCACGCACGAACGGGGCGTACTCCTGGGCGATGGCGTGGGCCTTGGTGCTGTGCGAGGGCATCAGCTCGGAGATGACCACCACGGCATTGCGGGCCAGTTCCCCGGCATGGGGGCCTCCGGCGTGCAGGGCTTTGAGGGCGTTGACTCCGCCCTGGGCCTTGTCGGACTCGGTGGTGGTGGCGATGACGATCTGGTCGGTGTGGGCGATCATGTGCGCCCAGTTCTCGCCCCGGGTGGAGTTGCCGCTGTCCATGATGACGAGCCGGTAGTACTTCTCGGCGACCCGGTGCAGGGCGTCCACCTCGGCCCCGGTGATTTCGTGGGTGTTGGACGGCGATTCGTCGGAGCGGAGGACGTCGTAGGCATCCTGGGTTTGGTGGTGGACGAAGGCGGCCAGCTCGGCCGCTTTGGCTTCGGCGGTGAGGAAGTGATTGGCGTGGTGGAGAAGGTCCAGTGCGGTGGAGTCGTGGCCGGCGCCGTCGGTGCGCCAGCCCAGGGAGCCCATGGCTTCGTTGTTGTCCCAGGCGAGCACGCCGGCCCCGCCGTGGCGGGCGAACTGGGCGGCGAGCAGGGCAACGGTGGGGGTCTTGTTGGCACCGCCCTTCTGGTTGACGACCGCGATGGTGCGGGAGCCGATCCAGTGCCGTGAGACCGCGGCCAGGTCTTCTCGTTCGGCTACTTCCCCAGGCCCGGGGGGCAGGTGCAGCCCGATGCGATTGAGCATTCCGCGCCAGCCGTGGGTGGCTGGTGCGTCGGTCAGGGAGCTGTCGGTGGCGATGAAACTGGGGGCGGAATCGATGTCCCAGACTGTCGTGTCCGATGGTTGCAGCGCCGGGGCGCTGGAGGGCATCGGCTTCGTGTGCATGGGACGGGGCTGCGACGCGCTCTCGAGAGTCGGCGCGACGAGGGTGGAAGGCATCGAGTCAGCTTCTTCAACAGAGGAACTCTCGGGCTCGGTCAGCGTTGGCTCCGGGGCCGACTCGGCGGGCACGAGCTCCTCAAGGCTGACCCCACGGCTGCCTCGACGCCCGGCCCGAGAGGGGCGGGTGGCCGTCCCGTCGGTGGAGACCTCCCCGTCAGGCCCAACGACCAGGTAGGTCTCGAGTTCGCTTCCCGAAGACGGGTCGACGGCTACGACCTTGACGGGCCGATCCAAGATACGCGCGGTCTCGGTTAGATGAGCAATGGCGTCGTCCATCGAGTTCAGGGGGGTCACCACACCGTCGATGGAGACTTCAACGGTGTCGTCGTCGTTGATCGTTGCGGTGCATCGCGGACGGTCGAGCGCCTGCGCCATGGGGATGCCTTTCGTATCAGTCGGTCTCCCCCACTCCGAGGTTGGGCTGCTGAGAGACGTTGTAGTGAGCACGCAGGTGCTCTTTCACGTCGTCCCGGAGGATGATCCAGTGCGAGCCCAGCTGTATGGCTGGCACCCGCCCATCCCTCAGCCACCGGTAGGTCACCGTGGTGCTGGACAGCCCCAGAACCTCGGTCAGCTGGGCCACGGTGAGTCGCTCGGGCAGCCCGTTGAAGAGTCTGTCCAGCGACTCAGTCATGGAGAGCGCTCCGGCGATCACGGCGGCTCCGGTACATCGAAGTGGGAAAAAGTTGCTTACGGTTGCACACCATAGCTCGAAACCGCCTATAGTTGAACATGTTCAATTCGTTTCCGTAGGTGACCCACGGGGATGCACCTCGGTGCATTGGATTCAACTTAGGAGCCTAGATGGGCAATCGGTGGACGGGGTTCGTCGCACCCGGCACGAGGGCCCAGACGGTCTCGCTCCTGGAGGAGACCCATCCTGAACCGCCCTCGGTGCTTCGGGGGGCGCAGGCGCCCCAGCAGGGTATTTCCGCACCGGACGGCGACAGACGGCTCGAACGGTTCCCCACGTCCTCCGCTGGTCCGTACTGGTTAGGCGCCCATGGCGGAGCGGGAGAGACCACATTCCGGGAGCTGCTGGGCGGTGTCGAATGCCATCACCGTTGGCCTTCTCCCATCCCAGAGGCACCGTCTCCTGTCGTTGTCCTCCTCGCCCGACAGACGCATCGCGGGTTGGAAGCAGCTCGACGTGCCGCCCAGGACTGGGCCTCCGGGCAACACCCGGAGGTAGTGCTCGCGGGGTTGGTGATCGTGGCCGGCACCCCGGGCAAGACCCCGAAACCCCTGGCCGCAGCGACCCGCGTGATTTCCGGTGGTGTCCCCTCCACCTGGGTGGTGCCGTGGATCGAAGAACTCCGACTCACCGGAGCCACGGACTGGGAGTCCATGGCCCGTGAGCCGAGGAAAGTCCTCACCGCCCTCGGTGAGGCAGCCGATGAAGCAACTTCTGAGAGGACCCCCCAATGATCGACCTTGTACTTGCCGCCCAGGACACCGTGCTGGCGCTGCCGGCCGCCCTGCCCGACTCCGACCCGCTGGCCCCTCCCGGGATCGGTGACACCTGGAACCGCATGGTCGGTGTCGGCAAATGGATCGCCCTGGGCATCGCTGTGCTGGGCCTGCTGGTGGTCGGCGGAAAGATGGCCTTCGATGCCCGCCGTGGAGAGACCACCGAGGAGGTCTCCGGGATCATCAAGATCGTGCTGGCCGTGGCCTTGATCTCCGGCGGCGCCTCGATCCTGTCCTTCATCTCCGGGGCATGACCTCTGGCCCCCGCAAGACCAACCCCCCGCATCAGAGGAGCAGCAGGTGACAGATCAGATCGAGACCGACGACAACAACGCCTGGTGGAAGGCCCCCCGCTTCCTGATCTCAGCGGTCCTGGTCGCGTTGCTGATTGTGCTGGGGGTGGTTCTGTGGCTGTGGCCCGACGGTGAAGAGCCCACCCAGGCCGCCCCGGCGCCAGCCACCACCGCCGAACCGGTGGCGGGCGGGGAGTCGGAGTGCGGTTTGGACGCCTCCGGCGGCACCACGCTCACGAAGGCCCCCGAGGACGTCGAATGGACCGCCCTGGGCGCGATCTACGCACCGTCCTCGGAGGAGCACGGACCGGGCACCGTAGACGAGTCAACGGGTGTGCGCTCCTGCTACTCCCACACTCCCGAAGGGGCGTTACTGAGCGTCGCCAACATGCTGGCCTCGAGCAACGATCCCCAGCTTCTGCTGGACACTCTCAACGAGCTTGCCATTGAGGGCCCCGGTAAGGACATCGCCGTGGGGCAGGTCCAGCAGCGGGTCTCCGCGGGGGATGCTTCCACGGTCCCAGTCGAGGTTGCCGGCTTCCGACTGCTTTCGTACACGGGCGAGCGAGCCACGGTCGAGGTCGTATTGGCAGGAGACGACGGGAACGAAAAGACATACATCACCACTAGCGCAGACCTTATGTGGCAAGACGGCGATTGGCGCTTCGCCCTGCAGGACAACGGCGGCACAGGCCCCGTCTCCGGCCAGGTGTCAGACCTGAACGGGTACATCGAGTGGGGACCCCACGATGGCTGAGGAAGAGAAGTGCTTCGCACTCGATGGCTTCTGCAAGGTCAAGGAAGGAGTCAGCGACGCACTCACCGGAGCGGCCGGTGATGCGCTGGATCAGATCGCCGACGGTGTAACCGCTGCCGTGGTCGACACGATCGCCTCCCTGGGCTCCATGTGGACTCTGATCGGCAGCGCCAACCTCACCAGCAACAGTGCACCCGCCTCCCAGGCTCCGGCGCGTGGGGAATTCAACGCCTACATCGACCTGCTGCTGAGCTACGCGAGCTGGATCGGGCTGGGGGTGTGCGTGTTCGGGGTGCTGTTCCTGGGCATCGTGTTGGCCACCAACGCCCGCCGCGGCGACGGGGCCAGCCTGGTGAACACGGCCACCGTGCTGGCCTCCGGGGCCGCCCTGATCGGTGGGGCCACCAGCCTGATCGGCTTCCTCGTCCCCGCCCGGGCGGGAAACCTGTCCGGGTCGGTGGGCTTCATCCAGGACCAGACCTTCTACCTCACCCTCGCCGTGGCCGCACTCAGCGTGATGATCGCCGGGGCCCAAATGGCCTGGACCCAGCGCGCCGAACCGGCCCGCGACCTGCTCAAGAACCTGCTCACCCTGGCCGTGGTGACGGCCTCGGGAGTGACGATCCTCAACGTCCTGGTGGCCGGCACCGACGCCCTGGCCGTGCAGATCATCGACTCGGCCATCGGCGAGGACTTCCAGACCGACGTGCTCAAGCTCCTGGCCCTGGACAACGCCACCAGCGCCGGTGCGGCCGATCCGGTGTGGTTGGGCGGCAACGTTATCCTGATCATCGTCGGCGGGATCGTGGCGATCATCGTGAACCTCATCCAGTTGATGCTGATGGTGCTGCGCACCGGGATGCTGTTCCTGATGGCCGGGATCCTGCCGCTCTCAGCCGCCTTCCTGAACACCGAGACGGGCAAAAACTTCTTCCAGAAGGTCATCGCCTGGACCCTGGCCTTCGCCTTCTACAAGCCCGCCGCCGCGTTGATCTACGGGTTGGCGATCAAGATGTCCACCACCGGGGTCTGGGAAGACGGAGGCAGCGGGCTGATCCAGTTCGCCGCCGGGCTGATGATGATCGTCGCCTCCGTGTTCGCCCTGCCCGTGCTCATCGGCTTCCTCAGCCCCGTCCTGGGCTCGATGTCCTCCTCCGGCGGTGGCGGCGGGGCGCTGGGGATCGCGGCGATGGGCGCGGCGATCCCGCAGGGCGCCTCCCACCTGGCCCGGTCCGGGCGCGGCTTCGGCTCCGACAGCTCCGCTGCCCAGCCACCCAGCAAGGCCAGCGCCCCAACCACATCGAGCCCCGCTCCCACCGGCAGTGGGGGCACGGGAACGACTGGGGCCGGTGCCGCAGGGACCACAGGAACGAGTGCCGCTGGCACCGCAGGCACTGCCGCCGCTGGTGCGGCCGCGGCCCCGGTCGCGGCCGGAATGATGGCCGCGGACGCGGTGAAGAAGACCGGGGAAACCGTCTCCGAGGCCACTCAGTCCAGTGCCGGAGGCGGCACCTCCGCTGGGAGCTCCACCTCGCCCAGCAGCTCGGCAGGTGCAGCCTCCGTCGCCGCGCCCGGCCACGACGGAGCCGGAAAACCCTCCACGGGCACCGGGGCGCAACCCGCCCCGGGTCCTGGTGCGGGTGTGGCAGCACCGGGCAGCGGGGCCCGCCCGACAACGAGCACAGGGGCCAGCCCGTCCCCAGGCAGTGGCTCCGGTGCGACACCGCTGCGTACCGGGGCGCGGCCGACTGGCTCCGCCGGTGCGGGACAGCTCGGGAAGGCCGCACAGCAGCAGGCGCGTGCGTTCAAGGCGCAGATCGCCAACGAGACCGGAAACGAGGCCCGCCCTGATGGCGCAGACCGAAGCTAAAACCGAGAACCGTCCGCGGGTGTACGGCAACTTCCGCACCCCCACTTCCAAGGGCCTGGCCGGGCTCTCGACTGCCGGCACCGTGCTGCTGATCGGTGGGGTGGTCGGCGGGATTCTGCTGATGATGCTCAACCTGTGGCTGGTGGCCCTGGGCTTCGAGGCGGTGATCCTGGTGTTGATCGCCCTGTCGATGCAGAAGAACAAGCACGGGCGCACCCTGATCGAGCGCATCGTCCGCCGCGCCGGGTGGGCCAACGCCGTCTACGCCGGGGCGATCGTCTACCGGGCCGGGCCGGTGTCCCGGGTCCCTTCAGGCACGACGAAGCTGCCCGGGATCTCGGCCCGCTCCAGGATCACCGAGCACGTCGACGGCTACGGCCGCCCCTTCGCCCTGCTTGAGGTCCCGCAGAAACACCACTACACCGTGGTGTTCTCCTCCGAGCCCGACGGCGGGGGCATGGTCGACCAGGAACACATCAACCGGTGGGTGGACCGCTGGGCGCACTGGCTGGGCATGCTCACCGACGAGCCCGGCCTGACCGCCGCCTCCGTGACGATCGAGACCGCCCCGGACTCCGGATACCGCCTGGCCCGCAAGATCGAGGCGCGCATGGCCGACAACGCCCCGGCCTTCGCCCGCGACGTCATCAACGAGACCGTGCAGATGCTGCCCACCGGGGCCACCGTCACCCGGGCCTACATCGCGGTGACCTTCAAAGCCTCCGTGCGGGCCGGCGGGCGGATCCGCAAGCCGGAAGAGGTCGCCGATGATCTGGCGGCGCGTCTGCCCAACCTCACCCTGTCCCTCAACGACACCGGGGCCGGGGTGGCCGCCCCGCTCACGGCCCAGCAGCTGTGCGAGGTCATCCGGGTGGCCTACGACCCGGCCGAGGCAATCCTCTTCGACCGGGCACACGCCCAGGGGGTGGCCCCGGAGCTGAACTGGAGTGAGGTCGGCCCGCAGGCCGCCGACACCTTCTGGGACTGCTACCACCACAACAACGCCTGGTCGAAGTCCTGGGCGATGTCGGTGCCCCCGCGCTCCACCGTCCAGGCCAACGTCCTCCAAGCCCTGATCGCCCCGAACCCGGAACTGGTGCGTAAGCGCGTCACGCTGCTCTACCGCCCCATTGACCCCGCCCGGGCGGCGCAGATGGTGGAAACGGATATCAACACCGCCACCTTCAACGCCTCCTCCCGCAACCGCGCCACCGCACGGGACACCCGCGAGACCCGCGCAGCCCAGGCCACCGCCGCCGAGGAAGCTGACGGGGCGGGGTTGTTGAACTTCGGGCTCGTCGTCACCGCCACCGTCCGTTCCAAGGGCGAGCTGGATGAGGCCGAAGCCATCATCGAGAACCTCGGCACCTCGGCGAGGATCCGCCTGGAGGAGGCCTACGGCGCCCAGGACTCCACCTTCGCCGCCGGCCTGCCCCTCGGTGTGGTCATCCCGGATCACCTGGCCCTGCCCTCGACCGTGAGGAACGCCCTCTGATGAGCACCAAGGCCCGTAAGCAGATCATCCTCCCGGCCAGCCGGGGCAACACCTCGACCACCGTCCTGGACCGGGCCTTCGCCCGGACGAAGCTGGGCAAGGTGTTCGCCAAGCCCAAGCGCACCGGCAGCACCTCGGTTACTGCCTCCTCCACTCGTCGCCCGGGCCCGCGGGGTCACAAGGGCCGGGGGTTGGGGGAGGCGCAGCTGCTGCACCCGATCCGGGAGATGCGCGGCACCAACTACCAGGTGTGCGGACTGTTCCCCTTCCCCATGGGCGGCGGCTCTCCACTGGAAGGCGTGCCGCTGGGGCGGAACCTGCTCTCGGGGGAGCCGGTGTGCTGTGACCCGATCTCCTGGTTCCAGAAGCTGCGGGTGATCGCCAACCCCTCGGCCTTCATCATGGCCAACCCGGGGCTGGGCAAGTCCTCCCTGCTGCGGCGGATGGCCATCGGGCTGGCCGCCTTCGGGGTGTGGCCGATGGTCCTCGGCGACATCAAGGGCGAACACGTCGCGATGATCGAGCACCTGAGCGGGGCCGTCCTCCCGCTGGGCCGCGGGGTCGGGCACATCAACCCGCTCGACGACGCCGGAGCGGTGGCAGCGGCCAAGCTGCTGTCTGCTGCGAAGGCGGAGGAGCTGCTGGCCGATCTGCACACCCGACGGTTCGACCTGATCCGGTCGCTGATCGCGATCCTGCGCAAGAAGCCGCTGAACGAGCGCGAGGACCAGATCCTGGATCGGTGCCTCACCGTCCTGGAAGCCCGCCACACCGAGACCGGCACGGTCCCGGTCATGGCGGACCTGCGCCAGGTGCTCAAGGACAAGCCGGTCGAGGTGCGCGAGGTCTCCCTGGATCGCGGCAGTGATGAGCGTTACGAGGCCATCACCGAGGGCCTGGAGTCCTCGCTGAACTCCTTGTGCGGGACCGGGGCCTTCGGGCAGATGTTCGCCCGCCCCTCCACCAACAAGATTGACGCCTCGAGGCCGATGGTCTTCGACCTCTCGCGGATCTCCCAGTCCGAGTCCGATCTGCGGGCGGCCACGCTGTTGGCGTGCTGGTCGGTTGGCACCGGAACGGTGCGGACCTCCAACATGCTCGCCGATGACGGGGTGATCGCCCGGCAGCGGTTCCTGCTCATCCTTGACGAGCTGTGGAACACCCTGGCGGCCGGGCCCGGCATCGTCGATCAGGTCAACGCGCTGACCCGTCTGAACCGGGAGATGGGGGTCGGGCAGATCATGGCCTCCCACACCCCGTCTGACCTCATGGCTGTGCGGGGCGAGGAGGACCGGGCGAAGGCCAAGGGCATCATGGACCGCTGCGGGATCAAGATCCTCGGCGGCCTGGCCAAATCCGAGATGCCGCTGCTGACCGAGTCCGTGCCGCTGTCGATGCGCGAGCAGGAACAGCTCGCCGCCTGGCAGGACCCGCCGGCCTGGAACCGCCGCGGGGACGAGGAGATCCAGTACACCAACGATGACGTGTACGCCTCCACCGACCGGCTCACGATCAACGAGGCCGAGCTGCGGGCCTGGCTTCAGGACCCCGAGAACCGGGAATGGTACTTCGACGATCGCACCACCTCCCCGCCGCCGGGCCAGGGGAAGTTCTTCATCAAGGTCGGCGCGAGGGCGGGGATTCCGTTCTCGATGGAGTTCACCCCCACCGAGCGCCGGTCCCAGGTCCACGACACCGAGAAGAAGTGGCACGAGGCCAAGTTCCGCGCTGCTCAGGAAAGGGGCGAACGATGAGCTCCCTGGACCGCAAGTACAAGGCCGGCGGCGGGGAGGAAGCCCTGCTGCTGACTCTGCTCTTCGCCCTCGTCGGTGTTCCGACCATCCTCTACGTCGTCGCCAGCGCCGGCCATGCCCTGACCCCGCGTGCTAATCCGCTGCCTACCGGGTACTGGGAACGGTCCCTGGGCGTCTTCACGGGCGAGGCCCCGTGGCGCACCACGGAGACCGTCCTGGCCGCCACGGTCGGGTTGTTCCTGACCGGGCTGTTCGCACTGTGGGGGTGGAAGCGTCATCAGAAGGCGAAGAAGGTCGTCAAGCACGACCGTGCCGCCCCGCGCATGGCGTCGGTCCGTGACGTCGCTCCCTTCACCGAGAAGCAGGCGCGCGCCAAAGCTGCTCGCTTCGGCGTCGAGGTCCCGGGGGTGATGATCGGCAAGATGGTCCGCGGCGGGCACACGCTTTACGCCTCTTGGGAGGACACCCTCCTGCACATCTGGGGCACCCGTACCGGCAAGACCACCTCCCAGGCGGCCCCGTCGATCATCGAGGCCCCGGGTCCGGTGATCGCCACCTCCAACAAGCGCGACCTCTCCGATCTGACCCGCGACCTCCGCGCCGAGAACGGCGACGTGTGGGTTTTCGACCCCCAAGGTGTGGCCGGGGAGGCGCCGACCTGGTGGTGGAACCCGCTGAGCTACGTCACCGATAGTGAGCGCGCCGCTGAGATGGCGAACAACTTCGCTACCGGCTCCCGCCCGGCCGGGGCCAAGATGGGGGACGCTCACTTCGATTCGGCCGGCAAGGACCTGCTGGCCGGGCTGTTGCTCGCCGCCGCCTGCGGTGGGGAGCCGATTGAGCGGGTGCACTACTGGCTGACCCGTTCCACCGATGACACCCCCGCCAAACTCCTCGACGCGGCAGGGTGGTCCAAGGAAGCCGACTCGGTGGCCAGCACCATCCGCCAGCCCGAGAAGTACCGCGGCAGCGTCTACTCCACCGCCCTGCAGATGGCCGCGTGCCTGAAGAACGAGAAGATCGCCGCCTGGGTCAACCCCACGGGTCCGGACGACGACCGCCCGCAGTTCGACCCGAAGCCGTTCGTGGCCGGCAAGCACACCCTCTACGCCCTGTCCAAGGAAGGGGCCGGCACCGCAGGTCCGCTGGTGACCGCCCTGACCGTGGCCACCGTGACCGCCGCCGAAGAGCACGCCGTCACCCAAGCCGGGGGCCGGCTGGCCACCCCGATGGTCTGCGTGCTCGATGAGGCGGCCAATGTGTGCCGGTGGGCGAACCTGCCCGACCTCTACAGTCATTACGGCTCCCGCGGCATCGTTGTCTCCACCTTCCTGCAGTCCTGGTCCCAAGGCGTGGACGTGTGGGGCGAGTCCGGGATGAAGAAGCTGTTCTCCACCGCCAACGTCGTCACCTACGGCGGCAACGTCAAAGAAGAAGGCTTCCTCAAGATGCTCTCGGAGTTGATCGGCAAGTACACCTACACCTCCGTCTCCTCCTCCCGGCAAAAGGACTCAGGCTCTACTTCCCGCCAGGACGCCACCGACGACATCCTCTCCGTGGCCGACCTCGCCGCGATGCCCAAGGGCCGGGCGGTGATGCTCGGCTCCGGGACCAGGGCCGTACTGCTGCGCACCGTCCCGGTCAGCGCCCGCCCCTACGCCGAAGCAGCAGCGGCCTCCGAAGCCGCACACAACACCCCTGCCAAAGTGGAGCCGGTGCCTGAGCTCCAGGCTGCTGAGCCGAGCCCGACCAAGCCCACGGGCAACCGGTGGGCGGCCCTGGTGAAGGAGTAGGCCATGGACATCGGTGCCCGCCGCACCAACAGCCACGACGACATCGACGACGAGCCCCTCGCGGAAGCCGAACCGGGGGAGGGGGAGCGGGAGCTCGTATACGCAAACGTGGCCGAGTTCGTCACCGAGCACCTGGCCTACCAGTACCGCCGCGACATCGACCTCGCCGGCCGCTCCACCACCTTCACCTGGTGCGCCCAATGGTGGCGCCACGAAGAAGCCGTCAGCCGCCTCACCGGCCTCTGGCGGGCCTGGGAGAACCTGCGCACCGACCCCACCACCGGGCTAGCCGTGTGGTGGCGCGACTACGCCGACCCAACCATGCGGGTGCTCTTCGACGAGAAGGGACCTTTCCATGGCTGTACCCCTAGGGCCCACAGTCCCAAGGGGATACCGCTTCCGCTGGATCCTCCACCAGCCGGACTGTTCGACTGAGCAAGCACTACGAGCCATTGCTGGCCAGTGCCCGCGCTAATGCGGTTACTCCTCTTCCGTCACCTCCCACCCAAGCCCGCCAAGATCATGACCGCTGGACCCGCCAGTGTCGCCGAGCGCAATCCCAGCCCATTGGAGTGACCGAGGTCCGATCGTCGTCATGGCGGCGCTAAGTCTGGAAAAGACAGCAACCCGGCTGTGGCAGCGCTCCACTGCGCTGCGCCTCCAGGCATCAGGGAGTTTGCTACGACCCGCGGCAATTACAGCGCCCCGGCACGATCGAATGGCACTGTGTGGCGCGGGCTGATGGGACGCCTACTTCCTCCCGCGGACGCTTTTAAAGCTACCGCCACTCTGTTTTGCTTAGGCGTACCGGTGAGTAGATCCGCCGCGCTTTACCCAGGTGCCGGAGGCCGTCTTTATCTGAGATCTGCTGGTCACGGCACCACCCTGCACTCATATGTACGGGATTTGCTCATGTCGGTGTCCTGTCCGCCCGGGACGCCTACGGTCAGCTCCGCTGAGAAGGCTTGTATGGCTGAGTGTGGACCACGCCCGCTAGCCCGGCGTGAGTGCATCTCAGCTTGTGAGAGGGGGGTAAGTCGGTGAGACTACTCCTATGGGGGAATCAGAGCAGGAAGCAGTCAGAGTGTGGTTGGGGGAGTACTGGTGGTTAATACCGCTTGGAATCCTATTCGTCATCATCGTCCTAGGCGTTCTGGGTAGGGCAAACCAGCAGAGTGCTCGGCGAAAGTACCTGAATGACCCCAAGACCATCGCCTGGCGAGAAAAGTTGCTCGACTTTGTGGTTGAAGAAAGTAGCAACCAAAAGGAAAAGGTGCCACTGCGGAGGTTTTGGAAACGAAACAAAATCAGGGGGCGGAGGCGTTATTTTGTGCTGAAACCCCTTCTGGACAATAAAACTTTGTATATTGCGCAAAAACCCGAAAAGTCAAAGCCAGAACCCAAGGATGACGGGTTGCCCGCCATGCTGGCTGCCATGTTGGATGATGCATTCGACGCGATGATCAAAGGCATAGATGGATGGCTGAATCGAGCGCTATGCATACCCCCGGACAGTGTAGTTCTCAGTGATCGCACCTGGCTTCGAATCCGGAATGGGGAAGCAACGACTCACCAAGTCACCATCGAAAGTGTAAAGCAAATGCAGTATTTCGGGGAAAATAGCAGTGTGGGAAACGCCATGATGGCGGGTGAAGGAATCAGTGACAGTTCGCAGCGAAGCACGCATACGAACGTCAATACAGCGGACCACCTTGACAAGCTGCACGAACTTCACATCGCTCTACTGACCGATGCACGTAAGGCGGACCCAGATGAGGCCGTCATTATCCGCAAGCTCGCCAACGAATTACAGGGAGTCCTCAACGATGATCAGGGGGCAAAAGACGATCGTTTGCAGCCGCTAATGAAACGCATTAAGGGTGCCACCAGCACGTTCAGCGGTGCGATGAATACGACTGCATCAGCTCTTACAGTTATGAAGGAAACGGGCATCCTCTAGGACCACCAGTTTTAAAACCGCCTTACCCGGCGCATCAACCGGGCGGGGCATGTGACGACCCCGCCAGCCGGCGCGTCCGGTGCCGTTGAGATGTAGTGACCCTCAGGCATTCGGGGAATGGGTCCCTCGGCGCCGAGGGGTGCCGCATACACGTGGCACGCTTCAATCTCACTGCCCGCGGGGTTTGCTCGCTAACCCGTAGTGAGTCCGCGCCGAATCCGGACCTCTATCCGCCAGGCGTGCGCTGAACGGTTTTCAACCCCCGACACCCGTGTGGGTGAGCCATCGTCTGCATGGGCCACCCGGAACCTCTAAGCGAGGCCCCTGCTTGCAGGGTGATGCACCCTGGCTCCGATTACCCCATGGCGACCAAATTTTCCGGTTTTGTGCACTATGCTGAGGTGCATGGAGCACGCCGAGAAGAACCCTGACCCTGCTCGCCCCCAGCTCTACGTGGCTGCTGAGGACGCCACCTCGGTGCTGGGGACCCTGGGGCTGGATGCCGGGGTCTTGGTGAGCTCGGTGCGTACGGGAGTGGAGAGCGCTCAGGAGATCACGCCGTTCCACCCGGTGACTGCCCGAGGGTTCACGCAGTGGTCGGAGACAGTGGCCTATCTGCGCCATGAGCTCGTGGAACAAGGGTGGAGGCGCGGGGACCCGCAGAATTCTCCCCGAGTTTTTTCCCCGGATGGGTCGATGGCGATCATGGTCATCGGCGGGAACGCCGACACCGGCATCTCGCTGACGGTGAATCCGCGCACGGCGCGCCGTCGCGGTCCGGCGACTCGAGCTGCAGTGCAGTGCAACGATCAGCAGGTGCTGGACATCAATGTGCCGGCCGCTTGGACGCGGCAGCAGCCGCTCACTTGGGTGCTGCTGTACCACTGGTCGAAGGACGAGCCGGTGGTGCGGGCTGAGCTGTCCCTGCCGGTGAGGGTGACCGACGACGGTGATATCGCCCAGTGGAGCAGCCGCATTTTGTTGCCTTCCCAGGATCTCACCGGCCTGGAGCTGCCCCAGCGGCCGGCTGGCCCTCAGGATGACGTCGACTTCAGGATTGTGGAATTGTCGTGACCCTCGAACCCTCTCGGATCACTCTGGCGAGGTTGCGGGCGGGACTCAGTAAGACCGAGCTGGCCCGCCGACTTCAGGCCACTTCTCGCACGGTGACCAACTACGAAACCGACGGTGCCCCAGATCGGGTGGCTCCGACACTGGCAGATGCGCTGGATTGCACCCCGGCCTTCTTTCGTATGCCCGCCACGGCGCCACTAGAGGAGGACCGAGTCTTCTTCCGTGCGCGGCGCCGCTCGAGCGCCTCGCAGAAGCATGCAGCTACCTCTGCTGGACGGACCGGGGTGGAACTGTACGCGCTCATCACCGAGCATTTCGTGCTGCCTGAGCTCACGGTGCCTGATCTGGCGGGCTTAGACCCTCTCGATGCTGCCCAGCAGGTGCGCGCAGAATGGCATCTAGGCATTGACCCGCTACCCAACTCGGTGCGCCTAGCCGAATCCCACGGCGTTCGAGTTTTGAGCTTGCCGTCAGGGACAGCCGATGTGGACGCCTTCAGTATTTGGGAGGACGGACGACCATACGTTTTTCTCTCCACGATGAAGACCGCTGAAAGATCTCGCTTTGACCTGGCTCATGAACTTGGACACCTGGTGATGCACAGCGGCCTTGATGCATCATCGGATCTTGAGCGAAACGCAGAGAAAGAAGCTGACCAGTTCGCTTCTGAACTGCTGATGCCACGCATCCTGCTACGAGCCCGAGTAGGGAGGGAACCCTCCATCTCCGCTGTGCTCAAGCTCAAGACATACCTGGGTGTCTCCGCGATGGCGCTGGCTCATGCTCTGCATAAAGCTGGATTGATGACGGACTGGTCCTATCGTCAGACCTGCATCGAACTGACTAAACGCGGTTACCGATCCAGCGAGCCCGAGGGGATGGATCGAGAGACATCACGAGTATTCAGTGTCATTCTCCCAGCCCTTCATAAATCCAAAGGATGGGGTACAGAAGAAATTGCTCAATGCCTTGGCGTTCCAGCCACCGAAGTGCATGATCTGACGTTTGGCCAGGCTCTGGCGAACATCACTTCTCAACAATGCGGCAAGGCATCCCAGGAGCGTTCGAGATCTCATTTGTCCCTGTTGCACGGAGGAGCGGCTACCACGACTCACCATGGTCTTCATGCCGTCTCAACACCACGTCCTGCTACGGGGCGCAACCGCTAGATAGAACCCGTTGCGCTGAATCTATGGAAGAGAGCCTTTACGAAGCTCAGCGACATCGCCAATGAGGTGCACCAAGCCCTACTTTACATAATCATTCTTATCGGCTAACGGTCAGTGGGGAGTTCTCGCATCTGATGCAAGTACTCGTCCCACCTTGCCTACGGGCGTCTGTCCAGGCGGTGACAGGGTGCACGGCGGATGGGATGGATCGTCGAGCTCGTGAGGCCGGCGTCGTCCACGCAGGCCAGCATGGAGAACTCTCGTTTTATGAGAGATTCGCGCGTACAGCTGAGGTGTGGAACGGCGCTTGGTCGTACACCTCGGCTCTTCGCCGATGAAGGCGCGCGTGGTTGTGGACTGAGACTCGAGCGCTGGAAGTGCACGCACTGCCGCCCCAGCGACTGCTCTGCCGGCGTGGCAGGAAGTTACTCATCCTGCCTCAACACGTCTCGCTACCGGTCACTCCACGGAAGTCCTCGCATCTGGTGGAGATCCCGTTCAGCTGATTTTTAATTCACCGGCGTTGGTTACGTGGCGTGGGCATGGATGAGCACCAATGGGAGGGATCAGCCGTTGCGCGAACCCCGAGCCACGACTGCCGCTGCAACCGGCCCGGCGGGCGCGGCGTCCCCTCCATCAGGGATGGGCTGCCCCCGCGCGGCCTGACATCTTCAGCGCCTTAGCGCAGCGACACCGCCCCCGCATTCACTGCTGACTGGGCCCATGGCCGGGAGAGAAGGCAATGGGGCCTTGTCGACACTTTGTGACCGCTAGCTTCATTCCCATAAGAAAATAGATGTGTCACGATGTGAGCGCTCAGGCCGGACGGGGCCATCGATCCGCCGCGACAGCGTTGCCGGTCGCGGCGGCGAACTCCGCGAGAACACGACCCCACGGCTTCCACCGACAATTCCACCCCGTATCTGCCAGGTGCCTCCAGCTCCTGCCGGTCCCCGGTGGCTGCAGTGACGTCCCCGGGCAACGCCCGGAGCGCACCAGGATGGATGGAGGAATTCGATGAGGAAGCTCTGGTTGCCGGTGGTCCTGTCTACCGCGCTCACCTTTGGGGCTCTGCCAGCACTGACGGCAGGGCCTGCTGCGGCCGTCGGGACGGGTGCGGTGGTCTCCGAGGCCGCCTGCACCGAAACCGATCTCTCCCGTAACGATGACGGGTCCAGTCCCGCGGTGGAGTTGCCGTTCGAGGTCGATTTCTACGGCCAGCGCTACGAGCAGTTGTGGGTGAATAACAATGGCAACGTCACCTTCGACCAGCCGTTGTCCACCTATACGCCGTTCGGACTCGACGGCACTAACCGTGTCATCGTCGCCCCGTTCTTTGGTGACGTCGACACCCGCGGCTCCGGGTCTGACGTGGTCCGCTACGGCTACGGGACCACGACGTTCGAGGGGCGTCCGGCCTTTTGTGTGAACTGGCTCGAGGTCGGCTACTACCCCGCCCAGTTCGACAAGCTCAACAGCTTCCAGCTGTTGCTGGTCGATCGCAGCGACCGCCGTGCCGGGGACGTGGACATCGTCTTCAACTATGACGGGATCACCTGGGAGGCCGGCGACGCCTCCGGCGGCTCCGACGGGCTGGGAGGGGCCCCCGCCAGGGTCGGATTCTCCAACGGGAGCGGGCAGGTCGGCACTAACTTCGAGTTGGTCGGATCCGGACAACCCGGAGCGTTCCTGGACACCAACCCGGCGACGGGGCTGGTGAACAAGAGTGTGGGGAGCACGGTGCCGGGCCGGTACGTGTTCGAGGTCCGCAACGGCACCCCGCCGCCGCAGACCTGGGTGGCGATGGGTGACTCCTACCAAGCCGGGGTCGGCACTAACGAGTACTACGACGACAGCGGTGAGTGCCAACGTTCCCCGTACGCCTACGCCCCGTTGCTGGGCACCCGCGGCGCCGTGGCCAAACGGCTCGAGTTCCTCGCCTGCAGCGGCGCGACCACGGACGATCTCTACAACGGCCGGCACGGTGAACCACCGCAGTTCGACCAGCTCAAGGGCGATCTCGGCAAGGACGTTGGGCTGGTCACCCTGGGTATCGGTGGCAACGATATGGGCTTCGCCCCGGTGCTCACGGACTGCATTCTCACGAACTTCATGTTCCGCACGTGCGAGGATGAGCACGCGGAGAACATCGATGACCGGTTCGATGCTCTCGCTGGCACCGCGGACGCCGAGGGGCTGACGACGCTGCAAAAGGTCTACCGCGACGTCCGGTTCAACGCCTACCGCGCCGACACGATGGTGCTCACCTACCCGAAGTTCTTCCCCGTCGAGGGCGGACGCGGCACCTGGACCTCGGGCGCGTTCGTCCCCCGCTGCCAGAACCTGCGGGTCAGCGACCAGCTGTGGATCAACGACCAGATCCGTCGGCTGGACACCGCCATCGTCGACGCCGCCCTGACCATGGGCGTGCGGCCCGTTGACCTTTACGACGCCCCCGAGGGCCGGGAGCTGTGCAATCCTGACGGCAATGAGACGTTCCTCAACGGGGTCACCCTCAACAACGACCGACAAGACTCCTTCCACCCCACTCGGCTCGGCTTCGAGATGATCGCCGATCGGCTCGAGGAGGAGTTCTCTGCCGTGGGCGCCAACGGGTTCACGGCCAGGTCCACCACCGACAGCCTCCGGGAAGAGCTGGTCATCCACCCCGAGCAGACCCTCACCGCGCCATACCAGGTCCCCGCTGACTCCCCGGCAGTCGGGTTCTCCACCTCCTGGCCGGGCAGCGATGTCGTGATGCGCTTGCGCTCACCGAGCGGACGGGTGATCGACCGTGACACGGCGGCCGCCGATGTGGTGCACCAAGTCGCCCCCACCCAGGAGCTCTACTACGTGCAGAACCCCGAAGCAGGGGAATGGACGATCGAGCTCTACGGCGCCGATGTCGCCGGCTCCGGCGAACCAGTCACCCTCAGCGCCCACGCCGCGGCCCCGGTGAACCAACCGCCGGTGGCCGAGTTCGACCTCGCCCAGGACGGGCGCTCCGTCACCCTGGACGGGCGCGCCTCCCACGACCCGGACGGCGAGGTGGTCCGCTACATCTGGGAGTTCGACGACGGGACGGTGCTGGAGGGCCCGGTCGTCACGCATAAGTACGCCGAGCCCGGGGAGTACTTGGCGACCCTCACCGTGGTCGACGACCGCGAGTCCGTGGATGTGGCCACCGCCCAGAGCACGGTTGTGATCTCCGCCTACGAATTCACCGGCTTCGAGAACCCGGTGAAGCCGCTGCCCACGGTCAATGCGATGAAGGCCGGGCGGGCGGTGCCGCTGCGGTTTGGTCTCGGCGGAGACCAGGGAATGGACATCCTGGTCGAGGGCAGCCCTGCCTCGCGGCAAGTGGATTGCGATTCCGGCACTGAGGTGAGCGACGTGGAAGAAACCGTGGCAGCCGGCTCCAGCACCCTGCAGTACGACCCGGCCACCGACCGCTACACCTACGTGTGGAAGACATCTGCGGCCTGGGCCGGGCAGTGCCGAAACATGCAGATGACCTTCGACGACGGCTCCAGCGCCACCGTCCGATTCAAATTCCGGTGAGCAGGATAGGTGGTCGCGCATGAGCCGCACATTGATCGCCGTCGTGGCCGGGCTGATCGGCCTGTCCGCCGCTGTGGCTCTCTACTTCGGTCTGGTGACAGCCGTCCCGCTGGTGGACTGGGGTGCCGATGAGACTGACAGGTTGCGGGCCGCTGGTGCACGCCAGGTGCGGTTCGCGTCCCTGGCCGCAGTCGCGGCCGGCGCGTTACTGCTGGTCGGCCGAGCCTGGAAGGCCGGCACGGTCACCGTGGCCGCCGCCGTTCTGCTGGGCTTGCTAGCCGGAGCGAACACGGTTGTCTCCTGGGCTCTGCTGCTCGTTTATGTGCTGGCCTTGCTGATCGGTTGCAGCGTGCTCGCCCGGCGCCCGCGTGACTGAGTTCTCACACGAAGACGCCGACCACAGCACCAGGAACCCTCGCAGATAGCCCCACGGCCCCTGCAGCGGTCAGCACACCTGCATTTCAACCCAGGCCCAGGCCCCTGTCCCGCCCCGCGTCACGCCCAGTGTTCTTGCCAGCTTTAGGCCCTCGTTTGATAGACCGCACCGCGTCGACCGGGGGCGTGCCTTGGTCTCGCTCGGCGGCCAGACGGGCCTGGACCCCGTCGCGGCCTTCCTCGGTGTCGCCCAGGGCAGCCAGGAGCGTCTCGGCCAGACGCGCTCTGCGGTCTCCTGAGTCCCAAAGCTCTTCGGCGTCGGCGGCCGTATGGCGGGTGTCCGAGTCGTTCCGCAGGTCACCTCGTGCGGCCATAGCGGCGTTGCGGGCGGCTTCGGCGTGGTCGTGCTGCGCGTCTGTTGCTTCACGGGCTGCAAACCCCTGTTCCGGGGAATCGGTGCGCTGCTGTTGCGGTGCGTGGTCGTTCAGGTAGTCCTCCACTTTCAATCCGTGGCGGTCCTTCACCTCCGACTCGATCCGCCCTCGAGCCGCCTTAGCAACCTCGTCGTGGTGCTCCCACTGCCGGGCCAGCCCGTAGTGGCCGGCGATGTCAGTCGGCTTCGCAGACTCCCAGAACCGCTCCGTCGCCACCGGCGCGAGCTCGGTGCGCATCACCGCGCGTTCGGCCTCGAAGCGTTCCTCGAGCTCACGCCGCCGGTGCTGCTGCTCCATCTGGCGTTGGCGGAGTTGTTCGGCGCGTTGGCGGGCCATCATCTCGCCCCAGCGCCCGGCCACGGCCATCGCCGCTTGAAGGTCCCTCAAGAGCAGGTCATTCACGCCATCGGGGTGGGTGCTCATCACTACAGCTCCATTCCGTGCTCGTCTCGGGTGTGGTCCACGTAGGGGCGCACCGTGGCGGTGGGCCCCTGGGTCTCCCGCAGCGCCCCGCGGTCACGGGTGGGGCCGGCGTGGGAGGCCGAGCGCGCCGGCCCGGAGGTCTCGACCTCCGGTAAGGGTGCGGCGACGGCGGCCAGGTGCTGCTCGAAAGCGTCGTTGATCAACTGGGTCTCGCGCAGGTCCTGGTTGGCCTGGTGCATCTCGTAGAACGCCTGGGTCATCCGCAGCATCTGGTTCATGATCAAGGCTTGGGCCACCGGAGACGGGGCCCGGGTGGCCGCCAGCAGGAAGGCCGTGGTGCCGCTGGTGCGCAGCGGCGCCTGAAGCGGGGTGGTGATCTTCACCCCGGAACGGTGCGCGGACCGTGCCAGCACCCGGGCAGTCCGTCCCAGCGGCCCCTGGCCGTCCTCGGTCGCGTGCGACCACGCCGCGAACACCCCGGAGGCTTCCCGGGCCGCGTGCGCCCAGGACTGGTGGTCGTCCGGTGCGATCTTCACCAGCCGCCGGCGCACCTCCTTCAATTCCCCGGCCAACCGCCGGGCGGTCTCCTCATCCAAAACCGCACCGGGGGCGTCGGGGTGGACGATGCGGCGGTGCCGCTTGGCCGCCACCCACTCCTCGGATCCTTCTTGGGCGGACTCGGGGGTGTCGGGCCAGCGGGTCCGCAGGGACGGGAGCGTGAGGTCCTGGGCGAGCTTGCCGCCACCGAACCACAACGGCCGCATCCCCTTCGGCGGACGCTCCGCCACCGAATACCCGGTGACCACTGAGTCAGTGCCGGCGGCGAAGCGGGGGTGCACGAGCAGGTTGGCTCGGCGCATCTGCCGCACAAACTGCGCCTCCGTCTCGGCGGCCACCGCGCACGCGCGCACGGTGCGCTCCAGGGCGAACCGAACCGGCTCCCGGGTGCTGTCCCGGTTGATCTCACCCTGCTGCAGCCAGCGTTCGGAGTGGTTGCCGAGCTGGATGAGGTTGAAGTCCTTCTCGATGCCCCGGGCGACCTTCTGCGCCCGGGCGTAGTCGTTGCCGTCGGCCCACTTCGTGCCGTCCTCCCGGATGGTGGAAGCCATGATGTGGATGTGGTCGTTGCCCTTGGTGGAGCGTCCGTGATGCACCGCGACCCACGGGCACGGGGCTTTGGCCCCGGCGTCGGTGAAGTCCATCTCGTCCATGAACTTCTGAGCGATGTCGGCCCATTCCTGGTCGGTGACCTCCCGGTCCTGGTACGGGATCGACAACGAGCAGTGCCAGATGTGCTTGGTGTCTGCCTCAAAGCCCAGCATCCGCCGGTTCAGATCCACCTCGCGGGCGATCCCCACCGCGGCTTCCTCGTTGAGCTGCACGTCGTCGTACCACGCCATGATGAGCGGCGAGCCGCCCACCAGGTGCGGGTCAGTGTGCTCGTTGGCCCGGCCCGGCCCCACCAGGTACTTCATCAGCCCGACCGGCTTGTCACCCTTGGTGATGTTCGGGATCACGGCGCGAGCTCCTCGAGCTTCGCCAGCACTTCCTCACCGAACCGCCGCGCCTCGCGCATCGTCTCGACCGCCTCCGGCAACACCTCACCGGTGCTGTTGGCGTGCCGGGCGATCTGGTTCACGTTGTTCGAGATTGTCGCCATCAGCCGGCGCATCGCCAGTAACTCGACCAGCTGGTTCCGCCGCAGCTGCACCGCCACCGGATCCGCCGACCCGAACACGGCCTCGACCATCAGCGCCGACGGGGACAGCCCGGTCTGCTGCTCCAGCACCATCAACTGGGCACGCTCGGACTCCGACATGGACACCCGGACGTACTGGGTCTTGCCCTCGATCCGCTTGCGACGGGACTTCCACACCCGACGCGGATTCTCCTGCTCCACCACAGCACCTCCTCTCCTTGCCGGCCCAGCGCAGCGCCCCCACTCCCGTGGGCCCCACACGACCAGTGTGCCACCGCAAAGCCCCGCGGGCCAGCGGTGCACCCGTTTTATGGCACATAAAACATAGCTTTGCTCCGCTGGGGCACCACGGGTGCGAAGCGGCAGCTGAGCAGGCGTGGTCTCTGGAACGCACCGTGTGCGTTCGTTAAGGTAGGGGCATGGCTAAGCTCACCGACCCCCAGCAAGCAGAAGAAGCAGCCCAGCGGCTGCTCAACGACCGGATGGACTACGTCCGCCGTGCTATCACCGCCCGCGGCGCCCTCGACGAGGCCCGCGAGGCCCTCAAGGAAGCTGAGAAGAATGACGTTCAGGCGTTCCAGGCCGCGGTGAACAACGGCGGCTGGAGCGCCGAGGAGCTGCGCAAGATTGGGCTCTCCGCACCTGAGAAGGTGCAGCGCGTGCAGCGCCGGCGGAAGGCCACCTCGACCTCCCCAGATGCCCATACCGCGTCTGCGCAGGACGGCGGCGGCACCGAGCCGGAGCAGTGACGGCCAGTCGCTGGGTTCTCACAGCCAGCTACGGCGCGCTCCTGATCATTTCCATCGTCCTGGTGGCCCGAGGCTCGAAAATCGGGTTGCTGGCTGGCTTACTCCTGGTGGTCTCGCTGCTCGTCATCTGGCGTGAAGCACGCCAGATTCGAGCGGACCGTGAGTTGGACAACCGCGGCTGAGTTCCTGGCCCCGTGCCCACATGGGCACGGCAAAAGCTCTCCTCGCTCCGCGGCTTTTCCCGCACCCATGATGGACACGGGGACCCCCGCCGACCACCCGACCACAGCCGGCAGGTCACCTCACGCGCGACCGTGGCACTTCCGTTCCCGCCGACTGTGGACGGCTTCCCGAGCACGTGGTCACCACGCATCAACGGTGCCCGCTCCCACAATGGGGAGCGGGCACCGTCCGTCTGAACAGTCCAAGCAGAGCGAGTATTTACAGCTCCAAGCCGCCCTGTTGGGGTCGCTGCTCGTCGTGCCGTCGTGCCACCTCCGGGGGACGCCCGGAGCCGTTGCCGCCACGCCCGGCACTGCTACGACCCACAGTGGGAGCGTCGGGGAAGTTGATCCGCATTCTCTTCTTCAACGCCTCCAGCTCCGGGTCCAGGGTCGGCTGTGGCGTCTCCTCACCGCGCATGGCGCGCCCGATCCGCTCCACCTCCCACCGGGCGGCCTCGAGTGCGTCCTGGTGCTTGAAGGGCACCCCTAGCGCCTCCCGGGCGTCCACGGCTTCCTGCCGGGCGGCGGTCAGTCGCGCTTCGCGCTTGGTGACTTCTTCGGGCAGTGCTCGGACTTGGTTCTCCAGGCGCTGAATCATGCCCACGCTCGGGTTCAGCGACGTCGCCCGGGTGACTTCCACGGCCACACCGGGGGCGTCGTCGATGCGCAGCTCCACCGGGGACGCACTGAGATCGGCCAGGTTCCCCGGCCGCTGCACGACCCGGATGTCGTGCCCACCAATGGCGCCGGCGACACCGAGATCGGTCTCCCCGGCTCGGGGCGGACGCGAGGTGGCGTGCACCCCGGCCCATTGCTGCCACGCCTCCGCCGCCTCGGCGCGCTTGTCGTAGGTGGCCCCGTCGATGGTCATCCGGAACCGTTCACCGCCGAGCTCATCGGTGGTCCGCTCCGCCGCTGCGCGGAGCACGGGGATCTCCCGCTCCAGCGCATCAGCGCGCACCTGGGCGGCGTCCTTGCGGAACACCAGCGAGGACTGATTGCGGTGCCAGGCCCGGTTCAACCGCTCCAACCGGGCGAGCTCCTGATCGGCCTTCGACTTCTCCAGGATCAACGGGTTGCCGCTGGAGATTGCCTTCACCTCGGCGAAGGACAGAGTGTTGTCCCCGACGTCCTCGATCTCGCGCACGTCCAGGCGCCCGCGCATGATCTGGTCAATGAACTTCGACTTCCGCTCCAACGTCTGCCACATGAAGGTGTCGAACGAACCCTTCGTCACCACCTGCGAGATGGCGACCTCCGGGTTCTGGTTGCCTTGCCGGATGATCCGCCCGTGGCGCTGGGCGACATCGGCCGGGCGCCACGGGGCGTCCAGATCCACCAGGTGCACCGCCCGGGCCTGGATGTTCGTGCCCACCCCCATCTTCTGTGTGGACCCGATCAGCACCGCCACCTCCCCGGTCCGCGCGGCCGAGAACAACCGGCCCTTCTCCGCATCGTTGCGGGCTTCGTGCATGAACCGAATCTTCTCCCCCGGCACCCCCCGCTCGACCAACTGGGCGCGCAGCTCGTCGTAGACGTTCCAGGACTCCGAGGGGGTGCCCAGGTCGCAGAACACGATCTGCAACCCACCCCGGGCGGGGTGCTCCTCCCCGGTCGAGGGATCCGTGAACACATCGTTCCGGTGGTCCTCGTACACCCGGGCCATCAGGTCCGCGGCGGCACTGATCTTGGTCTCCGCCACGACCGACCCCAGCTCCGGATCCACCAGGCGCAGGTCCAAGGCGGCTTTGCGCCCGTCGGAGCTGATCTTGAGCATGTTGTCCTCGGTCGGGGACACCAACCGCGCCTGGATCGCCTCGGCCCGCCGGCCGATCTCCGCGATGTAGTCCTGCAGCTCCGCAGAAGCCTCCACCGGGACCATGCGCGGCAGCCGCTTCCCGTCCTCCCGCACCACCAGATCCGGGGTGGGCAGCTGCAAGTCCTCGGCGGTCTTCACATCGGCGAAAGTGTGGAACATCTTCAACAGCTCCGGGACGTTCTGGAACTTCGCGAACCGCTCCTTCATCTTGAAGCTGTCCCCGCCGGCCACCGACAGCTCCATCTCGGAGACCACCTGACCGAAGGTCGCCGCCCACGAGTCGAAGTCGTGGATCCCGGCCCGCTCCAACAACTCCGGACCCAGATAGCGCTGCATCACATACATCTCGGTCACCGAGTTCGCGATCGGCGTCGCCGTCGCCCCGGTCATCACCCGATCCCCGTGCTGGGACCGCAGGTACTCCACCTTGGAATGCAGGTCACTGGCCCGCTTGGACCCATCGATCGCCGCATCAGAGATGTTCGAGGCGGTGTCGAGGTTCTTGTACTCGTGCAGCTCATCGACCAACAGGTAGTCGATGCCGGTCTGCTCGAAGGTGATCCCCGGATCGGTGGCCCGGTCGGACTTGGCCTTGAGCTTCTCCTCCCTCGCCTGCAGTCGGGCTTCCATGCGCTTGATGGACATGGTGTCCGCCCCGCTGGCCGCGGCCCGTTCGTTGGCCGCTTGCAGCTCGGAACGCTGACGCTCGAGCTCCGCCAGCTGGTAGGCCATCCGGGAGTCCGTGGAGAGCTCGATGCGCTCGAACGCGGTACGGGTCATGATGATCCCGTCCCAATCACTGGCCGCCGCCCGGGCCACGAACACCCGCCGCTTGTCCCCGGCCAGATCCTCGGAGGAGGCGGCCAGGATCTGGGCCTGGGGGTAGAGCTGCAGCCACTCCCGGGAGAACTGGTCCAGCATGTGGTTGGGCACCACGATCACCGGTTTGCGCGCCATCCCCAATCGGCGCAGCTCCATCGCGCCGATGACCATCTCGGCGGTCTTGCCCGCTCCGACCTCGTGGAAGAGCCCCACCGAGGGCTCCGAGAGCATCCGTGCCACTGCGGCGCGCTGGTGGGGGCGGGGGGTGAAGTTCTTCACCAGCCCGGGGAACGTCAGGCGTTCCCCCTCGACGGTGTAGTCGCGCAGCACGATGGAGTTGAACCGCCGGTTGTACTCATCCACCAACCCGGCCGCTCGTGCCGGGTCCTCCCACACCCACTCGCCGAAGCGCTCCTGCATCAGTTGCGCTTTCTCCTGGGCGGCGGTGGTCTCGGTGGCGTTGACCACTCGGCGGTTGCCCTCGGGATCCGACGGGTCGGGGTCGGTGACCTGCACCCGGCGCTGCTCCAGCAGCTTCTTGAAGATGTCTCCGGCCGCCATCCGCTCGGTGCCCCAGTCGTTGCGGGCCGCGAAGACATGACGGCTGGCCCGTACATCCCAGTTCGCGCCGCTGATCCGGTCCACCTGCGCACTGGGGTCCTTGAGGATGTGGCGCAGGAACTGCTCATGAATCTCTGGGGCCACCCACACCGCGCCGATGCGGGCCTCGATCTCATCCGCCCCCAACGGGGCCGGCAGCACCGCCTCCAGGGCGGTCACGTTGGTCTGGAACCGGCCATCGGCGGCCGCTGCGGCCTGGGCTGTGTCCAGCTTCTCGCGCACGTCCCCGGACAGGTACTCCGCCCGGGTCTCGTAGACCCCGTCCTCCCCGGGCACCTCGTAGACCAGTTCCCCCAAGGTCTCGCGCGCGGACTTCTCGTCGGTGCCCAGCAGGGCCGCGATGTGGGCCATCTCCACGGTCCCCAGCGTGTCCAGGGTGACGGCCAGGGCCTCATCCGGGGTGTCCACCCCGAGCACGGGTCGGCGTGGCTGGACCTGCCGCTGCGACAGCAGATCGGCTGGGGCGGCGGTGCCGGTGCCTTCGTCGAAGTGCTCCAACGCTTTCACCAACGGCCCGAAGGGATCCCCGCGCAGCAAGCGGACCGCCGGCGGGGTGACGCGGGCCAGGATGTCCGCCCCCGCCTCGTCGTATTTGCCGGTGCGGCGTTCGGTGAACCGGTTGATCGCTCCGTAGCGGTCGTAGTAGCTCAGGTAGGTGGTGCGCAGCTGCTCGCGCATGGCGTCGAGTTCCGGAGTGTCCTCGACGTTGGCGGCCTCCAAGGTGAGCACGGCCCGTCCTTGGTCACGCAGCCCGAGCAGGGCACGGAGTTCGGCCTGCTGGGTGGTCGGCACCGGCAACGGTGCGTGCACCCCCTCGAGGGTGACCTGAGTGAACGTCCCGTCCCCTCGCGCCGTGATGTGTCCGACCTGTTCCTGGTCGGTGGTCGGCACCAGGGCCGCCGCCTCGAGCTCGTGCTCACTCGTGCGCTCGACCATTCCCCGCCCGGCCGCCAGGGCCTCGGCAGTGATGTCCGCCAGTTGCTCGTGCAGCCGGGCCCCGGTGGCCGCCAGGTCCTCAGCGCGCACAGTGAGGGTGGCGGAGCCGTACATGCCGTTGCCGATCACCGGCTCACCGAGCACCCGCTCAGGGCGCTCCAAGAAGTAGACGTTCATCCGGCCCTGCTGGCCGCCCAGTTCCACCGGTGCGGTCTCCACCCAGGACTGATCCAGCGGCTCCTCCCCGGGCAGGCGGCGCCGGAAGATCAGTACGTCGGTCAGTGCGTCCGTGCCGGCCGCCCGACGGTGGGCCCCGGTGGGCAGGCGCACCGCGCCCAGCAGATCGGCGGTCTCGGCCATCTCCCGGCGGGCCGCGGGGTTCTGCGCGTCCAGGGTAAAGGCTGAGGAGATTACCCCGACCACCCCGCCGGGGCGGGTCAGGGCCAGAGACTTGAGGATGAAGTGGTTGTGCATCGAATGCCCCGCCGCGTTGTGCCGGGGATCGTGCAGAGAGTTGCGGGAGAACGGGACGTTGCCCACCGCGGCGTCGAAAGTGCCACCGGGCATCCGGGTGTCGGCGAAGGACTCGGGGCGGATGATGGCGTCCGGGTAGATGGCCTGGGAGATGGCCGCGGTCACCGGGTCCAGTTCCACCCCGGTCATCTGGGAGCCTTCCGGGGCCAGGCCGATGAAGGTGCCGGCACCGGAGCCGGGCTCCAGCACCCGCCCGCCCGCAAAGCCCAGCCCGGTCAGGGCACCCCAGACCTCGGCGGCGATCGCCGGATCGGTGTAATGGGCGTTGATCACCGTGCGCCGTGCGGCGGCGTACTCGGTCTCATCCAGCAGCTCGTGCAGTTCGGCCCGCTCGGCCTCGTACTCGGTGCGGGACTCGTCGAAGACCTCCGCCACCCCGCTGGCGCCCCAGGAACCCCACCGGGCCAGGGTGGTGCGCTCGGCCTCGGTGGCGGCCCGATCCTCGGCCTGCAGGGAGCGCAGCACGTGAAGCGCTGCCAGATTGGCCCGGAACCTCGCCTGCGCCCCGGACGGGGCCAGGTCGTCCTGGGCGCGGGGGACGAAGCGCCCCGGCCCCGCAGGCTCAGGAGCGTCTGGAGTTACGCCTGTTCCGCGTCCAGCCGGTTCACCTCTTCCCAGTACTCCCGGTCCTCGCGGTTCGACTCCTGGATCGCCTGGAGCATCCGCGCCACCCCGGACTCCTCCTCGTCCTCCTCCTCCGGTTCCTCCTGCACCGACGGGTCCGGAGTCAGCATCTCGACCCGCACGATCTCCTCGGCCTGCAGCTTCGCCGCGTTCAACCGCCCCCACTTCTCCAGGAAGCTCTCCCCCACCGGGTCCGGGCCGGCCAACGCCGTCGTCAAGTCCTCCACCCTGATCGAGGCCTCCTCCCCCAGCTGCTCGAACCACTGATCCGGGTCCGGGATCAGGGCGTACTCCGCCGGCGCGGTCGTCCTCCACGCTTCCTGCGCGAACTTGCCGTACGTGTTCATCACGAACCTCCTCGGGTTCCGGGAAGAGAAAGGCATCAATGCTCAACTGCCCCTCGACTTGTGTCCTTCTACGGGCTCGGGCCATGGGGGGATCTCCTGATTGCGATCGGGAATCTCCCTCACACGCTACCCAGCACCTCCACGACCATCTTCTAGAACACGCACCAGCCAACACTCCTTATGTTGATATGTCAACATACTGGCCTTGCCTGGCTTCACCATTCACTGCCAGTGGCCCTGCCCCGGGTTGGCCATCAGACGTCAATACCAATTGACGATGCGCTCCAGCGTCAACCAGCATTGACCCATGAGCGGAGACGAGCAGATCATCAGTCAGGCCGAAGAGCTCGGGCGCATGCTGGCCAGTTCGGGAAGCTTCGCGAACGTCGCGAAAGCCATCGCACGAGGCTTCGCCGATGCCCAGACCGGGGAAGCCCAACGCCGGGCGCATCTCGCGCTCTTGGGCGCTGAAGCGCTCGTGAGGGGATCACAGACAGCCCGCGGATGGGTTGTACAGGATGCCCGCGACGTGGGCCTGTCGTGGTCCACGGTGGGCGGGGCCCTGGAGATCAGCAAGCAGGGCGCCCAGCAGCGCTACGGCACAGCCTCAGGGCCGGACCCTTCACCCGTCCCATAACGGGCGCCCCCTGCTGCCCCACGCCAGGAACAGCCCGGACTTTTGCTAAAAAGTGGCCGGTAGCCGACCAAATGTAAAACGGAAGGAGACTGAAGCGGGATTGGATGTCATATGATGGCGCGGCAGCTCCAGGCTTCATACCTCAGGTTGCCGACCATATTGAGAATGATTCATAACTTAAGGCGTTGCGATAACGAAGGTCACCAAGACATCGCGGTAACCTTTTTGAATTCTGCGGTACCAAATCACCCAAATAGCGTCCGCACTAGGCTGTCGTCACTCCTCTGTAGGCAATTTGAATTCCAGCATGGGATTTAGGTTGCGGTACGCTTCCTCGGCCTCATTCTCAGCCAACCCACCCCTGTGGAATTTCCACAGGTGCACCACAGCCGTTGCAGCCAACGTTACATTGATCGGCGCGGCGCGGTTCCCACGTTGTGCTCGAAATGTTAAGATGCAAACAGACAGCGCGTTTATGGCACAATATATAAATCACAAGTAGAGCATCGGGGAATTTTGAGAATCTCACGGGTACATATTGAAAACTTCCGCTCCTTGAGAGATATAACGATAGAATTCAGCTCTATCACAACTTTCATTGGTCCCAATGGAGTGGGGAAATCATCTGTACTGAGAGCTCTCGACTGGTTCTTCTCGCCTGTAGGCAAAACAGGACTTCTATGCGACGACGACCTTACTAGCGGATGTTCTGGTGAAAAGATCCGTGTCGAAGTGCAGTTTACCGAACTTACAGACGAAGATCGTGACGCTCTCGGCGCATATGTGCCTGAAACGTCAAAAACATTTATTGCGTGGAAAACACGAACAGCGGAGGGCCGCGAATACTTGTCAGCCAATGCCAAATCATACGCGGCATTCGAGACTATCCGTGAACAAGGACTGAGCGCTGCGGAAAAAAAGGCACGATATAAAGCTCTTCGAGAGGAAGATCAGTCACTAAACCTTACCAATGCAACTACCAGCGCGGCGATCGACGAAGCAATGCGCACGTTCGAGGCAACCAACACTCATCTTCTGACGGACGCTGCCGAAGAGCTGCAGACCAACTTTTTCGGCTTTAACGGCAATGGAAAGATGAGTGGCCTCTTTGATTATGTACTGATCACGGCAGATTTACGCGCAGCAGAGGAGTCGTCTGACATTAAAACCAGCATCGTCGGAAGGATTCTAGAGCGAACTATCGATAGGTCAGTTGCAGACAAGGAAATCGCGGCGATTGTCGAGACCAGCCGCCTCAGTCAGCAAGAAATCTACAAGAAGCACTTCGAAGCTCCATTGACTGACGTCGCCGAACGTCTCAATAGAGTGGTCGGGAGCTACAGCCCAGGCCGGAGCGTGAAAGTTTCGCCTGCGGAGATTGAACTCAAGGCACCACGAACGTCTTTTGGTGTAAGCATACTGGACGGGGAGATCGAAACCACTGTTGACCGCCAAGGCCATGGTTTTCAACGAACCATACTTATCTCCGCCCTTCAGATGCTCGCTGCCGTAGGGGCAGCGTCAGATACGGGAGTTATATTTCTAGCCATCGAAGAGCCCGAGCTGTTCCAGCATCCCGTCCAAGCACAGGCGTTTGCTAAGGTATTACGCGACCTCGCCAGTGACTCTGGCAAGAACATTCAAGTAGCTTATGCTACGCACAGCCCATACTTCGTGGATGGGGCTCATTTCGATGAAGTGCGCCGACTCGTTCGTGATGCCTCTGGAGAGCGCACTGTTTCCGTACACTCGTGCACACTGACTGACGTTGAAGCGCGCATCAATGACACCACTCAGTCTGAGAAAATCAAGCGGCAATTGAACGGAGTGATTAGCAACCAGCTTTCGTCTGCAATCTTTGCAAATGCCGTACTTTTAGTAGAAGGAACCACGGACCAAGCAATCTTGGAAGGTATCGCCGACCGCCATACGATTGGAAGATTCGAAGCTTCGGGAATTGTAGTGGTGCCAGCTAACGGCAAGTCTAATATTCCACTCCCGCACGCTATTCTCTGTAGCCTCGGCATTCCAGTCTATAGCGTATTCGACGCAGACTCAGGCCTTGAAGGCCGCGCAGTAGACAAGGGTAAGAAACCGGCCGAGGTTAGAGCTCTGGTTTCAAACAACCACAAGATGAACCGTAGGAATCTGAAACACTTTGGACTTGCGGAAGAGGACCTTCCTTGCAAGCAAGTGGGCGACAGAGTCGCTATTTTCGAAGATCACCTCGAAGCTTTGCTGGAGGGCGAATGGCCACAGTGGAGCCACTCCTGTTCGGCACATGAGGCAACTACCGGTGAAGTAATCTCGAAGAACCATGCTATATATCGCACAGTGGCCCGGAGCATAGACGCAGATCCGCCCCGACAGCTGGCCGACATTATCGACAAAGTTTTTACACTTACCTAAGGTAAGTTAACTACAGTTGTTCGTTCTTACACTTTCTCGCCCTATTTTGGAGGCGAGAAAGTGAGACACCATGCCACGAGTCAGCTATTGTGATCAACATAAACGTCCTCTAATTCTGCGGGAAGCTTAGATTGAAAGGCATTATCAAGGAGTCTTTGACGTCCTGCGTGCCACCAATCAATTCCGGTATATCAACAAGGAGCAGCCCCAGTTACGACACGTCGCCAAGGGACGGTTCACGAATACGACCTCGCTCGAACACCACAGGCACTCAACACCGCTGGAAGGTAGCGACCACGACTGGAAACCAAACCATAGGTCAGGTCAAACTGTCATCTGCTGGCGCGGCAGTCCCAAGCCTGTCGCGGCTTAGGGTTGCCGGAAGGGCCCTTTGGCTGCGTTGATGGTTTGCGCGTGCGCATCGATATCTGGCCCCGTGAAGAGACGGTGGAACGCTTCGTCGAGCGCCCTGGCACCGTCCAATACCTCGATGGTGGTCAAGTCCGACTCTTCGTGCGTTCCGGCGTTCCCGAGCCACTTGACTGCGAAGAACAGGTCGGCGACCGGAGGACGATTGGGGTCGGCATCCCGCCACTCCTCGATGCGTTCGTGAGCGCTACGAAACTGTCCGGTTGATCGGGTCGCCGAGATGCCCTCAGAGCTCAGAAAGCGTTCCACCGTGGCACGTAGCGCGGTTGCGGCTAGGCCGGGATCAACGAAGAGCACGCGAGAAGCGCGCAAGACGCCCTCTCGGACCTCGTCGGGCGCCGACTTAGGGATCGGCATCATCAGTATCGGCGGGTGCAAATGCCTGACGGTGTAGTACGAGGAGTAGGGAATGCCTTGGTATTCAAACTCGTCGTCGCGGTTGGACTTCTGGGAGGAGTCGACGCGGTAGTCCCCGGTACCATGCACGGCTTGCTGACATTTAGGGTTCTCACACTGCCCGCGAACGACGAACGTGCCGGAGATCCACTCTGGCTCGAACGCAGGATGGCTGCGCGCTGAAACTGAATCGTGGCCCTCATCCTCGGTAGGCGATGAGAACCCGATGTACCCGGTCTGGCAATTGGGGCACGCGGGGCGAGGCCACGGCTGGCCGGACTCGATGGTCCTGGCGAGGCCGGAGAGTGCAGGATCTACAGGCATGCCTGGAGCGTAAACTGAATCGCCCGGCAAGCAGATTCAAGAGCTCCCGTAGGCAGGTGTCCGAGAACCGGGCCTTATGTGAAGCTGGAAGCGGGCGGCCTGCCTCCCTGTCTGGTCAGCCTGCGTTGCAACCCGATGTGCTGGGGCGCTGAACCGACGGAACTGGGTGAATGGCGTAGCGCTACTCTCGGGGCGATCGGCAGATATTTATCCGGTCTTGAAGGCGTGGTGGTCGCTGCTGAATTGAAACGGACCGTCCTCGCTCGGACTCACCTGACCTCGCCTGAGACCTTTGACCTCCGCGCCGTCGGCGCAGCCGATGCGTCGCTGAAAAACCCACGTGCATTGCTGGCCGCACTCGCCCAGGGTCAGGCTGTGGATCTACTCGCTCACAGGTCTCGCAACCGTCTGGCGTGCCTGCACTTGGGCCATGTTGGCGTCCTCGTGCCAGCGATTCGGCGGACATCTCAGAAGGCAGAAAGGTGCCATAGGTCTATTGACGACCTGTTCCGGCCAGGGTAAATTCCCCTTGTTTTAGCGTAGCCAAAACGTTTTTGCGTTTCGCGGTGAAAGGGAATCCCATGCCCAACGTTGGTCTTTTCATGCACCGTCGTTCGCTGCTCAAAGCGATGCTGGTAGGAGGAGCTGCCGCGGCCATCTGCGTAGCGGCGAATCCGCCGGCTTACGCAAACACGTCGAGCCCCGAAGCGCCGGAGGCCGCGGCCGAGCCCACCAGTGATTACCGCTCAATTATCGGTCTCCTCTAACCCCCTCCATTTTCGCAGGAAGACGTGCCATGACAACCGTTTACGACGTGACGACCTGGTCAGTTCCGGACAACCCGGGCGCCAGCCCGACGAACGACATCGGGCTGGTCATCAACAGCATCATCAGCGACATCAAGGCCCAGCAGACGAACCAGGCCTCGAAGCCCGGGGCGGTCATCTACATCCCGCCGGGGGACTACTCCCTCAAGACCCGCGTCAATGTGGACGTCAGCTACCTCACCATCCGGGGATCCGGGCACGGATTCACCTCTCTCAGCATTCGGTACAACGCCGGCAATACCGGCTCGTGGTTCGAGATCAACCCCGGTGGAAGCCGGATCCGGGTGGAGAACACCGACGGGCACAGCGAGGCGTTTCGGGTCTTCCGCTCCGGGGATCCGCGGCTGAGCTCGATCATTTTCGAGAACTTCTGCCTCGACGGCGTCGGCTTCACGGGAAATCAGAACTCCTACCGCAACGGCAAGACGGGCATTCTGATGGAGTCCGCCAACGACGCCTTCCGCGTCCAGGGCATGGGCATGGTTTATCTGGAGCGGGGGCTGGTCGTACGCGACGCCGACGCGCTGAGCGTCAGCGGCAACTTCATCGCCGAGTGCGGCAGCTGCGTGGAGCTGGTGGGTTCCGGGCAGGCGAGCAAGGTCACCGACAACCTCCTCGGGGCCGGCTACATCGGCTTCTCCATCTTCGCGGAAAACCACTGGGGCCTGCTCGTCGCGGCGAACAACATCTTTCCCCGGGGCAAGAGCATGGTTCATTTCAAGAGCTCGAGCCGCTCGACCATCACCGCCAACCGGTTCCATGCTTTCTACCCAGGCATGGTGGTGTTCGAGGGCGGCTGCAACGAGAACCTCGTGGCGAGCAACCACTTCCTGCGGCAGATCGAACCGTTTGACCCGCTCAAGCCCTACAACAACGGCCTGGACGATCTGTTCGGCCTGGTGCACCTGCGCGGTAACGGCAACAGCGTCCTCACCAATCACTTCTCCTTCGATGTTCCCGCCAACGCCGTCGCCCCCGCCGGGCGGACGCCCACAATCGTTCTGGTGGCGGCCGGGCAGGACAACTTCATCGCCACCAACAACACCGTGGCCAGTATCGCGGTCAAGGCCGTGGTCCTGGACGCCTCCACCGTCCGCACCAAGGTTCTGGACAGCGCGACCACAGCACAGTTCGACCCCCTGACGACGAACCACACCTTCCGCCCGACCCCCTGACCTCAGGTCTCCCCCGAGCCGGGCTGAGCCGGTGCACGAACCCTCCCAGCGCGCCCGCTGCCGGTCCCCCCGCCGTGCCGGCACCGACAAGATCGTCGAGCACCGACTCGACCCGCTCCCCAGGAAGGCGCCACCCCATGGCACCACCACGCCTGTCCACGACCACGCCGGGGCTGTTCGTCGTCCTCGCACTCATGCTGAGCCTGCTCGGTCTGCCCCCCGCCGCAGCACAGACCGCTGCAGCCGCCTCGACCGCAGCCCGCTCCGAAGCGGAACCGTATCGACCCGGTCTGCACTACACGCCTGAGCAGAACTGGATGAACGACCCGAACGGGTTGGTCTACCACCAGGGCGTCTACCACATGTACTACCAGTACAACCCCTTCGGCACACGGTGGGGCAACATGAGCTGGGGGCACGCCACTTCCACTGATCTGATGCACTGGCAGGAACAACCTGTAGCGATCCCCCAGACCGTCAATGATGCCGGGGTGTCCACTGAGGACATCTTCTCCGGATCCGTCGTGGTGGACACGACGAACTCGACGGGCTTCGGCACGCTGCAGGATCCGGCCATGGTGGCGATCTATACCAGCACGTACACCAGCGCCCACCCGACACTGGCCGGCAAGCAGGCCCAGTCCCTGGCCTACAGCACCGATGACGGGCAGACCTGGACGAAGTACGCCCAGAATCCCGTGCTCGACCGCAACTCCGCCGACTTCAGAGACCCGAAAGTGTTCCGCTACGACGGCGACGGCGGGTCCTACTGGGTGATGGCGGCGGTGGAGGCTGTGGAGCGCAAAGTGGTCCTCTACAAGAGCTCCGATCTGAAGTCCTGGACCTTTCTCAGCGACTTCGGCCCCGCCAACGCCTCCGAGGGCATCTGGGAGTGCCCGGACCTCTTTCCCCTTCCGGTGGACGGGGACCCCGCCAACACCAAATGGGTGCTCGTGGTCAACCTCAACCCCGGATCGGTCGCCGGCGGCAGCGGCGGACAGTACTTCGTCGGAGACTTCGACGGCACGACCTTCACCTCACAGACCACAGATCCCGTGGCAGGCCTGCCACCGGGCCCCTCCCTGGGCGGCTTCAACGACCAGACCTACAACGGCTGGACCGTCCGCAACGACCCCACCAGCACCGGACTGCCCTGGGCCTCGGCCCCCGCTGCCGGAACACTGCCTGGGCAGAACCCGGTGACCGGCTTCATCGGATCCGGATTGATCAACAGCTTCCGAGGAGGAGACGCCTCCATCGGAAGCCTCGAGTCCCCGACCTTCACGGTGAACAACGACTACCTGAACTTCCTCATCGGCGGCGGTCACCATCCCCGCGCCCCCGGTACCCAGGCCGGCAACGAACCACCTCCCGGCTATCTGCTCTTCGACGGGTTCGACTACCCGGGCACACTCACCGAGGCCGGGTGGCAGATCACCGGGGACTTCACCGCGGCCCGGAACCCCTCCACCTCCGGTGGTGAATTCGCCATCGGAAAGCGGATCAACACCTTCGAAGGTGGAGCCCTCGGCGACGACAACCGGGGCACCATCACCTCGCCGCAGTTCTACCTGACCGACACGAACATCGGCTTCCTGCTCGGCGGCGGCAGCCGTACCGACGGGCAGCTGCAGGTCGAACTGCTCGTCGACGGCGCAGTCGTCAGAACCGCCACCGGCAAGAACTCCGGTGCCCTGGACTGGCAGAACTGGGACGTGAGCGCCTACTACGGCAAGCCTGCGTTCATCCGTATCGTCGACAACGCCACCGGCCCCTGGGGACACCTCACCCTGGACCACATGGTCCTCGGATCGACACCGGCCCAGCCACGCAGCACCGAGACCTCGGTGAGCCTGCTCGTCGACGGCAAGACGGTCCGCTCCGCCACCGGCGACAACAGCGAGACACTGGACTGGAAGTCCTGGGACCTCCGCCCCTTCCGCGGACAACAAGCCACCATCCGCATCACGGACAACAACCGCGCAGGATGGGGACATGTGCTCGCCGACGAGTTCACCCTTTCGGACACCCGCGCCCTGCCCCGGATGGAAGAGCACGACTGGCTCGACTGGGGCAAGGACTACTACGCCACCGTCTCCTTCCACAACGCCCCCGAGAACCGGCGCATCATGCTCGGCTGGATGAACAACTGGGACTACGGCCAGGACACCCCCACCACCACCTGGCGCGGTGCCATGGCACTGCCGCGCGAAGTGACACTGACGCAGACGCCACAGGGCCCCCGGCTCCGACAAGACGTGGTCGCCGAGATCTCCACGCTGCGCGACACCACCTCCCAGTACACCGCACCGGCCCAGGACGTGCCGGCGGGAACCCACGCACTACCCGTCAGCGGAGAGCTCGTGCAGATCGACGCCGAGTTCTCCCCCGGCACCGCCGAAGACTTTGGCCTCACCGTGCTCGGCAACGCCACCGAGGCCACACGCATCGGCTACAGCACCACCGAGGGACGCCTGTACGTAGACCGGCGCAACTCCGGCAACGACAGCTTCCACCCGGCCTTCGCCTCCCTCGACGACGCCCCGGTAGCGCTGGACAACGGCCGGCTGAGACTACGCATCTACCTCGACCGCTCCTCGGTAGAGGTCTTCGCCCAGGACGGCACGACCACCATCACCGACCAGGTCTTCCCCTCCGCAGGAGCCACACAGATCGGCCTGTACAGCCAGGGCGGAACCGCCCGGCTGGAAAGCCTCAACATCACCCCGCTCACACCGACCATGTGGAGCCGCTGACACCGCAGCCTCACCACACCGCACCCCTGGTGCGTCAACGACCGGTGGCCGCCTACGGGGGCTCCGGCTGGCCTCAACGGACAGCCGGAGCCCCCTTTCCCGTATCGGAAAGAATCTTCTCCCCGAAAATCCCGCCAAAGCTGTTGACGAGTGACCGAGGTCACTTTACGCTTACCGCCAAGACGTTTTGGCAAAACGTTTTGTCACTCTCTCAGCGATGATGCCGCCCAGAATGGAGCCCCTGTCATGGCCAACCCCGTTGATCCCCGGGTGCACGGCGCCGCCGTCCCTCGGCAGAAGATCTTCCTCTCCACCGCCGCCGCGCTGTCCGCCTTCGTCCTGGCCGGCTGCGGCGCCGGGGGCGGCGGTGCGACAGCCGATGCCGCCGAGGACTCCCTGACCGTGCTGGTCGAGGCCGGTGGCAAGGCCGAGCTGACCGGCATCGCCGAGAAGTTCACGGAGGAGACCGGCACCGAGGTGACCTTCGTGGAGCTGCCCTACGAGGGCCTCTACAACCGTCTGAACACCGAGTTCTCCTCCGGCAGCACCTCCTTCGACGTCGCCGCCCTGGACGCGATCTGGTTGCCGACCTTCGCCGATGCGGTCACTCCGCTCGACGACATGTTCACCGAGGAGGTCAAGGCCGATCTCTTCCCGGCGCTGGTCGAGGAGGCTCAGATCGACGGTGAGTTCGTCGGCATGCCGGTGTGGACAAACTCGGAGATCCTCTTCTACCGCACGGACCTGTTCGAGGACCCGGCCGAGAAGGCCGACTTCAAGGCCGAGTACGGATACGACCTCGCTCCGCCCACCACCTGGGAGCAGTACCAGGACGTCGCGCAGTTCTTCACCAGGGACACCGACGGGGACGGGGAGACCGACCTGTACGGCACGGACGTCAAGGGCGCCGTGGAGACGGAGTGGCTGGCCACCGTCTCGCAGGCGGGGGCGGAGCACATGGTGCTCAACCCCGAGGGCGAGGTCACGGTCAACGACGCCGACCACCTGGCGGCCCTGGACTTCTACGTCGGGCTGAACAACGAGCTGGAGGCCGCCCCGCCGGGAGCCGCGCAGATCGACTGGGCCGGCGCGCAGAACCTGTTCTACCAGGGCGAGACCGCCATGATGCGATTCTGGGCCCACGCCTACCCCCAGACGCCGGAGGACTCCCCGATCGCCGGTGACATCGGGGCCGCGCCGATGATCGGCGGGCCCGGCGGGGTCGCAGGCGTGCCCGGCCCCTGGTACCTGTCCATCCCGGAGTCGACCGAGAAGCAGGACAAGGCGGCCGAGTTCCTGCAGTTCGCCTACGACAACAACGCCCTGGGCATCGAGTCCTCTCTCGGGCTGGCCGCGCGGGTCTCGGCCTTCGAGCAGTACGAGGGCGAGCCCGGCTACGAGCACTTCGACGCGCTGGTGGAGACGCTCTCGGCGGAGAACACGAAGCCGCGCCCGGCGACCGAGGACTGGCAGGAGATCGTCGACTCCGTGCTCGTGCCCATGCTGCAGAAGGCGCTGGAGCCGGGGGCCGACAACCAGCAGCTGCTCGACGAGGCCAAGCAGCAGATCGAAGCCATCACCCAGTAGGTGGACGGCGTGGTGGTGGGGCACCCACCACCACGCCGGCACTTCCCCTCGAGCAAAGGTGCATTCCGTGCATGTGACCGACCGCCGGGACCCCGTCCCCGGATCTCCTCCACCAGCCGCTCCCGCCCCGCCGGCCCGACCCGTCGAGCCGGTGCCGTCCCGGCGCCGGCGCCGTCGCGGGCTGACGGACCGCCGCTTCGCGACCCTGATGATGCTGCCGGCCGCGGCGTTCCTGGCCGTCTTCGTCGGCTGGCCGCTGCTGCAGTTCGTCTACGACAGCTTCTTCAGCATCGAGCCCTTCGGCGGAGACCGCGAGTTCATCGGCCTGGCGAACTACTCCACGGCGCTGGCCTCGGAGGCCTTCACCGGGGCGGCCTGGCGCACCCTGGTGTACACCCTCATCGTGGTGACCCTCGAGTTCAGCCTGGGGCTGGCCGTGGCCCTGCTCTTCTCCGCGCTGGGCGACAGATCGCGGATCTTCCGCACCGTCTTCATGTACCCGCTGATGATCGCCCCGGTGGTCGCCGGCCTGCTGTGGCGGTTCCTGCTGATCGACAACTTCGGCATCCTCAACGAGCTGCTGCGCCGGGTGGGCATCCTGCGCAGCACCGACCAGATCCAGTGGCTGAGCAATCCGGACATCGCCCTCTTCTCGGTCGCGCTGCCTGACGTGTGGCTGACCACCTCCTTCATCACCCTGATCCTGTTCGCCGGGCTGCAGAACGTGCCGGGGGAACTGCTCGAGGCCGCCCGCATCGACGGGGCCAGCTACCCCACGATCCTGGGCCGGATCATCCTGCCCCTGCTGCGCCCGGTCATCGCCGTCGCGCTGATCATCCGCGGCATCGACGCGGCCCGGGCATTCGACATCATCCTCATCCAGACCAACGGCGGCCCCCAGGGCAGCACCGAGACGCTCTCCCTGCTCGTCTACCGCACCTTCGTCCGTTTCGGCGACCCGGGCCTGGCCAGCGCCATGGGCACCATGTACCTGCTGGGCATGCTCGTCGCCGCCGTCGTGGCCATCTACACCATCTGGCGCCCAGGAAGTGATCGCACATGAACGGCCTCGAAGTCCGCGGCAGGGCCCCGCGCACCATCCTCTGGACCCTGCTCGCCGCCGTCACCGTCCTCTACGGGTTCCCCTTCCTCTACCTGCTGCTGACCTCCTTCAAGACGCCGCTGGAGACGATCGCGGTCCCCCCGAGCGTCTTCGGCTCACAGTTCACCCTGGAGAACTACGTCTCCGCGCTGGGCCGGGAGGGGGTCGTGGCGTCCTTCGTCAACAGCGCCGTCACCGCGATCCTCAGCACGGCCATCTCCCTGGTCCTGGCCGTGCCGGCCGCCTACGCGATCACCCGCTACCGCACCCCCGGCGGCCAGGTCTTCATCCTCATCGCCCTGGTGTGCCGGATGGTGCCGGCCGTCGTGGTCGGGGTGCCGCTGGTCACCCTGTTCCAGGGCCTGCGGATCGCCGACACCTCCTTCGCCCTGGCCATCGCGCACACCACCTTGTCCCTGCCGCTGTCGATCTGGCTGATGAGCAGCTTCTTCGACGCCGTGCCGGACGAGCTGGAGGAGGCGGCCAAGCTCGACGGCTGCAGCCGGCTCGGGGCGCTGCGACGGGTCGTGCTGCCGGTGGTCTCCGGAGGAGTGGCGGTCACCGCGATCTTCGCGTTCCTGGCCTCCTGGAACGAGTTCCTCTTCTCACTGCTGCTGACCGCCGTCCGGGCGCAGACCACCCCCATCATGATCGCCAACTTCCAGACTCAGTTCGGTCTGGACTGGGGCTCCATGACGGCCCTGGCCGCGCTCTACTCCATCCCCGTCGTCCTGCTCACCCTCGTCCTCCAGCGCCACATCGTGGCCGGACTCACCCTCGGTGCGGTCAAAGGCTGACCCACCCCCACCCAAGAAAGAAGCACATCCATGGAATTCTGGCAGCCGAACAGCCCCCTCAACGGGCTCGCCCACGTCAAGACGGCCCGCTCCAAGCGCGAATCGAGCTGGGACCGGACCGGCGGCAACCGCGACTTCAAGACCGTGGCCCCCGGGGACACCTTCGTCATCGCCGACATCCAGGGCGCCGGACGGATCCAGCACATCTGGATGACCACCCGCTGCTACTCCGAGAAGTACCTGCGCAAGCTCGTCCTGGAGATGTACTGGGATGGCGAGGAGAACCCGAGCGTGCGCGCCCCGCTGGGCGATTTCTTCGGCGTCGGGCACGCCGTGGCCAAGCACTACGTGTCCCTGCCCATGAACGCGATCTTCGGTCCGCGCCGCGGGCCCAAGGGCCCGTTCGCGGCGGCGATGAACAGCTACTGGACCATGCCCTTCGGCAGCGCCGCGCGGATCCAGATCCGCAACGAGTCCGACCAGCCGATCCAGAACCTGTTCTACTACGTCGACTACGAACTCACCGAGGAGCCCATCCCCGACGACGTGGCCCGCTTCCACGCCTACTACCGGCAGGAGAAGACCCAGAAGGTCGTCCACGAGCAGACCGAGGAGAACCCCGCCCCCTGGGACCTGCCCGGCACCAACCTCACCGGCGACGACAACTACGTCATCCTCGACGCCGCCGGCGGGCAGGGGCACTATGTGGGCTGCGTGCTGAGCATCGACAACCACGACGCCTCCAACCAGCAGTTCAGCTGGCCCGGTGAGGGCGACGACATGTTCTTCATCGACGGCGAGATCTGGCCGCCCTCGCTGCACGGCACCGGCACCGAGGACTACTTCAACGCCGCCTGGGGTTTCCCCAGCGGGGAGTACGCCGGCCCGTACCACGGGATCACCCTCGGCAGCAGCGTGCAGGAGCACTTCGGACTGTGGAGCATGTATCGCTTCCACATCGAGGACCCGGTGCGCTTCAATTCCTCGCTGAAGGTGTCGATCGAGCACGGGCACGCCAATGACCAGGGCAACGACTTCTCCAGCGTCGCCTACTGGTACCAGACCGGCACCCACGCCCACCACGAGGAGCTGCCGTCCGTGGAGGAGCGCCTGCCCAGGCGCTGGCCCGAGCACGGGCTCTGGGACGAGTAGACCGCACACGAGACCACGACGGCACAGGACGGGGACACAGATGGCACGGAAATCGGTAGGCATACGCGACGTCGCACGCGCTGCGGGGGTCTCCGTGACCACTGTGTCCCACGTCCTCAATGACACCCCGCACACCCGCGTCAGTGAGGAGACGAAGAAGAAGGTCCGGGACGCCGCCGCGGCCCTGGGCTACGGACCCAACCGGATGGCCCAGGGCCTGCGCACCCAGCGCTCGGCCATGCTGGGGCTGCTCAGCGAGGACATCGCCACCACCCCGCACGCCGGAATGATCATCAAGGGTGCGGAGGAGACGGCCCGCAAGCACGACTACACCCTGGTCATCATCAACACCGACAAGGACGCCGACCCGGCCTCCAAGCACAGGGACGTCGACGCCCTGCTCGAACGCCAGGTCGACGGCATCCTCTACGCCACGATGTACCACCGGGCCGTCTCCCTGCCGCCGCGGCTCTTCGAGATCCCGGCGGTCCTCATCGACGCCACGGACCGGACCGGCCTGGTCCCCTGCACCGTCCCGGACGAGCGCGGCGGAGCCCGCACCGCGGTCATGGCGCTCCTGGAAGCCGGGCACCGCAGGATCGGGTTCGTCAACAACACCGACGACGTGCCCGCCACACACGGCCGGCTCGAGGGCTACCGGGACGCGCTGAAGGCCGCCGGGATCGACTTCGACCCCGGACTGGTGGCCGCCCGGGAGTCGGAGGCAGCCGGCGGTTACGAGGCCGCCCTCGAGCAGCTCGACCGGCCCGACCGCCCCACCGCCCTGTTCTGCTACAACGACCGCATGGCGATGGGCGCCTACCGCGCCGCCGCCCAGCTCGGCCTGGCGATCCCCCAGGACCTGTCCGTCATCGGCTTCGACAACCAGGAGCTCATCGCCACCGGACTGCACCCCGGGCTCACCACCATGGCGCTGCCGCACTACGACATGGGCGCGTGGGCGGTCGAGACCCTCATCCGGCTCATCGACGGCCACGCCGAGGAAAAGCTGCTGGCCGACCGGCCCACACTGCTCCCCTGCCCCCTCGTCCGCCGCGATTCCATCGCCCCACCCCGAGACACCACCCGCAAGCCCGCGCCCGATCCTCATCCTCCGACCGACTAACAAAGGACCGACCGTGTTCGAACTGCCCTCCTCCTGGGTGTGGGACTTCTGGTTCGCCGACGACGGCGAGCAGTACCACCTCTTCTTCCTCAAAGCCTCACGCGCCCTGCAGGACCCCGACCGGCGACACTGGCGCGCCAGCATCGGCCACGCCACCTCGGACGACCTGCGCCAGTGGCAGGAACACGCTGACGCCATCGTCCCGGCCGACGAGCCGGCCTTCGACGACCTCGCCACCTGGACTGGCTCGGTGGTGCGCGACGACACAGGACTGTGGCACATGTTCTACACCGGCGTGGACCGCGCCGGAAAAGGCCTGGTGCAGCGCATCGGCAGCGCCACCTCCCCCGACCTGTTCACCTGGACCCGCTCCGAGACCGTCGTCGAACCGGACGAACGGCACTACGAAAAGCTCAGCCAGCGCGCCTGGCCCGACGAAGCCTGGCGCGACCCCTGGATCTCGAGGAGCCCCGACGGCCACGGCTGGCACATGCTCGTCACCGCCCGCGCGAAAGCCGGCAACCCGGACCAGCGCGGTGTCGTCGGGCACGCGTTCTCCCCCGACCTGGCCTCATGGGAGGTGCTGCCCCCGCTCAGCGCACCGGACAGCGGCTTCGGCCAGCTCGAGGTGCTGCAGACCGCCACCGTCGACGGGCGCGACGTGCTCCTGTTCTCCTGCCTCGGGACCGAACTGTCCACGGAGCGGAAGACGCGCGCCGAACGCGGAGGCATCTGGGCCGTGAACGCCCCCGGCCCGCTCGGGCCCTTCGACATCTCTTCTGCCTATCTGGTGGCCGACGAGTCGCTCTACGTCGGGCGGCTCGTCCAGGACCGCCAGGGCCGGTGGCAGATGCTCGCCTTCGAGAACACCGACGACTCCGGGACCTTCGTCGGCCGCATCACCGACCCCCTGCAGGTGACGTGGGAGGCCGGCAAGCTCACCGCCACCGGCGCCCACCACCCACCGGCCGGGGACCGACGCTACGTCGACGTCGCCTGATGCCCGGCGCGGCGCATGAGGCGCAGGTTCTGGTCGTCGGCGAAGCCCTCATGGACGTCGTCATGGCCGCCGGGGTGCCGACAGCCCACCCCGGCGGGTCCCCCGCCAACGTCGCGGTCGGTCTGGCCCGGCTGGGGTGCCGAACATCGCTGCTCACCGCCCTAGGCCGCGACGTGCTGGGGGTCGCCCTCGAACGCCACTTCCAGGACGAGGGGGTGCGCTTGTTCCCCGGGTCAATCCGGGAGGACGAACCCACCTCCTCGGCCACCGTGGCCCTGGACGCCGACGGCGCAGCCACCTACCACTTCGACGTGCGCTGGTCACTGCCCGAACAAGACCTCGACCAGCACTTCGATTTGCTGCACACCGGGTCGATCGCGGCGTTCCTGGCCCCCGGTGCGTCCACCGTGCGCCGTCTGTTCGAACGCGCCCGCCCGAGCACGCTGCTGAGTTTCGACCCCAACATCAGGCCGCAGCTGCTGCCGGAGCGGGCCGACACCGTGAAAGCCTTCCATGCGATGGCCGACCTGGTGGACATCGTCAAACTCAGCGACGAGGACGCCGCATGGCTTTGGCCGGGCCGCGATGTGCACACCGTCCTGGACGAGCTCCTGGCTCGGGGAGCCGGCCTGATCGTCATCACCCGTGGAGCGCAGGGCGCGCTACTGGCCACAGGAGTCCACCGTTGTGACCTACCGGCCGCCCCCACCACAGTGAAGGACACCGTCGGAGCCGGCGACTCCTACATGGCCGCGTTGCTGAGCCTCATCATCGGCGCCGGACGGTTGCCCCGCGACCACCAGGAGCTGAAAACCCTCGGCACCACCGCGGCCCGGGCCGCCGCCATCACCGTCTCACGAGCCGGAGCCCAGCCCCCCACCTCACAAGAACTGCACCGGCTCCGCGCACCCCATGTCGGCTCCGGGAAGGCATGAGCACCACCGCACCACACAGCGACGAGCGAGACGTGACGCAGGACAGCCTCGCGTGCACCCCGGCCGATCAGGGCGGCGCCTGACGAAAGGAGCACCGGTGCGCGACGATCTTCGGTTCGCCCGCCACCTCACTCTCCGAGAGCGGCTGCTGCTAAGACACAGCCTGCGACGAGCCGACTGCCTGCTGCATCCATCCGAAACGGTGCAATTCAGCGCCCGCGGGTGGTGGCGCGGCGATCACTGCCTCGTTCTCGTCACCGCCTCCAGGGTGCTGTTGATCCGATGCTCGACGAAGTACCCGCACCGCGATCACATGGCGTTCGACTTCGACGGTCTCACGCACCTCAGCGCGCACGAGGCGCCACCGGCCGGCGCCCGGCTACGGATCGCCGCCGGCTCCAGCTGGGAGGAATTCTCGGTCCTTCGCCACGGCTGCCAAATGCGCCAATTCCTGATGACAGCCCAACCATGACCGCCATAGCCGCATCTCACCGCGTACATCTAAAGGCTCTGGACAGGCGTCCTCTAACCGGCCATATGTAAAACAGGTTCTGGCGCTGTTTCCTCACGCATGATGGGCCTCAGCCGGGGATGGCAAGGATGGTGCGGTGGCGGTTGTTGGTGTCAACTCGGTCGTGCGCGACAGCGGTCTGCTCGAGCGGCAAGAGGGGGCTGAGAGGGATAACAAGGTCGCCGTCACGAGCCGCTGAGGTGAGATCGATGGCCGCTTGATGCTTTGCAGCGGGCGGGAAGTCGTCGCTACCTAGTAGCCGGATGGTGATGTTGTTGAACAGCATCGACCAGAACGGGAAGTCAGGGCGATCGACTCGAGTGGCGTAGGCGGCGATCACGCTGTTGTTCTTGGCAACGGCTGCGTCCAGGTCGACGTTGTCGGAGAAGGCGACCTCGACGATCCGGTCCACCCCGTCAGGGGCGTGGGCGCGAATGGCCTGGGCAGGGTCGGGCTGATTCACGGCGACGGCCCTAGTTAGGGAGGGGCCGGTCAACTGGGACAGGTCATCGATGCGGCGAACAGTGGCGATGACGTGCGCACCAGCGAGATGGGCAAGCTGGGCGGCGAGCGAGCCCACCGCTCCCAGGGCTCCGTGCACCAACACGGTGGACCCGGCCACCGGGCCGTCGCCGAATACGGCGCGGTGGGCGGTGATGCCTGGAATGCCGAGACATGCACCGGTCAGGTCGTCGACCTCCGTGGGTAACTCGATCGCCTGGTGGTCGGGGACGACGACATACTGGGCGGCGGTGCCGTAGGGCCGGTAGGACTGGGCACCGTATACCCACACCCGTTGCCCAACCCTCGACGGATCCACCCGGGGGCCAACCTGATCCACGATCCCGGACCCGTCGCTGTGCGGAATCACGCGCGGGAAGGGCATAGTGGAGCCCAACCAGCCGCGGCGCTTCTTGGTATCACCCGGGTTCACCCCGGAGTACCTAACCCTGACCCGTACCTCACCAGGTCCGGGATGGGGGTCGGGCAGCTCGCCCATCTGCAACACTTCGTCTGCGGGCCCTTGTCGCTCGTACCAGACAGCGATCACTCCGCCTCCTGATCGGTTTTGGTTAAAGACCTTGCGGAGCCCGGCGCATTTGGCTTGGTTGCTGGTACGGGCGACGACGAGCAGCCTTCGTCGGCAGGGGTCGGTAGTTTCGCATTCGTGCAGTCATGACCTGGATTAGCAGCCGGCGGCCTGCCGCAAGCGGCCACCTGCCGGTGTCGAGCAGTGTGCACAAAGCACCTGTACCATGCCGGGGCCCTTCGCCCACACCCAAGTGGAGCCTTCATGGACACCACCGTCGGCAACGGCGCCTTGGCCGTCTCACTTTAGTGAAGTGGAGACAATCAACTATGGTCTCCACACGCCTGGGAATGATCAACCCCAAGTACCCGCGAAATTCGTAACGATCTCTGTATCCGTACATGAGTTCCCTCCCGTGTCCCGGGCGGACACATGCGCATTAGCACAGTCATGATGTGACGTAAAACCAGAAACTCTTGAGAGCCCAGTACGGCCAAGTCCATGCTTGTCGCACCGGATCTCACAACGAGGTCGGGGTCCAAAGTCCTTACCAGGCTACCTTGATTGCGTTAGCGATCAAGGTTGTCAAGCGAGTTCAACGAGGAATATAACAGAACTCGTTATTTTCGTTTGTACAGTCATCATTAGATTGCTTTAATCATCCTCCCTTCACATCTAAGACTGAGCGTGGGGCAGAACCCTATTCCAAGGGGCCACATATGACGACGCTGGTTAATTTCGACGATGTCCACGTCTTGAATCAATGCACCCGGTACATTACCCGCGATACCACAGCTCCGCGCCACGACTTCGGGCAGTATGCGTCAGATGACCCTCGAGCTGTCTTGTGCGAGCCGTGGCGGTTCCCGCTCGTCGACTCGTACTTCGACAGGAACTCACCCGAGGAGTCTTACCGCTACAACACAGTGACGTTCGTCTACGATGGGCGCGCCACCCGCCCCACTTCAGTAGAAGTGGTTGGCACCTTCGGAGAGCTTTTCAGTCCAGTCGCGCTCCGCCCAGTACGCTTTCTCGGGGATGACACGGGGTTCTGGGCGGTGGGGATCCGGGTAGCGAAGGGTCAGTCGCACCGGTACTTGGTAGGGGTCGACGAGCAGTGGGATGTCGACTCAATCAACCCCCAGTACGCTACCAGCGACAACGGCCGAACATGGTCTCGCTTCTTCACTGAAGCCTGCCAAATCCCACTGGTGCTTAGCGCCCGGGAGCGTGAACTGCTCGGGCGGTTGGTGGCGCACCTGTTGCCGTTCCGATTGCCGGAGAACAGCAAATTCATCCGTGAAGTTTACAACCAGCTCGACCGCTTGGCCCGGGTGCAGGAGTTCCCGTTGGCGTACCGTCTCGATGAAGAGGTCGGGGTCGTCAACTACATCGACAAGCTTCTGGCTCGCAGCGAGCAGCATCACGCCGATGACTACCACACCTGTCTGGCCATCATCGACAGACTACTCCGTCAGCGGTACGGCGGGCTGGATACGCTCATGTTGCCCCTAGACGCTTATGCGGCCCTGTACGACGAGATGGCCACCAATGTCGTGGACGGGTGGGATACCTCCCAATACGCCGATCCTCAGCACTTCCTGTTATTGCTGCGCAGGCACGCGTTAACTGGCGCATTCGCCCATCCACGCACGGGCGGCAACTCGGGAGCCGCGGGCTGGGTGTACCTGGAGTCGAGATACCAAAACTCCGAAGACGAGACCTTGTTCGACTGGCGGCGAGCCCTGGAGGCCCCGCTCGGACGCAACACCGACTATCGGGGGTAGGCCATGGCTGACGAGCACGTGGAGGTCGTAGTCATCGGCAGCGGCGCCGGAGGTGCCCCGCTGTCCTCGACTCTGGTAGGGGGCGGGCGGCAGGTCCTCGTCCTTGAGAAAGGCCCGTTGCTACGCACCCAGGACCAGAGCCCGACCGGGCTGAGTGACTTCAAGCGCGACGAGATGTTCGCAAGCGGACCGGAGAAGCGCATCACTGTGCCCGGCATGGCCAACCAGGGCCAAGGATATTTCTCCAGCCACGTGGAGCCTGATCTCAACGACGAGCCCCACGTCTACGACGGGGACGACGGCCGTCAATACGCAACTATCGAGGGGTACACCGCCCAGGTGGTCGGCGGCGGAACGCAACTGTATGGCGGTGTATCGCTACGCTTCACCCCGGACGACTTCCGTCTCGCCAGCTTCAATGATGGACGCACCGACCTGCGTAACGACCCAGGCGGAGAAGTACGGTCCGAGGCACGGGACTGGCCGATCTCATATGAGGACCTCGAGCCCTACTACTGCCGGGCCGAGGAGCTGATTGGGATCAATGGCACCAGGTCGAACCAGGAAAAACAGGCCTCGGTTGACCACTACCAGGCTCCTTTGGAACCAAATGCCATCAGCCAGTACGCAGCAGCCGGGATGGACGCCCTTGGCATGCGGCGCTACCGCACGCCACTGGCCGTGATTACGGAAGATCATCCACCAAGCGGCCGAAAGGTACCCGCCGACCCAGACACAATCAAAACCGCTTTTATCAACCGGTACGGCGACCCGCTCGGCCTAAAGTCCAATACCTGGGTTGCACTTCTCGACCCGCTGCTCGACCAGCCGAACTTCGAGTTGCGGCCTAACTGCACGGTCACCCATCTGTCCGCCGACGGGGCCAAGGTGACTCGGGTGCACTACCGGGACCCGGCTGGCGCGGGTCGCACGGTAACCGCCGACATCGTGGTCGTGGCATGCTCGGCGATCGAGTCCGTTCGGCTGCTGCAACTGTCTGGGCTCGAGGACGCGGCTTTCAACGACCGCCTCAACTCCCCCCACGGCCTGCTCGGCCGATACTTCCTCACACACTGCTTCGGTGGCGCCCAGTGCATCGTGCCGGATCGGGCAGATAAATCCAAAACCCTCGACAGCGACTGGGCCACTGACCACTGTGCCCGCGCCCAGTGGGTCCGTGAGCGGGGCCTGTGGGCGGGCGGAGTGATCTACAACAACACCTCCGACGGTGCTCTGCCCATTTCCCTCGCCCGGACCTGGCAGGCAATGGACATGGACAACACCTGGAAGGGCTATCTGCAGGACACTAGTTTGGTCGGCGACGGGTTCGAGCGCTACCTCGACGACAACTTCGGCCGGCGGCTCTCGGTGACGTTCATGGCCAACCAGGTGCCTCAGCGGGACAACCGAATCGAGCTGCACCCGACGGTCACTGATAAATGGGGCCGCCGAGTGGCTTATATCCGCAAGGACTGGCATCCCCACGACGTCGCACTGATGGATGAGTTCGCCGAGCAATGTCGGCAAATCCTCCTCAGTGGCGGGGATGTCCGCGACGTCAGCTGGGGCTCGGTAAAGAACTCGGTGGTGCGCATTGCTAACCATGTTCTGGGCGGTGCCCGATTCGGTACCGACCAGACCGACTCGGTACTCGATCCGGATTGCCGTGTTTGGGGTTTCGACAACCTATACGTCACCGACGGTAGTTTCATGCCCACCTCAGGTGGCGCCAACCCGACCCTGACCATCCAAGCCAACTCCTTCCGAGTGGGCGATCTACTGCTGAGCAGGTGAAAGATGGACCCCCGCTTTGAGGACCTCTTTACCCCTCCGGAAAACGAAATCTTTCGGGTGGTTTTCTTCCCCGACCGCATCTACCACGCCCGTTACCTGAACGCCACTCGCAGCAGTCGGTACCGATACAACGTCACCGAGGTGCGCAGCGGTCCCGAGACCACGGTCATGAAAGGGGAGGTCCACCTCAACGGCACCCGACTTTGCGGGATGCTGAGAATCGAGTACACCGGACTCCGTTTGGTCGAACAAGCCCGCGAAGTCGGCCGCCGCTTGGGCCCTACCCTCAAGGCATGGGTGAGAGCCATCCCCCAAAACGCCCCACCTGGGGAAACCCTCGTCACGTTGCACTGGGACCCCATAATTTCTGCCTACGCCGTGGAGATCTGGGAAACCCTTGAGACCCCACTCGGAACCACGCATGACTACCGCGTGCTGAACATTATGGGCCGGGACGCCCCAATCACCCGGGCCAGTGAGCTCGCCCCCGCCCTGGGTGATCTCAAGGGATTACGCCAACTCGCCGTCGCCTTCCGGGAGCAGGACACGCTCTACCCCACCGGCCAAGCCATCGGCAACGTCCAATGGGACAACGCCTACCTCCGCTCCCACCAGGAGCCCCGCTCCCCTGTGCCGAGCGCCCCGGAGAACACCGTCCGCGACGACAATTACCTGCTGGACTTCCAACGCGGATTCTTCATCCCGGACGCGGGAAAGGTAGAACCGGTCAGGTACCGCAACGCCATGATGAACGATGGTGACCCCGAACGCCGCGAGGAGAACATCATCCAGATGCGCTGGCTCCTCCAGCGCGAGTTCGGCGGACACCTCATTTTCTTTCACGAAGTCACCATCCCGCCGGGCACGATCGAGGGAGCCCACCGACATATCGGCTCCGAGGAGCTCTATTACGTCATTGCCGGTCAGGGTCTGGCGTACATGAAGGACGGCGACGACCCGGCTACGGGAAACTATCCGCTTGTTGAACGCCAGCTTTACGGCCTGGATCCTGTGATGTGCCGGGAGTTGCCGGTCCAGGCTGGCAGCGTCATTTACACCAAGAGCGGCGGTGTGCACGGTATCCGCAACTCCGGCATAGATCCCTTACGCTTCGTCGCTTTCCTCTATCACACCCTTTGATCCGGCCGATTTCTGGCCCACCCCACCCGTTACGCTGAAGTGCCCGGGAGGACATCAAATGCCCGAGATTGTCAACACCGACACCGTCATGCGGGTATCACCTGGCACCGTCCCGCCGTATGACCAGGACAACCCATTGCTGCGGCTTCTCAACCTGGTTGAGCAGACCCAGCTTGCCGCCGCCCGCGAGGCCTATGACACCACCTCCCTGCAGTACCTCTTTCCAATCAGCCACCTTGAGCTGTGGGGACCCGCCGCTCAGCCGGACCAGCTTGACCCCGTCCAGCAAGACGACAAGACCGACTTCCAAAAGCAGAACGTGCGCGACTTTCAGCTCACCGACACCCGAGCGGTACGCGGTTGGGTGGCCGTCGGCGGGCAACGTGTGCCTTTCCTTCACCTCAGCTACCGCGCCGGGCCAGACTCCACCTTGGCCCAGGCGGCCGGCGGACTCAACGACTCGATCGGCTGCACCTTTTCCCTACGGGGCGAGGCACCGGTCACGGTGCGGGCGCCGTACGACCCCGAAAGTGGCCGCTATGTCGCCGAGATTTGGGGTCGCTCCGATAACGGGCTGCGCGATCTGGTCGACGCCCGTGGTGTGACCGCCTTGGATTCTGGTCGACTCCAGGGCCGTTCCGACCTGGGTTTCGGTGGCGGTGACGAATTCGACCGGGCGGCAGTGGACGCCAAGGACTTGCGCACCATCGCCCCCGATCACCTGATGCACCCGGTCCTCCCTCTCCACCTCGAGGTGAGTTGGACCGCTTCCTTGGACGGTACCGGTGTCGCAGACCCCGCCAACGGCTCCGCACGGTTGGGCTTCGAGATGCAGATGCGCGGCTGGGACAACTACCTCAGCGTCGGCACTAGCCCCAACCCGCACGGCGGCGTGGGTTTTCTGGAATACCGCAATCTGTTGTCCAACTACGGGCTATTCAACGGAAGCGGGGAGTTGGCCCGGATCCTTGAGTCATGGAACTTCAATGCCAATGGCAAAAAGGACCACGCCCCTGGGGCGGTTGAAAAATTCATGACCGTGGATTACATGGACTTGCACGTTATGGAAGCCGCCTGCGGCATCGGCTTGCACCGCCACCGGGACAACCAGGAGGTTTTCCTCATGCTCGACGGCACTGGCACGATGGTCATCGGTGACTGGGCCGACTCGGGCACCCGGGACCGCTGTTTCGAAGTTCGCACCCTGCAGGCTGGATCGCTGGCCATGCTGCGCGGCGGCAACCTGCACGGTCTGCTCAACCCGGCCGATCGGCGCGCCCTACTGTTCATGTTCGGCGGCTATGACTGAGCCCGCCGGCCCCGCACAAGGCGTCGTCCCCGGTGATCACCGCCGGCTCGGCGCCACCTGGGAGGGCACCGGCACGAACTTCGCAGTTTTTTCCTCCTGCGCAGCGGCAGGCGGCCACGTGAGCCTAATTCTGCTGGAAGAAGACGGCACCGAGCGTAGCGCCCTCATGTGGCCTGAGCAGGACATCTGGACCTGCCGGGTCCCCGGCATAGGACCGGACCAGCGGTACGGGTACCGAGTCACCGGACCGTACGACCCACCCCGCGGGTGGCGGTTCGACCCGACCCGTCTGCTCGTCGACCCTTACGCGCGGGCCATGAGCCACGCCCCCGGCGATAACCCAAGAGATATGCACGGCCTCGTGATCGACCCCGCCTTCGATTGGGCGGGTGACGCCCCACCCCAAGTTCCCTGGTCCGAGACCGTGCTTTACGAGGCTCATGTGAAGGGTCTAACCGCCCTTCATCCCCAGCTTCCCACAGAGTTGCGTGGGACCTACTCCGGATTGACCGCGGACCCAGTCCTGGAGCATCTGACGAGCCTCGGGGTCACTACGCTTGAGCTGTTACCGGTCCACCAGTTCGTCCCCGAACAGTTCCTGCTCGACCGTGGGTTAACCAATTACTGGGGCTATTCCACCCTGGGCTACTTTGCTCCGCACGCCGGTTACGCCGCCTCCAACCTCCCTGGTCAGCAGGTCGGCGAGTTTAAGAACATGGTCCGCACTCTGCACTCTGCCGGGCTAGAGGTCGTCCTCGACGTCGTCTTCAACCACACTGCTGAAGGCCCCGCAGATGCCCCCGCACTTTTCCTGCGTGGCCTTGCTGACGACATTTATTATCGAAGTGACCCTACCGCCCCGCAGAATTACATCGACACCACCGGCACAGGCAACAGCGTCGATGCCGGTCGTCCCGAGGTGCTACGTCTGGTGCTGGACTCCTTACGGTACTGGGTCCAAGAAATGCATGTCGACGGCTTTAGGTTCGATCTGGCTGCGGCTCTTGCCCGGGAATACGGCTACGTGGACCAGCTCGCAGACTTCTTCGCCCTTGTCTACCAAGATCCCGTTCTCGCCGGGACCAAGCTCATCGCCGAACCATGGGACGTGGGTGCCCCGGACAGCTATCAGGTCGGTCGGTTTCCGCCCGGGTGGACTGAGTGGAACGATAAGTACCGCGACACGGTCCGCGATTTCTGGCGCGGAGGGACGGGACGAGCCGACCTCGGCTACCGGCTTACTGGCTCGAGCGACCTATTCGGCCAAACCCGTCGTGGGCCGGACGCCTCGGTGAACTTCATCGTCGCCCATGACGGCAAGACTCTGGCCGATCTGGTCACCTACGTCGGTAAGTACAACCATGCCAACCGCGAGGACAACCACGACGGCACTGCCAACGACCGGGCGGACAACTACGGCGTCGAAGGTCCAACTCTCGACCCTGCAATTCAGGCAATCCGCTCCCAACAGCAACGCAACATGCTCGCCACGCTACTGCTCTCCCAAGGTGTCCCCATGCTGTGTGGGGGCGACGAGTTCGGCCGGACCCAAAAAGGCAACAACAACGCCTACTGCCAGGACAACGAGATCAGTTGGTACGACTGGGACCTGGGGACCGCTCAGCGCGACCTTATCGCCTTTGTCCGCCGCGCTATCGACATCCAACGGCGCCACCCCGCACTGCGCCGACGCTCTTTCCTGACCGGCTTTCGGCCCGAGGGCGCAGCCCTGTCCGACGTGACCTGGTTCGGCCCCACCGGCGCCGAACTCACCCCTACCGACTGGACAGACCCAGCCGGGCGTTGCCTCGGACTGCTCCTGGCTGGCGATCAAGTCGGCTTCGTCGACCGCAGCGGTATCGCCCAACAGGACGACGACCTACTCATCGTGCTCAACGCCGACCCCGACCCGGCCAAGATACAAGTACCCGGCCGCTTAGGGGCGCAGTACGTGTTCGAACTCGACACCACCCAGCCGGACGGCACCCCCAGCCAGGCACCCATCTCTACTGGAGACACGCTAACAGTGGGGCCGCGCAACCTAATCGTCGCGGCGGCTCCACTCCCATGACGCTGGGCTCGGAGAATAAGGAGCGCTGGCGTCACTTCGTGTAGGGCTAGTGGCCCGTCTTTGAAGTCCTTGGGCGGTTGGCCTTGTTGA
>NZ_LQBK01000038.1 GCF_001483755.1 Kocuria rosea subsp. polaris
GGAGCTGGCCGCGGAGTCCCCGCAGCAGTCCCCGGTCGACGACGGCGCCATCGCCACGCGGAAGGGCTGAGCATGAAACTCTCCATCAAACTGTTCGTCATCCTCGGGCTCTTCAGCGTCCTGGTCGCCGTGGTCTACGGGTTCATGACCCGGTTCGACGAGCTCGTCGGGTTCCCGGCGCTGCTCGCCGTCGGCGCCATGTCCTTCATGCTGGCGGTCTACCTGTGGCTCGTGAACCGGAACACCGGTGGCGTGCTGCCGGAGGACAAGCTCGACGGCGAGATCGTCGAGTCCGCCGGTGAGTACGGGCACTTCTCCCCGTGGAGCTGGTGGCCCCTGCTGCTCGGCACCGGCTGCGCCTTGGCGTTCACGGCGCTGGCCATGGGCTGGTGGATCCTCGGCCTGGCGGCCCCGCTGGCGGTCCTGGGGCTCGTGGGTCTGATCTTCGAGTACTCCCGCGGCGACCACGCCCACTGACACGGACGGCTCGAGCCGACCCGCGGGAGGCCCCGGACACCCTGGTGTCCGGGGCCTCCCGCATACCCGGGCCGATTCGGCCCTGCTCGTCGTCCGGCCGGATCGTCCCTGAGCATGACCGGCGGCGCTCTCCGTGACGATGGTGCGGCCACCGCGTCCGCCGCCTCACGGCCGCTCGATCACTCTCCACCGGGCACCGGGGGACAGTGGGCACGTTCCTTCACACCCGCATGTCGCAGAGCGCTGTCAGCGCCCCCGTGGCCCGGGGCAGCAGTCCGGGATGCGGTCAGCCGGCGGTGATCTCCAGTGCGACCAGCCCGGCCACGGTGACCGCGGCCATGACGATCCCGGTCACGGCCCACGCCCGTGCCGAACCGCGCAGGCCGACGGCCCCGAGCAGGGGGGCGCCGATCACCCCGACGGGCAACCAGATCATGCCGGCGACCCGGGCCCAGTGCGGCGGGTCGATCCCGGGTTGGCTCACGGCCCAGACCCAGGCGAGGGCAGCGAGTCCGAGGGCGCCCAGAACGGCGCTCCAGATCCCCGCGGCCCGGCGCCGACCGCGCCTCGGCGGAGGATCGGCGGAAGCGTTCTGCTGGGGGGGGGGGGGGGGGTTCTCGACGGGTTTCCGATGGTCATGACGCACCTCCAGCGCCAGGACAGTCCTCCGGCTCCGTATTCGTCCGTCGTCGTCAAGCGGTGCGACTCCGGCGTCGTTGTCAACGACGTCGCATCTGCTCAGTATTCGTCCGGCGTCGACAGTCGTCCTTGTGATGGCCGACGATCTACACTGCCAACCACTGCCCGTCCCGGCTGATCCATCGGATGCCGGAAGGCCGGGTGTCCGTGAGCGGGATCGCGGTGAGGAGCGGATGTGCCGGTACGTACGTCGTGGGCGCGGTGGCTGGTCGTCGCCGGCCTTGCCGCCATGGTGCTGGGAGCTCTCGATCCGCTGGAGGGATCACTGGTCATCGTGCCGGGCACGGGCCTGGCAGCCCTCGGGGCGTTTCTCGGGCGGAGCCGGCGCCGGGTGTTCTCCTACTGGGCGCTGCTCCTGGTGGCCATCGGGGTGGCGGCGCTGGTCGGCGTGAGTGCTGTCGGCGGGCTGGGAGAAGGGACCGGACGCTCCCTCTGGTGGGCAGTCCTCGTCGTGGTGCCGTATGCCGCCGGCTGGCTGCTGGGGATCATTGATGGCGCTCAGGTGAAACTCCCCAGACCTGCTCACTGAAATTCCCCACCCGTGTGGCTCCGCCAATGACGGCGGGGCCCCCTCGATGATGGCGGTCTCTGACCACCAGCCATCCATTCGAGGGAGCCCCGCTGACCATGCTCACACGGGAGGAAGACATCGACGCGCACGCCCTGGCCCGTCAGGGCTGGACGATCTCCGCGATCGCCCAGCACCTGGGCCGTGACCGCAAGACCATCCGCGCCTACCTGGCCGGGAACCGCGCCCCCGGGGCCCGCCAACGCAGCACCCCGGATCCGTTTGCCCCGTTCGCCGACTACTGCCGGGCCCGCCTGGCCGAGGACCCGCACCTGTGGGCCACCACGCTCTACGACGAGGTCACCGACCCCGGGTACCCCGGGGCGTACCAGACCTTCACCCGCCAGCTGCGGCAACGCCAGCTGCGCCCGGTGTGCCAGGACTGCCGGCCCACCGCCGGGCGGGCCGTGGCGGTGATCGAGCACCCGCCCGGGGAGGAGACCCAGTGGGACTGGGTCGAGCTGCCCGACCCACCGGCGGCCTGGGGCGCTGGCGCGAATGCGCACCTGCTCGTCGGGGCTCTGGCGCACTCCGGGGCCTGGCGCGGGCTCCTGTGCGAGTCCGAGGACCAGGCGCACCTGATCGCCGGCATCGACCACATCACCCGCGCCCTGGGCGGGGTCACCAAGGTGTGGCGCTTCGACCGGATGGCCACCGTCTGCCACCCGCCCACCGGCAAGGTCACCGCGACCTTCGCCGCGGTGGCCAAGCACTACGGGGTGCAGGTGGCGATCTGCCCACCGCGACGCGGTAACCGCAAGGGCGTGGTGGAGAAGGCCGTGCACTCGGCCGCCCAACGCGTCTGGCGCACCTTGCCCGATGACGCCACGGTCGAATCCGCACAAGCCGCACTGGATCGGTGGTGCGCCACCCGCGGCGACGCCCGCCGCCGCACCACGAGCGAGGGCACCACGACGGTGGGCGCCCTGGCCTGCACCGAGCCGCTGGGGGCGCTGCCCCCGGTCCCGTTCCCGGCGGTCACCACGGTGACCCGGAAGGTCTTGGCCCAGGCGCTGGTGGCCTACCGCGGCAACTCCTACTCCGTGGCCCCGGAACTGGCCCACGCCACGGTCACCGTGATCGCCCGCCTGGGCGAACCGCACCTCGACATCGCCACCAGCGGCGGGGCCGTCATCGCCCGCCACCGGGCCGCGGCCCCCGGTGCCGGGGCGATGGTCCGCGACCACGGCCACGTCACCGCGCTGAACACCGAGGCAATGAAGGCCGCCACCTCGGCGGTGCCGCACCGCAACAAGGTCCGCATCCCACCGGGGCCTGACGCCTTGGCTGCAGCCGCGGCCCTGCGCGGCAACAGCGATCCCGCCACCGTGACTGACGCGGTCGAGGACCGCGCCGTGGTCATCGACTTGTCTCGCTACGCGGCCGCTGCCGCTGGAAGGAACACCCTCACATGAGCACCCCTCCCACCGAGCCGATGAGCGCCTCCCAGGCCAGCCTGTACCAGCAACTGCGCTCCCACCTGGCCGAGCTCAAGCTCACCACCGCCGCCGAGCACCTGCCGGGCGTCCTTGAGCAGGCCACCGCGGAAGGCCTGTCGATGACCGCCGCCCTCGAGCGGCTCCTGGGCCTGGAAGTCGAGGCCACCGAGGCCCGCCGGCTGGCCGGGCGGCTGCGGTTCGCCTCGCTGCCGTCGCCGGCGACCTTGGAGGGTTTCGACCTCGAAGCTACCCCGGGCCTGGATCCGGGGCTGGTGAACTAGCTGGCCTCCTGCCGGTACCTCGAGAGCGCGACCAACGTGCTACTGATCGGCCCGCCCGGCGTCGGCAAGACCCACATGGCCGTCGGGTTGGCGCGCAAGGCCGCAGAGGCCGGCTACCGCACCTACTTCACCACCGCCGTCGACCTGGCCGCCCGCTGCCACAAGGCCGCGATCGAGGGCCGCTGGGCCACCACCATGCGCTTCTACGCCGGACCCACCCTGCTGGTCATCGACGAGCTCGGCTACCTGCCGCTGCCCGCCGAGGCCGCCTCGGCACTGTTCCAGGTCGTCTCCCAGCGCTACTTGAAGACCTCGATCATCCTCACCACCAACCGTGGGGTCGGCTCCTGGGGCGAGGTTCTCGGCGACACCACCGTCGCCGCAGCCCTGCTCGACCGGCTCCTGCACCGCTCCGTGGTCCTCAACCTCGACGGCGACTCCTACCGGCTGCGCGTTCACCAGGCCCGCGCCGACACGCTGCGTCGGACGACCACCGGGACCCCACGACCGCTACAGTGACCACAACCACCGGGTGGGGAAAATCGACGAGCATCCCCGGGGACTTTCACAGAGCGCCATCATCATCGGCGCCGTCTCCGCAGCGCTCGAGTTCTTCCCGCGCTTACGGCCCCGGGATCACGGCCGACGAGACCGGTGACGTCTGACGTCCTTCTTCTCCACCGGGATCGATGGGGCTACGTTCTCGCGGCCGGGCCATCGGCCGTACTGGAGGTGCTCACACCGTGGTGTCGGTGGTCCGGTGCGGTCTGCGAGCTCGGCGCGCGTCCCTGCGGTCTCCCGGGACGAGGACAGGCCGCGGCTCCCGGCGCCGAGCGGCAGGACACGAGCTGCTGCGGAGGGCGGCGGTGCACCCGACAGCAGGAGCGGTTCTCCGTCGAAGCGCCCCCTGACGCGACAGGGCCCCGAGAGGAACGATCCTCTCGGGGCCCTGTCAGTGGCGTCCGCCGCTCAGCGCACCAGCTCCCGCTCCTGGGAGCCCGTGGTCAGGGCGTCGGCCTCGTGGTGATGGTGCGCCGCTTCGAGCTCGGCGGGGGTGACGGGCGCCACCCGGTCCTCGAAGAAGAACCGGCTGACCCGCTCGCGCATCTTTTCGGTGCGCGTGATCTTGCCCTTCGCGTTCGGCTGCGCCGGCTCCACCTGGTAGTCCGGCATGTTGACCAGACGGTAGCGCTTGAACTCGTCGAGGGGCTCGTGCACCTCGATGAACTCGCCGTGCGGGAGCTGCTGCACCCGCCCGGTCTCGCGGCCGTGGAGGACGATCTCCCGGTCCTTGCGCTGCAGCGCCAGGCAGATCCGGCGGGTGATCATGAAGGCCAGGATCGGACCGAGGAAGTACAGCGCGCGCAGCCAGTACAGGACGTCGTTGACCGCGAGACGGAAGTGCGTGGCGATGAGGTCACCGCTGGCCGCGACGAGCATGATGGTGTAGAAGGTCACGCCGGCCGCGCCCATCGCGGTCCGGAACGGCGCGTTGCGGGGACGGTCCAGGATGTGGTGCTCCCGGTCGTCCTTCGTGACCCAGCGCTCGATCCAGGGCCAGGCCGCCATGAGTCCGAAGAGCACGGCGAGCGGCGCCATGGGCAGCAGCACGTTCATGGGGATCGACATGCCCCAGAACGTCCACTCCCAGTTGAACGGCCAGGTGCCGGGCATGAGACGCACGGCGCCGTCGGTGAAGCCCATGTACCAGTCGGGCTGGGAGCCGGCCTGGACCGGGGAGGGGTCGTACGGGCCGTAGTTCCAGATGGCGTTGATGGTGGTGGTGCCCGCCATCAGGGCCATGATCCCGAACACGATGAAGAAGAACCCGCCGGCCTTCGCCGCGTAGATCGGGCCCACGGGGAAGCCGACGACGTTGTTCTCGGTGCGGCCCGGGCCGGGGAACTGGGTGTGCTTGTGCACCACGACCATGAAGAGGTGCACGACGATCAGGAGCAGGATGATCGCCGGAATCACGAGCACGTGCAGGATGTAGAGGCGCGCGATGATGTCGTGCCCGGGGAACTCGCCGCCGAAGAGGAACATCGACAGGTACGCGCCCACGATCGGCAGGGCCTTCAGGATCGCGTCGGCGATGCGCAGGCCGTTGCCGGAGAGCACGTCGTCGGGAAGCGAGTAGCCGGTGAAGCCGGCGACGATCGCGAGCAGGAACAGGGCGACGCCGACGAGCCAGTTGAGCTCGCGCGGCCGGCGGAAGGCACCCGTGAAGAACACGCGGAGCATGTGCACGGACACGGCGGCCGCGAAGACCAGCGCGGACCAGTGGTGGATCTGGCGCAGGAAGAGCCCGCCGCGGATGTCGAAGGAGATGTCGAGGGACGACGCGTAGGCCGCGGACATCTCGACACCCTGCATCGGGACGTAGGAGCCCTCGTACTCCAGGGCCGCCATCGACGGCTCGAACCACAGGGCGAGGAACGTGCCGGAGAGCAGCAGGATGACGAAGGTGTACAGCGCCACCTCCCCGAACATGAAGGACCAGTGGTCGGGGAAGATCTTCCGCCCGAACTCCTTGACCATCGGCGACATGCCCATGCGGGTGTCGACGAAGTTCGCGATCCGGCCGGTGCCCGTCTGGGGCTTGTACTCGTAATCAGTGGACGTGGACATCAGTTCGCCTCACCCTGCATCTCTTCGACATGGGTACCGCGCTGCGAGTAGGTCGGACCGACCGGCTCCTGGAAATCGCTGCGGGCCACGAGGTAGCCCTCGTCGTCCACAGTGATCGGCAGCTGGGGAAGGGGCCGGGCGGCCGGCCCGAAGATGACCTCGCACTCGTTGGCGAGGTCGAACGTGGACTGGTGGCACGGGCACAGCAGGTGGTGCGTCTGCTGCTCGTAGAGCGCGACCGGGCAGCCGACGTGCGTGCAGACCTTCGAGTAGGCGAAGATGCCGTCGACGTTCCAGTCGGCCTTCTCCGGGGACACGTTGACCGTCTCCGGATCGAGGCGCATGAGCAGGACCACGGCCTTGGCCTTCTCGTCGAGGTAGCCCTCGTTGTGCCCGATGGTGTTCAGGTTCTCGGGAACCACGTGGAACGTGGAGCCCAGCGTGACGTCCGAGGCCTTGATGGGAGTGCCGGAGGGATCGCGCACCAGACGGATCCCCTCGTCCCACAGGGTCTCCTTGAGGACGTCCAGGTTCGTCGGGCCGAGGTCCCGGAGGAGCCCGACGAACGGCAGGGGAGCGAGCACGGCCGCACCGATGAGGGTGTTGCGCAGCAGGGGCCGGCGCTTGATCCCGGACTCGTCGTAGATCGTGGTGAGGATGCTCTGCGCCTCGGCGCGCTGCTCCTCCGTGCGCACCGCGTGGCGGCTCTCGACCAGCTCGTGGTCCGGCATGAGGGTGCGGGCCCAGTGCACGACGCCGAGGCCGATGCCGAACATGCCCAGCGCGATGCCCAGGCCGAGCAGCAGGTTCTGCAGCTGCAGCGCACGCGTGGGCTCGGTGTTCGTGACGTCGTAGATGGGACCCTCCACGCGGATGCCGAAGTATCCGACGAAGAACAGGATCGATCCGACGATCGAGAGCAGGAACAGCAGGACGACCTGCCGTTCGGCGCGCTTGGCGGCCGACGAGTCGATGTCCGTCAGGCGCGGGCTGTGCGGGGGCAGTCCGGGGTCGGGGAAACGCTCCATTGCCGTGGTGCCCGTGGTGGCAACGGTTCCCGACTGGTGGGGAGTGCCGTCACTGTGGCTTCCCATGTGGTCCCTCATTCTTCTCTTGGTGCAGTTGATCGTAGCTTCGGGGTCCGACATTCGCTGCCGGCACGGGGCGTCAGGCGGAACGCGAGGTGAGCCAGACGGTGAACCCGATGATGACGGCGAGCCCGATGGTCCAGACGAACAGGCCCTCCGACACCGGGCCGAGGGCGCCGAGGCCGAAACCGCCCGGGTTCGGGCTGTCCTCGAGGGTCTTCAGGTAGGTGATGACGTCGCGCTTCTCCTCGGGGGTGATGTTCGCGTCGTTGAACACCGGCATGTTCTGCGGACCGGTCTGCATGGCCTCGTAGATGTGCTTCTCCTCGACGTCCATCACGGAGGGGGCGTACTTGCCGCGGGTCAGCGCGCCACCGGCACCGGCGGCGTTGTGGCACATGGCGCAGTTGGCGAGGAAGACCTTCGCACCGTTGGCGGCGTTGCCCTGGGTGACGTCCAGGTACTGCTCCTCGGGAACGCCCGGGCCGGGGCCGAAGGTCGCGACGTAGGCGGCGAACTGGCGGACCTGCTCGTCGTTGAACTGGACCGCCTTGTCCGCGGCCTGCGGCCCGTTGGCCTGCATGGGCATGCGGCCGGTGCCGACCTGGAAGTCGACGGCGGCGGCACCGACGCCCACGAGCGACGGACCGGACGGCGTCCCGGCGCCGTCGAGGCCGTGGCAGGTCGAGCAGTTCGCGACGAACAGCTTCTCGCCCTCCTCGATGTCCTGCGCCGTGTAGGACTCGGTCTGGGCCTTGGCCTCGTTGGTGGTGGTGGCGACTGCGTAGAGTCCACCGCTGAGGAGCAGGGCCAGGACCATCAGTACGAGGACTGCGAGCGGGTGGCGCCGCTGCTGCGAAAGTGCCTTCACGTCAAACGTTCCTTCAATTCGGTGTTGGTTTGCTTGGTGCGTCCCCGGGACGGCGCGGCCTATTTGAGGAAGTAGACCACGAGGAACAGCACGATCCAGACGACGTCCACGAAGTGCCAGTAGTAGGACACGACGATCGCGGAGGTCGCCTCGAAGTGGCCGAAGCGCTTGGCGATGAAGGCGCGGCCCATGATGAACAGGAAGGCGATGAGGCCGCCGGTCACGTGCAGCGCGTGGAAGCCCGTGGTGATGTAGAAGGCGGAGCCGTAGGAGTTGGCCGGGATGCTGATGCCGTGGGCGACCAGCTCGGCGTACTCGAAGGACTGCACCGCCACGAAGATCGCGCCCATGATGAAGGTCAGGGCGAACCACTCGATCATTCCCCACCGGCGGACGTCGAAGACGCCGCCGGCGCGGCGGGGCTGGAGCCGTTCGGCCGCGAAGACGCCGAACTGGCAGGTCACCGAGCTCAGCACCAGGACGATGGTGTTGGCCAGGGCCAGCGGGATGTTCAGCTTGGCGGACTCCTCGGCCCAGAGCTCCGGGGCGGTGGAGCGCAGGGTGAAGTACATGGCAAAGAGGCCGGCGAAGAACATCACCTCGGAGGAGAGCCACACGATGGTGCCCACTGAGGTCAGGTTGGGCCGATTGATCGACCCGCCTACCGGCTTGGCTGGGGTATGGGTTGCAGTCGTCACAGAGACATTATGTCGCCAAAACTGCCGGTGGACCAACCAGGAGGGGGTCGGGCGGTTCGCGTGTCCGGCGCCCGCCGCCGTCCGTGACCAGGTCGTGCGGCATCCGTGCGCCTCCGGGGCCCGCGCGGCCGCGGTTGTGCGCGCCGCCGCGGCGGTGCTGTGATCCCTGTCACATGGCCTCGGTGCGGGTCGCCGAGGCGGCCGAGGGGCCGTTCCGGCCGGTCCGCCGGTGGGCGATACGATCAGGAGCGTGAACACGACGACACCGACGACCGCACCGAACCCCGAGTGGCCGGACCTGATCACGGCGCTGATCTCCGGGACCGACCTGACCCGCGACCAGGCCTACTGGGCCATGGACACGATCATGTCGGGCGAGGTGTCCGACGTCGTGATCGCCGGTTTCCTCGTGGCCCTGCGGGCGAAGGGGGAGACGGTCGAGGAGCTGACCGGACTGGCCGACGCCATGGTGGGCAACGCGCGGCCGGTCGACATCCCCGGTCCGGCCCTGGACATCGTCGGGACCGGCGGCGACCGGCTCTCCAGCGTGAACATCTCGACGATGTCGGCCCTCGTGTGCGCCGGCGCCGGCGCGAAGATCGTCAAGCACGGCAACCGCGCGTCGTCCTCGAAGTCCGGCTCCGCCGACGTCCTGGAGGCCCTCGGGGTCCGGCTCGACCTGCCGGTCGAGATGGTGGAGTCCGCGGCCCGGCACGTGGGCATCACGTTCCTCTTCGCGCAGACCTTCCACCCGTCGATGCGCTTCGCCGCCGCGGCCCGTGCGCAGCTGCGCGTGGCCACCGCCTTCAACTTCCTCGGACCCATGACGAACCCGGCGCGGGTCGAGGCGTCGGCCGTCGGCGTGGCCGATCCTGCGCTGGCGCCCCTGATCGCGGGGGTCTTCGCGGCCCGCGGCGACCGCGCCCTCGTCTTCCGGGGTGCCGACGGTCTCGACGAGCTCACCGTGACCGCCCCCTCCCAGGTGTGGGAGGTGCGCGGCGGGCAGGTCGACCGGCACGACCTCGAACCGCTCGACCTCGGCATGCCCCGGGCCACCATCGAGGACCTGCGGGGCCAGGACGCCCAGTACAACGCGGGCGTCGTCGAGCAGGTCCTGGCGGGGGAGAAGGGGCACGTGCGCAACGCCGTGCTGCTCAACTCGGCCGCCGGGCTCGTCGCCTTCGACCCCGTCGCGGAAGGGTCCTTCCAGGACCGGATGGCCACGGCGGTCCGGCGTGCCGAGGAGTCCGTGGACAGCGGCGCGGCCCGCGCCGTCCTGGACCGCTGGATCGCCCACACCGCGCGCTGACGCACTCCGCAGGCGGCGGGCCGACGACGAAGGCCGGTGGGGTGCTCCCTCACCGGCCTTCTGCCGTCCGTGCCCTCGTGGCCGGCACGGGTGCCGGCACGGTCAGTCGATGCCGAGGGAGAAGGCCGCCTCCAGGTCGTGCTTGCTGTAGGTCCGGAACGCGATGTTGGTGTTCGTCCCCACGACGCCCTCCACCTTGGAGAGGCGGTCGGCGATGACGTCGGCGAGGTCCTCGTGCCGGTGCACGCGCACCATCGCAATCAGGTCCCAGTCGCCCGTCACGGAGTACACCTCGCTGATGCCGGGGATGTCGGAGATCTGCTCGGCGACCTCGGGGATCCGGTCGGCGGAGGTCTTGATGAGGACGATGGCGGTGAGCATGGAGCACCTTTCTCGGGGACGGCGCCGGCGGGGCCGGCGGAACGGGGAAGGTCAGCCCGAGCGGCGGGCACGGGCCCGGCGCAGCACGAGGACCAGGGTGCGGTGACCCAGCAGGAAGATGCCGAGCACCACGAGCGTGACGACGACGAAGCTCGGCGCCGTGCCCTCGCCGACGGCCAGGCGCAGGCCCATGCCCACGGCCACGGTCGTCAGCCACAGGGCGACGCCCCGGGGCCAGACGCCGAAGGGAGTGCGGTGCACCCGCCACACGAGCCAGCCGAGCAGCAGTCCGGCCAGGAACGGCCACGCCGTGCTCAGCAGGCCGGCGGCGTCCAGGGCGTGCGTCCTGCGGCCCAGCCCCGCGAAGACCAGCACGAGCAGCACGTCCGCCGTCAGCGCCCCGATCCACGGGCCGGGGACCGCGGCGCGCTGCTCGGGGAGGGCGGTGTGGGGAGCCGACGTGTGCATGCTCGCAGTCTAGTGCGGGCCCGGCAGGCCGCCATCCACGCCCGGTTGAGGGTCAGGTAGACCTTGAGAGTTGAAGGATGCGCGCGGACAAAGTCTCAACCTTCGACCAGTGGTCGATTGTCCCTGCCGGCCCGGGTCGCGGCGCGGCCCGTCCGGTCCGGACCCCCCGGGGAGCCCGTGTCCTTGCTCAGCGGTTCGCCGAGGGGGGCGCGCCGGAGCCGCGCTGGAGACGGATTGCCTCACCGGCGGATCGGGCGCTCGGCCGGGCGACTGTGAGACCTGCACCGGGTGGTGCGCAGCGTGGTACAGAAGGCCTCCGAAGGCGCTGGAGGGGAGCCCTCGCTCACCGCGACTTTACATAATGTCGATTATCGGCGTTATGGAGAAGGGTCGTCAGGAGGCGGCACACCACCGTCGTCGTGGTGCCGATCCGTGCCGCCGTCGTTCCTGCACCGTACTCGGACGCCGTCGTGGCCGGTGCGGCTCACCGGCGGAGCACGGCCGCGACACCGGGCCCCGCGTCGTCGGTGTCAGCCGCGGCTACGGGACCACTCGCGCCGGCGCCGTCCGCACCGAGGCGCTGTGCGGACGAACCGCATCGGATGCGCCACCAACTGTGCCGCCTCGACGTCCGTCGTGCCGACGGACCGGTCCGGCTGCGGATCTCCCAATGTTGCGCCGTCGGACGCCGGGCTTGTGGCCACTTGTGGGGAAAAACCGCCCGTGACCGGCCCCGGGCCCCCACCGGCCGATACGCTCGCCGTGGCCGAGCTGGATTCGCGTCGGCAAACACATGCTCGAGGGAAGGACCTCTGTGGGACGACAGAACTGTGAGATCGCGCCGGACGGCCGGGGGCACCGGCTGGTGACGTCCGTGCTGGCCCTGTCGGTGCTGGCCCTCGCGGGCTGCGCGCAGGACGCCGGTGCGGACGCGCCTCCCGCGGTGGCCTCCGGCTCGGTCGCACTCTCCCCCTCGCACGGCGGGCTGCAGGGCGGGAATCTGGTCCTGGCGGACACCGGTGGGGACACCGACGGGCCGGTCACCGTCCGCTTCGGCGAGGAGGAGGTCGAGTGCGAGTTCGACGACCGCTCGTCCCGCCACGCCTGTGTGGCACCGGCCCGCGGCACCCCGGGCACGGTCGAGGTCTCGTTCGCCGCCGGCGGGAGCGACGTCGGCGAGAAGACCGCCTACACCTACACCACGCAGGGCACGCAGGACATCCCCCTCCTGACGGTGGACACCGAGACCGTGCGGCGCAACGCCGAGGCGATCCGGGCCGACTTCCCCTCGGACGTCCAGCTGGGCGCGGTGCTCAAGAACGGCGAGCCCGTGGACGTGTTCGGCAAGGTCATCGAGGATGCCGCCAAGGTCGACTACGTCTTCGTGCCCAAGCTCGACGACGCCATCGCCCTGCGCGAGGCCGGTGTCGAGGCGAAGATCGCCGTGCTCTACGTGGCGCAGGTCGAGGACATCCCACTGCTGATGCACTACGACGTCGAGGTCGCCGCGACCGACCCCGCGTGGGTCGAAGCGGCGGAGCAGGTGCTCTCGACCACGGGCGGAGCACTGAAGGTCCACCTGTGGGTCGACACCGGGATGGGGCGCGAGGGCGTGGTCCCCGAGGAGGCCCTCCCCCTGGCCCAGGCCATCGAGGACGCCCCGCACCTGGAGCTCGCCGGCATCGCCACGCACTTCTCCACCGTCACCGCGGAGGACGGGGCCGCCATCGAGCGCAACGACACGGCCAACACCACGGTGGCCCAGAAGAACCGCTTCGACGGCGCGGTCGCCTCCATCCGGGACGCCGGCCTCGGGAAGGACGCCCTGATCCACGCCGGGGCCAGCGACGTGCTCGACCACGAGATCGACCCGCTGTACTACGACCTGCTGCGGATCGGCGGCATGTTCTTCGCGAGCAGCCCCCCGGAGGAGCGGCTCTACTCCTGGACCACGGAGCTCGCCCAGGTCAAGACGCTCCCGGCGGGCTGGTGCATCGACTACGGGTGCACCGAGCCCACCACGGCGCCCAAGAAGGTCGGCCTCATCAACCACATCCCGTCCCGCGAGAACGAGCTGACGTACACGGTCGGGGGCAAGCAGGTCCCGGTGCTGCTCGACCACGGCACGGTGCTGACCCTGGACCTGTCCGAGGTCCCGGACGCGGCCGCCGGAGACGAGGTCGCCATCGACTTCAGCGCGGAGGCCTTCCACATGCTCGACGCCACGGCACCGCTGCCGGTGACGACCTCCGGCGGGTGATCCGCGCCGGTCAGGGGCGGCCGGGCACGGGCCCGGCCTCGTGGTCCAGCACGAGGTCGGCGTGGAAGCTGCTCGCCAGCTCGCGGGTGCGGGCCGCCCGGCGTGCGGAGGCGCCCGGCGGGACGGTGAGGTCCACGTAGACGACGGGCCGGCCGTGGTCGGCCTCCAGCCGGGCGCGCAGCGCCTCCGCCCGGTCGTCGCCGGGGGCGCAGCGACCCGTGCCGAGCAGGACGAAGGCGCGCTCGAAGTCGGGCTCGGCGGGCAGACCGCGCGTCAGCACGGCGGGCAGCCGCGACTGCAGCGCGGAGAGGCCGACCACGGCGGTCGCCGTGCCCGCGAGCCAGGCGCCGGCGGCGGAGACCGCCACCGAGGTGATGAGCTTCATGGTTCTCCTCCTCCCGCGGGCCCGGCGGGTGTCGGCCCGGCGCCGGGACGGCTGGACGGGCGGCGGCTGCCTGCGGCCACCGAGGACTCCGGTGGCACCACCGTAGAGATCCCAACGCCGCCGGAACAGCGCCTATTCCGGGGACGTCCGCCGGCGCCCGGACGCCACGCCGGTCCGGCGGCGTGTCGGAGGCGTGGGGCACAATTGGAGGAGCGGCGAGGACGCCCTCGCCGAGGCGGACGAGAGGTCGGGACGATCATGTGGGAGTGGCTCGTCGAGAACGCGTGGGTCATGTGGCTGATCGCCGTGATCGCCCTGGCCGCCATCGAGATGCTCACCCTGGACTTCCTGTTCCTGATGATGTCCGCCGCCGCGCTGCTGGCCTTCGCGGTGAGCTGGGTGACGGACGACTTCGTGATTCAGGTGGTCACGTTCGCCCTGGCCTCGGTGCTGCTCATCTTCGTGGTGCGGCCGGTCGCCCTGCGCCGCGTCAACCGCTCCACGCCCGAGACCGTGTCCAACGCCGCCCGGCTGATCGGCCTGCCCTGCCAGGTGCTGGACCCGGTCACGGGTCGCAGCGGGCTGGTGCGGCTGGAGGGCGACACCTGGAGCGCCCGCTCGGTCACCGGTGAGCAGCTCCCGCCCGGCACCGACGTCTACGTCCACGACATCGAGGGCGCCACCGTCCTCGTGGCCCCGTACCCCGCTCCGGCCGCCGACGGCGGGCCGGCACCACGCCCGTCCTTCTGAGCCCACCGACCGTCCCGGCGACGCCGCCGGGACGGTCCCATCGAGACCCCCTGAGAGAGGCACCCGTGGACCTAGCCGTCATCGTCCTGCTCGCCGTCCTGGTCGTCCTGGTCGTCATCATCCTGGTGCGGTCGGTGCGGATCATCCCGCAGGCGCGGGCCGGCATCGTCGAGCGCCTCGGCAAGTACCAGAGCACCCTGACGCCGGGGCTGCACTTCCTCATCCCGTTCGTGGACCGTCTGCTGCCCCTGATCGACCTGCGCGAGCAGGTGCAGTCCTTCCCGGCGCAGTCCGTGATCACCGAGGACAACCTCGTGGTCGGCATCGACACCGTCGTCTACTTCCAGGTCATGGACCCGCGGGCCGCGACCTACGAGATCGTCGACTACATCCAGGCCGCCGACCAGCTGACCTCGGCGACCCTGCGCAACGTCGTGGGCGGGCTGAACCTCGAGGAGGCACTGACCTCCCGCGACAAGATCAACGCCGAGCTGCGCGGGGTCCTGGACTCCACCACGGGGCGCTGGGGCATCCGCGTGTCGCGGGTGGACATCAAGGAGATCACTCCCCCGCCGTCGATCCAGGACTCGATGGAGAAGCAGATGCGCGCCGAGCGGGAGCGACGCGCGGTGATCCTCACGGCCGAGGGCGACAAGCAGTCGCGGATCCTCATGGCGGAGGGCCAGCGGCAGGCGGCCATCCTCTCCGCGGAGGGCGAGGCGAAGGCCGCGATCCTGCGCGCCGACGGCGAGGCGCAGGCCATCCGGAAGGTCTTCGACTCGATCCACCGGGCCCGCCCGACGCAGAAGCTGCTGGCCTACCAGTACATCCAGACCCTGCCGAAGGTCGCCGAGGGCAGCGCCAACAAGGTGTGGATGATCCCCGCCGAGCTCGGCGACGCCCTGCGCGGCGTGGGCGAGTTCCTCTCCCGGCCGGACGAGGACGGCCGGGGCCCCCGCGGGAGCTGGTCGGACGACAACGAGCCGGAGCCCGGACCGGAGCCCGCGGACGAACCCCTCGTGACCCCCGACGCGGTCCGGGTGACGGAGGAGGACCTCCAGCCCAACCTCGAGCGCACCACGGTGGACCCGGACGAGTTCACCATCCCCCGTCCCTCGAGCATCGACCCGGAGGCCCCCGTGCGCCTCGACGACCCGACGCCCCCGGAGGACGGCCCGGCGTCCCGCTGACCCGGCGGACATCACAGGGAACATCCCCGGAGGCCCGTGCGTTGCACCCAACGGATCCCGGGTCCCGGACCCGCCGTCAGCCCGAGCGTGCGCCACTGCCGTGGCCACCGTCAGTTATGGAGGAACCACCACTATGAGCGACCGCAGCCTCAGGGGAATGCGTCTGGGCTCCCAGTCCATGGAGACGGAGGCCGGTGTCGAGCCGGCCCCGCGCCAGCGCGTCGAGTACCGCACCGCGGACGGCGAGAAGGTCACCGTGACGTTCGCGGCGGAGGCCGAGATCCCGCCGGTGTGGGTGTCGAAGACCGGCAAGGAAGCGATCATCGTCAACGGCGAGAAGCCGGAGAATCCCAACGAGAAGCACCAGCGCACGCACTGGGACATGCTCCTGGAGCGGCGCAGCGTGGACGAGCTGGAGGAGATCCTCGCCCAGCGCGTCGAGTTCTACCGGGAGAAGCACGCGCTCTGAGTCCCGTGCGCCGGACGTGCGGAGGGCCCCACCCGTCGGGTGGGGCCCTCCGCACGTTCCCGGCGGTGCACCGGCCGGGAGATCAGCGCCGGGTGAGCTTGCCCGCGAGGGTCTTCGCGCGGGCGGTCAGACCCCACTGGGCGACGCGCACGACGGCCTCCCGGGTCACGTCCGGGCTCATCTTGGACTCCCCCTCGGCGCGCTCCACGAACGTGATGGGCACCTCGACGACGTTCAGCCCGGCCCGCTCGGTGCGCCAGCCGAGGTCGATCTGGAAGCAGTAGCCCTTGGAGTCCACGGTCTCGAGGCCGATCCGCTCGAGGGTCCCGCGGCGGAAGGCCCGGTAGCCGGCGGTGATGTCGTGGATCCGGGAGCCCAGGAGGGTGCGGGCGTAGAGGTTGCCGCCGCGGGAGAGCAGCTGTCGCTGCAGGGGCCAGTTCACGGTGCGCCCGCCGGGCACGTAGCGGGAGCCGATGGCGAGGTCCGCACCGCGCTCCACGGCGTCCAGCAGCAGCGGGAGCTGCTCGGGCTGGTGGGAGCAGTCGGCGTCCATCTCGACCAGGACGTCGTAGTCCCGGGCGAGGCCCCAGCGGAAGCCGGCGATGTACGCGGCCCCGAGGCCTTCCTTGCTGGTGCGGTGCAGGACGTGGATGTTCTCGTCCGCGGCCGCCATCTCGTCGGCCAGGCGGCCGGTCCCGTCCGGGCTGTTGTCGTCCACCACCAGCACTTGCCCGTCCGGGACGGCCTGGCGGAGCCGGTCCATCACGGTCGGCAGCGACTCGTGTTCGTTGTAGGTGGGGATGACGGTCAGTACGCGCACCGGGTCGTTCCTTTCGAGGGCTCACCTGCGACACCACAGGGCAGGCTCCCTCGCCTTCGGACCAGTCCGGCCCTGAGGGGATGCCGGCCTGTTTTCTAAGGACGAGCGAGCCCACCCGGCAGCAGTTGCCCAGCCTATCCTGCCCCGTGCCCGCGACCAACACGCCCCGGCCGCGTCCCGGCGGGCGTCGAGGGGCTCAGAAGCCGGCGGAGCGGTAGAGCTCCACGCCGTCGAGCACGGTCTGGCGGCACACGGGCAGGGACGTGCCGTCCAGCGCGGGCAGCAGCGGGGTGCGGGCGCGCGGATCGGTGCTCCAGGAGGAGCCGGTCCCCTCGGCCTGCTGCACCATGAGGGCCTCGACGTCCCAGACGGCGAACGTGGCCGGGGTGCCCGGCGCGAGCTGGCCCTGCATGGGGTCGGGGTGCCGGGCGGCCCGCCAGGCGCCCCGGGTGGAGGCGAGGAACGCGGCCCGCGCGGAGATCCGCTGCTCCGGGTCGTGGTGCTGGAGGCAGGCCCGGACGGTCTCCCACGGGGACAGCGGCACCACGGGGGCGTCGCTGCCGAGGGCCACGGGCACCCCGGCGCGGTAGAACGAGGCCATCGGGTTCATCGCGGCCGCCCGTTCGGCGCCGAGGCGCTGCTCGTAGAGCCCGCCCGGCCCGCCCCACGCGGCGTCGAAGCCGGGCTGCACGGAGACGGTCACCGCGTGGCGGGCGAGCCGCTCGATGCCCTCGGGGTCGATCATCTCGGCGTGCTCGAGGCGGTGGCCCGCGCTGCGCAGCGCGCGCTCCCCCACGAGCTCCTCGGCGCGGTCGAGCCCGTCGAGGACGATGTCCATCCCGGCGTCCCCGATGACGTGGAACCCGCCCTGCAGGCCGGCCTCCGTGGTCGCGGCGAGGTGGGCGGCCACGGTCTCGGCGTCGAGGTAGCGGTCCCCCCGGTCGTCCGGGGCGTCGGCGTAGGGAGCGCGCAGGGCCGCCGTGCGGGAGCCCAGGGCGCCGTCGACGCACAGGTCCCCGGCGAGGCCCACGAGCGACTCCCGCGGCTGCACGGCCCGTCCCAGCAGGTCCGCCAGGGCGGCGTCGAAGCGCTCCGCCACCGCCCTGGCCTCCTCGGCCGTGGCCGCGAGCTCGCCCCGGTAGGGCACCACCCGGGGTGTCGGGCCCTCGGCGCCGACCCCGTGGTTGGCGAGGGCCGTCAGCCGGACGAGGTCCTCGAACGGGGCGACCTGCTCGGCGTTGGCCTCCACCAGGGCCACGTAGCCCTGGGACGCGGCGTGGCGCAGCGCCAGCCGGTGCAGCTCGGCGCGGCGCCCGGCGTCGAAGCCGAGGGCCGCGGCGCGCACGCGGTCGTGGGCCCGGTTCTCGACCCGGCCGTCGCCGAGCCATCCCTCGACGCCGGCGAGGCCCAGCCGCCGGGCCAGGGACGAGGACACCACCCCCGAGTGGACGTCGATCCGCGTCAGGTAGACCTCGCGCCCCCCGGCGGCCCGGTCGAGCTCCTCGGCCGTCGGCGCCCGCCGCTCCGGCCACACGGACTCGTCCCACCCGGAGCCCAGAACCGGGCCGGCGCCCGTGCGCGCGGCACCGGCCACGGCCTCGAGCACCTCGTGCAGGGAACCGGCGGCCGTGAGGTCGAGGGTGGACAGCGCCAGCGCGGTCTCCGTCACGTGCACGTGGGAGTCCACGAAGCCCGGGGCCAGCAGCCGTCCGTCGAGGTCGACCACGTCCATGGAGGAGTCCTGCAGGGACCGCGCGGCCTCCTCGGAGCCCACCCAGGCGACGCGGGCGCCGTCGACCAGCAGGGCCGTGGCGAACGGGTCGGCCGGGCTGTAGACGGAGCCGTTGCGGTAGAGGACGGGACGGGCGGGGGCGGTGGTGCTCACGGGTCTCCTGTTCGGGGCGGCGGTACGGGCGGAAGGGGGGGCGGGGCGGTGCCGCTCAGTCCTCGAACGCGGAGTGCGCCACGACGCCGCGGCGCACCAGCGCGATCGCGCGCTGGCACTGGGCGCGCGTGCCGGCGTCGAGGAGGTCGATGCCCGCGAGCTGGTCGAGCATGTCGATCACCTGCTTGGCCCAGCGCACGAAGTCGCCCGCGGCGAGCTCCGTGCCGGACAGCGCCGTGCTCAGGGTGGCGCCGCGGGCCCAGAGGTACATCGGTTCCACGAGCCCGAACTCGGGCTCCGCGGTGGCCGGCAGGTGGTGCTCCTGCTCGCGGTCGGTGAGCCGGGACCAGTTGCGCACCACGGTCTGCGCGGCGCGGTCCATGGCGGCGGACGGCAGGACGGGCTGGATCCCCTGCTCCTCGCGCTTGGCCTGGTAGACGAGCAGGGTCACGAGGCCCGCGGTGGCGGCGGGGTCGAGGTCCTCGAGGAATCCTTCGCGCAGGCTCAGGGCCAGCAGCAGGTCCCGGTCGCCGTAGATCCGCCGCAGCTGCTCACCGGCGTGCGTGGGGCGGACCTCCCCGTCCGGGAGGGTCTCGAGGTAGCCGAAGGAGTCCAGCACCTGGGAGACGCGGTCGAAGGTCTTGGCGATCGTGTTGGTGCGGCTCTCGATCTGCCGCAGCAGCCCGTCGGTGTCCCGGCGCAGGGTCCACCAGCGCTCGGCCCAGCGTGCGTGGCTCTCGCGGTCCGAGCAGCCGTGGCAGGGGTGGCCGCGCAGCGCCTTGCGGACCTCCGTGATGCGCCGCTCGGCCGCGCTGGTGCCGCGGTCGAACTGGATGGTGTGCCCCCGGCCGCCGCCCCGCGGGGGCCGGTGCTCGTGCAGGGCGTTGCGCACGGACGAGGCGAGGTCGCGCCGCTCCTTGGGGGTCCTGCCGCTGAAGTGCTTGGGGATCCGGATCCGGGACACCGGCTCGAGGGGACCGTCCAGGTCCTGCGCCCCCACCCGGCGCAGCTGGTGGTCCAGGGTGAGGATCGAGGGGCGGGGGTCGTCCCGGTTGGGGTCGGTGGACAGGATCACGGCGTAGCCGGCGTTGCGCCCGCGGGGGATCTCCACGACGTCCCCGGGCAGCAGGTCGTGCAGCGAGGCGACGGCGTCCGAGCGGCGCCGCCGGGAGCCGGCCTTCTCCTCGGCCCGTTCGAGGTCCTTGAGCTCCCGGCGCAGGGCGGCGTACTCGGAGAAGTCCCCGAGGTGGCAGGTCATGGCCTCCTCGTAGCCCCTGAGGGACTCCTCCTGGGAGCGGACCCGGCGGGCCAGGCCCACCACGGAGCGGTCGGCCTGGAACTGCGCGAAGGAGGACTCGAGGATCTTGCGGGAGCGGAAGGCGCCGAACTGGGCCACCAGGTTCACGGACATGTTGTAGGTGGGCCGGAAGCTCGAGTTCAGCGGGTAGGTGCGCTTGGAGGCGAGACCGGCGACGGCGTGCGGGTCCATCCCGGGCTGCCACAGCACCACCGCGTGGCCCTCGACGTCGATCCCCCGGCGCCCGGCGCGGCCGGTGAGCTGGGTGTACTCCCCCGGTGTGATGTCCACCCGGGCCTCGCCGTTGAACTTGTCGAGCTTCTCGAGCACCACGGAGCGGGCGGGCATGTTGATCCCCAGCGCCAGGGTCTCCGTGGCGAAGACCGCCTTGACGAGCCCGTCGGCGAAGAGCTGCTCCACGAGCTCCTTGAACGCGGGCAGCATCCCCGCGTGGTGGGCGGCCACCCCGCGCAGCAGGCCGTCGCGCCACTCGTAGAAGCCGAGGACGTTGAGGTCCGCGGCCTCGAGCGAGGCCGCGGTCTCGGCCACCCGGGCGCGGATGGTCTGCTGCTCCTTCTCGGTGGTCAGCCGGATGTCCGCGGTGACGCACTGCTGCACGGCGGCGTCGCAGCCGGCGCGGGAGAAGATGAAGGTGATGACGGGCAGCAGCCCCTCGGCGTCGAGCCGGCGGACGAGCTGCGGGCGGGACACCCGGCGCGTCTCGGGGTTCGGCCGGAACCCCTCGCCGCCGTTGCGGCGGGAGAACCGGTCGCGGGACCGGCCGCCGGGGCCGCGACCGCCCCGGCGGCCGCCGCGCGGGTGCTCGGCGCGGGCGAGCTGGAGCAGCTCGGGGTTGACCTCGGGCTCGTCGCGGCCCGGGCCCCCGAGCCGCTCGGCGGCCTCCTCGACCGTGGTGTCGTCCACGAACAGGTCGAGCAGCCGTCCGCCCACCTGGACGTGCTGCCACAGCGGGACGGGACGGTGCTCGGAGACGACCACGTCCGTGTCCCCGCGCACGGTGTCCAGCCACGCCCCGAACTCCTCGGCGTTGGAGACGGTCGCGGACAGGGAGACCAGCTGGACGCTGTCCGGCAGGTGGATGATGACCTCCTCCCAGACGGCGCCCCGGAAGCGGTCGGCGAGGTAGTGCACCTCGTCCATGATCACGAAGCCCAGGTTCAGCAGGGTCGGCGAGTCCGCGTAGAGCATGTTCCGCAGGACCTCGGTGGTCATCACCACGACGTCCGCCTCGGAGTTCACGGAGGTGTCCCCGGTGAGCAGTCCGACCCGCTCGGCGCCGAAGGCGCGGGAGAACTCGTGGAACTTCTGGTTGCTGAGCGCCTTGATGGGGGTCGTGTAGAAGGCCTTCTGCCCGCGGGACAGGGCCAGGTGGACGGCGAACTCCCCCACCACGGTCTTGCCGGCGCCGGTCGGGGCGGCGACGAGCACCCCCCGGCCCTCCTCGAGGGCCCCGCAGGCGGTCGCCTGGAAGTCGTCCATCTCGAACTCGAGCCGGTGCTGGAACGCGGCGAGCTCGGTCCTCGCGTGGGCGGCCCGCTGCTTGGCGGCCAGGTATCGGTCGGCGTAGGAGGACATGCGTCCACCCTACTGCGCGGTCCCGGCCCGGGCGGGCCCGCCGGCGGCCCGTTCGCGACGGGCCGAGCGGATCAGGCGCGGGACCCGTCCCCGGCGTCGCGGCCGAGGCGTCCGAGCTCGTCGGCGGGGGTCGCGACGTCGGCCGCGGCACCCGTGCCCGCCGCGAGCCGGGCCTCCTTCCGGGCCCGCCGGCGGTCCAGGAGCAGGCACAGCCCGACCGCCACGAAGAAGAGCGTGAGCAGCGGCACCGCGAGGTAGAACATCGTCATCGGGTCCGGTCCCGGGGCGGCCATCGCGGAGACGACCATCACGAGGACCACGACGATCCGCCAGCTCTTGAGCACCGTGCGCCCGGAGAGCACCCCCAGCATGTTCAGGCCCACGAGGAACACCGGCAGCACGAAGGCCACTCCGAAGGTGAGGATCAGCTGCAGGAAGAACCGCAGGTACACGTCCGCGGAGATGAAGTTGGTCCCGCCCGCCGGGGTGAACGCGGTCAGGGCGTAGACGGCCGTCGGCAGGGTGAGCACGGCGACCGCGACCCCGCCCAGGAAGAGCGGGACGGCCGCGGCCAGGAAGCCGGCCGCGTAGCGGCGCTCGGTCCGGTGCAGGGCCGGTGTGACGAAGGCCCACAGCTGGTAGAGCCACACGGGGCTGGCCAGGACCAGGCCGAGCACCAGGGAGACCTCCACCATGATGTTGAAGGAGGAGCCCACGGCCGAGTAGTTGATGGAGGCCTCGCTGCCCTCCGCGGAGGCCAGCCGCTGCAGGGGCTCGGTGATGTAGCCCATGAACGGGATGTACAGGAAGAACCCGCCGACCATGCCCAGGACGGTGGCCACCGCGGACTTGATCAGCCGGTTGCGCAGCTCCCGCAGGTGCTCGGCCAGGGCCATCTGCGCCTGCGGATTGGCCTTGCGCGCCGACCGGCGCTTCTGGGGTCCGCGGGGGGACTGCGAGGACATGGGGACCTTCGGGACGTCGGGGCGCACGGTGCGCCGGGGCCGGTCGGGCGGTCCGTTCCCGGCCGGGGACGGACCGCGGAGGCGGCGCGCACCGGCACGGAGCGGGGAGCCGGAGGAGGGACGGAGGGGTGGGTCAGGCCGGGGGGCGGCCGGGGCGCTGCTCCGGGTCCCGCGGGGCGTCCGTCCCGGGGGCGCCGGGAGCACGGTCGGGGGTCACGTCCTGGCCGGACTCCACGGGCCTGCCGTCGATGACCACGTCGGGGTCGCCCGGCTGGTCGTCCTTCTTCATCTCCTTGACCTCGGACTTGAAGATGCGCAGCGACTGGCCGAGGCTGCGGGCCATGCCCGGGAGCTTGGGCGCGCCGAACAGCAGCAGGATCACCAGCAGGATGATCAGGATCATGAAGGGGCTGTCGAAGAGCCTACCCATTGAACATTCCTTTCCGTTCAGCCCGGCGGATGTCGCTGATCCGCTGCGGCTGGCCCATGCGGTCCTTGCGCTCGATGCGGCGTCTCAGACGGGCGGTTTCTCGTTGGTCACGGCCGACCCGGTAGTCGGCCACGGCTTGCCCCACCGGTGTGAACAGGGCCGGGTCCGGTGCGGCCCGCACGGGACGCTGCACGCCGGCGGCGGCGTCGTCCCAGCGCTGGGCGAACTCCCCGGCCACCGTCTCGGTGTCCCGGAGCAGGACGAGGAAGGTCCGGACCAGCCGCCACAGCATCAGTCCGAGGAATGCCGCGCCGAGCAGGACGAGGACCGTCCACAGCAGGACCCAGGACCACCAGAGCATGTCCTCCAGTATAGGCGGGCGGCTCAGGCCGGCTCGGACGTCCCGTAGGCCCGGAGCGCAGAGTTCACCCAGAGTTCCACCTGCGCCACGACGTCGTCGGGCCCGGCCACGGAGAGCTGGCCGCCGTAGCGGGTGACGAGCGCGCACACGGCCTCGACCGTCTGGAACCCGATGAGCGCGGCCTCGTGGTCGGCGGCCGGTCCGGTGCGGGCCCCGCCGGGGAGGCGGACCACGGCCGTGCGGGAGGCGTGGTACTGGTCGGCGATCCACCGGCTGCGCCGGTCGGTGACGAGCACGACCTCCACGGTGTCCGGGGTGCCGGGGGCGGGCGGGGCCGCGGCGGCGGCCTCCTGGGCGGCCGGGCGCTCCCCCGCCGGCCCGGCGTCCTCGACGGCGGAGATCCGGTCCAGCCGGAAGTTGCGCATCCCCTCGGCGTCCAGGCACCAGGCGCGCACGTACCAGTGGGTGTTGGAGGAGAACACCTGGACCGGGTCGACGACCCGCTCCGTGAGCTCGTCGCGGGACGGGACCACGTAGCGGATCCGGATCCGGCGGCGCTGCTCCACGGCGCGGCGGACCGCTGCCATGACGTCGTCGAGGGCGGGCGCGGGGGTGTCCGTGATGGGCCGGGCGCCCACCGCGTTGGCGAGCACCCCGGCGTCCCCCGCCGCCCCGGCGACCTTCGCGATCGTGGAGGCCACCGCCTCGGAGTCCCCGCCGGGCACGGTGCGCAGCGTCTGCAGGCCCACGAGCAGCGCGGAGGCCTCGGGCTGGGTGAGGCGCACGGGGTCGGAGAGCTCGTCCGCGTTGGAGAGGTAGACGTGGCCGTCGTCCCACGACGCGTCGATCAGCTGGTCCGGCATGTGCCCGGGCTTGCCGCACACGAACAGGGTGTTGAGGTCGGCGATGAGCTCCTGGTCGGTGATCCCGAACCGGCGGGCGGTCTCCTCGAGCTCCGCGCCCTGGTGGGCGTAGACCCAGCGGACGATCTCGAGCAGCCGCGAGAGGTGGTCCGCGGTGGAGAGCTTGTTGCGCGTGCCCTTGCGGGACTTGAGGCTCCAGTCGACCGGCACCCCGCGGAACCGGGCCACGGCCGTCTCCGCGCTGCGCAGCCGGCGCACCACGGCGGCGCGCACCTCCGCCTGCATCGTGGGCGCGGTGCCGTCCCCGTCCCGGGGCACGACGACGCCGGGGCCGGCCGCGGCGATCTCCTCGGCGAGGATCTCGGTCTCGGCGAAGGGGATGTGCAGCCGGTCCCAGTGCTCGACGCCGTCCCCGGCGCCGACGCCCGCCTCCTGCCGGGAGGCCATGCGGCGCAGCATGTGCGCGTGCCCGGGCCGGGCGAGCACCTCCACGGTGCGCGCGGGGGCGTGGGAGACCATGTGGGAGAGCGCCTCGTTCATGGAGAAGTGCTCGGGCGGGTCGAACTCCTTGCGGGTGACCGTGACGTCGGACATGATCCGCGAGAGCCGGAACGTGCGCGAGTCCTTGCGGTCCAGGTCCCAGCCGACCACGTACCAGTTGCCGTAGCGGGAGCCGATCCCCCACGGCCTCAGCCGCCGGGTGGTGAGCTGGTCGGTGCTGCGGGCCAGGTAGTCGAAGCGCACCTCGCGGTGGCGCACCACGGCCGAGAGCAGCGGCTCGAAGGACGGGTCGTGGGCGGTGAGGGTGGGCTGCAGCAGCGGCGGGGCGTCGTCCTCCGGCAGTCCCCCGATGGCGGGCTCGAGCTTGCGCAGGGCGCGGTGGGCGAGCTCGCCGAGGGAGGCGTCCGTCCAGGCGTTGGCCGCCAGGGCCAGCACCGCGGACTCCTCGGCCGTGAACTGCAGGGGCGGGAGGGTGAAGGACCCGCGCGGGATCCGGTAGCGGTGGCCGTGCGTGTCGTCGGGGAACAGGGGGTCCTCGGAGACCTCCTCGATGGGGTAGCCCAGATCGCGCAGCTCCGCCTTGTCGCGCTCGAACATGCGCTCGAACGCCTCGTCGGACGCGGACTCAGCGTACGACGGAACGGCCTCCCGGAGCTCGGCGCGGGTGTACCCGCGGTCGCGGGAGACCAGGGCGATGAGCAGGTTGAGAAGCCGCTCCGTCGATCGGGCTGCCATCGGCTGGGTCCTCAGCGCACGTCCAGGAGGTCCACCACGAAGATCAGCGCCTCGTCGGGTCCGATGACCCCGCCGGCTCCCCGGGAGCCGTAGGCCTGGTCCGAGGGGATCTCCAGGCGGCGGCGGCCGCCGACCTTCATCCCGAGCAGGCCCTTGTCCCAGCCCTCGATGACCTGGCCGATGCCCACGGTGAAGTCGAGGGGCTGGCCGCGGTTCCACGAGGCGTCGAACTCCTCGCCGGCGGAGAACGTCACGCCCACGTAGTGGCAGGAGATCTGCTTGCCGGGGGTGGCCTCCGCGCCGGTGCCCTCCACGAGGTCCGTGATGACGAGCTCGGTCGGCGCCTCCCCCTCGGGGAAGTCGATCTCGGGCTTGCTGCGGTCGAGCTTGCGCTCTCCGAAGGACATGGGTGCTCCTGTTCGTCGGGTCGTCGACGGTCGGTCGTCGGGAACGGCGGGGCACGAGGCCCCTGGGGGCTCGTGCCCCACCGGGCCACCCTATCCGACCGGGGGCTACTCCCCGGTCGCGGAGGGCGACGGCGAGGCGGAGGGCTCCTCCTCGGCCGGTGCCTCGGGGGTGTCCACGGCCGCGAGGATGTCGACGACGAAGAGCAGGCTGCCGGCCGGGTAGTCCGAGTCCTCGCCCAGGTCCTTCTCCGTGCCGTAGGCCTGGCCGACGGGCACGGACAGGACCACGCGGGAGCCCTCCTTCTTGCCCTTCAGGCCCTCCTGCCAGCCCTCGATGACGTTGGCGAGCGGGAAGGACGCGGGGGCGCCGTTCTCGTAGGAGGAGTCGAAGGTCTCGCCGTCGGACCACTTCACGCCCACGTAGTGCGCGATGACGGTGTCGCCCTCGGCGACCTCCTCGCCGTCGCCCTCGACGAGGTACTCGGAGACGAGCTTCTTCGGGGCCTTGCCCTCGGGCTTCGCCACGGACGGCACGCCCTCGTCGTTCTCGGTGATCTCCGGCAGGCCGCGGGGGCTGTCCTGCATCTCGCCCTCGATCTCGGTGGGGATCTTCCGGACGACCTCGTAGACCTCCACGGAGGTCGACTCGTCGCCGGCGGCCCCGGCGGTCTCCGGGGAGGAGTACGCGATGATCGCGCCCTCCTTGGCGCCCACCAGCGCGTCGTACATCTCCGGGATCTGGTCCTTGAGCTCCTGCTCGAGCTGGAGCACCTGGCCGGCGCCGCGGGAGTAGGTCTCGCCGATCGAGGTGCCGTCGGAGCCCTTGAACAGCGCCGCCTGCAGCAGGATGGTGTCGCCCTCGGCGATCTCCTCCCCCTCGCCCTCGCGCAGCTCCTTCGCGCCGGCCTCCTCGGCGTTGAGGGGGGTCTCGAAGGTGACCGACGGGGCCGTGCCCGGGTCCGGTTCGTTGCTGAGCTCCACGGAGTCGACGCCGGGCCCGGAGCAGCCCGCGAGGACGAGCGCCAGGGTCAGGGCGGCACCGGAGGTGGTCAGGGTCTTTCGCACGGGTTGCTTCCTCAGGGGGTCGGGCCGGGTGGGTGGCACGCGGAACGGACGGCACGGGGCGGGACGGCGACCAGCCTAGTGCAGGGCGCTGGACGTTGACTGGACGGGGGCCTCGGGGGCTCCGCCGCGGTTCAGACCACGGGAGCGTCCCCGTGGGCGTCCCCCGAGGTGCCGGGCGCGGCGAGGCCGGCCACCAGGGCGTCGGCCTCGGCGTTGTCCACGGCGAACGGGTCCTTGCACAGCACCGTGCGCTGGGTGCGGTCGTTGACCTTCAGGTGCACCCAGTCGACGGTGTAGTTGTGCCCGGACGCGACGACCGCGTCGATGAACCGGCCGCGCACGGCGGCCCGGGTGGCGGGCGGGGTCCGGGCCGCCTCCCGGACCCGCTCCTCGGGGACGAAGGTCGCCGCGCGTCCCCGCCGCTGCAGGAGGTTGAACAGTCCCCGCTCCGGGGCGGTGTCGTGGTAGGCCAGGTCCAGCTGCGCCATCCGGGGCGCCCCGAGGTCCAGGCCGTCGCGGGCGGCGTAGCCGTCGAGGAGCTTCTTCTTGATCGCCCAGTCGATCTCGGTGTCCACGGCGGAGGCGTCCTGGCGGTCCACGGCGTCCAGGGTCCGCTCCCACAGGTCCAGCACCCACGGCACCCGGTCGTGGTGGGCGCCCTCGCGGTCCACGAACCGGTGCACGGCCTCCAGGTGCTCGCGCTGCAGGTCCAGGGCGGAGCGGCGGGTGCCGTCGGCCAGCGGCACCGGGCGGGTGCCGGTGAGGTCGTGGGAGACCTCCCGCAGGGACCGCACCGGGTCCTCCATGGTGCGGTCGGGCAGGATCTGCCCGGCCTCGATCATCCGCAGCACGAGGTCGGTCGTCCCGATCCGCAGCGCGGTGGTGGTCTGGGACATCGTCGAGTCCCCCACGATGACGTGCAGCCGGCGGTAGTGCTCGGCGTCGGCGTGCGGCTCGTCACGGGTGTTGATGAGGGGCCGGGAGCGCGTGGTGGCCGAGGACGAGCCCTCCCAGATGTGGTCGGCGCGCTGCGAGAAGGAGTAGCTGGGCGCCCCGGCCGCGTCCCCGACCCGCACGGCGCCGAAGTCCTCGGGCCCCGCGGGGTGCACCTTGCCGGCGCCGACGAGCAGCTGCCGGGTGACGAGGAACGGGATGAGGATCTGCACGAGCCGGGCGAACTCGGTGCGCCGGGCGATCAGGTAGTTCTCGTGCGAGCCGTACGAGTTGCCGCGCGAGTCGACGTTGTTCTTGAACAGGTACAGCTGCCCGGCCGTCCCCTGCTCCGCCAGCTCGTCCTGGGCCTGCCGCCGGAGGTCGTCGACGATCAGCTCGCCGGCCTTGTCCTGGGCCACGAGGTCCTCGAGCGTGGCGCACTCCGCCGTGGCGTACTCGGGGTGCGAGCCGACGTCCAGGTAGAGGCGTCCGCCGTTGGGCAGGAACACGTTCGAGGACCGGCCCCAGGCCACCACGGGCCGGAAGAGCGTGCGCGCGGCCTCCTCCGGGCTGAGCGGACGGGCGCCCGGGGCGCTGTGGGTGATGCCGAACTCGGTCTCGACCCCGTAGATCCTGCGGTCCATGGGGGCTACTGGCCGCCCTTCTGGACGAAGCCCTTCACGAACTCCTCGGCGTTGGACTCGAGCACGCCGTCGATCTCGGCGAGCAGGTCGTCGGTGCCGGCGGTGCCGGTCTGCGCCTGGGCGGCGGGGGTGCTGGGGGCGGGGGCGCCGGGCTCGGGGAGCTCGGTCTCCTCGCGGCGCTGGGCGCCGGTGCCGAAGATGCGTTCCTGGGCCATGACGGGGTTCCTCCTGGGGTCGGTGGTGGGGGTGCTCAGCCGAGGGAGCCGGTGTGCACGAGGGCGGGACGGGCGGCGGCGAGGGCGCGGACGAGGTGCTCGGCGTCCGGCGCCGCGGACAGCAGGGGGCCGACGTCCTCGCGGGTCAGCTCGAGCGGCTCGGGCATCGTGATCCGCGCGCCCCGGCGGACGCCGGGCAGGGTCAGCGAGACCGAGTCCCAGTTGGCCGTGAGGACGTCGTCGGGGAACCGGGTGACCAGCCGGCCGCGCAGCCACGCCCGGGTGTCGGCGGGCGGCAGCTCCACCGCGCGCCGGAGCTCCTCCTCGCCGAAGAGGGTGCGCATCCGTCCGGCCGCGACCAGCCGGTGGTGGAGCCCCTTCTCCGGGCGCACGTCCGCGTACTGCAGGTCGATCAGCGTCAGGCGGGGATCGTCCCAGGCGAGGCCGTCGCGCTCGCGGTAGCCCAGCAGCAGGGCGTGCTTGGCGACCCAGTCCAGGCGGTCCGCCAGGGACAGGGGGTCGGTCTCGAGGGCGTCGAGGACCTCCTCCCACAGCTCGAGGACCTCGCGGGTGTCCGGGTCCGGGCCCCCGGTGGCCCGTTCGTGCGCCCGGGCGGCCTCGAGGTAGAGCCGCTGCAGCTGGACGCCCGTGAGCTCCCGGCCGTCCCGGAGCGGGACGGCGGTGGTCAGCCCCGGGTCGTGGCTGATCGCCTGCAGGGCCGCCACGGGGTCCACGAGCGCGGCGTCGGGGGCGGCGCCGGCCTCGATCAGGCCGAGGACCAGGGAGGTGGTCCCGAACTTGAGCAGGTTCGAGGTGTGCGAGAGGTTGGCGTCGCCGATGATGACGTGCAGGCGCCGGTGGCGGGCGCGCTCGGCGTGCGGCTCGTCGCGGGTGTTGACGATGGGCCGGTGGACGGTGGTCTCGAGGCCGACCTCCCGCTCGAAGAAGTCGGCGCGCTGGCTGATCTGGAAGCCGGGGCGCCGGCCGCGGTCGCCGAGACCCACCCGTCCGGCGCCGCACACCACCTGGCGGGAGGCGAAGAAGGGCAGCAGGCCCGCGGCGAGGGCGTCGAAGGGCACGGAGCGGGGCACGAGGTAGTTCTCGTGGGCGCCGTAGGAGACGGACTTGTTGTCGGTGTTGTTCTTGTAGAGGTTCACGACGTCGAGGCCGGTGCCCGGGGCGCTGGCGGCGATCGCCCGGACCGCGTCGAGGGCGACGCGGTCCCCGGCGGCGTCCCACAGGACGGCGTCGCGGGGGGTGGTGACCTCCGGGGAGGAGTACTCGGGGTGGGAGTGGTCCACGTAGAGGCGGGCGCCGTTGGGCAGGACGGTGTTCATCACGACCTGGCGCCAGTCCAGGGTCTCGGCGTGGGGCCCGCTCTCGCGGAGGGACTCGGCGGCGACCTCCTCGGCGGTGAGCACCGGGGCGGCGTCGGTGAGCTGGGAGAGGTCGGCCTGCTCGCGGGGGACGGTGAAGCCGCGGGCGTCCTCGAGGGGGGTCTCGCCGTGGTAGTCCCAGCCGGCGGTGGTGCGGGAGGCGCCGAGGCGGCGCCGCACCAGGGCCGCGTAGGTGGTGACCACCTGGGTGGAGAGCACGGTGGCGTTGGCCTGCGGGTTGCCGGTGGCGAGCACGCCGAACTCGGTCTCGGCGCCCATGACGCGACGGACGCTCATGCGGGTCCCTCCCCCGGGACGGGGCCGGCGGGGGCGGCGGCGTGCCGAGCGCCGGGTCCGGCGGGGTGCGGGTCGCGGTGCAGGACCACGCGCAGGTCGGTGATGGTGTCGCCGCGGCGCCCGGAGATCCGGGCCCAGTCCTCCGGGTTGGAGGTGTTGGGCAGGTCCTGCTGCTCGTGGAACTCCTCGTCCACGGCGCGCACCAGGTGCTCGCGGCCCAGGCCGCGGACCCCGGTGGTGAGCAGGTCCTTGATGGCCTGCTTCTTGGCCCGGTCCACCACGTTGCGGATGACCGCCCCGGAGGTGAAGTCGCTGAAGTAGAGGGTCTCCTCGGTGCCGTCCCGGTAGCTCAGGTGCAGGAACTGCGTGCCGGGGCTCTTCTCGTACATCCGGGCGACGGCGGCGTCGACGAGCGCGGCGACGGCCCCGGTGCGGGAGCCGGCGGCGTCGACCTCGTCCTGGCGCAGGGGCAGGTCCTCGGTGACGTAGAGCCGGAGGATCTCGGCGGCACCCGTCGCGTCCGGGCGGTCGATGCGGATCTTGACGTCGAGCCGGCCCGGGCGCAGCACGGCGGGGTCGATCATGTCCTCGCGGTTGGTGGCGCCGATGACGATGACGTTGTCGAGGCGCTCCACGCCGTCGATCTCGGTGAGCAGCTGCGGGACGATGGTGGTCTCCACGTCCGAGGACAGCCCGGAGCCGCGGGTGCGGAACAGGGAGTCCATCTCGTCGAAGAACACGACCACGGGGATGCCACGGGCCGCCTGCTCGCGGGCGCGCAGGAAGATGGAGCGGATCTGCCGCTCGGTCTCCCCCACGTACTTGTCCAGCAGCTCGGGGCCCTTGATGTTCAGGAAGTAGCCCAGGGCCTTGCCGCGCCCGGCGCGGTCGGCGGCGCGCTCGGCGAGGGAGCGGGCGACGGCCTTGGCGATGAGGGTCTTGCCGTTGCCGGGGGGCCCGTAGAGGAGGATGCCCTTGGGCGGGGTCAGCCCGTGCTCGCGGTAGAGCTCGGGGTGGACGAAGGGCAGCTCGACGGCGTCGCGGATCTGCTCGATCTGGGGCCCGAGGCCTCCGATGTCGTCGTAGGAGACGGCGGGGACCTCCTCGAGGACGAGCTGCTCGACGTCGGTGCGCTCGATGGGCTCGAGCGCGAAGCCGGTGCGGTGGTCGATGGACACGGCGTCGCCGATCTCCGGGCGGCTGCGGCGCAGCAGCCCGGAGAGCAGCAGGACGCGCTCCTCGTCGGAGCGCCCGACGGTGAGGACGCGGTCGTGGTCGACGATCTCCTTGACGGTCGCGATCTCGCCGGTCTGCTCGTAGTCGAGGACCGCGCCGACGGTGTAGTTCTGGTCGAGGAGGACCTGGCGTCCGGGCTCGCAGGCGGCGAAGCTCACGAGCGGGCTGAGCGCCACGCGCATGCGGCGGCCGGCGACGAGGACGTCGAGGGTGCGGTCGGTGACCGCGGGCCCGGTGCCCGTCGGCTCGCCCACGGGCGCGCGCCCGGGGTTGACCTGCAGGACGGTGCCCTGGCTCAGGGGCGGGACGAGGTCGTTCTCGAGGGCGCGCTTGAGCTGGGCGATCTCCGTGCGGGTCGCGTCGAGGAGCCGGACGAGCTTCTGGTTCTGGGTCCCGGCGGCGGCGAGCTGCTTGTCGAGGGCGCGCTTCTGGTCGCGGAGGATGTTGACCTGCCGCTGGGCGTTGACGAGGGCCCGGCGGGTCTGCTCGGCGTCGGCCGCTCCGGTGGTCTGCTGCGGGGACGACTCGTTCACGGGCGCTCCTCGTGGGGCTGCTCGGTGCCGGGAGCCGGCCCGGCCGCCGGTGCCTGGGCGGGCTCGGGCGCGGCGTCCGGCGCGGCCGGGGCGGTGGCGTCGGCGGGTGCGCTCCCGCGGGCGGCGCGCTCGGCGAGACCGAGGGCCTCGCGGCCGGCGCGGCGCAGCTTCTTGTCGGTGACGTCCCGCTCGCCGAGGGCCACGGGGGTCCAGGCCTGCAGGTCGTCCTCGCTGTACTCGGACTTGGAGGCCCGCCGCTTGGGGGCCAGCCGCTCGGAGCCGTCGGCGAGCCGGCGGGCGGAGAGCAGGAACCCGGTGTGGGCGACCATGCGGTGGTCGGGGCGCACGGCGAGGCCCTCGACGTGCCAGCCGCGGACCATGGTCTCGGAGGCGTCCGGCTCGGTGTAGCGGCCGTCGGCCCGCATCGCCTCGGCCGTGCGGGAGAGCTGGGTGACGGTCGCGACGTAGCACATGACCACGCCGCCCGGGGCGAGGGCGGTGGCCACGGCGTCGAGGCACTCCCAGGGGGCGAGCATGTCGAGGACCACGCGGTCCACGGAGCCGGGCTCCTCGTGCTCGCCGAGCTCCTCGGCGAGGTCCCCGATGCTGATCCGCCACGCGGGGTGGGGGCCGCCGAACATGGTCTCCACGTTGCCGCGGGCGATGTCGGCGAACTCCGCCCGCCGCTCGAAGGAGTGCAGGCTGCCCTCGTCGCCCACCGCGCGCAGCAGGGAGATGGACAGGGCGCCGGAGCCGACGCCGGCCTCGACCACGCGGGCGCCCGGGAAGATGTCGGCCATCGTGACGATCTGGCCGGCGTCCTTGGGGTAGACCACCGCGGCGCCGCGGGGCATGGACAGCACGAAGTCCTTGAGGAGCGGGCGCAGGGCCTGGTAGCGGAACCCGGCGGAGTTCTCGACCACGGTGCCCTCCGGGCGGCCGATGAGCTCGCCGTGGCCGAGCACCCCGCGGTGGGAGTGGAACGCGCCGTCCTCCGCGAGCGTGACTGTGTTCATCCGCCCGCGCTCGTCGGTCAGCTGCACGCGCTCCCCGGCCCGGAAGGGTCCGCGCCGGTTGGCGGCGCCCCGCGGGGACGCGGGCGAAGGGGCGGCGGTCTGGTCAGCGGTTCCGGTCATCGGCTCACTCTCGGGGCGGGGTCTGGTCGGTCGTGCGGGAGCCGGCGGGTGCGCCGCCGGCCCGGGGTCCTCCCCCATTGTGTCACCGCGGCGCGGGGTGCCGGGGCCGGGCGCCGGGGCTCAGCCGGCCAGCAGGCGTTCGAGGGCCGCGCTGCGCAGCACCCCCACGAGCGCGCCGCCGGGTCCCGTGACCACGTAGTGCGGGTACTCCCGGGCGGCGACCGCCCGCAGCAGCGACTCCTCGCGCAGCCCGGCGTCGAGCACCGCGTCGGCCGGCAGGTGCTGCAGGACGGACGTCAGCGGCGTCCCGGCACGCCGGTCCGCGGGCACCGCGTCCGCGGCGGCGGGCACGAGCAGACCCACCACCTGCCGGTCCGGGGAGACCGCCAGCACGTGCGGGACGGGTCCGCCCGGGACCGCGGCGTGCGCGAGGTGCTCGGTGACCACCCGGTCGGTGTGGGTGAGCGTGGCCTCCGCGGGGACCGCCACGGCGGGTTCGGCGAGCGCCGCGGCGCTGACGCCGTGCATGCGGGACAGGACGGCCGCGGCACGCAGGGAGGCGCCGGCGCCCTGCCACATGAAGCCGGCGACGAGCACCACGAGCACGAGCGCGACGGGCTGGCGCCACAGGCCGGTGAGCGCGGTGGCGGCGACGATCCCCACGGCGAGCAGCCGGCCCGTCCAGGCCGCCACCACCGTGCCGTGCTGCTCCCGGCCCGTGGCCGCCCAGACGAGGGCCTCGACCACGCGTCCGCCGTCCAGGGGCAGGCCGGGCAGCACGTTGAAGACGCCCACGATGAGATTGGCCCAGGTGGTGAGGTCGAGCAGCACCCAGCCGAGCGTGGGGGCGGGCTCCCCGGTGCGCAGCACGGTCCAGCCCGCCAGGCCCAGGGCGAGGTTGACGGCCGGTCCGGCCAGGGAGACCACGGCGGAGGCCAGCGGGGTGCTGCGCACGTCCCCGAAGTGGGTGTGCCCGCCCAGCAGGCTCAGCACGATCCGGCCGGTGGGCCAGCCGAACGCGCGGCCGGTCCAGGCGTGGGCGAGTTCGTGCAGGAGCACGGACAGGGCCAGGGTCAGGGCGAAGCCGAGGGCGGCGGCGTAGTTGAGCGCCCCCAGCCGGGGGTACGCCTCCATGAGCACGGGGGTGTAGAGGAGCACGGTGACCGCGGCGATCACGAACCAGGACCAGGACAGGGTCACGGGCACTCCGCCGATCCTGCCGAGGGGGACTCCCTCGGCGCGGGTGCGGTTCACGCGCGGGTCCCGGCCACGAGCCGTCCGAGGTCCTCGGGGCCCACGCCGGCGAGGCTGGGCAGCACGAGGTCGGCGCCGGCGTCGTCGAGCGGGACCATGTTGGGCACTCCCACGGTGAAGATCCCCGCGGCGACGGCCGAGCGGATGCCGGTGCGGGAGTCCTCGACGGCGACCATGCCGGCGGTCGCCGAGGGGCGGCGGGCGCGCTCGCAGAGCCCGGCGGCGCCGATCCGGTACGGGTCGGGGGCCGGTTTGGCCGGGTGGCCGAGGTCGCCGGTGACGACGACGTCGAAGACGCCCGGGCCGCCGAAGGCGTCGAGGACGACCTCCGCGAGGGGGGTCTCGCTGCTGGTGACCAGGGCCAGGGGCACCCCGCGCTCGCGCAGGGCGGCGACCAGCTCCTGCGCCCCCTCCTTGTACACGACCCGTTCCCGGGTGCGGGCCGCGACCCGGGCGATGAGCCGGTCGACGATCTCGCGCACGCCCAGGCGCACCCCTTGGCGCTGGAACACGGCGGCGGCGTCCTCGAGCCCGGTGCCGACCATGGCCAGGGCGTCGGCCTCGGTCCAGCGGCCCCCGTGGGAGCGGACCAGCTCGATCTCGGCCTCGATCCAGTACGGCTCGGTGTCCACGAGCGTCCCGTCCATGTCGAACAGCACGGCGGTGGGCAGGAGGTCGTCGGGGGACGGGGACAGGTGGCGGGGCATGGCCTCCATCGTAGTGTCCGCAACACGGGCCCCCGCCTGCCGGGTGCTCTTGCCGTCGATGTCCCTGCGCGTAGTGTGGGTGGCGTGAGCAACGACTTCGACGAGACGTTCCCCCGTCCCCAGGCCGGCCCGTTCGGCGTGGTCCGGGAGGACGGTGACCAGGAGCGCGTGACCGTGCTGGTGGCGGCGTTCGAGGGGTGGAACGACGCCGGGGACGCCGCCACGGACGCGGTGCAGTTCCTGGCGACCCACTACGGGGCGAAGGATGTCTTCGAGGTCACGTCGGACGACTACTACGACTACCAGTTCTCCCGTCCGATCGTGCGCCGCGCCGCGACCGGCGAGGTGAAGATCGTCTGGCCCACGACCCGGCTCTCGACCGCCACCGTGCCCGGCACCAATCTCGACCTCGTGCTGCTGCACGGCTGGGAGCCCTCCTACCGGTGGCGCTCCTTCACGGCCGAGCTGCTGGAGCAGGCGACCCTGCTGGACGTCGACTTCGTGGTGATGGTCGGTGCGCTGCTCGCCGACGTGCCGCACACCCGGCCCATCCCGGTGACCAAGACCTCCGACACCGCGGAGCTGCAGGAGGAGCTGGGCATCGACTCCTCCCAGTACGAGGGGCCCACCGGGATCGTGGGTCTGCTCTCCCACATGGCGTCCCTGGGCGGGTTCCCCACGGTCAGCCTGTGGGCGGCGGTGCCCCACTACGTCGCCCAGTCCCCCTCCCCGAAGGCGGAGCTGGCCCTGCTGCGGGAGCTGGAGGAGCTGCTCAGCATCACGCTGCCGCTGGACGAGATCGCCGAGGACGCCGAGGCGTGGGAGCGGGGGGTCAACGAGCTGGCCTCCGACGACCCCGAGATCGCCGCCTACGTCCAGCAGCTCGAGGAGGCCAAGGACACCACGGACCTGCCCGAGGCCACCGGGGACGCGATCGCCAAGGAGTTCGAGCGCTACCTGCGCCGCCGCCGCGACGAGAAGTGAGCGCGGCCGGCGCCCGGGCGCGGAGGGGCGGCACCCGGAACGGGTGCCGCCCCTCCGCGCGTTCCGGGAGCCGGTCCGGGACCGGCGTCAGAGCTCGATGCCGAGCCGGGCGTCCACCAGGTCCCGGACCAGCCGGGCGTCCGCCCCGCCGGCCCCCGGGGTGCCGGCGGTGAGGGCGGCGGCGGCCCACTCGTCCAGGGCGGCCAGCGCCGCAGGGGCGTCCAGGTCGTCGGCCAGGGCGGCGCGCACGGTCGCCAGCAGCGGGGCCGCGCTGCCCTCGGGGGCCACGGCCAGGGCGCGGCGCCACGCGTCCACGCGGGCGACGGCGCCGGCGAGCACGAGGTCGGTCCAGTACCAGTCCTCGGTGTAGCGGTGGGCGAGGATCGCGGTGCGGATCACGGCCGGGTCCACGCCCTGGGCCCGCAGCGCGGAGACGAGCACGAGGTTGCCCTTGGACTTGGACATCTTCTCCCCGTCGAGCCCGACCATCCCCGTGTGCAGGAAGTGCTGGGCCATGGGCTTTCCGGTCAGGGCCCAGCAGTGGCCGGCGCCCATCTCGTGGTGCGGGAAGACGAGGTCCGAGCCACCGCCCTGGACGGTGAACGGCGCGGGCAGGTACTCGAGGGCGATGAGCGAGCACTCGATGTGCCAGCCGGGGCGCCCCGAGCCCAGGGACGCGCCGTCCCAGGCGGGCTCGCCGGGACGCTCCACGCGCCACAGCAGCGGATCCAGCCGGTGCCGCTTGCCCGGGCGCTCGGGGTCACCGCCGCGCTCGGCGAACAGCGGCAGCATCTCCTCGGGCGAGAGGTGGGAGACGTCGCCGAGCACCCACGCGTCGGCGTCGTCGCCGGCCAGGGAGCCCACGGCCGCCACGTCGAAGTACACGTCGCCGTCCGGCTCCCCGTCCTGGCCGGGGACCCGGTAGGCGAGGCCGCGGTCCACGAGGCGCTCGACGGCGGGCACGATCCAGCCGACGGACTCGGTCGCGCCCACGTAGTGCTGGGGCGGGAGGACGTTGAGCGCGCTCATGTCGGTGCGGAACAGCTCGGTCTGCCCGGCGGCCAGCTCCCGCCAGTCCACGCCGGTGTCCCGGGCCCGTTCGAGCAGGGGGTCGTCCACGTCGGTGACGTTCTGGACGTAGTCCACCGGGGTGCCCGCGTCCAGCCAGGCGCGGTGCAGCAGGTCGAAGGCCACGTAGGTGGCGGCGTGGCCCATGTGGGTGGCGTCGTACGGGGTGATCCCGCACACGTAGAGGCTCGCCCGCTCCTGCCGGGGCAACTCCACCCGCCGCCGCAGCCGGGTGTCCTGCACGGTGGGCAGGGGCGCCTCGCCGGGGAGGTCGGGGACGGGTCGGGCGGACCAGGCTTTCATGCTCACCTCGGGTGGTTCGGGGATCGGAGATCGGCGGCGCGGGGCCTCACCCAACCTACCGGACCGGCCGGCGCCCCCGGTCCGCCGGGTGACGCAGGGCTCAGGCGCTGATGACCCCGAGGCCCAGGAGCACGAAGATGGCCAGGCCCAGGGCGATGCGGTACCACACGAAGATCGTGTAGCTGCGGTTGGAGATGTAGTGCATGAACCAGCCGATGATCACGTACGCCACCGCGAAGGCGATGCCCGTGGCCACGAGCGTCTCCGTCATGCCGTAGGGTCCCGCCTGCGGCTGCCCCACCGTCTGGGCCAGCTTGTACAGCCCCGAGGCGAACACCGCCGGGATGGCGAGCAGGAACGCGTAGCGGGCGGCGGCCTCGCGGGTGTAGCCCATCAGCAGGCCCGCGGTGATCGTGCCCCCGGAGCGGGAGACCCCCGGGATCAGGGCCAGGGCCTGGGCCAGGCCGAAGAGCACGCCGTGCTTGACGGTGAGGTCGTCCAGGTGGCGGGCCTGGCGGCCCACCCGGTCCGCCACGGCCAGGAACACGCCGAAGACCACCAGCATCGTGGCCGTGATCCACAGGGAGCGGAACTCCGTGTCGATGTAGTCCTCCAGCAGCAGCCCGAGCACGCCGATGGGCAAGGAGCCCAGGATGATCAGCCACCCCATCCGGGCGTCGGGGTCCGAGCGCTCCACCCTGCCCACCAGGGACAGGCTCCACTGCTTCAGGATGCGGACGATGTCCCGCCAGAAGTAGATGATCACCGCGGTCTCGGTGCCCAGCTGCGTGATGGCCGTGAACGCGGCCCCCGGGTCGGCGCTGTTGGGCAGGAGCTCGCCCACGATGCGCAGGTGCGCCGAGGAGGACACCGGGAGGAACTCGGTCAGGCCCTGGACGAGGCCCAGAATGATGGTTTCGATCCAATTCACCCGGCCACCCTACGGCACCCTCCGCGCCGTCGACGGCGGGACAGGCCCGGACACGGCAGGAACGGCCCGCCGGGCGGGCCGTTCCTGTCGGTGCGGCGCGGCTCAGCGGCCGGTGCGCGCCCCGTCCGTGTCGTCGAGGTCCTCGTAGTCCTCCTCGTCGACGAGGTCCTCGTCGAGCATCTCGTTGTCCTCCAGGAGCTCCTCGTCGTCCTCGTCGTCGTCCGAGTCGTCGTCGGAGTCGTCGTCCTCGTCGTCGGAGTCCTCCTCCTCCGCGAAGACGGTCAGCGGGGTGACCTCGTCGTAGGCGTCGTAGAGCGCCTCCTCGTAGGCGTCGAAGGCGTCGGCGATGGCGATGTACGCGCCGTCGACGGCGGGGTCGTCGTCGCTGCGCCGGTTGGACGCGGCGACGAGGTGTTCTTCGAAGGCGCTCACGAGAGCCTGCAGCGCGGCACGAGGATCATTGCTCATGGAGTAGACGTTAGCGCTATTCCGTGCAGAATGGGGACCGATGAGAGAACAAGTCCGGACCAGCACGGCGACCGTCACCAGGGACGCCGACCAGCGCTACGAGTACCTCCTGCTGACCGTGGCGCCGCACGAGCTGCTCAGCGACGCGCGGGCCCGGCTCAGCGAGCACGCCGAGTACGGCAAGTGGGAGCTGACCCGCTCCGTGCTGCTCTACGGCGGCACCCGCAAGTACTGGCTGCGCCGCCGGGTCATCCGCGTGGAGCGCACCGTCTGAGCCCGGAGCCCCTCCCGCGGAAGGGGCTCAGCCGCCGACCGGGCCCAGCAGGGCCTTGGCCACGGCCGCGTGCACGGACTCGTTGTCGGAGGGGTGGTAGATCCCGGCGAGCACGTCCCGGTACAGCCGCTCCAGTTCCCGGCCCCGGGAGTACTGGGCGCCGCCGGAGGTGCGCACGGCCAGGTCGACGACCTGGCGGGCGGCCTCGGTGGCCCGGTGCTTGACCCCGGAGAACAGCAGGAACCAGCGCGCTCCGTGCTCCGGGGCGTCCGCGGTGCCGAGGGCGTCGACGTCCGCGGTGAGCCGGAGCAGCTGCAGCTCCACCCCGTCGCGCAGCAGCGCGGCCTCCGCGATCTGCCAGCGGACGTCGGGGTGCTCGGCCCGGGCCGGTCCTCCGCCCCGGGACCGCCGGGCGCCCGCGAGCTCCACGGCCAGCTCCACCGCCCGGTCCGCGATCCCGGTGTAGACCGCGGCCAGCAGCAGCTCGAAGCAGCCGAACACGCCCCACACCACCGGGTCCGGGTTCGGCCCCACGGGGGTGCGCGTGAGCACCTGCGCCGCCGGCATCGGCACCGAGCGCAGCACCGTGGTGCGGGACTGGGAGGCCCGCATGCCCATGGTGTCCCAGTCGTCGAGGACCTCGATGCCCTCCGCCGCCCGGTCGAGGAAGCCGAACACCAGCGGCGCGCCGGGCTCGGCGTCGTCGCGGGCGTGGACGATCAGCCGGGTCCACACGGGCGAGAGCGAGGTGAAGATCTTCGTGCCCGTGATCCGGTACCCGTCCTCGGTGGCCACGGCGGTGGTGTCGGAGTCGAAGAGCACGGAGTCGTTGCCGGCCTCGGAGATGCCGAAGGCGAAGATCTCCCCGGCCGCGGCCTGCTCGAAGATCCGCTCGGCCCGGGCGTCCCCGCGCAGGCGCAGGGTGTGCGCCACCCCGACCAGGACGTGGTGCATGTTGATGGCCAGCGCCGTGGCGGGGGCGGCCGCGGCGAGGCGCCGCTGCGCGGCGACCGCCTGCTGCAGCGTGAACCCGAGCCCGCCGTGGTCCCGCGGCACCAGCATGAGCGGATAGCCGATCCGCACCAGGTCCGCGAAGTCCTCGTCGCAGAACCGGTTCTCCCGGTCGTAGCCGGCCGCGCGCTCGCGGAACACGGCCAGCAGCTCGTCCGGCAGCAGCGTCTCGGGCACCTGGTCCTCGGGCACCTGGTCCTCGGGCGCTGGGGGCCGCGGCGGCACGGTGTCGGGCTGCGGTCCGGTGGTGTGGTCCATCTCGCTCCTGTCGGCGATGTCCTGAGATCTGGGCCCCGGCGACCGTTCCGGCCGGGGCGGAGGAGTCCGGTGCCGGGTCAGTACCGGGTCAGCAGCCGGTGCAGCACCCGGGAGCCGAACTCCAGGGAGTCCGTGGGCACGCGCTCGTCCACGCCGTGGAACATGGCCGGGAAGTCCAGCTCGTCGGGCAGGCGCAGCGGCACGAAGCCGTAGCCGGTGATCCCGAGCGGGTCCAGGGACTTGTTGTCCGTCCCCCCGGAGAGCATGTACGGCAGCACGACCGCCTCGGGGTCCTCGGCGTGCAGCGCGTCGACCATGGCGTCCACCACGGTGCCGGAGAACGGCACCTCGAGGGCGATGTCGTCGGACTCGAACTCGAAGGACACCCCGTCCCCGGCGAGCTCGGCGAGCTTCGCCAGGACGATCTCGCGCTGACCGGGCAGGTAGCGCACGTCCAGGCCGGCCTGCGCCGAGCCGGGGATCACGTTGACCTTGTAGCCGGCCTCGAGCATCGTCGGGTTCGCGGTGGTCTGCAGCGTCGCGCCCACGAACCGGGCCACGGAGCCGAGCTCGGCCAGCAGCCGCTGGGGGTTCTGCGGGTCGAACTCCACGCCGGTCAGCTCGGTGACGGAGTCCAGGAACGCCCGGGTGGTCTTGGTGAGCTCGATGGGCCACTGGTGCTCGCCGATGTTGGCCAGCGCTCTCGAGAGCCGGGTGACCGGGTTGTCGTCGTTGATCTGCGAACCGTGCCCGGCCGTGCCCTGCGCGTTGAGGCGCAGCCACATGAGGCCCTTCTCCGCGGTCTGCAGCAGGTAGGCCCGCCGGCCGCCGATGGTGGCCGAGTACCCGCCGACCTCGCTGATGGCGTCCGTGACGCCGTCGAAGAGCCCGCGGTGGTGCTCGGCGATCCAGTGGGAGCCGTACACCATGCCGGCCTCCTCGTCGGCGAAGAAGCCGAAGACGATGTCCCGCCGCGGCCGCTGGCCGGTGCGCACCATGTGGCGCAGCACCGAGATCATCATGGCGTCCATGTCCTTCATGTCCACGGCGCCGCGACCCCAGATCATGCCGTCCCGGAGCTCGCCCCCGAAGGGGTCCACCGACCAGTCGGCGGCGATCGCGGGCACCACGTCGAGGTGGCCGTGCACGAGCAGGGCGTCGGCGGAGGGGTCGGTGCCCTCGATCCGGGCGAAGACGTTGGCCCGGCCGGGCGCGGACTCCAGGACGGTCGTCGGGAGACCGACCTCCTCGATCAGCCCGGCCACGTACTCGGCGGCCCTGCGCTCCCCCTTGGCGTCGCCGCTGCCGTAGTTGGAGGTGTCGATGCGGATGAGGTTGCGGCAGATCTCGACGGTCTCGCCCTCGGGCGACGACGCGGCCGCCGCGGCGGGAACGGTCTGCGGGTCGGTCATGGCGGTCCTTCCTGGGGTGCCTGGTGGGCGGGGCCGTGCGCGGGTGGCGCTCAGCGGATGGCGGTGTCGCGGCCGGGGTAGCGCAGCAGCACGAGGCGTCCGGACTCCTCGACCACGAGGACCTCCTCCGTCTCCCCGGGCGAGTCCTCGGGGGCGACCTCGAGGCGGTGCCCGTCCGGGGTGTCGACGGCCTCGCCCTGGACGGCGAGCGTCTCGTAGCGGGACGTGTCCGGGTGCCAGCGCTCGAGGTAGACGGGGCAGTACTGGGAGTTGCCCTCCATGGCCCGGTGCACGAAGTCGTGGGACAGCAGCCCGCAGGCGCTGTCCCAGTCGCGCTGGGCCATCGCGTCGACGAAGGCGCGGGTGGTGCCCTCGGGGGTGCCGAGGTCCGGGCCGCACCCGGCGAGCCCCACGGCGAGGGTCAGGCACAGCCCCAGCCGGCTCCGGACGCCGGTGGCGCGGGTGGCGTGGACGGTCATCGGACTCCTCTCCGGGGGTGCGCCCTCAGCCTATCGTTCCCCGCCCCTCGGACCGGCCGGGGCACGGCCGCCGCCGGCGCAGGGGCGCGGCGGGCGGACGTCGCGGTCGGCGGGCGGACCGGCCCGCGAGGACACCCGGCCGCCGCGGGCCTCCCGCCCGCAGGGACGAGAACCGCCCACTATAACCACGGGAAAAGGCTCTCCGCGGGATATTCCGTGATGTCGCCGTTATTGTTCCGTGATAGACGAAACAATTTCACACATTTCGTATTTGCAATCGAAATTCCCTAGCCTTTCCCTGGGCGACTTCCCCAGCCCAATCTGTCTCGTCGTCCGGCCGGACGACGATAGCCCCCCGCCGCGCGGACCCCCCCCAATTCGTCCGTGCGCGCAGACAGACCCAGGAAGCAGAAGCACCCATGGCGAAACACCGCTGCGCCCCCGCGCGCCGTTCCGGCCGCATGGCCGCCCTGGCCCTCTCCGCCGGCATCGGCGTCACCACCCTCGCCGGCACGTCGCTGCTGGCCGGTCCGGCAGCCCACGCGGCCGCGCAGGACGTCGTCGCCGTCGACGCGGCCACCCGTCAGGCGGACGCCCAGCTGATCCTCGACGAGATCAACAGCTACCGCGCGTCCCTCGGCGTGAAGCCCCTCAAGTACTCCGCCACGCTGTCCCAGGTGGTGCAGAAGGAGTCCGACCGGCAGGTGGTCGAGGAGAAGTTCTCGCACAGCACCGCGTTCCTCACCGACCCCCGGACCGGGCCCTACACCAGCGCCAACGAGGTCATCGCCCTGGAGCACCACCGGGACGTGCGGGCCCTCGTGAAGTGGTGGAAGTCCTCGGCGGCCCACGACAAGGCGATCAAGGACCCGCGCCACGAGGTGATCGGCATCGGCCTCACCTACGCGGACGGCCGGCTCGCGAACACCGGGCAGCCCTGGCAGGTGCTCTCCACCGTCAACCTCTACGGGTACGCCAACGGAGGCGCCCCCGCGGACGCGTCGGCGCGCGTGGACGGAGCGCCGGTGCACAGCTACGAGTCGACGCCCGTCCAGACCCCGGCGGGCTACGGCGTGGCCGGCGCGATCGGCTCGAAGTACCACGCCCTGGGCGGCGCCCTGGTCCTGGGGCAGCCCGTGATGCCCGAGCGCGGCGGCCTGCGCGCCGGGGGCGCCTATCAGGAGTTCTCCCTGAACGGGCGCAAGACCACCCTGTACTGGAGCCCCGCCACGGGCGCCCACTGGGTCGAGAACCCCACGGCCATCGGGCAGAAGTTCGTGGCGGCCGGACGGGAGAACGGCTACGGCTTCCCGACCACGGAGGAGCGCCGGCTGCCCGACGGCTCCTCCTACCAGGTCTTCTCCCGGGACGGCGTGCTCACCAAGGTGATGTGGACCCGGGCCCACGGGGCGCGCGCGGTCAACGAGACCGGCGCCATCGGCCGCGCCTGGAAGGCGGCGGGCTTCGAGCGGGGCTACGGCTACCCGGTCACCGACCCGATCCGCTACGGGGACACCGTCTACCAGCGCTTCTCCAACGGCTACCGGGTGAACTGGTCCTCGACCACCGGTCAGGTGTGGGTCACCGGGTGGTGACCCCGGCGTCCCGGGGCACGGTCCCCGGGACGCGGCCCGGGGGCCGTGCTCAGTGCTCGAGCACGATCTTGCCGAAGTGCCGGGCGGACTCCATCTCCCGGAACGCGTCGGCGGCCTCCGCGAGGCCGTGCCGCCGGTCGATCACCGGGTGCAGGCCGGTCGCCTCGAGCGCCCGCACGAAGTCGGCCTGGTCCCGCCGGCTGCCCACCAGCAGCCCCTGGAGCCTCGCCTGGCGGGCCATGAGCAGCGCCGTGGGGACGTCGCCCGCCGCGCCGGTGAGCACGCCGATCAGGGAGATGCGGCCGCCGACGCGCACGGCCCGGATGGACTGCGCGAGCGTGCCCGGCCCGCCGACCTCGACGACGTGGTCCGCGCCGCGGCCGTCCGTGAGCTCCTGGACGGCGCGTCCCCACTCGGGCGTCTCCCGGTAGTTGAGCACGTGGTCCGCGCCGAGCTGCCGGACGCGGTCGAGCTTGTCGTCGGACGAGGACGTGACCACGACGGTGGCGCCCATGGCCTTGGCGAGCTGCACGGCGAAGACCGAGACGCCGCCGGTGCCCAGGGCCAGGACCACGTCCCCCGCCCGGAGCCCGCCCTCCACCACGAGGGCGCGCCAGGCCGTGACGCCGGCCGTGGTGATGGTCGCGGCCTCGGCGTGCGACCAGCCCTGCGGGGCCCGGGTGAACCACGTGGCGGGCCGCACCACCGCCTCCCGGGCGTAGCCGTCGAGCCCGTCGCCGGGGACCCGCCGGAAGTCGCCGTCCACGGGAGGGCCGTCCTGCCACAGCGGGAAGAAGCAGGAGACCACGGCGTCGCCCTCCGCGAACTCCTCGACGCCCTCCCCCACGGCCTCGACGACACCTGCCCCGTCGGCGAGGGGGATCCTCCCGTCCTCGGTGCGCGTCCCGCCCGAGACCACGAGGTAGTCGTGGTAGTTCAGGGAGCTCGCGTGCAGGCGGACGCGGACCTCACCGGGCCCGGGCTCCCCGGGATCGGGCACGTCCTCGAACTCGATCCGGTCGAGGCCGCCGGGGGCGGAGACGGTCAGCTGCTTCACGGGTGGTCCTCCAGGCAGGTCGGGGCCGTCGGTCGCCGCCCACGATAGCCGCCGCGCCCGGACCTGTCATCAGCACGCTTCCTGTTGTTCCGGCCGGACCCCGGCGGTGCCGGTCAGTGGGCGCCCACGGCACGGGCGTGCCGGGCGGCCGCCTCGGCGCCCTGCGTCCAGCGCTCCCCGTGCCCGGGCAGCACGGTGTGCGCCCCGGTGGCGGCCACCGCGTCGAGGGAGTCCAGGGCCACGGCGGAGTCCTTGGTCGCCGCGGCGGCGATGATCTGCGGGCCGCGCCGGCCGGTGTAGGGGTCCAGCGTCACGAGGGCGTCCCCGCTGAGGACGGCTCCCCGGTCGGGCAGGTCCAGGACGCAGTGCCCGTCCGTGTGGCCCGGGGTGTGCACCGCCACGGGCCGGCCGGGGACGGGCAGGGCCGTCCCGGTCTCGAGCGGTCGCAGCCCCCGGACGCCCTTGACCGAGAGGGCTCCGGCCGCCGCCATCCGCCCGAGCAGCGGCAGCGACCTCGGGTGCGTGACGGGGTAGAGGAACCGGTTGCGCTCGGGCCGGTACCGGTAGGGGTGGGCGGCCAGGTGTGCGTCTCCCGCATGGCCCAGGACGGGCAGCTGCCACTGCTCCTGGGCGCGGCGGGCGAAGCCCACGTGGTCGAAGTGCGCGTGCGTGAGCACCAGGGCCCTGACCTCGTCGGGGCGCCGGCCCCGCTCCTCGAGCGCGGCGAGCAGCATGGGCCACATGCTGGGCAGGCCGGCGTCCACGAGGGTGACGCCGTCCTCGTCCTCGACCAGGTAGCAGTTGACGTGGGCGTGGGTGATGCGGTGGATGCCGTCGGCCACCTCGGGGGTGAACATGGGTCTCCTCACTCGATCAGGTCATGGCGCAGGTCACACGATCAGTGTGCTGATCATACCTGGTGGTCCGCGGCACCGGTCCACGACACCGGCCCGGGAAGGCCGCCGCCGGCGGGTGCTCCCGGTAGCATGGGTCCCACCACGGCCGCCGTCCACGGATCCCCCGGTCCGCCCGGAACAGGCCCTGGCCCCCCGGCCTGCCCCCCGAAAGGTCCCGCTGTGATCGACCAGCGCCCCGATGCCCTGCCCTCCGTGGAGATCGTCGCCGTCCCCTTCCACCGGTTCCGCCGGCACCGCTGGGCCATGACCTTCGTCCCGGCCGGCGGCAGCCCCGTCCGCCGCACGTTCCCGGACTTCCGGGACGCCGTGGCCGCCGCCCGCGCCCTGGCGCTGGAGCACCGGGCGCCCGTCGGCGTCTGAGCTCCGCCCGGGCCGACCCCGGCAGACGCTGACCCGCCCGGCCCGCGCCGGGCGTCCGGGGCGTCCGGGAGGCCCAGGCCGGCGTCACTCGGCGAGCGCCTCCACGAGGACGTCGGCGACGGCCTGGCTCGACTGGGGGTTCTGCCCGGTGATCAGGTTGGCGTCGCGGATGACGTGGCTGGACCACGCGGGTCCGGTCTCCACGACGGCTCCCTTCTCCCGCAGCACGGTCTCCAGGAACCAGGGGGTGTTCTCCCCGGTGCCGCCGCCCAGCTCCTCCTCGTTGGTGAAGGCGGTGAGCCGGCGGCCGGCGAAGAGGAACGTCCCGTCGTCCTGGGCGCTGAGCAGCGCTGCGGGGCCGTGGCAGAACGGGGCGATGATCCGGCCGGCGCGGTCCGAGGCGGCCAGGATCCGGCCGAGCGAGGGGTCGTGGACGAGGTCCGCCATCGGGCCGTGCCCGCCGGGCAGCACCACGGCGTCGTAGTCGCTCTCGTCGACGTCGGCCAGGACGCGGGGCGCGGAGAGCTCCGCGTCGATGTCCTCCAGATAGGCGCGGAGCTCGTCGGCCCGCTCCTGTCCCCCGGCCGAGTCCGGGTCCAGGCTGACCCGGTCCACGGTCGGGCGGCGCCCGCCCGGGGTGGCGAGGTCGACCGTGTGCCCGGCCGCCCGCAGGGTCCGGTGGGCGACGACGAGCTCCTCCGCCCAGAAGCCGGTGGGGTGCTCGGTGCCGTCCCGCATGGTGAGGGAGTCGGCCGCCGAGGCGATCAGCAGAACACGGGCCATGATGGGTTGCTCCTCAACTGGTGTCTGTCCGGGGCGAACCGGTGTCCGTCCGGGCGGTCGGGGCCGGGGCGGTCAGCCCGCGGCGGTGAGCTCCTCGTCCGTGGCGTCGTCGAGCTCGAGCTCCGCGGCCCCCATGTTCTCCTCGAGGTGCTCGAGGGAGGCGGTGCCGGGGATGGGCATCATCACCGGCGAGCGCCGGAGCAGCCAGGCGAGGGCGACCTGGGCGGTGCTGGCGCCGAGCCGCTGGGCGGCCCGGTCGACGGGCCCGCCCGGGCGGGCCAGTTCCCCGGCGGAGATCGGGGCCCAGGGGATGAAGCCGATGCCGTGCTCCGTGGCGTGGTCCAGGACGTCCTGGGAGGTGCGGTCGGTGAGGTTGTAGCGGTTCTGCACGGTGGAGACGGTGAAGTGCCGTCCGGCGCTCCGGAGCTGCTCCACGGTGACCTCGGACAGGCCCAGGGCCCTGACCTTGCCCTCCTGCTGGAGCTCCCGCAGGACGCCGAACTGCTCCTCGGCCGGGACGGCCGGGTCCACGCGGTGCAGCTGGAGCAGGTCGAGGGCGTCCGCCTTCAGCTTGCGCAGGCTCAGCTCGGTCTGCTGGCGGAGGTACTCGGGCCGCCCGAGCGGGGTCCACTGCCCGGGTCCGGTGCGGGCGAAGCCCACCTTGGTGGCGATGCGCACGCCCGGGGGGTAGGGGTGGAGGGCCTCGGCGATGATCTGCTCGCTGACGTCGGGGCCGTAGGCGTCGGCGGTGTCGATGAAGTCGACGCCGAGCTCCACGGCCCGGCGCACCAGGCGCACGGCGTTCGCGCGGTCGGCGGGCTCCCCCCACACGCCCTCCCCGACGATGCGCATGGCACCGAAGCCGAGCCGGTGGACGGTCCCGAGGTCCCGGAGCTCGATGGTGCGGGGCACGGTGCGGGCGGTGGTCCGGGTGTTTTCCGTCATGCGACCCGCAACGAGTCCGCCCGCGGGCTTATTCCGCCCGGCGGCCCGGGGTGCCGATAGGCTGACCGGGATTCCGGCACGACCCAGGAGGTCTCCGTGGACCAGGACACCGGCGAGCACGACGGCGAGCGCGGCGAGCAGCGCTCCGGGCGGCGCACCGTGGTGATCACCGGGGCCAGCGACGGCATCGGTGCCGCCGCCGCCGGCGAGCTGACGCGGCGGGGGCACGACGTCGTCGTGGTCGGCCGCTCGGAGGAGAAGACCGCGGCGGTGGCCGGTCCGCTCGGGACCCGCCGCTTCACCGCCGACTTCGCGCGGCTCGACGACGTGCGCCGGCTGGCCCGGGAGCTGCAGGAGTCCGTCCCGCGGATCGACGTGCTGGTCAACAACGCCGGGGGGATCTTCGACCGCCGCGAGCTGACGCCCGACGGGCACGAGCGGACGTGGCAGGTCAACCACCTGGGGCCCTACCTGCTCACCCGGCTGCTGCTGGACGGCCTCCTGGCGCACGGCGCGGCGGTGGTCAGCACCTCCAGCGTCGCGGCCCGGATCGGCCGGCTCTCGCCGGAGACCCTCGTGGACGGCCGGCGCTGGAGCCCGCAGCGGGCCTACGCGGACACCAAGCTCGCCAACCTCCTCTTCACCCGCGGACTCGACGGCCGGTACGGGGAGCAGGGGCTGGCCGCCGCGGCCTTCCACCCCGGCGGCGTGGCGACGAACTTCGCCTCGGGCACGAGCACCGCCCTGCGGTTCCTGTACCGCACCCGACCGGGCCGCCGGCTCATGCGGACCCCCGAGCAGGGCGCGGAGACCCTCGTCTGGCTGGCCGACGGCACCGCCGGTCGGGACTGGCGCTCCAGGGGCTACTACGAGAACAGGAGACCGGCCCGTGTCCCGTCCCGGGCGGCCGACGACGCGCTCGCGGACGCCCTGTGGCAGCGCAGCGCCGAGCTCGTGGGGCTCACCCCGGGGCGTCCGGCCGGCTGAGCACCAGGGCGTCGACCTTCGCCCAGAGCTGCTCGACCGTCCCGTCGTTGACGAGGGTCGCGGTGATCCAGCGCGGGTCGATGCCGGCCTCCGACGGGTGCGGGTCCTCATCGGCGGCCGCCCCGGGGCGCACCACGTGCACCACCCGGCCGCCCTCGGCCGTGATGGCGGCGGCCTCGACGTCGAAGCGCACGTCCGTGAACACGACCGGCCCGGCCAGCCGCCGGGCCGTCTCCAGGCCGCGGTCCGCCCAGACCGTCTCCCCGAAGACGGCCTTGCCGGCCTCGTTGCCGACCTTCTGCAGCAGCGTCCGGATCTCCCGGTGCACCGGGTCCCGCGCCTCGTCCTTGAGCAGACCCCAGTCCCCGCCCGCCTCCGCCAGCACGGTGCCGAGCCGCAGCGGCCTGCCGTCCCGGACGCCCACGAGGGGGTCGAGCTCGGCGAGGAACAGCCGCAGCGGGTCGGCGAAGGCCACCCGGGCGTAGCCGTGGGCGGCCACGAGGCGGTCACCGCACGTGTCCTTGCCCGACTGCTTGCGCCCGTGCAGCCCGATCAGCCGCGGACGGGGGTCCGGTCCCTGCGCCATGACGGGCCTCCTCCGCTCGTGCTCGCTAGCGCTCCAGCGTACGGACGGAGGGGCGGGCGCGCACCGGTGCCGCGTGCGCCGGCTCCCTCGTGCCCCCGGCGCCCCGGAGGTCCGCGCAGGAACTGGCCGAAAGGCCATGTGCGATCGAGAACGCCCTCGATAGAGTGAGCCCGGGCCGGGCACCCCCCGCCGGGCCCGGGCACCCACCCATTCCCCGGAAGGAACTGTCATGATCAGACTGGTCGGCGAGTTCGACGCGTTCTTCAACCCCAACTTCACGGCCATCCTCGGCATGTTCTTCGACCTGGTCCGCGCGGTGCTGCTCGGCGGCTGAGCCGCGGTCCACCACGCCCCGTCGGCGCCGCCGGACCTGCTCCGGCGGCGCCGACGTCGTCCCGGGCCGGGCGGCGACGTCGACCCGCGCCCTCGGCCGGGGCCGCGGCGGGCCGGGCGACGACGGCGGTGCGACCGCCGGCCCGCGCCGTGGGGCGGGCCCGGGAGTTCCCCGGGGTCTGCGCCGACTGCTACGTTCTGCGCATCAGGCACCCGGCGGAGCGGCCGCCACCGGTGCCCCGGCCCCGAGGAGGCTCTGGTGAGCCAGCACCACCACGTCGGCGGCGCCACCGGCATCGGCACCCGAGCCGTCGTCGTCCGCGGCGACCCGACCCTGCGCACCGAGCGGCGCACCGTCGTCGACGAGACCGACCGGACCGTCACGGTCGACGACGGCACCCGCTTCGCCAAGGCGACGGGTCTCGAACGACGTGCCCCGGAGCCCGGCCCCGGTGAGCACGGGAGCGCGCCCGCCCCGACCCGCCTCGTCACCGAGGGACACCCCGAGTTCGAGCGGCTGTGGGCGGACGCGGGGCTCAGCGCCTTCACCGACTCCGACCACGCCGCCTACGTCGAGGGGCTGATCGCGTCCAACCGGCTGGCCCGGCGCGGCGACGTGCACGCCCACTACGACGTGGCCGCCATCATCGACGAGCTCGCCGCCCTGCACCCCGACCTCGAGGCCATCCCCGAGGACCTGTTCTGGGCGGTCGTCGACCGGCACGGCCGCGAGGAGGACCGGGACACCACCCCGTGACACCGTCGCCGGGACCTCCCGCCCGGCTCAGCGCAGGCGCCCGCCGGAGCGGCGGAGGTAGCAGCCCGCGCACATCGACTCGTAGGACACCGCGACGCCGTCGATGGCCACCTGGTCGCCCTCGAAGACGGGCTCCCCGTCCACGGTCCGGGCGTTGAACATCGCCTTGGACCCGCAGCGGCAGATCGTGCGCAGCTCCTCGACGGTGTGGGCCACGGCCAGCAGGCGGGCCGCGCCGGGGAACGCCTCCGTGCGGAAGTCCGTGCGCAGCCCGTAGGCGAGCACCGGCACGCCGTCCAGCACCGCGATGCGCAGCAGGTCGTCGACCTGCGCCGGGGTGAGGAACTGCGCCTCGTCGACCAGCAGGCAGTGCACCTGCCCGAACTGCTGCACGGTGGCCCGGAAGCGCCCGCGCACGGCGTCGTCCGGAGCCAGGAGCAGGTCGACCCGCCGCGACTCCCCCAGCCGAGAGACCACGGTGTCCGCGCCCTTCGAGTCGACCGCCGGCTTGGCGACGAGGACCTTCTGGTCCCGCTCCTCGTAGTTGTGCGCGGCCTGGATCAGCACCGTGGACTTCCCGGAGTTCATGGCCCCGTGACGGAAGTAGAGCTTCGCCATCAGCGTGCTCCGGCGGGACGGGAGGCGGGGGTGGTCATGCGGGTGCTCCTGGGGTCGTGCCGGGTGTTCGGTGGGCGGCGGGCAGCGCCGTGCGTGCCGGTGAACACCCTACGTCGGCCCCGCGCGGTGGCCGGCACCGCCGGGGGATCCCGCTAGCCTGGAGCCCATGGGCTGGCACATCGGCACCTCCGGGTGGAGCTACGACCACTGGGAGCACGTCCTCTACCCCCCGGGCACTCCCCCGGCGAAGCGCCTGGAGCTCTACACCCGGGCCTTCGCCACCGTGGAGCTCAACGCGAGCTTCTACCGGTGGCCGCGCAGCGCCACCTTCGCCGGCTGGAACCGGCGGCTGCCGGAGGGCTTCCGGATGACGGTCAAGGCTCCCCGCGGACTGACGCACGCGAAGAAGCTCTACGCGCCCGAGACCTGGAGCCGGCGGATCTCGGAGTCCTGGCACGAGCTGCGGGACCGGCGCGGGGTGCTGCTCGTCCAGCTCCCGCCGGCGCAGGCCCGCGACGACGCGCGGCTCGACTGGTTCCTGGCCGGTCTGCCCGGCTGGCTCCCGGTCGCGGTCGAGTTCCGCCACGACAGCTGGGTGCACCCGGAGGTGTTCGAGCTCCTCCGGCGCCACGGGGCGGCCTACTGCGTGCTCAGCGGGGCCGGGCTGCCCTGCGTCCTGGAGGCCACGGCCCCGTTCGTCTACGTCCGCTTCCACGGCCCGGACCACCACCACCTCTACGCGGGCTCCTACTCGGACGAGGACCTGGCGTGGTGGGCGGAGCGGATCCGGGAGTGGGACCGCGACGGCCGCGAGGTGTACGCGTACTTCAACAACGACGGCGACGGCCACGCCGTGCGCAACGCCCTGACGCTGCGCGGGCTGCTCGACGGCGGCTGAGGAGCGGTCCGTGCCGGGTGCCCGGGCCGGAGCGCCCCGGCACGCACCGGCCGGGCATAGGATCGGGCCATCACCGTCGAGCAGGACAGGAGCCGGAGATGGACCGCTACCAGGAGCCCGCGGACCGCAACGAGGCCTACGCGGAGACGAGCCAGGAGAGGCTGGGCGTCCGCGACGAGGACTGGCTGACCGCCACCACGGACGAGAACAACAGGCGCGAGGGTGCCCGGCCCCAGGATGCGGGGGACGACGTCGTGCCCCCGGAGGACCCGGAGGACGGTCGCCCCGAGGACGACCGGTAGCCGCCGTCCCGGTTTGCACTGCCCCGGCGACGTCTTCCACCATGGAAGGCCTGCCTCCGGCACCGGGAGGCGGAACGTGTTGAAGGCCCGGACCCTGCGCTCAGCGGAGGGGCCGGGCCTTCGCAGTGCTCGGGGCGGCTCGGGACCCGCCGGTCATCGGGTGTGCACGTACAGATCGCGCAGCAGGGCGATCTCCGCGCCGTGGTGGATCAGCTCGCGGTTGACGTGCAGGACCAGCGCGAGCATCGGCAGGTCCGCGTAGGGGCCCTCCTGCGGTCCGCAGGGGAGGGCCAGGTCCGCCTCCGACAGCGCGTGCACCCCGGAGGTCCACCGGTCGAACTCCCGGTCGAGCCGGGCCAGCGCCTCGTGGGCGGTGCCGGCGTACGCCCAGGACTGGTAGGAGGCCTCCGGGCCGGCGAAGTGCCCGTGGCTGCGCACCGCGAGGACGCCGACCACGACGTGCGCCAGCCGCCAGGCGATGGTCGTGAACGGCGCGGGCACCGGTTCGGGATGGGCGAAGTCCAGCACGAGATCCCCGCCGCCCGTCTGCAGGGGCGTGCGCCGCTGCGTCCGTGGGTGGACCGTCCACGCGGTCCCGCCGGTGGGGTCGAAGAAGTACTCCTCGTCGGTGAGCCCGGCGAGACGGGGGCGCAGCTGGCCGGCCCAGTGCCGGTCGATCTGGTCGGCCGCGCAGGCGGCGACGTCGAGTTCGGTCATGGCGATTCCTCTCCGTTCGGGGCGGCGCCCGCGGCTACGGCAGGTCGCTGTAGCCGACCTCGTACTCGGTCACGTCCAGGACGCGCGAGCCCGAGGTGGCGGCGGCACGCTCCCGGATCCGTTCCACGGTCTGCCGGGTGGCGGCCAGGGCCGCTGCGTCCGCCCAGAAGGTGATCGAGACGGACCGGCCGGTGGTCCGCTCCACCAGGCTCAGGGATCCTCGGTACCCGTGCAGCGCCTGGATGCCCGGAAGGACCTCGGAGCGCAGCGCGTCCAGGCCGGAGTCGTAGTCCTCCGGATAGGCACCCTCGTAGGTGCTGACCCGTGCGTACATCGTCGGCCTCCTCCCGCCGGTGCGGACAGGATACGCACCGGGCGGGGCCGGGCACCACCGGTCCCCGGCACGGGCGGCGTGGGCACGCGCCGGCGCTCCCGGGCCCTGCACGTCGGCTCAGGTTCCGTCCGGTGTCCCGCGGGAGACGCCGGGGGCGAAGACGGCCAGCAGCTCCCCGACCTCGTGGGCGGCCGTGGCCGGGTGGCGGAAGTGCCGGTGGACGTCGAGGGTGTAGTGGCTGCGCCGGCCCACCCTGTGCCGGGTGAGGTACCCGGCGTCCTCCAGGTCCTTGAGGATGGTCAGGGTGGCCCGCGTGGTGATGCCCACCTGGGCGGCGATCTCGCTCACCCGCACGTCCTGGGACTGGGCCACGGCCAGCAGGACGTGGCCGTGGTTGGTGAGGAACGTCCACGGCGGGCGCCCCGCCACCGGCCCTCCGGATCCGTCCGGGGCGGGAGGCGGGCTCGCGGCCGCACCGGGGTGGGAGCTGGAGGGCACGGTCGTGGATCCTTCCCGTCGGGAATGCCGATTCTACGACCCGGACGCCGGCGGGAGCCGATCCGGGTCAGAGCTCGGCCAGCCCGCGGGAGCGTGCCGGGCGGCGCACGGTGACCAGGGCCGCCGCGCCGGCCGCCACGAGCAGGACCTCGGCGCCGTGCCGGACCGTGGGCAGCGGCAGTCCCGCCGGGGTGACGACCACCGCGGCACCGGCCCGGCCGGCCGCATGGGCCAGGGCGATGGCCCGCCCCTGACGGGCACGGCGGAAGGCACAGGACCGGTGCCACACGACCTGGACCCGGGCGGGGACCCCGGCGGCGTCCAGGACCGGGCGAGTGCGGGCGGCGACGGCCTCGGCCTCGCGCAGCGCCTCCCGGTGCACCCGGGCGGCGATGACGGCGTCGGCGCTGAAGGCCGAGCGCAGCATCGGCACCAGCAGCAGCAGCAGCGGGCGGCCCTGCTCGGCGGCGATCCTCGCGGCGCAGCGGGCCACCGTGACGGACTCGGGGCCGTCGGTGACCACCGCGGCCACGGGACGGCGGGGAGCAAGGGCGGTCATCGGAGGTCTCCTTCGTGACGGCGGGCGGGCTCGGGGTCCTCCCGGTGCCCGGTGGCGGTTCCCGCGCGGCGGGCGGACCGGACCGGCTCCAGGGCGGCGTCCTCGGCCTCGGTGGCGACCCGGAACGGGGGCTCGGCCGGGGCCGGCAGCTCCCGGCGTCCCTGTCCCCGCGTGGCCCGCAGGCTGAGGACGATCGAGACCGTGATGATCGTGGCGACCACGGCCAGGGAGACCGGCGTGGGGACGTAGAACAGGTCGATCTTCAGCAGCATCTTGGCCCCCACCCAGATCAGGACCAGGGCCAGGCCGACCTTCAGGTACACGAAGCGGTGCATGAGGTCCGCCAGCAGGAAGTACATCGCCCGCAGTCCCAGGATCGCGAAGGCGTTGGCGGTGAAGACGAGGAACACCTCGTCGGTGACGGCGAAGATCGCCGGGATCGAGTCGACGGCGAAGACGACGTCGGTGGTCTCGATCAGCACGAGCACCGCGAGCAGCGGGGTGGCCAGCAGAACCCCGTCCTTCCGGACCAGCAGCCTCTGCCCGTGGTAGACGTCGGTCATCGGCACGAAGCGCCGGAAGCCGCGCAGCACCATCGAATGCTCGGGATCCAGGTGCTCGTTGCGCTGACGGATCATCCGGTACCCGGTGTAGAGCAGGAACGCGGCGAAGACGTAGAGGATCCAGGAGAAGTTCTGGATCAGCACCGCCCCGGCGGCGATGAACACCCCGCGGAACACCAGGGCGCCGAGCACGCCGAGGAACAGCACCCGGTGCTGGAACTCACGGGGAACGGCGAAGTAGCTGAAGACGATCGCCCAGACGAAGACGTTGTCCACCGCCAGGGACTTCTCGATGAGGTATCCGGAGAAGTACTGCTGGCCGTACTCCGCGCCCCACACCTGCCAGACGACGGCGCCGAAGGCCACGCCGAAGGCCACCCACACCCCCGACCACACGGCAGCCTCACGCACGCCGATGACATGAGCGCGGCGGTGGGCGAACAGGTCGACCGCGAGCATCACCACGATGAAGCCCAGCACCGCGGCCCAGATCCAGAACGGGACATCCATGACGACAACCTTCCGATCGATCCGATCGGAGGTCTCTCCCGGCCCGGCACGGGCCCGTTCCGCCGGACCCTCAGGGCCGTAGTGACGACGGAACGCTGGTGGGATACTCCCCTCCCTGCACTAACCAGTGAAGCACACTTCACCTTTTTGCGGCAAGGGGCGCATCGGTACCCGCTCCGTCCACAAGGATCGGCCGGCCGGGATCCGGGTGTCGGCGGGGATCGTCCAGCTCGTCGTCATCACGGTGCCGCCGGACGGCCGGGCCCGCTCTGCCGGTGGGCTTCGTGGACCGGCTGCCCTCGGTCGGGACCGAGGACGATGCGGGAGGCTCAGAGCAGCGGCACCAGTCCGCTCCGCAGCAGGGGCAGCCCGCGCAGGCCGAGGTACCTCTCGATCGTGGTGACCGACGGCGCGGTCAGGTCCTCCTCCGCCTCCCACAGCGCGTCGCACTCGTCGCAGACCTGCACGACCTCTCCGGTGGCCTCCACCCGGTAGCGGGCCACCGTGCCGTACTCGCAGTCCGGGCACTCGTCGGTCTCCACGGCAGCTCCTCTGCTCACGCTCCCCGGCACGGCGCCGGGCGCTCATCGGATCGACGCGAGGACCCCGCCGCGCTGGGGCCAGCGCTCACGAGGTCCTCGGGTGATCAGATTGTGCACCCCCGGGGCCGGTGCGCGGAAGGGCTGCCGCGCACCCGCCGCAGCTCACGAGGGCAGGGCCAGGAAGGCCCCCACATCGGTCGGCAGCCGGCGGACCAGCTGCGTGGACAGGTGACCCCGGCGCGGGTAGAGCACCAGGTGTCCGCGCGGAGCCCGGGCGGCGGTCTCGTGCAACAGCTGCGGGGTGTAGAACCGGTCGCGCGCACCGTCCACGACCAGCAGCGGGCAGCCCAGTGCGGACATCCGGTCCCCGACGTCGAAGGCGTCCTCGGCGTCGATCGTCGTCAGCAGGTCCGGGTCGCCGCTGCCGAGCACGCGGACCCCGAGCAGCCACCCGAGGACGCCCAGCGCCCGGGACGTCGGTGCGGTGGCCCCCATGGTCGCCATGGTCAGTGCCCCGGCGCGCCGGACCTCCCCGCGCCGCAGGGACCGGGCGACCTCCTGCTGCACCCACCGCCCGCGCGGGCCCAGCCGGTGAGCGCCGGAGACGAGCACCAGCCGGCGCACCAGGCCGGGGTGGTCCAAGGCCAGCTGCAGGGCCACGCTGGCGCCGGTGGAGACCCCTACCACGTCGACCCCGCCCGTCTCCTCCGTGAACTGCTCCTGCAGGACCGCGGCGTAGTCCCCGGCGATCCCGGCCATGGTCGCCCCGGCCGGAAGCCGGTGCCGCCGGTTGATCCACCACACGGTGCGATCGGCGGGCAGGATGCGCAGCTGGGCGAGCTGCGCCGTCAGCTCCGCGCCCTCGGGCAGCCGGTGGTGGGCACTGAGCCCGGGAAGGAGCACCACCGCAGGGCCGGAGCCGACGCGCAGGAACGGCAGGCCCGGACCCAGGTATCCGCGGTCGGTCACGGTCCGGGCCATCTCAACCGGTCCTGGAGGGTCCGAGGGACGCCGACCGCACCGGGAACGTCCTCCGGACTCCGGCCGCCGGCGCGTCGCGTTGGGTGGGAGCTGCAGTCATGCCCCCAGTGTCCCGGGGCGGCGAGGCCGCCGCCAGAGCAGAACGGTTCGTGTCGTGCCCGACCCGGGGAACTGCGCCGAGAACGGACCCGAGGACCCGTCGTGGTGCACGGCGGTCGTGAAGCCGACCACCGTCGCCGCGGGGAAACCCGCTGCCCCGGCGGCTGCCGGGAGGAGCGGCCGGCGGCTGTTACGGTTCCACCAGCAGGCACCGGGCGAAGACGTCGCCCCCGCCTCCGACGCCACGAGGAGCACCCCGGCTGATGGACGAACGGCGGAGACTCAACCAGGGCGGCGCCGTGTACCCCGGTGCCCGGGCGGTGGTCGTCCCCGCCCGCACCGGAGCCACCGGTGAACCCACCACCCGCCGTGCGGTCGTGGCCGCCGACCGGAAGAGCTTCACCCTCGACGACGGGCAGGTCTACGAACGGCTCTCCGGGGCACTGTGGTCCCAGCGCTACTCCCTGGACATCGGCACCCTGCTGGTCCGCCAGGCCTGCACCGAGGGTGCGGCCCTGTTCGACAGCCTCTGGCGCTCGGCCACGGACCCGTCGCCGCGCACCGCGGCCGAGATCGCGCAGGCCCAGGACCAGGTGGTCCTCGAGGCACTGCGCGCCCGGCACCGGGTCCCGCCGTGGGCGAGGGCGGACTTCTACTACGACACGGCACGGGCCCGGGACGCGCTGGCCGGGCTGAGCGCGGACTTCACCCGGATCCCCGACGAGAAGTTCTGGGCCGTGGTGGAGCACCACCGCCGCACGCCCGCCGAGATCGCCGGCCTCACCCGGCCGGTGGGCCCGGACTGCCTCACCGCCGAGCACGGCACCTGCCGGCGGTGCCGGCCCGTGCACGTGTGGGCCTGGGTCGCCGAGCGCCGCTGGAGCCACCACGGCGGGGACCCGGCGGTGACCTACGACGTCGGGGCGATCCTCACCGCGCTGGAGCGCATCGACCCCGGGTACCAGCACACCCCGGGCCGTGTCCTCGACCGCGTCCTCGACGAACAGCACCGCGCGGAGCAGGGCGAATCCGGGTGAGCCCGGGACCGGCGGAGCGGCCCGCCGCGGTACGGAAACCAGCCGCCCGGAGCGGTCCGGCACGTAGGATCGGGCCAGTGGCTGCACCCGCGCGCCCGGTGCTGCCTGCTCGGCCTCCGGCCCCACCGACGAGAGGACGTCCCATGCGCCGCCCCCTTCCTGCTCTCCTGGCTCTCTCCGCCCTGGCGCTGACCGGCTGCGGGCCGACCGCCGCGGACATCCAGGCGATGGTGGACGGCAACACCGCCTACGACGACGCGCTGGCACTGCGCGAGGACGTCGTCGACGCCGGTGTGGAGTGCCCGGGCACGGACCAGCTGCGCGCCCCGGCCGATGCGTCGACCACCTTCCTCGACTGCGCCAACGGCGTCATGGCGATGGCCGTCGCGGGGTCCGAGGAGAGCATGGACCAGCTGCTGGGCCTCCTCCGGGACGAGCAGAACGCCTCGATCCTGCACGCGGGCAACTGGATCGTCATCTCGAGGGACGCGGCGCCGCTGGAGCAGCTGCAGGACGAGCTCGGCGGGCAGATCAGCACGAACCCCTGAGCGCTCGCGCTGGCGCCCCGGGCCACCGGATGCCTGCCGGCAGAAGGCGGCCAGCCCCGTCGCCGACAGGATCGTGCGTCCTGTCGGCGACGGGACTGTCGCCGCCGGCCGCACCGAGGACCCGTACGGGCTGAAGCGGCGCTGAATCCCCAGCCGGATCCGAGCGAGCCCTCAGCATCCGGTGCCACGATCGTGTGGCGTCGCAAACCGTGACGCGCCGCACACCTCGAGGATCATGGGCTCCCCCACTCTGACCCCCACTCCCCGCACCGGTTCCCACGGCGTCTCCCGCACGGGCCACCGGGCCTCTCCGCACACCCGTCCGCCCGGCATCGGAGTCGGCGCCTCCCCGCAGGTGCTGCCTGCGGTGCAGGCCACGACGCTGTCGCGCTACCGGGTGCGCGCGGACCGGCCGAGCCTGAGTCTGCGCGCCGGTGAGCTGGTGCTGTGCGCGGTCTACGAGCCGACCGTGCTCGGCATGGTCGTCCTGGTCCGGTACGAGTCCGACGGCTACGCACCGGGCGCGCTGCTGGCGGCCCGCGACCTCGCCCTCGTCGAGCACACCCGGATGCGCGCCGAGCCCGTGGCGTGGTCGGTGCCGGGTGTGCGCGGCTGACCCGTTCCTGCCCCGGGCGGACCGCACACCGTCGGTCCGGGCCCGCGAACAGCCGCCGGGGTGCACGAGCCGGCCGATCGCACCACGGTCACCGTGACCGAGGAGCCGGCCGAGGCACCGGCAGCCGTCGAGGGACCGTGCGAGCGTTGCCGACCTCGACCACGGTCGGCCTGCCTCCGGCACGGGAGACCGAACATGGTGGAGGCCCGTGCCCCTGATCGGGGTCCAGCCCTCCCCTGCCCCACCCCCGAAGCGGGGCATTCCCCTTCACACACAGATCTGGTGGACTGGTCGCGGATGGCGACGCGACCGGATGGGATGCGGCAGGCATGAAGGGCACGACGAAGCAGACGATCGGCACCGTGGTGCTGACCACGGGAGTCCTCACCGTGTTCAACTCCTTCGAGCTCCACACGGTGGGCCCGTTCTGGTTGGGCGGTTCGGTCACTGTCGCCGGCGTGCTGATCGCCGTGCTGGGGTGGAAGCTGATCTCCCGCGGGCGCGGTGACGTGGCCCTGGCAGACAGGCAGCGCAATGACGCGGACGTCGCCCGGCACCAGGCGTACTCGGCCGGTGGGACCGCACCCGGCCAGGGGCGGGGCGACGAGGAGGCCGGATCCGCCGAGACGGACTCCTCGCTCGAGGAACCGCCGGAGTCGCGGTAGCGGCTCGGAGCTGCTCGACCCCCAGCCGGCGCACGACGGTCCGGGTCCCCGGATCCGTCGCCTCCGCGCCGGTGCACCGACGTGGGGCTGTGCGGGCCGCCGGATCGCTTCCCGGCCGGGCCGCCACGGAGCCGTCCGCGGGCCTCCGGGGTTCAGTCCCCGGCCATCAGGAAGCCGCCGGCAGCCAGGAACAGCGCGGCCGAGACGGCCAAGAACCCGGCAGCGGCCCGGCGGTCCCGGCCCTTGGGCATCGTGCCGCTTCCCCCGACCAGTCCCCGGGCCAGGAAGGCCAGGCCGGCGAACAGGAACCCGAGAGCGACCAGGTTGAGCTTCAGCGACGTCGGCATCAGCGGATCTTCGCTGTGGTCGCGCCCGTCTCCGCCATGTCGCCAGCGTAACGAAACGCGAGCGCGAGCCCACGCAGCTCGTCAGGCGGTCCGTGCGTCAGGTGGATTGCCGCAGCGCGGGCTGCTCTCCGGCAGGTCGGTCCGCCCGAGTTCCTCGAGGACCTCCTCGATGCCGCAGCGCACCGGCGCTACGCTCGACCCATGTGCTCCCCCAGCATCACGATCCGGCCCGCCGCCTGCGACGACTACGAAGCGGCCGCCGAACTCAACCGGCAGGTCGCCCCGCACCGGGATCTGACCCGGGAGCAGTTCGAGCGGTGGCTGGGCACCACCACGGTCGCGGAGACCCGCCGGGGCGAGATCGTCGGGCTGTGCCACGGCAACCACTCCTCGGCCACCTGGCAGAGCTTCGTCGTGACGCCGGAGCCGCCCGCCGAGTGGCGGTGCAGCTACCTCGACACCCTCGTCGTCGCCCACCAGCACCGCGACCACGGCATCGGCGCCGCCCTGCTGGAGCGCTTCCTGGACGCCGCGCGGGCGGCCGGCAACACCTGGGTCGTGCTCCGCCCCGCATCCCCCGATTTCGTCCACGGAGTCGAGGAGCTGCTGGCCTTCTACGGGGCCGCCGGTTTCGTCCCGCTCCAGCACCGGCTCGCCCACGGCCTCACACGCGCGCTCGTGCTCGGCCGGGCCCTGGTCGAGCACCCCGGACACACCATCGAGCCGCTGCAGGTCACCGCCACGGTCCCCGGCCGCTGACCCGCCCACCACATCCTGAGTGCGTGCACCCGGCCGTGACGCCGGACCCCCGTCCTGTGCCCCGGACCGCCGTGACCGACAGCCCGGTCCTCCACGTCCAGCAGGACGCGCGGCCGGACCTGTTCCGGCGCGGCGCCCCGCTTGTCGGACCGGTCTTCGCCGCGGTCGTCGTCGCGGTCCTGATCGGCGTGCCGATCCTGCTGACGGTGGCGTTCTGGAGCCCCTGGATGCTGTTCACGCGGATCTTCGTCGAAGCCGGCCTCCTGCCGCTGGTGACAACGGTGCGGGCCGTGCGGAAGGGGGCCTGGCGCCCTCCACCGCTCCAGCGACGTGCTGCGCGAGGCCGGCATCGGGACGACCGCGTCGGAAGTCCGGTTCCCGGTGGTTCCCCGGCGACGCCCGGACTCCGCCCCGACCCGGCAGTCCGGGGCGTTGCCGCATCCGGGGCCGGTTCCGCGCACTGGGGCGTCGAGGAGTCAGCTGCGTGGGCGCGGCCGGCTCACCGGTCCCGCTCCGGCCCGAACAGCGGTCCCACCGCTTGGTCCGGATCGGGAGCGCTCCGCACGCTCACCGATCGGAAGGCCCCCATGGGTGACAACGCCGCCATCGAGACGATCTTCGGGCTCGTCCTCCTGATCCCGTGCGTGATCGGCCCGGGCCTGGTCGTCGCGCTGGTCGCCACATCGGTCCTCGCCCTGGTGCAACCGGGTCGGTTTCCTGCACCCTGAACCCACGAGCCCTCGAAGGAGTCGACATGCTGCCCCTGATGCCCGCAGAAGCACTCGACAGCCCGCCCCCGTTCGGTCTCGTCCTGGGGATCCTCGGCCTGGCTGTCGCCGCGGTGTGCGTGGCGGCTCTCCTGCGTCTCTACCGCCCGAAGCATCTCGACCAGCGCACCGGCACCGATGGCGGAACGGCCGCTGGGGGCTCCACCGCTGGATTCTGGGGCTACGGCGGCGGGGATTCCGGAAGAGGATTCGACGGCGGCGGGGGTGTGGGCGGTGGCGAGTGCTGACGCCGACCCTCCGAGAGGCTGCGCCTGACGGTCACCCTCACCGCTGTCGAGTGGCCGGCCGTGGTTGCCTCTCCTTCGGGCCTCCGACGATGACGATCATCCAGCTCGTCGTCGAGACTCCGATCCTGCGGCGGGAACCCGTCACCGGCAGGCGGTGAATCGCCGCAACCGTGCTGCCGGTGCTGCGGGGTCACCGGGTGACCGAGGCCCGCGTCCGTGCCGCCCGGTGGACCTTGACGGCGTGCTCACCGCCGCAGCGCCCATCGTGCTCCCCAAGACCGCTGATGGGGTGCAGGGGTTCATCATGATCGCCGGGCTCGGGATCGGTGCGGCTCTCTGGGAGTTCACCGGAACGCTGCCCCGGATCGCCGCCGGCGTCGGCCTCGGTTCCGGCCTCGGACTCCTCCCGGGCAGGCGCCGGGCGCGCATCCGGGGTCCGGCACCGCCCCCGGGAACTCCATGGCAAAGCCACTGCGCCGCCGACTCGCACCGCGGGTGCTGACCGAGGGGGAGCGCGAGTCCAGCCTGTCCGCCGCCGACTGGTTCAACGGCACCCGGATGGCCGAAGGCAGGACCGACCGCGCCGGGGCACTGAAGCACATGCGAGAGACCATCGGCGGCTTCCCGCCCGAGCGATACGAGACGCAGCTGGACGCCGCCCTGGCCTGCTGCGACGCCCTGATCGACGAAGGCATCCGCAGACGAAGGCATCCGCAGGGGCCCCGGGTCCTGGACCCACGAGCTGAACATGGCCCGGCTGCGGGCTGCTCATCCCGGTTCCCGTGGCCGGGCGTCGAGGGAAGCCCTGGACCGGAGCCACCTCGTCCACCGCTGATGCGCTCGGCCCCTGCGGCGTCCCTGGAGACATTCTGCGGACGCGCGGACGGATCTACGATCTGTGCCACGGACATCGTCCCGGAGCTGAAGGAGGATTCACCATGACCGCCTACGACGCCCTGCTGGCCTTCCTGCGCGAGCACCTGGAGCGCGACTGCGGCGGTGACGTCCACGTGCTGCGCAGCAGCGTGGCCACCGCGATCGAGGAGCTGGAGCAGGGCACCGACACCCTCTACGCCCTGGTCGTGGCCTGGGGCCAGGACGCCGGGCCAGGATACGAGGGCCCGACCCGCTGGAAGGTCGTGGAGAGCGAGACCGGTGACGGACCGGTCTTCGCCTCGGGCTCCGTCACGGGCTTCACCGGGGCCGACGAAGGCCGGGCCAGAATCGTCCGGGCCGTTCGGGAGCACGGATTCGAACCGGTCGGCGCGTTCTTGTACGGGATCGTGCCCGGAAGCAGCGTGGCGATGGTCCGCCGGCGTCCGCGCTGACACCGGCCCGGGCCGCGACAGGATTCCAGGAGAGGCACGGGCATGGTCGCTGTGACGAAGTGGGTGACGGCCGGGGCCTCGGCCGCGGTACTGGGCGGCGGGTTGATGCTGGGCGGCCCGGCGGCGGTCGCCGCCACGGACGACCCGGCCTGCGTGCAGACGTCAGGGCACTTCACCGAGGTGCTGGGCGCCTACGGCATCACCGTGGCATCGGTGGTGGAGCTGGCGGAGACCTCCGCGGCCGCCGCGGACGCCCACACCCGGTCGGAGGCGCTGCGCGAGGCGGCGGCCGGGGAGCTGTGGGCTCAGCTGGGGATCGTGGACCGGGCCGATGACGAAGCCCGACCCGCGCTGCTGGCGGCCGAGGAGGCGCTGCGGGTGGCGCAGGCCTCCGGGAACGCCGCCGCGATCTCCGCAGCGGAAGACCAGCTCACCGCCGCCCGGGCGGCGCTGGCTCCGATCGAGGCGCAGGCCGCTGAGCTCATGGACGCCCTGGGAGTCGCCCTGAGCGCTCCCGAGGTGGTCGCCTCCCAGCACGCTCTCGACGCCGCCTACCACGAGTTGGAGACGCTCCGCTCGGGCCTCGGCCTCGACGAGGCCTCCGCCCACCAGCTCGTGGGTCTGGCCGATCAGGTGCGCGACCTGTGCGGGGACCTCGCTGACGGTCCGCCCGTCGTGGACGCAGGGGAACCCGTCGCAGCGCCGGAGCCGGTCGCGACTCCGCCCGCGTCCGGCCCGGTGGCCGTCAACCCCGGCCTGAACATGGACACCGCGGTGTCCGCGGAAGCCGACGGAACCTCAGGGCCGGTGACCGCGGGTCTTCTCGCCGTCCTGGCGATCGCGCTCATCGGCGGGGCCGTTGCCCGGCGGAGCCGCAGCGGCCTGGCCTGACCGGATGTTCCGACGGGGTCCGATCACGCGGCCCGCAGCGGCTGTCCGGCCGGAGCCGCCGCAACCGCAGGACCTGCCGGGCTCGTGGTGACGCAGATGCGAAGGCCGGTCGCGCCGCGCTCGAGCGCCTCCGGGGCCGCCCTCGGTCTCGGAGTCAACACTCCCCCTGGGCACCTCGCACTCCTTATGGGTCGAGCAGGATCGCGGCGGCCGGGCAGGCCAGCGCGGCGTCTCGGACCGCAGCGTGCACGGCCTCTGGCGGTGCTGCATCGAGCAGGATCACGACGCCGTCGTCGTCGCGCTGGTCGAACACCTCCGGTGCCAGGGCGGCGCACTGCCCGGAGCTGCAGCACCTGGTCTGATCCACGCTGACCCGCATGGCCGCCTCCTCGTCTCCAGCCGACTCCGGGAAAATGCCGGCACCGTGTCGCGGGTGGCCGGGTCCCCGCCCTGCTGGAGGTAACAGCGGCGGCTGGAGCGCTCTTCCCCCCGGACCTCTATCGTCGCTGGTCGTGACGCATATGGACGGTTTTCCGGCGGCTCGGTAGCGTGGATCTCCACGGAAGAAGCTGCGCCGTACGGTTACCAGGACTGAGGTGCGCCATGACCTCCACCGAACCCGTCGCCCTGCCACTGACCCGTCAGTGCCCCGACGCCCCACCGCCCGAGCACCTGCAATTGCGCGAAAAGGCGCCCATCTCCCGGGTCACCCTGCCCTCAGGGATGACCGTATGGGCGTTGACCCGCCACGAGGACATCCGGGCGATGCTGGCCGATCCGTGGTTCAGCTCCGACCGCAACCACCCCGGGTTCCCGGCCCCTACACACGAAGCGATCCCGGTGTCCTTGAGCCTGCTCGGCATGGACCCGCCCGAGCACGGACCGGCCCGCCGGGCGGTGATGGGAGAGTTCACCCTCAAACGGATCACCGCACTCGGTCCGCGCATCCAGCAGATCGTGGACGAGCGCATCGATGTCCTGCAGGCCGGACCCCGCCCGGTGGACCTGGTGCAGACGCTGTCCCTGCCGGTGCCCTCACTGGTGACCTGTGAGCTGCTCGGGGTGCCCTACGCCGACCACGACTTCTTCCAGACCCGCTCGGCCACCCTGCTCTCCCGCAGCGTGGCGGTGCAGCAGATCCAGCAGGCACTGGGCGAACTGCTGTCCTACCTCGACCGACTGATCAGCGCGAAGGAGCAGGACCCCACCGACGACCTGCTGGGCCGCCAGATCCGCAAACAACAGGAGAAGGGCGGTGTGGACCATGAAGCCCTGGTCAGTCTGGCCTTCCTGCTGCTGGTGGCCGGTCATGAGACCACGGCGAACATGATTTCCCTGGGCGTGCTGGCACTGCTCGAGCACCCCGAAGACCTGGCTGTGGTCCGCCAGGATCCCAGCAGGACCCCCGATGCCGTGGAGGAGCTGCTGCGCTGGTTCACGATCGCCGAACTGGGGACCTCACGGGTGGCCCTGGAAGACGTGGAGATCGGCGGGGTGCTCATCCGTGCCGGGGAAGGAGTCCTCGGCCTGTCCAACACCGCCAACCGCGATCCGGAGGTGTTCACCGACCCGGAGGCCTTCGACATCGACCGGGGCGGACGCCACCACCTCGCCTTCGGCTACGGCCCGCACCAGTGCCTGGGCCAGAACCTCGCCCGCCTGGAGCTGCAGATCGTCATCAACACCTTGTTCCGGCGTATCCCCGACCTCCGGTGCGCGGTTCCCGTCAACGAGTTGCCCTTCAAGAACGACTCCGACATCTACGGCCTCCACGAGCTGCCCGTCACCTAGTGACCACATGACCGTGACTTCCGGGCACGTGGCCATCTCCTGTGCTCCTCGGGCCCCGGAGCGCATCGCCGAGTGCACCTGCTGCTCTGGTCTCCCGGCCCGGCACCGCTCCCGGCTCACCCATCAGGCGGGCGCGGTGCCGTACTGCACCGCCTGCGAGGGCTGGGCTCTTGTCCGCACACATGGAGGGCATGGAAACGACCACGAACGCACCCGCTTCACCCACTGTCACCGACGCTGTCGCCGCCGGCCACGTCCCGGAATCCCTGGCCGTCCACGTCGCGCAGCTGGGCCTGGCCACGCTGGAGAAGCCGATGACGATCACCGAGGCCGCCGCTGAGGACGGGTTCCTGACCGCGGTCGTGGAGGTCTCCCTCTACGCCCTGTTGGAGGGCCGGGCCAGCGAGGAGACCGGGGCGTTCCCCGCCTGGTGGGTCAAACGATGCCGAGCTGCTGGGCCATGGACATCATGTCGAGGTAGCGGTGCTCCACCTCGGTCGTCCCGCTCTCGTCGTGCCGGTTGAAGACGGCCATGGGGACGGACACCCGCCGGCCAGAGGGCTCGACCACCCCCAGGGGAGTCGTCAGCGGCCCCGTGTGGGTGCCCACGAACAGCAGCCGCATCGCTGCCGTGGGGCCATCGATCGCCACCTCCTCGATCTCCAGCTTCATGTCCGGCATCGCGGTGATCCATTGCTGGAAGTCCTGCTGGATAGCCGCTCGGCCACGTACCGGCTCAGGCGAGGCAGCGGTGTAGACGACGGCGTCCGGGGCGTAGGTGGCCGCAGCCCCTGCGGCATCGTGGGCATTGATGGATGCGATGGCGTGCTCGACCTGCTCCCGGCGGTCCATGCCCTCGCCCGGGACTGGTCCGACGACGGACGTGTGGGTGTCGCTCATGGTGATCTCCGCTTCTGGTGGACCCAGGCCCCACCTGCTCGGCAGGGCCGGCACTCGACGGTAGGCGCCGGCTGACTGGGGCACCAAGGACTCCGGCCGCATCGTCGCAGGCTCGTGACTCAGGGCGGATACATGACGCCTCCCATCCCGCCGACGGTCGCTCTTGTGCCCCACCACGAGCCCGGGAAACCTCGTCGCGTCGGCTACCGGCGCCGGGCCCGCCGGTCCTGCTGGACGACCGAGGCGATGAGACAGGCGAAGGCGACAGCGGTGAACCATGCGCCCAGGGCTCCTTCGAGCCCCAACCAAATGCACACAGCGAGCATCAGCCCCAGGAACGTCACGTACCACCGACGCGCCTTCGACACGACCTACACCTGCCGGTCGCCGGCGCGCTGCTGGGCCCGCCGACGGATCCGCGATCGCTGCTCCCGGGACCAGAACGGACCGAGCCTCCACCACAATCCCAAGGGGACAACCACCAGGCCGACCAGGACGGCCGCACCCCATCCGTAGAGCAGTCCGACGACGACGATCACGAAAATGCTCAGCGTGTCGGTCAGCACGTCAGCGAACCACACGCGCTGGGGCCATTGCCGTTCCTCGGTCATGGCTGGTGGTCCGGTCCGCGGCGGTGCCGACTCTGCCGCCACTCGTGGACCGGCCGGGACACGGCGATCAGCACCGCGGTCACGGTGAGCCCGGTCAGGGCCCGCTCGAATGCGGTCAGCGGCGGCCACGTGCCCACCTGCGCCAGTACCAGGAGCGCCGCGCCGACGAGCATCGCGATCAGGTGCCCGTGCAGGGACCGGTCCGGTGTCATGGCCTCTCCTGGGGGCCGGTCTGCCCGCCGCGACGGGTGCCGGGAGACCAGAGGTTGCTCAGCAGCAAAGCGGCCACGCCGATCGCGGTCATCCACCAGTTCCACTCGCCCAGGATCAGACGCAGCCCCACGATGAGGGCCACGATGATCGCCGCTTGGATGAGCACCTGCTGCCATCGCCTCGACACCCTGCACTCCTTCTCGCCCATCGCCTTGCTTGCTCGCATCGTGCCACGAGGAGACCGGGGCTGTCTGACCCCTCATCGGCGAACCGTGGTGCAGCGAGCAGGGGCGGGCCACGTTCGGCTGGAGGGGGCCGTGGCCGCCGGGTCGATGATGGTCTCGGGTGCGGAGGAGGTTGCCGTGAACCCGGTCGATGTGGAGCGGTTCTACGCCCACGTGCTCAAGGGCCCGACTCCCGATGCTTGCTGGTGGTGGCTGGGCGCGATCAGCGACGACGGGTACGGCCGGTTCTGGTTCAGCACCCTGGCCGGCCAGAAGGTCGTCTCCGCCCACCGGTGCGGGGCCTGGGCACCGTCCACGGCGGTCTGGAGGCGATCGAGGTCCGGACCGCGCTGCACTGGTTCGATGTGCCGCTGTGCGTGCGCGCGTCGCTGCAGCCGACCACGCACCTGCTGCTGGGAACTGCCTCGGAGAACATGGAGGACCGGGCATTCGAAGGACGGACGCCTTCGTCGAACGCCGCGCGGTGGCGCCGGCTCGGTTCCGACCTGGACGGCGAGGTTTGCCGTTGGCTGGTGAGCCCTGATGACTTCAACGCCGAGGACGCGCTGAGGTTCGCGCCTCCTATGGTTGCCCGGAACGTTTCGAGGCCATCGATCGGGCGATCCTCAGGCTCGAGCAGCGAAGGCGGCCAGACGCGTCCCTGCTCTTGCCGGTTCTGTTGTCGCCGTTGGCACGCCTGCTACGGTGCGACCAGCAGGCACCGGGCGAAGACGTCGCTCACCGCCTCCGACTCCCCGAGGAGCACCGTGCGATGAGCACCCCCACCTGGCAGAACTCCGAGATCCTCGCCGCCGCGGCCGGGCCCCAGGCCCCGCAGGTCCAGGCCGTCTTCGAGAAGGCGGCCGACATCGGGCTCGACGAGTCGCAGGCGCTGCGCAAGGCGTCCGAGCTCCATCAGAAGTTCGTCACCGACAACGCCCCCGCCGAGGTCGACTACGACGCGCTCGGCTTGGCCGCGGTGAAGCTGGCCGTCAGCGCCGCAGCTGCCGCCGGACGCCAGAACTCTCTGGATCTCGTCCTGGGTTCTTGGCGGAATCTGTCCCAGGCGATCGCCACCGACCTGTTCCTGCAGATGCACCGGCACACCCGCCCCGACTCCACGCCGCCGTCCGGGGACGCCCTGAAGCACGCCGCCGCAGCCACCGCCACCAGCTTTCAGATGCCCGTGGCCCACGCCCTGATCGCCCTCGCCGCCCGGGACCTGATCGACACCGACGGCTTCCCGCAGGACGCCTACGACTTCCTGACCACCCCGTGGAACTGGGCCTTCGGCGCCGCCCACCCCGACGACGACACCGGGGAGACGGTGCAGGGCTCATGAATGAGGACCTGGTCGCCTGGGCGCAGTCCCGTCCGCAGCCGCTCCCCGCGGGTCAGGTGCCGGCCGACGGGCGGATGACGCCGATCGAGCTGAAGATCGTGCGCGAGGCCCTGGGCCTGTCGCGCGAGCAGCTCGCCGCAGCCCTGAACGTCGGACTGCGCTCGGTCGACGACTGGGAGTCCGGCCGCCGGCCCATCCCGGACGGCGTCCGCGACGACGTCGAGCGGATCGAGGCGTACACCGCCCAGGTCGCGGACCAGCTGGCGGCTCACCTGCTCGAGCACGCCGGGCCCGACCCGGTCTTCGAGGTCTACGACCGCGACACCGACATGCCGGCCCTCGACCTGCCGGGCGCACCCTTGCCGCCTACCGCCCGGTGGTGGCGGGCGGTCGCCTACCGGGTGGCCGAGGACGTGCCGGGCCTGCGGATCGTCGAGGCACCGGGGAGGACGTGATGTGCAAGCGCAAGGACCGATGGGGACCGTCTGCGCTCCCCCGGCTCGCCCGCGCCCGGGCTCGAGCTGAACGTGAGCGGTACGCGAAGCACGAACAGATATTCCGATCCAGGCGCCACGACCCACGCCACCCGCAGACCCGGGAGAAGTACCTCGACTCGATGGTCCACATGTTAGACATCCCTTGGTGCAGAACTCCCCCCACGATGAGCGGAGCGCGAGCCGGCAGCCGATCCTCCCGCTTGGTCGCCTGAGCGAACGCGCGAGCCTGCTCGTAGATCCGCGCCGGCAGGGCGAAGGTGTCGGAGTTCTCCGGCCAGCCGACGTAGAGGGCCGCCGTCCCCTCCCCCGTGCGCACCGCGCGCAACCGGTTCACGTCCGGGCGCCGGTCAGCCAGGTTCGACTCCTCGACGACCTCACCGGGCACCTGCAGCGCGTCCAGCATGTCGTCCGGATCGGGGTGCGGGTCCCGCGCGGGATCAGACATGGTCCCAGTCTCCCCCGAAGACGACCCCGGTCGAGACCCGAGCTATGGCGCTCGCCGAGGCTCGGATCGTCTTTGCGCGTCGATCATCACCTCGCCGTCGTGATGTCTCCAGCCTGCAAGCTGGTTGTCAGCGTCACCGCGCGGTGTGCCGGCACCCCGCAGATCAGCGGCTCAGAGCCCGACCTGGTCCACCCCGTACGTCGCCTGCTCGGCGGTGTACCCCTCGAACATCAGCTGCTCGATGAGGCCCCCGCGGGAGAAGCCCGAGAAGTCGAGGTAGTTCTGGGCGGCCTTTGCGGCCTGGGCGTTGTAGTCGATCGTCAGGCTGTCGACGGCCACGGTCGCGTCCTCGGTCGAGTAGTCCTCGAAGACCAGCTGATCGATGAGCCCGGACCGCGAGAACGCGGTGAAGTCGAGGTAGCTCTGGGCCGAGCGCACCGCGTTCTGCTGCGCCAGCGTCAACCCCGACTGGTCGGCCTTCGGCTCCGGAGCCGGCGGCTCCGGCTGTGCTGCCTCCTCAGCGGCCTCGGCGGCCTTGGCTTCCGCTTCGGCCTCTGCCGCTGCCTTGGCCTCTGCTTCCGCTTCCGCCTCCTCGGCGCGCTGCTCCGCTTCCGCGGCCCGCTCCTCGGCCTCCTGAGCCTTGGCCTCGGCATCGGCCACCCGCTGGTCCGCCTCGGAGGTGTCCTGGGTGACGGTGACCGTGGCCGTGGGGGTCGACGACGACGCCTCTTCGGCACCGCATCCGCTCAGCAGCAGCAGCGCGGCGAGACCGCCCGAGGTCACCAGGGCCGGTGTGTTGATTGTCTGCATCGTGGATCTCCTTCTGGTGCACCCGAGGCTCTGGCGGGTCGACGTCAGAGCGTCGGCGGTAACGCCCTCGACCACTCCCACATGCGTGGTTCGCTTTCGTACACCATCCCACAGGCTGAGCCTTCACGTCTCGGACGACCGACCGCAGATGCTGGCTATCGTGCGCCCGGTGCCTGGCGGCGCGGTGGCTCGGATCCGGCGGGACCGGCTCAGACAGTTCGGGTGAATCTCCATGAGCTGCCAGCCGTCCTCGCTCCAGCCCACGATGCTGAGGTGCGCGGGGGTGAGCTTGGCACGCACCCCAGAGTCGCGCAGCACCGCCCGCAGCGCGTCCTCGGTGGTGAGGAACGGCCGGTCCGCGGTGAAGCGCTCCAGGTGCTCGTCCAGCACGGCCAGCGGGACGCCCACCGGCCCGTCCAGCTCCGGGTCGGCCATCAGCCGCGCAGCCACGACGTCCTCGGTGCCGGACTGGTGCTCGGACATGGGGGTGCCTCTCGTTGGTGGTCTCCGCCCCGGCGGGGGCGCGCCCAGGCCAGCGAAGGTCGACTGCGACAGCGGTCATCCCTGACGGACGGCCTCAGTGGAACGGCTACTGCGCCTTGTTCACCAAGGCCCCTTGACCCCAGGGCCGTCGAACACGATGTTGGCGTAGAGGTTGACGACCACGTCGTCGTTGAACGGCTCGAACCTGCGCTCCGAGTTCCTCCGGGTCTCCGAACGCTCGACCTACAACTCCTGGGGCGAGTACGACCACGTCGGCAAGGACATCTCCTGCAACCTCGGGTCGATGAACATCGCGATGGCGATGGACGGCGGCGACCCCGGCGCCACCGTCGGGACGGCCGTGCGCGGACTCACCACGGTCTCGGATCCCTCCGACATCCATATCGTCCCCTCGATCGCCGCCGGCAACGCCCGCTCCCACGCCATCGAGCTGGGCCAGATGAACCTCCACGGGTTCCTGGGCCGCGAGCGCATCCACTACGACTCCGTCGAGGCGGTGGACTTAACGTCCATCTACTTCGGAGTGGTGACCTACCACGCGGTGCGCGCGTCCAACCTGATCGCCATCGAGAAGGGCGGGACCTTCGACGGGTTCTCCCGCTCCAAGCACGTCATCGGCGAGTACTGAGACAAGTGCACGACCCGCGACTGGACCCCGGCCACCGAGACCGTGCGAGCGCTGTTCGAGAAGTTCGGCATGACGCTGCCGACCCGCGAGGACTGAGCGCAGCTCAATACCTCGGTCATGGAGCACGGGATCTACAAACAGAACCTGCAGGCCGTGCCGCCGACCGGCTCGATCTCCTACATCAACCACTCCACCTCCTCCATCCACCCGATCGCCTCTCAGATCGAGATCCGCGAGGAGGGCGAGCTCGGGCGCACCTACTACCCGGCGCCGACCACCACTGGCGGGTCGAACGGGCGCTCGACCGCCACATAGGCCCAGGTGTCGATCTCCTTGCCCGGACTGCCCGCGGGCTGGGAGAGGACCACGTCGCCGGAGCCAGCCCCCGCGGGGAGCGGTCGTCCTCGCCGAACGTCTCGCCGTAGACGGTGGCGATGCCCGGGTGGCCGGCGGTCCGCAGCGTACGGTGCTTGTCCTGGTTGGAGTACTCCTGCAGCAGCATCAGCGCGTGCACCCGGTCAAGCGGCATCCCCAGCATCTGTCCCAGCCACGGGATCACAGACTCGATCTGTCGCCCAAAGTCGACGAAGGACTGCAGGCAGGCGATCCGGTCTGACAACGCCCCGTCCGTCAGGCCGGGCAGACCGTCACGGCGCATCCGCTTGGTCCAGCCCCTCAGCGCAGCATCGTCCCTGGCGATGGGGAAGGACGCGGCCTTCACCTGCTTCTCGGTCATGGGTCCTGGCACCGTTTCCGAGGCCAGGTTGAACACGACGTTGTCGAGAGCGGCACGCAGCTGGTGGACGGCCTCGCTGAACAGCAGGGAAATCCGCGGCGGCACCGGGGCCACCGATCGAAGCATCAGACTCTTCGCCTGGTCGTCGACGCGCGACACCAGCTCCACCGGCCCCTGTCGGGGCCACAGGTGGGAATCGTGGACCGCCTGCAGGCCCAACTCGTCGGCTCGCCCAACACGCAGCGCGACGTGGTGCAGCGACTCCAGCAGCCACGAGATGTCAGGCATGGTGCGGGAGCCTTTCCTCGGCGAACGACCGCGCCACCGTACCTAATGCCGACAGCACCGGAGGTCCGCACACGCGATGCGGAGCTCGTCCCGTTTCCCCGCACACAATGGGTTCGTGACTACCCCCCGACACCAGCGCCCTGATCTCCCCCGCCACCGGGGTCAACGGATGGGCCGGTACCTCCTACGGGTTGCTGATCGTGCACCGGTTCCCGGTCGGCACCACCCTGCTCGAGTTCCCCCCGCGGCGGAGCAGGCGCCGGCGAGGACGCAGCGGCGGCCGCGGTGCGCGAAATGGTCGAAGAGGTGGGCCCGGCCTGGGCCGGGGCGGCCTTGAAGCGGCTGGGGACCATCCACCCCGACTCGGGGCTGCTGACCACCGAGGTCACCGTCTACGCCGTCCACCTGGACTACGCCCCCGACACCGGCCACGTCGAGGGCATCACGGGAGCAGCGCAGGTCTGGGTGTCGGCCTCCGGGATGCCGCAGCTCATCGGCTCCGGGGCGATCACCGATGCGATGACACTGGCAGCGCTGGCTCTGGCAGTCTGCGCCCGCTGATCGGCTCGTACCGGCTCTGCCTCACCCGCCGCCGGCGGTCATCTCCGGTGGCGGGGTGAGGCCGAAGCGGCCGATCAGCTCGGGCATCGACTCCAGGTCCATCTCCAGGGCGTACCGGTCGCAGGCAGCCAGGAACTTCTCCAGGTCCATGTCCCGGTCAGGCCCGTAGTACTGACCGATCTCCTGGAAGAACTGCTCGAAACCGGCCGGGGAGATGATCTCCAGCAGCCGGGCCCGCTCCGGGCCGGGGTTCCAGAAGGCGTGCCACTGGTGCCGCGGCTTGAGCACCAGCTCCCCGGGCCCGGCCTCGTAGACGTCCTCACCGAGCAGCACGCCCATCCGGCCCTGAAGCACCACGGTGTACTCGTCCTCCCGGGCGTGACGGTGCAGCGGCGCACCCAGCTCCTTCGGGTCCAGATAGTGCTCGACGACCGACAGGCGCCCCTCGGTCAGCTCCGGGGGCAGCATGGTCCGGGCGGTCAACGGACCCATCAGCGCAGTACGCCCGTCCTCGGGACCCACCGGCCCGTAGATCCTGGTCTCCATGCCATCAGGATCCCTCTGGGCACCCCTCATGGCGCCGGCCTGCTGCTGGCCGTGGCACAACCGTGACCCGGTGACATCCTGCGGCCACCCCAGACCTGCTCGTACTACGGCGCAATGAGCCCGTGCGAGTGCGACATCTTCACCGAGATCGAGCTGACCCGCCGATGACCGAGCCTCTGTCGCACCCCGTGACCCTGCCCATTCCTGTGGGCGACGGCTACACCTACCAGGAGAAGGCCACCGGCAAGCTGTGGATCCTCACCGGGCGACGCTCCGGCCGCCGGGTCGCTCTCGTCCACTCCCCCGGCGGCATGGCGCAGAAGGTGCGTGACTTCCTGCCGATCGAGGAGCTGGAGGCGGAGTACGAATTCCCGGCCTACAACCACACCGACTACTGCTGCACGCTGCACTCCACCCACGCCAGCCCGCACCGCGGCTGCATCCTGCGCTGACCCGATTCTGAGCCCCCGGGTTCCCCCGCCGGCTCTACACCGCCCGGGCCCAGACGCGGCCCTGAGCGCCTCGCCCGCATCACCTGGCTCGAAGCCCCAGTTCCCTCCTGAACGACCGCTCCACCGCTAGGTTCTGACCAACAGCGCCGCTCCAGCGCACCCTGACCGGAAGGCCCCCATGGGCGACAACGCGACCGTCGAGACGGTCTTCGAACTGATCTTCCTCCTCCCGTACCTGATCGGCCCCGCACTGCTCGTGGCTCTGATCTCCGTCGCCGCCCCGGTCTTTCGTCGGCGGCAGCCGGTCAGCGCCGGGCGTCGGACCGCAGCGGTCATCTTCTCGCTGCTGTGCCTGTTCTGGGCGTTCCAGCTCATCGGCTGGGTCCTGGACCTCGGGGTCTACGGGATCGCGCTGATGACCGCATTGGTCGCCTCGGCGGCCGCTACCCTCATCCAGCTGGGCCGCACACCTGCGGCCGGACCGAGCGGCAGCCTTCCGGCGCCCGGAGACGGGTAGGAGAGCCGCTGTGGAACAGGAGACAGTCTGGGCGCTCGAGGCGCTGATGTTCGCCCTGCCGCTGCTGGGCTACCCGGTGCTGATCATCGCCGCGCTCATCGTCGAGGCCCCGATCCTGCGCCGGGAGGCGGTCACCGAACGCCGGCGGACCGCGGCGACCGTGCTGGCGATCCTCTCGCTCATCGCCGCGGCGCCGCTGCTGATCATGGCCTGGTTCCTGGGGGTCTTCGGGCTGCTGCTGCTCGGCGGGCTGACCGTCCCGGCAGTGCTCACTCTGGTGCGCCTGCGCAGGCTGCCCCACACACCTCCGACACCCTGACCGAAAGACCTCACTGTGGAGAACATCCCCCTGATCCTGTTCGGCGCCGGCTACTTCATCATCGGTCTGGGCATCCCCGCCGGGATGGTCGTGGCCCAGCTGATCCTCATCTGGCCGATCATGCGTGGGGTCCGCCCCGTAGACCCCGGCCGACGCACCGCCGCCGGAGTGATCGCCCTGGTGTCCGTGCTCTCCGTCCTCCCGATGATCCCCGCCGCGCTGTCCGGCGCGATCTTCGCCGTGGCGATCGTGGGGGTGCTCGCGGTCGTCTCCGCCCACACCCTCTTCCAGCTGCACCGCACCAGCCCTGCGCTTCCGATGCGGGGCACCGGTGGGTACTGACCCGCTGCTCGGAGCGTCCCCGCTGCTGGGACCGGAAATCCTCACGATCGTCCTGCTCTCTCTGTCCGGGACCGCGGGCCCGGTGCTGCGTGGACACGAGGTGCTCCCCTCCCGTATTCGGGTGGCACGACTCGCTTCGGTCGCGATGCTCCTCGCCCCGGTACCCGTCGTGCTCACCGAGAAGGCCGGCGGCCTGCACGGGTTCATCATCGTCGCCGGCCTCGTCCTCGTGGCCGCTGCCACGCTTCCGCGAGCCCGTCGTGCAGCATTCTGAACCGCCGGAAGGGCGTGACCGCCGAAAGGTGGAGCGCGTTCCGCCGCCACCGGCCTGCGAGGACAGCGACAAGATCTTCGTCGTGATCATCGTGGCGGTGCTGGCGCTGGTCACCATGGCCATGGTCGAGGTCCAATTCATTGCCCTGATCCATGAGGGTGCCACCAATGCCTGCGTCTCCCCTCCCGCCGGCTTCGGCACCCTGCATCCCACCGGCACCGCCGAGTTCTCGGTCCTTCCGCCACGCCTGGTCTGTCACTACCGGGTGCGCGCCGACCCGGGGACCACGCTGGCGGACAACATGTACGGCGGCGGCACGACGGCTTTCTGGGTCTGCACCACGGTGCTCGTCGCCTGTGCTGCCAGCGGGTTCGTCCTGCGCCGAGGTGCGAACCGATGACCCGTCGACGCATCTTCAAGGAGGACGCCTGGAGCTCCCTGGCCCCGCACCAGAAGGGTCTGCTCATCGGGCTCGGGATGGGTGCGGCCCTCTGGGCGTTCACCGGGACGCTGTCGTGGATCGCCGCCGGCGTCGGACTCGGTTCCGGCCTTGGACTTCTCCTGGGCCGGCGCCGGGCGCACAACCACAGGCCGGCCCGCACGTCTGTCCTGAGACTGTCCACGACCCCACGGCCGCGTCGCACGCCCTCGCCCCGGGTGCTGACCGAGGAGCAGCGCGAGTCCAGCCTGTACGCGGCCGCTTGGTTCAACGGCACCCGGATGGCCGAAGGCAAGACCGACCGCGCCGGGGCCCTGAAACACATGCGAGAGACCATCGGGGGCTTTCCGCCCGAGCGCTACGAGACCCAGCTGGACGCTGCCCTGTCCGGCATCGAGGAGGCCAAGGCCAGGGTGGCCGCTCGCCGCGCCAAGGACATCGCCGAGGCCCGTCAGCTGGATGCGCTCAACGCCGTCTTCGAGCTGCACTACTTCAACTGCCGGTTCTCCGGCCACATCGGGGAGTACGGGCTGGGTCCGATCAACCTCTCTGAGGCGTTGGGAGACCTGTTCGACTGCGAGCAGATCGACGAGGCGGTCACGCGCTCCGACGCCCTCATCGAAGAAGGCTGGAGCTGCGCGTACTACCCCGACGACAACGGCCGGCAGGTCCAGCAGCTGCGCGAGCACCACCCCGGCTACACCGACGCCCACCTCCACCAGGCCGCCGACTGGGGCTACTTCATGAATCGCTGACCCTCCCTCGCCGGGGCGCGTCCGCACACCTGGACGCCATGACGACCCAGACGCCCGCCGCGCCCGACTGCCCGCTGATCCGGCCCGACCGGCTCAGCGAGCCCGCCCAGTCCTCCACTCCCAGCTGAGGCGCCCCGTATCTCGCCGCGGGGCACAGAGCTGCGCGGAGGACTACCCCGAACTCGTCACAGAGCTGGTCGACGCCGGCCTGGCCACCACCGACTGGAAGAGACGCCTGGACCGCGACGCGACCACCCTGTGGGGCGTGACGTGGCGGCGGGAACGCGGGGACTTCGGCGTGGCGATCTGCTCACCGTTGGCGGTCCGTTTCCATGCGCGGCTGATAGGGAGAGTCGAATGGTCGTGGGCTGTTGTGAGATCGACTGGGCGCAGGGCCGTGGCTTCGGCGTAGCGCAACCCCGAGTGTGCCAGCAGGTGGATCGAGCCTGACCAGCGCGGATCGATGGTCTCTCCAATAATGCGCACCTCTCCGGGGTGAGGACGACGGCATCGCGCTGACGGCTGGACCCGGGACCACGGATGCCCTGAGCCGGATCGGTGTCGATGAGCTTTTCGTCCACAGCTCTCGCCAGGGCAGCCGGAAGGAGGGCGTGGATCTTCTTCCGCGTCTTGGGCGCGACGAACAGAGTGTTGAACCACAAGGCCATGTCGGCGCGCGTGGTCTTGTCCACTGGTCGGGTGTTCAGGCTGGGAAGGATGTGCTCGGCGGCGAGACGCTCATGCCTGACACGTGTGCCGGATTCCACGCCCGTCAACGCCTCGATGTGCCCCGTGACGACATCGGCGAGCTCAGGGGCTTGGCAACGGAGCTCAGCGGCGGACCGGGCGGCCAGGCGGAAGGAATTGCCGTTGGCATCGAGGAAGTCCTTGAGCATCACGGCTTCGCGGTGGTCGTCGACAGTGCGTGAGGTCTGCTCGCCACTGTCCTGCTCGCGCCACAGCACCGCCCGCGTCGGGGATCCGTCCTGGTGTGCGCGCTGTCTGATGCTTGCCATGGCGATGACAACAGCCCCGCCGTCAACAGGATTCTTGGTCCTGTCAACGACGGGGCTGCCGTCTTCGGCCCGACTGGGCCGTTATCTGTGCGCGAGGGGGGACTTGAACCCCCACCCTCTAATACGAGGACTAGCACCTCAAGCTAGCGCGTCTGCCTATTCCGCCACCCGCGCGAGTGGATCCAGGTGAAACGTCGTGCCGTTTCCGGCCGCTCTCCCTGAACGCAACAGAAAATAAGTTACCACATGCGGGCCTGGGGTTCACATCGGCGCGGCTCCGGGGCCGCCCGCGGGGCGCGGCCGAAAAAATGATGAAAACTCGTCGGTAGGCGCTCTCCCGGCTTCCGCCACGACCCGGCATGCGGTTGAATGTGTCCTGAGCGTCTCCCGGATTGTCCAGCTGACCTGGGACGATGCTCACTCGAGAGAAGCGTCCCAGCCACCGGGGTGCCCCCCCGTCCCCGCCGGCGACGCAGGCTCTCGGGGTGGCCGGGGACCCCCCTCACCTGTGCCGGCGGCGGCCGCCGCCGCCCCGTGCTCCCACGGGCCCACGGTGGCCGCCGCCTCTCCCGCGCGGCGCCGCCGGCCACGGCGGCCGGCAGCGCCGTGCGGGACTCACAGCACGGAGCGGTAGACCTCCACGGTCCGCTCGGCGATGGACTCCCACGCGAAGTGCTCCTCGGCGCGGCGCCGGCCGGCGGCGCCCATCGCCCGGGCGCGCTCCGGGTCGGAGACCACCTCGGTCAGCGCGGCCGCGAAGTCGGCCACGAACTTCTCCGGATCCACCGGCGTGCCGGTGCCGTCCTGGGCCTGCTCGATCTCGACCAGCCGCCCGGTCTCGCCGTCGACGACGACCTCCGGGATGCCGCCCGTGGCGGAGGCGACCACGGCGGTGCCGCAGGCCATGGCCTCGAGGTTGACGATCCCGAGCGGCTCGTAGACGGACGGGCAGGCGAACGCCGTGGCGCCGGAGAGGATCTGGACGATCTCGCGGCGCGGCAGCATCTTCTCGATGAGCACCACCCCGGACCGGGTGGCCCTGAGGTCGTCGATGAGCGCGTTGACCTCGGCGCCGAGCTCCGGGGTGTCGGCGGCGCCGGCGCACAGCACCAGCTGCACGTCCTCGGGCAGCCGGGCCGCGGCGCGGAGCAGGAACGGCACGCCCTTCTGCCGGGTGACGCGGCCCACGAACGCCACGGAGGGCCTGGCGGGGTCGATGCCGTAGGACTCGAGCACGTCGGTGTTCTCGTCGCGCACCCACTGGCTGACGTCGATGCCGTTGTGCACGGTCCGGACCCGGTCGGGGTCGACGTCCGGGTAGGACCGCAGGATGTCCTGGCGCATCCCGTCGGAGACGGCGATGATCGCCGCGGCCGACTCGTAGGCGGTCTTCTCCACGAAGGAGGACACCGCGTACCCGCCGCCGAGCTGCTCGGCCTTCCAGGGCCGCAGGGGCTCCAGGGAGTGGGCGGAGAGCACGTGCGGGATGCCGTGCATCAGCGATGCGAGGTGCCCGGCCATGTTGGCGTACCAGGTGTGGGAGTGCACCAGGTCGGCGCCGGCGATGTCGCCGACCATGGCGAGGTCCACCCCCAGCGTCTGGATCGCGGCGTTGGCGTCGGCCAGTTCCGCAGGCACGGGGTACGCCTGGACCTCGACGCCGTTGACCCGTGGTTCGCGCGGAGCGCCGAAGCACCGCACCCTCAGGTCGACGAGCGGGGCCAGGACCCGCGAGAGCTCGGACACGTGGACTCCGGCGCCGCCGTAGATCTCGGGCGGGAACTCCTTGGACAAGATATCTGCTCGCACGGTTCCGAGCGTACTGCAGGAACGCCCCGCCGCCACGGGGAATCTCCCGCAGGGGACGCCACGCCGTGCGCGGGGTGACACATCCCGACTCCTGTGTGGTCGGTCACCCCCCTTCGCGGCTGTTAAGACACAATGAAGGCGCCTGTCGAGTGGTTCCGCGCCGCGAGGCGGAGTTGTTGCGCCCGATTGCCGAAGAAGTCAGAGAGGTTCCCATGCCGCACCGTAAGAAGGTACTCGCGATCGTCCTGGCCGGAGGCGAGGGCAAGCGCCTGATGCCGCTCACCGAGGACCGTGCCAAGCCCGCGGTGCCCTTCGCGGGCGGCTACCGGCTCATCGACTTCGCGCTGTCCAACATCGTGAACTCGGGCTACCTCCAGGTCGTGGTGCTCACCCAGTACAAGTCCCACTCCCTGGACCAGCACGTCTCCCAGACCTGGCGCCTGTCCACCCAGCTGGGCAACTACGTGGCCACCGTCCCGGCCCAGCAGCGGCGGGGCAAGGAGTGGTTCCTGGGCTCCGCCAACGCCATCTTCCAGTCGATGAACCTCATCGACGACGCGAAGCCCGACATCGTGGTGGTGGTCGGCGCCGACCACGTGTACCGGATGGACTTCTCGGCGATGGTCGACTTCCACATCGAGTCCGGGGCCCGCGCCACCGTGGCCGGCGTGCGCCAGCCGATGGAGATGGTCACGTCCTTCGGCGTGATCGAGACGGACCCCGACGACGTCACGAGGATCACCCGGTTCGTCGAGAAGCCCGAGAGCACCGCACCCCTCCCGGACGACCCCAACGCGTTCTTCGCGTCGATGGGCAACTACGTCTTCGACACCGACGCGCTCATCGAGGCCCTGCGGGCCGACGAGTCGAAGGAGGGCACCAGCCACGACATGGGCGGCGACATCATGCCCTGGTTCGCGGACCGCGGCGAGGCGGCCGTCTACGACTTCACGAACAACGACGTCCCGGGCTCCACCGAGCGGGACCGGCAGTACTGGCGGGACGTCGGCACCCTGGACTCGTACTACGACTCCCACATGGACCTGATCCGCCCGCTGCCGGTGTTCAACCTGTACAACTACGCGTGGCCGCTCTACACGCACGAGATCCAGGCGCCGCCGGCCAAGCTGGTGCGCGGCCCGCGGGGCGAGGGCGGGATCGCCACGGACTCGATCCTCTCCCGCGGGGTGCTCGTCACGGGCGGGCGCGTGAGCGAGTCGATCCTCTCCCCCAAGGTCCTCGTGCACAACGACGCCACCGTCAACCAGTCCATCCTGCTGCCCAACGTGGAGGTCGGCGAGGGCGCCGTCGTGGAGCGGTGCATCCTCGACAAGAACGTGGTGGTGCCCCCCGGCGTGAAGGTCGGCGTGGACGCGGAGCAGGACCGGGCCCGGGGCCTGACCGTAACCCCGTCCGGCCTGACGGTCGCCCCGAAGAACTTCCGCTTCGAGAACTGACCGCTCCGGCCCCCGAAAGCCGGCGTCCGACGGCGTCACCGCACCGCGTCCCCCGTGGTGCGGTGACGCCGTCTCTTCGCGGCCCCGTCACATCCCGGGCGCCGAGAGCACCGAGGCCGCACACTTCCGGGGACACGGCCCGCACCAGCGGACCAGAACGAGGGACAGGAATCGATCCCGGTCCGGGCGCCCGGATCCACCGGAACGGCGTTCCCCCAGGTCAGAGGCATAGCATCCGCCATCGACAGCACGGGGGACAGTGCAGATCCGAGGCACTTCTGCCTACATGCAATGTCATGTGATTTCCCTACGGTGAGAACCGATCCAGAACACCGTCTCTCACCCCTCGGAGATCACCATGAACCCCTCCCTCCGCCGAGCGCTGCTCGTCGCCCCCACTGCCACCGCCCTGACCTTCTGCGGCTTCACGGGTGCTCTTGCCACCGATCTGGGCCCCGGACCCGGACAGCAGATCGTACCGGCCTCCGCCACCGCAGCGCCGGCCCCGTGGACGACGACGGCTGCGGGCAACGGCGGACACGGGAACGGCGGCCAGGGCTCCGACGGCGCCGACCCCGGTGAAGGACACCACGGCACCGACGGGCACGGTTCCGACGGCACTGCCCCCGGTACCGACCACGAAGGCGCAGACGGACAGGGCAACGACGGCCAGGACAACGGTGGAGCGACCCCTGACGACGGAGGCCACGGCAACAACGGCCAGGGCAACGACGGCGCCACTCCCGGCAACGGCGACAACGGCAACGGCAACGGCACCCAAGGCAACGACGGCACCGACCCCGGTGAAGGACACCACGGCACCGACGGGCACGGTTCCGACGGCACTGCCCCCGGTACCGGCCATGAGGGCTCAGACGGACAGGGCAACGACGGACAGGGCAACGGTGGCCAGGGCTCAGAAGGTGCCACGCCCGTCAGCGGCACCGACGGACCCGTGTCTGCGCCCGTCCCGCCGGACCGGGATGCCCTCCCAGCGCCGACCCTCCTCGCCCCATCACCGGCCCCCACGTCTCCCGGCGTCGAGGACTCCGACCCCCGGGCGCCGAGGCCGGTGCACCCTGTCGTGCCGGCGGACGCGGACCTGCGTCCGGCCGGCTCGGTCCGTGCCCACGTGGCCCTGCCGGCGCACCAGGAGACCGCCGACGACCGACCCCCGGCCGCACCGGGCGTCCCGGCCGCAGCCACCGCCGCCGCGAGCTCGCCGGCGACCGGTCTCGCGCTGTCCGTCTCCGACCCGGTCCGGGTTCCGCCTGCCCAGCCGGACTCCTTGGCCTACACGGGCGTGCCCGGTGGCGTGCTGCCGGCGGGTGTGCTCGGCGCGCTGCTCCTCGTGCTGGGTGCGGCCCTGCGCCGCAGGCGGGCCTGAGGCGGCACCGTGCCGTCGATCCCGGACACCGCCCTCCGCGGTCCGGACTCACGCGTCCGGACCGCAGGCCTCCGTGCCGCGGGAGGACGTCGCCGCGGCGCAGGACCGGTGGTGCTGATGGCCTTGGGGCTGGCGCTGCTGCTCGTGCCGGTGTGGCATCTGTGGGGGACGGACCTCGTGGCCGCACAGGCCCAGGAACGGGCGGTGGTGGCGATGAGCGACCGGCTCGAGCAGGCGGGCTCCGCCCCCGGGACGGAGGCCGGCGGCGGCGGAGCAGGGACGCCTCCGGTGACGGCGCGGCCACCGTACGGGCAGCTGATCGGCCTCGTCTACGTCCCGCGGTTCGGTGACGACTACGCCCGGCCCCTGGCGGAGGGAACGGACCCCGGCGTGCTCGACACCCTGGGACTGGGGCACTACCCGTCCACCGCGTTGCCGGGCGAACCCGGCAACTTCGCGATCGCCGGCCACCGGCAGTCCAAGGGGAAGGCGCTCGACCTGGTGCACACCCTGCGGCCGGGCGACCGCATCCACGTACGCACGGTCGAGGCCTACTACACGTACTCCTACCGGAGCGGCGAGGTGGTGGCCCCGGACGAGACACGTGTCCTGGCCCCCGCTGCCGGTGCCGGGAGCCGGATCCTCACGCTCACCACGTGCTACCCGCGCTGGGGAGCCACCGAGCGCTTCGTCGGCCGCGCCGAGCTGACGTCCTGGCGCCCGGCGTCCGCCGGCCCTCCGGCCGAGATCGCCGCGGCGGTGGCCGGGGACCGGGTCCGAGGGGAGCCCGCCGGGCACCGCCTCAGGCGGTCTGGGTGACCTCGACCTGGACCTGCAGCCCCGAGGTGCCCCCACCCCCGGTGACCATGCCCTTCAGCGGGGTGACGTCGGTGTAGTCGCGGCCGCGGGCCACCGTGACGTGGAAGTCGGTGAGCTGCGTGTGGTTGGTGGGGTCGTAGGCGTACCACCGGTCGTTCCACCACTCGACCCACGCGTGGGACTCCCCCGGCACGGTCGTGCCGATGCCCGCCTCGTAGTCCGGGTGCAGGTAGCCGGAGACGTAGCGGGCGGGGATGCCGATGTGCCGCATCATGCCGAGGGCCACGTGCGCGAGGTCCTGGCACACGCCCTTGGCCTCCCGCCAGGCGGCCTCCGCGTCCGTGTGGACGCCGGTGACCCCCGGGACGTACTGCATGTGCGTGGCGATGCCGCGGAAGATCGCGGCGGCCGCCGCCGCCGGATCGGCCGCCTCGCGGCGGATCTCCTCGGCGATCCTCTCGAGCTCGGGCCCCAGCCGGGTGAGCGGGGTCTGCGGCACGAAGTCGGAGACCGCGTCCAGGACCTCGGGGGTGGCCAGCTCCGCCCAGCTCAGCCCGTCCGCGACCTCGTCGCCGGGGCGCCGGTGCACCTCCACCGTGGCCGAGGAGCGGACCTCCAGGTGCCGGTGCCGGCCCTGGATGTCGAAGGCCGCGACCCGGGTGCCCCAGTAGTCCCGGTAGTTGCTGACCGTGGCGATCCCCGGGCTCAGCGCGAGCTCCGCCTCGAGCACGACCTGCTCGTCGTCCGTGAGGGGGGTCATCCGGGCCTCGTTGTAGGACTTGGAGACGTTGTCGTTGTAGTCGTAGCGGGTGACGTGGTCGATCTTGAGCCGGGTCACAGCATGCCTCCGAACCAGGACGCCTCGACGGCGTGCGAGAAGTACTTGGTGCTCACGGCCTCCGACGCGTTGGCGCACGCGGCCTGGACGTTGTTCAGGTGCTCGGGCAGCACCGCGATGAGGTCCAGCGCGTGGTGGAACTCCAGGGACGTGCGGGCCTCGCCGATGATGCGGCGGGCGTCGTCCTTGAAGCCGACCCGCTGCAGGCCGGGCTCCAGGCCCACGAGGATCTCCTCCGCCGTGGTGAGCGCGTGCAGGATGGAGCGCGGGAAGAGCCGGTCCAGGAGCAGGAACTCGGTCGCGGACTCGTCGCTGAACGTGCCGTACCGGGTGCGCAGGAAGGCCTCGTACCCGCCGGCGCAGTGCAGGATCGACACCCACGACATGCCGGACGTGGACGTCGACCGGGTCCACAGCAGCCGGGACGTCATGTCGGCCCGCTCGATCGCCGCGCCCAGGGACAGGAACATCCAGGACTCGTCGTGGGACATGGTCATCTGGATCTGTCCCCGCACGGTCGCCATCCGCTCGATGGTCCAGTGGCAGACCCGGAAGGTGCCGACGACGTCGCGGCGGTGCTGGCCCAGTCCGTAGTAGGTGGAGTTCAGCGACTCCCACATGGCCGAGGACACGGTCTCCCGGGCGCGGCGGGCGTTCTCGCGGGCGGCGTGCAGGGAGCCCGAGATGGAGGTCAGGCAGTCCTTGTTCCACGCGAGCTCGTGGATCAGCGACCGGACGCTGTGGTCGCCGTCCCCGGGCTCCACGCCCATGACCGCCATGATGCGGCGCACCTCGGCCTCCTGCTCGCCCACGGGCAGCTGCGTGATGCGCTCCAGGTGCACGTCGAGGATCCGCGCCACCCCGTCGGCCCGTTCCACGTAGCGGCCGATCCAGAACAGGGACTCGGCAATACGGCTCAGCATGTGGGCCCCTCTCCGGTGCGGGTCGCGTCGGTGGCGAATGCGGTGGTGGACGCGGCCGTGCTCCCGGCGGTGCCGGGAGCAGCCACGGCCTGCTGCTGCTGTTGCTGCTGGCCGGTGTCGCCCTCGTCCTGCCAGGACGCGGAGACCGGCCACGTGTGCACCGAGGAGTCGACGTCCTGGGGCGGGGCCTGGCCGGGGTCGAGGTCCTGGGTCTGCGGCTGGCCGAGCACCCAGGTGTCCTTCGAGCCGCCGCCCTGCGAGGAGTTGACGATCAGCGAGCCCTTCTGCATGGCCACGCGGGTCAGCCCGCCGGGCAGCACGTAGACCTCGTCGCCGCTGTTCACCGCGAAGGGCCGGAGGTCCACGTGCCGGGGGCTGAACCCGCCCTCCGCGAAGGTGGGCACCGTGGACAGCTGCAGCACCGGCTGGGCGATCCACCCGCGCGGGTCCGCGAGCACCTTCGCCCGCAGCTCCTGGAGCTCCGCCTCGGTGGCCTGGGGGCCGATCACCAGCCCCTTGCCGCCGGAGCCGTCCACGGGCTTGACCACGAGCTCCTCCAGGTGCTCGAGGACGTACGCACGGGCCTCGTCCTCCTCCAGCCGGTAGGTGTCCACGTTGGGCAGCACCGGCTCCTCGTCGAGGTAGTACCGGATGAGGTCGGGGACGTAGGAGTAGGTGAGCTTGTCGTCGGCCACGCCGTTGCCGATCGCGTTGGCGATGGTCACGTTCCCGGCCCGTGCCGCGTTGACCAGCCCCGAGCAGCCCAGCGCGGAGTCCGAGCGGAAGTGCAGCGGGTCGACGAACTCGTCGTCGATGCGCTTGTAGATCACGTCCACGCGCTGCTCGCCGTCCGTGGTCCGCATGTAGACCTTGTCGCCGCGGACCACGAGGTCGCGGCCCTCCACGAGCTCCACCCCCATGAGCCCGGCCAGCAGGGTGTGCTCGAAGTAGGCCGAGTTGAACACCCCGGGGGTGAGGACCACCACCGTGGGGTCCTCCGCCGCCTCCGGGGCGGTCGCCCGCAGCGCCTTGTACAGGTGCCGGGGATAGGCCTCCACGGCGCGGATCGGCTGCGACATGAACGCCTCCGGCAGGCCCTTGGTCATGGCCCGCCGGTTCTCGATCACGTAGGAGACCCCGGAGGGCACGCGCACGTTGTCCTCGAGGACCCGGAACACGCCCGCCTGGTCCCGGACCACGTCGATGCCCGCCACGTGGATCCGCACCCCGCCCGGGGGCCGGAAGCCCCACACGGCCCGGTGGAAGTGGGCGGAGGAGGTGATCAGGGCCTTCGGCACGATGCCGTCGGCCACCACCCGTTGCTCCCCGTAGACGTCGTCGAGGAAGCACTCCAGGGCGCGGACCCGCTGCTTGACCCCGCGCTCGATGACGTCCCACTCACCGGCGGTGATCACCCGCGGCACGATGTCCAGCGGGAAGGGCCGCTCCTCCCCCGCGAAGTCGAAGGTCACCCCCCGGTCCAGGAAGGACCGGGCCATGGAGTCGGCGCGGGTGTTGACGTCGCTGAGCGAGAGGTCGTCCAGCACCCCGCCCACCTGGTCGTAGCCGGACCGGATCCGCTGGTCCGCCGTGAACATCTCGTCGTAGGCCGCCGCCACGGCCATGTCGGTGGCGTAGTTCTCGAACAGGTCGGACATGTCGGGCGATCACAGGCCTTTCGGGGTCGTGACGGGCAGGACGTGCTGTACGTGCAGTACGTGCAGTGTGGACGCGCCGTGTTTCGCAACGGTAACCCGGATGCCGAGGTCCCTCCCGATTGTGCCACGCGCGGTGCGCCGGACGGCGGGAGGACGTGCCCCTACGATGGGAGGGCGTGTCCGCCCGGAGGCGGGCACGCGGCCGCGTCCGCCACCGGGACACGGCGGACTCGACGGAAGGACGCGATGGACGCCCCGGACCCCCAGCACCGTGTCACGGTGGTCGTGGCCACCCGCAACCGCCGGGAGGAGCTCGTGGCGCACCTGGGCCGGCACGAGGGGCCCGTCGTCGTCGTGGACAACGCCTCCACGGACGGCTCCGCGGAGGCGGTGCGCGCCGCCCACCCCCGGGTGCAGGTGGTCGAGCTGCCCCGCAACGTCGGGGCCGTGGCCCGGACCGTGGGCGTCCGGATCGCCCGCACGCCCTACGTGGCCTTCGCCGACGACGACTCGTGGTGGGCGCCCGGGGCGCTCGCCCGCGCCGCGGCCGTCTTCGACGCCCACCCCCGGCTGGGCCTGGTCGCCGGGTCCATCGCCGTGGGCCCCGAGGAGCGCCCGGATCCGCTCAACGCCGTGCTCGCGGCGTCCCCGCTGGGCATCCCGACCGGCTCGCCCGGCCCGGCGCTGCTCGGCTTCGTGGGCTGCGGGGCGATCGTGCGGCGCTCGGCGTTCCTGGCGGCCGGCGGCTTCGACGACGTCGTGCGCTTCCCCGGTGAGGAGGAGCGCCTCGCCCTCGACCTGTTCGACGCCGGGTGGCGGCTGTCCTACGTCCCGGAGATCCGCGCCCACCACCACCCCTCGCCGCGGCGGGGCTCGGACGGCCGCCGGCAGGCCGAGCTGGTCCGCAGCCGCCTGCTGACCGCGCTGATGCGCCGTCCCCTGCGGGTGGTGGCGCACGAGGCGCTGGGCGCCCTGCGCGGGGGCCGCACCGGGCGCCGCGGGCTGCTCGGCGCCCTCCCCCGCGTGCCGGCCGCGCTGCGTGCCCGGCACCGGGTGTCCCCGACCACGGAGGCCGCGCTCGCGCTGCTGCACGGCCCCACCGACCCCACCGCACCCGAGGAGAGCCCGTGACCGACACCGCTTCCACCCCCGCGTCCGCCCCCGACGGGCGCGTGGCGGTCGTGATGATCACCCACAACCGCCGGGACGAGGCCCTGCTGGCGCTGGCCCGGCTGCGGGAGCTCCCCGAACGACCGCACGTGGTGGTCGTCGACAACGGCTCCGCGGACGGCACCGCGGACGCGGTCCGGGAGCACCACCCCTGGGCGGAGCTCGTCGCGAGCCCCGTCAACCTCGGCGCCGTGGGCCGCAACGTGGCGCTGGAGCGCGTGGACACGCCGTTCGTGGCCTTCTGCGACGACGACACGTGGTGGGAGCCCGGGTCACTGCGCCGGGCGGCCGACGCGCTGGAGGCCCACCCGCGGCTGGGCGTGGTCACGGGGAAGATCCTGGTGGAGCCCGGGTCCCGGGAGGACGCGATCAACGCGGAGCTGCTGCACTCGCCCGTCGAGGGCCCCGCCTGGATGCCCGGACCCGCCCTGGGCAGCTTCCTGGCGGGGGCGTCCGTGGTCCGCCGGACCGCGTTCCTCGAGGTGGGCGGGTTCAGCGAGCGGCTGTGGCTCGGCGGGGAGGAGGAGCTGCTGGCCGCGGATCTCGCGACCGCGGGCTGGGAGCTCGTGCACCTGCCCGACGTGGTGGTCCACCACCAGGCCTCCACGGTCCGGGACCCGCACCTGCGGCGCCGGCACGGGCTGCGCAACACGCTGTGGTTCATCTGGCTGCGCCGGCCGCTGCGCGCGGCCCTGCGCCGGACCCGGGACGTGGTCGGCGCGGCCCCCCGGGACCGGGTCACGGCCCTGGCCCTGCTCGACGCCCTGCGCGGGGCGCCGTGGGTGCTGCGCGAGCGGCGCCCCCTGCCCGAGCACGTCGAGCGGCGGTTCCTGGCCCTGGAGGAGTCGCAGCGCAGCAGCGCCGCCCGGCGCTACGTCAGCTGACCGGACCGCCGCGGCCGGCGCCGCGGCGGTCCGGTCAGCGGGAGCGCACGGCGGCGCCCGGCTGTGGCAGGCCCGCCCCCTCGCGGAACCACTCGACCGTGTGCGCCAGCCCCTCCGTCCACGGGACCTCCGGGGCCCAGCCGAGGACCTCGGTCGCGAGCGTGGTGTCCGGGCGGCGCACCATGGGGTCGTCGACGGGACGCTCGACGAACTCCAGGCCCGAGGAGGAGCCGGTCGCCGCGATGACGTCGCGGGCGATCTGCAGCACGGACAGCTCGTGCGGGTTGCCGATGTTCATGGGGCCGCTGTGCCCGCTGCCGGCCAGGGCCAGGATGCCGCGGACGAGGTCGGAGACGTAGCAGACGGAGCGGGTCTGGGCACCGTCCCCGGCCACGGTGAGCGGCTCCCCCGCCAGGGCCTGGCGGATGAACGTGGGGATCGCACGGCCGTCGAAGGGCCGCATCCGGGGGCCGAAGGTGTTGAAGATCCGCACGATCGCGGTGTCCACCCCGTGCTCGGCGCGGTAGGCGACGGTCAGGGCCTCGGCGAAGCGCTTGGCCTCGTCGTAGACCCCCCGCGGGCCCACCGGGTTGACGTGGCCCCAGTAGCTCTCGGGCTGCGGGTGGACCTGCGGGTCGCCGTACACCTCGGACGTGGAGGCGAGCACGAACCGGGCCCCCTTGTCCTTGGCGAGCCCCAGGGCGTGGTGGGTGCCGATCGAGCCGACCTTCAGGGTGTGGATGGGCAGCTTCAGGTAGTCGATCGGGGACGCCGGGGACGCGAAGTGCAGCACGAGGTCCACGTCCCCGGGCACGTGCACGTAGTCGGTGACGTCGCACTGGACGAGCCGGAACCCAGGGTCCCCCACGAGGTGCTCGATGTTGGCCGCGGAGCCCGTGAGGAAGTTGTCGAGGCAGACCACCTCCACCTCCCGGCGGCGCAGCTCGGTGCACAGGTGGCTGCCCAGGAAGCCGGCCCCGCCGGTGACGACGGCGCGGCGGATCGGACGGGCGGCGCCCGCGGTGGCGGTCGCGTCGGTCGTGGGGTTCACGGTGCTCCTCTGGGTCGAAGGACGGGGATCGGTGGGCAGGTCTCGGGAGACTGGAAGGACGAGGCCGTGGCCGTGCGGGCGTCAGGGGCGGGAGGCGTCCAGCTGGGCCCGGGCCGCGGTCAGCACCTCCGCCGGGGTGACGGCGGCGAGCCGGGCGTCGAGGCGGTCCGCGTGGGGGTCGCCCCAGGCCCGGGCGGCCGGGTCGCCGTGCCACAGCACGGTGTGCAGACCGGGGTCCACGGCGGGCCCCCACCACGAGGGCGGCGTGGGACCGAAGAGCACGACGGAGCGCACGGCCAGGGCGGTGGCCACGTGGGCCACGCCGGTGTCGGCGCTGAGCACCACGGCGGCCGCACCGACGGTGCGGGCCAGGCCGTCCAGGTCCAGCGCACCGCACCGGTTCTCCGCGGCGTCGATCCCGGCCACGACGGCGGCGGCGAGCTCCGCCTCGGCCGGGGAGCCGGTCACCACGATCCGGTGCCCGTCCGCGGCCAGGGCCGCGGCGACCTCCCGCCAGCGCTCGGCGGGCCAGCGCCGTGCGGCGGAGGCGGCGCCCGGGTGGATCAGCACGGGAGCGTCCCCGGGGGCCGGCCGGTGGGCGCGCAGGCGCAGGTCCTCGGGGCCGCACGGTCCACCGGCCCCGGTGACCAGGCGGCACCAGCGGTGCACCTCGTGCTCGTCCCGCCGCCACGGCGGGCCGTCGTGGCCGGCCTCCGGCGCGGCGAAGCCGACGAGCCGCTCGGGCCGGGAGGCCAGGAGCAGCTCGTGGCTGCGCGGCCCGCGCCCGTGCAGGTTCACGGCCACGTGGCCGCCGGCGGTGGACGGCAGCGGCACCAGCCCGGGGACCGGGAGCACGCCGTCGACCACGCCGAGCCCGGCCAGCCACGCACCCACCGCGGACGGCGCCGCGAGCACGAGCCGGTGCCCGGGCAGCATCCGGCGCACACCCCGCAGCGGGGCCACGGCGGTCAGGGCATCCCCGAGCCCGAGCGCCCGCAGCACGAGCACGTCGCCCGGGCCGACCGTCACGGGGTCCACGGTCCACCGGTCCGGCTCCGTCCCGGCGGGAGGAGCGGCCGCGGCGGTGGCCGGCTCAGCGCTCACGGCCGGCCTTCTGCAGGATCGCGGTGGTCGAGCGTCCCGACAGGTAGGGCAGGACCGTGACGCGCCCGCCCCAGCCGCGCACGTCGACGGCCTCGGGCAGCTGCTCGGGGGTGTAGTCCCCGCCCTTGACCCACACGTCGGGGCGCAGGAGGTTGAGGGCCGCGCGGGGGTCGTCCTCGTCGAAGAGGACGACGGCGTCGACGCTGCGCAGGGCGCCCAGCACCCGGGCGCGGTCGGCCTCGCCGACCACCGGCCGGCCCGGGCCCTTGAGCCGGCGCACGGAGGCGTCCGAGTTCAGCAGCACCACCAGGGCGTCGCCGAGCCGCCGCGCGGCGTCGAGGGAGGCGATGTGCCCGGCGTGCAGGACGTCGAAGCACCCTCCGGTGGCCACGACGGTCCCGCCGCGGCCGCGCACCTCGCCCAGCAGCTCCTGCACCTCGCGGGGCAGCCGCTCGGCGCCCGGGTGCAGGACCGGGCGGGCGTGCACGCCGGCGGCGCGGCGCGTGCGCCAGGTGGCCGCCCCGCCGGCGGCGACCCACTGCCCCGCGGCCTCGACGGCGGTCTCCACGGCGGCCGTCACGTCGGTGCCGCCGCCGAGGGCGAGGACCGCCGCGGACGCGAACCGGTCCCCGGCCCCGCAGGGGTCGGTGTTCTGCACGGGCGCGGCGGGAACCCGCTCGGTGCCGGTGGTCGTGGCCAGGTAGGCGCCGTCCGCGCCGGCCGTGACGGCCACGGCCCGGGCGTCCCAGTGTCGGCGCAGCGCGCCGGCGAGCTCGCGGGGGGACGCGGGGCCCTCGAGGGCGGCCGCCGCCTCGGCGGCGTTCGGGGTGACGAGCGTGCACCCGGGCACCGGGGGCCCCCCGCGGGGGTGGGGGTCCCACACCACCACACCGGTGCGGGCGTGCTCCTCGAGCGCGGCGCGCACGGCGGGATCGCGGGTGACGCCTCCCCCGTAGTCGGAGACCAGCACGGCGTCCGCGCCGGCGAGGACCGCGGCCACGTGCGCGGCGGAGACGCCCACCGGGGTGCCGGGCCCGCCCTCGTCCACGCGCACCAGGGTCTGGCCCGAGCTGCGGATCCGCGTCTTGGTGCGGGTCCCGCCCTCGTGGCCCAGCCGCTCCAGGGCGACCTCGCCGAGCGCGCCGGCCAGCTCCCGGCCGGCGTCGTCGTCCGCGGCCGGGGCCAGGAGGGTCACGGCGACCGCCGCCGGACCGGCGCCGACGGACGGCGGGTCCGCGCACAGCAGCGCCGCCAGGCCCGCCCCGCCGGGACTGGCGAACACCGCGTCGACGTCCACCACGGGGACCGGCGCGTCGGGGCTCAGCCGGGTCGAGGTGCCCGAGACGTCCCGGTCCAGCAGGGCGTCGCCGACCACGACGACGTGCGGGGCGCTCATGCGGCCCCCGCCCGGACGGCCGTGCGGACGGGCGTGCCGGCCTCGACGGGCGCCGCGGGCCCGGCGGACGGGGCGAGCCGGGCGTCCACGGCGGCGCAGACCGCGTGCAGCAGCATGAGGTGGACCTCCTGGATCACCGAGGTGCTGGGCGCGGCCACGGTCAGGGACTCGTCCGCCCGCTCGGTCAGCGGGTTGGGGCCGGGACCGGTGAGCGCCCAGACATGCAGGCCGTGCTCCCGCGCCCGGTCCGCCGCGGCCAGGACGTTGGGGCTGCGCCCGCTGGTGGAGAGCACCACGAGCACGTCGCCGGGTCGGCCGTGGGCCTGGACCTGGCGGGCGAAGACCTCCTCCACGCCGTAGTCGTTGACGATGGCGGTCAGGCTCGAGGTCTCGGCGGACAGGCACACGGCGGACAGCGGCCGGCGGTCGTCGACGAAGCGGCCGACGAGCTCCGCGGTGAAGTGCTGGGCCTCCGCGGCGCTGCCGCCGTTGCCCACGGCGAGCACGCGCCCGCCGTCCGTGAGGAGCCCGGCGAGCCGGGCGCCCCACCGGTCCACGACGTCGGCGTGCTGGGCGGCGTCCCGGGCGGCGACGGCCAGCTCGTCCAGGTGGCTGCCGAGCCACTGCTCCGTCTGCCCGAGCAGCGGCGGGTGCTCCCGGCGGTGCCGGGCGACGACGCGGGCGTAGGAGCGCTCCGTCTCCTGGGCCACGCGCCGCCAGTCGAAGAGCCGCTCCACGCGCTCGCGCCCGGCGCGGCCCATGCGGGCCGCCAGCTCGGGGTCCCCGAGGAGGGTGCCGAGGGCGGCCGCGGTCGCCGGGACGTCCCGCGGGGGGACGTGCAGACCGGTCACGCCGTCCTCGATGCTGTCGAGCAGCCCGCCCACGGCGCTGCCCACCACGGGGCGGGCGCACGCCATCGCCTCGAGCGGGACCATGCCGAACGGCTCGTACCAGGGGGTGCAGGCGACGACGTCCGCGGTGGCGAGCAGCGCGGCGGCGTCGTCGTGGTCGACCCGGCCGCGGAGCTCGACCCGGTCCGCGACCCCGAGCTCCCGGGCCAGCGCCCGCAGGCGAAGGGCCTCGGGGTCGCGGTCCAGCTCGGCGCGGTCGGGCCCGCCCGCCACGACGAGCTCGGCGTCCGGCAGCTCGGCGAGGGCGCGCACGACGACGTCCACGCCCTTGCGCTCCACCAGTCGGCCGAGCGCCACGATCCGGGGCCGCCGCCCGCCGGCGGGCGGCGGGGCGGGGACGAAGGCGTCGAGGTCCACGCCGCACGGGACCACGTCGATCCGCGAGGGGTCGCCCCCGAGGGCCAGGAGCTCGGCCCGCTCGTCCCGGCACGTGGCCAGGACCAGGTCGGCCGCCGCGACCAGCTCGTTCTCGGCGGCGAGCCGGCCGGTGGGGCTGGTGTCGGCCGCGCCCTGGTGCCGGCGCTTGACGGCCCCGAGCGCGTGGAAGGTCTGCACCACCGGGATCTGCATCGTCCCGGCGGCCCGCCGGGCCGCGAGCCCGGACATCCAGAAGTGGGCGTGCACGAGGTCGGGGGCGCCGTCGCGGGCCCACTCGCGCGCGAGCCAGCGGCCGAACTCGTCCATGTACGGGGCGAGGTCGTCCTTGGGCAGGAGGCTCGGGGGTCCCGCGGGGACGTGGACCACCCGGGCCCGGGGGGCGAGCTCGACCACGTCGGGGAGCCCGGCGTCGTCGCGGCGGGTGTAGACCACCACGTCGTGGCCCAGCCGGGCGAGCCCCTCGGCCAGGGCGGCCACGTAGACGTTCTGCCCCCCGGCGTCGACCCCGCCGAGCGCGGCCAGGGGGCTGGCGTGCTCGGAGACCATTGCGATTCTCATGCTGTCACCTTCTCCAGGACGCGGTCCCACTCCGCGAGGAAGCGGTCCGCACCGTAGTGTCTCAGGGCGTGCTCGCGGGCGGCGGTGCCCGCGGCGGACGCCGCGTCGGGGTCGTTCAGCCAGTGCCGGGCCCGGGCGGCGAGCTCCTCCGGATCGTTGGAGAGCAGCCCCGCCCCGGGCGGCACCGCCCGCGGCGCCTCGGTGGTGGAGAGCCCGAGCACCGGCATCCCGATGGTCATCGCCTCCAGCAGCGCGAGCCCCAGGCTCGTCCACCGGTAGGGGTGGAAGTAGGCCCGGTGCCCGCCGAGGGCCGCGTGCAGCTTCTCCTGAGGATAGTTCTCGTGCAACCGCCCGGCCATGTGGGGGGCGTGCTCCGCCAGCCGGTCCATCCCCATGCCGTAGACGTCCACGGGCAGCTCCTCGGCCAGGGCGGTCAGCAGGTCGGTGCCGGCGACCCGCCCGCGCCGCACGGGCTCGTTGACCACGGCGGCCAGGCTCGCGGTGCGCCCGGTGTAGAGGGGGCCGGGGTCCAGGACGCCGTGCTCCACGACCTCGGTGGGCGCGAGCCCGTTGTCCCACATCAGGCGGTTGAAGTGCGTCACGTGCACCACGGGCACGTCGGAGCGCTCGGCCAGGGGGTGGCGGGTGGCCACGGCGGGCCCGCGGGGGGTGTCGTGCTCCACGTAGACCGCCGGGACGTCGGTCCCCGCCCGGCGCCCGGTCCACCGCTCGAGCAGCTCGAGCTCGTGGGGGCGCTGCAGGAGGACCACGTCGAACTCGTCGTCCGCCAGCTCCTCGGGCGTGCGCTCCACGGCGGCGGCCGGCCAGTCCCAGGTCTCGGCGCGGCCCCGGCCGTCGGGGCCGCGGTCGGGCAGCACGGGCAGCAGGTAGGTGTGGGGACCGTGCACGAACGATGTCGTCCACGACCCGTGGACGTGCCAGGTCAGGATGCGCACCCGGGTCCTCCTTGCGGTTCGGGAACAGTGGCGGGGATGCCCCGGGCCCCGGCCGTCAGCTCCTCGACGGCGGCGAGGACCGCGGCCGGGGAGACGGAGCTCAAACACGGGTGGCCGGGCACGGGGCAGTCGCGCGCGCGGGAGCCGCGGCACGCCGCGCCCTGGTCCCCGAGCAGCACGAGGGGCACGCCGTAGGGCGCCCACCGCTCGGGCGGCACCACCGGGGAGAACAGGCAGACGACCGGGGTGCCCACGGCGGCGGCGAGGTGCGCGGGACCGGTGTTGCCCACGACGACGCACGCGGCGGCGTCCAGCACGGCGGCCAGGCCCGGCAGGTCCGTCCGGCCGGCGAGGTCCAGCACCGTGCCCCCGGGCGCCGCGGCCTGGGCCGCGGCGCGGGTCGCGGCGGTGAGCTCGCGCTCCCCCGGCCCGCCCGTGAGGACGACGGCGCGCCCGGCGTCCGTGAGCCCCGCCGCGAGGGACCCGGCGTGCTCGGCGGTGAGCCCGCGCGAGGGGACGGAGGCGCCCGGGTGCAGGACCACCCAGCCCGGTGGCAGTGCCGCCACCTCCGCGGGCACGGGCGGGAGCGGGCGGCGCACGGCCAGGCGCAGCTGCTGCTCCGCGGGCCGCGGGGCGCCGGCGGCGACCGCGACCTCCACGGCCGCCTCGACCTCGTGGCCGCCGCCGGGCGGGTCCGCGCGGCGGTGCCGGACGTCCAGCAGCGATCCGGGATAGTCCTCGCTGGTGGCCACGACCCGCTCGATCCCGGCGAGCCGGGCCAGCAGGGCCATGGGCAGGGAGCTCTGGTGGAAGGAGGTGAAGACCACGGCGAGGTCGTAGCCGCGGGCGGCGAGGTCGTCGACCAGGGCCTCGGTCGCCTCCCGGTCCACGGGCGGGGGGCTGAAGCCCGACCACGGCGCCGAGTACTCGAGGACCTCCGCCACGTCCGGCAGCAGCCGGGCGGCGGCGGCCCCCGCCGGGGAGGCCAGCAGGTCCACGGGGTTCCCCGTCCGGGCCAGGGCCCGGACCGCGGGCCCGGTCAGCAGGACGTCCCCGTCCGAGTCGAGGCGGACGGCCAGGGTGCGTCCCACGCTCAGCCCCGGGCCCCGGCCGCCGCGGCCGGTGCCGGGCGGGCGGCGGGGCGGGCCTCCGTCCCCGCACCGGCGCCGGGGGCCAGCACGGCGGCGACGGCCTCGCGCAGGGTCCCGGCCACGGCCGGGGCCGCCGCGACCTCCTCCTCGCGGGTCACCGGGGTGGGGACCAGGACGCTGCCCGCGCCGGCCGCCTGGGCGGCCTCGACGTCGGCGCCGATGTCGCCGATCAGCACGCACTCGGACGGGTCCACCCCGAGCTCCGCGGCGGCCGCGAGCACCATCCCGGGCCGGGGCTTGCGGCACGCGCAGTCCTGCTCCGGGGCGTGCGGGCACAGCTGCCAGGTGTCGAAGGGGCCGAGGAGCTCGGTCACCCGGGCGTTGACGGCGTCGACCTGCGCGCGGGTCAGCAGGCCGCGGCCGATCCCGGACTGGTTGGACACCACGCCCACCCGCAGGCCGGCCGCGCGCACGGCGTCGACGGCCTCCCGGGCCCCGGGGACGAGCTCGACCGCGTCCGGGTCGCCGTTGTAGGGGACGTCGTGGACCAGGGTGCCGTCCCGGTCGAAGAGCACTGCGCGCACCGGAACGGGCCAGGGCCCGGTGCCCCGGTGCCGCCACCAGCCCCGGGCCTTGTGCCGCACGGCGGCCACCGGGATGGCGACGCTGGTGCGGAGCATGCGGCCGAGCTCGGGCCGGAACTCGGGGTCGCCCGGGCGGGGACCGGGGACCGTGCGCAGGAGCACGAACCGCCCGGTCAGCCAGCCCCACGCCGCGGCCCCGGCGCCGGCCGCGGCCAGCGCGGCGCGCCGCGCGGGCCGGTGGCCCAGGACCGTGGCGGTGAGCGCCGCGCCGGCACCCGCACCCGCAGTGCCCAGGGCGGCGACCGTCGCGGCGTGCCACCGGAAGCCGCCCGGCGGGGCCTCGGCCGCGCGGCGCCAGTCCGGCCCGTGCAGGCGGCGCATCAGGGCGTCGTCGGCGTTGCCGGCCTGCACGCGCAGGCTCACGAGGTCGTCGGCGGGACGCACGGGGTGGGTGATCCGGCGCTGCCCGCGCACCAGCTGCCATCCGGCCCGGCGCACGCGCAGCGCGAGGTCGGCGTCCTCCCGGTAGGCCCGCGGGAAGCGCTCGTCGAAGCCGCCGACGGCCTCGAGGGCGGCGACACGGTAGGCCATGTCCGCGGTCGCCCAGTCGGCGTCCTCGAGGGACGCGGTGTTGCGCTCCCAGTCGGTGGGCCGGCGGTGGCCCGGCAGGGGGACGTCGATCCGGCCCTGGGTCGCGCCGACCTCGGGCCCGCAGGCGGCGAGGTCCTCGGCGAGGCGCTGGGCCCAGCCGGCGGGCAGCTCCACGTCGTCGTCGAGGAAGGCGATCCACTCCGCCCCGGAGCGGCGGGCGGCGCGCCAGCCGCGGTTGCGCGCGGCGGCCGGGCCGCGGCCGTGGCCCCGGACGGTGCGCACGGTCCAGGCCACGCTGTCCGGCACGCTGGGCCGCAGGGGCTCCACGTCGCCGGGCCGGTCGTCGACCACGACGACCTCGAGCGGGCCGGGGTGGTCCGCGTCGACGTCCTGGGCGGAGAGCGTGTCCAGGAGCCACTGGAGGGTCGGCCGCCCCACGGAGGGGACGACGACGGCGTAGGTCCCGGGCGCGGCCGTCACTGGGCCTCCTGGAAGAAGGCGGCGCGGCGGACCAGGTGCGGGCCGAGCACGAGCGCGGCCACCGGGGCGGAGCCGAAGAGCTCGAGGGCGTCGCGCGGGTCGTCGACCATGGGCCGCCCGGCGGTGTTGAGCGAGGTGTTGACGACGACGGGCACGCCGGTGCGCTCGTCGAAGGCGCGCAGCAGCGCGGCGATCCCGGCGTTGTCCTCGTCGGTGACCGTCTGGATCCGGGCGGTGCCGTCCACGTGGGTCACGGTGGGGATCCGCTCGCGCCACTCGGGGGCCACGTCGTGGACGAAGAGCATGAAGGGACTGGGCAGGGGGCCGCCGCTGAAGATCTCCGCGGCGCGCTCCTCGAGGACCATGGGCGCCACCGGCCGGAACTGCTCGCGGCCCTTGACGTCGTTGAGCCGCTCGAGGTTCTCGGCGCGCATCGGATTGGCGATCAGGGAGCGGCGGCCCAGGGCCCGGGGGCCGAACTCGCTGCGGCCGTCGAACCAGGCGATCACGCCGTCGTCCGCGAGGATGTCGGCGACCTCGCCGGCGAGGTCCGCCGGGGTGCTGAAGGGCACCTGCGCGGTCCTCAGCCACTGCGCGAGCTCCTCGCCGGACCAGCTGCGGCCGAGGGCCGCGGTGGGCTGGGGAGCGCCGAGGTCCCCGGCCTCCTGGGCCAGGTGCAGGGCGGCGCCGAGCGCGGTCCCGGAGTCCCCGGAGGCGGGCTGGACCCAGACCTCCTCGAACGGCGTCTCGCGCCAGATCCTGGAGTTCGCCACGCAGTTCAGCGCCGTGCCGCCGGCCATCGTGAGGACCGTGTCCCCGGTCTGCTCGTGCAGCCAGGTGGCCAGGTCCACCAGGACCTCCTCGACCACGGCCTGGACCGAGGCGGCGAGGTCGGCGTGGTCGCCGCCCCACGTGCCGTCGTCGATCCGGCGGGGCGCGAAGCGGGTCCAGTCGGGCGCCTGGGCGCAGAAGCCGCCGTCGCCCTTGGCGCGGACGATCTCGCGCAGCTCGGGCAGGAAGCGGGGCCGCCCGTAGGAGGCCAGGGCCATGACCTTGAACTCGTCGCTCGAGCGCAGGAAGCCCAGGTGGTCGGTGAGGGACTCGTAGAGCAGGCCGAGGGACTCGGGCAGCGCCTGGCGGTGCAGGATCTCCAGCTCGCCGTCCCGGTACCGGCCGGCCAGGTGCGAGTGCGCCTCGCCCCGGCCGTCGACCACCAGGACGCTGCTCGTGCGGGCGGGGGCGGCGAGGCCGGCAGAGGCGGCGTGGGCCACGTGGTGCTCGACGAAGCGGACCTTCTCCCGGTCCAGCCCGGGCAGGGCCTCGGCGAGGAACCCGGGGGCCCGCCGGGCGTAGTCCACGCGCACCGGGTCGTACGGGTCGTCCGGCATCTCGGCGGCGATGGCGGGGTCGAAGGAGTAGCCCACGGCGTCGAGGTCGGCCGGCGTCAGCCCGGCCTCGGCGAGGCACCAGCGCATCGCCTGCTCGGGCAGCTCCCAGGCCGAGAACGGCACGGGACGCTTGCCGTGCTTGCGGCGGGAGAAACGCTCCTCCTCCGCCGCTGCCACCACTCTGCCGTCCACGACGAGAGCCGCCGCGGGGTCGTGAAAAATCGCGTTGACGCCCAGGTAGTTCATGGATCGGAGTATGGCACAAAATGATCAGGCGGCTGACATAGGGCCTGCGTCAGCGCCGCTGCGAGCCCGCCGCCCCGACCGCCGGCAGCTCCGCGCCGAGCTCGCGGTCGAACTCGTCGTCGGCGTTCCGGCCCGGTTCCCCGGACAGGTCCGCGAGGAGGTCCTGGAGGAGCTCGTCGAGCTGCTCGAAACCGCTCGGGGTCATCGTGGCCCGCGCCCCGGCCGCCGTGCGCCCGGCCGGCGACAGGCACCAGCGCAGCTGCTCGTCGAGCCGGGCGGGGTCGAGCTCGTCGGCGCCGACCACGGCCGGCCAGTCCCAGGCCCGCGCCTGGGCCGTGACCTTCCCGCCGCCCGCGACGGGGTCGACGGCGAGCGCGGGCACGCCGGCCCGCAGCGCCAGGACGAGGCCGTGCATGCGCATGGTCACCACGGTGTCGAGCCGGGCGATGACCGAGCCGGCCTGGGCCGCGGTGGCGGGCAGCCGCCAGTCCCGCGGGTCCAGCCGGGTGTCCAGCGGCAGCCGGGCGGCGTCGAGCCGGCCCAGCCACTCCTCCAGCCCCGCCCGGACGTCGTCGTGCCGGCGGCGGGCACCGTACTCGTGCTGCCCGGAGGTGAGGTAGACGCCCAGGACGGGCACGAGCCCGGGCACGGCCCGTGCCGCCAGGTCCCGGTGGGCACCGGCACCGGGGCGGTCCCGGGCGATGACGCGGTGGAACCCGGCGGTCACGGGGTCCCGGGGGTCGAGGACGCTGACCCCGACCGCGATCCGGCGGCAGTGGGCGAAGCGCTCGTGCAGCCCGGCGATCGAGCGCCCGGTCGCCGGGCCGCACACGAACAGCAGGTGGGTGTAGTCGGCGGGCTCGGCGTCGTCGAGCCGCAGCCCCCCGGGCGGGCACATGACGGCGCTCCACGCGACGTCGTGCGGGACGCCCGCCGTGCCGAGGGCGTCGGCGACGGCGTCCATGGCGAGGACGTCGCCGGCCGTCGCCTCGCCGTGCAGGACGCTGGACCAACCGACCACGAGAATGCGCATGGCTCCGACGCTACCGGGCGCACCGGCGCCCGCGGTCCCTCAGCGGGCCGGCTGTGGGCACACTCACGTCCGTAACGACTCGGCACAGCGTCTGGTGACCCACGTCACGGGCATCTACCATCGACAGCACGGGTCGAGCAGCCGGCCGTGACGTCCTGTCGTGGAAGGACCCCTCCATGGACCACTCCCTGTCCGTCGTCGTGCAGATCGAGCTGGACACCCGGTGCGTGCGCCTGGTGGTCACCGGCGATCTCACCGAGCACAACCACCGCACCCTGACCCCGCTGGTCGGCCGAGCCCGCGCGCTGTTCCCGGACGCGGCCGTCGCCGTGGACCTCACGGGGGCCCAGCACGTGGACCCGGAGGGCCTGGACCTCCTGCGGTGGTCCCTCGAGCAGAGTTCCGTGCCGGAGCCCGGAGGCTCCGTCCGGATCCTCACCCGGCCGGTGCCGTTCGGTCTCGCCGAGGCGTCCCGCCCGGCGGTCCGTGCGCAGGTCCCGGCCCCCGCGCCGCGGCACGGCGCCGGGGCGGAGGGGGTGGCGGCATGAGCGGCGTCGACACCGTCCCGTCCCCGGCCGGCACCGGTGCCGGGAGGTCCCCGGACTGCGAGACGTGCCTGGGCCCGGACTGCGACTTCCCCGCGGAGCTCTCCGCGCTGCCCCTCGTGGAGCTGCAGGTCCTGCACAGCAGGGTCGTGTGCCAGCTCGAGCACGAGTACCTGGTCAACGCCGACGGCCCCCACCCCGTCACCCAGGACCGGCACGAGGAGCTCGTGGCGGAGCTCGAGGCCCGCCGGGACGCCGCGTCCGGGGCGTGACCTGCGGTCCACTCAGGCGGTCGACCGGGCGGGCCGGGAGCGGCGGAGCCGGAGGAGGCCCCCGCTCCAGCAACGCCAGGACACGGTGCCCCGGCGCCGGACGTCGGCGAGCAGGAAGAGGAAGCCCACGGTGGTGAACCAGCCGAAGGCGTGGAAGACCCCGTCCGAGGCGAGGGCGACCCCGGTGGTGGACAGGTCGTAGAAGTGGTGCCAGTGCAGGAGGAGGTGGAAGACTGCGAGGTCCACCACGGAGGCGGCGATCCCCGCCCCCAGCAGGGTGCCCGCGAGCAGCGTCCGGCGGTCCTGGTCGGCCATGCGGATGTCCTCCGGTGCGCTCGGGCGGGCTCGCGGTCCAGCCTACGGCGGGCCGGTCCCCTGTCCAGGGCCCGGGGGCGGGGCGGGTGGTTCAATGGCACGGTGCGCAACGACAACCTGACCCGCAGCGAGACCGCCGACCGTTCCCAGCTCGTCGCCGTGGAGAGCTACGACGTCCTGCTGGACCTGTCCACCGCGCCGGACCCGGAGGCGGACTCGTTCCGGTCCGTGACCACCGTGCGCTTCAGCGCGGAGGAGGGCGCCCAGACGTTCCTGGACTTCATCGCCCACTCCGTGGAGTCGGTGACGGTCAACGGCCGGGAGCTGGACCCGGACGACGTCGTCGAGGGCGCGCGGATCCGCCTCCCGTCCCTCGAGACCAGCAACGAGGTCTCGGTGGCCGGGCGGGGCCGGTACTCCCGCTCCGGCGAGGGGATGCACCGGTTCGTGGATCCCGCCGACGGTCGGGTCTACCTGTACACCCAGTACGAGCCGGCGGACGCCCGCCGGGTCTTCGCGAACTTCGAGCAGCCGGACCTCAAGGCGTCGTTCCGGTTCACGGTTCTCGCCCCGGAGGGCTGGCAGGTCTCCTCCAACGGGGTGCGGATGGCGGTCTCCCCCGCCCCGGAGGCCGAGCGGGCCGGGTCCGTGCGCCACGAGTTCGCCCCCACGGAGCGGATCTCCACGTACATCACCACGGTGCTGGCCGGCCCGTACCACCGGGTCGCCGGCGAGTGGCGGCACTCCTTCGAGGACGGCAGCCGGATGTCCGTGCCGCTGGCCCTGTACTGCCGGGCCTCGCTGGCCGAGCACCTGGACGCGGCCACCGGCGCCCCCGAGCTGTTCGACCTCACCCGCCAGGGCCTGACGTTCTTCACCGAGCTGTTCGGCTACCCGTACCCGTTCGGGAAGTACGAGCAGGCGTTCGTGCCCGAGTACAACCTCGGGGCCATGGAGAACCCCGGGCTGGTGACCTTCACCGAGGAGTACCTGTTCCCGGACGGGGCCACCCGGGCCCAGTACCAGGGACGGGCCAACACCCTCATGCACGAGATGTCCCACATGTGGTTCGGGGACCTGGTGACCATGACGTGGTGGGACGACCTGTGGCTCAAGGAGTCCTTCGCGGAGTTCATGGGCGCCCACGCCTCCGTGCAGGCCACGGACTTCGAGGAGGCGTGGATCGCCTTCGCGGACCGCCGGAAGGCCTGGGCCTACCGGCAGGACCAGCTGCCCACCACCCACCCCGTGGTCGCCGACGTCCAGGACCTCGAGGCCGCCCGGCAGAACTTCGACGGCATCACCTACGCCAAGGGCGCCGCGGTGCTCAAGCAGCTCGTCGCGTTCGTGGGCTACGAGCCGTTCGTCGACGCGTGCCGCTCCTACTTCCGCCGGCACGCCTACGGCTCCACGACCCTCGAGGACTTCCTGGCCGTGCTCGAGGAGGCCTCCGGGCGGGACGTGCGCGGCTGGGCCGAGTCCTGGCTCGCCACCTCCGGCGTCTCCACGCTGACCCTGGACCTCGCCCGGGACGACGACGGCACCGTGACCTTCGCCGCGCTGCTCCAGGACCCCGGACCCGGGGTGCTGCGCCCGCACCGGCTGCTGCTCGGCGGCTACGAGCGCGGGCCCGGCGACGTCCTGGTGCGCACCGGCACGGTCAGCGTGGACCTGCCCGCCGAGGCGTCCGTGGAGGTCCCCGAGCTCGTGGGCTCCACCGCTCCCCTGCTGGTGGTCAACGACGAGGACCTCACCTACGCCAAGACCCGCCTGGACCCGCTCTCGCTCACCACGGCCCTGAGCTCCCTGTCCTCCGTGGAGGACGACATGGCCCGCGCCCAGCTGTGGTCCGGGCTGTGGAACGCCACCCGGGACGCCGAGCTCGACCCCGGGGACTGGGTGGGCGCCGTCCTGGACCACGGCTTCGCCGAGCCGCGGACCGGGATGTTCAGCACCGCCGTGGACCACGCCGTGGAGGCCGTCGAGCGCTTCACCCCCACCGCCCGCCGGGCCCGGCTGCGGGGGCGGCTGCTCGACGCCGCCGTCCGGGAGCTGCGCCGCGCCGACCCCGGCAGCGACCGGCAGCTGGCCCTCGCCCGGCTCACCGCCCGCACGGCCCGCCGCGACGGCAGCCACGCCGGCTGGCTGCGCGACCTCCTCGGCGGGCGGGACGCGCTGCCCGGGCTGCGGCTGGGCCCGGAGCTGCGCTGGGCGCTGTGGACGGCGCTCGCGGCCACCGGCCACGGCGAGGACCCGGAGCTGGAGGCCGCCCTGGAGCGGGAGCACGCCGGCGACCGGACCCGCACGGGGCAGGTCGGCTGGGCCCGCGCCCGGGCCGCCCGCCCGCTGCCCGGGGCCAAGGCCGCGGCCTGGGAGGCGATCACCGGTGACGAGCTGTCCAACGACCTGCTGACCGCCACGATCGAGGGCTTCCGGCTGGGCCCGGCCGAACTGGTGGAGCCCTACCGCGAGCGGTACTTCGGCATGCTGGAGGAGGTCTGGGCGCACCGGTCCATCGGGATGGCCACCCGCATCGTGGCCGGCCTCTACCCCGGCGGGGCCGACCTCGAACCGGGCCACGACCCCGGGCACCACCCCGTGCTCGCCCGCACGGAGCTGTGGCTGAACAGCCACGCCGGAGCGCCCGCGGCCCTGCGCCGGATCCTGGTCGAGGAGCGGGACCACCTGCTGCGGGCGCTGCGGGCGCAGGCGGCGGCGCGGCCCTGACCCCTCGCCGACACCCCCGCGCCGGGGCCCCGGGCAACGGCGATCCCCCCGGTGGGCACCGGGGGGATCGCGAGCGTCTGGGGGTCCGGCGGTTCCGGGCCGGCCGGGATCAGGCGGCGGGGCGCCCCGAGCGGCGCAGCACGCGGTCGACGGCGCGCTGGGCGTCCTCGTTGGACTTGAAGACCCGCCGGTCGAGGCTCTGGCCGAGCGACATCGACGAGTTGCCCAGCTGCAGCAGGTTCACCTTGGAGTCGTTGCGGTGCTCGCGGCGCGGCTGGGGCGCCTGCGGACCGGTCCGGGCGTCATAGGCCATGGTGGATCCTTTCCGTGACTCCTCCAGTGTAGGAGGCCGCCGTCCCACTGAACAGAGCGCCGCCGGTCATCGGCCGTGCCGCCGCGCCCGGGAGGTGTACCAGCCCCGGTCCACCGAGCGCCGCACCCACCAGGTGCGCGCCACGAGCACGAGCGAGAGCACGTGCAGCAGCACGAGCACCGCCCAGTACGCCGCGGCCGCCCCCGGGGTGAAGGGGACCGACGCGGCGCCGGCGAGCATCAGCATGACCAGGGCCTCCAGGTTCAGCGCGTAGCGCAGGGGGCGCATCACGCGCACCGAGACGTCGTGCTCCGGCTGCCGGTTGATCCAGGACAGCAGCACCGCCACCACGGACATCACGATCGACGCCGCCGCGGAGGGCACCTGCCAGCCGGGCCCCAGGACGTGCTCCCGCACGGTCGACACGAGCCCCACGAGCAGCAGGACCGCGGTGATGAGGCTGACCGCCACGGAGGCGAACGCCGTGATCCCCTGCCGCGCCGGCAGGATCACCATCTCGCAGAAGGCGTCGTCGAAGCGGGACGTGGGCCGCAGCGCCAGGTGACCGCGCACCGCCCCGGGCCACCGCCGCACGGTGCGGTCCTCGGCGAGCACCCTGTCCACCGCCCGGTGCGATCCCCCCGCACCGCCCGGGCGCCCGCCCTCGTGCGAGAGCACCGTGAACTCGTGCAGCCGGACCTCCGCGGGCACCGTGAGCTCCAGGTGGAAGCTGCGGCAGGACGCGAGGTCGTGCAGGCCGACCCGCCCCACCCACGGCATCCAGCAGTGCCGCAGCCGGTCCCGGGCGCGCGGTCTCCCGCCGGCGGCGTACTGCTCGTCCATCGAGTACTTGAGCACGAGCCGGCGCCCCGCGAACTCCTCCGGCAGCGCGAAGGTCAGCAGGAAGCCACGGGCCAGCTGGTCGGCCACCGTGGTGAACAGCGCGAGGTCCGCATCCCAGTGCTCGGCGTCCTCCGCCGGGAGCATCCCCCGGTCCACGAGCTCCTGCACGACCACCCGCAGGTGCTCGCAGTAGGCCCAGAACCCGTCGAGGGCGTCCTCCACGAGCAGCTCGGGGGCGTGCACGATCGCCGGGACGTGGTCGTGGGCCAGGACGGCCGCCTCGGCCGGCGGCAGCTGCTCCGGGATCAGCCCGCGCAGCAGCAGCTCGGCGAGCGCGCCGTTGTCCTCCGTGCTCAGGACCGGGACGGGGTCGCCCTGGCAGACGGCGTCGAAGTTGCGCAGGGGCTGTTTGGCCTGGATGGTCACGGGCACCAGCAGCCGGCCGGCGGCGTCGGCCGGCCAGGGGGCGCGCGCGGCGAGGTCCACGTCGAGGGAGACCTTCCGGCGGGTGACGCCGTCGGGGCTCATCAGCACGGACTCCACGCGGCGGTGGATCCAGTCGGCGGGGCTGAGGAACAGCGTGCGCAGCACGTCGACGTCCACCGCCGGGCGGCCGGGCTCGGGCGGGGGGACCTGGCCCTGGGGCATCCGTGCGCCTCCTCTGCGGCTCCCGGTCCGGCTCTCGTCCCGGGACGGCCACCGGGGCCCGCCCGGTGTCCTGATCGGCCATCATTGCACCAGTCAGCGCGGACACCGTACGGGCCGGACAATGAACCGGGCGTCCCGGGAATCGTGAGATGCTGAGGACGACTTGATGCCCCAGCTCCATCGAGGGAGACCATGACCGACTACGCGCTCAACGACCGCGGCTCTCTGGAGATCGTCACGGAGAACTTCTACGACACCGAGATCATGCGGGTGTTCGGCGGTCTGTCCTTCGGCAAGCTGCGCACCTGGACGGGCAACGCGGCGCTGGTCCCGGAACCGGACAATCCCTTCGACCCCCACACGGTCTCGGTGCGGATCGGGCCCAACAAGATCGGGCACCTCGCCCAGCAGGACGCGCAGCGGTACTGGCCCTACCTCGCGCGGGTCATCGCCTCCGGCTACACGCCGGTGGCGCCGCTGAAGCTCGAGGCCACGGTCCTGCGCCAGGACGGGCAGGCGGAGGTCGACGCCGCGGCGCGGCTGTCGATCGCCGCCCCGGACCTGCTCTTCCCGCTCAACACGCCCCCGACGCACGCGGCGGTGCTGCCGCAGGGCCCCTCCATCAAGGTCCTGGACGAGCAGGAGTTCGCCGAGTACCTGCACAGCGTCATCCCCCCGTCCGGGGAGGGCCGCGTGATGCTGACGCTCGAGACCAACAAGGTCCGCAACCACCACGGGCAGACCCTCGACATCGTCGACGTGCTCTACGAGCGCCGCCAGGTGGGCAGGCTCTCCACCCAGATGTCCCAGCAGTTCATCCCGATCATCGACCACGCCTTCCAGCAGGATCGGCTCACCGCGGTGTGGGGCACCATCCGGGGCTCGGCCTTCGAGGTCTCGATGACGCTCCAGGCCGCGCGCCCGGAGGACATCCCCGCCGAGTGGTTCGAGCGGCTGCCCAACGACGTCCCCGAGCTGCTGCCGCCCGCCGACAGCCATCCCGTCCCGGACGCCTACGTCCCGGCGGAGGCCGACCGCTCGCGCAACGCGAAGAAGTGGCGCAAGGGCCTGGCCGTGTCCGCGGCGGCGGCCGGTGGCACCGACCGGCCCGCGCACGACGACGACGTGTCCGCCCAGCGGTCCTCCGCCGGCCCGGGGTCCGGCGTGCTCGGCCGGGTGCACGCGGCCGTCTGGGCGCTGCTCGCCATGACCGTGCTGCTGGGCGGGGTGGGCACGGTCTTCCTCGGCATCGAGCCGCTGGTGAGCGCGCTGTGCTTCATCGTGGCCGTCGCGACCGGGTTCATGTCCTTCTACCTGGCCCGGATGAGCACCGGAGCGGCCCGCCGATGATCAGCCGCCGGGAACGCTTCCTGCAGATCCTCGAGGTGCTCTCGAAGCACGGCTTCGGCTTCGCCCTCGGCGGGATCAAGGAGGAGTGGCGGGCACCGCTGGCGCGGGTCCGGCTCATCGACCCCGACAAGCTCTACAGCCAGCCCGTCCACCTGCGGCAGGCCCTCGAGGAGCTCGGGCCCACCTTCGTGAAGCTCGGCCAGGTCGTCTCGACCCGGCCGGACCTGCTGCCGCCGCGGTACGTGCAGGAGCTGACGCGGCTGCAGGACAACTCGCCCCCCGTTCCGCCGGAGCGGATCCGCGCGATGATCGAGTCGGAGCCGGACTCCGCGGCCGAGGAGATCCTCGCGCAGATCGACCCCGTGCCGCTCGCCACCGGCTCGATCGGCCAGGCGCACGCGGCCGTCTACAAGGGTGTCGACGTCATCGTGAAGGTGCGCCGCCCCGGCGTCGTCGAGGAGGTCAACCGGGACCTCGAGATCCTCTCCGAGCTGGCCAAGCTGCTGTCCACCTACTGGCCGGCGGTGGAGCACTTCGACCTCGAGGGTCTCGCGGACGAGTTCGCCCAGTCCCTGCGGGACGAGCTGGACTACCTCACGGAGGCCCGCAACGCCCAGCGGATGGCCGAGAACTTCATGGGCGACCCCCGCGTGCACATCCCGGAGATCTTCTGGGAGGCGTCGACCTCCCGGATCCTCACGATGGAGCGGATCCGGGGGATCAAGATCAACGACTACCCCGCGCTCGAGGAGGCCGGGCTCGACCGGCACCTGCTGGCCGTGGACTCGACCGAGGCCATCTGCCGGATGATCTTCGAGCACGGCTTCTTCCACGCGGACCCGCACCCCGGCAACCTCTTCGTGGAGACCGGCGGGCGGATCGGCATCATCGACTTCGGCATGATGGGCACCCTCACCGACGAGTTCCGGGACCACCTGGTGACCCTGATGCTCGGCGTGGTGCAGGAGAACCCGCGGCGGGTCGCCGCGGGGCTGCTCGGGCTGACCTCGCAGGAGCAGGACGTCAACAAGAAGACGCTCGAGCGGGACGTGGCGATCCTGCTGCGCCGCTACTCGAACAAGCCCCTGCACGAGGTGCGGGTGGGCCACCTGATGGGCGACCTCATCGGGATGCTGCGCCGCTACCGGATGCACCTGCCGCGCGAGTCCGCGCTGTTCCTGCGGATGCTCGTCACGGCGGAGTCCGTGGGCACCGGCCTGGACCCGGAGTTCGACCTCGTCTCGGTCCTCACGCCGTACGCGCAGCGCTTCGTGCTGCACCGGCTCTCCCCCGAGATCCTCGCCAAGCGGCTGCGCGACATCCTGCAGGACGCGGTGCAGATGGGCGTCGAGGCCCCCGAGTACCTCCGGCGGCTCATCGTGGTCCTGGAGCGCGGCGGCTTCGACGTCCACCTGCGCGCCGACGAGTTCGAGCCGCTGCTCAAGCGGGGCGAGAAGATCGGCCACCAGGTGGTGGCCGGCGCGGTGATCGCCGCCTCGATCAACGGCATGGCCCACATCCTCGCGTCCGACCCGGAGCGGTGGCGGAGGTTCCACGTGCCCCTCATCGCCGGCGGGGCGACCACTGTGGGCACTCTCACCGGCTACCTCGTGCTCTCCACCAACGTGCCCAAGGTGCGGCGGCTGGCCAACACCGTCCGGGTCCGCCGCCGCTTCTGAGCCCGCCTCCGGGCGCCGCGGTCCGCAGCCCGGCCCGCGGCAGCACGACGCGCCCCTGACCTGCCCCGACATGCCCCGACGGTAGTCACGCCGGGATCACACCGCGGGCCGGACGATGTCCGTGCGACCGGGAGACCGCTCCGGGACCGTCCCGGCGGCCGGGGACCACGTCCGCCGCCCGCTCCGGTCGCGCCCACCGCATCCACCGTGGCGGGTCACCGTCCCACCGGCCGGCCCGCCCGCGTCGAGGAGCACGCCATGACCGCACAGGACCTCACCGACCACCGGACCACCGCCGCGCCCAGCGGGGTGTCACGGAGAAATCTGCTCACGGCCGGGGCCGTGCTGGGCACGGGTGCCGCCCTGGCCTCGACCCCCGCGGGCCTCGCCGCGCCCGTCACCACCACGGCCTGGTCCGGGTGGGAGGACCTGGGCGGCGACTGCCGGTACGGCACGGGCGTGTCCTCCTGGGCGCGGGGCCGGCTCGACACGTTCGTCATCGGCACCGACCGGGCCCTGTGGCACAAGTGGTACGCCCGCGGCTGGAGCGACTGGGAGAGCCTCGGGGGCCGGCTGAAGTCCAACCCCGCCGCCGTCTCCTGGGGCCGCGACCGGATCGACGTCTGCGGCATCGGCACGGACAACGCGCTGTGGCACAAGTGGTGGAACGGGCGCCGCTGGAGCGGCTGGGAGAGCCTCGGCGGCCGGTGCCGCGGCGGTGTCGGGATCTCGTCCTGGGACCGCAACCGCCTGGACTGCTTCGTGCTCGGCACCGACAACGCCCTGTGGCACAAGTGGTGGAACGGGCGCCGCTGGAGCCACTGGGAGGGCCTGGGCGGCCGGTTGCGGCACGTCCCCTCCGCGGTCTCCTGGGACTACGGCCGGATCGACTGCTTCGGCATCGGCACGGACAACGCCCTGTGGCACAAGTGGTGGAACGGGCGCCGCTGGAGCGGCTGGGAGAGCCTCGGCGGCNNNGCCGGCCCGCGGCGCGGGCCGGCGGGGACCGGGACGGTCGCACGCGCCGTGCGGCCCGTCATGTCGTTGACTTCCCCCGCGCCGCGTCCCAGCATGGCGGTGAAGCGCGGGCGCTGACATCGTGCCTGGTCAGCCGGGGGGGAGCAAGGTCATGGGCGACGGAAGGACGATCACGCTGCGCCTGCTGGGGAGCTGGGACGCCGCCGTGCAGGGGACCAGGGTGCGGACCGGGACCCGGCAGCAGCGGCTGCTGGCGGCGCTGGCGATCCACGGCCCCCGGTCCCGGCACTACCTCGCCGGGCTGATGTGGCCGGACTGCCCGGAGGACCACGCGCTCGGCAGCCTGCGCACCGCCGTCTTCACCCTGTCCCGGCGCGTACCGGGGGCCGTGGAGTGCCGCGGCGGCGCCCTGGGACTGTCCGAGGCCGTGGACGTGGACCTGCACCACCTCCTCGAGCTGCTCGTGCGCCCGGTGGCGTCCTGGTCCGCCGGGCACGAGGACGCCTGGGTGCTGGACCGCCCCGGCGTGGCCCTGCTGCCGGGCTGGTACGACGACTGGGTGCTCGAGGAGCAGGCCCGGCTGCAGGAGCTCTACGTCAACGCGGTCGAGGAACGGGCGGAGCTCTGTCTCGTCCACGGCGACGTCCACCACGCCCTGGCGCTGGCCCGGACGCTGCGCGACGCCGCTCCCCTGCGCGAGAGCACCGTGAGCCTGCTGCTCCGCGCGCACCTGCGCCTGGGCAACGAGGCCGAGGCGTGGCGGGCGTTCCGGGACTACCGCGGCGAGCTGGCGCGGGAACTGGGCGAGCAGCCCTCGGACCGGGTCCGAGGGCTCCTCGAGCCCCTGCGCCGGCGGTGACGTCCCGGACCCGGATGCCGCCGGGCCGGCCGGCGCTCAGTCCGCCGCCGGCGGCATCTCGATGTGCACGACCTTGACCTGGGTCATCTCCTCCAGGAGCTCGGGCCCGTAGCCGAAGCCGGCGCCGGAGGCCCGGCGCGGCTGCGCGGCGCCACCGGGGGCGCCGCCGAAGACGTTGTTGACCTTCAGCGTGCCCACCGGCAGCTCGGCCACGGCGCGCTGGGCGTGGGCGATCCGCCCGGTGAGCACGGTCGCGGCCAGCCCGTAGCGGTCGGCCGCGGCCAGCCGGAGCCCCTCCTCGAAGCTGTCGACCACCTGCACCGGGGCCACGGGTCCGAACGTCTCCTCGGTCATCACGGTCATCCCGGGGGTGCACCCGCGCAGGACGGTGGCCGGGTAGAACGCCCCGGGGCCCTCCGGCACCCGTGCGCCCTCGAGCACGACCGCTCCCCGGGCGACGCTGTCGGCGACCTGACGGTGGACCTCCTCGCGCATCCGCTCGTCGACCAGCGGGGCGAGCGTGCCCTCGGTGTTGCGCCGGCGCGCCTCCTCGGCCAGTGCCGCGAGGAACGGCTCGGCGACGCCGCGGTGCACATAGATCCGCTCGACCGCCACGCAGATCTGGCCCGCGTTGGCGAACGCGCCGAGGGCGGCCTGGCCGGCGGCCCAGACGGGGTCCACGTCGTCGTCGACCACCAGGGCGTCGTTGCCGCCGTTCTCCCGGACCACGTGGGCGCCGGTGCCGACCGCCGCCCGGGCGATGGCCTCCCCGGTGGCGGTGGAGCCGACGTGGGCGAGGACGTCGACGCCGGGCAGCGCGGTGAGCAGCTCCCCGACCGCGGCGCCGCCGCTGACGGTGCCGAGCACCCCGGCGGGCAGGGCCTCGGCGAGGATCTCCCCGAGCCGCGCCCCGACGTGCGGGCAGCGCTCGCTCGGCTTGTGCACCACGGTGTTGCCGGTGACGACCGCGGCGCCGAGCAGGCCCGCGGCCACCGCCACGGGGTCGTTCCAGGGCGTGAGGGCGACGACGACGCCGCGCGGCTCCGCGACGGTGTAGTCGGCCGCCAGCACGCTGCCGCGCAGGCTGTGCCCCCGGTGCACCGGTCCGAGCTCCGCGTACTGGTGGAGCGTGCCGACCCCGGCCATCACCCCGCCGAGGGACTCCTCGACGGGCTTGCCGGTCTCGCGGGCGTTGAGCTCGGCGAGCTCCTGCGCGTGCTCGGCCAGCCGGTCCGCGGCGGCGCGCAGGGCTTTCCCCCGCTCCTCGGGAGCCGTCCGGGCCCAGTCCCGGGCGGCCGCACGGGCGGCCGCGACGGCGGCGCGGACCTCCTCCTCCGTGGCCGCGGCCACGGTGCCGACCGTGGATCCGTCCCGCGGGTCCAGCACGGTGAGCTCGGTCGTCGGGGCGGTGGCGGGTGCTGCGGTGGTCATGGAACTCCTTCTCCGTCGGGCGGGCGTGCGCGTGCGCACCTCGGGGGCCGTCCTGATGAGCTTACTTACGAACGGGCCGGGACCGGATACGGTAGCAGTGACCAGGCCGCCGCACCCGCGCGGCCTGACCCTGTTCCGACGTGGAGCAGCACACCCCGCCCGCGGCACCCGCCGCGGGCGGGGCCGTGCCCAGCAGAGAGGAAGTTGCATGAGTTTCCAGCCCACCAGCCCCGGCCGGGTGCTGATCACCGGCGGGGCCTCCGGACTCGGCGCCGCCGTGGCGGAGGCGGTCCGCGACAACGGCGGCACCCCCATCGTCCTGGACCGGGACATCAGCACGCTCACCGGCGTCACCGCCTACGAGGTCGACGTGGCGGACACCGCCGCGGTGACCGAGACGGTGCGCCGGGCCGTGGAGGCCGCCGGCGGCCTGGACGCGGTGGTCACCGCGGCCGGCATCGACCGCTGCGGCCGTCTCGAGGACGTGGCGGCCGCCGAGTGGGAGAAGGTCGTGCAGGTCAACCTGTTCGGCACCGTCTCGACGGTGCGCGCGGCCCTGCCCGCGCTGCGGGAGTCCCGGGGCCGGGTCATCACGGTGGCCTCCACCCTCGCGCTGAAGGGCGTCTCGGACGCGACGGCGTACTGTGCGTCCAAGTTCGGCGTGCTCGGCTTCAGCCAGGCGCTCGCCGCGGAGCTCAAGGGCGAGGTGGGCGTCACCCAGCTCATCCCCGGCGGCATGAAGACGCGCTTCTTCGACGACCGGGACGAGCAGTACAAGCCCCAGGACGACTCCCAGCTCAACGATCCCGAGAACGTGGCGAACGCCGTCCTGTTCGCCCTCGCCCAGCCCCGGGGGTGCGAGGTCCGCGAGCTGTTCATCGCCCACGCCGAGGAGGGCTCCTGGCCCTGATCGCTCCGGCGACGGCCGGCCCGGACGGCGTGAGCACCGTCCGGGCCGGCCGTCGCCCCTCGTGGGAGCGGACTCGTCCCCACAACGGGGGACGGCGCGCGCAGGACCCGGACAATGCGTGCGCATCTATGATGGGGTCACTCCCCGTCCTCACAGGAAGGCTCGACGTCAGCGTGGACTCCCCCCTCGACACCACGGTGGCACGCGTTCCGATCACGGTGCGCTGCCTCGACGCCCACGGCCGGCCCGTGAGCCTCTCGGCGCCCACGCTGGCCCGCGGCTCCACCGACCTGCAGGACCTGCTGCGCCGGGCCTACGCCGCCGTCCGGGGCGGCAGCCCCGCCGAGGCCGTCACCGTGTCCTTCCTGGAGGTCTGCCGGGGCAAGCTGCAGCTGGAGTACCTGGTGGTCGACCGCGCGCGCCCGAGCCGCTGGCGCAGGAGCCGCGACCGGCGCCGGGCGGAGGAGATCCAGGCGGCGCTGACGGAGGCGACCATCGTGGTCACCCTCACGGTCGAGGTCACCGGCACGATCGCGGCCGCGAGCACGGCGCGCTGGTCGGAGAGCGACACCCCCGACTTCGTCGACGTCGTGCTCGACGGCGAGCGCACCGTCCGCGTGCCCGGCGCCGTGCGCGGCATGCTCCGCGACGGGACGGTGCTGGAGCTGCTGCGCGGGATCCTGGCGATGTTCCTGGAGGACGACGTCGAGCAGCTGGTCATCGGCAAGGACCCCGAGCTGCCGGGCCGCTACCAGGAGACCGTGGTGACCCGCTCGCCCGCCCTGGTGGACTTCCTCGAGGGCGCGCCCCTGGCCTCGCTGGTCGCCGGGGGCCCGGAGCGGTCCTGACCGTGCCGGCCGCGCCGGCCCCGCCGTCGCCGGCTCCCGCGCCGGTCGCAGGCTCCCCCCGCGCCGCCCGCCCCCGTGCGACCCGTTCCCCGGACCCGTGCCGGACATGTCGGGGCCCAGGAGTTGCCGGAGCCCTATGAGCTGTCGACGCCCCAGAAGGTGTCGAAGCCCCAGCGGATGTCGGGGGCGCAGGCCATGATGGACGGCACGGAGAGCACCGGGAGCGGAGAGGAGACCGGCGTGGGACTGATGGCCCCGTTGCAGGACAGGCTGCGCACGACGTTCGCCGGTCGGGCGGACCGCGTGCCCGAGTGGGAGCTGGCGCTGGCCGACGGCGAGGACGCGGGGCACTTCCGGCCCGGCTCGGCGGTGTGGGCCGTGCACGGGTCGATGGCGACCATCCCCGCGGGCGTGCGCGCCCTGCTCACCCAGGCCCTGCACCCGGGGGCACTGGCCGGCGTCGTCGAGCACTCGGACTACCGGACGGACCCGCTGGGACGCCTCGCCGGGACCATCCGGTGGATCTTCACCGTCACCTACGGGGACACGACCGCCGCGCGCCGGGCCTCGGCGCACGTCCGCCGTCTGCACGAGAGCGTGCACGGCAGCTACACCGGGGCCGACGGCGTGCGCCGTCCCTACTGCGCGAACGACCCCGACCTGGCCGAGTGGGTCCACCTGGCGTTCACCGACGCCTTCCTGCGCTGCCACCAGCGGTGGGGCGGGACGATCCCCGGCGGGCCGGACGCCTACGTGCGGGAGTGGGCGGTGGCCGGGCGGCTGATGGGCGTGGCCCGGCCACCGCGCTCCGAGGCCGAGCTCGACGAGCGCCTGCGCTCCTTCGGCCCTCGGCTGGCCGGTGGGGACCGGGTCGAGGACGTCGTGGCGTTCCTGCGCCGCCCGCCCCTGGACCCCGTGCTGCTGCCCGGCTACCGCGCCCTGTTCGCCGCCGTCGTGGACTCGATGCCGCAGGACCGGCTGGAGCTGCTCGGCCTCGGCCGTCCGCGGCTGGGCCCGGTACCGCTGCCGACCCGGAGCGCCGCCGGGCTCACCCTGGCGGTGGTCGGCAGGGCGCTCGGCGAGACCGGGCCGAGCGAGGCCGCCGCACGCCGCCGCCTCGCACGCCTCGGTCTGCTCTGAGACCCCACCGCGCTCAGGCCGACTCCTCCTCGGACCGGGCGCGTCCGGTCAGGTGGTCGTAGGCCTCCGCGGCGGCCGAGGCCACGCCGTGCCAGGTCCGCCCGGGCACGACGCGCCGCCGGCCCTCGACCCCGAGGCAGCGGCGCACGGCGGGGCACTCGAGCATCATCCGCAGGACCGTCGCGAGGGTCTCGGGCTCCTCCGGCGGCGTGAGCATGCCGGTGATGCCGTCGGTCACGGTCTCGGCGAGCACGGGCAGCCGGGTGGCGACCACGGGGGTCCCGGTGGCCAGGGCCTCCACGGACTCGGTCGGGGCCGCGGTGCGGGTCACCGGGCGGTCCTTGCGCGCGACCACGAACACGTCGAACGCCTGGTGGTACTGCACGACCTGCTCGTCCGGGACCCGTCCCGCGAAGCGGACCCGCCCGCCCAGGCCGAGCCGCACGGCCAGTTCCTCGAGCTCGGCCCGGGCCGGGCCGTCGCCCACGACCAGCACGAGGAGCTCCGGCACGTCGGCGGCCACGAGGGCGGCGGCGCGCAGGAGGTCGTCGAGGCCCTCGTGCTCCACGAGGTCCGCGACCGCGCCCACCACCCGGGCCGTCTCCGGCAGGCCCAGGACCCGGCGCGCCTCCTGCAGGGGGCGGGGATCCGCCAGGTACGGACCGTCCACGGCCGGGGGCGCCACGCGGACGGGCACCGGGCCGCCCGGGAGAGCCCGTGTGAGCGCCTGCACCCGCTCGCGCATGGCGCGGCTCGTGGTCACGACGTCGGCCGCGGCGGCCAGGACCTCGACCTCGCGGGCGCTCTCGAGCCGGTGCCGCTCGCTCGTGGCCGCCTCGGCCGGGCGGGAGGCCGCCCACCGGTCGGCGGGCAGCTCCCGCACCTCGTAGACCCACGGGATGCCCAGCGACTCCGCCACCGCGCGGGTCACGAGGGCGTTGCCGGCACGGCTCGTGGTGTGCAGCACCGCGGGCCGCGTGCGCAGGGCGAGCTCGAGCAGGGCCTGCGCCTCCCGCTGCAGCCGTGCGGTGGGGGTCGGTGCCCGGCCGGCGGGCAGCAGCCGGTGGTAGGAGACGCCGTCGAGGACCTCGGCGTCCGCCCCGGGAGCCCTGCCGACGGCGGCCGCGGGCCCGGGGCGTGTCACGGCCGTCACGGTCCAGCCCTGGGCCACGGTCGCGGAGAGCAGGGAGTGGGCGCGCGGGGCGCGCCGCCCCCGGGCGCGCGGCGGGGCCTCGGCGAGCACGTGCAGCACGGACGCGGGCTCCGGACGGTAGGCCACCACGGGGGTGAGGGCCGGGCGCCAGCCGGAGAGCAGCCGCAGCTCGTCCTCGTAGTGGAGCAGCCGGCGCCGCTCCCCCGGTGTGGCCCGCCCGGCGGCCGCGGCACGCCGCAGCTCGACCACGGCCTCCGAGATCCGGCCGACGTGGCGGTGCCGGCGGGCTCTCGTGCCGGCGAGGTCCCTCGTGTCCGGCGGCACCTGCGCCAGGAGCCGGTCCGCCTCGGCCACGCGGCCCGCGGACAGGGCCGCCTCGGCGAGCCGGCGGGCCGTGCGCGGCGCGGGGCTCCCGCGGCGGAGGCGTGCCTCGAGCCGCCGCTGCGCCGCGGCGTCCGGGCCCAGGGCGCGGGCCACGGCGGCCCCGGCCTCGGGCCAGGGACTGCGCAGCAGGACGCGGGCGGCGGGCCGGGCCGCACCGGTGGGGAGGACACGGGCCGCGGGCCGCCAGAAGGCCTGGGGCTCGTCGTCCGGACTGAAGGGGTGGGGGGTGTGCGGCATGGCCTTCTCGCGGGGGTCAAGAGGGGCCGTCCCGGTCGATCACGGGGCGTGCTGCGGGCGGGGGGAAGTCGGTCCGCGCCGGTCACGGGCGCCGGCGGGGAGCTACTGATCGTCAGGGCTCAGCGTAGCAAGATATCCGCCCAGATCCCCCGACGAGATGGCCGCGCCGATCCCCGCCATCGCCTCGAGGTCGGGCACCACGACCGACTGCCCGTCCGGGGACACCCCCAGGCCGAGCTGCGGTGCCGTGGACAGGTGCAGGTCCCCGGCGGAGAGCCCGGCCAGGTCGGGGGCCAGTCCCGCGAGCCACGACGAGTCGAGCCCCTCGCTCACCGTCAGGTAGGGCGAGAAGTCGGTGACCACGGTGTGCAGCCGCACGGGGTTGAGCAGAGTCTGCGGGCCGAGCAGCCGCTCCAGCACGGCCCGGACGTAGCTGCGCTGGTTCTGCACGCGCTGGAAGTCCCCGCTCTCGAAGGCCTTGCGCTCCCGGACGAACTCGAGGGCCCGCTCCCCGTCCATGTGCTCCGGCCCCGCCTCGAAGGTCATCCCCTCGTTGGAGACGAAGTCCTGCGGCACGTCGATCGTCACCCCGCCCAGGGCGTCGGTGAGGGCCTGGAAGCCGGCGAAGTCCACCTCGGCGACCTGGTCCACCCGGGTGCCGACGAGCTCCTCGACGGTTTCGACCATCAGCGGGACGCCGCCGAGGTCGAGCGCGGCGTTGATCTTGGCCTCGCCCACGCCGGGGATCGGCACCCACGTGTCCCGCAGGACGGAGAGCACGTAGGCCTCCCCGCCGTCCTCGGGCAGGTGCACCAGCATGATGGTGTCCGCCCGCTCCCCCACGACGCCCACGTCCGCCCGCCCGCCGGGCAGGCTGTCCGCCCCGAGCAGCAGCACGGTGGTGCCCCGGTCCCGGGCGGAGCCCGCGGCGGGCCGTCCGCCCTCCGGCGGGAACGCGTCCTCGACGACCTGCTTCCGGGCGTCGAAGGTCCGCCCCAGGTTCCACACGAACGCACCGGCCGCCAGGGCGAGGACCAGCACGAGACCCAGCAGCACGAGCAGCACCCGGCGGACGGGGTGCCGCCGGTGCCGCGGCACGGCCACGCCGTCGGCGTCCCGGTCGGCGGGGTGGACGCCGCGGGCGGCGTCGCGGTCGTCGACGGACATGATGGGCTCCCGGGTCGGTGGGCGGTCGGTGCCGCTCATGCTAGGCCTCCCGTGCTCGGAAGCGGCTGACAGGCGCCTGGGAGCACTCGACCGGCGAGGTGCCGCGGGCGGCTCAGGGCACCCGGGTGATCCACTCCGGGGTGGCGAACTTCGCGGCCACCAGCCGGCGGGCGGCGGCGAGCTCGGTCTCGCGGACGGAACCCTGCGCGGCCCCGTAGCGCCCCGCGAAGACCTCCATGAGCTTGTCCACGACGTCGGCCCGGGCCATGCCGGTCTGCCGGCGCAGCGGGTCCACGCGCTTCTTGGCCGAGCGGTGCCCCTTGTCGGAGAGCTTCTCCCGGCCGATCCGGAGGACCTCCGTCATCTTCTGGGCGTCGATGTCGTAGCTCATGGTCACGTGGTGGACCATGCCGCCGCCCGCGAAGCGCTTCTGGGCCGCGCCCCCGATCTTGCCGTGCTCGGTGGCGATGTCGTTGAGCGGGACGTAGAACGCCTCCAGTCCCATCTCCTGGAAAGCCTGCATGACCCACCGGTCGAGGAACGGGTAGGACTCGGCGAAGCTGAGGCCGTCCACGAGGGTCTGGGGCAGGTACAGCGAGTACGTGATGCAGTTGCCGGCCTCCATGAACATGGCCCCGCCGCCGGAGACCCGGCGCACCACCGAGATGCCGTGCCGCCGGGCGCCCTCCGCGTCCACCTCGTTGCGCAGGGACTGGAAGGAGCCGATCACCACGGACGGCTCCTCCCAGTCCCACAGCCGCAGGGCGGGCGGGCGCCGGCCGGCACCGACCTCGCGGGCGAGGACCTCGTCGAGCGCCAGGTTCTCCAGGGTGGGCCGGACCGTGGGCGGGATGATCTCCCACGCGTGGTCGTCCCACGTGGTGGCGTGGGCCAGCGCCCGGCGGACGGCGGTGGCGATCGCCTGCGGGGAGAAGCCGAACAGCACGACGTCGTCCGCGAGCGCCGCCTCGACGGCCCCGACGATCTCCTGCTGGGTGGCGTGCTCGCCGAGGCCGGTCAGCGCGGCGTTGATGTCCGCGAGGGCCTCGTCCGGCTCGAGGAAGAAGTCCCCGTTGACGGAGACGTCGACCAGCCGGCCGCCGGCCACGCCCAGGTCCACGACCACGAGCTTCCCGCCCTGCACCTTGAACTCCCCGTGCCGCCGCTCCTGCGTCATCCGCGCCTCCCCGCCGTCCTGTGCTGCTGTTCGATCCGTCCTGCTGGTGGTCCCGGGACAGCCTACGCCCGGGCCCCCGGGGACGACGCAGGCCCGGACCTGTGCGGTCCGGGCCTGCGCGCGGTGGTGCTGTGCCCCGCGAGCGGGACGAACGTCAGCTGCTGGACTTGCCGAAGTTCTTGAAGCGGGCGTTGAAGCGCTCCACGCGACCGGCGGAGTCCATGATGCGCTGCTTGCCGGTGTAGAACGGGTGGGACTCCGAGGAGATCTCGACCTCGATGATCGGGTACTCGTTGCCGTCCTCCCACGTCTCGGTCTTCTGCGAGGTGGCGGTGGACCGGGTCAGGATGGTCTTGCCGGAGGCCAGGTCGCGGAAGAGGACCGGGTGGTAGTCCGGGTGGATGTCAGTCTTCATGGGGTTCAAACCTTTTCGTTGGTGCCTGGATTTTGCCAGCCACGGTTTCGCTCGGTGGGCGGTGCGCCGTCTTCGTCCGTCCGCGCGGTTCGAGAAGGGCGGGGGCATCGGGCACCAGCGGTCCAGCGTACCGGATCCCCGGCGGGAATTCACGCCCGTCCGGACCGGGCGAGGGGCCCGGCACGCGCCGGGCCCCTCGCCCGGCGGTTCCCGGTGCTGGGACCGGCTCACCACCGGTGCGCGACGTCGACCACGAGCCGGGAGCCGTTCCCCGGGCCGTCGAGCACGAAGACCCGGAACGGGAGCCGGGCGCGGACGCCGAGGCCCAGGTTCGTCTTCGCCTCGAAGCTGCCGCCCCAGGCGACCTGCCGGAACGTCCGGTAGCCGTCGACGTCCACGAGCTCCTGCGGGTCGTCGAACTCATAGGTGCCCACGCCGTTGTCGTCGTAGGCGGGAGCGTCGACCAGAAGGACCAGATCGGTGCCCCGGAGCGGCAGGCGAGCCCCGGACCCGATGCCCCGGAACGCCCGGTACCGGACGTCGTAGCCCTTCACCTCGTTGTCCAGGTCCACCACCAGCCGGTCGAAACAGGCGTGCCGGCCCGCCCGGACGTTCGTGACGTGGGGAACGCGCGGCGGCGCGACAACTCCGCCGCTGCTCTTGGGCTGGGAACCCCACGTGATGCCGCAGTACGGCGCCGCGGCGGAGGCGCTGCCGGGGACGATCAGCCCCAGCCCCGTGGCCAGCACCAGGACCGCCAGCCACGAGATCAGCTTCTTCATGACACACCTGCTGTTCCTCTGCGCCCGGACGCCGGCTGGTGCCGCGGTTTCTCGGACCGGGCCTCGCAGACCCTCCCAGAATAGACTTCACGGATGCCAACAGCACTGGTCGGAGGGTGATCGACGTCCGAACTGTGACCCGCTGCGGCCGCCGGGGCCGTCGCGCACGAGGAGCCGTGCCGGGGCCTCCCCGACGGCCCGGTCGTCACCGGGCGGGCCGGGTCTCCCAGAACGCCACGGCCGAGGCGGCGGCCACGTTGAGGGAGTCCACGCCGTGGGACATCGGGATCCGGACGGTGAGGTCCGCGTGGTGGACGGTGGCCGCGCTCAGCCCGTCCCCCTCGGTGCCGAGGACCAGCGCCAGCTTCTCGTCCCGGCGGGCGGACAGCTCCTGGAGGGTGAGCGAGTCGTCGCCGAGGGCGAGCGCCGCCGTGGTGAAGCCGGCGTCCTTGATCCGCTGCAGGTCGGCGGTCCAGTGCTGCAGCCGGGTCCACGGGACCTGGAACACGGTGCCCATGGAGACCCGGATGGCCCGGCGGTACAGGGGGTCGGCACAGCGGGGGGTGACCAGCACGGCGTCGACGTCGAGCGCGGCGGCCGAGCGGAAGATCGCCCCGACGTTGGTGTGGTCCACGATGTCCTCGAGGACGGCGATCCGCCGCGACGACGCCAGGAGCCGTTCCAGCTCCACGGGCTCCGGGCGCTGCATGGCCGCGATCGCCCCGCGGTGCAGGTGGAAGCCCGTGATCTGCTCGAGCACCTCGTCCGCGCCGACGTACAGGGGCACGTCCGGGTGCTCCACCAGCACGTCCGCGAGGTCCTCCAGCCACTTGTCCGCCATGAAGAAGGAGCGGGGCACGTGCCCCGCCGCGAGGGCCCGGCGGAGCACCTTGGAGGACTCGGCGATGTACAGGCCGCGTTCGGGCTCGAGCCTGCGCCGCAGCTTGACGTCGGTCAGGCGGGCGTAGTCGGCGACCCGGGGGTCGTCGGCGCTCTCGAGGCGGATCAGGTGGGGGAAGTCGGTCACGGGGTCTCTTCGGGTCGGCGGGAGCGTGGGCGTGCGGCCCTGTGGCCGGCACCCTGGTCGGGGCGGCGTCGCCCCGATCGTAGCCGGTGCCGTCCCCGGGACCTGCTCCCGCCCGGACGTGGGCGGCCGCGCGGGCTCCGCACGGTGCCGGGGCCCGCGGCCGCCCTCAGATCAGCCGGGACACCAGGTTGACGAGGGCCACGACGCCCAGCACCACGATCACGGTGCGCAGCACCACCGGGGAGAGCCGGCGGCCGATCTTGGCGCCGGCCCAGGAGCCCGCGGTGGAGCTCACGGCGATGAGCAGCACGACCCACCAGTTGATCCGGTCGAGGGCGAACAGGACGTAGGAGACCGCGGCCACGATGTTGACGAGGGCCACGAGCACCACCTTGACGGCGTTGGCGGCCTGCAGGGAGGCGAGCAGGAACACGCCGAGGATGCCGAGCAGGAGCACTCCCTGGGCGGCCACGAAGTAGCCGCCGTAGACGCCGGCCAGGAAGACCAGGGCGTACAGGGACGCCGGCTGCGGCGCCCGGTCCGGGTCGAGGGGCCGCGGGGTCTCCCCGCGCGCCCGCGCCGCCGCGGCGGCGGCCTCGGCCTGGTTCTCCTTGCGGCGGCGCACCAGCGCCTGGAGCCGCGGCTGGAAGATCACGAACAGGAGGGCGACGACGATCAGGGCCGGCGCCGCGTAGCCGAACACGGACTCGGGCAGGTGCAGCAGCAGCGCCGCCCCGATGACGCCGCCGGCCACCGAGAACGGGACGAGCTTCAGGAGGGTCCGTTCGACGCCCTTGAGCTCGTGGCGGTAGTGCCAGGCGCCCGTGAGGTTGCCGGCGATCAGGCCCATCGCGTTGGACATCGAGGCGGTCACCGGCGGCACGCCCATGGTGACCAGCACGGGGAAGGTCACGAGGGTCCCGGAGCCCACGATGGTGTTGATGAGTCCGGCCCACACCCCCGCGAGGAGGATCAGGCCCACCTGCCAGGCCTCGAAGGGCAGGTCGGCGAGGAGACCGGTGACGAGCTCGCCGGCGCCGCCCGCGGACCGGGGCACGAGCGGGGGCGCGGACAGGAGCACGGAGGGGAACGCGGCCACGGAGCAGGTCAGGACCGGGCGAACGCCGCGTAGCGGTTGCCGACCTGCACGAGCTTGAGGGGCAGCCCGAACGTCTCGGAGAGGTTCTTCTGCGTCATGACCTGCCGGACGGGCCCGGAGGCGACCACCCGTCCCTCGCGCAGCAGGAGCGCGTGGGTGAAGGCGTCGGGCACCTCCTCCAGGTGGTGGGTGACCATGACGACGGCCGGGGACGCCTCGTCCCGGGCCAGCTCGTCCAGCCGTGCCACCAGGTCCTCCCGGCCGCCCACGTCGAGGCCGGCCGCCGGCTCGTCCAGGAGCAGCAGCTCGGGGTCGGTCATCAGGGCCCGGGCGACGAGCACGCGCTTGCGCTCCCCCTCGGACAGGGACCCGAACCGGCGCTCGGCCAGGTGGTCGATGCCCCACGCGGCCATGAGCTCCTGCGCCTGGGCCTCGTCGGCGTCGTCGTAGCTCTCGATCCACCGCCCGGTCACGCCGTAGGCGGCCGTGACCACGCAGTTGCGCACGGTCTCCGCCTCGGGGATCTGGGCCGCGAGCACCGTGGAGCTCAGGCCGATCCGGGGGCGCAGCTCGAAGACGTCCACCGCGCCGAGGATCTCGTCGAGGATGTCCACCATTCCCCGGGTGGGGTGCAGCCGGGCGGCGGCGATGGACAGCAGCGTGGTCTTGCCGGCCCCGTTGGGGCCCAGCACGACCCACCGCTCGCCCTCGTTGACGACCCAGTCCACGGACTCCAGCAGCGTCTTCCGGCCACGGACCACACTGACGTCCACCATCTCCACCACAGCACTCATACCGGCCACTGTAGGGCACCGGCGGCGGCGGTTCCCGCCCCGGCGCCCGTCGTCGGGCCGGTGCGTCCGGGGGCCCGGATACACTGGCCGCATGACCACCCACCTCGCCGTGATCGCGTTCGCCCAGAATCCGGACCCGGAGGCCCGTGAGCGCATCCTCGCCCTGGTGCAGGACGCCGGCGCCGAGGTCGAGCGGTTCTCCGGCGTGCGGGTCACCGGTCCCGGCTCCGCCGGGCACGACTCGGGGGTCCCCGGCTACAACGCCTTCACCGCCCACGTGGCCGGATCGGACGCCACCGCCCTGCTCGCGGCCCTGCGCCCGGACCCGCTGGAGCAGATGCTGCCGGGGGTGGACGTCAACGTGGTGCCGACCACCCTGTTCGACCCGGAGCGCAAGAAGCTGCTCGTCATGGACGTGGACTCCACGCTGATCCAGCAGGAGGTCGTCGACATGCTCGCGGCCCACGCGGGGCGCGAGGCGGAGGTCGCCGCCGTGACCGAGGCGGCCATGCGCGGGGAGCTGGACTTCGCCCAGTCCCTGCACGCGCGGGTCGAGGCCCTCGCGGGGCTGCCCGCGTCCGTGCTCGACGAGGTCTCGGCCGCCGTGCGGCTCTCCCCCGGCGCGGACGTGCTCGTCAAGGCGTTCCTGCGGGAGGGGCACGCCGTGGCGGCCGTCTCGGGAGGCTTCCTGGAGGTCCTCACCCCGCTCGCGGAACGGCTGCGGCTCACCCGGCACACCGCCAACACGCTGGAGGTCGCCGACGGGAGGCTCACCGGCAGGGTGCTCGGGGAGGTCGTGGACCGCACCGTCAAGGAGCGCAGCCTGCGGACCTGGGCCGGGGAGCTGGGCGTCGCCCCCGAGGACGTCATCGCCGTGGGCGACGGCGCCAACGACATCGACATGGTCACGGCCGCCGGACTCGGCGTGGCCTTCAACGCCAAGCCCGCCCTGCGCGCGGCCGCCGACGCCCAGATCAACCTGCCGAACCTGGACGCCGTCCGCTTCTTCGCGGACCTCTGACCCGCCGGGGCCTCCGCCCCCGCACCCGGGGCCGCCGCCCGGGAGGGCCCTCGGGGCCGGGACCCGGGCCGCACCCCGGCCCGTAGAGTGGGGTGCAGCACACGCGGCGGTCGCGCACGAGACCACGCCCGGCCCCGAGGAGAGACAGTGACGGTACCCGGTGCGCTCCGGCAGCGCCCCGGCTTCCTGGCCCGGATGATGCTGCTGCACCTCGCCGTGGTGACGGTCGTCGTGGCCCTGTGCGGGGGCGTCTACGGCTGGCTGACCTACGAGCGCCTGGGCCGGGACGCCGAGCACCAGGCCCTGTCCATCGCCCGGGCCGTGGCCGCCACCGACGACGTCCGCGCGGGCGTGGCCGACCTGGCCCCGGCCGGCCCCGAGGACCTCGACCCGGACGTGCTGGCCCGGGGTTCCCTGCAGTCCTCCGCCGAGGAGGTCCGCCGCCGTACGGAGTCCCTCTTCGTGGTGATCACCGACGACAGCGGGCTCCGCCTCTCCCACCCGACCCCCGAGCTCCTGGGCCTGCCCGTGAGCACGGACCCCACCGAGGCGCTGGCCGGGCGGGAGGTCACCAGCCAGGAGCGCGGCACCCTGGGCCACTCGGCCCGGGCCAAGGTCCCGGTGTACGCCCCCGACTCGGACTCGGCGGTGGTGGGCGCGGTGAGCGTGGGGATCTCCCGCGAGGACGTGCTGGCCAGCCTCCGGCAGGACATCACCCCCGTGGCGGCCACTGCCCTCGGCGCCCTGGGCCTCGGCGCCGCCGCCTCCGCGGCGATCGCGCGCCGGCTCAAGCGGCTCACCCTCGGTCTGGAGCCCGAGGAGATCGTCGCGCTCGCCCAGGACCAGGAGGCGGTGCTGCGCGGGGTCGACGAGGGCGTCATCGGCATCTCGCCCGAGCACCGCATCACGGTGGTCAACGCCGAGGCGGCACGGCTGCTGGGCGTGGCGGAGCCCTCCCGGCTGGTGGGGACCCCGCTGGCCGAGGCGGGGCTGCCGGCGTCCTTCGCCGCCCTGCTCGCCGCGGCGACCCCCGCGTCCCCCGCGGTGGAGCAGGTCGTCGGACGGCACGTGCTCATCCTCTCGGCCCGCGCCGTCCGGCCCGCCGGCCCGGGATCGCCCCCGCTCGGCTGGGTGGTGCTGGTCCGGGACCGCACCGAGCTGCAGTCCCTGACCCGCCAGCTCGACGCGGTCGGAGCTCTCAGCACCGCCCTGCGCGCCCAGCGCCACGAGTTCGCCAACCGGCTGCACACCATCTCCGGGCTGCTGGCGATCGGCGACGCCGAGGAGGCCCGCCGGTACGTGTCCGAGGTGACCGAGACCGGGCCCCTGAGCTATCCGGCCGAGCGGGCCGAGCTGCTGCGGGACCCCTACCTGCAGGCGTTCCTCGGGGCCAAGAGCGTCGAGGCGGCCGAGCGCGGCGTGAGCCTGCGCATCGGCGCGGACACCCTGGTCCGCGGCCGGATCACGGACCCGCAGGACGTCACCACCGTGATCGGCAGTCTCGTGGACAACGCCGTCCGCGCCGCGGTCCAGGGCGCGGCGGAGGAGCGCTGGGTCGAGGTCGAGCTGCTCGACGACTGGACCGGCGGGGAGGGCACGCTGCACCTCGTGGTGGCCGACTCCGGCGACGGACTGCCCGTGCCGGACCCCGAGCCGATCTTCGCCCAGGGCTGGTCCACCGCTGTCCCGTCCGGCGGCTCCGGGGACGGCGGCGGAGCGCGCTTCGACGTGCTGCCCGACGTCCACGGCCAGGGCTTCGGGCTGTCCCTGAGCCGGGAGCTGGCCCGCCGGCGCGGCGGGGACGTGTGGGTGGCCGATCCGGGCCGCCCCGGCGGGCCGGGAGCCGTCTTCTGCGCCCGCCTGCCCGGTACCGTGGTCCGCGAGCCCGTGGCCGACGTCCGCGGGGAACCGTCCGCCGGCGCAGCAGGAGGTGCAGGATGAGCGACGACCTGGTGGTCCTCGTGGTCGACGACGACTTCCACGTGGGCCGGCTGCACGCGGGCTTCGTGAACGCCGTGCCCGGCTTCACCGCGCTCACCCCCGTGGGCACGGCCGAGCAGGCCATGCGCACCGTCCACGCCCACCAGCCCGACCTCGTCCTGCTGGACGTCTACCTGCCGGACGCGCTCGGGCTGGACCTGCTCCGGGCCCTCGACGTCGACGTCATCATGCTCACCGCGGCGGCCGACCCCGCCTCCGTGCGGACCGCCGTCCGCCGCGGCGCCCTGGCCTATCTCATCAAGCCGTTCCCGAACGAGCGGCTGGCCCGCACCCTGCGGGCCTACGCCCGGTACCGCCGGCTGCTCACCGACCGGGACGCGCTGACGCAGGAGACCGTGGACCGCGCCCTGCACGCCCTGCACCCCGGCGAGACCTCCTCCCCCGGCGAGCGCACCCGGTCCGCGACGGAGGCCTCCGTGCTGGCGGCCCTGGAGCCCGGGGCGCCGCTCCCGGCCGCGGAGATCGCCCGCAAGGTCGGCATCTCCCGGGCCACCGCCCAGCGCTACCTCTCCGCGCTGGCCGAGGACGGCTCGGTCGAGATCCAGCTCCGCTACGGGAGCACCGGCCGCCCCGAGCACCGCTACGGTCCGCCCGCCCCCTGAGCACCAGGTTCATGCTCAGGGCCGGTCCCTAGACTGCACGCCATGGCCAGCAGGGTACGACCGGAACCACAGGACCACTGCGTCTCCTGGCCGGACGAGATCTGCGACGACCCGGTGGCGGAACGGGCGAGGCTGTTCGCGGTGAACCTGCGGGCGGCCGTGGGCTCCCGGCCCCTGCGCGAGGTCGGGGCGCTCGCCGGCGTCGACCACACCGCGCTGTCGCGGATCCTGGACGGTCACGTCTGGCCGGACGGGTACACGGTCGCCCGTCTGGAGGTCAGGCTGGGGACCAGCCTGTGGCCCCCCTACGAGGAGTGACCGCACGGCCCGCCGCACCCTTGACCCCCGCGTAGAGTCGGTGCCGTGGCAGCAGCGCTCCGCTCCCGGCGGACGACCTCGCGGCGAGCCGAGGAGGACGACACCGTGATCGACGCCCACCTGCACGTGATCGACCCGCGGTTCCCCCTGGTGCCGAACCAGGGCTACGTGCCCCCGTGCTTCACGGCCGAGGACTACCGGCGGCGGGTCCGGGGACTGGGCGTGGTGGGCGGGGCGGTGGTGAGCGGCTCGTTCCAGGGCCACGACCAGGCCTTCCTCCGCGCGGCGCTGGCGGAGCTCGGCCCGGGCTTCGCCGGGGTGACCCAGCTGCCGCCCGGCGTCACGGACGAGCAGGTGCGCAAGCTCCACCGTGCCGGGGTGCGGGCCGTGCGCTTCGCCCTCCGCCGCGGCTCGGACGCGGACCCCGCCGGCATCGAGCGGCTGGCCCGGCGGGTGCACGAGCTCGCCGGGTGGCACGCCGAGTTCTACCTGGACGCCGCGGCCCTGGAGCACCTCGCCCCCGTGCTGCGGCGGCTGCCGCGGACGGGCGTGGACCACCTCGGCATGAGCGCGGCCGGGCTGCCCCTGCTGCTCGAGCTCGTCGGGCACGGGGTGAAGGTCAAGGCCACCGGCTTCGGCCGCGTCGACCTCGACGTGCCGGACGCGCTGCGCCGGATCCACGCCGCCGACCCGTCGGCGCTGCTCTTCGGCACCGACCTGCCCAGCACCCGGGCGGAGCGCCCGTTCCGGGACGAGGACGTCGGCCTGGTCGTGCAGACCCTGGGCGCGGAGGCCGCGGCGTCCGTGCTGCACGACAACGCGGCCGCCTGGTACGGGCTGCCGCGCGCCTCCGCGGCGGTCTGACCGCCCGGCACCACGGGCCCCGGACCCCGGCCGGGATCAGCGGGACGACGTCGGGACGACGTTGTGGTTGCCGCGGAACACGTTGTCCGGGTCGTAGCGGTTCTTCAGCTCGACCAGCCGCTCGTGCTTGGCGCGCCCGTAGGCCTCCCGCGCCGCCGCCCCCGGGTCGCCGCCCTGCTCCGCCCCCAGGAAATTGACGTACTGGCCCTGCTCCGCGAACGGCCCCAGGGCCGCGTGCACCCGCCGGGCGTACGCCGTGAGCCGGACGTCGTCGGCCGGGTCGCGCCAGAAGCCGAAGACGTTCAGCCAGAACCGTGCGGCCCGGCTGGGCCACGCCGTCGCGTCCTCGGGCACCCGGCCGAAGGCGCCGCGGAGGCAGTGCAGGTTGATGCCGCTGCCCACCCAGGTGATCTCCGAGGCCACGGCCACCAGGGCGGCGACGACCTCCTCGTCCAGCCGGCTGAAGGCCACGTTCTTCCAGTACCCCCGGGAGCCCACCGGGAAGACCGGGTCCTTCGCGGTCTGCCAGGAGGTCCAGGGCACCGGGCCCACGGTCTCCAGGTCGGGCGGCGCCGCCGCGCGCAGCCGCTCGACGAGCTCCAGGCCGCGCCCGTGCTGCGGCGAGGCCCAGGCGAGACCGACGGTCATGAGCACCTCGTGCCCGAGCCCGTACTCCGGCGGGAGGAACACGAAGGACACGATGGTGTTCATCTCGTCCGGGAGCTCCCGCGTCCACGCCTCGAAGGCCGCGAGCGCCCGCTCCCACTTCGGGCGGCGGTAGACGAGGCCGCCCGCCAGGACGGGGGACGCCAGCGGGTGGGCCCGGAGCGCGAAGGAGGTGACCACGCCGAAGTTGCCGCCCCCGCCGCGCAGTCCCCAGAAGAGGTCCGGGTGCTCGGTCCGGTCGACGTGCAGGTGCTCCCCCGCGGCGGTGACGACCTCCGCGGAGACCAGGTTGTCGAGGGTCAGGCCGTGGGTGCGAGTCAGCCACCCGATGCCGCCGCCGAGCGTGAGCCCGGCGACCCCGGTGCCGCCGACCACGCCGAGCGGCACGGCGAGGCCGTGCGGGGCGGTCGCCCGGTCCACGTGGGCGAGGGTGGCTCCCGGCTGGGCGGTCACGAGGCGCGCGACGGGATCCACCGCCACGCCGGTCAGGCCGCCGAGGTCCAGGACGAGGCCGTCCGCGACCGTGCTGTGCCCGGCGATGCTGTGCCCGCCGCCGCGCACGGCCAGCGGCAGGCCGGTGCGCCGGGCGGCGGCCAGGCAGGGGTCGACGTCGGCGACGGACCCGGCGCGGGCGACAGCGCGGGGACGGACGTCGACCATTCCGTTCCACAGCCGTCGTGCGTCGTCGTACCCGGGGTCCTGCGGTCCGATGAGGACCCCGGTGAGGTGCTCCGCGAACTGGCGCAGGGCTCGGTCGCGTGCGCGGTCACCCGTGACCGGGCTCTGGGTGCTCATGGCGGGTTCCTGCGACGAGGGGCCTTCGGGCCCCGGTGGAGCGGCAGATCGGCCGCCGGTGCCGTGGCGGGAAGTGTAGTCCGCGGTGCCGGGACCGGCAAGAAGTCGCGCCTACTCGGGCCACACCTGCCGGTCCGGGCCCTGCAGCACGTAGCGCAGCTCCACGGCGCCGCCCTCGAAGTGGGTGGTGCGCTGCAGCCGCAGGTCGCGCGCGGCCTCGGTCGGCAGCACCGGGTGGCCTCCGCCCAGGACGACGGGCATGTACGTCAGCCACAGCTCGTCGAGCAGCCCGGCGTCCGCGAACTGGGCCGCGAGCCGGCCACCGCCCACCACCCACAGGTTCCGCCCGCCCGCGGAGGCCGTCAGCGCCTCGGCGTGCAGCGTCACGGGCCCGCTGACGAAGAGCAGGTTCGCGCCCTCGATCCTCGGCAGCTCCCGGTGGGTGAACACCCACACCGGCAGGTCGCCGTAGGCCCAGTCCCCCTGGCCGAGCACGAACTCGTACGTGCTCGCCCCCATCGCGAGCGCTCCGACGTCGGCCAGGAAGGCGTCGTAGTGCTCCTGGTAGGCCTCGAAACCGTACTGCAGCAACCAGTCGAGGTGGTTCTCCCGGTCGGCGATGTACCCGTCGGCGCTGGCCGCCACGTAGTACTGCGTTCTGCTCATGCGCACCAGGTTACGCACCCCGGCGGCGGCTTCCCAGGGACTCTTCCCCCGCGGCACGGACGGGGCCATGATGAGGACATCGACCGATCGACGCGGAGGCCGGACCATGCCCATGCTGCTCAATCCCTACCTCTCGTTCCGGGACACCGCCGAGGAGGCGATGACGTTCTACCGCTCCGTGTTCGGCGGGGAGCTGTCGGTGAGCCGCTTCAGCGAGTACGGGGCCAGCGACGACCCCGCGGAGCAGGACAAGGTCATGCACGCGATGCTCACCACGGACGCCGGCATGGTCCTGATGGCCTCCGACACCCCGGACAGCATGGCGCTGACGGTCGGGGACAACGTCGCGGTCTCCCTGAGCGGCGACGACGAGGCCCTGATGCGCGGCTGGTGGGAGACGCTGACCGCGGGCGGGACCGTCACGATGCCGCTCGAGGAGGCGCCCTGGGGCGGCCTGTTCGGGATGTGCACCGACCGCTTCGGCACCCACTGGATGTTCAGCGTCGGCGGCGCCGACTCCTGAACGACCCCGTCCGACCCGAGGAGGACCGTCCCATGCGGATCACCCACACCAGCGTCTTCGTCGACGACCAGCAGCAGGCCCTGCTGTTCTACACCGGCAAGCTCGGCTTCATGGTCAAGCACGACATCCCCGCCGGTGGCGCCCGGTGGCTCACCGTGGTCTCGCCCCAGGCGCCCGAGGGCGTCGAGCTGGTCCTCGAGCCCTCGGAGCACCTCGCCGTGGGGCCGTTCAAGGCCGCGCTCGTGGCCGACGGCATCCCGTTCACCAGCTTCGGCGTCAAGGACGTGCAGGCGGAGTACGAGCGCCTGCGCGAGCGCGGCGTGCACTTCGTCCAGGAACCCACGGTCGCCGGTCCGTACACCACCGCGGTGCTCGACGACACGTGCGGCAACCTCATCCAGATCGCGAGCCCGACCCCCGGGTGAGGGACCCGGGGTGAGCGCGGGCCCCGGGCACGCCGCCGCGGGGCGGGGGCGCGGTCAGGCCCGGGCCCGCAGCTGCTCGGCGAGCGGCCGGTAGTGCCCGGACATCGCGGGGTGGTAGTCGCGTGCGAAGTCGACGGCGTCCGGGCTGCCCCCGGTCTCGGCGGCGACCAGCCGGTCCAGGTAGTACTCCCAGCCGGGCCCGACCGACTCCACCTCGTCGGGGTCGGGATACCGGTGGGTGAGCTGCAGGACGGTCGTCCCGCCGTAGTCCACGACGTCGAGGTCCACGCGCCAGGCGTCGGCCGCCGTGCCGAGCGTGAGCGCCAGGTGCTGCGGCGGCTCGCACCGGCGGATCAGCAGGGGCTCGGGCCGGTCCCAGTCCTCGGCGGTCATGAGCAGCTCGACCCGGCCCGAGGCCGGGTCCCCGCGCCACGTCCCGTACCAGCGGGCGAGCCGCTCGGCGTCCGTCACCGCGGCCCAGATATCCTCGGCCGAGGCCCGGAACGTGCGGGCGAGCACGAGGTGGCCGCCCGGATCGAGTCGTCCTGTGGGCCGTGGGGTCATCGTGGCTCCTCGCTCGGCTCCGCACCGCGCGGAGGTGCTCCTGGCCGAGGCGCCGACGGCCTCGCGCCGTGTGGTCCATCAATAGCACCTGCGGCCGGTGGGCGGCGTCACATTGCGGTCGGTTCCGCACCGGCGAGCAGGAGCCGGCCCCGGGAACCGGCACTGCGGACCGGCACTGCGGACCGGTCGTGGGCGCCGGCACGCGCGCCGCTCCACGGCGCCGCCGGCGGCGGGAAGCGGTGACGGCAGCAAGCGGCGACGGCGGGGCGGCCACCCGGGAAGGTGCCCGCCCCGCCGTCGTCGCCGGTCTACTTGCGCCCGGCCTTCGCCAGGAAGTCGTCGGCGCCGCCGACGAGCTCGACGTGCCCCGTGGGGACGTCCGCGGTGACCATCCGGGCGATCTCCTCGGCGAACTCCTGCACGGAGTAGAGCTTGCCGGCGGCCTCGCGCCGCTCCTCGAGCGCTCCCGGGCGGGCCCGGTTCAGCAGGGTCGCGGTCACGGTGCCCTCGATCATGTCGCCGGAGACCACCACGAAGGTGATGCCCTTCTCGGTCAGCTCGGGGATGCGGGCGGTGAGGGCGTCCTCGCCGGCGCGCTTGGACCGCGCGACCTCCACGTACTCGGGCATGGTCTCGACGTCGTTGATGAAGTGCGCCTGGTGGCTGGTCACGAAGACCACGCGCCCGCCCTCGGGCAGGTGCTCGAGGCCCGCGGTGAGGGCGTCCTCCTGCGCGTCCCGGTTGAGCTTGAGGGCGTAGTCCTCGCCGAGATCCGTCTCCATGCCGCCGGAGGCGTTGAGCACGAGCACGTCCACCCCGCCGAAGGCCTCCACGGCCCGGGCGAAGAGGTTGCGGACGTCCTCGGGCTGCGTCATGTCGGCCTGCACGGCGACGGCCTTCCCGCCGGCCGCCTCGATCTCCTTGACGACCTTGTTGGCGCGGGGCGCCTTCTGCCGGTAGTTGACGACGACGTTGGCGCCCTGGGCGGCCAGCAGCTTGGCGGTGTCGGCGCCGACGCCGCGCGAGGACCCGGTGACGACCGCGGTCTTGCCTGCAAGTGAACTCATGGTGCTCCTTCGGTGGAACGTGCGGGGATCGTGGGTGGCGGGGCTCAGTGGCCCATGCCGAGGCCGCCGTCCACGGGGATGACGGCGCCGGAGATGTACTTCGCCTCGTCGGAGGCGATCCAGCGCACCACGGCGGCGACCTCCTCCGGCTCGGCGAAGCGGCCGGCGGGGATGGAGGCGAGGTAGTCCTTCTGGGTGTCCTCGGGCAGGGCCGCGGTCATCTCGGTGTTGATGAACCCGGGGGCGACGACGTTGGCGGTCACGTTGCGCCCTCCCAGCTCACGGGTGATGGAGCGGGCGATGCCGACCAGTCCGGCCTTGGACGCGGCGTAGTTGACCTGTCCGGGCGAGCCGTAGAGCCCGACCACGGAGGAGATGAGGACCACGCGCCCGCGCTTGAGGCGCATGAAGCCCTTGGCGGCGCGCTGCACCACGCGGAACGCCCCGGTGAGGTTGGTGTCCACGACGTCCTGGAAGTCCTGCTCCTTCATCCGCAGCAGCAGGGTGTCCCGGGTGATCCCGGCGTTGGCCACGACCACCTCGACCGGACCGAACTCGGCCTCCACGGCCTTGTAGGCGGCGTCGATCGAGGCGGAGTCGGTGACGTCGGCCTGCACCGCGAAGAAGCCCTCGGGCGCCTCGCCGGAGCGGTAGGTGACGGCCACGTGGTCACCGGCGTCACGGAACGCCTGCGCGATGGCCCGTCCGATCCCGCGGTTGCCGCCGGTCACGAGGACGGTGCGGGGTGCCGGGCTGCGCTGCTCGTCTGCCATGGGGAAGGGCCTTTCGGTCGTGGGTCGCGGGACGGCGGCGGGCGAGGATCGGGGGCCCGCGCGGAGATCCCCCCAATGGTACCGGTCGGGGCGGGCGGGCCGCCGGTGGATCCCGGGGACGGTCTTCGCGATGTCGGACCCCGGCGAGACAATTGATCGTCTGTTGGGAGGACCATGAGCAAGCGCTATCTCACGACCGGCGAGACCGCCGGCCAGGACGACGTCCACTCCATCACCGCCACCGCCGAGCCGCACACCCAGGACATGGGCCACCGGATGAAGGTCTACAGCATCCAGATGGGCCTGCGCATCGTGTGCCTCGTCGTGTTCGTGGTGGTGGACAACATCTGGGTCCGCGGCATCGCGATCCTGGGCGTGGCGATCCTGCCCTGGATGGCGGTCCTGCTGGCCAACAGCAACGACCGCTCCACCCGGACCAGCCACTACTACGAGCCGCCGGGCGCGCCCGCGCTGGCGGCCGCCCCCGAACCGGCGCCGCCGGCGGAGCCGCTCGCGATCGGCTTCGTCCTGGAGGGCGAGTTCGTGCCCGGCCACGGGGAGGACGGCACCACCCCGCCGGGCACCGGGAGCACGGCCGCTCCCAGCGGGGACCCGGCTTCCTCCGCTACTGTCGAGGACGACACCACCCGGCGCCGCGGCGCGGCCTGAGCCCGCCGCCGGCCGTCCCGGGACCCCGACCGCAGACCCTGAGGAGCACGACCGCCGTGGAGTTCGACCTGCTCGGATCGCTGTCCCCGCGAGGCGCCGACACTCCCCCGGCGGGGCCCGACACCCCCCAGTGCTCGCGCAAGGGCTGCCGCGCGGACGCCGCGTGGCAGATCCGCTGGAACAATCCGCGCCTGCACGACCCGGAGCGGCGCAAGATCTGGCTGGCGTGCCCGGAGCACCGCGGCGACCTCGAGCAGTTCCTCGGCGCGCGCGGCTTCTGGAAGGACACCGTGCCGCTGGACGGCGCGGGCCCCGCACAGGAGCCGCGGGGATGAACGACTACCGCTTTCTGCTCAGCGGCAAGTGGCTGGGCTTCTTCCTCCTCGCCTGCGCCGCCGCCGTGCTCTCCGTGTACCTGGGCGGCTGGCAGATGGACCGCAACGAGCACCTCGTCGGGGAGAACACCAAGATCACGCAGAACTACCGCGCGGAGCCCCTGACCGGCGCGGAGGCCGCCGCGCAGTTCGCCGCCCACGACGAGCGCCTCACCTGGCACCCCGTGCGGCTGACCGGCCACTACCTGCCGGAGGACCAGGTCCTGGTCCGCAACCGGCCGCAGGACGGACGCGTCGGCTACGAGGTCCTCGTCCCGTTCCGCACGCAGGACGGGGACGTGGTGGTCCTCGACCGCGGCTGGATCCCCACCGGCGAGGCGGCCAACGGGATGCCGGACGCCGTGCCCGCCCCGCCCGCCGGCGAGGTGACGGTCACCGCCCGCCTCCAGCCCGGGGAGCCGGCCGTCAGCCGCGGCGCCCCGGCGGGGCAGATCGCCTCGATCGACCTCGAGGAGCTGCGCGAGCGCTGGGGCGTGCCGGTCGGCACGGAGGCCTACGGCGAGGTCTTCGCCGAGGACCCGGCGCCCGCGGTGGCCCCGGCCCCGGCCCCCGAGCCGGAGATCGACTCCGGGCCGCACCTGTCCTATTCGCTGCAGTGGTACGCGTTCGCGGCCCTGTTCTTCGTGGCCTACGGCTACGCCGCCCGCCAGCAGGCCCGCAACGACGCCTGGGACCGCCAGTACGCCGAGGAGATGGAGCGCCGGCTCTCGCGGTTCTACGACGCGGAGGGCAACTACATCGGCGAGGTCGACGAGGAGCTCGTGGTGCGTCAGATGGAGATGGCCGACGACATGCCGGCCCACCTCAAGTCGCTCATGCGGCCCAAGCCGCAGCGCAAGCGCTCCCGCCCCACGTGGGAGGATGAGGAGGACGCCCTCCTGGACGCCCTGGAGCGCGAGCGCACCACCGCCGCCCGCGACTGAGCCCGGGTGGCGCCGCCCGGCTCAGGCCAGGGAGATGAGGTCCTGGTACTCCTGGCTCCACAGGTCCTCGGTGCCGTCAGGCAGGATCACCACGCGCTCGGGGTCCAGCGCCTCGACCGCGCCCTCGTCGTGGGAGACGAGCACGACCGCGCCCTCGTAGGTGCGCAGCGCGTTGAGGATCTCCCGGCGGGAGGCCGGGTCCAGGTTGTTGGTCGGCTCGTCGAGCAGCAGCACGTTGGCGGAGGAGGCCACGAGGGTCGCCAGCGCCAGGCGGGTCTTCTCCCCGCCGGAGAGCACCCCGGCGGGCTTGGAGACGTCGTCGCCCTGGAACAGGAAGGAGCCCAGGACGTTGCGCACCTCCGTGTCGGCGAGGTCGGGGGCCGCGGAGCGCATGTTCTCCAGCACCGTCCGGTCCGGGTCCAGGGTGTCGTGCTCCTGGGCGAAGTAGCCGAGCTTGAGCCCGTGCCCGGGGACGACCTCGCCGGTGTCCGGCTGGGCCTCGCCCGCGAGCATCCGCAGCAGCGTGGTCTTGCCGGCGCCGTTGAACCCGAGGATGACCACCCGGGAGCCGCGGTCGATGGCCAGGTCCACGTCGTTGAAGATCTCGAGCGAGCCGTAGGACTTGGACAGGTCCCGGGCGGTCAGCGGGGTCTTGCCGCAGTCCGCGGGCTTCGGGAAGCGGATGTTGGCGACCTTGTCCGCCTGCCGCTCGCCCTCGAGCCCGTTCATGAGCCGCTCGGCGCGCTTGATCATCTGCTGGGCGGCCACGGCCTTGCTGGCCTTGGCGCGCATCTTGTTGGCCTGGTCCATCAGGGCGGTGGCCTTCTTCTCCGCGTTGGCGTACTCGCGCTTGCGGCGGTGGGCGTCCTGCTCGCGCTGGAGCAGGTAGTTCTTCCAGCCCATGTTGTACAGGTCGATGACGCAGCGGTTGGCGTCCAGGTACAGGACCTTGTTGACCACCATCTCCATCAGCTCCACGTCGTGGCTGATCACCAGCAGACCGCCCGCGAAGTTCTTCAGGAAGTCCCGCAGCCACACCACGGAGTCGGCGTCCAGGTGGTTGGTGGGCTCGTCGAGGAGCATGATGTCGGCGTCCGAGAACAGGATGCGCGCCAGCTCCACGCGGCGGCGCTGACCGCCGGAGAGCGTGCGCAGCGGCTGGCCGAGGATGCGCTCGGGCAGGTCCAGGTTGGACGTGATCGTCGCGGCCTCGGACTCCGCGGCGTAGCCGCCGCCTGCGAGGAACTCCGACTCGAGCCGGTCGTAGCCGCGCATGGCCTTGTTGCGCACGGCCTCGTCCTCGGAGGCCATGTCCTGCTCGGCCTGGCGCAGGCGGGCGACGACGCCCGCGAGGTTGCGGGCCGAGAGGATGCGGTCACGGGCCAGCTGGTCCATGTCCTCGACCTTCGGGTCCTGCGGGAGGTAGCCGATGGCCCCGGTGCGCGTGACCGTCCCCGCCGCGGGCAGGGTCTCCCCCGCGAGGACCTTGGTCATCGTCGTCTTCCCGGCGCCGTTGCGGCCGACGAGGCCGATCTTGTCCCCCCTGTCCACGCGGAAGTTGACCTCGTCCATGAGCAGCCGCGCACCGGCACGCAGTTCGAGGTTCTGGACAGTGATCACGGAGGAGGCCTTTCGGAAGGGAGTGCGGAGAGGGGTGGGCGCCCTGACCGGGCAACCTGTCCATCCTACCGGTCCGCGTTCCGCGGCGGCACCCCGATCAGCCGGCCGGTTCCGCGTTCTTGCTCACGTGGTGGACCGGCATCTCGTCCGCGAGCGCCGAGGAGACGCCCGGGAGGGTGCGGGCGTTGTAGTCGGCGACCTGCCAGCCGCGGTGCGGGTGCTCCTGCAGCACGGTCCACGCGCAGTTGGCCATCCCTGCGAACATGTCCCGCAGCCGGGGCGGGACCCCGAGGAAGGCCGCCAGTCCGCTGCGCAGGGCCGCGCCGTGGCCGACGAGCACGCCGGTGCGGCCCTCGTCGAGCGCCGCGACGGCGTCGGTGAGCACGGCGGACATCCGCTCGTCGACCTCGGAGGGCAGCTCGGCGCCGGGCACCCGGTAGTCCTCCTGGGAGAAGAACCGGGCGTAGACCTCGGGGTGGCTCTCGCGGAACTCGGCGAAGGTGGTGCCCTGGCGGATGCCCACGTCGTACTCGCGCAGCCGGGCGTCCAGCCGCACCTCGAGCCCGGTCAGGGACGCGAGCTCCCGGGCGGTGTGCCGGGCCCGCTGCAGATCGCTCGACCACACGAACGCCGGCTCGAAGGAGGCCAGCGTCGGGGCGGCGGCGCGGGCCTGCCCGCGCCCGACGGGGTCGAGCGGGATGTCGGCCTGCCCCTGGGCGCGGTTCTCGACGTTCCACGCGGTGCGCCCGTGGCGCCACAGCACCAGGCGGCGGCGCGCCGGTGTCCGGGAGCTTCCCTGCTGGTCCATCCCTGCCTCTCCTCGACGTCGCGGCCGCCGGCCCAGTGGCCGCGACACATTCGACCGACTCCTCGCGGCCTCTTCTCCCCGGGCCCGTCGCTCGGTAGTGTCCGACGGCAACTGATCAGTCACCTTCCAGTATTCCTCATCCTCGGAAGCGAGCAGCATGCGACAGGACGTCCAGGAGTGGTTCGCCGCCCGCAGCTACCACGGCAGGCAGTGGTCCGCGGAGCAGCTGTGCCGCCGCAAGCGCGGGACCACGGTCAGCGTGGTGCTGCCGGCCCGCAACGAGGCCGAGACCGTGGGCCGGATCGTCGCCGCGCTGCGGCGCGAGCTCATGGAGGACGTGGCGCTGATCGACGAGCTGGTCGTCATCGACTCGGACTCGACGGACGGCACCGGGGCGGTCGCCGCGGCGGCCGGTGCCAGGGTCCACCGGCAGGACGAGATCCTGCCCGCCCACGGCAACGTCCCCGGCAAGGGCGAGGCGCTGTGGAAGTCCCTGGCCGTGACCACCGGGGACGTGCTCGCGTTCGTCGACGCGGATCTGCGGGAGTTCGACCCGCAGTTCGCCGTGGGGTTGCTGGGCCCGCTGCTGACCGAGCCCGGGGTGCAGTTCGTGAAGAGCTGCTACGACCGCCCGCTGCAGGACGGCACCACCGTCCTGCCCGCCGGCGGCGGACGGGTCACGGAGCTCGTGGCCCGGCCGCTGCTCAACCTGTTCTGGCCGCAGTTGGCGGGCCTCGTCCAGCCGCTGGCCGGGGAGTACGCCGGGCGCCGGGAGCTGCTGGAACGGGTGCCCTTCGTCTCCGGGTACGGGGTGGAGATCGCGATGCTCATCGACGTCCTGGAGGCCGTGGGCCTGGACGCCATGGCCCAGGTGGACCTCGGCGTGCGCTCGCACCGCAACTCCCCGGACGCGGCCCTGGCCCGGATGGCCGCCCAGATCCAGCTCACGGTCCAGGCGCGGCTGCGCTGCGAGGCGCCGGTCGCGGGGGAGAGCGGGCACCTCACCCAGTTCCTGCGGCAGGGGGAACGCTTCCTGGCCGAGACCCACGAGATCATCGTCCGCGAGCGCCCGCCGATGACGGAGGTGCCCGAGTACCGGGCGCAGCCGGTCCGCGTCGCATGAGCGGGCTGCGGGTGCTCGTGAACGCGGGCCCCTGGCTGCCCGTGCCGCCGTCCGGCTACGGCGGGATCGAGACGGTGGTCGCCACCCTGGTGCCGGAGCTGCGGCGGGCGGGGGCGCACGTCACGCTGGCCACCGTCGGGCCCAGCACCCTCGAGGCGGACGAGCACCTGCGGCCCCTGCCGGAGCCGGCGTTCCGCTCCATCGCGATGCCCTACAACCGGGTCTCGGGCATCGCCCACGCCCACATGCAGGGCCTCGTGGACGCCCTGCGGGACCGGGACCGCTGGGACGTGGTGCACGACCACCTGGAGGTCGTGGGCCCGTCCGTGCTCGGCGCCATGGGGACGGCCGCCCCGCCGACCCTGCAGACCCTGCACTGGGACCTGCGCAAGCACCCGGAGTTCTACTCCGCCTTCGACGGCCGCGGGCGCGTGCGCTTCGCCGCGGTCTCCGCCTCCCAGCTCGAGCGGGCCCCCGCCGCTCTGCGCCGGCAGACGATGGGCGTGGTCCCGCTGGCGGCGCCGCCGCCGCTCGAGGTGCAGGCGTCCCCGGGCGAGCACGTGCTGGTCCTGGCGCGGATCACCGCCGACAAGGCGCAGGACGTGGCGGCCCGGGTCTGCCGCCGGGCGGGGGTGCCCCTCGTCCTGGCCGGCCCCGTCGCCGGGATCGACGACCCGCAGGAGCTGGAGCGCCGGCTCGCCGACGGCGACGAGGCGCTGCGCGGCCACCCGGACGTCCGGTACTGGCTGGACGAGGTTCGGCCCCTGGTCGACGGCGCGGCGGTGACCTGGGTGGGCGGTGTGGCCGGCGAGCGCAAGGAACGGCTGCTGCGCTCGTCCCGGGCCCTGCTGTGCCCCATCCGCTGGGCCGAGCCGGGCGCCACCGGCGTCGTCGAGGCGCTGGCCCGAGGCGTGCCCGTCGTCGGGACGCCGCGCGGGGTGCTGCCCTCGCTCGTCGAGCACGGGCGGACCGGCTTCCTGGCCGCGGAGGAGGACGAGCTGGTCCGGCACCTGCACGAGCTGGACCGCCTGGACCCGCAGGCCTGCCGGGAGGCCGCCGAGCAGTGGACGCCGGCGGGCATGGCCCGGAGCTACCTGGACCTGTACCACCGGCTGCTGGAGGAGAACCCCGCATGACGCTCAGGATCGCCCTCGTGGGGGCCGGCTCCGTGGCCCGGCGCCACGTCGACGTGCTGCACCGGCTGGGCGGCGCCCGCGTGGTCAGCGTGACCGACGCGCACCGGCCCGCCGCCGAGGCCCTCGCCGCCGAGCTCGACGTCCCGTGCTTCACCGACCCGGAGCAGGCCCTCGACGCGGTGGAGGCCGACGCCGTCTACGTCTGCGTGCCCCCGTTCGCCCACGGGCCGGCCGAGCACGCCGCGCTCGAGCGCGGCAAGGCGCTGTTCGTGGAGAAGCCCGTGGGGCTGGGCCTGGACGTCGCCGAGGGCATCGGCCGGCTGGTCGAGGAGACCGGGGTCGTCACGGGCACCGGCTACCACTGGCGCTGCCTGGACACCGCCGTGCTGGCCCGGGACCTGCTCGCGGACGCCCCGCCGCTGCTGGCCAACGGCTACTGGCTGGACAAGCGCCCGCCGGTGCCGTGGTGGGCCCGGACGGACCGGTCGGGCGGGCAGGTCGTCGAGCAGCTGACGCACGTGCTGGACACGGCCCGGTTCCTGCTGGGCGAGGCCGTCGAGGTCTACGCCGCCGGGGTCCGCGGCACCCCGGACGGCACCGCTCCGGAGGACGGCGACGTGGACGACGCGACCGCCGCCACCGTGCGCTTCCGCTCCGGGGCCGTGGCGACCCTCGCGGCGACCTCCGCGCTGGCCGTCAAGCACCGCGCCGCGCTGCACACGGTCAGCCGCGGCCTGGTCCTCGAGCTCGCCGAGGAGGGGCTGACGGCCTTCTGGCCCGCGGAGCGCACCGAGCACGCACCGGCCGAGGACCCGAGGATCGCGGTGGACCGCGAGTTCCTGGAGGCGGTGCGCGGCGAGCGGGAGGCCACGCGGGCGCCCTACGGCGAGGCGCTGCGCACCCACCGGCTCGCCTGCGCCATCGCGCAGTCGGCCCGGACGGGCCGGGCGGTCGCCCTGGAGGACCGCGGATGAGCGTCCGGCGCAACCTCGTGGTCCCCGCCCGCGGCCGGATCGAGATCGCCGAGGAGGAGCTGCCGGGGGTGCCGGAGGGCGGGCTGCTCCTGGAGACCCTGGTCACCGGCCTGTCGGCGGGCACGGAGCTGGCCTTCGTCAAGGGGGACCACCCCGGGCTGCACTCCCGGCACGACACCGAGCTGGGCCTGTTCCGCTCCGGCGTCCCCGAGCAGGGCTATCCCGTGCGCCGGCTGGGCTACATGGAGGTCGCCCGGGTGGCGGAGTCCCGCACCCCCGCCTTCCGGGCCGGCGACGTCCTCGCCACCGCCTACGGCCACGCGACCGCCCACGTGGCCGATCCCCTGAGCGAGCACCTCGTGCCGCTGCCCGCCGCGCTCGACCCGCTGCTGGGGGTCTTCGTGGCCCACTTCGGCCCCATCTGCGCCAACGGACTGCTGCACGCGGCCGCCGACGCCGGGCCGGTGCGCGGGCTGGGCGACGGGGTGGCCGGACGGCTCGTCCTCGTCACCGGGGCCGGCCCCGTGGGCCTGGTCACCGGGCTGTTCGCCCGCGCGCTCGGGGCCCGGGAGGTGGCCGTGGCCGACTCCGACCCGCGCCGGCGGGCGGTCGCCGAACGCCTGGGCTTCCTCCCCCTGGACCTCGACGACGATCCGGGGCGGGTGCTCAAGACCCGCTGGCGCCACGGCCCGGGCGAGCACGGGGCAGACGTGGTGTTCCAGTGCCGCGGCAAGCCCGGGGCCCTGCACGCCGCGCTGCGGGCGGTCCGGCCCCAGGGCAGCGTGATCGACCTGGCCTTCTACACCGAGGGCGCGGACGCGGTGCGGCTGGGCGAGGAGTTCCACCACAACGGGCTGAGCCTGCGCTGCGCGCAGATCGGGCGGGTGCCGCGCGGGCTGGCCCACACCTGGGACCGCGCCCGGCTCTCCGCGGAGACGATCCGGCTCCTGGACGCCCACGCCGGGGAGGTCCGGGAGCACCTCATCAGCGACGTGGTGGGCTTCGACGACGCCCCGGCGCTGATGCACGACGTCGCGGCCCGCCGCCGGCACGTCCTGACCGCCGTGTTCGAGGTGGACGGCCGCTCCTGACCGGCCCCGATGCGGCTCCGGGCGCCGCCGTCCGGTGGACACCCTTCCGACAGCCGCCTTAGGGTTGGGGCGAGCGCCGTCGTCGTCGCACGACCGCACCCCCGACCGCCACCTTCCCCGAGGAGCCCTGCATGGCCACGTCGTCCCGACCGGAACATCCTCCTCAGCACTCCGGCGGAGGCTCGTCGGCCGCTCCGCTGCACGCCGAGAGCGTCCTCGGCGGCAAGCTCGACCCCGGCACCAGCACGGTCCCCGCCACGGGCCCCGGGGTCGAGCCGGCCGGCTTCGAGGAGACCACCCAGGCGCTGGCCCCGGCGGTCGGGCCGTGGGCGGACTCGTTGGGCCGGGCCGGTTCCCGCGCAGCCCAGACGCTGCTCGTGGCCGCCGTGGTGGTCGGACTCGTCTGGATCCTGCTGCGGATCAAGGTCGTGGTCATCGCCGCCATGGTCGCCTTGATCCTCGCCTCCGCGGTGGGGCCGGTCGTGAAGTGGCTCGAGCGCAAGGGCTGGTCGAACCTGCTGGCGACCCTCACGGCGTTCCTCGGCATCCTCCTGCTGCTCGGCGGCGTGATCACGGGCATCGTGCTCACGGTGCGCAACCAGTGGGACACCCTGACCTCGCAGGCCTCGGAGGGCTGGAACGAGCTGCGCCGGCTCCTGGAGTCCACACCGCTTCCCCTGGACACGGCCAGCATCGACTCCGCCGTGCGCCGGGCCACCGACTTCGTCACCAGCGGCAGCTTCGCCGGCAGTGCCCTGAGCGGGCTCTCCGCAGCGGCCTCGTTCGTCACCGGGCTCGTCCTGATGATCGTCATCCTCTTCTTCTTCCTCAAGGACGGGGAGAAGATGTGGAACTTCGCGCTGCGCTGGTTCCGCGGCGAGCGCCGGGCCAAGCTGGCCGAGTCCGTGGACCGCGGCGCCCAGGTCCTCGGCGGCTACGTCCGCGGCACCGCCTTCGTCGCCCTCGTGGACGCCGTGCTCATCGGCGCGTTCCTGCTGGTCTTCGGTGTGCCGCTGGCCGTGCCGCTGGCGGTGCTCGTGTTCGTCACTGCTTTCATCCCCGTGGTCGGGGCGACCGTCGCGGGAATCATCGCGGCCCTCGTCGCACTCGTGACCAACGGCCCGGTCATCGCCCTGGCCGTGGTCGGCTGGATCATCGTGGTGAACCAGATCGAGGGCAACATCCTCCAGCCCGTGGTCATGGGCCGCACCCTCAGCCTGCACGCGCTCATGGTGCTGCTCGCCCTGACCGTCGGCACCCTGGTCGGCGGCATCTTCGGCGCCATCCTGGCCGTGCCGTACACCGCCGTCGCCTGGGCCGTCATCCAGGTCTGGTCCAGCCGCTACCAGGTCGGCGACGACCCGGTGCTCGGACCGGACCCCGTGAACCCCGCGGACCGCGTCGAGTCCAAGGCCACGATGGCCGAGCGCTGGCGGTACCAGCGGATGCGCTACCAGCAGACCCTGGGCGGCCGCTTCGGGTCCACGGAGCGCGACGCCGCCCGGCAGGACGACGACGGCGACCGGCCCGCCGACGGAAAGGGCACCGGTTCCGCCGCCGGTGCCCGCAAGCCCTAGTCTGGGAGCCATGACCAACGTCGAACGCCGCCGCGCCATCACCGCCGAGGACCTCGCGAACATCGCCGTGTTCGCGGCGCTCACCGCCGCCCTGTCCGTGCTCCCCGGGATCCCCCTCGGCTCGGCCGGGGTGCCCCTGACCCTGCAGACCCTCGCCGTGTTCCTGACCGGGCTGGTCCTGGGCGGGACCCGTGGGCTCCTCGCGGTGGCGCTCTACGTCCTGGTCGGCCTCATCGGCGTCCCGGTCTTCGCCGGCTTCCGCGGCGGGCTCGGCGTGCTCGCCGGCCCCTCGGCGGGCTACATCCTGGCCTTCCCCTTCGCCGCGGCCGCGGCCGGCTACGTGGCCCAGTGGCTGATCCCGTCCCGCCGCGCCAACGACGGCGGCGCCACCAACGCCCGCTACGAGCGCACCGGCGCCTACACCCTGCGGCTCGTGGCCGCGGCCCTGGCCGGTTTCGTGGTGATCCGGATCGGCGGGATCCTCGGCCTGGTGGCCAACGCGCGCCTGCCCTTCCAGGACGCGTTCCTCGCCGACCTCGTGTTCTGGCCCGGCGACCTCGTCAAGGTGGTGCTCGCCGCGGTCATCGCCGTGGGCGTGCACAAGGCGTTCCCCCGGATCGCGGGCACGCGCTGACCCGTGCCCGGTACCCCCGGGGCTGCGCCCCTCGTGTGCTCCCGCGTCACCGTCACGGCACCCACCACCGCCGGTGAGCTGACCCTGCTCAAGGACCTGGACGTGCGCCTGGACGAGCAGCGGGTGGCCGTGGTCGGGCTCAACGGGTCCGGCAAGTCCACGCTCCTGCGGCTGTTCAACGGCCTGGCCCGCCCGTCGTCGGGCACGGTCACCGTGCACGGCACGGACGTGGCCCGGGACGTGCGCGCGGCCCGGCGGCAGGTGGGCTTCGTGTTCACCGATCCCCTCTCCCAGCTGGTGATGCCGACCCCGGTCGAGGACGTCGAGCTGTCCCTGCGCGGGGCCGGCGTGCCCCGGGGACGACGACGGAGCGCCGCGCTCGAGCTGCTCGAGCGCGTGGGCATCGGCCACCGCGCCGAGCACAGCATCTACGACCTCTCCGGCGGGGAGCGCCAGCTGGCGGCGTTCGCGGCGGTCCTGGCCGTCGAGCCCGCGGTGCTCGTGCTCGACGAGCCCACGACCCTGCTCGACCTGCGCAACCGGGGACGGCTCATCCGGCTGCTCGACGGCCTCCCGCACCAGCTGGTCATCGCCACGCACGACCTCGGCCTGGCCGCGACCGCACCCCGCGTACTGGTCCTGCACGAGGGGGGCCTCGTCGCGGACGGTCCGCCCGAGGCTGTCCTGCCGGCCTACGAGCAGTGGTGCGCCCACGGCTTCCCGCAGGAGCTCCGCCCGTGAGCCGGGGGCCGGACCTCTTCGGCAGCTACTCCCCCGGCACGACCCTCCTGCATCGCGCCCCGCTGTGGGCGAAAGGCCTCAGCATCGTCGCCGTCACCCTGGCCGTGGTGCTGTCCCCCTCGTGGCCGGTGCCGACCGCGCTGACCGTGGTCCTGCTGGTCGCGGGCTCCGCCGCAGGCATCGGCGCCCGGGAGTGGTGGCGCGGGCTCGCGCCGGCCCTGCCCGTGCTGGTCCTCCTGGCCGTCTACCACGTGCTCACCGCCGGGGCGGCCCAGGCCGCGGACGTGGTGCTGACCATCGTCGTCTTCCTCGTGGTCACCCGGGTGCTGATGCACACCACGCCCCTGCCGGAGCTGCTCGACGGCGTGGTGTGGCTGTGCTCGCCGGTGCGGCTGGTCCGGGCGGATCCCGAGCGCATCGGCCTGGCGATCTCCCTGATGCTGCGCTCGATCCCCTTCATCGTGGGGGCCGTGGGCGAGCTCCGGGACGCCGTGCGGGCCCGTGGCCTGCGTCCCAATCCCGTGCGGCTGGTCACCCCGGCGGTGATCGCCACGGTCGCCTACGCCGAGCGGACCGGCCAGGCCCTCGCCGCCCGCGGCTTCGACTGAACGCAGCGCCGCGACCATGATCAGACGGCTTACACTTCAGCCATGAGCTTCGACGACAGTTCTCAGCTGGACGCCTCGCGCGTCGGCAGCGGCGGCGGGCGCGGACGCGGGATCGCCGTGGGCGGCGGGCTCGGCGGCGGCCTGCTGCTGCTGGTCGTGGGCCTGCTCTTCGGCCAGGACGGCATCGACGCCATCACCGGCGGGGGCGGGCAGGACACCGGCTCGCAGACGGCCGTGGAGCAGGAGCGGGCGGAGCGCTGCCGGACGGGTGCGGACGCGAACCAGTACACCGACTGCCGGATGATCGCCACCGCACAGAGCCTCGACCAGTTCTGGACGGACTACCTGCCGCAGGCCACGGGTGAGCAGTACGTGATGCCCGGCGTGCAGCTGTTCGAGGGGCACACCAACACCGGTTGCGGTGCCGCGACCTCGGCCGTGGGCCCGTTCTACTGCCCCGCCGACGAGACCGCCTATCTGGACATCGCGTTCTTCGACGAGCTGCAGACCCAGTTCGGCGCCGAGGGCGGCCCGCTGGCCGAGGAGTACGTGCTCGCCCACGAGTTCGGCCACCACATCCAGAACCAGATCGGCACGCTCGGCTACGCCCAGCAGGATCCGCAGGGCCCGGAGTCCGGGGCCGTGCGCGTCGAGCTGCAGGCCGACTGCCTGGCCGGGCTGTGGGCGGGCGGCGCCGCCGGGGACTCCTCCGGGGCCGTGGACCTGGGCGACATCTCCCAGCAGGAGCTCGACCAGGCCCTGGACGCAGCCTCCGCCATCGGCGACGACCGCATCCAGGAGACCACCCAGGGCCGGGTCAGCCCCGAGAACTTCACCCACGGCGCCTCGGCCCAGCGGCAGCTGTGGTTCTACGCGGGCTACCGCACCGGCGACCTCGACGCCTGCGACACCTTCAGCGCCCGCGACCTCAACGCCCCGCCGGCCCTCTCCCGCTGACCCTCGCTCACGCCCCAGCGCCTCCCTGCGCCGAGTCCTCACGCCGGTGCCGCGGGGAACGCCGAGCCCCCACCCCAACGCTCCCCTGGACGCCGAGTCCCCACAGGACTCGCAAATCCCCAACAATCCGCATGGGGAGATGCGAGTCCAGTGGGGACTCGACGGTGGTCGGCGTGATGACAGTGAACCCACCTCGGGTTGCCGACTATTGGCTAATCTGCCCCCATGACGACAAGGACGGCGGTGGCGATCTACGCCCGCATCTCTCAGGACCGCACCGGCGAGGAACTGGGAGTGACACGCCAGCTGGAGGACTGCCGCGCCGAGGCCCAACGACGCGGCTGGCAGGTCGCAGACGAGTACGTCGACGACGACATCTCGGCCTACTCGGGCAAGAAACGACCGCAGTACGAACGCATGCTCACCGACATCGCCGAAGGGCGCCGCGACGGGGTGATCGTGTGGCACATGGACCGGCTGCACCGACGCCCGGTGGAGCTAGAACGGTTCGTGGACACCTGCACCGCCGCCGGGGTCCGCGACGTGGTCACGCTCTCCGGAGACGTGGACCTCGTCCACGGGGACGGGCTGCTGATGGCCCGCCTGCTGGCCGCAGTCGCCGCTAACGAATCGGACTCCAAGCGACGCCGAGGCGCCCGCAAGGCATTGGAGATCGCCCAGTCCGGACGCCCCGCGATGGGCGGGCCGCGCCCGTTCGGCTTCCAGGACGACCGGGTGAGCCACCACCCCACCGAGGCCCCTATCATCGCCGAGCTTGCCGCACGCGCCCTGGCTGGGGAAACCCTGACGTCGCTGGCGAGCTGGTTGCAGGAGACCGGTGTGAAGACGGTGGCGGGCAAGGAATGGCGTACCAACACGCTCCGGACACAACTGACCAGCCCGCGCATGTGGGGCATGCGCGTCCACCAGGGGCAGATCATCGGCCCCGCCCAGTGGGAACCCATCATCACCCCTGAACAGGGCGAGAGGCTCCGACGGCTCTTGCTGGACCCGGCCCGACGCACCAACCGCAGTGCACGCCGATACCTGCTGTCCGGCTTGCTGGTGTGCGGCAAGTGCGGCAATCGGATGCACTCGGCACCGCGCTACGACACCCGACGCTACGGCTGCCGCACCGGCCCCGACTTCGGCGGGTGCGGGGGCGTGTACATCTACGCCGAAATGCTCGAGCAGTTCATCACCGAAGCCGTGCTATTGCGCCTGGACTCCCCCGCCATGGACCAAGCGCTCACCGAAGACGGCATCGACCACGACCAACTCCGCACCCTGGCCGACACAATCGACACGCAGAAGCGCCGCCTGGACGACCTGGCGACCATGTGGGCCGACGGAGAAATCTCCAAGGAGGAATGGCGCACCGCCCGGAACCGGATCGAGGCGAAGCTCAAAGACGCCAGGAGCCGGTTCGACCGGCTCAATCGACGTGACGCGGTCACCGAGTACATCGGCCAGGGCCAGCAGCTACAGGAAGTCTGGAAGTCCCTCAACCTCTCCCGGCAGGTCGCCATCGTCAAAGCCGTCTTGAACTCCGTCACGATCCTGCCCGCCACACACCTCGGGAGGCACGGACTGGACCACGATCGGGTCGTGCCCGACTGGCGGCAGTGAGGACAGGGCGGCCGGTCGCGTGCTCGGCGCCGGGGCGCCGTGCGCGCGCAACCGCTCCGCCCTCGCCCCCAACAGCACACCGAGCTCGTGCAATGCCGCCGGATCGGTGATCTTCTCCGGTACTCCTTGTGCTGCACAGGTGGAGCTGACCCATGCCGCCACCACGGACGGATCGATCGCGCCCACGATCAGATGTCCCACTGCGCCCAGATGGCCGGCGGGCCATCCCAGGACAACACCTGATCAGAGTTCCAGCGCACCGCCGGCTCCGCACCAAGAACCCCGGATGCCTGCTCAATGACCGACCCGGGGCTGTCCCCGTGCAGACGAGTCACCTTCGGCTGGAAGCCCTGACCGAGGTCGTAGCGGTGCATACCCAGCGCGCGGGTGCCCGGGTCGGTGAAGGTTTTGGTGACGTACTTGGACAGATACCGCGCCGCCAGACGAGCCTCACCGAGCGAGCCGGAACCGACCGGCAGATCCCCCAGCAGCTTGATGTGCACGAACCCACGGCCCCACGCCTCGCTGATGAGGTGCCGCGAGATGTAGCGCCCCACGGCGAAGTGCACGTGGAAGTGCACCCCGTCCTTGTGCAATTCCGGCACCCAGGCATACGGCAGAGGATCGCCGCCGAGGCTGTCGCGCAGTTGCCGGAAGAACAGCCCAGCATGTGCCCGCACCAGGCGGGGGTCAGTGCACCGAGGTTCGCCGTAGGTGAGAGTGCCCAGACGGTTCAGCCGATTGGCCGCGCAGTAACGCCGCAGTTTGGCCCGAGCACGGCGTGCCGCCTCTTGGGCGGCTCGCTCGGGATCAACGGCAGACCCTGGAGCAACGTAGGAACGGTCGGGCCGCTGGGATGCTACGAAACAGCCACCGCCCTCCCCAGCATCGGGGTACAAAGACAGACGCCACCCCGCATCAACGGCAAGAGGAAGCGTAGGCGCAGCGGAGGAAGGAAAAGCGAACATGACACACCCTGGAGGTCAGGAACCACGAAGGTTCGCACTATCGCCAGAGAGTGAGCAGACACCCAAAGGAACCGCTACAGTCCCGCGACGTCGCCAGCAGACGCACGCCGTGCCAGACCGGGAGAACAACTGCACCAGATCCCTTATAGCCACACAATTTAGCATCCGGGTGCACCCAGGCACAGTGACGAGGATGAAGCACCCCAACGAGTTACGTTGCTAGTTCAAGTCAAGACGGCGCCTACGGCGCCGCGAGCACACCGGCCAAGTCGCTGGTTAGGCGGTCGAAAGATGGCTGATCGGACAGCTTCTCGAAGACCACTTCCGGCGCATCCACATCGCGCAACAGGCAGAAGACATAGAGCCAGAACGCAGACCGTCCGAGTACGATCTGCGCCGTCGTAGCGTCTGCAATCTCTGCATTGTGGTGCGCAACGGTGTTTCGATTTTTCTTCACCAACGTGGCCCAACTGTCCACGTCGCACACCAAAGAAGTGAAAGGCGCACCGACGCGTTGAGCGCAACGCTTAATACTACAGTCGCGCTTGTGAGGGAATAGCTGTCCGTTTCATCATGGTGTGATGGGCGACAACGTGGTGGTGGCCGATGTGGCGGAGTGGGCCCAGGGGCTGGATGAGGTCGGGGGGTTGATCGGTGCGCGGTTCGCGAGGGCGGAGCCGCGGGCTAATGCGATGGCTTACCTGCAGGGGCTGCTCTCGGGCGTGGAGCGGAAGAACTCCTGGACCATCTCCGAACAAGCCGGCCAGAAGACACCGGATGCGATGCAACGGCTGCTCTCGACCACGGACTGGGACCCGGATGCGCTGCGCGATGACCTGCGGGCCTACGTGCTGTCCTACCTCGGGGACCCGGACGGGGTGCTGGTGGTGGACGAGACCGGGTTCCTCAAAAAGGGCACTCGCTCGGCCGGGGTCGCCCGCCAGTACTCGGGCACGGCCGGACGGACCGAGAACTGCCAGATCGGGGTGTTCCTCACCTACGCCACCGCCCTCGGGCGCACGTTCCTGGACCGGGAGCTGTATCTGCCCAAGGCCTGGACTGATGACCGACCCCGTTGCGCGGCCGCCGGCATTCCGGACGAACGCCGCTTCGCCACCAAGCCGGAACTGGCCGCGACCATGATCGAGGCCGCCGTGGCCGGGCACGTACCAGCCCGATGGGTGACCGCTGATGCCGTCTACGGCCAGGCCTGGTCCTTCCGCCGGGCCGTGGAGGAGACCGGCCTGCACTACGTGCTGGGCGTACCCTCCACCCAGGCCGTGGTGCCCAAGGCCGGGCCTCTGGCCTGGCACCAGGTGCGAGCCAAAGAGCTCATTGCGTCCCTACCCGCCCAGGCCTGGCGGGTACGCACGGCCGGAATCGGGAGCAAGGGAGAGCGACGGTATGGATGGGCCCGTGCCAGGATCAACGGCATGCTCGACCCTGACGGTGAGTACTGGCTGCTGGCCCGCCGCTCACTCAGCGACCCCACCGAGATCGCCTACTACCTCTGCTACGGGCCCCGACGGGTGAGCCTGGCCGAGCTGGCCCGGATCGCCGGGACCCGGTGGTCGATCGAGGAGACCTTCCAGACCGCCAAGGGCCAAACCGGACTCGACCAGTACCAGGTGCGCCAGTACACCGGGTGGTACCGGCACATCACCCTAGCGATGCTCGCCCACGCCTTCCTCACCGTCACCCGCGCCCGGGCAGCGGCAAAAAGGGGGGCCGCCCCGGCGGTAGTGAACTGATCGCGCTGAGCCTGCCCGAGATCCGGCACCTGCTCGTCCTGCTGATCTGGGCCGCACCACCGGAGCCGCAGATCGTCCTGGACCGTTCCCGCTGGCGCCGTAAACACCAGCACCGCGCCAGGCAACATCACTACAGAGCCCACGGACATGCCCTACAAACGCGACTGTAGTATTAAGGCGATCTACGTAATATATGTCGTCGGCGAACATAGTCCTGTCGTAGGCCTCGAGGGCGGCAGCGCAACTGAAGAACAAGTCGCCTGCAAACATATCTACCGAGTACTTCGTCGCCATCACACGCGAGAGAGTTGACCTGTTCGCACTGGCAACCTCCAACCACTTGGTCACCTTCTCGGGACCACCGAAATCGTCCAGGTTGAAGATTACGTCGTTCTGACTGAGAGGCTTCTTCCGCTTAGCAGGACGAACGGCCCATTGCGCCCTATTGACGATCGCGGGGTAGTACTCCTTCTCTCCCAAAACTCGCTTGGTGTCTGGATGTCGGAAGACGACCTCTCGAAGGACCGACGGGCGTCCGATCGCGATCGTCAAGAGATCTTGTAGCGCTGAGCTCACCTTCATGTACTCTCCTGGTGCGCGCAGTGAGTCGGGCTCCACTACAAACTTGAAATCCTGGGTGAACCGAAGCTCAGTCCGACGGTCACCCCCCATCGTGTATGTGTGCGAGAAGCGAAGATTCTCACCGTCAGGTCCGGTGAACTTGACATCGGGGACATGGGAGATCTTGATTTGGTGAGCGATATCGGTGATGTTGCCTGCCTTCTCTTCTTTGAAGGTCATTGACTCCTCGAGCCCCGTCTCCATCACCCAATACGCCAGACCAAGCAGAGAAATCTGAGCACGACTGAACGCCACTTCTTCATCCACCTCGAACAGCACGTTCGAGAAACTCTGATGGACGTGGATCCGTTCGGCCCCCACTCCCCCGAAGAGGTTCATAGTGGAAGCCAATTGAAAGCAGTCCTCGAGATCGTAGTTCGTTGTTCCCACCACGCCGTGAATACGCGGATACAACCCGTTCTGCTCGATGGACCCTCTGGTCATTTGAGTGACAGCTGAACCGTCATCCCGTTGGGTGACCTCGGCGCCCGACCAAGGGTCGCGAAGACTACCGATCAGCCGCAACTCCTGCCGACCATTGCCGAATACGACCAGCGTCCCCGCTACTTGCTTGTCAGGATTCTCTGGAAGCCACCAGAGACCATCCAACTTCTCCTTGGTCATGGGATACTCGCCCCGATCTCGTGCGTGTTGGTGAGTTGCTCGCCTTACCTCAGCCTACGCGTCGGCTATCCCACCCCTGCGTCTTTCGGCACAAGCGCTGCCTTCTTAGCGGCCGGCCCGCCTTCGTACCGGCCAGGGTATCTTAGCGAATTGTGCGCTTCCTGAAGCTAATGGCACGGACGTGCCGCTTTCAGCGACGAGCACGTGGCCTCTCCCATGACGGAGTCCGTACTCCAGCCTTGGACGTGAGATGCCAGCACCGGCACGAACTGCAGAAATACGCCCCCTTGGGGCCATCAAGGCCGCGACTTGCGTAACGGCGGGCTATTGCCTTCATCGCAACCACAGCAGTCCGACGGCTGGTGTAATGGACCTTCGAGCATTCCGACATGACGATTCCTCGACTTGCCGTACTCGGCGGGCTCATATCCTGCCCGGTACGCGGTTCACACCTAACAGCGATCGGCCACTAAGGAACCTGGAGGCTCCACTTGCCGATCACCATAGCAAAGCGGACACGCCAGTGGCGTCGACCGCACACCGCATGTGGCTTTAACTCGAAGACGGTGTCTTGAGGTCTACCGGGGTTGCCGAGACGGGTGCACCGTCGCGGGTCAGCGGCGGCGGCTGTCCCGCACCTGGACCCCCGGGTTCTGCCGGCGGACGTCGAAGAGCCCGGTGGCCTCGATGAGGTCGCTGAGCTTGCGGTACCCGTAGTTGCGGGAGTCGAAGGAGGCCTGGTTGCCGATCTGCTGGCCGACCGCGCCGAGGTGCGCCCAGCCGTCGTCGCCGCTGGCGGCGTCCACCGCGCTGCGCAGCATCCGGACCAGCCGCGCGTCCCCGCGCAGAGCCTGCTGCGGGGCCGCCGCCGGCGCCTCCCCGGGCTTCTCCTCGGCGGGCTCCCCCAGGCTCTCCACGTAGGTGAACTGCGAGCAGGCGTTGATGAACGGTTCCGGGGTCTGCCGCTGGCCGAAGCCGTAGACCTTGTGCCCGTCCGTGAGGATCCGCATGACCAGCGGTGTGAAGTCGGCGTCGCTGGAGACGATCGCGAAGCCGTCGACCGATCCGGCGTAGAGGAGGTCCATGGCGTCGATCACCATGGCCATGTCCGAGGCGTTCTTGCCGGTGCTGTAGGCGAACTGCTGGATCGGGCGGATCGCGTACGCGTGCAGCACCGCCTCCCACTGCTGCAGGTGCGGGCTCTTCCAGTTGCCGTAGGCGCGCCGGACGTTCGCGGCGCCGTGGCGGGCCACCTCGGCGAGGACCACGTCGATCTTGGCCGCCGGGGCGTTGTCGGCGTCGATGAGCAGGGCGATGCGTTTTTCGTCGGTGTTCACGCCTCGACTCTGCCACGGACGGGGCCCGGGCGTTCCATGGGACGCGCGGCAGGGCGGCCTCGAGGACCCGCACGGGGTGCTCCGGAGCAGGGGGCGCAGGGACGGAGGCTTCCGTGCAGGGCACTCCGGAGCAAAGCGCTCAGGACAAGGTGCTCCCGTGCAGGGCAATCAGGAGCAGAGCACTCAGGACGGGGTGCTCCCGTGCAGGGGACTCAGGAGCAGAACGCTCACGAGCGGGGTGCTCAGGCGAGGGACAGGGCGAAGGACAGCGCGAAGCCCGACGCGGTGCTCAGGGCCACCGCCGGGCCGCCGTGCTCGTACGCCTCCGGCATCAGGGTGTCGGCCAGGGACGCGATCACGGCGCCGGCGGCGAAGGCCAGCGGCAGGGAGATCGTCTCGGGATCGCTGCCGGCCAGCGGGCCGGCGCCGACCAGCACGGCCAGCACCAGGAGCACGCCGCAGACCGTCCAGAGCAGCACGGCCTTGCCCCGGGACATGCCCTGTTCGCGCATCGAGGCGGCGCCGACCAGGGACTCGGGCAGGTTGGACACGAAGATGGCCGCGAGCAGCGCCAGCCCGCCCGTCCCCTCGGTGAGGGAGACGCCCAGGGCCACGTTCTCGGGCACGCCGTCGAGGGTGACGGCGGCCAGCAGGGCGAGCCCGGCCCCGCCGCTCGCAGAGGCCGCCGTCGGCGCCTTCCGGTCCGCGGCGGCATCGGTGTCCAGCTTGGCGCTGCCCTCCTGCTTCTCGGCGTCCTCGGCCCGGGGGCCCGGCTGCGCCCAGCGGTCCAGGAGGGCGCTCAGGGCCGTGAAGACCACGGCGCCGGCGAACAGCCCGACGACGGCCAGCGGCAGGCCGCCGCGCTCGTAGGCGTCCTCGAACAGCTCGAAGGCCAGCGCGGTGATGAGGGCGCCGGCGGCGAAGGACAGCAGGATGGCGAGCACGCGCTTGGGCAGCTCGAAGCGCACCCCTACCAGCGCCCCGATGACGAGGGCGCTCGAGGCGACGATCCCGAAGAGCACGGTCTGGCCCATGACGGCAGTGTAGGAGCGCCTCCGGGTTCTGCACCCACAATCCGGAAGGTTACTGATGGAGATGTTGGAGCCCGAGGGCCGCCGGGACCCGGCACGACGACGGCGGCGGCCCGCCCGCCTCGGTGCGAGGTGGGCGGGCC
>NZ_LQBK01000039.1 GCF_001483755.1 Kocuria rosea subsp. polaris
CTTCGAGCCGGTCCGCCTGCTCGGCTCCGCCATCGGCGACCTCTGACCCCTCGGGTGCCGGGGCGTCCCCAGGGCGTCCCGGCACCCCGCGGCCTGTCGCCGGGGACTCCGGCGGAAGTCCCCGGGGGAGACCCCGGCGGGGCGCCCAGCGGGTCCGGGGAGGGATCCCGACGACGGGGAACCGCCGGCCTGCGCGGACCCACTCAGACGGGTCCGGAGCTGCCGGCTGGGTACTCGAGCAGCGGGACCCGGCCGTCCTCGAAGGCGGTCAGCACCTCCTCGACGATGCGCCACCCCTGCTCCGCCGCGTCCCCGCGGACGCTGAAGGTGTGGTCGCCCTCGAGGATGCCCCGCAGCACGCTGCCGTAGGCGGTCAGGCCGGGCCGGGCCATTCCGGACGAGAGCGTCACCCGGGTCATCCCGCGGGAGTCGAAGGGTCCGCCCACGTTGAGCTCCAGGCTCAGCTGCTCCTCCTCGAGACCCATGCGCAGGACGTTCGGCGCCACGTCGCCCGAGTGGGGCAGCTGCTCGTAGTCGTGCGGCGGGCGGCGGAACGTGATGACGATCTCCTGGCGGGGGTTGCCCACCGCCTTGCCCGAGCGCAGGGTGACCGGCACGCCGTTCCAGCGCCACGTGTCGACCTCGAGCACCAGCTGCGCGAACGTCTCCGTCCCGCGCTCCGGGTCCACCCCGTCCTCGCCCGTGTAGTCGGGCAGCTCGCGGCCGTCCACGCTGCCCGCGGTGTAGCGGCCCCGGGCCGCGGCCGCCGCGACGTCGCCCTCCCACAGCTTCGCGGCCCGCAGCACGTGGCTGGTCAGCGTGGGGATCTCCACCTGGTCGAACGAGGAGGGCGGTTCCATCATGACGAGGGCCATGACCTGCAGCAGGTGGGACTGGATCATGTCCCGCAGCGCTCCCGTGGCGTCGTAGAACCCCGCGCGGCCCTCCAGGCCCAGGGTCTCGTCGAAGACGATCTCCACGGACTCCACGTGCTCCCGGCTCATGAGCGGCTCCAGCAGCCGGTTGGCGAAGCGCAGCCCCACGAAGTTGAGCACCGCCGGCATGCCCAGGAAGTGGTCCACCCGGAAGGTCCGCTCCTCCGGGACGAGCCGGCCCACGAGCCGGTTCAGCTCCCGGGCGGTCTCCGTGTCGGAGCCGATCGGCTTCTCGAGGGCCAGCACCAGGTCCTCCGGCAGCTCCATCCCGGCCATGACCTCGCACGCCTGCGCGGTGACCGCAGGCGGCAGGGCGAAGTACAGGCAGACGGGACCCTCCACGCCGTCGAGGAGGCGTTCGAGGTCGCCGGCGTCGGTGACGTCGCCCGGCACGTAGCGGGCGCTGTCCCGCGTGTGCGCGGCGGCGGGTCCGGTCGCGCCGACCGAGTCGAAGGCCTCCGCCACGACCTGCTCCCAGTGCTCCGCGGGCTCCCGGGAGGAGCCGACCACGTCGATCCGCAGCTCCGGCGCCGTGCTCAGGAGCGTGCCCAGGCCCGGCAGGAGCAGGCGGGACGTGAGGTCGCCGGTGGCGCCGAGGATGATCAGGGTCCTGATGCTCGTCATGTCTGCACGGTACCCCGGGAGCCGCGCCTCCCGTGCTGCCGGCCCCGGTCGTCGCCGAGCGACGGTGGCGGGGCCGTGTCCGGCGCACGACGGGCCGCGGCTGGTTGAATGGGTGGATGAGCGACGACGCGACCCTGTCCCCGTCCACCCCCTTGGAGGACTACGCGCTGCTGTCCGACCTGCACACCGGGCCTCTCGTGTCCCGGGACGGCAGCGTCGACTGGCTGTGCTTCCCCCGCTTCGACTCGCCGTCCGTCTTCGCGGCCCTGCTCGGGACGCCCGAGGACGGGCGCTGGAAGATCTCCGCCGTCGACGGCGAGGTCACCTCGCGCCGCTACCTGCCCCGCACCTTCGTGCTCGAGACGACGTGGCGCACCCCCACCGGGACCGTGGTGGTGACCGACTTCCTGCCCCCGGTGGCGGCCCGGGACGACCACCCGGACCACGCCGACCTCGTCCGGCGGGTCGAGTGCGTCTCGGGAACGGTCGAGGTGGAGCACGACCTGCGGATCCGTTTCGACTACGGCCGCGCCCTGCCCTGGACCCGGCGGGTCGACATCGACGGCGAGGGCACGTGCGGACACCTGTCGATCGCCGGTCCGGACGCCCTGCTCCTGACGGGGCCCATGCTGCACCCCGAGGACTTCCCCCGCGCCGACCCGCTCGAGAGGACCGATCCGGAGGAACCGGGGCACGCCGACGACGAGGAGGGCGCTGTCGCCGACCGGCTCGGCGGGCGCTTCCCGCTCTCGGCGGGGGAGTCCCTCGACTGGGTGCTGACCTGGCACGAGTCCCACCACGGGCTGCCCGTCCCCGTGGACCCCGCCGCCGCCCTCGACCGGTCGGTGTCCTTCTGGACCGAGTGGTCCTCCCACGTGAGCACGCACAAGCGCCACGAGCAGGCGGTCCTGCGCTCGCTGCTCGTGCTCCGGGCCCTCACCCACCGGGGCACCGGAGGGATCGTGGCGGCCCCCACCACCTCGCTGCCCGAGGAGTTCGGGGGCAGCCGCAACTGGGACTACCGCTACACCTGGCTCCGGGACGCCGCCCTGACCATCGAGGTGCTCGTCGCCCACGACTTCACCGACGGCGCCCTGCACTGGCGCAACTGGCTGCTGCGGGCCGTGGCCGGGGACCCCGACCAGATCCAGATCATGTACGGCCTGGCGGGGGAGCGGCAGCTGCCCGAGAGCGAGCTGGACCACCTCGGGGGGTACGAGGAGTCGACTCCCGTGCGGATCGGCAACGGCGCCGTGGGCCAGTACCAGGCGGACGTCGTCGGGGAGGTCATGCTGGCGCTCGCCGCCCTCCGGGACGCGGGCGTGGAGGAGGACCGGTGGTCGTGGGGGCTGCAGAAGAACCTGCTGCGCTTCTGCGAGCGCAACTTCGACCGGGCCGGCCACGGGATCTGGGAGATGCGCGGACCCTCCGCGTTCTTCGTGCACGGGCGCGCCATGATGTGGGCGGCCTTCGACCAGGGGGTGCGCGCCGTCGAGGAGCACGGGCTCTCCGGGCCGGTGGAGCGCTGGCGGGAGCTGCGGGAGCGGCTGTGCGCCGAGATCATGGAGCACGGCTTCGACGCGGAGCTGAACACGTTCACGCAGACCTACGAGAACACCGAGGTGGACGCCTCGCTGCTGCAGCTGCCGCACACGGGCTTCGTGGCCTACGACGACCCGCGGATGCTCGGCACCGTGGCCCGGATCGAACGGGACCTGCGGGGCGAGCACGGACTGGTGCACCGCTACCGGACCGCCTCCGGCCTGGACGGTCTCGAGGGCGACGAGTACCCGTTCCTCATCTGCACGTTCTGGCTCGTGGAGCAGTACGCCCGCAGCGGGCGGATGGACGACGCCGGCGAGCTCCTGGAGCAGCTCGTGGGCTACGCCAACGACCTCGGCCTCTACGCGGAGGAGTACGACCCCGCCGGCGGGCGGCTCGCCGGGAACTTCCCGCAGGCCTTCAGCCACCTCGGGTTCATCCGCGCCGTCGACGCCGTGGTGCGGGCGCGGGCCCGCGCCGACGTCGACCCCGGCAGCGCCGCGGAGGAGAACGCGGCGAGGAACCCGGGAGAGAGCGCAGTGAAGGACGCGGTGGAGGACGCGGGGCGTGACGCGGCGAAGGAGACGGCGAAGGACGCGGGGAGGAACGCGCCCCAGGACGCGAGCCACGACCCGCCCCAGACCACAGGGAAGTAGGGCGGACGCCATGAGCACCTCCGACCGGGCGGCCGGCCCGCTGCACGACCTCCCGCACGACCTCGTCGACGGCCTCGGGGTGGAACGGGCGGCGCCTCTCGGCGGCGGCGACACCGCGTCGGCCTTCCGCCTGGAGGCGGCGGGAGGACTCCTGTTCGCCAAGACGATGGCGGACCCGCCCGCCGGGATGATGGCGGCGGAGGTCGCCGGCCTGCACGCGCTGCGGGAGCACGCCCCGGAGTTCCTCGGGGTGCCGGAGGTCGTGCGCTGGACGGACGACGGCATCGTCCTCGAGTGGATCGACGAGGCCCCGGGCCGGCGCCCTCCCGGGACCGAGGAGGAGTGCGGGCGCGGGCTCGCGGCCCTGCACCGTGCGCAGGGCAGGGCCTTCGGCGCCCTGGACCCGGAGCTGCCCGGGCGGATCGGCTCCTTCGGGGTGGACCTGTCCCCCACGCAGGACTGGGCGGGGTTCCTGCTCGAGCGGCGGATCCGCCCGCTGCTGCGGGACGCGCTCGGGGCCGGCCGGATCGACCCGCGCGCCGCGGACCTGCTCGACGAGCTCGCCCCCAGGGCCCAGGAGCTCGCCGGACCGCAGGAGCCGCCCACCCTCGTGCACGGCGACCTGTGGGCCGGGAACCGGCTCGTCGACGCCGCCGGGCGGAACTGGCTGATCGACCCGTCGGCCTACTGGGGGCACCGCGAGGTCGACATCGCGATGATGCTGCTCTTCGGCGGTTTCGACGAGGAGTGCCTGGCCGCCTACGACGCCGAGCACCCGCTCGCGTCCGGCTGGCAGGACCGGGTGCCGTGGTACCAGCTGCCGCCGCTGCTGGTGCACGCCGTCCGGTTCGGCGGCGGCTACGGGGACGCGGCCGTGCGGGCGCTCCTGCGGCTGCGCGGCTGACCGGCGGCGCCAGGACCGGCGGCGTCCCGGAGTGACGGCCTCAGCGCTGCTCGTCCACCGGCCGGGCGGTGTCCGCTCCCCGGTCGGCCCCGTGCTGATCGGCACCGGGCCGGTCTGCTCCCTGCTGGCCGGCATCCTGCGGGAGGTCGGCGCGCCGGCGGAAGTACGCCGTGGCCAGCACCACCAGGATCGCGGCCGCGGCCGCGCCCCAGGCCACGATCATGGACCGCGGCTCGTCCGTGGCCCGGCCGATCGCGATCCAGGACAGCCCCCACGCGGCCGCGGCGGCCACGGCCCAGCGGCCGCCGACCCGCCGCTGGATCGCGGCGACGACCACGGCGAGCACGAGCACGACGGCGACGCCGATCCACTCGGCGCCCCGGCCCTCCTGCGACACGCCCGAGGCCACGAGGGCGGCCGCCACGTTGGCCGCCGTCGCGACGGACACCCAGCCCAGGTACAGACCGAAGGTGCCGTCGACCACCACCAGGTCGAGCGGGCCGCGCCGGCCGGGGACGCGCGTCAGGCGGTCCACCAGCAGGCCCAGGATCAGGACCAGGGCGACGATGACCCCGACGCTCGTCCAGATCCAGCCCTGCTGGGTGACCAGCAGCCAGCCGGCGTTGAGGAGCATGGAGGCCGCCGCGAGCCCGCCCGTGGCCCGCGCGCGGCGGTCCGTGGTCCGGGAGGGCAGCCACTGCCAGACGGTGTAGGCGAACAGCCCCAGATAGATCACCGACCAGATCGAGAACGCCGTGCCGGCCGGCGCGAGCAGGGTGGCGTCCGCGGAGAGGCTGCCGCCGGAGGACTCCTCGACCCGGGTGCCGAAGACCCCGATCCCCACGAGGGTGCCCAGGAGGCACGCGATCTCGCTGACGGTGACCACGACCTGACGGACGCGGTCCGCGGTGGTGGGCCGCGGGTCGGTACGGCGGGTGCCGGCGGGGGAGGCAGGGGTGGCGGTCACGGAAGGGCCTTTCTCGAGTGGCGCCGGTCGAGCGGCGATGGCCGAGGGAGCGCAGGTGGTGGAGCGCAGGTGGGCGGAGTGCGGATCCTTGACCGCCACGGTAGGCCCTGGACCTGACCGCCACCAGGGACGGAGCGGCGCTGGGCGCTCCTGGCGAATGCTCCCGCTCCCGCTCCCGCCCGGCCGCCCAGCCGGTCCCCTAGAGTGGCCGGATGAAACCCCACGAGAACTCCCGGCCCGTCGTGGGCCTGCTCGGCGCCACCGGCATCACCGGTCGCACGGCGCTGGCCCATCTCCTGGCGCGGGCGCCCGAGGCGGGGGTGGACGTCGTCGTCGGCGCCCGGGACCCCGAGCGCGTGCGCGCCCTGTGCGCCGAGCGCGACCTCCCCGTCCCCGAGGTCCTGCACGCCGACATCGCGGACCCCGGCTCCCTGCGTGCGTTCGTCCGCCGGGCCGACGTGCTGGTCGATCTCGCCGGACCCTACACGCGGCTGGCGCCCCCGGTGCTCGCCGCGTGCGTCGCGGAGGGCACCCACTACGTCGACGTGACGGGCGAGTCCCAGCTCGTGCACCGGACGGACCGGGAGCTGCACGGGGCCGCGCGGGCCGCCGGGGTGGCCCTGGTGCACACGGCCGGCTTCGAGGCCCTGCCCGCCGACGTCCTCGTCGACGCCGCCCGCCGGCACGCCGCCGCCCGCGGCGAGACACTGCGCACCGCGGACCTCGTGACCTCCGTGCGCACCCCGCCGGGGACCGGGTTCTCGGAGTCGGTCTCGGGCGGGACCGTGCAGAGCCTCGTCGAGGTGCTGCGTGACCCCGACCCGGCCCGCACCGGGGACGTCGCCGCCCGCCTGCCGGACCCCGCGCCCGGCAGCGGGACCGCCGCGGACCCCGACGCCGTCCGTGCGTTCAGTCCCCTGCGCCTGCGCGCCCGGACCGCCGACGGCCGGGTGCTCGCGGCCATGAGCCCGCTCGCGGCGATCAACCCCCCGGTGGTGCACCGCACCCAGGCCCTCAGCCCCGTCCCGGGGGCCGCCGCCCGCCCCGTGGCCTTCCGCGAGGCCATGGCCGTCGGCCGCTCGGGCGGGCTCCGGGGCGCCGGGCGCCTCGCCGCGGCGCAGGCGGTGGCCGCCTTCCAGGCGCTCGCCGGGCTCGCCACCGGCCTGCCGCACCCGGTGCGCGCGGGGCTCGCCGGCGTCCTGTCGGGAGTCCTGCCCCAGGTCGGCACGGGCCCGGTGGGCGACGTGCTCACCGGCTGGTCCTGGACCACCCGCGGCACGTTCACCACCCACGAGGGGAGCAGCTTCCCCGGCGTGCTGGAGGCGCAGGGCAACCCCGGCTACGGCACCACCCCGTGGCTGACCACGGAGCTCGCCCTGCGCATGGCGGTGCACGGCGTCCCGGACGCGGCCCTCGGCTCGTCCACGCCCGCCCTCGCCCTGGACGGCGACCTCGACGCCCTGCTGCCCGCCCGGGTGCGCATCACGGTGGGCTGAGCAGGTCGAGCTGAACTCGGTGGGCTGAACCGGGCGAACTGGACCCGGTGGGTTGCACGGGTCGGGCTGAACAGGGCGAGCCGAACTCGTGGGCCCGGCGCGGCCGGCCGGGCACTGCCGGTGAGCGCCGGGGGCCGGGCACGCGCCGGCCCCCGTCCTTCGCGAGGAACGGGGGCCGGCGGCACGTCCGCGATGGGCGGGGCTACGGCTTGAGCACCACCTTGATGCAGCCGTCCTCCTTCTTCTGGAACTTCTCGTACATCTCGGGCGCCTGCGCCAGCGGCACCTGGTGGGTCGCCAGGTCGAGCACGCCCAGCGGGTCCGAGGGGTCGTCCACGAGCGGCAGGAGCTCGTCGATCCAGAACTTCACGTTGCACTGGCCCATGCGCATCTGGACCTGCTTGTCGAACAGCGTGAGCATCGGCATGGGGTCCTTCATGCCGCCGTACACGCCGCTGAGCGAGATCGTCCCGCCGCGCCGGACGGCGTCGATGGCGGTGTACAGCGCGTCGAGCTTGTCCACCCCGGCCGTCTCCATCGCCTTACGGCCCAGCGGGGACGGCAGCAGTCCCACCGCCTTGTGCGCCACGCCGGCCACGTGGGAGCCGTGCGCCTCCATCCCGACCGCGTCCACCACGGAGTCCGGACCGCGGCCATCGGTGAGGTCCTTCAGCCGCTCGGCCACGTCGCCCGAGGAATCCAGCGTCTCGATGCCGTGGCGCTCGGCCATCGCCCGGCGCTCGGCGACCGGGTCCACCGCGAGCACGCGGTAGCCCAGGTGCCGGCCGATCCGGGCGGACATCTGGCCGATCGGCCCCAGGCCCAGCACGGCCAGGGAGCCGCCCTCCGGGGGAGCGGCGTACTTCACGGCCTGCCACGCGGTGGGCACCACGTCGGAGAGGTACAGGTACCGCTCGTCCTCACCGGTCTCGGGGACCTTGATGGGCCCGTAGTCGGCGTGCGGCACCCGGAGGTACTCGGCCTGGCCGCCCGGCACCGAGCCGTAGAGCCGCGAGTAGCCGAGGAACGCCGCGCCGCTGTTGTACTCGCGGACCTGCGTGGTCTCGCACTGCGACTGCAGCCCCTGGTTGCACATGAAGCAGTGCCCGCAGGAGACGTTGAACGGGATGACCACACGGTCCCCGGCCTTGATGTGGGTGACGGCCGAGCCGACCTCCTCGACGATGCCCATCGGCTCGTGGCCGATGATGTCGCCCTTGTCCATGAACGGGCCCAGCACCTCGTACAGGTGCAGGTCCGACCCGCAGATCCCGGACGAGGTGATCCGGACGATCGCGTCCGTGGGCTCCTGGATCTGCGGATCCGGGACCTCCTCGACGCTCACGGAGCGCTTTCCCTGCCATGTCAGAGCCTTCATCGATCCTCCTTCTCAGGGCCGTCCCCTCCGGGCCGGATGGACAGCCTGCTGATCTGTTCGGTCGGCCCCAGCCTACTCGGCGCTCTCCCGGCCCGCATAGTGGCCGGTCCCGGACCCCGGTGCGGACCCCGGTCCGGGCTGCGAGGCAGCCTCTGATCCGGCCGCGGCCTCGCCCCGGAGGAAGTACGCCCCGACGGAGCCGGCGAGGGTGGCGAAGACGGCCACCGAGTAGAGCGCCAGCACCACCTCCAGCACGCGGGGGAAGCCGCCCTGCGCCCCGAGCTCCCGGCCCGTGACCGTGGACATCGCCGCGTCGGAGAGCGCCGGGCCGTACTCCGCGTAGTGGCCGAGGACGTACAGCAGCTGGCTGGAGACCAGCACCACGACGCCGGTGACCGCCGCGAGCCAGCCGATCCGGCTGGACAGCAGCTTCCCCGCGGAGCGCGAGCCGCGCACCCCGGCCGAGAGCACGCTCCCCGCCCGGGTGAGCCGGGTCAGCCGGAGCAGCCGGGCGGCCTGCAGCGCGCGGACGAAGCGCAGGAAGGGCAGCAGCAGGAACAGCACCTGCCACCAGTTGCGCTTCCAGAACCGGGCCGAGAACCGGGCCACGTAGGCCCGGAGCAGGAACTCCCCGACGAACACGGCCCAGAAGAGCCAGCCGACCACGTTGAGCAGGGCCACGAGCCCCTCGTCCTCGGCCAGCAGCTGGCCCAGCACCACGAACAGGAACAGGACGCCCAGCACGCCCATCGGCCGGTCGAGCCGGCGTGCGAGCCCCTCCGCCAGCCCGAGCTGCTCCTCCTCGTCGACCGGCCGCCGGTCCGCGCGCCGGGCGCTGTCCTCCCGTTCCACTGCTGTCCTTCCCGTCGCGCCGGCTTTTCCCTGGGCCCACGGTAGGCCACGCCGCCCGGAACGCGGTTCCCTTGACCGCCCGCGCACGCCCGTTGACGGCGCGTGCAGTGAACGCCTCGGGCCCGCTCCCGGGGCTGTGTCCGCGCTCACACTGATCGTGTTCCCACCCGGGGTCGCACCCGTTCCCGCCGAAGGAGTACCACCGTGCAGCAGACCGCTCTCACCACCTCGCCCTCCGAGCTCGGGGTCACCCACCCGCTCGACATGCTGACCGCCGCCGAGATCTCCGCGGCCCGCGCCGTCCTGGAGCAGGCCGGCCTCCTGCGCCCGTCCACCCGGTTCCCCCGGGTGATGCCCGTGGAGCCCCCGAAGTCCGTCGTCCTGGCGCACACGGACGGCGACGACTTCGACCGGTCGCTCGACATCACGCTGCTGGACACCGACACCGCCGAGACGCGGCGCGTGCTCGTCTCCGTGACCGCCGGTGCGGTCCTCTCGGTCGAGACCCTGCGGACGGGGGAGCACCCCTACGGGCAGGCGCAGTACATGTTCGAGGAGTACGACCGCGCCGCGGAGATCGTGATGGCCGATCCGCGCTGGCAGGAGGCCATGGCCCGCCGGGGGATCGAGGACACCACGCACACGTTCGTGGCCCCGCTGGCGCCCGGCTTCTTCCCGCGGGAGGACGAGACGGGCAAGCGGGTCATGCGCTCCCTGACCTTCCACCGCCGCTTCGAGGGCGACAACCCGTGGGGCCACCCCGTCGAGGGGCTCATCGTGCACATCGACCTCACGGCCGGGGAGGTCATCCGGGTCGAGGACGACGGCGACGTGCCCGTGCCCATGGCGGACGCCAACTACACCCCCGAGCACGTCGGCCCGGCCCGGACCACCCTCAAGCCCCTCGACATCGTCCAGCCGGAGGGCCCGTCCTTCCAGGTCGACGGCACCCACGTCACCTGGGAGAACTGGAAGCTGCGCATCGGCTTCAACGCCCAGGAGGGCCTGGTGCTCAACCAGGTCACCTTCCGCGACGACACCGGGGAGCAGCCCGAGGACCGCTCGGTGCTCTACCGCGGCTCCGTGCCGGAGATGGTGGTGCCCTACGGGGACACCACGAACACCCGCTTCTGGATCAGCTACTTCGACGCCGGGGAGTACCTGCTCGGCAAGAACGCCAACTCCCTCAAGCTCGGCTGCGACTGCCTGGGGGTCATCAAGTACTTCGACGCGTTCGTGGCCGACGACGAGGGCCACCCCATGGAGATCCCGCACGCGGTGTGCATGCACGAGGAGGACTACGGCGTGCTCTGGAAGCACACCGAGTTCGGGGAGGCCCCGCAGGTGCGCCGCTCCCGCCGGCTGGTGATCAGCTACTTCGCGACGATCGGCAACTACGAGTACGGCTTCTTCTGGTACTTCTACCTCGACGGCTCCATCCAGGTGGAGGCCAAGGCCACCGGCATCGTCTTCGCCGGCGCGTGCGAGCCCGGGAAGCCGAACCGGCACTCCAACGAGATCGCCCCGGGGATCCAGGCGCCGGTGCACCAGCACATCTTCTGTGCCCGTCTCGACGTCGCCGTCGACGGGACGGAGAACTCCGTGCAGGAGGAGAACCTGGTGCGCATCCCCATGGGCGAGGACAACCCGTACGGCAACGCCTTCACGTGGTCGCGCACCGACGTGACCCGCGAGTCCGAGGGCGTCCGGGACGCGAACGCCGAGACCGGGCGCAAGTGGTTCGTGACCAACCCCAACCGCCGCAACCACGTGGGCGAGCCCACCGCCTACCACCTGATCCCCATGCCGGGCCCGCGGCTGCTCGCCGCCGAGGGCTCCTCGGCCTGGAAGCGGGCCCAGTTCGCCACCCACCACCTGTGGGTGACCCCCTTCGACGAGGACGAGCGCTTCCCCGCGGGCGTGTACCCCAACCAGCACGCCGGCGGGGGCCTCGGCGAGTGGGTGCAGCAGGACCGCTCGCTGGAGAACACCGACGTGGTGCTGTGGCACACCTTCGGGCCCACCCACATCCCGCGCACCGAGGACTGGCCGGTGATGCCCGTGGACTACTACGGCTTCTGGTTCAAGCCCTACGGCTTCCTGGACCGCAACCCGGCGCTCGACCTGCCGGACTGGTCCACCGCCGGCGGCACGTGCTGCGGCACCGAGGTGGGCCACGCCGATCCGGTGCCCGCCACGGAGGGCGCCCACGCCATCACGGGCCACGACCACGGCGGCGTCCACCCGGGCCGGGAGCACGGCAGCGCCCGCCCCGCCCACGACTGCGGCTGCGAGGGCTGAACCGTGAGCACTGACGTGAACCGCAGCGACCGGGCCGCCGAGCACGGCCACCTCACCGAGAGCACGGGCCTGGAGCGCCGGACGCTGACCGTCCCGTCGCTGGTCTTCCTCATCATCGCGGCCTCCGCGCCGCTCACCGTCCTCGCCGGCGGCGTCCCGTCCACGTTCGCCGTGACCGGCTTGCTCGGGGTGCCCCTCGGGTTCCTCGTCCTCGGGGTGATCCTCGCCCTGTTCGCCGTGGGCTACGGGGCGATGTCCTCGCGGATCACCAATGCCGGCGCCTTCTACGCCTACGTGGCCGACGGGCTCGGCGCCCGGCAGGGCATCGGGGCCTCCTGGCTCGCCCTCATCAGCTACAACGCGATGCAGATCGGGCTCTACGGGATTTTCGGCTTCGTCCTGTCCTCCTTCCTGGAGGCGCGCCTCGGGCTCGCGGTGCCGTGGTGGGCGGCCGCCCTCGCCGGGCTCGTCCTCGTGGGGCTGCTGGGGGTCAGTCGGGTCGACCTCTCCGCGAAGGTCATCGCGGTCCTGGTCACCCTCGAGTTCCTCGTGGTGATCGTGGTCGACGTGGTCTCCCTGGGAGTGGCGCCGGAGGGTCTCAGCGCCCAGCCCCTGATGCCGTCCGAGTTCTTCACCTACGGGATCGGCGCCGTGCTGTCCTTCGGCATCGCCGCGTTCATGGGCTTCGAGTCCGCCGCGATCTACAGCGAGGAGGCCAAGGACCCCGCGCGCGCCGTTCCGCGGGCCACGTTCACCGCGGTGGCGATCATCTCGGTGTTCTACGCCGTCTCCGCGTGGGCCCTGGCCGTGGGCGTCGGCCCGGGCGGGATCGTGGCCGCCTCCCAGGAGTACGGGCCGGACCTCGTGTTCGTGTTCCTGGGCGAGCACGGCGGGGTGCTGCTCGCGGACATCGCCCAGGTCCTGTTCATCACCAGCCTGCTGGCCGCGCTCATCGCCTTCCACAACGCGGTGGCCCGGTACTTCTTCTCCCTGGGCCGCGAGAGCGTGCTCCCGCGGTGGCTGGGCGCCGTCGGGCAGCGCAACCACGCCCCGGTGGCGGGCTCCCTCGCGCAGAGCGCGCTCGCCGTGGTGCTCGTGACGGTCTTCGCGATCGCCGGGCAGGGCTCCGAGCTCGGCCCGCTCTTCCCGGTGCTGACCCTGTTCACGTGGCTCGTCAACGCGGGGGCCTTCGGGCTGATCTTCCTGCTGGCCATCACCTCCCTGGCGGTCATCGGGCACTTCCGGCGGGATCCGGACGGGCAGTCCGCCTGGGTGCGCTGGATCACCCCCGGACTGTCCGCGGTGGGACTGGGAACGGTCTTCCTGCTGGTCCTGGTGAACTTCGACGTGCTCATCGGCGCCGAGGGGCCCAGCCTCCTGGCCGTCGTCATGCCGGCGATCATCCTGGCCGCCGGGCTCGCGGGCCTGCTCTGGGGCGAGTACCTCCGCCGCCGCCGGCCCGAGGTGTTCGCCGGGGTCGGCTCGGGCCGCGCCGTGGAGGGCGGCGGGTCCGTGGCACCGCCGGAGACTCCGGGGGAGTCCGCGGCCTCCGAGCAGTCCGGGGCGCCCGAGGCGGCCGGCGTGGCCGGGGACGCGCGGTGACCGTCCTGGAGCCGGCGGGCGGGATGCCGGAAATGCACCGGGCACCGGGTCGGTCGGTCGGGCAGTCCGGGGAAGCGCCCCGTGGGGTCGACCTCCTCCGGGCACCGGACCGGTCGGCCGGACGCTCCGGGGAAGCGCGTGGCGGGGCCGACCTCCTCCGGGCACCGGGCCGGCCGGGCGGGCAGCCCCGGGAGACCCGCCGCGGGACGGACCTCCTCCGGGCACCGGGCCGGTCGGGCGGGCAGCCCCGGGAGACCCGCCGCGGGACGGACCTCCTCCGGGTGCTGCTCGTGCTGGGCGTGGCCACCTCCGTCGCCCTGCACGCGCAGATGGCCCTCGCCGGTGCCCACGGGCCCGGGTGGTCGGTGCTCATGGGGGTCATGGCGCTGCTGTGCCTGTCCTGCCTCGCCGGGCTCGTCCGGGCCGGCGACCCCGCCGGCCCGGTGCGGATGACCATGGGCATGGCCCTCGCGATGGCGCTCGGCCACGTGCTGCTCCTCCCGTTGCTGGCCGGAGGGACGCACGGCGCCCACGCCCACCACGGGGGAGCGGCCCCGGTGGAGGCCGCCGCCGGGGCGGGCCACGGCGGCATGCTCCTCGTGGTGGGGGTCGAGCTCGCCGTGGCGGCCCTCGCCGTCGGCTGGACGCGACGACACAAACAGCGAATTACCTACCAACCGGTCTAATATGGCGATCCAGATGTGATGCCAGTCACGGTGCGGGCCCCGGTGGTCCGCACCGTGCCGGACAGGGAGGGATCGAGCGATGGGGCTGACGCCGGCCGGACCGGGACGGACCGCGACGAGCCCTGAGCTCGTGGAGTCCATCCGGGACTGGTCGCGTCTGACCTCCCGCTCCTTCGTGCCCCTGAGCTGCACCACCACGGCCGCCCGGACCTTCCGGGCGGGGATCGTGGGCCGGGAGGCGGGGAACCTGCACGTCTCGCACCTGCGGTTCTCGCCGCACGCGGTCGAGCGCGTTCCCACCGGGCCCGGGGACACCGGCGGCGGGCGCTTCAAGGTGAACCTGCAGCTCGAGGGGCGCTGCGTCGTCGAGCAGGACGGCCGGCGCAGCGTTCTGAACCCCGGGGACCTGACCCTCTACGACACCTCCGAGCCCTACCGCCTGGAGTTCCCCGAGGAGTCCCGGCTGCTGGTGCTGATGTTCGACCACCGCGTCCTCGACCTCCCGCCGGCCGCCGTCGCGCAGCTGCGGGCCTGCCGGCTCGGCCCCGAGGGCGCCGTGCACGACATGGTGGCGTCCTTCCTCGCGTCGATGGCCGAGCACATGGACGCGCTGACCGGGATGAACGGCCAGCGGCTCGGCAACTCCGCCCTCGACCTGCTCACCACGTCCTTCAACCTCGAGCTCGACGACCAGGTGGCGGCCTCCGCGCACGAGAAGGACCGGCTGCGGGCCCGCGTGCACGACTGGGTCGAGGCCAATCTCGGCCGGCCGGACCTCGACCCCACCACGATCGCCCGGGCGCACTACATCTCCGTGCGGCGGCTGCACCAGGTCTTCCAGGACGAGGGCACCACCGTCTCGACCTGGGTCCGCACGCGCCGGCTCGAGCGGTGCCGGCGCGCGCTCGAGGACCCCATGAGCGCCGGGGTTCCCGTGGCGCGGATCGCCGCCCGGTGGGGCTTCCCCGACGCCGCCCACTTCTCCCGCGTGTTCAAGGCCGCCTACGGCGTCTCGCCGTCCGCGGCGCGCGCCCGGGCCCTGGCGGACCCGCCCGCCTGACATCGGGGCAGGACGCCCGTGCTGCCGCCCCGTCCTGCCGCCCGGGCCGCACGGGGGTCCTGCACCGCGGCAGCCGGTGCCGCGGTCCGTGCGGGGCGTGGCATCCGGGAAAGCCTCGGAGAACGGGGTCCGGGCGGCCCCCGATGTCCCGACCATGGACCTCGTGCGGCACGGAGCATCGGGCGTAGGGTCGCCTCCATGACGACTCGGCGGGCGCTCCTCGCCGCCGGCGCCCTCCTGGGGCTGACGGCAGCGGTTCCCGCCTGCACGGGGACGAGGACGCCGATGCCACCGGACGGAGACAGCGCGCGGCAGGGCCGCGCATCCCTGTCGGCCCGCCCCGGTGCGGGCGAGCCCACCGGGCCGGCCGACCCGGGCGAGCGCGAGCTCGGCGTGGCGGACGAGCGGGACGCCCTGCTCTACGTGCCCCCCGGGGCGGAGGGGTCCGTGCCGCTCGTCGTGTCGCTGCACGGGGCCGGCGGCAGCGCGCGCGGCGGGCTCGACCTGCTGCGGCGCGCGGCCCGCGAGCACGGGTTCGCCGTGCTCGCCCCCGCCTCCCGAGGGACGACCTGGGACGCGGTCGGCGGCGACTACGGCCCCGACGTCGCCGTGCTCGACCGCGCGCTGCGGCGCACGTTCGAGCTCGTGCCGGTGGATCCCGGCCGGGTTTCCGTCGCAGGTTTCTCCGACGGCGCCTCGTACGCCCTCGGTCTGGGGCTCGCCAACGGCGACCTGTTCGGCGGCATCGCGGCGTTCTCCCCAGGCTTCGTCCCGCCCGCCGAGCGGGTGGGGAAGCCGCGGGTCTTCGTCTCGCACGGCGTCGCGGACGAGGTGCTCCCGATCGGCCGGACCAGCAGGCGGATCGTGCCCGCGCTGGAGCGCGACGGCCACGACGTCACGTTCGTCGAGTTCGACGGCGGCCACACTGTGCCGCCGGACGTGGTGGGGCGGGCAACCAACGCGCTGGGATGGTCCGGGACTCCAGGTGCACCCTGATGTGGTCCACTGCACTCGGTGCAACGTTGCACGGAGTGCACTCTTGCACCTAGTGTAACGAACTATGACGAATCTGCCCGCCGAACCGGCCCAGGACCGCCCCCCGGAGGACCGGCGGGAGGCGGTGAAGTACCACAACCGCCGCTCGATCATCGACGCCGCCGCGGCCCTCGCCGCGGAACGGGGAGTGGGACGCTTCACCGTCAACGACCTCGCCGAGCGGGCCGGGGTCTCCCGGCGCACGATCTTCAACCACTTCGCCTCCGCGGACGACGCCGTCTACGCGCGCTTCACCGAGCTGCTCGGGGTGTTCGTCGACAACTTCGCCCGCGTCGTGGAGGCCACCCCGCCGCCGGCGAGGCCGAGCCCCGGCGCCGTCCTCGAGCAGCTGGCCGACGTCATCGAGCGCACCGAGCTCGTTCCGGCCATGTGCCACATCGCCCGGCTCATGGGCGCGAGCGAGGACAGTCCCACCACCGCGGTGTGGGCGCACGAGGTGTTCCAGACCCTCACCGCCCGGCTCGCCGCCGAGATCAGCGACCGGGTCCCCGGCGCGTCCGCCTTCACCGTGGACCTGCTCGCGAGCCTGCTGCTCCACGCCCTGGCCGTGGCCTTCGAGAAGTGGGCCGAGGAGACCGGTGCGGTGGACACCCCCGACAGCCGGATGACCTGGCACCGGCTGCTGCGCACCGCCGTGGACCGCCTGCGCCACGGGTTCGCCGACTGACCCGCACGCGCGGCCCGCGCTCCCGGCAGGGCGTTCCGCGCCCGACCTCCCCGGAACACCGCCCCCGGCACGATCTCCGGCGCACGAGTTCCCTCGAACGGCGCTCCTGAACACGGCGCTTTTGACCACGACGCTCCAAGCACGACGTTCCAGACACGACGCGTCCGACACGACGCTCCGGACACGACCGACAGAGAAGAGACATGGCACATCTGCTGTACCGACTCGGGCGCTTCGCCGCCCGCCGCGCCTGGGCCGTGGTCGCGGCCTGGGCGGCGGTCCTGCTCCTCGCCGGAGGCGCCTTCGCGGCCTTCGGCGGCCAGCTGACCAACGCGATCACCGTCCCCGGCACCGAGACCCAGCGCCTCGCCGACCGCCTCCAGTCCGAGCTGCCCGACGCCGGCCACGGCACCGGACGGATCGTGTTCCAGACCGAGGACGGCGAGCCATTCAGCGCGGACCAGCGCGAGCAGATCGGCGAGGCGCTCGCCGCCGCGCAGGCGTCCCCGGGCGTCGACGGCGTCCTGGACCCGTTCGCCGCGCAGGACGAGCGCGAAGAGCAGGAGCAGCAGCTCGCGGACGGGCGCGAGCAGACGGCCGACGGCCGGGCGCAGCTCGACGCCGCCGAGGACACGCTCGACGAGAACCAGCAGAAGCTCGACGACGCCCGCGAGCAGGCCGAGCGGGCCGACGCCCCCGACCGGGCCCTGGACGAGCTCGACGCCCGCCAGGACGCCCTCGACGACGCCCGCGCGGAGCTCGAGCAAAACCGCGAGCAGCTCGAGGCGGGGCTGCCCGAGCTCGACCGCGGCGAGCGGATGATGGCCCTGGCCGAGGAAACCCGCACGGTCTCCGAGGACGGCACCACGGCGATGGCCGTGGTGACCTTCACCGCCGAGCAGCAGGCCGTCACCGCCGAGGAGAAGGAGGCCCTGCAGGCCGCCGTGGACGGCACCGAGCTCGAGGGCGTGCAGGTCGAGTACTCCCTGGAGATCGCCCAGGACATCTCCCAGCTCTTCGGCCCCGCCGAGGTCATCGGCGTGGTCATCGCCGGGATCGTGCTGCTGGCCATGCTCGGCACCCTCGTGGCCGCCGGACTGCCCATCCTGATGGCGCTCACCGGGGTGTCCGTCGGAGCCCTGGGCGTGCTGTCCTTCTCCGGGGCCGTGGACATGATGTCGGTGACCCCGATGCTGGGCGTCATGCTCGGCCTGGCCGTGGGCATCGACTACTCGCTGTTCATCCTCAACCGGCACCGCCAGCAGCTGCTGGCCGGCACGGAGCTGCACGAGTCCATCGGCCTGGCCACCGGGACCTCCGGCAACGCGGTGGTCTTCGCGGGGCTGACCGTCATCATCGCCCTGGCCGCGCTCAACGTCACCGGCATCCCGTTCCTGGGCGTCATGGGCACCGCGGCGGCGGTCTGCGTGGCCGTGGCCGTGCTGATCGCCGTGACCCTCACCCCGGCGCTGCTGTCCCTCGTGGGCGAGCGGCTGCTCTCCGCCCGCGCCCGGACCCGCGCGGCCCGCCGGCCCGCCCACCTCGGGGAGCCCCGCCCCGGCGTGGCCACCCGCCACCCGGTGCTGACCCTCGTGGCCGGCGTGCTCGCGCTCGTCGTCGTCGCCCTCCCCGCGGCCTCGATGCGCCTGGGCCTGCCGGACGCCTCCTCCGAGCCCGAGGACTCCACCCAGTACCGCACCTACCAGGTCCTGGACGAGAAGTTCGGCGCCGGCACCAACGGCCCGCTGCTCGTGGTCGCCGACCTGCCGGAGGGCACGGACGGGTCCGGGGCCGCGGAGCTCCAGCTCACCGTGGGCGAGGAGCTCATGGCGCACGACGACGTCGTCGCCGTGGTCCCGGCCGGGCTGTCGGAGGACCGCCGGACCGCCGCCTTCCAGGTCGTGCCCGTGGACGGCCCGGCCGCCGAGTCCACCGAGGAGCTCGTCGGCGACCTGCGCGCGCTGTCCCCCGCCCTGGAGGAGGAGCACGGCGTGCGCATCGGCGTCACCGGCCAGACCGGCGGCAACATCGACGTCTCCCAGCTGCTGGCGGACGCCCTGCCGCTGTACCTCACCGTGGTGGTCGGGCTGTCCCTGTTGCTGCTGGTGCTCGTCTTCCGCTCGGTCCTCGTGCCGGTCGTCGCGACCGCCGGGTTCATGCTCTCCCTCTTCGCCGCCTTCGGCGCGGTGGTGGCCATCTACCAGTGGGGCTGGCTGGGCGGCGTCTTCGGCGTGCACGCGCCCGGGCCGGTGCTCAGCTTCCTGCCGACCATCCTCGTGGGCGTGCTGTTCGGCCTGGCCATGGACTACCAGCTGTTCCTGGTCTCGGGGATGCGCGAGGCGTTCGTGCACGGCCGCTCGGCGCGGGCCGCCGTGCAGGAGGGGCTCCGGGCCGGGCGGGCCGTGGTCACCGCCGCGGCGATCATCATGATCTCCGTGTTCGCCGGCTTCGTGTTCTCCCACATGGCGATGATCCGGCCCATGGGCTTCGGCCTCGCCTTCGGCGTGCTCGTCGACGCCTTCGTGGTGCGCATGATGCTGATCCCCGCGGTCATGCACCTGCTCGGCGACAAGGCCTGGTGGCTGCCCCGCCGGCTCGACCGGATCCTGCCGAACGTGGACGTCGAGGGCGACTCCCTGCGCCGGGACCGCACCTCTGCTCCCGCGGATCCGGCCGCCGCGGCCGGTCCGAGCGGCTGGGGCGAGGCCGAGCAGGGCCCGGACGCCGAGCGCGAGCTGGTCGGCGCCGGCCGGCGCGACTGACGCGGCGCCGGGAGCTCCCGGCGCGAGCGGCGCGCCCCTCCACCCGCACGGGACGGAGGGGCGCGCCGTCGTCGTGTGCCCGGGGCCGGGCCGTCAGGAGATGCCGTTCTCCTGCAGCCACATCTCCAGCAGCCCCAGCTGCCACAGCACGTTGGAGCGCAGCGGCGTGTGGTGCCGGTTCGGGTCGGCCAGCAGGGACTCCACGACCTCCGAGTTGTAGAGCCCGCGCCGCACCGCCGCCGGGTCCGTCAGGGCGGCCTCGACCCGGTCCAGGGTCCCGCCCTCGAGGGTGCGGATCGCCGGGACGGGGAAGTAGCCCTTCTTCCGGTCGATCACCTCGTCCGGGACGATGCCGCGCGCCGCGCGCTTGAGCACGCCCTTGCCGCCGTCGGCGAGCTTGAGCTCCGGGGGGATCCGCCCGGCGAACTCGACGAGCTCGTGGTCGAGGAACGGCACCCGCGCCTCGAGGCCCCAGGCCATGGTCATGTTGTCCACGCGCTTCACGGGGTCGTCCACGAGCATCACCGTGGAGTCGGTGCGCAGGGCGGCGTCCACGGCCGTCTCCGCGCCGGGGCGGCCGAAGTGGCGCTCGATGAACGCCGTCGGCGCGTCGTGGGTCGCCATCCACTCGGGGGAGAGGACCTTCGCGAGCCGGGACCACGGGCGGTCGAAGAACGACTCGGAGTAGGTCTTCCGGGCGTCGTCGCGCGCGACGTCGGCCAGCGGCGGGTACCAGTGGTAGCCGCCGAGCACCTCGTCGGCGCCCTGACCGGACTGCACCACCTTGACGTGCTGCGAGACCTCCTCGCTGAGCAGGTAGAACGCCACGCAGTCGTGGCTGATCATGGGCTCGCTCATCGCGGCCACGGTCCGGTCGATCGCCGGCACCAGGCGGGTGTCGTCGATCGCGATCTGGTGGTGGTCGGTGCCGAAGCGGCGGGCCACGAGGGACGAGAACTCGAACTCGTCCCCGGACTCCTCGCCCCGGGACTCGAAGCCGATGCTGAACGTCTGCAGGTCCTCCTGCCCGCTCTCCGCGAGCAGGGCCACCACGAGGCTCGAGTCGATCCCGCCGGACAGCAGCACGCCCACCGGCACGTCCGCCACCATGCGCCGCTTCACCGCGGTGCGCAGCCTCTCGACGAGCCCGTCCTCCCAGTCCTGCTCGGACCAGCCCGAGCGGTCCTCGTCGCGGGTGAACTGGGGGTTCCAGTACTCGTGGTCCGAGGCCGAGCCGTCGGGCTCGACCGTGCGCACGGTCGCCGGCGGCAGCTTGCGCACGCCCTTGAGGATGGTGCGCGGGGCCGGGACCACCGAGTGGAAGGTGAGGTAGTAGGACAGGGCGGTGCGGTCGATCGAGGTGTCGACGTCCCCGGCCGCCAGCAGCGCCTGCACCGTGGACGCGAACCGCAGCCGGGCCCCCGTGTGGTCGACGTAGAGCGGCTTGATGCCCAGCCGGTCGCGGGCCAGGACGGTGCGCCCGCTGGTGTGCTCGGTGATCGCGAAGGCGAACATCCCGTGGAACCGGTAGACGCACTCCCGGCCCCAGCGGTGGTAGGCCTTCAGGGCGACCTCGGTGTCCGAGGTGGAGAAGAACTCGTAGCCCATCCCGCGCAGCTCCTCGCGCAGCTGCCGGTAGTTGTAGATCATGCCGTTGAACACGATCGACAGCCCCAGCCGGGAGTCGACCATCGGCTGCCCGCCCGAGGGGCTCAGGTCGACGATCTTCAGGCGGCAGTGGCCCATGGCCACCGGCCCCTGGGCCCAGGCGCCCGAGCCGTCCGGGCCGCGGCCGGACTGGGCGCACGTCATGCGGTGGATCGTGCCCGGGTCCGCGGCGGCGCCGTCGAACCGGATCTCACCGGCGAGACCGCACATCAGCGCTCACCTCCGCTCCGGGGCCGGGACGGGATCGGGAGGAACGGTCCGTGGAGGGAGAGCATCCTCCAATGCTACGGGGGCACGCCGCCGGATGCCCGGCCCGGGCCCGGGCGTCGCCGTACGGTGACCGTATGACCAGCGGCCCCGGCAGCCTCAGCGCCTCCAGCGACGCCAGCGACCTCACCGACCTCTGCCGGCTCCCGGCCCGGGACCTCGCGGCGGCCGTGCGGGACCGCACGGTCTCCGCGCGGGAGGTGCTCGACGCGCACTTCGCCCGGATCGACGCCGTGAACCCCGCCGTGAACGCCGTGATCACGCAGGTCCGCGAGCAGGCGTACGAGGCCGCGGCCCGCGCCGACGAGCTCACCGCCGGCACGCCCGCGGACGAGCTCCCGCCCCTGCACGGGGTGCCGATGACGCACAAGGACACCCACGCCACCGCGGGGATCCGCACCACCTCCGGCTCCCCGGTGTTCGCCGAGCACGTCCCGGCGCACGACGACCTGATCGTCGCCCGGTTCCGGGCGGCCGGGGTGATCAGCACCGGGAAGAACAACGTGCCCGAGTTCGCGGCGGGCTCCCACAGCTTCAACGAGCTCTTCGGCACCACGCACAACCCCTGGGCGCTCGACCGCAGCGCGGGCGGCTCCAGCGGCGGGGCGGCCGCGGCGATCGCGTCCCGGATCCAGCCCCTGGGGGACGGCTCGGACATGGGCGGGTCCCTGCGCAACCCGGCCGCGTTCTGCAACGTCGCCGGGTTCCGGCCCTCCGCCGGGGTCGTGCCCTCCGCTCCCGCCGGCCACGCCTGGGCGTGGCTGGGCCGCTCCGGTCCGCTGGCCCGCGGCGTGGACGACCTCGTCCTGGCCATGTCCGTGCTGGCCGGTCCCGATCCGCGGATCCCGCTGGACTGCCCGGTGCCGCGGACGGGCTTCCGGGCGCTCGCGGCCGAGGGCCTGCCCGATCCGGCAGCCCGGCCCCTCGCGGGGGTCCGGATCGGGCTGAGCACGGACCTCGGCCTGGGCGTCCCCGTGGAGCCGGAGATCGTGCAGGTGCTGCTCGACCGGGCGCGGGTGTTCGAGGAGCTCGGGGCCGTGGTCGAGGAGGCCGTCCCGGACCTGCGCGAGGCCGACGAGGTGTTCGACACGACGCGGGCCTTCGACATGGCCGTGAACCTGCGCACCGTGGTCGCCGAGCACCGGGAGCTCGTGAAGCCGGAGATCGTCTGGAACGTGGAGCGGGGCCTGGCCCTGACGGCCGGGCAGCTCATGGACGCCGCCCTGGCCCGCACCCGCCTGCACGAGGCGGTGCGGGCGTTCTTCGACCGGTGGGACGTGCTGCTGACGCCCACGTCCCAGGTGCTGCCGTTCCCCTCCGAGGAGCGCTGGCCCCGCTCGGTCGCCGGTATGCCGATGCAGACATATGTCGAGTGGATGCGCTCGGCGAGCCTCGTCTCGGCGACCGGGTGCCCGGCGGTCTCGGTGCCGGGCGGCTTCGGCCCCGGTGGCCTTCCGGTCGGGCTGCAGCTCGTCGCGGCCCACGGGCACGACGTCGAGCTGCTCCGGACAGCCCGCGCCTACGACCACGCCACTCGGTACGGGGACCTCGAGCCGCCGCTCTGAGCCGCAGGCCCGGGACGTGCCTGCGCACCGCGTCCCCGGGGCACGCCCTTGTGCCGCGCCGACGGCTCCGGACGCCGGCCTGCGGTGCCGGGCCGGGACGCTCCGCCGCGCGGTCCGTCCGGGGGCGGCTCCGAGGTCCGCCCCGGTGTCCTCAGGCCGCCGCCTCCAGCTCGAGGAGCGCCGACTTGGCCGCCGGCCCGCCGATGTACCCGCCCAGGCCGCCGTCGCCCCGCAGCACGCGGTGGCAGGGGACAACCACCGGCAGCGGGTTCGAGGCGCAGGCGGTGCCCACCGCCCGCGCGGCCTGCGGGCGTCCGACCGAGCGGGCCACCGCGCCGTAGCTCTGCGTGCTGCCGTAGCCGATCTCGGGCAGGTGCTCCTGCACCAGGCGCCGGAACCCGTGCGAGAGGGACCGGTCCAGGGGCAGGTCGAACCGGGTGCGGGTCCCGGCGAAGTACTCCTCGAGCTGCCGCACGGCCGGTGCCAGACGGGCCGGGGCCCGCAGCACCCGCGGGCTGATCCGGCGGGCCAGGTCCGCGAGGACCTGCTCGTGGTCCTCGCGGGCGTAGGCCACCCGGACCAGACCCTGCTCCGTGGCGGCCAGCAGCAGCTCGCCCACGGGGGAGCCGACCGTCGTGTACGCCACGTCGAGGAGCCCGGCCGCGGCCGCCCCGTCCTCCAGGCGCCGGTGCAGCCGCCGCAGCACCGTCTCCGGCACGGGGGTGCCGGCGCGAAGGCTGCTCAGGGGTGCGCGGTGACGGCTGTGCAGGGGTGCGGGGTGCGGTGCGGTGGTCATCGGTCGTCTCCTGTCCGGTCGGACGGCGTGCGGATCCCGGGGCGGGTCCCGGCAGAGGTCTCGGCGAGGGTCTCGGCGAGGGTCCTGCGGAGCGTGGCCAGGCCGTCGGCGGCGGCCCGGCGGGCGGCCTCCGGGGTGCCGCCCAGCAGCTCGGCGATCTGCCGGTAGGGCAGTCCGCGGAGATGCCGGTAGGCGAGCACGCGCCGCTGCTTGGGCGGCAGGGCGGCCACGGCCGCCCAGAGCGGGGAGTCGTGCTCGTGCGGGTCGTCCCGGTGCGCAGGGGGTTCCGGGAGCGAGGCCATGGGCACCGCCGCCCGGGACCGGGCCCGGACGACGTCGACGGCCTTGCGGTGGGCGATCGTGACCAGCCACGCCTGCACGTTCGCCGTGACCGGCAGCTCCGGATACGCGCGCAGCGCGGCCAGGAAGGTCTCCGACCAGGCGTCCTCGGCGTCCGCGGAGCTGTTCAGCACGGCGCGGCAGACCCGCCACACCACGGGGCCGTGCCGGGCCACCAGCGTCTCGAAAGGCTCTTTCGTGTTCATCACCCCGTAGACGGACGCGCCGGCCGGAACGTGAGATCGGTGCGGCGGTGCTTCCCATCCTGCCGGACACCACGCCCGCCGGGTGCTCCGCGGGCGGCGACGTGCCCCGGCCCCGTGCCGTCGCGTCGGCGGCCGCGGACCGGTGCGGCGGCGCGGGGTCCGGCCGGACGCGCGGCAGCGCCCCGCCCCGGGGTTCTCCGGGACGGGGCGCTGCGGGCGGAACGGGACCGGGGGCTACACGTCTCGGCGGGCGCGGTTGACGATCTTGGACCGGACGGTCAGCGCCAGCACGATGAACAGCAGGCCGTAGAGCACCAGCGGGATGGGCCCGGTCACGAAGATCGAGTAGTCGCCGTTGGAGGACAGCAGGGCGTCGCGCATGCTGGTCTCGGCCAGCGGGCCCAGCACCATGCCGATCAGCAGCGGGGCCACCGGCACGCCGTGGCGGCGCATGATGAAGCCCAGCACGCCCAGCCCGAGCAGCAGCAGCAGGTCGAAGACCGCTCCGGAGGTGGCGTAGATGCCGAGTCCGCAGAACACCATGATCCCCGCGTAGAGGTACTGGCTGGGGATCAGCAGGAGCTTCGCCCACAGCTGGGCGAAGGGCAGGTTGATGACCAGCAGCACGACCATCGCGATGAAGAAGCTGGCCAGCAGGGCCCACACGAGCTCCGGCGCCCGGTCGAACAGCAGCGGACCCGGCTGCAGGCCGTACTGCTGGAACGCCGCGAGCATGATCGCCGCGGTCGCGGAGACCGGCAGCCCGAGGGCCAGCAGCGCACCCATCGCGGTGCCGGTGGTGGCGTTGCCGGCCGCCTCGGGGGCCGCCAGGCCGCGGATCGCGCCCTTGCCGAACGTGGGGTTGGCGCGGCGGCGGTCGATGCGGCGCTCGAGGTCGTAGGACATGAACGTCGGCACCTCGGCGCCGCCCACCGGGATCACGCCGAAGGGCAGGCCGATCGCGGTGCCGCGCGCCCACGCCGGAGCCGCCTCCTTGAACTCCGCGCGGGAGAGGAAGGGACGCCCGGTGACCTTCATCTGGTGGGCGACCGGGTCGCGGCGGATCCGGGACGCCACGTGCAGGACCTCGCCGAGGGCCAGGATCGCCACGGACACGGTCACCAGGGAGATCCCGTCGAACAGGTTGGCGGAGCCGTAGGTGAAGCGCTCCGAGCCGGAGATCGCGTCGATGCCCACGGTCGCGATGCCCAGGCCCAGGACCAGGGAGACCAGGCCCTTGACCGCGGAGTCGGAGACCACCGAGGACGTGGCGACGAAGGCGAACAGCGCCAGGGCGAAGAACTCCGCCGGGCCGAAGTTCGCGGAGAAGTCGGCGAGCCGGGGCGCCAGGAAGACCACGACCACCGAGGCGACCATGCCGCCGATGAACGCGCCGATGGCGGCGGTGGCCAGGGCCTGCGGCGCCCGGCCGTCCTTGGCCATCTTGTGGCCCTCGAACGTGGAGGCGATCGCCGAGCCCTGTCCCGGGGTGTTCATCAGGATGGCCATCGTCGAGTCGCCGAACAGGCCGCCGAAGTAGACGCCGGCGAAGAGGATGAACGCCGCGGTGGGGTCCAGGGCGAAGGTCATGGGCAGGAGCAGGGCCACGGCCATCGAGGAGCCGAGGCCGGGCAACACGCCCACGGCGGTGCCGAGGAGGCAGCCCACCACGACCCACAGCAGGTTCATGGGGGTCAGCGCGCCGGCGAACCCCTCCATCAACAGATTGAGTGCGTCCATGTCAGAAACCGCCTCCCAGGATGCCGGACGGGAGGTTGAGCCCCAGGCCGACGGTGAATGCCAGGTAGATCGCGCTGCTCACGAGCAGGGCGAGCGAGATGTCGAAGAGGGGCCGGCGGCTGCCGAAGCCGCGGGCCACGGCCCAGAACAGCAGGGCGGCGGCCAGGATCCAGCCCAGCACCTCGAGCGTCAGGGCGAACGCCAGGAACCCGCCCGCGGACCAGGCCACGGCGGACCAGTCCGAGTGCGTGCGCCAGGTGCGGGCCGAGAGCTCCTCGGGGTGCTCCGGGGTGCGCAGGTAGTGGAGGACCAGCAGGGCGGCCAGGACGTAGCCGGCCACGGTCAGGATCAGCGGGTAGAACGTGGGGCCGGGGAAGTCGGTGCCCTCCGGGATCTCCATGGTCAGGGCGCCGATCAGCAGGTAGGTGCTGAACGCGGCCACCACCGCGGGCACCACGAGGCCGCTGCGGCCGCTCCACCAGGTCGCCGGGGTCTCCGGCTGCTCCCACGGGGGCTGGACGTCGGTCCGGTGCTCTCCGGCGGTGCCGGTGTGCGAGGACGTGGGTGTGCTCATCAGGAAATCTCCTCCACCAGCTCGGCGATGCGCTCCTGCTCCGAGGCCATGAACGCGTCGAACTCGTCGCCCGCGAGGTAGACCTCGGTCCACTTGTTGCGCTCGACGGCCTTCTGCCACTCCGGGGTGGCGACGGACTCCTCGAGCAGGGTCCGCAGCTCGGCGAACTCCTCGTCGGTGATCCCGGGCGGGGCCAGGACGGCCCGCCAGTTGGCCAGGTCCACCGCGAAGCCCTGTTCGGTGAGCGTCGGGATCTCGACGCCCTCCAGGCGCTGCGGGGCGGCCATGCCCAGTGCCTTCAGCCGGCCGGCCTCGATCTGGTCGGCCACGTCCATGTACCCGGAGGTGGCCGCGTCCGCGGTGCCGGTGATCAGGGCCTGGGTGGCCTCGCCGCCGCCGGACTTCGGGATGTAGGTGGTCTCCGAGGGCTCGATGCCGGCCTCGAGCGCGAGCTCGGTCATCACGAGCTGGTCGAAGGTGCCGCCGCCGGTCCAGGCGACCTCGGCCGGGTTCGCCCGCCAGGCCTCGACGAGCTCGTCGATCGTCCCGTACGGGGAGTCGGCGGGGACCACCACGACGTCGTACTCCTCGACCACCCGGGCGATCGGGCGCACGTCGTCGTGCGTGACGGCCGAGTCGAGCTGGGCGACACCGGCGACCAGGCCCGCACCGGTGACCATCAGGGTGTTGGCCTGCCCCTCCATGGTGGAGAGCTGGCCGAGCCCGATGGTGCCGGCCGCGCCGGGGATGTTCACCACCTGGGTGTTGTTGACCAGGCTGTTGGCCCGCATGGCCTGCTGCTGCTCCCGCATGAACGTGTCCCACCCGCCGCCGGCGCCGGCCGGGGCGATCAGGGTGAGGTTCGAGCGGACGTCCGAGCCGGCCGTGGCCGACTGGAACGAGAAGAAGGCGGCCACGCCGATCACGGCGGCGGCGAAGAGGCCGTAGACCGTCATGGCGACCGGGTGCCGGCGCCGGGTGCCCGGCTGGGCCTGGTCTGGTGGTGAGCTCACGGGAATCCACTTTCCTGGGTCGTGGGGTGCGGGTGCATGGCTCTGTCCGAGCCGCTGCACCGACGATAAGTGACCCGGATCACGCGCCGGCCGTTGATCGCCCTTTCGTGCGTAGTGATCGTTGTGCTGGTTCTGCGCATTCTGCTCACGCCGGCAGAGACGCTCCTCACACGTTCGGCCGTAGGGTGGACCTCGTTTTGTCCCTCGATCTGCTCCGGCCGATCTGCCCGTCCGACATCCCCATCCCACCGCGGAGGCTCCCATGACCGTCGTCGTTGCCCGAACCAGCACCCCCGAGGGCGAGGCCGCGCTCGCGGCCGCGGTCGAGGAGGCCGGACGCCGCCAGGAGGAGCTCCTGGTCTTCAACCTCGAGGGCGCCCAGCTGGACCCCGAGACCGGTGAGCTCGACGGCGTGCCCGTCACCTTCCGGACCCCCGACACCCGCAACCGGGACGCCGTGGGCGAGCTGCTCGACGCCGCGGAGCAGGTGGACGCCTCCGCCGTGGTGATCGGCGTGAAGCACCGCAGCCCCGTGGGCAAGCTGCTGCTGGGCAGCGCGGCCCAGCAGATCCTGCTCGAGGCCAACGCCCCCGTGATCGCGGTCAAGCCCCGGCGCTCCTGAGGCGTGGCCGCGACCGCCCCGGGGGCCCGGTCCGGGGCCTGGCTGTGGTTCCTCGTGGCCGCGGCCCTGCTCACGCAGACCGCCCTGAACCTGGTGCGCCCCGTCACCACCTACAAGCTGCTGTCCCTGGACGCGGACTCGGTGACGGTCGGCCTGGTCACGGCGGCCTACGCGGTGCTGCCCCTGGTCACCGCCATGTGGCTGGGCCGGATGACCGACCGGGTGCGGGACCTGCGGACGATGGTGGTCACCGGCGCCCTGATCCTGGCCCTCGGTGCCGTGGCGCTGGCCCTCGCGCCCAGCGTGGCGCTCGTCGCCGTGGCGAGCGCCCTGCTCGGCATGGGGCACCTGGTGTTCACCATCGCGGGTCAGTCGGCGGTCGCCCGCTTCTCCCCGCCGGACCAGCTGGACAAGGGCTTCGGCTGGTTCACGGCCGCGTTCTCCGCCGGGCAGCTGGTGGGCCCGCTGCTGGCCGGCGTGCTGCTGGGGGCGGGCGGGGACGTCGCCTCGCCGGAGCGGGTCGCCGACATCACGCTGTCCCTGTGGATCGGGGCCGGTCTCTCCCTCCTCGTGGCGCCGGTCATGCTCGTGCGTCCGCGAGCCGGCGGATCCGCGGCCGGCTCCGCCCGCCGGCGCGCCCGGGACGACGACGACGCCGCTGCCGCGGAGCAGGCCGCTCCCGGCACCGACGAGCTCGAGGTGGTCCCGGGGGCGGCGCCGCGCGCCTCCATGGTGCGGATCCTCCGGGTCCCCGCCGTCCCGTCCCACATGCTGGCGTCCCTGGCCCTGCTCGCGATGCTCGACATCCTCACCGCCTTCCTGCCCCTGGTGGGGGAGCGGGCCGGGGTCTCCCCGGCGTGGATCGGCGTCCTGCTGGCCGTGCGCGGCGGCGCGTCGATCCTCTCCCGGGTCCTGCTGCCGTGGCTGGCCCACCGGATGTCCCGGCGCGTCCTGCTGCTGGTCAGCCTCTACGGCGCCGGGTGCGCCCTGGCCGTGCCGCCGGCCGTCATCACGGTGCCGTGGCTCGCCGCCCTGCTCCTCTTCGTGGGCGGCTTCTGCCTGGGCCTGGGCCAGCCGATCACCATGACCCTGGTGTCCACCGCGGTGCCCGCCGCGTGGCGGGGCTCGGCGCTCGCCGTGCGGCTCGTCGGCAACCGCGCGGGCCAGGTGGCCATGCCCCTGCTCGCCGGCCTGGTGGCCGCGCCGCTCGGACCGGCCGGGGCGATCTGGTTCACGTGCGCGGTGCTGCTGGTCAGCGGTCTGGAGAAGACCGTGCGGCGCTGACCGGGCGGGCCGGGCCGTGTCGACAGCCCCGGCACAGGAACGCCACAAGAGCGGCACAATCCGGCCTGGTCAGCTGGAGGACGAGAAGGACCGATGGGTCCGGACCGGCGGGCGGGAACCCGCCGGTACGTCCGACAGAAGGAACGCGCCGCCATGGTCAACGTCCACCGTCCTGCCCCCCGTGCAGGAACCGCCGAGGAGGGCCCGGCCCTGCCGCTGGTCCGCCGGCGCCGGCTGACGGGGGTCGACGCCGCCCGGGGCCTGGCCCTGGTCGGGATGATGTCGATCCACATCCTGCCCGCGTGGGACCCCGAGAACTACGGTCCCACGCTGCAGTGGGAGCTGTTCGCGGGCCGCGCCGCGGCCCTGTTCGCGCTCCTGGCAGGGGTGGGCCTGGCCCTCTCCTCCGGCGGGCGCACTCCGCACCGGGGGCGGGCGATGACCGCGGACCGGGTGGGACTGCTGGTGCGGGCCGTGCTGATCACCGTGCTGGGGCTGCTGGTCAACGAGGTCATGCCGGCGGATCCGCCCGCGTACGGGATCCTCGTCTACTACGGCATGTTCTTCCTGCTGGCCATCCCCTTCCTGCACCTGCCGGTGCGCGCGCTGCTCGGCCTCGCCGCCGCGGCCGCCGTGCTGGGGCCCGTGCTGATGCAGTCGCTGCGGGGGGTGCTGCCCGCGTTCGAGGTGTACAACCCGACGTTCGCCGACGTGCTCGCCGAGCCGGGGACCGTCCTGGCCCAGGTGCTGCTCACCGGCACCTATCCCGCGGTCCCGTACCTGGCCTACCTGCTCACCGGCCTGGCCGTCGGCCGGCTGAACCTGCGGGCCGCGCGGGTCCAGGGCCGGCTGCTGTGGGCGGGGCTCGCCCTGGCCGTGGGCGCGTGGCTGGTGTACTGGGTGCTGATCCTCCAGGGCGGGGGCTACGACCAGCTCATGAGCTCCACCCCGTGGCTGAGCGAGGACCGGATCGACGAGATCATCGTCTGGGGCCCGGACCCGGTGCTGCCCGACACCTCCTGGTGGTGGCTGCTGGTCCCCGGTCCGCACACCAACACCCCGGTGGCGATCCTGCAGGACCTCGGCTCCGGCACCGCCGTGCTGGGCGCCCTGCTCCTCCTGGCGCGCCGGGCCGGCTCCTGGCTGCTGCCGCTGAGCGTGATGGGGTCGATGACCCTGACCCTCTACTCGGCGCACCTGCTGGCCCTGGCCGCCATGCTCCACTACGAGGTGCCGCTCCTGTGGTTCCTCATCCACGTGACGGTCGCGGCGCTGTTCGCCGTGGCCTGGCAGCGCTCCTTCGGGCGCGGTCCCCTGGAGCGGGTCGTGGCCCGCGCCGCGAACGCCGGCCGCGATCTCGCCCTGCCCGGACGACGGTCCCGCCGGTGATCCTCCCGTGGGCGGTCCGCGCGACGACCCTCGTCAGGGGCGGAAGACGTCAGGCCGACAACCCTGCTTTCACGCGAAGATAGAGTCGTGGGCATGGCCGCACAGCAATCAGCACGCACCTCCCCGAGCGTTCTCGACGGGCCGACCCCGGAGGATGTCGTGCAAGAGGCCACCCGGCGGCGGACGTTCGCGGTGATCTCGCACCCGGACGCGGGCAAGTCGACGCTCACGGAGGCGCTGGCCCTGCACGCCCACGTCATCGCCGAGGCCGGTGCCACGCACGGGAAGGCCAGCCGGAAGGCGACCGTCTCGGACTGGCTGCAGATGGAGCAGGAGCGGGGGATCTCGATCAGCTCCGCCGCCCTGCAGTTCACGTACCGGGACACCGTGTTCAACCTGCTCGACACCCCCGGCCACGCCGACTTCTCCGAGGACACCTACCGGGTGCTGGCCGCGGTGGACTGCGCGGTGATGCTCATCGACGCGGCCAAGGGCCTGGAGACCCAGACCCTGAAGCTCTTCGACGTCTGCCGCCGGCGGGGCCTGCCGGTGATCACGGTGATCAACAAGTGGGACCGCCCGGGCAAGGACGCCCTGGAGCTCATGGACGAGGTCCAGCAGCGCACCGGGCGGGTGCCGGTGCCGCTGTCCTGGCCGGTGGGGCTGTCCGGGGACTTCCGCGGCACCGTGGATCCCCGCACCGGCGCCTACACCCGGTACCGGCGGGTGGCCTCCGGCGCCGCTCTGGCCGAGGTGGACGTGTTCGGACCCGACGAGGCTGCTCAGCTCGAGGGTGCGGCCTGGACGGAGGCCGTCGAGACGGCCGAACTGGTGGCCGAGGGCAACGGGGCCTTCGACGCCGGAGCGTTCCTGGCCGCAGAGGCCACCCCGGTGCTCTTCGCCGCCGCCGCCCTGAACTTCGGGATGGCCGCCCTGCTCGACGTCCTGGTCGACCTCGCACCCCCGGCCGGTCCCCGGGCGGACGCCGACGGTGCCCTGCGGCCGGTGGACGCGCCGTTCTCCGGATTCGTGTTCAAGCTCCAGGCCGGGATGGACCGCGCCCACCGGGACCACGTGGCGTTCCTGCGGGTCTGCTCCGGGGTATTCCAGCGCGGAATGGTGCTCACCCACGCGGCCACCGGCAAGCCCTTCGCCACCAAGTACGCCCACCACGTGTTCGGCCGGGACCGGGAGACCATCGAGACCGCCTTCCCCGGGGACGTGGTGGGCCTGGTCAACGCCTCGGCCCTGCGGGCCGGGGACAGCGTCTACACGGGGACCCCGGTGGTCTTCCCGCCGATCCCGCACTTCTCCCCTGAGCACTTCCAGGTGGCCCGGGCGGCGGACGCCGGACGGGCCAAGCAGTTCCGCCGCGGGATCACCCAGCTCGAGCACGAGGGCGTCATCCAGGTGCTGCGCTCCGAGGCCCGCGGGGACCAGGCGCCGGTGCTGGCGGCGGTGGGGCCGATGCAGTTCGAGGTCGTGGCCGATCGGATGGACCGGGAGTTCGGCGCCCAGGTCCGGCTGGAGCCCCTGCCCTACACCCTGGCCCGGCGGGTGGTCGCCCCGGACCCCGACGCCCTCAACCGCATCCCGGGCACCGAGGTGCTCCGGCGGGCCGACGGCGAGCCCATCGCCGTGTTCACCGACAAGTGGAAGCTCGGCCGGGTGGCCACCCACGCTCCTGAGGCCGCCCTGGAGCCGATCGGCGGAGCCCTCGACTGAGCGTCCTCGGTGGGGCACCCGCCGGCTCAGGCGTCGAGGGTCTGCGGCACCGGCTGGACCCTGCGCCCCAGCGCCGCGACGCGCTGAACGGACCAGCTCAGCAGGACGACGAGCAGCACGTTGCGCGCCGTCAGGACGGCCGCCATGGCCGGGTGGGCGTGGATGAGCGGGGTGTAGAAGAGCGGATAGATCACGAACGTGGTGACCGCGATGCCCATCAGCAGCGCCGCCGGCGTCCGCCACCGCTGCCGGTCGTGCACGAGCCCGGCGACGACGACCGGGGCGAGCCAGATCATGAACTGCGGCGAGCCCACCTTGTTGAACACGATGAAGATCGTGGTCAGCATCAGCGCGCCCTCGTAGAAGAGCTCCTCGCGCTCGGCCCCGCGCCGCAGCGCGCGGACGAGCAGGGCCGCACCGGCGAGGACGGCGAGCACGAGCAGGGGCTGCATGAGGAGCGCGACGAGCTCGGTGCCGGGGCCGTGGACCTCCGTGGAGTTGATGGCCACGTTGTCGGCCATCCGCGACCCGGCCACGCCGAAGACGCTCAGCCACACCCACGGGGTGGAGAACGTGGCCTCCAGCTGCATGCCGCGCTCGCCCTGGTTGACCAGGAAGTCCGCGATGTGCCGCAGGCCGCCCGAGAGGTGCGTGCCCAGCACCACCGCGGCCGTGACCCCCACCCCGGCGGCCACCACCCGGACGCGCTGCCGGCACGCGATGACCAGGGCGAGCACGAGGGCCGCCGGCCACACCTTGATCCACGTGGCGATGCTCAGGAGCACGGAGCCGAGCACGGGCCGCTCGGACGCGTACAGGAGCCCGACGAGCACGATCGGGGCCGCGATGCCCTCCACCCGGGCGAAGCTCAGGTAGCCCAGGAACACGGTGAAGAACAGCCACCACCAGGCGGGGGCGATGCCCTGCTCGCCCCGCCGGCCGCGGGTGAGGCAGAGCAGGCCCACGGCGTTGAGCACGGTGATGATCAGCGTCCAGACCAGCAGGTAGGGTCCGTGGCCGGCGATCCCGGCCAGGTGGATCGGGATCTGCGCGAGCACCGGGTACACCCACGGGCTGATCCCGTCCCCGGCGTCGGTCGGGTCGTACCCGGCCATGGCCCACCGGCGGTACTGCTCGGTGTCGCTGAAGGCCTCGCCGTGGACGACGAAGGACATCATCCAGCCCAGGAAGTAGAGGTGGACGACGGCGAAACCCCACCACACGCCGGCCGGGCGGGAGAACCAGGCCACGGCGCGGGCGGGCAGCACGGCGTCCCGGAGACCGGTCAGCCGGTCGAAGAAGGCGGCGGCGATCTCAGGACTCCTTCGCGGCGAGCACCGGGGCCGGCTGCGGGGTGCCCAGCTGGTACAGGCGGCGCGCCGACCACCACAGCAGCACCACCAGCAGGGCGTTGCGCAGGGTCAGCACCAGGGCCATCACCGGGCTGTTGTGGCTGAGCTCGTAGTAGAACAGCGGATAGACGAAGAACGTGGCCGCGGCGACGGCGATGAGCATGGCTGCCGGCACCCGCCACGCCTGCCAGTGGTGGGTCAGTCCCACGGCCACGGCCGGAGCCAGCCACACCATGAACTGCGGGGAGCCGACCTTGTTGAACACGACGAAGACGGTGATCATGGTCAGCGATCCGGCCAGCAGCAGCTCGGTGCGATCCGTGCCGCCGGCCCGCTCGCCGGTGCGGAGGCCCCTGACGATCAGCACGGTGACCCCGGCGGCGGCCAGCAGCAGCAGCGGCTGCATCAGCACCGCCATCGTCGCCGCGCCGGGACCGTCGACCTGCATGGAGTTGATCTCCGTGTTCATGTACATCCGGGACCCGCCCAGGCCCAGCACGGACGACCACAGCCACGGGGTGGTGAACGTGGCCTCCAGCTGCATGCCGCGGTCCCCCTGCTGGGTGAGGAAGTCGAAGAGCCTCGGCAGCGCGCCCATGGCGGTGGCGACACCGGCCGCGGCCGCGCTGACCAGCATCCCCGTGACCACGACCGCCACCCGTCGGCGGGCCACGGTGACGAGCGCGAGCACGACGGCCGCCGGCCAGACCTTCATCCAGGTGGCGACGCTGAGCAGGGCCGAGGCGGCCACCGGGTGCGCCGCCCCGTACACCAGGGCGACGAGCACCAGCGGGGCCGTGAGCCCGTCCACGCGGGCGAAGCCCAGCCACCCCATCAGGAAGACGAAGCCCAGCCACCACCACGCGGCCGGGTGGGCGCTCCGGTCGCGGCCCCAGTCCGTCAGCTTCCCCACGGCCCAGCCGTTGAGCACGGTGATCATCAGGACCCACAGGACGAAGAACGGTCCCGGACCCGCGGCGCCGGCCAGCGCGATGGGCACCAGCGCCAGCACCGGATAGACCCAGGGGGTGGGCTCCCCGTTCAGGTTCTGGTCCTCGAAGCCGGCCTCGGCCCACGCGCGGTAGATGTACGTGTCGCTGAAGGCGGCGCCGGACAGGGACAGCTGCAGGGCGAACACCAGGAACACCAGGTGCACCCCGACGAAGACGGTGAGCAGTCCGCGGGGGGACCTCCACCAGGCCCGCCGGCGCCCGGATGACGGGCGGTCACGGAACCGGGTGCGCAAGCTGGAGGTCGTGTCGGACGACATGGGGCAGTCCTTGTCAGGTGAGCGGAGGAGCAGGGGCGGAGTCGGCTCGGGCGCCGCGGCCGGGACCGTTGCCGGTCCGGTTCCCCGGAGCACCAGTGTGCCCGAGCGCGGTGCCGGTGCGGCGGCAGGCCGGTCCCCGGGGAGAGGACGTGGCGAGAACTTCTGACACCTGGGCGAGGACGCCAGGGTGAAAGGGGGCGCGACTGCTAGGATCGGCGTTCTGGAGAGCGTCCCGCGCACCTGTCCGCCCGGCCATCGTACACTCAGGGGATCAGCGAACGTCATGATGTCAGGGGGGTCGGATCCGGAGGCGCCGCGGGGCCCTGGCGGCCGGACCGCGGAACCGATCGCCTCCGCCGGCGCGGTCTCCCCCGAGGGATCCGGCACCCACCGGCACCCTCGAGCACACGTCGCCGTCCTGCAGGGGCTCATCGGCTCCGTGATGATGCTCGTCGGATCGGTCGGCACCGGCTGGATCGCCAACGGTTCGCCCATGGTCCGCCATCCACTGGTCATCGCGCTGCGGGTCGAGGGATGGGGCGTCTACACCTGCACCGTGCTGCTGACCGCGGGCGCCATGCTGCTGGTGCGGTCCTGGCTCCGGCTCGGGCAGCGGCTCCAGGGCTGGCCGGCCGGCGCCCACCGCTCCGTGGTGCTCGCGGTCTGCGCCTGGTCGCTGCCCCTGCTCTTCGCCGTCCCCGTCTACTCCCGGGACGTGTACGCCTACATCGGGCAGGGCCGCCTCATGCTGGCCGAGCAGAACCCGTACACGACCGGCATCTCCGCCCTGGAGAACTGGTTCATGCTGGGGACGGACCCGGCGTGGGCCGAGGCCCGGACGCCCTACGGGCCGTACTTCCTGTGGTCGGCACGGGCGATCGTGGGCCTCACGGACGCGCACCCGGATCTCTCCGTGCTGCTCTTCCGCCTCCTGGCCTGCGCCGGTGTCCTCCTCTGTGCGGTGTACGTGCCCAAGCTCGCGCGGCTGCACGGGACCGACCCGGCCCGTGCCCTGTGGATCGCGGTGGCCAATCCGCTGTTCCTCATCAGCTTCGTGGCGAGCGCGCACAACGACGCCCTGATGCTCGGGCTGGCCGTGGCGGGAACGTACTGCGCGGCCACGGGCCGGCCGGTCACCGGTGTCCTGCTGGTGACGGCGTCCATCGGCATCAAGCCGATCACCATTCTGCTGCTGCCGTTCATCGGGCTCCTGTGGGCGGGGCCGGGAGCGTCCTGGCGGCGGAAGTTCGCCCTGTGGGCGGCCACGGCGACCCTCAGCTTCGGGCTGCTGGTGCTGAGCGGCATCCCCCAGCAGCTGGGCGTCGGATGGGTCTGGGCCCTGCTCGACCCCACCCCGGGGTTCACTGGCTACTCGCCCTCGGGGTTCCTGAGCCAGCAGGTCCGCGGCCTCGCGGACGCGGTCGGCCTGCCGGGCGCGGCGATGGCCCCGGTGCTGCGCGACGTCCTGCAGTACGCCGCCATCGGCCTGGTGCTGCTCCTGATGTTCCGCGGCGACGACCACCGGGTGGTCCGCCGGCTCGGCCTCGCGTTCGCCGCCGTGGTGCTGCTCTCCCCGATCATCCAGCCCTGGTACATCCTCTGGTTCCTCCCCTTCCTGGCCGTGACCGGCATCAGGGACAACTGGCAGATCCGCACCCTGTACGTGGTGCTCACCTTCTTCGTGATCTTCGGCGCCCAGGACCAGCTCTCCGTGTGGCCCTTCCTCGAGCTGGCGGTCGACGCCTCGACGATCGCGTTCGTGACCGCCCTGCTGTTCACCGCCTACCTGATGCTCCTGGATCCCCACACCCGCCACCTGCTCGTCCACGGCGGTCCGACGGGCTGGCTCCGCCGCCGTCGTCGCCGGGAACGGGGCGTCCGCGGGCGCTGAGCGCGGCGGGACCGGGGGAGTCGCCGGGGATTCGCCGGGGAGCGGGGCCGGCCGGCGCGTCGTGAGCGGCGGCCGGCAGGGTCAGCCGGCGCCCAGCGGGAGCCGGACGGTGAAGAGCGTGCGGCCCGGGCGGGACTCCACGTCCACCGTGCCGCCGTGGGCCTGCACCACCGAGCGGACGATCGACAGGCCCAGCCCGGTGCTGCCCTCCCGGGTCCGCCGGGAGGTGTCCAGGCGGCTGAAGCGCTCGAAGAGCCTGGCCTGGAACTCCCGCGGGATGCCCGGGCCCTCGTCGAGGACGGAGGCCTCCGCCCAGCCGTCCGCGGTGGCGCGCACGGCGGCCGTCACCGCGGTGCCGGGCGGGGTGTGCTTGCGGGCGTTGGAGAGCAGGTTGGCCAGCACCTGGTGGAGCTGGGCGACGTCGGCGCGCACGGGCACCGGCTCCTCCGGCACGTCCAGGGCCCAGGCGTGGTCGGGGCCGGCGGCCGAGGCGTCGGTGAGGGCCTCGAGCACGAGCTCGCCCAGGTCCGCGTCCCGCAGCTCCGGGGGGCGGCCCTCGTCCAGGCGGGCGAGCAGCAGCAGGTCCTCGACCAGGGCGGTCATCCGCAGCGTCTGCTGCTCCACGCGGGCCAGTGAGGCGCGGCCGGTGCCGGTCAGGGGCTCGGTGAGCTGCAGCATGTCCGTGTAGCCGCGCACGGCGGCCAGGGGGGTGCGCAGCTCGTGGGAGGCGTCGGCCACGAACTCGCGCAGCCGGGTCTCGGAGCGCTGGCGCGCGGCCAGGGCGGAGTCCACGTTGTCGAGCAGGGAGTTCAGCGCGTGCCCGACCTCCCCGACCTCGGTGCCGGGCCGGGCGAGCTCGGGGGGCACGTGCCGGTCGGCGAGGGAGACCTCCCCGGAGGCCAGGGGCAGCCGGGCGACTCCGGAGGCCGCGGCCGAGACCCGTTCCAGCGGCCGCAGGGCACGGCGGACGACGACGGTGCCGACCGCCGCCGTGGTCAGCAGCGCGAGCACGCTGCCCACGCCCATGGTGGTCACGAGCTCCGTCACGGTGTCGTCGACCGAGGCCGTGGGCAGGCCGGTGACCAGCACCTGGCTGCCGTTCCGCGCGTTCCGGGCGACCGACTCGACGCGGTACTCGCCCACGGACAGGGCCACGTCCGTGAGCCGGCCCTGCTCCGTGCCCGTGGAGCGCCGGCGGTCCCCGAAGCCCCGCTCGTCCGGGCTCCCGGCCGCGAAGACGCCCGTCTCCTGCAGGGCGGCGACGTCCTGCTCGGGAAGCGGCGCGGGCTCCCCGGACCCGGTGCGATAGGACGCCCTGACCACCTCCTCCTCGTGCAGCACGGCCACCAGGATGCCCACCGGCTGGCCGGGGGCGTCGAGGGGGTCCCGTTCCAGGGCCGGGTCGCCCCGGGTGAAGGTCAGCGCCCGCCCGGTCGCCTGCCGCAGCGAGCCGTCGAGCCGCTCCACGAGGTCCTGACGGGTGAGCTCCACGATGGTCGCGCCCAGCACGAGCAGGACCACCGCCAGCAGGACGAGCACCCCGGCGATGAGCCGGGTGGCCAGACGGGTGCGTCGTCGGGCCGGTGGCGATGCCGGCGACGAGGCCGGCCGCGGGTCCGGCGGGCGGTGCGTGGACAGCGGGCCGGGCGGCATCAGGACGCGGGTTTGATGACGTACCCGGCGCCGCGCACGGTGTGGATCATCGGGGCGCGGCCGGCGTCGATCCGCTTGCGCAGGTAGGAGATGTAGAGCTCCACGATGTTGGCCTGGCCCGAGAAGTCGTAGTGCCACACGTTGTCGAGGATCTGGGCCTTGGACAGGACCCGGCGCGGGTTCTCCATCAGGTAGCGCAGCAGCTCGAACTGGGTGGCGGTCAGCTCGATCGGCTCACCGGCCCGGGTGACCTCGCGGCTGTCGACGTTCAGGACCAGGTCCCCGACCACCAGGGTGGCGCTGTCCTGCGCCGCGGCCCCGGAGCGCTGCACCAGCCGGTGCAGCCGGATGAGCACCTCCTCGATCGAGAAGGGCTTGGTCACGTAGTCGTCCCCGCCCGAGGCCAGGCCCTCGATCCGGTCGGCCACGGTGTCCTTGGCCGTGAGGAACAGCACCGGCACCTCCGGGTAGGACCGGCGGATTCGGGCGAGGACCTCCAGGCCGTCCAGCCCCGGCAGCATCCGGTCCAGGACCAGCACGTCCGGGGCGAAGTCGCGCGCCTGGGCCACGGCGTCGAAGCCCTCGTGGGAGATCCTCGCCTCCCACCCGCACATCCCCGTGCCCATGGCCACGAGGTCGGCCAGCGCCGGCTCGTCGTCCACGACCAGCACCCGGATCGGCGAGCCGTCCGGGTGGGTCAGGCGGGGCAGGACCTCGGCGAGGACGGAGAAGCTGGAGGAGTAGGACATGGGAGCTCCCGGTGCCGGGCGGACGTGACACTGTCACTGTTCCCCACCAGATTAGGCGCGCGTCCTGTGGAGGCTGTGCGGAGCCTGTGCCGTGGTGCCACCGCGCACGGCAACGGCGGGTGCGCCGGCACAGCCGCGGCACAGACGCCGGACGGACAGGCGCCGGCCCGGGCGCGGACCCGCGTCACAGATCCGCGGCACAGGAGAAGCACAGCGATCCGACAAGCCGGGCACATGTGCACGAGCAACAGTGGAGTGCGCACCGGCCCGCCAGGCGGGCCCGGCGGGCAGGGGGCCCGTCGTCGCACCGCGCTGAAGGGGGCCGCCGCCATGACCGATCCCGGGAACCGCCCGCCGAGGAGCGTGCCGTGGGCGCAGGCCTCCGGGCAGCGGCCGGGCGCTCCTCGCACGGACGCGACCCGGGGCGGCCGTCCGGCCCGGAACGCCGCGGTGGACCCGGCGGCGAGCTCCGCGGTAGGGCCGGGGGCGGGCTCGATCGTGGGCCCGGCCGCGGACCCGGCGGTGGGCTCGACCGCGGGCCCGGCCGTGGACCCGGCCGTGGACCCGGCGGTGGACCCGGCGGTGGACCCGGCGGTGGACCCGGCGGTGGGCTCGGCCACCGGGGCCGCCATCACGGCTGCCGCGCCGGGCAGGCGCCGCCTGGTGGGGGTGGACGCCGCCCGCGGCCTGGCCCTGATCGGGATGATCGCCATCCACATCCTGCCCTCGTGGGATCCGGAGACCTTCGAGCCCACGGCGCAGTGGACGGTCTTCGCCGGACGCTCCGCGGCTCTGTTCGCCGTCCTGGCCGGCGTGGGGCTCGCCTTCAGCACCGGCGGCCGGACGCCGCACACCGGCCGGGCGCTGACCGCCGACCGGGCGGGCACGGCCGTGCGCGCCCTGCTGATCGCGGGCCTGGGGCTGGCGATCAACCACGTGCTGCCCGGCAGCACGCTCGACGAGGTCCCGGCCGTCAACATCCTCGTCTACTACGGGGCCTTCTTCCTGCTGGCGATCCCCTTCCTGCGCCTCTCCGCAGGGGCCCTGTTCGCCTGGGCGGCGTGCTTCGCCCTCGCCGGTCCCGTGCTCGTGCACCTGCTGCGGGACGTGCTGCCCGCCGTCGAGCGCTACAACCCGGACTACCTCGACCTCGTCAGGGACCCCGGGGCCACCGCGGCCCGGCTGCTGCTGACCGGGACCTTCCCCGCGCTGCCGTACCTGGCCTATCTGCTGACCGGCCTGGCCATCGGCCGGCTCGACCTGGCCCGGCTCCGGGTCCAGGTCGCGCTGGTGCTGGGCGGGACGCTCCTGGCCGCCGGGGCCTCGCTGACTTCCTGGGCGCTCGTCGACCGGGCCGGCGGCTTCGAGCACCTGGTGGCGCGCACTCCCGGCCTGGACGCGGAGCTCGTCACCGACGTCATCGTGTGGGGACCCGAGCCGACGCTGCCCACGACCACGTGGTGGTGGCTGGCGGTCGGCGGCCCGTACACCAACACCCCGCCGGCCCTGCTGCTGGGGCTGGGCTCGGCGGTGGCCGCGCTGGGCGTGTTCCTCCTGCTGGCCCGCCGCTCCGCGTCCTGGCTGCTGCCGCTGAGCGCGATGGGCGCGATGACCCTCACCGTGTACTCCGCGCACCTGCTGGCCCTCGCCGCCGAGGTGCACTACGACCAGCCGCTGTGGTTCGTGGTCCACGTGGGTGTGGCCGCGGCCTTCGCGCTCCTCTGGCGCCAGGCCATGGGGCAGGGGCCCCTCGAGCGGCTGGTGGCGGGGCTGGTGCGCGGCACCCGCCGGCGCGTGCTCTCCCGGGAGCACCGCACGGACTGAACGGGCCGCGGGGAGGGACTACGGCGTGCTGGGGACGGCGTGCCGGTGCCGGTGCGCCGCGTAGCCCAGGATGAGCAGGCCGGCCACGGCCAGGCCCACGCCCACCCAGGCGGGGGAGCGGTAGCCCCAGCCGGCGGAGATGACGATCCCGCCGAGGAAGGCGCCCATGGCGTTGGCCAGGTTGAACGCCGCGTGGTTCATGGCGGCGGTCAGGGAGGGGGCGTCCTTCGCCTCGCGCAGCAGGCGCACCTGGAGGGAGGTCGTGAAGATCGAGCCCATGATCCCGATCCACAGCGCCCCCAGGACGGCCGCGGCGGGGACGTGGACGAACAGGGCGAAGAACGCCAGGGCCACGCCGGACACGGCGCCGGCGCCGAGGGCGGTGCGTTCGATCGAGCGGTCGATGAGCGGGCCGGCCAGCAGGGAGCCCAGGGTCATGCCCACGCCGAACACGGCCAGCACCCACGGCACGGTGCCGATGTCGAGACCGGTGAGCTCGGTCAGGGTCGGGGAGATGTAGGTGTAGACCGCGAACATGCCGCCGAAGCCGATGGCCCCGGCCAGCAGCGTGAGGGCCACCTGGGGCCGGGCGAGGGCGCGGACCTCCTGGGCCGCCGAGGCCATGCCCTCGTTGCGGGTGCGCGGCACCCAGAGGGCCAGGGCCCCGATGGTCAGGGCGCCCAGGAGCACCACCAGGAGATAGGCCGAGCGCCAGCCGAGGGCCCCGCCCAGGGCCGCGGCGAACGGCACGCCCACGATGTTGGCGATGGTGAGCCCCAGCATCACCCGGGCCACGGCGGTGCCGCGCCGTTCGCGGGCCACCAGGGAGGAGGCCACCACGGCGGCGACCCCGAAGTAGGCGCCGTGGGGCAGGCCGGCGAGGAACCGGGCGGCGTAGAGCCACTCGAGGGACGGCGCGGCGGCCGAGAGCCCGTTGCCCAGCACGAACGTGAGCATCAGCGCCAGCAGCAGGGTCTTGCGCTCCATCCGGGCGGCGAGGGACGTGATGAGCGGCGCCCCGACCACCACGCCCAGGGCGTAGAGCGAGATGGACTGGCCCACGGCCGGGATCGAGGCGTCGAAGTCCTCGGCGATGAACGGCAGCAGGCCCATCGAGGCGAACTCGGTGGTGCCCACGCCGAAGCCGCCCATCGCCAGGGCGAAGATGGCGAGGCGGGTGCCGGCGGGGCCGGGGGCATTGACCACCTGGAGCAGGGCGGTGCGGGGTGCGGGCACGGCGGGTCCTTCCGGGAGGGCGCAGGGACGGGGAACGAGCACGTCGTCGAGCCCGAGCAGAAGAAAGGGGGTGACTTTTGATGCTACGCGGGTTCGCCCCGGTCTCCCATGCCTCCCGGTGTGATCTTGATCAGGTCCTGTCGCGCCGGCGGTGCTCCACGGCGCCGTCCCCGAGCCTCTGCGGCCCGGCCGGGTCCCTGCGCCCGGGGACGGGTGCGGGCTCAGCGGAAGGCGGAGTGCCCGGTCAGCTGCTGGCCCAGGATGAGGGTGTGCACCTCGTCGGTGCCCTCGTAGGTGCGCACCGACTCCAGGTTGTTGGCGTGGCGCAGCGGCGAGTGCTCGAGCGTGACCCCGTTGCCGCCGAGCATCGTGCGCGCCTGGCGGCACACCTCGATCGCGATCCGGCAGTTGTTGAGCTTGCCCACCGAGATCATGTGGTTCTCCAGGCGGCCCTCGTCCTTGAGCCGGCCGATGCGCAGCGCCAGCAGCTGCCCCTTCTGGATCTCCAGGGCCATGTCCACCAGCTTCGCCTGGGAGAGCTGGTAGGCCGCGAGCGGCTTGTCGAACTGGATGCGCTGCTGGGAGTAGGCCAGCGCGGCGTCGAAACTGTCGCGGGCGGCGCCCAGGGCGCCCCACACGATGCCGTAGCGGGCCTCGTTGAGGCAGGAGAACGGTCCCCGCAGGCCGGGGTGGTGCGGCAGGAGGGCGTCGGCGGGCAGCCGGACGTCCTCGAGGGCGATGTCGCACTGGATGGAGGCGCGCATGGACAGCTTCGGCTCGATCGGGACGGCGGTGAACCCGGGGGTGTCCGTGGGCACGAGGAAGCCCCGGACGCGCTCCTGCCCGCTCTCGTCGACGGCCTTGGCCCAGATCACGGCCACGTGGGCGATCGAGGCGAGGCCGATCCAGCGCTTGGCGCCGTTGAGCACCCACTCGTCGCCCTGGCGCACCGCGGTGGTCGCCATGGTCGAGGGATCCGAGCCGGCGGTGGGCTCGGTGAGGCCGAAGCAGCCGATGATCTCGCCGGCGGCCATGCCGGGCAGCCAGCGCTGCTTCTGCTCCTCGGAGCCGTGCTTGGCGATCGCGGACATCGCCAGCGAGCCCTGCACGGAGACGAACGTGCGCAGTCCGGAGTCCCCTGCCTCGAGCTCCTGCATCGCGATGCCGTACTGCACCGCGGACTTCCCCGCGCACCCGTAGCCCTGGACGTGCATGCCGAGCAGCCCGAGCTGCGCCATCTCGGGGACGATCTCCTGCGGGAAGACGGCGTCGGCGTACCAGCCGGCGATGTTCGGCCGGATCCTCCGGTCCACGAACTCCCGGACGGCGTCCCGGGTCTCGAGCTCCTCGGCACTGAGGTCTGCTTCGACGTCGAGCAGGTCGGTCGCGGCGGGGTTCATGGGTCCTCCTGGGGTTCGGGTGCTCGGATGCCTCCGACGAGGATGACGCATTCGTGAGCTGCGCAACACGGTTCGCCCGACAATTGAGTTATAGGTATCACTGACTGCCAGATTAGGTATTTGAGGTTTCACAGTGGGTCGTGGAAATGTGATCTGCACGACATCCGCTGACTTCCCGGAGGACCCCTGTGACCCGTTCGTCCCCCACCGCCGCCGACGGCCCGCCCCGGGTGCGCATCGAGCGCACCGGCGCCGTGGCCGTGGTGACGCTCGACGACGAGCCCCGCCGCAACGTGCTCGGCCACGAGCTGCGCACCGGGCTGCGGGCCGCCCTGGCGGAGCTCGCCGCCGACCCCGGGACCGGGGCCGTGGTGCTCACCGGGGCGGGACGCTGCTTCAGCGGCGGCGGCGACCTCGCCGCGATGCCGCCCGCCGGTCCCGCCGAGTCGGCCGCCCGGATGAGCCAGGTGGCCGGGCTCGTGCAGGAGCTCGCGTCCCTGGCGAAGCCGGTCGTGGCCGCGGTGACCGGGCCCGCGGCCGGTGTGGCCGTCGGCCTGGTGTGCTGCTGCGACGTGGTGGTGGCCGGTGGGAGCGCACGGTTCCTGTTCCCGTTCACCCGCCTGGGCCTCGCCCCGGACGGCGGGCTGGTGCACTCGCTGGTCCAGCGGGTGGGAGCGGCCCGCGCCCGGAGGATCCTGCTCGAGGCCGCACCCGTGGACGCCGGCGCCGCCCGGGACGCCGGCCTGGTCGACCACCTCGTGCCGGACCCGGACGTGCTCGGCACCGCGGTCGCGCACGCCGCCGAGCTCGCCGGGCGGGCCCCGCTCGCCGTCGCGGCGGTGAAGCGCGGGATCCGCGAGGCGTCGGGCTCGCTCGAGGACGCCCTGACGTTCGAGCGGGACCACCAGCCGGTCCTCTTCGGGACCTCCGACTTCCTGGAGGGCAAGCAGTCGTTCTTCGACCGGCGGCTCCCCTCCTTCTCCGGGCGCTGAGCGCCACCACCGCACGTCGAAAGGCCATCATGAGGACAACGACAACACGGCTCGCCGCCCTGGGCGCCGTCGCAGTGCTGGGCCTGACCGGCTGCGCCGCCGCCGGGGGCAGCGAGCCGGTGGGCCCCAACGGCCTGCCGCAGCAGCTCGTGTGGTCCACCTACAACGTGGGCACCGGCACCTACAACGATCTCGCCGCCATCGCGAACACCCTCACCAACGAGGAGGGCGTGCAGGTGCGGCTGATGACCGCCGACACCGGCATCGGCCGGCTGGCCCCGCTCGTGAACGGCACCGTGGACTACGCGCGGGCCGGGGACGAGTACTACTACGCCTTCGAGGGCGACTACGAGTACGCCAGCGAGGAGTGGGGTCCCCAGGACCTCCGCATGGTGTGGGCGCCGCCCGGCAACTACGGGATGCTCGTGCGCGAGGACAGCGGCATCGACTCCTTCGCGGACCTCGAGGGCAAACGGGTCCCCCGGCTGACCGCCAACACCTCCATCAACAACAAGATGGAGGGCTTCCTCAACTACGGCGGTCTCACCTGGGACGACGTCGAGCAGGTCCCGATGGCCTACGGCGAGCAGATCGCCGGGCTCGAAGCGGGACAGATCGACGCCCTGTACCAGAACGTGGTCGGCTCCAACATCAACGAGCTGGCCTCCAGCACGGAGGTCCAGTGGCTGAGCTTCGACGACCCGGACCCGGCCCGCTACGAGACCTGGGAGGAGCTGATGCCCATGGTGACGGTCGGCGAGATCACGAGCGGCGCCGGGCTGGAGGAGGGCGAGAGCGCCCGGGTCCTCGAGTACACGATCCCGCTCACCACGACCGCCGACCGCGACGCGGACGAGGTCTACCACCTCGTGAAGGCGATGGTCGAGAACTACGAGCACTACGAGGGCACCACCCCGGACACGAAGCAGTTCTCCTTCGACGCCGTGCTGAAGGAGCCGCTGGTGGTCCCGTTCCACGAGGGGACCGTCCGCTACTTCGAGGAGCGCGGTGTGTGGACCGAGGAGCTCGAGCGGAAGAACGACGAGCTCGTCGAGCGCGGCGAGCGCATGCAGGAGGCCTGGCCCGGCGTCGTCGAGTCCTCCGCCGACGAGGAGCTCGAGCGGAACTGGACGGAATGGAAGCAGAACGAGCTGGACGGCCCGCAGAACGGCCAGGAGAACGGCCAGGAGAACGGCGAGGGGAACGACGATGAGAACTGAGACCCGGGTGACCCCGTTCTGGCGGACGGTCGTGATCGCGCTGACCGTGCTGGGCGTGCTGCTGGCCATGAACCAGGTGTTCTTCTGGAACGTAGGCGGGCTGTCCCTGCTGACCAACTCCTACCTCTACCTGATCCTGGCGGCCTTCCTGCCGGTGGTGTTCATCGTCAACCCCCTGCGCAAGGTCCCGCTGGCCCAGCAGGTGGAGGCCCAGCAGGAGCCCGGTACCGGCGGCAGCACCGCGGCCGGCGCGGGCCGGGAGCGCCGGGTCCAGTGGTTCGACGTCCTGCTCATGGTCGTCTCCGCGGCGGTGTGCACGTACTTCGCGGCCAACGGGACCCGGATCAAGAACTACGGCTGGGAGTTCATGGCGCCCACCACCGCCACGGTCGCCGCGTTCGTGCTGTGGCTCGTGGTGCTCGAGGCCCTGCGCCGCACCGGCGGGCTGACGGTCACCGTCATCGCGCTGCTGTTCTCCCTGTACCCGCTGGTCGCCGAGAACCTGCCGATCGGCGTCCTGCAGGGCGTCACCTACGACCTGCCGACCCTGGCCCAGGTGCACATCATGGGGGCCGAGGGCGTCCTGGGCCTGCCCATCCAGACCGCGGCCACCATCCTGATCGGCTTCCTCGTCTTCGGGGTGGCCCTGCAGCACACCGGCGGCGCGGACTTCTTCCACAACCTCTCCATGTCGATCTTCGGCCGCTACCGCGGCGGCGCGGCGAAGGTGTCCGTGGCCAGCAGCGCGGCGATGGGCATGATGAGCGGCAGCGCGGTCTCCAACGTCCTGACCACCGGGCCGATGACCATCCCGGCCATGAAGCGCTCCGGGTTCAGCTCCACCTACGCGGGCGGCATCGAGGCCACGGCCTCCTCGGGCGGATCGATCACCCCGCCGATCATGGGCACCGCGGCGTTCCTCATGGTCTCCTTCGTGGGAGTGCCCTACACGGAGATCCTGGTGGCGGCCACCATCCCCGCGGTCCTCTACTTCCTCGGCATCTACCTGCAGGTGGACGGCTACGCGGCCCGCAACGGGCTGCGGGGCGTGTCCGCGGACCTGCTGCCGCGGACCCTCGCCACGCTCGTGCGGGGCTGGCCCTACGTCCTGGCCCTGGGCCTGCTGACCGGGCTGCTGTTCCTCACGGACTCCGAGACCCAGGTGCCGTACTGGGTGATCCTGGTGCTGCTGATCGTGGCCGTGCTGCGCCCGGGCCAGAAGTTCGGGCCGCGGGAGTTCACCGACTTCCTGGTGGAGTGCGGCCGGACGCTGAGCAACATCGTCGGGATCATCGCCGGTGTGGGCCTGATCGTCGGCGGCCTCACCGCCACGGGCGTGAGCCTTTCCCTGGCCCGGGAGCTGGTCTCCCTGGTGGGCGACAACGTGGTCCTCATCCTCGTCGCCGGCGCCGTGACCTGCTTCATCCTCGGGATGGGCATGACGATCTCCGCGGCCTACGTGTTCCTGGCGATCGTCATGGTCCCGGCCGTCATCGACCTGGGGGTCAACCCGCTCGCGGCGCACCTGTTCGTCATCTACTGGGCGTCCGTCTCCTACATCACCCCACCGGTGGGCCTCGCCGCCTTCGCCGCGGCGGGTCTGGCCAAGGCCCCCGCCATGGCCACCAGCGTGGCGGCCATGAAGCTCGGCGCGGTGAAGTACATCGTCCCGTTCGGCTTCGCCCTCAACCCCGCCCTGGTCGCCCAGGACTCGCCCGGCCGGATCCTGCTGGCGTTCGCGCTGAGCATCGTGGGGGTCTACGCCCTGGCCTCGGCCATCGAGGGCTGGACGGTCGGCTTCGACCGCCGGATGCCCGCCCTGTTCCGGGCGGCGGCCGCGGTCGGCGGGTTCCTGCTCTTCCTGCCCACCCCGATCACCGCCGTCCTCGGCCTGGCCCTCGTCTCCGGGAGCGTGCTGCTCACCTTCCTGACCGTGCAGGCCGGGCCCGCGGACGACGACGACACCGCTGCCGCGCACGCCCCCGAGCCCGCCACCGCGACCGTCTGACCGGAAGGACCCGACATGACCGACAGCACCGGCACCACCACTGCCGCCACCACGGCCGGCACCACGACCGGCACCACTGCCGACAGCACAGCCGGCACCGCCACCGCCGACAGCACGGCGGGCACCACCACTGCCGACAGCACAGCCGGCACCGCCACCGCCGACAGCACGGCGGGCACCACCACCGACAGCACGAGCGGCGCCACCGACGCCGTCACCACGGCCGGCACCAGCACGGGAACCGTGGTCGACACGGGGACCGGCACCGTCACGGCCGAACTCCGCGGCAGGGTCGCGGTCGTCACCGTGAACCGCCCCGAGGTGCGCAACGCCCTGAACTTCGGGGTGCTGGACGGGATCGAGGCCGCGCTCGACGCGTTCGAGCGGCGGGAGGACGTCGGCGCCGTGGTCTTCACGGGCGCTGGGGAGAAGTCCTTCGTGGCCGGCGCGGACATCTCCCAGCTGGTCGGCTACACGCTGCGGGACGGGCTGCGGGCCCGGATGCAGCGCCTCTACGACCGGGTCCAGGACCTCGAGCTGCCCACGATCGCCGCGGTCAACGGCTTCGCGCTGGGCGGGGGCAACGAGCTGGCGATGTCCTGCGACATCCGCATCGCCGCCGGGAACGCCCGGTTCGGGCTGCCCGAGACCAACCTCGGCATCCTGCCCGGCGCCGGCGGCACCCAGCGGCTGTCCCGGCTCGTGGGCCTCGGCCGGGCGCAGGAGATGATCCTCACCGGCCGGATCATCGACGCCGAGGAGGCGCTGCGCATCGGGCTGGTGACCAGCGTGGTCCCCGCGGAGGAGCTGATGGGCGCCGCGCTCGCCACCGCGGAGACCATCCTCGCCAAGGGCCCCCTGGCCGTGCGGCTGGCCAAGCTCGTGGTGCGCAACGGCGCCGAGACGGACCAGCGCACCGGGCTGCTGCTCGAGCGGCTGGCCCAGTCCCTCCTCTACGCCTCCGACGAGAAGGCCGAGGGCGCGAGCGCCTTCCTGGAGAAGCGCCCCGCCCGCTTCCGCGAGCAGGACTGAACCGCCGGGTGCGGGCGGCTCCCCGCCCGCACCCGGCGGCCACCCCGCAGGGCCGTCGCCCCGCAGCGACTTCGCACCACCGCCCGAGACCTTCGCACGACCGCCCCCAGACCTTCGCACCACCACCCCGAGGAGCAGAGCATGAATTCCCAGCCGAGCATCGACGCCGTCCGCGACGTCCTGATCGTGGGATCCGGTGCCATGGGCACCCAGATCGGGGCGGTCTTCGCCCTCGCCGGCTACACCGTCACCACGAGCGACCTCGACCCCGCCGCCCTCGAGCGGTCCCGGGAGGAGGTGCGCCGCCGGCTCGGCCGGCTCGCCGAGAAGGGCAGCAGGAGCCGGGAGGAGGTGGACGCCGCCCTCGCCCGGATGGCGTACACGACCGACTCGATCGAGGCGGCGTGCTCCACCGACTTCGTGCTCGAGGCCGCTGTGGAGCGCCTCGACATCAAGCGGCAGCTGTTCGCCGACCTCGACGAGGCCGCGCCCGAGCACGCCGTCCTCGCGACCAACTCCTCGACCATTCCCTCGTCCCTGCTCATGGACGCGACCGGCCGGCCCGACCGCGTGTGCAACATGCACTTCTTCAACCCGGCGCTGGTCATGGCCTGCGTCGAGGTGGTGCGCAACCCGCAGACTTCGCACGCCACCGTGGAGACCACCGTGGAGCTGGCCCGCCGGCTCGGCAAGCAGCCCGTCCGGCTCCAGCACGAGGTCCCCGGCTTCGTGGCCAACCGCCTCCTCGGGGCCCTGCGGGACGAGGCCCTGCGGCTCGAGGCGGACGGCGTGGCGAGCTTCGAGGACATCGACGTGGCGGCGCGGACGGCGCTGGGCCACCCGATGGGCCCCTTCGAGCTGATGGACCTGGTCGGCATCGACGTGTCCTACCTGATCCGTCTCGCGGAGCACAAGCAGAGCGGGGACCCCGCGGACCTGCCGCACCCCTCCGTGGAGAAGCTCTACGAGCAGGGCCGGTACGGCCGCAAGACCGGCCGCGGCTGGTACGAGTACGCCGGCTGAGCCCCGGACCACCACCGGGCCGCGCCCCGGACGACCTCCGGGCCGAGCACCGGACGAGGAACGACGACGAGGAGAGAAGACATGAGCCAGTTCGAGGACGCCCACGCCCTGCAGGAGATCTTCGGCCGCCCGGGCACGGGCCCGCTCGCCGGGGTGGTGGTGGCGGATCTCAGCCGCGTGCTCGCCGGCCCCTACTGCACCATGCTGCTGGCGGACATGGGCGCGACCGTCATCAAGGTGGAGAGCACCGCCGGGGACGACGCCCGCGCGTGGGTCCCGCCCCACCGGGACGGCGAGAGCACCTTCTTCCTCTCGGTCAACCGCAACAAGCACTCGATCGCCCTGGACTTCTCGGACCCGGCGCAGCTCGAGGTCGTGGAGCGGATCATCGCCCGCGCGGACATCCTGGTGGAGAACTTCAAGCCCGGCGGCCTGGCGCGCTACGGCCTCGACTACGAGAGCGTCAGCGCCTGGCGCCCGGACCTCGTCTACGCCTCGATCACCGGCTTCGGCACCGCCGGCGGCGCCGACCTGCCCGGCTACGACCTGCTGGCCCAGGCCCTCTCCGGGATGATGAGCCTCACCGGGAGCCAGCACGGCGAGCCGTACCGGGCGGGCGTGGCCCTGTTCGACGTGATCACGGGCCTGCACGCCGCCACCGGCATCCTGGGCGCGTTCCACGAGCGGCAGTCCTCCGGGGCGGGCCAGCACGTGGAGCTGAACCTGCTGACCTCGGCGCTGTCCGGGCTGGTCAACCAGTCCGCCGCGTACGTGGCGGGCGGCAGCGTCCCCACCCGGATGGGCAACGAGCACCCGAGCCTCTACCCCTACGAGCCCTTCCCCACCCGGGACAAGGACATGGTCATCGCGGTGGGCAACAACGGGCAGTTCGCGCGGCTGTGCCGGTGCCTCGGGGCGCCCGAGCTCGCCGAGGACGACCGGTTCAGTACGGTGTCCGCGCGCAACGCCCACCGGGTGGAGCTGCGCCGGCTGATGGTCGAGCGGCTCGCCGCCCGGGACGCAGAGGACTGGTTCGAGCTGCTCAAGGCGGTCAAGGTGCCATGCGCCCCGATCCTCGGAGTGGACGAGGGCGTCCGCTTCGCCGAGGGCCTCGGCCTGGACCCGGTGGTCCTGGCGGGAACGGGGGACCGGGAGATCCCCACGGTCCGCCACCCGGTGGACTTCAGCCGCACCCCGGTCGACTACTCGCAGGCCCCGCCCCGGCTCGACGGCGACCGGGACCGCGTCCTGGCCTGGCTCGAGCGCGGCGAGCCCGCGGTCCGGCAGGCGTCATGAGCGCTGTCGGCCCCGTCGACCCCGTCGGCACCGTCCACACCGCCGTGCTGCCCGTGCGCTGGTCCGACCAGGACCTCAACCGGCACGTCAACAACGCCCGGGTGGTGACCCTGCTCGAGGAGGCGCGGCTCTCCGCGATGGCCGCCTGGCTGGGACAGGACGGTGTCCCGGACCCCGCCCGGCCGCGCGTGGTGGTGTCCCTGGCGCTGGACTACCTGCGCTCCATCGACCACGGCCCCGAGCTCACGGCCCGGGTGCGGGTCGCCCGGGTCGGCCGGTCGTCCTGCACGGTGGCCTACGAGCTGGTCCAGCACGAGCAGGTCGCGGTCCGCGCCCGGACGGTGCTCGTGCAGACGGATCCCGCCACGGGCCGCTCCACGCCGCTGCCGGACCGGGTCCGGGCCGCCCTGGCGGGCGTCGTCGTCCCGGAGCCGGAGCCGGAGCCGGAGCCGGAGACCGAGCCGGAGACCGAACCGGGCTCCGTGACCGTGCGTGCATGACCGCGTTCCGGAGGGGGCGGGCCGGCCTGCGGGCGCGGCGGATCGCGTACCCGGCGCTGCTGGCCACCACGGCGCTGGGCACGATGTCCTCGAACGTGATCAACGCGCCGCTGTACGTCATCCAGACGGACCTCGGCATGACGGCGCAGCAGTCGGTGCTGGCCGTGAGCGCCTTCACGGTGGCGATGGCCACGGCCGTCCCGCTCGCGGGGTGGCTCGGCGACCGGCTCGGCGTCCGTGCCTTCCTGCTCGCGGCGCTGGGGGTCATGGTCCTCGCGGAGCTCACGGCCGCCGCGGCGGCGGGCATGGAGGCGCTCGTGCTCGCCCGGATGGTCCAGGGCGCGGCGTGCAGTGCGATCCCGCCCTGCGTGCAGGCGGCCCTGGTCAGCACCTGGCCGGAGCGCACCGCGCAGACGATGGGGGCGTGGGCCTCGGCCATCGGCGTGGGGCAGGCTGTGGGCCCGCCCTTCGGCGGCGTCCTCACCGAGGCCCTGGGCTGGCGCTGGGTGTTCGTGGTGCACGCCGGGCTGGTGCTCGTGCTGATCCTCCTGCTCGCGGTGTTCATGCCCCGCATCCGGCGGCGGCGCCCGCCGATGCACGTGGCCGCGATGGCCTGGCTCGTGGTCGGCGGCGGGTCGACGGCCGCCGCCGTGCTGCTGGCCGGGCAGTCCGGTCCCTGGTCCTGGGCGGCCGCGAGCGCGGTCTCCGCGGTGCTCGGCTGGTGGCTGTTCGCCCGTCTCTCCCGGCGGCGGTCCCGGCGGGCCGCGGGGGACGCGGCGGCACCCCGGCCCCTGCTGGACCCGGCCCTGCTGCGGGACCCCGCCTATCTCACCGCCGCGGCCGGAGCGGGGCTGGCCATGGGCTCCATGGCCGTGGCCATCGTGGCCGTGCCCCTGTTCCTCGGCTCGGACCTGGAACTGGGGCCCGCCCGGATCGGGGCCGTGGTCCTCACCCTGGCGCTCGCCATGACAGCGGCGGGGCCCGTCGCGGCCCGGGTGGGCCGCCGGCACGGCAGCGGGGTCCAGCTGAGCCGCGGCGTCCTGATCCTCGTGGTCGCCGCCCCGGTGGTCACCCTGGCCATGGTCTCGTCCGGCCTCGGCGTGGCCCGCTGGGTGATCGTCTCCCTGGTGGTCCTCGGGCTCGTGCTCGCCGGGACCGGGATCGCCTTCGCCCAGAGCGCGGCGGCCACGGAGCTCGTGCTCTCGCCCGCCGGGGGCTCGGGGACCGCGATCGGCATCCACAACCTGATCCGCTTCCTCTCGATGGCCGTGGGCTACTCCGGGGTCTCCCTGGCGTGGGCCACCGGCGCCTCGATCCTCGTCTTCCCCGCGGTCGCCCTGACCGCGCTGGGCCTGCTCGCGATCCTGCGAGCCACTCGCCGGGAACTCCCGGCAGCACCGACCGCACCGACCACCGCGGGTCCTGGGACCCGCCGACGAAAGGACCGACCATGACCACCACCGCGAGCGCTCCCTCGACCGAGGCGCCGGCCGCCGTCCGCGCGGGAGCCGCGACCTCCGACTACTTCCGGCTCGACGACGACCTCACCCCCGAGGAGGTCGCCGTCCGGGACCGGGTGCGGGACTTCGCCCAGCAGCGCGTGCTGCCCGTGATCAACGACTACTGGGAGCGCGCCGAGTTCCCCTGGGAGCTGCTGCCCGGCCTGGCCGAGCTCGGCATCATCGGCACCACCATCCAGGGCCACGGCTGCCCGGGGATGTCGCGGAGGGCCGCCGGCATGGTGGCCCGGGAGATGGCCCGGGCCGACGGCAGCATCAACACGTTCCTGGGCGTGCACGGCAACCTGTGCATGGGGGCGCTGAACATGCTCGGCTCCGAGGAGCAGAAGGACCGCTGGCTGCCGGCCATGGCCCGGCTCGAGAAGACCGGGGCGTTCGCGCTCACCGAGCCCGAGCACGGCTCCGACTCGGTGGCCCTGGAGACCTCGGCCCGCCGCGAGGGCCAGGAGTGGGTGATCGACGGGCACAAGCGGTGGATCGGCAACGGGGACGCGGCCGACGTCGTCGTGCTCTTCGCGCGCAATGCCGAGGACGGGAAGGTGAACGCCTTCGTCGTGGAGAAGGACGACGACGGGAACCACCCCGCCGGCTACCGGCCCGAGGTGATCACGGGCAAGGTCGGCAAGCGGGCCATCCAGCAGGCCGACATCGTGCTCGAGGGCCTGCGGGTGCCGGACGCCAACCGGCTGGAGCACTGCCGGTCCTTCAAGGACGTCTCCCGGGTCCTGCAGGCCACCCGCGGCGGCGCCGCCTGGGAGGCCGTGGGCCACGGCATGGCGGCCTTCGAGATCGCCGCCGACTACGCCGCCCGCCGGAAGCAGTTCGGCCAGGCCATCGGCGGGTACCAGCTCGTCCAGGCCCGGCTGGCGAACATGCTCAGCGAGCTCACCACCATGCAGCTGCTGTGCGTGCGGATGGCCGAGCTCGCCGACCGCGGCCAGCTGTCCAACGCGCAGGCCTCGATGGTGAAGATGGCCACCGCGCAGAAGGGCAAGTGGATCTGCAACGAGGCCCGCGACCTCCTGGCGGGCAACGGGCTGCTGCTCGAGAACCACGTCATCCGGCACATGACGGACATGGAGGTGGTCTCCACCTACGAGGGCACCGACTCCATCCAGGCGCTGCTGGTGGGCCGGGACATCACCGGCATCTCGGCCTTCAACTGAGCGCCGGCCCCTTCCTGCCCTGCCCTGTCCCGTCCCGACCTGTCCCGCCGCCGCTCCCGCCCCCGCCGCCGAACTCACCGGTTCGGCCCGAGAAGCACGGACGAACCGCCGCGTCTCGGGGAGAACCGGTGAGTTCGGCGATCTAGGGGAGCCGGGCGAGCCGGCGCTCCGGGCGAGCCGGGGGAGGCGTCAGGGGGTGCTGGGGGGCAGGGTGGGCAGGGGGCCGTCCGGGGCGGGGAACACCGTCTCGGAGATCTCGATGACCGACTGCAGGGCCGGGCTGGCGTCCCCGTGGCGCCAGATGAGGCGGACCTCGACCGGCTTCTGCTCCTGCGTCAGCGGCTTGTAGACCACGCCGCGGGACGGCACGTTGTCCCGGACGCTGGAGAGGATCAGGGAGATGCCCATCCCGGCGCCCACGAGGACCACGAGCGTCCAGGAGTCCGGGGCCACCTGGACCACGCGCGGGACGAAACCCGCGTTCATCGCCAGCGTGTTGAGCCGGTTGGGCAGCGTGGCCCCTGCCCCGCCGGGCAGCACGATCCACGCCTCCTCCGCGAGGTCCTCGGCGTCGACCGTCTCGCGGTCGGCCAGCGGGTGGTTCTCCGGGAGGGCGACGAGCAGCTCCTCGAGGGCGACGAGCCGGGAGCTGATCTCCGCGGGCAGGAAGTCCCACCGGCCGATCACGAGGTCGAGGGAGTCGTCCAGGACCTTCTCCAGGCCCAGGTAGGAGAACTGCGAGCTGTAGAGCTCCAGGCTGATCCCGGGGCGCCGGCGCCGGACCTGGCGCGCCAGCTCCCCCACCGCCTGGTTCACGGAGGCCCCGGCGAAGCCGAGCCGCACCCGGCCGATCTCGCCCTCCTGCGACTTGCGGACCACGTCCTTGATCCGCCGCGCGAGCATGACCAGTTCCCGGGCCGGCTCCAGCAGGGCCTCGCCCTGCGGCGTGAGGGTCACGTGGCGGGTGTTGCGCTCGAACAGGGTGGCGCCCAGCTCGGCCTCCAGCTGCCGGATCAGGCGGCTCAGGGGCGGCTGCGCCATGTGCAGGCGCTTCGCCGCGCGGCCGAAGTGCAGCTCCTCCGCGACGGCGAGGAACGCCTGGGCCTTGTGGACTTCCATCCGGCCAGACTAGGTGCTGCTCCGAGAGGCCTGCACGGGAGCGGTTTCGTCGCAATTGTCATTTGTGGGGCTTGCCCGCCCGTCCGTGGCATGCTTCCTCTCGTTATGAGGTTCGTCATGCTCCGGAAACACTCCGTGTCCGGTGCAGCAACACGGACTTCCTACAGTCGGAGCAGTACCGCTCGCCCCGCCCCCAAGGAGCAGCCCATGACTGAGCACGCCGGACCAGGATCCGCTCCCGTGCTCCCGCACGCGCGGCGACCGGCCCTCCGGGTGGTGGGCGGCACGGCCGTCGAGCCCGCCCGCCCCGAGTCCGTCCCCGCCGCGCCGGACCCGGCCGAGGAGGCGCGGGCGCGCGCCGCGGCCGCGCGGGCCGCCCACCCGTCCTCCGGCCTCGGCGTGCCGGGCTTCCGGCGCCCGCAGCCGGCCGCGCCCTCGGACCAGGAGAACCGTCCGGCGCCCCTGCCGGAGGAACCCGGCACGCCCCCGGCAGCGCGGCAGCCCGACGTCCCGGCCCTCGACGGGGCCGGTCCGCACGTGGTCACGGGACCGGTCCTGCTGCCGGCGGCCCGGGCCGGGGACGTGCTCAAGGTCGAGGTCCTCCACGTCCTGGACCCCGAGGCGTCCCCCGGGCCGCTCGGCACCGGGTGCACCGCCTACCTGCCGGTCCGCGCGGACGGCGCCGTCTTCTGCCCCCGGGAGCTCCACCGGGCCCTGGGCGCCGCCGGCCAGCCCCTGTCCGGCACCTTCCGGGTGAGCGTGTGCCGGACCGGCGCCCAGGGCGTGCCCGCCGTGGCGCACCGGCAGCCGTTCGCCGAGACCGACGAGCACTGGATCGTCGTCGGCCGCTCGGGCACGGACGACGTCGACGAGCGGACGTTCTGCCTGACCGCGGCCATGCACCGGGCCGTGAGCGCCGGGGTGGACTTCCTGGCGCGGGACCGCGGCATGGACCGGCCCATCGCCCACGCCTACCTCTCGAGCACCGCGGAGTTCGCCGTCACCCGGCTGGAGGACAGTTCCGCGGGCGCCCACGGCCGGATCCGCAAGGCCGACTTCTGCTGACCGTCCCCCGCGCACGGGGCCTCGGCCGCCCCGGGCAGATCGATGTGCATTCGTAATCGTCATATTTCGCATGCAGTGCGCTGGACCCCCCGGTAACCCCCTACTGTGGGTGACGCAGGTCACGCGGGCGTCCGTGCGCGGTCCCGACAACGAGGTCGGGCTGTCTGCCGCCGGTAGCACCACGGCCGGGGCGCCCGGTGACCTGTCCAAACCTCCGGCGGTCCCGCACTGCTAGCCTCCGGGCATGACACCGTCCTCCCGGGCCGCCGCCCCCGCCACGTCCCTGCCGCGCACGCTCGCGCGGGTGCTGCTCGGGCTCGTCCTGCTCGGCGCCGGGATCAGCCACCTCACGGTGGCCCGCCAGGAGTTCACCGCCCAGGTCCCCGAGTGGATGCCCGTGCCCGACGACGCCGTGGTGCTCGGCTCGGGGGTGGTCGAGATCGTCCTCGGCGCCGCGCTGGTGGCCCTGCCCCGCCGGCGGGTGCTGCTCGGGTGGCTCGCGGCGGCGTTCTTCGTGGCCGTGTTCCCGGGCAATGTCTCGCAGTACCTCACGCGCACCGACGCCTTCGGCCTGGACACCGACCGCGCCCGGGCCGTGCGGCTGCTGTTCCAGCCGCTGCTCGTGCTGTGGGCCCTGTGGTCGACCGGGGCGTGGCGGGCGTGGCGCCGCTCCCGCCGGGATCAGTCCCGGCGGTCGGCGTAGCGGTCGGCGTAGCGCTCCCGCACGCGCCGGTAGACGGTGAACGTGCCGAGATAGGCGAGGGCCGCGAGCACCACGACGGGCAGCCACTCCTGGGCGTCCACCGTGGTGAGCAGCGCTCCGGCGGACGTCACCACCAGGGCCAGGACGAGCAGGCTCGCGACGATCGACTTCACGGGCGTCCTTCCGGGGCGCGGGGGCGTTCGGGACAGCTCCAGCGTAGCGGCCCGGCGGAGGGCGTTCGCCGGCGCCACCGCGACAACGGCGCCGCGGTGGCGAGGGCCCCGTGGCAGTGGTCCGGCGGGCGCGGCCCGGGAACTCAGCAGGCCTCGGCGAACGCCCGGTCGGTCGCCTCCGCCGAGGGCTCCGCGGGGACGTCGCCCAGGTGCAGCAGGTCCACCACGTCCGCCTCCTCGAGGCCGGTCTCGCGGGCCAGGAGGGTGATCGGCACGCCGTGGCGCACGGCCAGGCGCAGCTCGTCGCGCAGCGTCTCCACAGCCTGGTCGAGCCGCCACCGCTCCGCCTCGAGGCCGGACTCGAACGCGCAGAGGCGCTGCGCCTGCTCCTCGGCGTCGCCGGCGGCGAGGGGTCCGGCGTCCGCCAGGGCCTGGTCGAAGGCCCACTCGGCGGTCTCGACCCGCCCGGCCGCGGCGAGGACCCGCCGCGTGAAGAACGGGCGGAACAGCATCGCCTCGCCGTCGGGGACGATCGAGGGCACCGTGCCCTCGGGCGCCGGGGTCTCCTGCAGGAAGCCGCAGGCGCAGGCGTGCATCCACCGGCCGTCGACCGCCGCCTGGGCCACGGCGTGGTTGACGCGGTCCTCCACCTCGGCGAACTCGAGGGTGCGCACCGGCATGGGCCGCCCGCAGTGCACGGGGGCGGCGGGATCCGCCCCGGGGTCGTTCCGGACCGCCCGGAGGGAGGAGGACTCTGCCGTCTCGACGGTGGACCGGTGGTGCAGCTGCTGCTTCATCTGGCGACCTTCCTCACGTGTCCTGCTTCGTTCCACTGCGACTCCGTGCGCCTCGTCACGCCGTCGCACGGTTCCCATCGAACAGCAGTATTACTAGATTGTCTATTTACCAGTTCTGCTGATTTGTAGATCGCCTACACTGGAGCCATGAGCGCACACCCCCAGACCTCGTCCGGCTACTGGTACGCCGCCGAGGGCGACCGCCCGCCGGCGGTGCAGGTGCTCGAGGCGCTCCGGGCCTACCGGGCGGCCGAGTCCGCCATGCGGCTGCGGACCCGCGACTCCATGGGCATGGGGGAGAAGGACGTGCTGGCCCTGCGCTACCTGCTCGAGGCGGGCCGCGCCGGCACCCCGATGGGCCCGCGGGACCTGGCGCGCAAGCTGGGCATCTCCTCGGCCTCCACCACCACGCTGCTGGACCGGCTGTCCCGCAGCGGCCACGTGGCGCGGCGTCCCCACCCCACGGACCGGCGGGCGCTGGTGATCGTGGCCACCGAGGAGGCCGACTGCGAGGTCCGCTCCACGCTCGGGGCCATGCACGAGCGCATGCTGAGCGCCGCGCGGGAGCTGACCGCCGAGGAGGCCGCGACCGTGACCGCCTTCCTGCAGAAGATGGCGGCGGCGGTCGAGGCCGTCGACGAGGCCCGGCTCCAGGAGCGCGTCGAGGACTGCCGGCACCCCGCCCCGGGCCACGGGGGCGCCTGAGCCGCGCGCCCGGTGCACCGGGGCCGCAGCGGAAGGCCGCTCCCGGCGGCAGCCCGCGGCAGGCGGATCCCGGCAGACAGACCCCCGGCAGAGGATGCCGGGGCACGGGAGGAGATCCCGATGGGACTCGACGACAAGATCCGCAACGCGGCCGACAAGGCGGTCGGCTCGGCCAAGGAGGCGGTCGGTGACGCCACCGACAACCGCGACCTCCGGGCCGAGGGCAGGGTGCAGAAGACGGCCGGGAGCACGCGGCAGGCCGGCGAGCACCTCAAGGACGCCGCCCGCGACGTCGGCGACGGCCTGAAGAGCTGAGCAGGCGGGTGCGCCCCCGCCCGGGAGCGGGCGGGGGCGCACCCGGGCACCGCTCCGCACGGTGCGGAGTGCACGGTGTACTGCGCACCGTGCGGAGCGGACCCGTCAGTGGGTCGGGAAGCCCAGGTTGATCTGGGACTCCGAGGGCTCGGGCCAGCGGGTGGTGACGAGCTTGCGGCGGGTGTAGAAGTTGAAGGACTCCGGGCCGTACATGTGGGTGTCCCCGAACAGGGAGTTCTTCCAGCCGCCGAAGGAGAACGCCCCGATCGGCACCGGGATCGGGACGTTGACCCCGACCATGCCGACCTCGATCTCGAACTCGAACTGCCGCGCCGTCTTGCCGTCGCGGGTGAACACCGCCACCCCGTTGGCGAACTGGTTGGTGTTGATCAGCCGCACGGCCTCCTCGTAGGTGTCCACCCGCACCACGGACAGCACGGGGCCGAAGATCTCCTCGTCGTAGACCTTCATCCCGGGCTTGACGTGGTCGAGCAGCGAGACGCCGGTGAAGAACCCCTCGCCCTCGAACTGCTGGGTCGTGCCGTCGACGACGACGCTCGCGCCCTCGGCGGAGGCTCCCGTCACGTAGCCGTTGACCCGTTCCAGGGCCTGGGGCGTGATCAGCGGGCCCATCTCCGAGGCCGGGTCGGTGCCGTCGCCGATGGTCAGGCCCGCGATCCGCTCCTTGAGCCGGTCGATCAGCGGATCGGCCACGTCCCCGACGGTGACCAGCACCGAGACGGCCATGCAGCGCTCCCCGGCGGAGCCGTAGGCGGCCGAGATCGCCGCGTCCGCGGCCCCGTCCAGGTCCGCGTCCGGCATGACCACCATGTGGTTCTTCGCCCCGCCCAGGGCCTGGACGCGCTTGCCGTTGGCGGCGGAGGTCTCGTAGATGTACTTGGCGATCGGGGTGGAGCCCACGAAGGACACGGCCTTGACCAGCGGGTTGGTCAGCAGCTCGTCCACGGCCACCTTGTCCCCGTGCACCACGTTGAGCACCCCCGGCGGCAGGCCGGCCTCGGCGAAGGCCTCCGCGATCCACACCGCCGCCGAGGGGTCCCGCTCGGAGGGCTTGAGGATCACGGTGTTGCCGGCGGCGATCGCGGTGGTGATCATCCACAGCGGGACCATGGCGGGGAAGTTGAACGGGGTGATGCACGCGACCACGCCCACCGGCTGGCGGGTCTGGTGGACGTCCACCCCGGTGGCGGCCTGCTCCAGGAACTCGCCCTTCATGTGGTGCATCAGCCCCGCGCAGAACTGCACGTTCTCCAGCCCGCGGGCGACCTCCCCGGCCGCGTCCGAGAGGACCTTGCCGTGCTCGGCGGTGATGATCGCGGCCAGCTCCGGGGTGCGCTCCCGGATGATGTTCTCGACCTTGAACATGATCGCCGAGCGCTTCGACATCCCGGTGGCCCGCCAGGCCGGCAGGGCGAGCTCGGCGGCCTCCACGGCGGTGGCGACCTCCTCGGCGGAGGCCAGCAGCACCTGCTTGGCCACTTGCCCGGTCGCGGGGTTGTAGACGTCCGCGGTGCGCTCGGAGCCGCCGCGGCGGGCCCCGTCGATGAAGTGCTCGATGACCTCGCCGGAGCCCCGGGGGTCCTGGGCGCCCCGCTCGGCGTCCTGCTGCGCGCGGGTCTCGGCGTCCTGCTTGGTGTTCTGCATGGTGTCCTCCTCGGTCGTGGTGGTCTCGGCGCCGCTCAGGCCCGGTCCGGGTCCCAGCCCGGGATCTTCCCGTCCGGCGCGGCGTACTTGGTGATGAGGGAGCAGTCCTTGTCCCCGAGGCCCTCGTCGATGAGCTGCTGCAGCCTCTCGGCCACGAGCTCCGCCGCGGGCAGCCGCACGCCGGTCTGCTCGCCCGCCATGAGCGCCAGCCCGGCGTCCTTGGCGGCGAGGACGGCGCTGAAGGTGGCCTCGAAGTTCTTGTTGGCCGCCGCGGAGTCCACGATCCCGGGCACGGGGTACCAGGTCTGCAGCGCCCAGGAGTTGCCGGAGGACACCGAGGCGATGTCCCAGAACACCTGGGGGTCCAGGCCCAGCCGGTCGGCGAGCACGGAGCCCTCCGCGCAGGCCTCGAGGCAGATGAACAGCATCATGTTGTTGACGATCTTGGCGGCCTGGCCCGTGCCGGCGTGGCCCGTGGCCACGATCTTGCGGGCCATGGGCTCGATGAACGTCCGGGCCTGCTCGACGACGTCGGGCTTCCCGCCGACCATGAAGGTCAGGGTGGCCGCCGCCGCGCCGCTGATCCCGCCGGAGACCGGCGCGTCCACGAAGCGGAAGCCGGCCTCCTCGGCCGCCCCGTGCAGGTGCTCCGCGGTCTCCACGTCGATCGTGGAGCTGTCGATGAGCAGCGCGTCCTTCGGCGCGAGCGCGATGACGCCGCTGTCGCCGAGGTAGACGGCACGGGCGTGCTCGCCCTTGGGGAGCATCGTGAACACCACCTCGGCGCCCTGCAGCGCCTCCTCCAGGGTGTCGAAGGTCTGCACCCCGTGGTCGCGGGCGGCCGCCATGGCGGCGGCGCTGACGTCGTGGCCGCGGACGTCGTGGCCCGCCTTGACGAGGTTGCCGGACATCGGGTTGCCCATGTGGCCGAGGCCGATCCAGGTGATGGTGGTCATCGGGGAGTCCCTTCTGCGGGGTCGAGAACTGCGGGGTGTCGAGCGGTGAGGTCCCGGGCGGCGGGGTGCCGGACGGCGGGGGTCGTGCGCAGCGCGCCCAGCGGCGGACCGGGGGGCCGGTCCGCCGCTGGGCGCGCTCGGGTGCTGGTGCCGGTGCGGATCAGGAGGTCCGGTCCCGGGCGGCCTTCTCCTCGGAGAGCCGGCGCCGGTCCTCGGCGTCGACGTCCTGGAGGGAGATGCCCTTGGTCTCGCGCAGCGTCCACACCGCGAACAGGGTGATGAGGCAGGCGATGGCGATGTAGATCGCGATCGGCACCCAGGAGTTGAACTCGCGCAGCAGGGCGGTCGCGATGATCGGGGCCAGGGATCCGGCCACGATGGAGGTCACCTGGTAGCCCAGGGAGACGCCCGAGTAGCGCATCCGGGTGGGGAACATCTCGGCCATGATCGCCGGCTGCCCGGCGTACATGAGCGCGTGGATCATCAGGCCGAGGGTGATGGCCGCCAGGATGATGAAGCTGTTGTCGGTGTCGAACATCGGGAAGGCGATGAACGCCCAGAAGATGCCCAGCGCGGCGCCCGCGGCGTACATCGGGCGGCGGCCCACCCGGTCGGTGGCCCGGCCGACCAGCGGCACGCAGATCGCGTGGATGACGTGGGCGATCAGCAGCAGGAGCAGGATCCGGCTGGTGTCCACGTCCCGCTGGGTGGACAGGTAGGTGATCGAGAAGGTCACCACCACGTAGTAGAGAATGTTCTCCGCGAAGCGCAGGCCCATGGCGCCGAAGACGCCGCGGGGGTACCGGCGGAAGACCTCGCCCACGCCGTAGGCCGCGGACTTCTCCTCGCGGACCTCCTGCTGGGCCTCCTTGAAGATCGCGGCGTCCGTGACGTGGGTGCGGATGTAGTAGCCGATGGCCACGATGACGATCGAGAGCCAGAAGCCCACGCGCCAGCCCCAGGCGAGGAAGGCCTCCTCGGAGAGGGTGAAGGACAGGGTGAGCAGCACGACGGTGGCCAACAGGTTGCCCAGCGGCACGGCCGCCTGCGGCCAGCTGGACCAGAAGCCGCGCTCCTTGTTGGGGGAGTGCTCGGCCACGAGCAGCACGGCGCCGCCCCACTCGCCGCCCACCGCGAAGCCCTGCACGAAGCGCAGCACCACCAGCATGGCGGGGGCCCAGTAGCCGACCTGCTCGAAGCCGGGCAGGCAGCCCATGAGGAAGGTGGCCGCGCCGACCATGACGATCGAGATCTGCAGCAGGTGCTTGCGCCCGTACTTGTCGCCGAAGTGGCCGAAGACGATGCCGCCCAGCGGGCGGGCGATGAAGCCGACCGCGTAGATCAGGAACGCCTTGAGGATGCCGTCCAGCGGGTTGCCGGTGTCCACGAAGAAGAGCTGGCCGAAGACCAGGGTGGACGCGGTGGCGAACAGGAAGAACTCGTACCACTCCACGACCGTGCCGGCCATCGAGGCCGCGACGACCTTCTTCAGCCCGCCCCGGTTCTCGGGGGAGTCGTTCGGGTCCGCCGAGGCGGCGACCCTGTCCTCAGTGCTCATGGGGTTCTCCTCTTGCTGGGGAAACGGTGACGGTGGTCACAATGTTTGCCTACAGTGTGCGGATCTGTGGCCCCCTTCACAATGACCATGCGCTCGCCGTGCCTGTGCAAAAATGCACATACCGTCCGGTCGTGTGCACTGTCCGGTGCGGGTCCCGCCATCCGGAGGAGTTGCCCCTTGTCGCACGGTGCCGACGACCTCCTGCTCCTGCTTGCCGTGGTCCGCCACGGCTCCTACGCGGGCGCCGCCGCCGACCTCGGGCTCAGCCACACGACCGTGTCGCGGCGCATGGCGGCCCTCGAGCGGACCGTGGGCGCCCGGCTGCTCGTGCGCTCGGGGGACATGTGGGAGCCCAGCGAGCTGGGCCGGAAGTTCGTGTCCGCCGGCGAGGAGATCGAGTCCGCGATGGGCTCGCTGCCGCTGGGCCCGGGCGGACGCGGCAACTCGGTCAGCGGCGTGGTGCGGGCGCTCGCCCCGGACGGCTTCGGCGGCGTGGTCATGGGCGCGGCCATGCGGCGGCTGATCGAGGAGCACCCCGGGGTGCGGCTGGAGATGATCAACGCGGCCCGGCGGGCGCAGACCAACCCGGTGGGCATCGACCTCGAGGTGGTCGTGGGGCGCCCGGAGGTCTCCCGCAAGGAGGCCTTCCACCTGGCCGACTACTCCCTGGGGGTCTACGCCTCGCGGGGCTACCTCGCCGCCCACCCGCCCCTGCGCACGCCCGAGCAGGTGCAGGAGCACCCGCTCATCTACTTCGTGGAGTCGATGCAGGACGTCGCCGAGCTGGACATCCCGCGCCGGCGGTTCCCGCGGATGCGCCAGGGCGTGGGGGCCACGTCCTCCGTGGTGCACGTGGAGCTCACCCGCGCCGGCGCGGGCATCGGCCTGCTGCCCTGCTACCTCGCCGAGCGGGCCGGGGACCTGGTGCGGCTCTTCCCCGAGGAGCTCTGGTTCCCCGTGGAGTACTGGGTGGTCTCGCGCGCCGACCTGCTCCGCCGGCCCGCCGTGCAGGCCGTCATGACCGCGATCCGCGCGGCGGTGGCCGACATGAAGGACGAGCTGGTCGCCGCTCCGCCGTCGGGCTGACGGGCCGGGCCTACCGGGAGCGCAGGACGTCGAAGACCGAGGAGTCGTCGTGCCGGCCGTGGCCCTCGCGGCGGCCGCGCACGTAGAGCTGCTCGGCCGCCGAGGCCAGCGGCACCGGCTGGGCGACCGCCCGGGCGGCGTCGGTGACCAGGCCCATGTCCTTGACGAAGATGTCCAGGGCGGAACGGACCTCCGCCTCCTCGCCCTGCAGCATCCGCGGCCCGCGGTCCTCGAACATGAAGGACGTGGCGGCCCCCGTGGAGAGGACCTCCAGGCACTGCGCCGCGTCCAGGCCCATGGAGTCGGCCAGGGCCAGGGCCTCGCCCGCCACGGCGATGTGCACCCCGCACAGCAGCTGGTTGACCACCTTGAAGCGCTGCCCGTCGCCCACCCGGGGCCCCACGAGCGGCGCGTTGGCGGCCATCGCGTCCAGCAGCGGCCGGACCGCGGCGACGTCCTCCTCGGCGCCGCCGACCATCACGAGCAGGTCCCCGGTGGCCGCGCGCGCCGTCCCGCCGGACACCGGCGCGTCCACGATCCGCACGCCGCGGGACTCGAGGCCCTGCGCGCAGGACTCCACGGCCTGGGGCCCGACGGTCGCCATCACGAGCAGCACCGTGTCCGGGCCGAGGGCCTCGGCGACGCCGCGCTCGCCGAACAGCACGTCGTGCAGCTGCGCCCCGGTCGCGACCATGACGACGACGACGTCCGCGCCGGCCGCCGCCTCGCGGGGGTCGGCCAGCAACTCGAGGGCGTCGCCCACCTGCTCCTGGGCGCGGGGCGAGACGTCGAAGCCGCGGACGGGGAAGCCGGCGCGGGCCAGGGTGAGGGCCATGGGGGCGCCCATGGCGCCGAGGCCGAGGAAGCCGACGGACAGGGGTGAGCTCATGAGGGGTCCTCCTGGGAAGCGGGTGTGCTGGACGGGGTGCCCCGGCCGGCCGAGCGGGCGCGCTCGGCGGCCCCGTCGAGGACCTCCACCACGTCGGCGAGGGCGCTCTCCCCGCCCACGTTGCCGGGGAAGACCACATAGGGTCCGCCCTGGGTGGTCTCCGGGGCGTCGGTGGGCTGGAACAGGGAGATCTGGCCGGGGAAGAACTGTCCGGTGACGGTGGCCCGGCGGATCCCGAGGCCCCGGTGGGCCACCTCGTGGGAGGTGATCCCGCCCTTGGCCACGACCCACGCCGGGCGGGACTGCGCCACGCCGTGCACGACCGCCACGAGCGCGTCCGAGACCGAGCGCGCGATGGCCAGCGACTCGTCGGGGTCCTCCGTGCGCACGAGCTCCCGGCTGGTCCACACCACCGCGTCGCGGCCCGCCAGCGCGTCGGTGATCCGCGCGACGGCGTCGGCCACGTAGCCGGGGCGGGAGGCGTCGTCGAGCAGGGTGGGCACGTCCAGCTCCACCTCGTACAGGTCGCGGCGGGTGCGCAGCTCGGCGAGCTGGCGGTTGGTGAGCCCCACGTGGGAGCCCACGGCCACGAGCCCGTGCGGCAGGCGGTCCGGGCCCACCGTGATGTCCTCGGGGCCCAGTTCCCGCGAGTCCGTGAGCCCGGCCAGCGGGCGCACGAAGGACGGCCCGCACCGGGTGACGAAGGTCCGCCCCTCGGACTCGAGCACCGCGAGCGCCTCCGCCACGGTGTCGAGGTCCGCGTACTCCGTGGCGTTGACCACCACCCAGGCCCGGTCCCGGGCCCGGCGCAGGATCTCCGCGACGGCCGGCACGCCCCCCGAGCGGATCTCGTCGAGGCCGATCGACAGGATCGAGTCCCGGTCCAGTGCCCCGCCGGAGCGCTCCACGAGGAAGTCCTTGAGGTCGGAGGCGGAGTAGCCGAAGGTCGCGTCCGCGGCGAAGTCGGTCTCGCCCACGGGCATCGGCTTCCCCTGCATGACCGCATAGTGGACGTCGCCCTCGGTGTACCGGCCGGCCTCGAGCATGGCCGGGGCGAAGAGGAACCCGTCCACGGCCGTCCCGTGCTGGGCGAGCACGTCCGCCAGGGCGGTGGGCTCGGCGATGACGTGCCCGCGCAGGGTCGAGTCGCTGCGGGAGACCAGGTGGGGCAGCGGCAGGCCCTCGGCGGCGAGACTCTGCAGGACCGACGAGACGAGGTCCGTGTTGAGCGCCACGGCCTCCGCCTCGGGCCGGGCCCGGCTGTTGGTGAGCACGAAGCACGTGCGCCCGGGGTGGCGGACGACGTCCAGGACCGGACCGGGATCGAGTTCGAGGACGACGTCGACGTCGTGGACGCACTGGGACCCGGTGGGGTCGTCGTCGAGCACGAGCAGGGTGCGCGCGGTGGTCATGCGGGGACTTCCTTTCGGGAAGAGGCCAGGGCGGGCGGCAGATCCTCGTCGATCTCCGGGCCGACGCTCCACCTGTAAGATGTCAGACATTCTACGTGGCACGGCACACGTCGTCCACGCCGCCGGGGGAGGCGCCCGCCGCCGGAGCATCGGACCTCCGATGATCGCCGGTGGGTAGACTTCCCTGTCAGGGCGGGAGCCGGCACCGGAGCCGCCGCCCGCCGTCCGCCGCACCGAGGAGGAGCGCCATGGCACGACCGTCCCTGGTCGACCAGGTCGCCGACGCCCTCCTCGACCGGATCATCGCCGGGGACTTCCCTCCGGGGGCGGCGGTCCCCGGGGAGATCGAGCTCAGCGCGCAGCACCAGGTCAGCCGCATGACCGTGCGGGAGGCGATCAGGACCCTGGGCGCCCAGCGCATCCTGCGCGTGGAGCGCGGCCGGGGCACCTTCGTGAACCCCGTGTCCCGGTGGGCGTCCCTCGAGGCCGTCATCCGGGCCGTCTCCGAGGGACAGGACGACGCGGCGGCCGCCGTGCAGCTCATCGAGCTGCGCCGCTTCCTGGAGTCCGGGGCCTGCGAGCTGGCCGCCGGGCGGCTCTCCGCCGAGGAGCTGGACGAACTGGCCCGGGACGCCGACGCCATGGCCGACGCCCACCGCGCCCAGGACGTGGCGGCCTTCGTGGCCGCCGACCTGCGCTTCCACGAGCGGATCCTGCAGGCCTCCGGCAACGTGTTCGTCGCGGTCCTGTTCGAACCGCTGCACCGCGTGCTGGCGGAGCGGCGCGCCCAGACCTCCCGGGTGCCCGAGATCCAGGCCCACGCCGTCGCCGAGCACCGCAGGATCGTCGCCGCCCTGGCCTCCGCCGACCCCGCCCGGGCTCGCCAGGCCATGGACCAGCACCTGCAGCAGACGCTCGCCGACCTGAAGACCTACGTGCTGGGGGACCGCTTCCCGGCCGACCGCTGAACGACTCCTGACGAAGGACTCCGCCCATGCGCGCCAACATGCTCGACGTCGTCACCACCGCCCTCGACGCCCGCACCGCCGTGCCGGCGCTGAGCACCTACGACTTCGCCACGGCCCAGGCCGTGGTGGAGGCCAGCGAGCGCGCGGGCCGCCCCGTGATCCTCCTGGTCCCGTCGAAGGCGGCCGCAGGGACCGGCGGGCGACGCTTCGTCACCGCGCTGCGCCACCTGGCCGACGACGCCGCCACCCCCGTGTGCGTGCAGCTGGACCACGCCGTGGACCTGGGGCTGATCGAGCAGGCCGCGGCGGCCGGTGCCGACGCCGTCCTGGCCGACGGCTCGGCCCTGCCCGCCGCGGAGAACGCCGAGCTCGTCGCTCGGGCCCGCGATGTCGTGGGCCCCGGCGTGGTGCTCGAGGGGGAGCTCGGCAGCCTCCCCGGCACCAAGGACACGGCCCGGACCACCGGGCCCGGCGGCATGACCGACCCCGACGAGGTCCCCGGGTTCCTGGCCGCGTCCCGGGCGGACCTGCTGGCCGTGGCCGTGGGCAACGTGCACGGGCACTACCAGGGCATCCCGCGGCTGCACTGGGGCCGCCTGGAACAGATCTGCGAGGCCGCCGGCCGGACCCCGCTGGTGCTGCACGGCGCCTCCGGGATCCCCGAGACCATGCTGGTCCGCGCGCCCCTGGCGGGCATCGGCAAGGTCAACATCAACACCGAGCTGCGCGCCGCGATCTTCGCGACCCTCGCGGACCGGTGCGAGGAGCGCAGGAGCCAGGGCCTGGACCTGTGGGTGCTCCTGGAGGACTGGACCGGGTCGGTGGGCGAGTTCACCACGCTGGCCCACGGGCTGACCACCGCCGAGGCGTGCCCCCGGAATACCTGAGCACCGGTTCGTCGTTCCCGCATGCCGTGCCCCGGGACCGGTCCGCCGGCTGCCCGGTGGCACCGGCAGCACGCACCAGCACCGCATCACGAGCAGAGGAGTTCCTCATGGAGTACACCCGACTCGGCAGTTCCGGCCTGTACGTCTCCCGGCTGGCCCTCGGCACCATCCCCTTCGGCTCCGGCGGAGGCTTCGAGAAGATCGCGGGGCTCGGCCCGGACGAGGCGAAGCGGCAGATCGACGAGGCCCTGGACCGCGGCGTGAACTTCATCGACACCGCCAACCTGTACTCGGCCGGGGACGCCGAGCGCGTCCTGGGCGAGGTGCTCGGGGACAAGCGGGACGACGTCGTCCTCACCTCGAAGGCGCGCACCCCCACCGGGGACGGCCCCAACGACGGCGGCGCGAGCCGGATCCACGTGACCCGGGCCGTCGAGGACAGCCTCCGGCGGCTGCGGACCGACCACCTCGACCTGCTCTACCTGCACCAGTGGGACGGGCAGACCCCGATCACCGAGACCATCGCCACTGCCGACGAGCTGATCCGGGCCGGGAAGATCCGGTACTGGGGCGTCTCCAACTACAACGGCTGGCAGCTGGCCAAGACGGTCTACGAGGCGCGGCTGGCCGGGCTCGAGGCCCCGGTGGCGCACCAGGCCTACTACACCCCGGAGGCCCGGGAGATCGAGTACGAGATCGTCCCGGCCGCCCGCGACCTCGGGCTCGCGACCTTCGGCTGGAGCCCGCTGGGGGAGGGGCTGCTCAACGGGAAGGTCCGCCGCGGGACCGAGACCCCGTCCGACACCCGCCAGGGCACCGGCTGGCCGGAGCCGCACGTGGTGGACCGGGACCGCGCCTACGGCCTGATCGAGCTCTTCGACGAGATCGCCGGGGAGCTGGGCTGGACGATCCCCCAGGTGGTGATCTCCTGGATCCTGGACCGGCCGGGCATCGACGGGACCGTGATCGCCGCCCGCAGGTTCGAGCACCTGCAGGAGGACCTCGACGCCGCCGAGCTCACGCTGCCGCAGGAGGCCCGGGACCGGATCACGTCCGCGTCCCAGCTGCCCGCCTACTACCCGCTGTGGCACCGGCTGCTCAACGGCCAGGACCGCCCCGAGCCCGCGGAGGCGGAGTTCTACGCCGAGCAGCGCGGCCACGTCCTCGGGGAGGACCGCGCCGAGGGGTAGGGCTCAGCCGATGAGCATGCCCGCGATCGCGGCGCTCATGAGGTTGGCGAGCGTCCCGCCGAGCACGGCTCGCAGGCCGAGCTGGGCGATGTCCCGGCGGCGGCTCGGGGCGATGCCGCCGAGCCCGCCGAGGAGGATCGCCAGGGACCCGAAGTTCGCGAACCCGGTCAGGGCGAACGTCACGATGGCCTGCGTCTTCGCGGAGTAGTCCTCGATCTGCGGGGCGAAGCCGGCGAACGCCACGAACTCGTTGAGCACCAGCTTCTGCCCGAGGAAGCTGCCGGCGTCGAGCGCCTCGGCCCAGGGCACCCCGACGGCGAACATCACCGGCGCGAAGACGTAGCCGAAGAGCTGCTCGAGGGTGAGGTCGCCCAGCCCGAACAGACCGCCGATCGAGCCCAGGATGACGTTGATGAGCGCGATGAGCGAGATGAAGGCGATGAGCATCGCGCCGACGTTGAGGGCCAGGCTCAGGCCGTCCGAGGCGCCGCGGGCGGCGGCGTCGATGACGTTGGCCGGCGGCTCCTCCTCCTCGACGGGGTCCCCGGCCGCGTCCGTGGCGGAGACCCCCTCCGGGTCGGCGGACCGGGCGACGTCGCCGGGCCGGGCGGCGTCGCCCTCGCTCCGGCCCGCGGCCTGGGCGTCCTGCCGCCGGGCGATCTCGAGCGCCGCGTGCGAGGTCGCCCCGCGCCGGGCACCGCGGGCCAGCCACCGCCGCGCGCCGCCGCGCTCCTCCCGCGCCGGCTCGCCCTGCGCCGGGCCGTCGGTGCCCTCGGCAGCGCCCACGCCGGTGCCGTCGGTGCTCTCGGCAGCGCCCGCGCCGGTGCCGTCGTCGGTGCCCGCCGGCCCGCCGGCAGCGCCCGGGGCCCGTGCGGCGCCGGCCGCCGGCGCCTCCGCGCGTGTTCCTTCCCGTGCTTCCTCCAGGGCCCCGGAGGGGACGAGGAGCTTGGCCATGAGCAGCGCGGCCGGGGCCGCCATGAACGAGGCCGCGATGAGGTACTCGAGCGGCGCCCCGAGCAGGGAGTAGCCCACGAGCACCGAGCCGGCCACGGTCGCCAGCCCGCCGCACATCACGGCGAAGAGCTCGGAGCGCGTCATCCCCGCCACGTAGGGCCGGATGACCAGCGGCGCCTCGGTCTGCCCCACGAAGATGTTGGCGGCCGCGTTCATCGACTCCGGGGTCGTGGTGCCGAGCAGCTTCGCCAGCCCGCCGCCGATGATCTTCACGACCCACTGCAGGATGCCCAGGTAGTACAGCACCGAGGTCAGGGCCGCGAAGAACACGATGACCGGCAGCACCTGGAAGGCGAAGACCGCCCCCTCCTCGGGCAGGATCGGGCCGAAGAGGAAGTCGATGCCCGCGGCGGAGGAGTCGATGACGGCCTGCACCGCCTGGGTGATGGTCTGGAGCACGGCGCGGCCGGCCGGGACGTAGAGCACCAGCACGCCGAAGGTCACCTGCAGGGCCAGCGCCAGGGCGACGGTCCGGATCCGGATCCTGCGGCGGTCCACCGAGAACAGGACCGCGATGGCGAGGAGCGCGATCATCCCGCCGATGCCCCACAGCACGTCCAGCATGTGAATTGTCCTTCCGTCGGGCGTGCCCAGGATGCCGGTGACGACGTCGGTGCGGGCTCCGCCTCGTGCTGACGGCGACGCCGGCGTGGTACGGGGTACTCTAACCGCAGCGCTGCGCGGTCCCCTGTTTCTTTTTTCCGGGACTGCCTCGACCGACTCGGAGGGTGCGAGCGATGGCCGATCCGGAAGCCCGGCCCTTCTACCTCGACTGCGACACCGGCATCGACGACGCCCTCGCCCTGACCTACCTGGTGGCCACGCCCTCGGTGGACCTGCGCGGCATCGGCACCGTCAGCGGCAACACCGACGCCGTGACCGCCGCCCGCAACACCCTGGACCTGCTGGCCCTGCTGGCCCTGCTGGACCGCCCCGGCACACCGGTCGCGGTCGGCGCCCAGCACCCCCTCGCCGGCCGGTCCGGCGGAGGAGCCCCGGAGGTGCACGGCACCCGCGGCATCGGGGACGTGCAGCTGCCGAGGGCGGCCGCCGCACCGGTGGCCGAACCGGCGGAGGCGATGCTCATCCGGCTCGCCCACGAGCACCCGGGCGAGCTCCACGTGCTGGCCACCGGCCCGCTGACCAACCTCGCCCGGGCCCTCCGGCAGGAGCCCGCCCTGCCCGAGCTGGTCGCCGGCGTCACCGTCATGGGCGGCGCCGCCCTGGCCCCCGGCAACCGCACGCCGGTGGCCGAGGCCAACATCCTGCACGACCCCGAAGCGGCCGCCGAGGTGCTCGCCGCCCCGTGGGAGGTGACCCTGGTGCCGCTGGACGTCACCATGGAGCACCCCCTGGACGAGGACCAGCGGCAGCAGATCGCGGCCGTCGACCATCCGGTGATGCCGGCGCTCGCCGCGATGCTCGAGCACTACGCCGGCTTCTACACCGAGGTCTTCGGCCGCCCGGTCTCCGCCCTGCACGACCCGCTGGCCGCCGCGGTGGCGGCCGGCACCGTCCGGACCGGCCTCGCCCCGACGGTCCGGGTCGAGGTCGACACGACCGGCGGCCCCGGGCGCGGCCAGACGATCTGCGACCTGCGCGGCCGCTACGCCGGTCACCCCGCCGCGGCCGGCGCCCGGTGCCGGGTGGTGCTCGAGCTGGCCGAGGACTTCGCGCCGCACCTCCTGGCCGCGTTCCGCCGGCTCGGCGCGTCCGCACCGGCGGAGCCGCCGGAGCCCGAGCCTCCGGCGCTCACCGTGGTGGGCAGCATCAACATCGACCTGACGGCGGTGTGCGAGCGGCTGCCGGCCCCGGGAGAAACGGTCGGCGGCGCGGCTCTGCAGCGGGAGCCGGGCGGCAAGGGCGCCAACCAGGCGGTGGCCGCGGCCCGGCTCGCCGGCCGCGCCCGGATGATCGGCGCCGTCGGCGAGGACCCGGACGGCAGCGCCGTCCTGCGCAGCATGGCGGCCGCCGGGGTCGACACCACCGGTGTCGCCCGGGTGCCGGCGCCGACCGGCACCGCCCTCATCGCCGTGGACCGGGACGGGGAGAACCAGATCGTGGTCTGTTCCGGCGCCAACGCCGAGGTGTCCCTCGAGGACGTGACCTTCGCGCCGGAGGAGGCGGTGCTCTGCCAGCTGGAGATCGAGCTCGACACCGTGCGCGAGACCGCCCGGCGGACCCCGGGCTTCTTCGCCCTGAACGCCGCCCCGGCCCTGCCCCTCCCGGCGGAGCTGGTGGACCGGTGCGACCTGATCATCGTCAACGAGTCCGAGTACGCCCTCATCCCCGAGCTGGCCGAGGCCAAGCTGGTGGCGGTGACCTACGGCGCCGAGGGCTCGGCCATCCTCGAGCGCGGGCGGCAGGTCGCGTCCGCCCCCGCGGAGCAGGTCGACGTGGTCAGCACGGTCGGTGCCGGGGACGCGTTCTGCGCCGCGCTGGTGCTCGCCCTCGTCTCCGGGGCCGACTCCGCGACGGCGCTGCGGGCCGCCAACGCGGTGGGCGCCCACGCCGCGGGCGACCCCTCCTCGCAGCCGGAGCTCTTCCCGCTGGCGCACTACCTGCCGACCCCGGACGGCGACGGCCGACCGCCCGCGGCCGGGAAAGCACCCGGCGCCGACCGGGCCTGACCTCTTTCTGCGCAGTCCGCCCCAGGGGAAGGGCTGTCGGCCGGCGGCTCAGAGAGCTCTCCCGTGCCACCCGGCGCCGGGAACTAGCCTGGGCCCATGACCTCGAACCCTCCGCGGCGACCGGCCCCCTGGCAGTCCCCGGGATCGGCCGGACACGGTCCCCCGGGCCCCGGTCGCCCCGTCCCGTACCCGGGTTCCCCGCGCGGCCCCGTTCCGCCCGCGGACGGCCCGACGACGACGCCGCTCACCCACGCGGAGTTCTACCGCACGCCGCGGAACCGCTGGTGGAAGGGCCTGCTCAGCATCCTGGCCGTCGTCGCGGCGATCGCCGTGTTCTCGATCGTGCTGTCCTTCGCCGGTGTGGCGATCGACCTCCTGCTGGGCACCACCACCACCGAGGAGCTGGCGAGCGGCCGGATCACCCTCACCCCGGCGCTGCTGCTGGCCACCAACCTGTCCCTGATCGCCTCGGCCGCCGTCGCGGTGCTCCTGCACCGGTACCTGCACCGGCAGCCGGTGGGCACCCTCCACTCGGTGGCCGGGCGTCTCCGGTGGGACTGGCTGGGGCGGGCGTCCGTCGTCGTCGTCCCGCTGTTCGTGGCCTACGTGGTGGTCATCGTCCTCGTGGAGACACCGGGGCCGATCGTCCTGGACGCGACCACCTGGGCCTTCCTCGCGATCGTCCTGCTGACCACCCCGCTGCAGGCGGCGTCCGAGGAGTACATGTTCCGCGGCGTGATCCAGCGCGCCGCGGGCTCGTGGGCCCCCGGGGCCGTGCCGTCCTTCGTGCTGGGCACCCTGGTGAGCTCGGTGCTGTTCGCCCTCGCCCACTTCGCCACGGACGGGTGGCTCATCGCCTACTACGTGGTCTTCGGCATCGCGATGTCGTTGCTGACCCAGTTCACCGGCGGGCTCGAGGCGGCCGTGCTCGTGCACGCGGCCAACAACGTGCTGCTGTTCCTGGTCTCCACGTTCACCGGGCAGATGAGCGAGGGCATGGACCGCTCGGCCGGGGTGGGCGGCCCGTTCATGCTGGCGCCGATGGTCGTCATCGTGGCCATCGCGGCGGTCCTGATCGCCCTCGGCCGGCGGGCGGGGCTGCAGCACCGGGCCGTGCCGCCGCCGGCCGCCTGAAGGCGACTGCCTGAGGCCGGGCGCGTGACCCGGTCCGCACCGCGGACCGAGTCACGGACGGCGCTCCCGCCCGGCGGGGCGCTCGATCACAGCCGGCCGCTGTTGATCCGCCGGAGGCGCCGGGTCAGGAAGAAGCCGTCCAGCAGGGACCAGAGGCCGAGCCCGCCGAGCGTGAGCGTCATGGCGAGGCCCTTCTTCCAGTCCCCGAGGTAGTAGCGGTGCAGGCCCAGCCAGCCGAAGAACATCCACAGGAGCCAGGCGTCGGTCGGGTTCCGGTGGCCGCGCTGCCTGCGGGAGCTTCTCGTCCCCGCACGGGGCGCACCGATGACGGTGGTGTCATGGATCACCTCGGGTCCTCGTTCCGGTGGTCGGTGGGCAGCTCCTGGCCGGGGCACGTGGACAGGACGCCGGCCATGGCTGCCTTCTCCGCAGTGGTCACCTGCAGCCCGTACTCGGCCTTCACCGCGATCTGGGTGGCCACGTACTCGCAGCGGAAGGACTCCTCGGGCGGGAGCCACTCGTCGGCCGGGGAGTCGGACTTCGAGGCGTTGACGGGGCCGGCCACGGCCAGCAGGTTCAGCGGGTCGTTGTAGAACGCCACCCGCTCGGCCTGGGAGAGGTCGCGCGCTCCGGAGGCCCACGCGTTGCCGGCGGCCACCACGTGGTCGATCTGCACGTCCGAGGACGTGGTGACCCCGCGGGTGAAGCGGACCAGCTCGCCGGTGTAGGGGTCGTCCAGTGTCCCCGAGGCCACCGTGCAGCCGTCCTCGGTCGTCATGTCGGTCAGGTCCCGGGCGAGGATCTCGTCGCGGGTGCTCGCGCAGTCGTCGTCGGCGTCGATCCAGTCGCCGAACCGGGCGGAGCGGTCGTAGCCGGCCATGGAGCCGGTGTCGGCCACCTCCAGGCTGTGGAGGGCCACCAGGGCTTCCGACGCCGGGTCCCACCCGTCGGTGGGCTCCGGCGAGGCGGTGACCCCGGTGACCTCCGTGCCCGCGGTCCCGGTGGGGGACGGGGAGGGCGCCGGGGTGGCGGCGACGGCCTCGGGCGGCAGCGGGGACGACTCGGCGACCAGGGCGGTCGGTGCCGCCGTGACCACGACGGCGAGGACGCCGGCCACCATGGTCAGGTGCGCCGGCACGGCCAGGAGCCACCGGCCGGCCCGGAAGCCGGGGTGGGCGGTGAAGGCGGTGCGCCCGGGATCAGGGGATGGATGACGGGCGGGGTTCATGCTGCTCCTGGGGAACGAGAAGGGTCCGGGGCGTCCCGGCCGGTGCCGGTCCTGGGGCCCGGTCCAGGCGCCGCCGGCGTCGGGGCCACCCGGTGGTCCGCGCGGGTCACCGGCCGAGGTCCTCGGCCGCGGCGTCCCAGGCGGCGTGGGCGTCCCGGGTCTTCGTGGGGCGGTAGGTGCTGCGCAGCCGGTCGAACGCGGCATTGCGCTGCTGGGCCAGGAAGGCCGCGGCGCCCTCGGTGGCGGCGTCCTGGCGGACCCGGTCCCGGGCGTCCGTGATGGTCTCCATGATCCGCTCCGCGGCCTCGGTGCCGCCCTGGAGGTAGGCGTCGCGGACCTCCCGGTCCTGGTGGTAGAGGTACTGCTCGCTGGTCTGGCCCCGGGCGGAGTCGAACGGGTTCTCGGCCAGGTCGGAGACCATGGCGGCCATCCAGTCCAGGCGGGCGTCGGCCTTCTGGCGCCAGGCGGGCGTCACGGCCAGCGGCCGGACGGCCCAGACGTCCGCGCCGTGCTCGCGGAACCGGTCGACGCTCCAGTCCGCCCGCGGCACCACGGCCAGCGTCCTGGGCAGGGACGCGAGCTCGCTGACCGCCGTGTGGGTGGTCCTGGGCCGGAGGTGCCACTGGAGCCAGGCGGTGCGCATGTCCTCCGCGCCGGCTCGCCGGGCCGCCGCCACGGCCCTGTGCTCGGCCCGCGGCGACGGGGAGTGCTCCGAGCCGGTGAACATCGTCCGCACCGAGGTCGTCACGGCGCTGCCCAGCACGTAGACGAGCCGCAGGCCCAGCACGATGAGGCCCAGGGCGGCGAAGAACAGGCCCACGGGCTGGACGAGCTGCAGGAGCTCCGGAAGGAGCGCGGGCAGCGGGGTGGTGGCGGTCATCTGGATCCCCCGGAAACGTGTTGTTGCTTAAGCAATTAGATTACTCGTACTGCTTCTCGGGACGACCACCGCGCGGCGTGCGGGCGGCCCAGTGTTCCGACTGCCGGACCGGGGTCTCCGGCCGGTGATCGACGGCCCTCCTGCAAGAGACCAGGTCAGGGACGGTTCGCCTTGCGCCCGGAGATCGCCGGGGCACCGGGACGCGTCCTGTCCCCTCTTCGGGGCCCGCTGTTGTGTGACGGAAAAGGGCGCCGCTGGAGCCGTCCGGCCCGCCGCGCCGGGAGGAGCGCCCGTCGAATCCCTGGACCGTTCCGCCGCTCCGGCGGGGCTGCCGGTCGCACGGCTCCTCGATCACCGGCCGACCGGGCGGTACGGTGAACGGCGTCACACCCGTGCACCGATACCGGAGGTCGTCGTGAAGATTCGTGGAGCCGTCCTGGAGACCATGGAGGCCTCCGCCCCGTACGCCGAGTCGCAGCCGTTGCGCGTCGAGGAGCTCGAGCTCGGCGAGCCCGGCCCCACCGAGCTGCGGGTGCGGATCACGGCCGCCGGGGTGTGCCACTCCGACCTCTCCGTGGTCAACGGCAACCGTCCGCGGCCCCTGCCGATGCTGCTGGGGCACGAGGCGGCCGGCGTCGTCGAGCACGTGGGCGCCGAGGTCACCGACCTGGAGGTCGGCCAGCACGTGGTGATGGCGTTCCTGCCGCGCTGCGGCGAGTGCGCGGCCTGCAAGACGGAGGGGCTGCTGCCGTGCACGGTCGGCTCGAAGGCCAACGCCTCCGGCACCCTCATCGAGGGCTCGATGCACCTGCGCTCCGAGGCCCGCGGCAACGTCTACCACCACCTGGGGGTCTCCGGGTTCGCCACGCACGCCGTGGTGGACCGGCGCTCCGTGGTGCCCGTGGGCGAGGACGTCCCGGCCCCCATCGCGGCCGTCATGGGCTGCGCGGTGCTCACCGGGGGAGGGGCCGTGATCAACGCGGCCCAGGCCACCTCCGACGACGTCGTGGCCGTGGTCGGCCTCGGCGGCGTGGGGCTCGCCGCGGTGCTGGTCGCCAAGGCCGTGGGCTGCCGCCGGGTGATCGCCGTGGACGCGCTGCCGGAGAAGCTGGGCATGGCCCAGGAGTTCGGCGCGGACGAGGCGCTCACCCCGGAGGAGCTCGTGGCGCTCGAGGACAAGCCCCGCGTGGTGATCGAGGCCGCCGGGCACCCGCGCGCGTTCGAGACCGCGTTCAACGCCACCGCTGTGGGCGGGGTGACCGTCACCGTGGGCCTGCCGGCGCCCGGTGCCATGTCCCAGATCGAGCCGCTGAAGATCACCGCCGAGGCCCGCCAGATCATCGGCAGCTACCTCGGCTCCGCCGTGCCGGCGGTGGACATCCCCAAGTACGAGCAGATGTGGCGCGACGGCGTGCTGCCGCTGGAGAAGCTGATCACCTCCCACATCACGCTGGACCAGATCAACGAGGCGATGGACGAGCTGGACGCGGGGCGGGCGGTGCGGCAGGTCATCGAGTTCTAAGCCCCGCCGTCCGCGGCTCTAACTGAGAGGCGCTACCGTGCTCGCGGCCGAGAACACCGGGGACGGCATCGGACGGCGCAATTTCCAAATAATCGACATGGGTTTGGACCCTTCGTGCGACACATAATCGACGGGGCCCAAAAAGACGTACGGCGAGGTGCCGGCCTCCTGAGTCGGGGACTCACGGACAAACAGCATGATGTGGCTGTTTTGTACGGTGTGGTGCTGATAACGCTGTCCCGCTGTGGATTCCGGAGTCGTCTGGTTCTGCGACTCCCAGTGGAAGAGCGTCTCCGAGATCGCGTAGTCCTTGTACATAGTGTTGGGCGAGAAGTCTTTCTCCGACTTGTGGAGCGTGACGAGAAGCGCCTCGCAGCGTGATGACGGAATCCAGGACACGCCTTCGCGCACTGTGCCGGGAGTGCGCTGTCCTTCTTCTCCCATGCCCAGACCGGCCAAAAGTTCCTCCCGGGTGTAGTGCGCATGTGTCTGCAGGGGAATGTCGGCGTAGTCCTGTCCCAGTGAACGCGGCAGGTTGCGTGCGCCGTCGGCGGTGACGTCGATGAGCTGCGTCAGCTCGTTCCGCAGGATGGCGTGCGACCGGAGCAGCTGGAGGCCGCTTTCTAAATCGCCCGGCCCGCCGCTTTTCGGACCCTGTGGCCAGAAGGAGTAGTAGAGCATGCGCGCTATTCGCTGCTCTCTGAGCGGCAGATACAACACCGGCGGGGCATCCGGGCGAAGCAAATCCTCGTAGCACCGTAGTCTGGCGGGGTCATCCACGTTCAAAAACGCCTTGGCGCGCTGTAGCAAAACGAGGACCTCCGTCTCCTGATCCTCGGCGGGCCACAGAACATCGGGGACCAGTCCACCGGCACGACGCAAGGTGTTCCAGGTCGTCGGCCGACCCTCAAACTTGTTCCGTCGGTAGATGTCCGATGCTTCTGAGAGGGAATCTGTCAGGTACTGACGCAGGGTGTACGACTCGGGCGACGGCTGCTGCGCCGCCAAATCCCTAATCTCGTCGACCACTTGCCGGGTCGTCAGGCGCAGTTGACGCTTCACGTTGTCGAGTACCACGGACTGGGCGACAGTATCGAAGACGACCTGCGTTCCAGAGGGGAGGAAGGAAAAACCCTCCTCCAGGTCCTTGGCCAGGCGCGTCCGGCTCGATCCCGTCACGGCACGGTATTTCAGGTCAAACCGGAACTCTCGGTGCTGGAACCCGATGAAATCCAGAACGGTGAGTACGGGTTTATCGGGAGCTAGCCGCAGGCCGCGTCCCAGTTGTTGCAGAAACAGCGTGGAGGACTGCGTCGGCCGGAGCATGAGAATGGTGTCGACCTGCGGAATATCAAGGCCTTCGTTGAACAGATCGACGGCAAAGACGGCACGCAGTTCTCCGAGCTGCAGCGCCTTGAGGGCAGTCCGCCGCTCGTCGCTGGAACTCTCCCCGGACAGTGCCGCGGACGGCAGCCCGGCCGCCGTGAACTTCCGTGCCATATATTCCGCATGTTTAACGGAGACGCAGAAGCCAATGGCTTTCATGCGGTGCGGATCGAGCACCTTGTCGTTGAGAGCCTGCAACACCTTGGCCGTGCGTGCGTCATTACCCGTGTAGACGGCATCCAGTTCTTTGTCCTCGTACCGACCCCGCCGGAACTGAAGTGAAGACAGGTCGACGCCATCTGAGACGCCGAAATAGTGGAACGGCGTCAGCAACTGCTGATCGAGGGCATCCCACAGGCGCAGTTCGCTCGCAATGCGGCCTCCAAAAAACTTCTCTGCGACGTTGACGCCGTCGCCGCGCTCCGGAGTGGCGGTGAGACCGAGGAGTTCCTGAGGCTGGAAGTGCTCAATGATCTTGCGGTAGGTCGGGGCATCGGCATGGTGGAACTCGTCGATGACTACCATGTCAAACGACTCAGGGGCGAAGCGGTCCAGGCTCTTGGCGTTAAGAGATTGAATCGACGCAAAAACGTGTTTGCCTCTGACCGGCTGATAGCCATCGACCATGAGCTCACCGAAGGCGCCGTCACGGAGAACTGTGGCATAGGTCTGGCGTGCCTGCTCGAGAATTTCTCGGCGGTGGGCCACAAAAAGCAGTGATAGCTCACCAGGGGTTCCGGCCTGCAGCCTGCGATAGTCCAAAGCCGCGAGGATGGTTTTTCCAGTGCCCGTCGCGGCGACCACGAGATTCCGGTGGCGGTCGTGAATAACACGCTCGGCCTCCAGCTCCTGGAGCATTTGAGCTTGGTAGGGATAGGGCTGGACATCCAGGTGTGCAATGGACACGTCCGAAGACACCCGTCCGCCTCCTTCGGAGAGCGCCCTCGCCAGACGCTCGCCGTCATCATCCGGGTTGTAGGACTCAAAGCTCTCGGATGCCCAGTAGCTCTCGAAGGTCGCCTCGAACTTCTGGAGGAGCGCCGGCGTCGCGACGGACGACAGGCGCACGTTCCACTCGAGGCCGTCGAGCATGGCGGCGTGCGACAGGTTCGAACTACCGACATAGGCCGTGCTGAAGCCGGTCTTGCGGTGAAACATCCACGCCTTTGCGTGCAGTCGCGTATTGCGGGTCTCGTAGCTAACTCGAACTTCCGCGCCGTACTTGCGCGCCAGTGCGTTGATCGCCTTGGCATCACTGGCACCCATGTAGACAGTGGTCAGGACGCGGAACGGAATGCCCCGGTCCTTCAGTGACTGGAGCTCCTTGTCCATGACGTGCAAGCCAGACCATTTGACGAAAGCAATGAGAAGATCCACACGATCAGCGCTTTCGAGCTCTTTGGCGATCTCTCGACCGACCTGCGGCTCATGCGGTGTATTGGTTAGCAGAGCTGCGTCAGATAGCGGAGTTGCTGGCTTTCGTACCGCAGCACCGGTCGCCGGCGCGAGCGACATGAGTTGTCGAGGACCTTCGCTGATGCGCGCCGGATCCTGCATTTCGTCGTTAAGGGCCGCCAGGATGCGATTGGCTTCGTGTACACGGGTGGCAGCGGGTATGGACTCTAAGTGGAACAGAATGCGGTCGCGGAGATAGCGCGCGAGAACGTGAGGGGTGTCGGCCGGGTCCACGGTATCCAGAGCGGCACTGCCCTCCGGCCACTCCGTAAGTTCCGTCGCCAATGCTGAGTCTTCGAGGAGCTCATACAAGCCAGGGGAAAGACGGACGGCGTTGGCATTGTGCAATTGACCCATAGGGGCAGCTTAGGGTTGCCGACATCCCGGAACGGTGAGTGCCGGGTCAGCAGACGTGACGCGTCGCGCCGAGGATTGGGACAGCCTGCCGGGGTGTACGGCCTAAAGCTACGGCAGGGTAGGTGAGGATGTGGGAGTCCTGTAAAGCAGCACCGGCATGTGCGCAGAAGTATCAGTCCGCGCCGGATTAATCGGCTAGTGGCCCGCGTCACACCTCCGTAGCGTTGAGGGCATCGCGCACCGGCTGCCCGCTCTTCTGCTCGCCAGGTGCCTTCCACTTGGTGTCCACGAAGGAGTACCCGCATGTTCGGCATGCCCCGCCGCCTGCTCTTCGGCTATCTCGCCCTCGCCGTCTTCATGACCGGTGATGGTTTTGAGCTCACGTTCCTGTCCCGCTTCCTCGTCGAGAACGGCTTCACGCCCACCCAGGCCGGCCTCGTCTTCACCGTCTACGGCCTGGTGGTCGCCATCTCGGCGTGGACCACCGGGGTGCTCGCCGAGGTCGTGGGCGCCAAGCGCCTCATGGTCCTCGGCGGCGTCCTCTGGATGGTGCTGCACGTCCTGTTCCTCACCGTGGGGCTGGAGAGCGTGCTCGGCACCATCCTCATCTACAGCCTGCGCGGGGTCGCCTACCCGCTGTTCATGTACTCGTTCGTGGTGCTCATCGCGCAGTCGGTGCACCCCAGTCGCCTGGCCTCGGCCATGGGCTGGTTCTGGGCGTCCTTCTCGCTGGGCATCGGGGTGATGGGCGCCTACGTGCCCAGCCTCCTGGTCCCCGTCATCGGCGAGTACGCCACCCTGTGGGCGTCCCTGCCCTTCGTGGCGGCCGGCACCCTGATGTGCGCCTTCCTGGTCCCCGGCGCCCCGCCCGAGACCGACCGCTCCCAGAAGCTGCACGGCGCCGAACGCACCCGCGAGCTGCTGCGCGGGGTGACCATCCTGGTGGAGAACCGGCAGATCGCGCTTTCCGTGGTCATCCGGGTGCTGTGCAACCTCACCCTCTACGCCTTCCCGATGATGATGCCGCTGTACCTGACCACCGGCGAGATCGGCGGGCAGTCCTGGTTCACCCTGCCCGAGTGGATGATGCTGTGGGCGATCATGAACACCATCACCATCGGCGCCAACATCGTCTGGGGCCGGCTCGGGGACCGCTACGGCTGGATGCGCCAGATGCGCTGGTTCGGCTTCGGCGGCATGGCCCTCGCGGTCCTGGCCTTCGCCTACGTCCCGGTGTGGTTCGGCCCCAGCTTCCCGGCGATGGTCGGGGCCGCCGTGCTCTTCGCCCTGTCCGTCACCGCGTTCGTCCCGATGGGCGCGATCTTCCCGGCCCTGGCCCCCGAGCACCGCGGCGCGGCGATCTCCGCCCACAACCTCGCCTCCGGGCTGACCACGTTCCTCGGCCCCGGGATCGCCACCCTGCTGCTGCCCGTCCTCGGCCCGGTCGGGGTGTGCTGGGTCTTCGCGGCCCTGATGCTCCTCGGCACCGCCACCACCTTCTTCATCCACCCGCCCCAGCCCGGCATCACCACCGAGACCGGCCGGATGCTCCCGCGCCGCGATCGCCTCGCCGTCGCCGCCTGAAAGGACCTGAGATCATGAACCCCACCACGCTCACCGCCACCCCGACCGTCATCGACGCCACCGAAGCAGACCAGGAGAGCACCATGGACGCCGTCGTCCTCGAACGCCAGCACGAGATCCAGGTTCGGCCCGTCCCCTGCCTGCGCCCGGTGGGCCCCGGCGAGGTGCGCATCGGCGTGCACACCGTGGGCATCTGCGGCAGCGACGTCCACTACTTCACGCACGGTCGGATCGGGCCCTACGTCGTCGAGCACCCCATGGTCCTCGGGCACGAGGCCTCCGGCACGGTGCTGGAGGTGGGCGAGGGCGTGGACCACCTGGCCGTGGGGGACCGGGTCTGCATGGAGCCGGGCATCCCCAACCCGCGCTCGCGGGCCGCGCGCCTGGGCATGTACAACGTGGACCCGGACGTGCAGTTCTGGGCCACGCCCCCGGTGGACGGCTGCCTGCAGCCCGAGATCGTGCACCCCGCCGACTTCACCTACAAGCTGCCCGAGCAGCTCTCGCTGGAGGAGGGCGCCCTGATCGAGCCCTTCGCCGTGGCGGTGCACGCGGTGACCAAGGCCGGCCTGGCGCCGGGCGACGTCGTCGTGGTGGTGGGCGCCGGCACCATCGGCGTGCTCACCGCCATCGCGGCCGCCGCGAGCGGGGCGTCCCGGGTGTACATCTCGGACGTGGCGCCGGAGAAGTTCGCCAAGATCGAGGCCTATCCCACGATCCACCCCGTGGACGTCTCCCGTCAGGACCTGGGCGAGGCGGTGCGGGAGGCCACCGGCGGCTGGGGCGCGGACGTGGTCTTCGAGGCCAGCGGCAGCCCGCACGTCTTCGGCGACCTGTGGGAGCTCCCCGCACCCGGCGGGACCGTGGTCCTGGTGGGCATCCCCGTGGATCCGGTGCCGCTGGACGTCGCCGCGGCCCAGGCCCGGGAGCTGCGGATCGAGACCGTGTTCCGGTACGCCAACTCCTACCAGCGGGCCATCGAGCTCGCCGCGTCCCCCGCCGTGGACCTGGCGGCGCTGATCAGCGCCACCTATCCGTTCGCCGACGCCGTGGCCGCGTTCGAGCGCGGCGCCGAGGGCCGGTCCACCGACACCAAGATCCAGATCCGCGTGGCCGGAGCCTGAGCGTGGACGCCACCGCACGGAGCACGACGACGGAGGACGTCACCTCCCCGGTCCGGGAGCTCGTCATCCCGGATCCGCAGAGCTCCGTGCGGTGGCACCAGCACGACTGGCCCCACCCCCTGGCCCGCTGGCACTACCACCCCGAGGTGGAGGTGCACCTGATCCGGGAGTCCTCCGGGACGGTGATGGCCGGGGACTGGGCCGGGCCCTTCGGTCCCGGCCACCTCAGCATCATGGGCTCCTTCCTGCCGCACAACTGGATCTCCCACCGCGACGACCGCGCCGTGGTCCGGAACCGGGACGCCGTGCTCCAGTTCGACCAGGAGCGGTTCTTCGCCGCGGCCGGGACGCTGCCCGAGCTCGAGGCCCTGCGGCCGCTGCTGGAGGCCGCGGCCCGGGGCATCGAGTTCACCGGCCGCACCGCAGCCCAGGGCGCGGCGGCGATGGAGGCGGTCAGCGGGACGTTCGGTCTCCGCCGGCTGGCGGCCGTGGCCGAGCTGCTGGGCCTCCTCGCCGAGTCCCCGGAGTCCGAGCGCCGCTATCTGGACAGTCGCGGCGGCACCTACCGCCTGGACGCGTCCGAGGCCGAGGTCTTCAACCAGGCGCTGAGCTACATCACCGAGCACCTGGACGGCCGGATGCTCGTGCCGGAGGTCGCCGAGGCCGTGGGCCTGAGCCGGGACGCGTTCTCGAGGCTGTTCGCCAAGGCCACCGGCGTGGGCTTCAACCGCACGGTCACCCGGATGCGGCTCACCGAGGCCTGCCGGCTGCTGCGCGGCACCGACCTGCCCGTCTCGGACATCTGCTACCGGGTGGGCTTCACCAACCTCTCCAACTTCAACCGGCACTTCCGGGCCACCACGGGCACCACGCCGTCCCGCTACCGGCGGATCGACCAGCCCTGAGGCCCGGCCGGAGAGTCCCGGCAGGGCGTGCGTCAGAGCGCCTGCAGCAGGACCAGCACGGCGCCCAGCGCGGAGGCGCCGAGGCCCACCCGCCGGACGATGCGCCGGTTGATCCGCGCGTTGACCACTCCGGACACCGCGAAGCCCAGGACCATGGCCGGCAGCAGAGCGGCCGCGAAGAGCACGGTCCGGCGGTCGATCGATCCCACCACGGTCAGCGCCACGAGGGCCATCACGGCGCCGACCAGGAAGAAGGCGCTCATGGTGCCGCGCATCCGGGCGCGCGAGGACCCGTGCCACACGAGCGCCATGGGCGGGCCGCCGATGGACGTGGCCGTCCCCAGCAGACCGGAGGCCGCCCCGGCGACGACGACGGCCGCGGGCCGGGGCCGCGGCCGCCAGCCGCACACGCTGAGCAGCACGGCCAGCAGCACGGTGCTCGCCAGGACGAGGGACAGGGTCCGGGCGGACAGGGCGGCCACCAGCAGGGCGCCCGCCACGGTGCCGGGGATCTGCCCCGCCACGGCCCAGCCCGCGTCCTTGACGTCCACGGCGGCGCGGTCCCGCAGCACGCCGAGCGCGGTGAGCCCGGTGACCACCAGGAGGAGGGAACCGGGCAGCAGGGTGGGGTCGAACAGGGCGATCACGGGGGCCGAGAGCAGGGCCACGCCGAAGCCGATCGCGCCCTGCAGACAGGACGCGATGCTCACCACGAGCGCGACGACGGCGAGCTCCAGGCCGGTCATGACGCACCTCCCGGTCGCGAGCAGGGGACGGGTGCATTGTTCCACCTCCGCAGGCCGCCCGGAGATGGTGCGCCTGGCGGAGGCGGCGCACGTCGTGCCGGTCCTCGTCCGGATCACCTGGGGGCCGACTGTTCCCTCACCTGCGCCGCACCGATAGCCTCGAGATGGGCGGTGCCGCTCCAGGATCGCCCGTCCTGGTGACCGGCCGGTGACGGCACGGTCACCCGAATCTGGGAGGCCAGCATGACTGATGCACAGCAGGATCCGAACCAGCAGGAAGGTCCCGCCGACGGCGGAGCCTTCGGCTCTCCGGGCGTCTCCGACGGTGGCGCGGACGGTGGCGCGGACAGCGGCGCCGAGGGCCCGGCCGACGGCGGAGCGGCCGGCACCCCGGGCGTCCACGACGGCGGTGCCGACGGCGGCGCTGACGGTGGTGCCGAGGGCCCGGCCGACGGAGGAGCCAGCGGCACTCCGGGCGTGCAGGACGGTGGCGCCGATGGTGGTGCCGAAGGTCCGGCCGACGGCGGAGCCGCCGGCACTCCGGGCGTGCAGGACGGTGGCGCCGATGGCGGTGCCGAGGGCCCGGCCGACGGCGGAGCCGCCGGCACTCCGGGCGTGCAGGACGGTGGCGCGGACGGCGGTGCCGATGGTGGCGCGGACGGCGGCGCCGACGGAGAAGCCGGAGCACGAGGCCTCTGAGCGTGGAAGCCGTCCGCACTGACGGGCAGGACCCCGGCGCCCGGAGCGGCGCCGGGGTCCTGGAGACCCGCCTGATCGACGTCGGCCGCGAGCGGTTCGCCCGTGACGTCTGGGGCCGGGCCCCGCTGCTCACCCGCCGGGCGGGCGGCTTCGCCGACCTGTTCTCCGCCGACGCCGTCGACGAGCTGATCTCCCGCCGCGGGCTGCGCACGCCATTCCTGCGCGTGGCCAAGGACGGGTCGACGTTCCCTGACTCGTCCTTCACCTCGCCCGCCGGGGTCGGCGCCACCGTTCCCGACCAGCTCGACGACACCGCGCTGTGGCGCCGGTTCGCCGACGGCGCCACGCTGGTGCTGCAGGCCCTGCACCGCACGTGGGAGCCGGTCGGGGCCTTCACCGCCGCGCTGAGCAGCGAGCTGGGGCATCCGGTGCAGGCCAACGCCTACATCACCCCGCCGCAGAACCGCGGGTTCGACGACCACTACGACGTCCACGACGTCTTCGTCCTGCAGATCGAGGGGACGAAGCGCTGGGTCCTGCACGAGCCGGTGCACCCGGATCCGCTGCGGGACCAGCCCTGGACCGACCACCGCTCCGCCGTGGCCGAGGCCGCGGGAGGCGAGGCACACCTCGACGTCGTGCTCGAACCCGGCGACGCCCTCTACCTGCCGCGCGGCTGGCTGCACGCCGCCCAGGCCCAGGGGGCGGTCTCCGTCCACCTCACGCTCGGGATCCACACCTGGACCCGCCACGGCCTGGCCGAGCAGCTCGCCCAGGAGGCGCTGGCACTGCTGGCCGAGGACCCCGCGATGCGCCGGTCCCTGCCCCTGGGCGTCGACGGGCCGGGCGGGGAGCTCGACGCCGTCCGGGAGCGCCTGGTCGCCGCGCTCGCCGAGGCCGATCCCGCCCCCCGGTTCCACCGCACCCGGCGAGGACAGGGGCGCCCGGCGCCACTGGGGCCGCTGGCCCAGCTCGCGGCGGTCCAGGGCCTGGGCCTCGGGTCCCCCGTCCGGCTGCGCGGTGCCCTGGAGGCACGGCTGGAGGGTTCGCGCCTGAGCACGCGCGTGGGGTGGCTCGACTTCCCGGAGGCCGATCTGCCCTCCGTCTCGTGCCTGCTCGACGGCGAGGTCCACTCCGCCGGTGAGCTCGGCGTCGAGCTCGCCGAACGACTGCTGCGCGCGGGAGTCCTCGTTCCCGCCGCCCCGTGACGGCGCCGTGACTGCTGCGGAGCGCTTCTTCTGCGCCGAGGCCGCCCGGGTGCGCGGCGACCCGATGGCGGGCACGGCCCCGCGCGGCCTGGCCTGGGTCCTCATCGAGCACCGGGGCGGCTGGCCGGTCAACGGGTTCGACGGTCTCGAGCTCGAGCCGGAGACCAAGGCCCGCGTGTTCTCCGCCGCGCAGGCGGCACAGGCCCGGATCCTCCTGATCCGGCGCCACGGCCGCCGCCGGCACGAGGAGGGCCCCACCCGGTGGGCCGTGCTGCGCCACGACGGCTCCGGCGCCAGCCGTCAGCACTGGGGAACGTGGCGCCGCGACGAGGACCTGACGGAGATCGCCGCAGCGCTGGACTGCCCCGGCGAGACCGGCGGTCCGCCGGTCCTCCTGGTCTGCGCGCACAGTCAGCACGACCCCTGCTGCGCCGTGCGCGGTCGCCCCGTGGGGGAGGCCCTGAGCGAGCGCTGGCCGGAGCTGGTCTGGGAGTGCTCGCACGTCGGCGGTGACCGGTTCGCCGCCAACGTCGTCGTCGTCCCCGACGGCGTCTACTACGGAGGGCTCGACGCGGAGTCCTCCGTGACCACGGTCGAGGAGCACCTCGCCGACCGGATCTCCGCGGAGCACCTGCGCGGGTACACCGACCTCTTCCCGCCGCAGCAGGCCGCCGTCGCCGCCGCGCTCGAACGCTTCGGCCCGGCCGGCCGGCACGACTACACGGTGGCCGAGACCCTCCGCGACGGCGATCGCTGGCGGATCCGTCTCACCGGCCGCCCGCCCCGGCCGGACCGCATCGACGTCGAACTGCAGGCCGGATCCGCCCCGCCGCACCAGCTGACCTGCCGCGGCGCGGCGACGAGCTCGGCCAGGGTCTACGAGCTCACCTCGATCCGCGCGGTCTGACGGACGGGGCGAGCGAGGGCATGGCACTCTGCCCGTGCCCGTGCCCGTGCCCGTGGCCGGGGGCGGTGGCCGTGCCGGTGCCGGTGCCCGTGGCCGGGGACGATGCGGACCGCGGTGTCGTGGGACGTCCCCGGTGACCGGCCTTCACCCGGCGGCGCCACCGCGCTAGGCTCGAACTCCCACCCTCGGCGACCGTTCCCGCTGATCCGCCCAGGCTCGCACCGGTGGAGCGGCCGGCACGTCGTCACCCCTGTGGCCCCGCCGATGTCAGGAGATCCCGATGGCCCCCGAGTCCTTCAACGACCTGCTCACCCGCCAAGTGGGCCACGAGTTCGCCGCCTCCCACCAGTACATCGCCGTGGCGGTCTGGTTCGACGGCCAGGACCTTCCCCAGCTGGCCCGGCACTTCTACCGGCAGTCCCTGGAGGAGCGCAACCACGCCATGATGATCGTCCAGTACATCCTGGACCGGGACCTGCCCCTGACCGTCCCGGGGGTCGGGGAGGTGCGCAACGACTTCGCCGACGTCCGTGAGCCCCTGGCCCTGGCGCTGTCCCAGGAGCAGGAGGTCACCGAGCAGATCAAGGCGCTGTTCGCCGCCGCCCGGGCCGAGGGGGACGCGCTGGGGGAGCAGTTCATGCTCTGGTTCCTGAAGGAGCAGGTCGAGGAGGTCGCCTCCATGACCACCCTGGTGAACGTCGCGCGCCGGGCCGAGAACCTCTTCGACCTCGAGAACTTCGTGGCCCGGGAGCACGTCGGCGATGGCGGGCACGGCCACGGCTCGGGCGCCCCGGAGGCCGCCGGCGGGGCCGTCTGAGCCGGCAGCAGCCCCCGCGCCCTGTTTCCCGGGCTCTCTCCTGCTCTCCTGCCCTCCCGCTCTCCCTCGCTGATTCCTCCGCCGAGCCCCCACGCCCCACTCGCCCGATGCGGCGAGTCCCCAGTCCTGTCGCGTTTCCCCACGATCAAACCTGGGGATACGCGACAGGACTGGGGACTCGACGAAAGGGGCGCTCGGTCTCTGGGGGCTCGGCGGGGGTGCTGGCCCGGAGCCTGGGAACTCGGCGGGGGTGCTGGCCCGGAGCCTGGGGACTCGGCGGAAAGGCCGCCCGGTCTCTGGGGGCTCGGCGGGAGCGCTGGCCCGGAGCGTGGGGACTCGGCGGGAGGGCAGGTCAGTCGGTGGCGCGGGTGAGGTCGGCGTCCTCGTAGCGGACCATCGTGGAACCCGTCACCAGGCGGTGGCCGAGCCACAGGGCCAGGAACAGGGGCAGGCCGATGTAGGCCGACAGGGCCGCGAGGAGGTCGATGTCCCCGATGACGGCCTGGTAGTTCTGCCCCAGGATCACCACGGCGCACAGGACCAGGGCGATCATGGGCCCGAGCGGGAAGAACTTCGCGCGGTACGGGAGGTCGGCGAGGTCGTGGCCCTGGGCGGTGTAGGCCTTGCGGAAGCGGTAGTGGCTCCAGGCGATGCCCATCCACACGATGAACCCCGCCAGCCCGGAGGCGCTGACCAGCCACACGTAGGCCGCGCCGTCGCCGATCAGGGTGGTGAGGAAGCAGGCGGCCCCCACCACGGTGGTGGCCAGCAGCGCGTTCATGGGCACGCCGCGGCGGTTGACCTTCGCCAGGAACTTCGGGGCCTTGCCGCCCTCGGCCAGCGCCCAGAGCATGCGGGTGGAGGCGTAGAGCCCCGAGTTGCCGGCCGAGAGGATCGCGGTGAGGATCACCGCGTTCATCACCGAGGCCGCCGCCAGCACCCCGGCGTTCTCGAAGACCAGGGTGAAGGGGGAGATCGAGATGTCCTCCACGCCGCTGCCCAGCAGGTAGGGGCTGGTGTAGGGAATGAGGAACCCCACGATGGTGATGGCCCCGACGTAGAAGAGCAGGATCCGCACGAACACGGTGCGGATGGCCCGGGGCACGTTCTTCTCCGGGTTCTCGGCCTCGCCGGCGGCGACACCGACGAGCTCGGTGCCCTGGAAGGAGAAGCCGGCCACCATGAAGATCGCGAGGATCCCGGCCCCGCCTCCGACGAACGGGGCGTCCCCGGTGGTCCAGTTCTCGAAGCCGGGGGAGGAGCCGCCGAGGATGCCCACGATCATGAGCACGCCCAGGACGAGGAAGATCACGATGGTGGCGACCTTGATGAGGGAGAACCAGAACTCGCTCTCACCGTAGGCGCGGGTGGACAGGGCGTTGAGGCCGAAGAGGATCGCCAGGAACAGCGCCGACCAGATCCAGGACGGCACGTCGGGCAGCCAGTAGCGCATGATCAGGGCGGCGGCCACGAGCTCGGCGGCCACGGTGATCGCCCAGTTGTACCAGTAGTTCCAGCCGATGGCGAAGCCGAAGGAGGGGCTCACGAAGCGGGTGGAGTACTCCTCGAAGGCGCCCGAGACGGGCAGGTAGGTGGCCATCTCGCCCAGGGACTGCATGAGCAGGAAGACCATGAAGCCGATGGCCACGTAGGCCAGCAGCGCCCCGCCCGGCCCGGCGGTGGCGATGGTGTTGCCCGAGGCCACGAACAGGCCGGTGCCGATGGCCCCGCCCATCGCGATCATGGTCAGGTGGCGGGGCTTGAGGCTGCGGCGCAGCCGTGCGTGCGTCTCTGCGGGAGTCGGTGCTCCCGGTCTGTTCGGGGCGGTCGTCTGGGGCGGTGCGATGGTGTCCACGGGAACCTTTCCTCGGAGGTGGCGGGTCTGCACGCCGGGGGGAGGCCGGGGCGGTGTCCGACCGCCCCGGCCCGGGTCAGTCGTTGATGTAGAGCAGGCGCTTGTTGACGAACTCGTCCATGCCGAGCGGGCCGAGCTCGCGGCCGTAGCCGGAGCGCTTGACCCCGCCGAAGGGCATCCCGGCGCCCTCGGCCTCGGCGGCGTTGACGTTGGCCATCCCGCACTCCAGCTGCTCGGCGACCCGCCGGGCGCGCGCGGGGTCGGTGCTGAAGACCGCCCCGCCGAGGCCGTAGGGGGTGTCGTTGGCCAGGGTCAGCGCCTCGTCGTCGTCGGCCACCCGGTAGACCACCGCGACGGGGCCGAAGAGCTCCTGGTGGTGGGCGGCCATGCCCGGGGTGACGCCGGTGAGCACGGCCGGGGCCAGGTAGGCCCCGGGACCCGCGGCGAGGGTCCCGCCGGTGTGCAGGGTCGCCCCGGCCTCCACGGCCTCGCGGAGCCGGCCGGCCAGGTGCTCGGCGGCGGCGCGGGAGGCCATCGGGGCGTAGGTGCCGTCGGCCTCGACGGCGGGGTCGCCGGGCACCAGCGCGGCGGCCAGGCGGGTCAGCTCGGCCACGAACTCGTCGAAGATCCCGGCGGTGACGATCATGCGTTTGTTGGAGTTGCAGGCCTGGCCGGTGTTGCCCATCCGGGTCGCGAAGGCCGCACGGGCGGAGGCGGCGACGTCGTCGGTGTCGAGCACCACGTAGGGGTCGGACCCGCCCAGCTCCAGCACGGCCTTCTTCAGGTGCCGCCCGGCGAGCGACCCGACCGCCGCCCCGGCCCGCTCGGAGCCGGTCAGGGACACGCCCTGGACGCGGGGGTCGGCGATGACGTCCTCGATCTGGGCGTGGGAGGCGAAGAGGTTCGTGTACACCCCGGCGGGCACGCCGGCGTCGTCCATCAGCTGCTGGAGGGCCACGGCCGAGCGCGGGCAGGACTCGGCGTGCTTGAGCAGGATCGTGTTGCCCAGCACGAGATTGGGGGCGGCGAAGCGGGCCACCTGGTAGTACGGGTAGTTCCACGGCATGATCCCCAGCAGCACCCCGACCGGGCGCCGCTGGATCACGGCCCGCCCCGACCCGTGCGGGGTGGGCAGGGCCTGGTCGGCGGCGAGGGCCGGGCCGTGCTCGGCGAAGTAGCCGAAGATCTCGGCGCAGAACTGCGCCTCCTCGCGGGCCTCGGAGACCGGCTTGCCCATCTCCTGGGTGGCGATGACGGCCAGCTCGTCGGCGCGCTCGGCGAACAGCTCCCCGACCCGGGCGGCCACGGCGGCCCGCTCCTCGATCGGACGGGAGCGCCAGTCTCGGAAGGCGGCGTCAGCGGCGGCGAGCGCCTCCTGGACCTCGGTGTCCGTGGCGGTGGGGACCTCGGTCACGAGCTGACCGGTGGCGGGGTCGATGCTGCGGTAGGCGGGCCGGTCGGTGCCGGCGCGGGCGCGCAGGGCGGAAGTGGCGGTCACGGTGGGTCTCCTTCGGGCAGGGGCGGGTGCGGGCGCGGGGTCGAGCAGGGACGGGCGCAGGCACGGGTGGGAGGCTCCTGGTGCGGAGCAGGGGAGAGCACGGGCTGCGGGTGCGCAGGCTCGCCGGACGGACGAGGGCGTGCTCGGCCGGCGGGGGCAGGGAACTGCCCCCGCGGGCACGGTGTCGCGGAGCGGGCGGGTGCCCGCCGGGGTCAGCCGACCGGGGCGAGCTCGGACCGCAGGGCGGCCAGGAACGCGTCGACGTCCTCCTCGGTGGTGTCGAAGCTGCACACCCAGCGGACCTCGCCCGTGGCGGGGTCCCAGTCGTAGAACCGGAACCGCCGGCGCAGCCGGTCCGCGAGGCCGGCGGGGAGGGTCGCGAAGACGGAGTTCACCTGGGTCTCCTGCGTGAAGGCGATGCCGCGCAGCGACCCGTCGGCGATGCCCGCCTCGATGCCGTCGCGCAGGCGCCGGGCCATCGCGTTCGCGTGGCCCGCGGTGCGCAGGTACAGGTCCCCGTCCAGCAGCGCGAGCAGCTGGGCGGAGACGAACCGCATCTTCGAGGCCAGCTGCATCTGGTTCTTCCGCAGGTAGACCAGGCCCTGGGACGCGGCCTCGTTCAGGACCACCAGGGCCTCGGCACCCAGCGCCCCGTTCTTCGTGCCGCCCAGGGAGAGCACGTCGACGCCCACGTCGGTGGTGAACGCGCGCAGGGGCAGCCCCAGGGCGGCCGCCGCGTTCGAGAGCCGGGCCCCGTCCAGGAAGACGGACATGCCGTGGGCGTGCGCGTAGTCCGTGACGGCCCGGATCTCCTCCGGCGTGTAGAGGGTGCCGAGCTCGGTGGACTGGGTGATGTAGACGACGAGCGGCTGGGCGCGGTGCTCGTCCCCCCAGCCCCAGGCCTCCGCCGCCATCAGCTCGGGCGTGAGCTTGCCGTTCCCCGTGGGGACGGGGAGGAGCTTGATGCCGGCGGACTTCTCGGGCGCACCGCCCTCGTCGACGTGGATGTGCGCCGTGTCCGCGCAGATCACCGCGCCCCAGCGCGGGAGCATCGACTGCAGCCCGACCACGTTGGCGCCCGTGCCGTTGAACATCGGCCACACCGAGGCGCCCTCGCCGAAGTGCTGCCCGATCACGTCCTGCAGCCGTGCCGTGTACTCGTCACCGCCGTAGGCGACCTGGTGGCCGCCGTTGGCCTCGGCCAGCGCCTCCAGCACCTCCGGGTGGACCCCGGAGTAGTTGTCCGAGGCGAATCCCCGCAGCCGGTCGTCATGGATCTTCTTCATTCAGTTCCTCACCTGTTCCTGGATCTCGATGATCGAGTCGTTGAGCTCCGGGGCCTCTGCGGCCCACAGCCCGGCGTAGGCGGCCGCGAGGCGGTCCTCCAGGCCGGCCAGGGCCTTCACCCGGAAGATCACCGCGGCGGCGCGCAGCGGCTCGCCGGCCTCGCGGGCGGCCTTCGCCCAGCCCTGCGCCACCGCCCGGGTCCACGCCTCGCTCGCGGCCTTCACGGCGGCGTAGTTGGCGCCGCCGGCCAGCGGGCGCTCGACCGCGGTCGAGGACACGATCGCCAGCCGGCCGGCCGGGGAGGCCCGCAGGTCGTCGTCGACGGCGCGGCTCAGGTGCCGCAGCGCGGTGAAGGAGGACTCCAGCGCGCGGTAGTCCTCCTCCGTCTGCCCGGCGAGCCCGCCGCCGCCGCGCCAGCCGCCGACGAGGTGGAGCAGCCCGTCGAGCGACGAGCCGCGGTCGTGCAGCCGGACGAGGAGCTCGCGCACGGCGCGCTCGTCCGCGAGGTCCACCGTCTCCGTGTCCGCCCCCAGCGCTGCGAGGGGAGCGAGCTTGTCCGGGTGGCGCCCCGTGGCGACGACGTGCGCCCCGGCCGAGGTCAGGGCACGCGTCGCCGCCAGGCCGGACGCACTGGTGGCGCCCGCGATCAGCACGGTGCGGCCGGTCAGGTCGGTCATCGCTCAGACGTCCGTGGCGCGGATGCCGGTGGTCGAGGCGATGACGCCCTTCAGCTTCTTGTCGAGCGCCTCGAAGAACATCGACAGCGGGAACTCGTCGTCCAGCACCAGGTCCGTGTAGCCCTTGGGCGGGCCGGCCAGCACCTCGCGGGGGAGACCCTCCGCCCACGTCGACGCGGGGTTCGGGGGCACGACGGAGGCGATCAGCTCGTACGCCTTCATCCAGTGCACGGTCTTCGGCCGGTCGATCGACTCCCAGTACAGCTGGTCGATCGCCTCGCCGAGCTCGACGACCGCGTCGGCGACCCGCTCCCAGTCGAAACTGAGCTCGACGTCGCGCCACTGCAGGACGTGCTTGCGGTGGAGCCAGGCGAACAGCAGCTGACCGCCCAGCCCGTCGTAGTTGCGCACCCGCGACCCGGTGAGGGCGAACCGGAAGATCCGGTCGAAGATCACCGCGTACTGCACGAGCTTCCCGTGCCGGCGGGTCTGCTCCTCCGTCTCGGTGAGCTCCTCGCCGGCCGCGCTGCGCGCCGTGAGCGCCCGCTCGATCGTGACCGACTCCCGGAACGCGGTCAGGTCGCAGCGCAGCTCCTCCAGGGAGTACAGGAAGAACGGCATCCGCTGCTTGATCATGAAGGGGTCGAACGGCAGGTCCCCGCGCATGTGCGTGCGGTCGTGGATGATGTCCCACATCACGAACGTCTTCTCGGCGAGGTCCTGGTCGGCGAGCAGCGCCGCGGCGTCCTCGGGCAGGTCCAGCCTGGTGATGCCGGCGGCCGCGGTGACCACGCGGCGGTAGCGCGCCGCCTCGCGGTCCTGGAAGATCGCGCCCCAGGTGAAGGCCGGGATCTCCCGCACGGCGACCGTCTCGGGGAACAGCACCGCCGAGTTCGAGTCGTAGCCCGGGGTGAAGTCGATCAGCCGCAGGGACACGAACGCCTTGTTGCCGTAGTCCCCGGCCTCGAGCTCGGCGATGAACTCCGGCCAGATCGCCTCCACGAGCAGGGCCTCGACGTGCCGGTTCGCCGAGCCGTTCTGGGTGTACATCGGGAACACGACGAGGTGCCGGATGCCGTCGACGCGGTGGCGCTGCGGGTGGAACTCGACGAGGGAGTCGAGGAAGTCCGGCTCCCCGAAGCCGCCGTCCGCCCAGCGCGCGAAGTCGCCGGGCAGCGCCGCCAGGTACGCCGCGTCGTGCGGGAACAGAGGGGCGAGCTCGGCGATCGACTCCACGATCACCCCGACCTGCTCGCGCGCCGCTGCGTGGTCGGCGGGATCGGGGATCGACCCGTCCTTGACCTGCAGGGCCTGCAGGGCGGTGGCCGCCGACCTCAGCCGGAGCCAGGCGGGGCTCGACTCCACGGTGCGGGCGTCCTCGACGACCTCAGGCTCGCCGATGATGGCCTGAACCGCCTGCAGAGACGTGGACATTGAAACCCTCCTGTCGTGAAGTCAACGGAAATTTTCCGGTGATGCCGGTCACACACAGGAATATTCACATGAGCTCAGGGGGGTGTCAACACCCTCGGCACGATCGGCTGATAGCGTTCAGCCCATGGACGATCCCATGGACGTGCGACTGGCCACCGAGGTGTCCCACGACCCTCGTGCCACCCTGGCCCAGCTGTCCGAACGCGTGGGCCTCTCGGTCTCGGCCGTGCAGGCGCGCCTGCGCAAGCTCGAGAGCAGCGGCGTGATCACCGGCTACCAGGCGATCCTCGACCCCGAGGCCATCGGCAAGCCGCTCGCGGCCTTCATCGAGCTCACCCCGCTCGATCCCCGCCAGCCCGACAACGCCCCCGAGCTCCTGCAGTCGATCACGGCGATCGAGGCCTGCCACTCGGTGGCCGGGGACGCCGCCTACATGCTGTTCGTCCGGGTCGCCTCGCCGAAGGCGCTCGAGGCGCTCGTCAACGAGGTGCGCCACGTGGCCTCCGTCAACACCCGCACCACCGTGGTGCTGCAGTCCTTCTACGAGCACCGGCCGATGCTCCCCGCCGCGGGGTCCTGACGCCGCAGGCGCGACCGCTGCGCGGGCGGGCATGGCAGAGCGGCGGCCGTCCGGCTCTCGCGTCGTCGAAGGACGCCAGGGCCGGACGGCCGCCGCTCTGTTCGAGCCTGTCCGCTGCTCCCGGTCTCAGCCGGCGTGCGCCAGGGAGTCGGCGCTCTGTGCGGCCGGCTCCGCGGCGGACTCGTCCACCACGGTGTTGCGCAGCACGCCCAGGCCGGTCACCTCGACCTCGACCTCGTCGCCCGCGTTCAGCAGTCCGTCCTCACCCCAGAACAGACCGACTCCGCCGGGGGTGCCCGTGACGATGACGTCGCCGGGGCGCAGGCGGGTGAACCCGGTGACGTAGCTGATCAGCGTGGGGATGTCGAAGTACAGGTCGGCGACCGAGGCGTGCTGGCGGACCTCGCCGTTGACGCGGGTCTCGAGCGTCAGCTCGCGGACGTCGCCCACGTCCGAGGCCGGGACCAGGTAGGGGCCGAACGCGCCGGTGGCCGGGAAGTTCTTCCCGGGGATCCACTGGCTGGCGGCCTTCTGCCAGTCGCGCACCGAGAAGTCGTTGTAGTTGGCGTACCCGGCGACGTGGTCGAAGGCGTCCTCCGGGGCCACGTGCCACGCCTCCTTCCCGATCACCAGGGCCATCTCGCCCTCGTAGTCGAACTTCCCGGTGGAGGCGGGCTTGACCGCCGGCGCGAGGTGGCCCATCTGCGTGTCCGGGAACCGGGTGAAGACCGTCGGTGCCGTCTGGCCCGTCTTGCCGGACTCCTCCTGATGGGTCCGGTAGTTGACGCCGATGCAGATGATCTTCCCGGGCTCGGTCAGGCAGGGCAGGAACGTGACGTCCTCCTCGGCGTGCGTGGGGGCGCCCTCCAGATCGGCGGGGGTGAGCCGGCCGAAGAGTCCCTCGACCACTGCCGCGTGGAGCGAGGGGGCCAGGGCCTTGCCGGAGGGGCCGAGGTCGTGCACGGCGCCTCGGGCGGCCACGCCCCAGGTGGCGCTGCCGTTCGGGGCCGAAAAGCTGACGTAGTTCACAGAGTTCTCCCATCGAGTCGGGTGGCGTGCGTCCTCGCACCGTCCTCGGGAAGGGCGTGGTGCCGCGCGGTGACGTGGGTCTCACGCTAACCAGGCCGGCGCATATTTGGCAAGCAGAAAATATTCTCAGTTCGATTGTGCGCGAAAGCTGGAAAAATGTCGTCCGGTGGGACATGCTGTGTGATGACGATCTCAGTAGCCCCGCGCCACTCCGTTCCCGCTCGACGCCGGGACGGGTTCGACTCTTTGGAAAGGACGAGCGCTGATGAGCACTTCCAAGCCGGCCCAGCACATGATTCTGACGACCTTCATGCTCCCTGCGGGGTACCACAAGGACAGCTGGCGCATGGACGGCAGCAGGGCGGAGGAGCTGGGCAACCTCGACTTCGTCCTCGAACTCACCCAGATGGCCGAGGCGGCGAAGCTGGACGCCGTCTTCTTCGGGGACGTGGTGCACGCCAACACGCTGCTGCGCGGGGACATCAAGATGAACGGCTTCTACGAGCCGGTCACGGTGCTGTCGGCGCTCGCCGCGCGGACGAAGCACATCGGTCTGGTGGGCACGATCTCCACCTCGTTCTCGGAGCCCTACAACGTGGCCCGGCAGCTCTGCGGCCTCGACCACATGTCGGGCGGCCGTGCCGGCTGGAACATCGTGACCTCCTCCGACGGCTTCCAGAACTACGGGATCGAGGAGGCGCCGGATCCCGCGACCCGCTACCGCCGGGCCACCGAGTTCGTCGACGTGGTGCAACGCCTCTGGGACTCCTGGGACGACGGTGCGGTGATCGTGGACCGCGGCTCCGGGGAGTACCTCGACCGGCACCGCCTGCACCCGATCGACCACGAAGGGGAGTTCTTCCGCGTCCAGGGGCCGCTGAACATGCCCACCAGCCCGCAGCGGCACCCCGTGCTCGCGCAGGCAGGGTCTTCCGGCCCCGGCATGGACCTGGGCTCCTCGGTCGGCGACATGATCTACACCGCGCAGCCCGACAAGGGGCGCTCGATCGAGTTCTACGCCGCGTTCAAGCAGATGGCCAAGGACAAGGGGCGCAACCCGGACCACGTCAAGATCGTCCCGGGCATCCTGCCGATCATCGGTGACACCGAGGCGGAGGCCCGCGAGCTCGCCGACGAGCTGGGCCGCCACGTGCACCTGGAGAACGGACGGGCGCAGGTCGGTGCCGACCTGCGCATGGACCTGTCCGAGCTGGACTACGACGAGCGCATCCCGGCGGAGTGGTTCCGCGACGACGACGCCTACGGCAGCCGCTACAAGATCTACCGGACGAAGTCCGTGGAGATGGGGATGACCCTGCGCGAGCTGATCGTGGACCTCGCCCGTTCCACCGGCCACCAGTGGATGGCGGGGACTCCCTCCCAGGTCGCCGACCGGATGGTCGACTGGTTCGAGTCCAAGGCCTGTGACGGCTTCAACCTGAACTCGCCCTTCAACCCGGGCGGCTTCCGGCTGATCTGCGACAAGCTCGTCCCCGAGCTGCAGGACCGCGGGTACTTCCGTGCCGAGTACGAGGGCGCCACGTTCCGGGAGAACCTGGGCCTGCCCGAGGTCTCCACGTCGCTCCTGCCGGCCTGAGGGCTGCTGCCCGGCCGGTGCGGCGCAGCCGCACCACGCACCCGGACCTGCCCGCTGCGGAGCCCGGCCGACGCAGTCCCGGCCCGTCCACCAAGCTGAGAGAGGTATGACAATGACTGAACTGTCCGTGGGGCGCGGCCTCGACGTCGAGACCGCGCGGGAGGACTTCCTGCGCCGGGCCGAGAGCATCGTCGGGGCCGAGCACGTGATCCGCCCGGAGGTCGAGGAGGGCTACCGCGACCCCTATCCGCTGCAGCCCGGCCGGTCGCCCTGGCCCGGGGTGCGCCCCGCGAACACTGCAGAGGTGCAGGCCCTGGTCCGGCTCGCCAACGAGACCGGAACCCCGCTGTGGACGTTCTCCTGTGGCAAGAACCTCGGGTACGGCGGGCCGGAACCGCGGGACCGGAGCACGGTCGCCCTCGATCTGGGGCGCATGAACCGCATTCTCGAGGTGGACGACCGGCTGTGCTACGCCGTCATCGAGCCCGGGGTGACGTTCTTCGACCTGTTCGAGCACATCCAGGAGCGCGGACTGAAGGTCTGGCTCTCCGTCCCGGCGCTGGGCTGGGGCTCCGTCCTGGGCAATGCGCTCGACCGCGGCTACGGCATGACCCCGCTGGGGGACCACGCCAAGCAGATCTGCGGCATGGAGGTCGTGCTGCCGGACGGCGAACTCCTGCGGACCGGGATGGGCGCGATGGACGGGACCGATCTGGGACCGATCTTCCAGGGCGGCTTCGGGCCCACGCTCGACGGGCTGTTCACCCAGTCCAACCTGGGGGTCGTGACGAGCATCGGGCTCTGGCTGATGCCGTGGCCGGAGGTCTATGTCAACGGTGACGTCACCGTCGAGCGGGAGGAGGACCTGCCGAAGCTCATCGACGTCCTCACCCAGCTGCGGCGCGAGGACGTCATCCAGAACAACGCGCTGTGCGGCAACGTGGTGCGGGCGGTGACCATGAACGGCCCGCGGTCCCGGTGGTACCAGGGGGAGGGGTCCATCCCGCCCGAGCGCCTCGAGGAGATCCGCCAGGAGCTGGGCATCGGCCAGTGGAACGCGAAGTTCGGCATCTACGGGGACAAGGGCCTGGCCGAGCGCCGCCTGGAGATCATCCGGGAGCGGTTCGCGGACCTGGAGGGCTTCACGGTCAACGCACGGCTCTACGAAGGGTCCGAGGGCGCGCGCGTCGCCTACGCGGACATCGCCGACCAGGACCGCACCCAGATGGCCGGCGTGCCCACGCTCAAGCCCCTGGGCACGATCAACTACATGGCCGAGAACGGCGGGCACATCGATGCCGCCCCGATCCTGCCGGCCCGCGGGGAAGAGGTCTGGGACTTCTACCAGGAGGTCAAGGACCTGTACACCGAGTACGGCTTCGACCTGTACATCGGCTACCACCTGTATCCCCGGCACATGGTGCACGTCACCATGATCTACTTCGAGAACGACAACGAGGAGATGCTCGGCCGCGCCCGGGAGCTGTACGGCCGGCTGCTGGACGCCGCCCGTCGCCGCGGGTACGCGCCCTACCGCAGCCATGTGGACTACATGGACCGCATCGCCGAGGGGTTCGACTTCAACCACCATGCCGTCCGGCGCTTCCAGGAGCGGCTGAAGGACGCCGTGGATCCCGCCGGCATCCTGGCCCCGGGCAAGCAGGGGGTCTGGCCCGCGCGGTACCGCGACGGCGGCTGAGGCCGCCGGGCCTGCCGGCGGACGGTCCTCAAACCGACGCCGGCAGGCCCACCTCCACGCCGAGCGTGGCGATCGCCTCCAAGGTGCCCCGGTAGTGGTCGGCCAGCAGGCTCGAGGCGGCCTCCGCGTCACGGGCCAGGGCGGCGTCGAGAATGGCCTGGTGCTCGGCGGACAGGTCCCGCCCGGTCCAGTTCGTCGCAGAGGTCGCCCAGCAGTTGTAGAGCTGCGCCAGGTCGGACAGCGTGTTCGTCAGGTCGACCAGCGCCGGGATGCCGCAGGCGGCGAGCAGCTGGGCGTGGAACGCCTGGTGTGCGGCGGCCCACTCGGCGGTCAGCCGGTTGTCCTCGTCCCGGCTGGGTGTGCGCTCCATCGTGTGGTGCGCGGCCATGAGCTCGCCCTCCCACGCCAGGTCGCCGCGCTCGATGGCCAGGGTGACCCCGAACTGCTCGTTGACGCACCGCAGCTCGGTGATGTCCCGCAGCTCGTCCAGGGACAGGGTGGGCACGAAGAAGCCGCGGTTGGGGCGCAGGACCACCAGCCGCTCGCCCGCCAGGCGCGTGAGCGCCTCCCGGACGACCGTGGAGGACGTGTTGAACTGCTCCGAGATCTGGTTCAGCTGCAGGCGGTCGCCCGGCGCCCACTGTCCGCTGAGCATGTTGATGCGCAGCTCGTCGCGGATGTGCTTGGAGAGCGTTTCTGCGTCTGTCCGTTTGGCCATGCGATCAGTCTACGTTCTGCGTCGATCATGTACACCGTGGGTGAGAAACGATCCGTCAGCTGGATCTTCAGGTTTTGCATTCTTCCGCTGGAACATCTCTTGTGAGCTTCTCGCGACTATTGCGTGCATCACAACCTCATCGTAGACTCGGCGCAGAGAAAATATTTTGTAGATCAAAATGCACCACAGCGAACCATGGGAGACGAGATGACTGCCAGGACTGGAGTCCAGTACAAGGCCGGCCTGAACGACGGCCGCGAGGTGTGGCTGGGCGACGAACAGATCGACATCACCACCCACCCCGCGCTGGCGCGGTCCATCGAGGGGATGGCCGGCTACTTCGACTACCAGCACGACCATGCCGAGGACGTCCTCATGCCGGCCCCGGACGGGGGGCAGATGAACGTCTCCCACCTGCTGCCGCGCAGCGCGGAGGACATCGAGCGCCGGCACGTGGCCTTCGACCGTCTCGCCCGCTACTCCGTCGGCATGCTGGGACGCACCCCGGACTACGTGAACGTGGTGCTGGCCGGCCACGTCGCTCGTCGCGACATCTTCGAGCAGTACGGCGACCCCGTCTTCCACGACCGCCTGGCGGCCTACCAGCGCGAGGTCATCGACGGCGACCTGGCGCTGACCCACACCATCGTGCACGCGGCCATCGACAAGTCGACCGGCGAGTTCGAGGGCGTCAACGAGGACCTGACTCTGCGCGTGGTCGACCGGACCGTCGACGGCCTCGTGGTGCGCGGCGCCAAGATGCTCGCGACCCTCGGCCCGATCGCCGACGAGCTCTACGTGTACCCAGCCACCCCGATCCGCCCGGGGGACGAGGCCCACGCCGTCTCCTTCGCGATCCCGGTCAGCACCCCCGGGGTGGTCTCGGTGTGCCGGGATCCCTACGTGGTCGACATGGAGGTCGTGGACCGGCCGTTCTCGGCCCGTTTCGACGAGCAGGACGCCGTCGTCATCTTCGAGGACGTCCTGGTGCCCTGGCACCGGGTCTTCATCGACGGCAACCTCGACGTCTACAACCGGCTCAACGGGGGCACCGCCACCGGCAACACCCAGCAGCAGACCGCCGTCCGGGCCTGCGTGAAGCTGGAGTTCGCCTACGACCTGTGCGTGCAGATGGCCAAGGCCACCGGCACGGACAGCAAGCCCGAGACGGCCGCGCTGCTGGGCGAGATCTACTCCTACCTGCGCATCGCCCGGGCCGTGGTCCACTCCGCCGAGGTGAAGTCCTCGGACTGGGGCGGGGGTGCCTGGTTCTGCCACGACGACATCTCGTCCCTGCGCACCATGATGCCGATCTGGATGGCGCGGGTGAACGACATCATCAAGACCCTGGGCTCGCACAACCTGCTGGCCACGCCGACCGCGGCGGCCTTCGACCACCCCCGGCTGGGGCCGCTGGTGGAGAAGTACCTGCCGGGAGCCCAGGGCATCTCCGCCCAGGAGCGGGCGCGGATCTTCCGCACCGCGTGGGACTTCGCCGGGTCCGCGCTGGGATCGCGCAACGAGCTGTACGAGCGCTTCTACCTCGGCTCGGTGGGGCGGGCTCGGGGGCTCGACCACCGCAAGGCCCAGGCCAAGGGGGAGACCGGTGCGTACCGCGCGCTGTTCGAGGAAGCCGGCATCCCCGAGGCCGGCTCGGCCGTGCCGCAGCCGGTCGCCGTCGCCAACTGAACCCAGCGGACCGGACCGGTGGGCCACGGGGCGCCACCGGCCACGAGAGGAATGAGGAAGCAGATATGTCCTGGGGACTGATCAGCGAGATGGGGCACGTGGGCATCCAGACCACCGACCTCGACGCCTCCGTCTGGGATGCGACGCAGCTGCTCGGGCTGCGCGTCACCGAGCGGGCGGGCGATGCCGTGTACCTGGCCGCCGGTGAGGTGCACCACGAACTCGTCTACCGGGAGTCGGACGTCAACGGCGTGGACTCCCTCGGGCTGGTGGCCCGCGACGGCGACGCCCTGAAGACCATCCGCCGCCGGGTCCAGGACGAGAACCTCGAGGTCCTGTCCGAGCTTCCCCGCACCGCCGGGGTGGAGGACGGCTTCAGCTTCGTCGGCCCCGAGGGGTACGTCTTCGAGATCACCGTCGGCCGGCAGACGGATGTGGCCGCGCAGAAGGGGTTCGGGCCGGACCGCTACGGTCACATCAACTTCCACCCCCGCAGCTCGCGCTCCATGATGCAGTTCCTGCAGCGCGTCCTGGACTTCCGCCTCTCCGACGTGATCGGTGACGACTACGCCTACTTCATGCGGTGCAATCCGGACCACCACGGGATTGCCCTGCTCCCCGGCAAGGGCACGTTCCACCACCACGCGTGGCAGACGCAGTCCGTGGCGGACCTGGCCAAGCTGGGGGACCGGCTGAACAAGGTCGGCCGGGACCTCATCTGGGGCCCCGTGCGCCATGGTGCAGGTCACAACATCGCCGCATACTATGTCGAGCATTCGGGGGCGGTCGTGGAGCTGTACACGGATCTGGAGCAGATCTACGACGACAACCGGGAGCCGATCGTCTGGGGCGCCGAGGACAACTGGTGGAACATGTGGAGCGACTACCGTCCGCTGGACTTCCGCGACTTCGGCATTCCTCCTGTGGTGCGCCGCCTCACCTCGGCCTGACCCGTCCTGACAACGGTGCTCCCGACGACGTGAAGCACCCCTCATATCAGCCAGCCGTCATCGTCCCTGCCGGACCTCCCGGTCCGACGGTTGCGGCGTGCAAGCCCCGGTGTCCCTGGCACCCGGAAGTTGGAGCACCATGGATCAGCAGAACCCGCCCTCCCGGGCCGGCGGCCATCCGTCGACCCCGAACGACACCCTGAACACGAAGGACCTCCGGCGAGTGCTCGGGTCCAGCATGCTGGGCTCGATCATCGAGTACTACGACTTCATCCTGTACGCGACGGCGGCCGCCATCGTCTTCGACAAGGTCTTCTTCGCGAACCTCGACCCGGCCCTGGCGCTCTTCGCCTCCTTCGGCACCCTGGCCGCCGGCTACCTGGCGCGGCCCCTGGGTGGTCTGGTCTTCGGCCACTTCGGCGACCGGGTGGGCCGCAAGCAGATGCTCGTGGTGTCGATGATGATGATGGGCGTCGCCACGATCGCCATCGGCCTGCTGCCCACCCCGGACGTGATCGGCTGGGTCTCTCCGGTGATCCTGGTGCTCCTGCGCATGGTGCAGGGGATCTCCGTCGGCGGCGAGTGGGGCGGTGCCACGCTCATGGCCCTGGAGCACGCCCCCGCCTCCCGCCGTGGGTTCGCCGCGGCCTTCGCCAACGCCGGCGGCCCGGTGGGCGGTCTGCTGGCCACGCTGGTGGTCTCCGCGACGTCGGCCCTGACCGGTGACCAGTTCCTCGAGTGGGGCTGGCGCGTGCCGTTCCTGCTGAGCGCCGTGCTCATCGTCATCGGCATGGTGATCCGCCTCAAGGTGGCCGAGTCGCCGGTGTTCCAGCAGCTGGCCGCCGAGGCCGAGCAGGTCAAGGAGACCCGGAAGACCCCGCTGGGCGAGATCCTGGCCCGCCACTCCAAGACCGTGGGCCTGACCCTGGTCGCCAGCCTCGGCTTCTACGCCTGCCAGGGCATCCTGACCTCCTGGGGCGTGGCGCAGGCCGTCAACAACGGCATCGCCCGCGAGTGGGTGCTCAACTGGAAGGGCGTCGCGGCGATCGTCACCGTGGCCGTCTCCTTCCTGGCCGCCCGGATGAGCGACCGCATCGGCCGCCGGACCGTGCTCACGATCGGTGCCGTGGCCGGGATCGTCCTCGCCTGGCCGATCCTGGTGATGCTCACGAGCGGCAGCCCCTGGCTGTTCGTCGCGGCGATCCTCATCGGCAACGGTCTGGTCCAGGGCATCCTCGCCGGGCCGATCGGGGCCTTCATCTCCGAGCTGTTCCCGCCGCGGGTGCGCTACACCGGCGCCTCGCTGTCCTACCAGCTGGCCTCCACGCTCGGGGCGGGCTTCACGCCCATGATCGTCACGGGCCTGATGATCGCCGGCGGTCTGCCGCTGGTCGGCGTCTTCTGGATCGCCGTGCTCGTGGCCGGCCTGGTCTGCATCCGGCGCGTCCCCGAGGGCGCGGAGGGGATGCAGAGCACCCACCTGGAGCGCGCCCGCTTCAAGGCCACCAAGCGCATCGCCACCCGCCGCGCCCCTCGGGAGACCGTGGGCGCGGGTCACGGGACGCGCGGGGACGAGGCCTGAGGTGGGCGGCGACGGACAGCTCACGGCACAGGGCACTCTCACGGACCGTCTGCTCCACCACGCCCACCGGGTCCGGTTCGAGGACTTCGGCGCCGCCGTGCTGGAACGGGCCCGGCACCGGATGCTCGACGCCCTCGGCAACATCGCTGCCGGCCACCGTGCCCAGGGCATGGAGCAGCTGGTCGAGACCGTCGTCGGCTGGGGCGGGCGCCAGGACGCGCCCGTCCTGGGGGACGGGCGCAGGATCCCGGCACACCACGCCGCGATGCTCAACGCGGCCCTCATGCGCTCGTTCGACTTCGAGCCCGTCGGCGCCGAGGGGCCGGGGCGGCGACAGGTCGCGGCGCACATCACCGGAACGACCGTGCCCGTCGCCCTGGCGGTCGGGGAGCGCGAACGGGCCGACGGCCGGCAGCTCCTGACGGCCCTGCTGGCGGGCGAGGACATCGCCGCCCGGCTCGCGTTCGGCTCGGGCTTCGACGTCTACTCCGGCCAGGACAACACGGGCACCGTCAACGGCGTGGGGGCCACGGTGGTCGCCTGCCTGCTCATGGGACTGGACGAGACCCGCACCCGGCACGCGGTCGGCATCGCGGTCAACCAGCTCGCGGGCACCGTGGCCGGCATCTTCGACGGGGCCGGCGTCTTCAAGCTGCCCATGGCCTTCGCGGCACGGAACGCGATCACCGCGGCCGAGATGGCCGCGGCGGGCGTGACCGGGCCGGAGGACCCGCTGGGCGGCCGGTTCGGGTTCCTGCAGACCTACTGCGCGGACCCCGATCCGGAGGTGATGGTCGAGCGCCTGGGGGAGGAGTTCTACGCGGACGCCGTGATCAAGCCCTGGTCGTGCTGCCGCGCCGCGCACCCCTCGCTGGACGCCTGCGTGCGGCTGCTCGAGGAGGACGGGGTCGACCCGGCACGGATCGAGCAGGTGGTGGTCCACGTGACCCCCCGGACGGCCGGCGGCTTCGTGGGTCGGCCCTTCGACCCGGGGGAGTGCCCCGAGGTCTCCGCCGCCTTCAGCATCCAGTACACGGCGGCGGCCGCACTGGTCTTCGGCACGGTCCGCCCGGAGCACCTCGGGCCGCAGGCCATGGCCGACCCCCGGGTCCAGGCCCTCCTGGACGTCACCGAGATCCGCGGCACTCTCGACGATCGTGAGGTGCTGACGGCGGAGGTCGAGGTCCGTCTCTCCGACGGCAGCGTCCGCCGGCAGCGGGTGGACGCCCCGCGCGGCGACGTCCACCACGCGCCGCTGTCCGAGGAGCAGATCCTGGAGAAGTACCGGCTCAACACGGCCTTCTCCCGCCGGGTCACGGCCGCGCGCGCCGATCGGGCGGCGGCCACGGTGGCACGTCTCGAGGACCTCGAGGACGTGGGCGCGCTGACGAGCTGCTTCGTGCCGGAGCGCTGAGGGCGCCGGGCCGGCGCTCTCGTGCCGGCTCGAGCACAAAGGTTCGAGCGCAGAGGTTCGAGCGCAGAGGGAGGGGGTGGGACCGTCAGGTCCCACCCCCTCCCTCTGCGCGGTGCTCCGTCAGGAGCGCAGCGCGACCAGGTGCCCCTCGTCCGGGGCCCGGAGGTCCGGAGCGCCTCCGCCGAACTCGAGGCGCCGGGGATCCGCCGGGTCGAAGCCGGGGACCGGGCGGCCGCCGGCCCGGGGCCGCCCGTCGCGGACGAAGCCGAGGAACCACTCCTGCAGCGCGCCCGCCGTGCCGTCGAAGACGGCGGGGTCGAGGCCGTGCAGCATCGGGGCGTCCTCCCAGCAGCGGCGGTCGCCGAAGAGGAAGGGCAGCGGCATGCAGTGCGGGCTGCCGGCACCGGGCAGCGGGCTCTGCACGGAGAACCCGGCGAGGTGGACCCCCAGACCGGCCCGGGTCGCGGCGTGCGCGAGCTCGAGGTGGGCCAGCCGGAACTGGTGGAGCGTCATCGCCTCGACCATGCGCTCCTTGCCGGAGGCACCGGGCCGCTTGCGGTCGATCCAGGCCGCCGCGGCCGCGGGGTCCGCGAAGTGCGACCGGAGGTGGCCGTCCACGGCGCCCGGTGGGAACGCCTCGTCCGGGGCGGCGCGGAGGAAGGCCGAGGCCTCCTCGGAGGTGGACAGCAGCAGCAGCGACTCGACGTGCAGGCGCGCCGACGAGGTGCCGTAGTCGTGCAGGTCCTCGGCGACGGGTCCGCCGGCCGCGGGCATCAGGGCCATGCCCCGGCCGGCGAAGGCGCGGGCCAGGTCCCCCTGGGCGTCCAGGACGGCCTCGAGCGGCGCCCGGGCCAGTCCGCCGACGCCGGCCAGGGCGGCGGCGGCCGGACGCCACCTCTCCTCCAGCGCCTCCGGGGTCAGCGGGGGCTCCCAGGGAAGGCTGACGAGCGCCAGGCGTCGGAACAGCCCGGAGGCCCCGGGGTGCGCGGCCAGCGCGAAGCCGTACCAGGCGCCGGCGGAGTCACCGGCGAGGGTGATGTTCTCCGGGTCCCCGCCGAAGGCACCGATCTCGTCCTTGACCCAGCGCAGCGCCTGCAGCAGGTCCCGCAGGGGTCGCTGGGACTCGTGCGCGTCCCCGCGCGGGCCGAGGTGGCCCAGGACGCCGAGCCGGTAGTTCACGGTCACCAGGACGACAGGCCCGTTCTGCACCAGAGCAGGGGAGGTGAACCAGCGGGCGTTGCCCGTGCCGGAGAGGAAGCCGCCGCCGGGGACGAACACCACCACGGGCAGCCCCTCGGCGCCGGGCGGGGCCTGGACCCGGACCTGGAACGCGGTCTCGCTCTGCGGGACCTCGCCGTTGGCACCGCCCAGCAGGGCGTTCAGGGCGCCGGGCCGCTGCGGGAAGGCCGATGGCCGCTCCGGGCCGGCCGGTGCGCCGTCCCCCCGGCCCACGAGGACGGCCTCGGCGAACCGGTCGCCGGGCTCCGCCGGCTCGGCGTAGCGCAGGACGACGTCGACACCGGCGTCCGGCCCGCTCACCGCAGGAACTCGTAGTCGTCCGCCTCGACGGCCTGGGTGATCCGCCAGTACTCGGTGGTCCGGAAGGGCCACACCTGGGAGACGCGGTTGAAGCGGTTCTTGTACCAGGTCCGCACGTAGGGCTGTCCCCAGGTCATGCGGGAGTTCTCGGCGTCCACCCAGGCGATGTGCCGGTCCAGGGCCTCCTGCGTGAGGACCAGGGCCCGCGCGTCGCGCTCGAGGAGCTGGCGGACGGCCTCCACCGTGTACTCGGCGGCCCGCTCGATCATGAAGTGCAGGCCGCCTGCCACGACGCCTCCGGTGTTGGGCCCCATCAGCATGAAGAAGTTGGGGAAGTTCGGCACGGTGATGCCGGCGAAGCCCTTGGCGTCGCCGCCCCAGTAGTCGTGGATCTCGACGCCGTCCCGGCCCACGATCTCGATCGGGTCCAGGTAGTCGGAAGGACGGAAGCCGGTGGCGTAGATGACCACGTCCACGTCGAGCTCCCGCCCGTCCGCGGTCACCAGGCCGGTGGGCGTGAAGGACTCCAGCCCCTCGGAGATCACCTCGGTCTGCGGGGACCTCAGGGCCGCGGCCCAGACGCCGTTGTCCCTCAGCATGCGCTTGGCCGACGGCGGGTACTGGGGGATCGCCTTCTCCAGCAGGTCCGGGCGGCCCTCGTACTGCTCCTCCATGCGCTGGATGATCGCCCGGCGGAACTCCTCGTTGGCGCGGGAGACGCTCAGCGGAGCACCTTCCCAGCCCTCCTCGGCGGTGGCGATGTGCAGCCGCCCGTCGATGCCGCCGGCGGTGACCCACAGCCGGAACAGCTGCCCGTAGCCGGGGACCATGGTGTGCAGCCAGTCGGCGGTCTCGGACATCGGGTCGTGGTAGGTGGGGGCGGGCAGCATCCACGGGGCGCTGCGCTGGAACAGGTACAGCTGCTCCACCTCGCCCACAATGGCCGGCACGATCTGGTAGGCGCTGGCGCCCGTGCCGATCACCGCGACGCGCTTGCCGGTGAGGTCCACACCGTGGTCCCACTCCTGGGAGTGCATCTGCGCGCCGCGGAAGGAGTCCTGTCCCGGCCACTCCGGGATGTGCGGGTGGTCCAGCTGGCCCACCCCGGTGATGACGGCGTTGTAGCGGCGGACCTGCTCCTCGCCGTCGCGGGTGCGGGTGGTGGCCACCCAGGTGGCGGAGTCCTCGTCCCAGACGGCCCGCACCAGCGAGGTGTCCAGCTCGATCTGCTCGGCGAACCCGGCCCGCTCGGCGACGGTCTCCAGGTAGTCGAGGACCTCGTGGCCCTGCGCGAACTGGTGCGGCCAGTCCACCCGCTGGGCGAAGGAGAAGCTGTAGCCGTAGGTGGGGGTGTCCAGGCGCACCCCGGGGTAGTGGTTCTTCCACCACGTGCCGCCCACGCGGTGCGAGGCCTCGATCCAGGTGTAGGGCAGGCCCGCCTCCTGGAGCCGGTAGGCGGCGGCGATGCCGGAGATCCCGGCCCCCACGATCAGCGTCTCGAAGGGCTCGGCCCCCGGATCCGCCCGGTAGTCCTCGTACTGCCAGTCCGGGGAGCCGTTGCGGTCCGGTGCCAGGCCGAACTCGTGCTTCATCTGGCCCATCCAGCCGGCATCGTGCTCCGTGCGCCCTCCGGTGAACCAGTTCAGGAGGGCGTCCGTCTGCTCGGGGGTGAGCGGCTCCAGCGTTCTGACGTCCTCGTCGCGCAGCCTCCGCAGCCCCTCGAACGCCAGCTCCTGGGCCTGCTCGACCTGCTCGGAGGTCAGGCCGCCGTGCGGCTGCAGGGCCGTGCCCATGGGCGGGAGTGGCGGGGACAGCTCCGGGGGGAGGATCGAGGTGTCCCGCAGCGCGGTGGCCAGGGCGGCCAGCAGCACGGGTGCCTCCGCGCCGGCGACCATCCGCCGGAGCGTCTCGTCGTCCTCGGTGATCTGCGGGTACTCGTCGGTCCAGTACAGGTCGCCGTGCGTCGGCTGGGTGGCCGGCGGGGTGCTGAGTGCGGTCATCGGTCCTCCTGGGAAGGGCATCGGGGCCTGGCGGGTCCGGTCAGGCGGTCGGTTGGCGGGCGGCGCGGACACGGTCGTCGACGTGGGTGCGCAGCACCTCGACGACCCGTGCCTGCTCGGCCGGGGTGAAGACGGCGGCCACATAGCGGTCCGGGCGGACCACCACGAACACCGGTTCCCCGGGGAGTCCGGCGGTCAGGGTCTCGTGGTCCTCGCGGACGCGGACCACGTCGGCTCCGTTCCCGCGTGCTGCGGTCTCGTCGGTGCTCGGCCCGTCCAGGCGCACCAGGGTCGCTCCGATCCGGGTGAAGTACGGGTCCAGGCCGTCGGGGTCGGCGCCGAGGCCGATCACCGACCAGCCGCGGCCGAGGTGGGCGTCGAGGCCGGCGCGGCGGCCGGACGGATCGGTGACGGTGGGCTGGCTCAGCGACCTCCCTGTCGTGATCCCGGGGATCTCGGCGGCGGTGCCGCCGGTCGGCACGGCGACGCCGTCGGAGTAGTCCGGCGGGGTGACGAAGCGCATGCCGGCCAGGTAGGCGTGCACCGGGGGGACCCTGCGCAGCAGCTGGAGGGCGGCGTCGCGCAGCCGGGTGCTGAGCGGGTTGGTGGCCATGACCACGGCGCCGATCCGGCGGGAGAGCATCATCATCTTCGCGCCGTGGGCCCGGCGCTCGGTCTCGTAGGTGTCCAGGAGGCGGTCGGTGGCTCCGCCCCGGACGGCGTCGACGAGCTTCCAGGCGATGTTCGAGGCGTCGCGGACGCCCGCGTTGAGGCCCTGCCCGGCGAAGGGCGGCATCAGGTGCGCGGCGTCCCCGGCGAGGAAGACCCGGCCGTCCCGGTAGGACCGGGCGACCCGCTGATGGGCGACGTACACGGCGGCGCGCCGGATGTCGGCGGGGTCCAGCTCGGCGCGGAACGGTCGCAGCAGCTCCCGGATCTGCGCCGGGGACGTCATCTCGTCCGCGTCCTCGTGGTCGAAGAGCATGAACTCCAGCCGGAGACGTCCTCCGGCGCCCGGGACCAGCACATAGGGGCGCCGTCCGTCGCAGTGGAACTCCGCGTACGGGTCCCGTGGCCGGGTCTCGTTGAGCAGGTCGATGACGATCCAGCGCTGGGGCTGGGTGGAGCCGACCAGGTCGATCCCCACGGCGGACCGGGTGAAGCTGCGCCCGCCGTCGGCGCCGATCAGCCAGCTGGACGTGAGGGTCCGGGGTCCGTCCGGGGTGCTCATCCGGAGGCTGACTCCCTCGGCGTCCTGGGAGAGCTCCGTGGCCTCGGTGCCGAGCAGCACCTCCAGGCCCGGGTGTGTCATGGCCCGGTCGAAGAGCAGCTGCTCGAGGATCGGCTGGTCGAACTGGGTCTTGGCCGGGTGGCCGAGCCGGGACGGAACCGGCCGTGCCTCTGCGAGCAGGCGGTCGTTGAGCCCGAAGTAGCGGCTGCCCGTGTCCAGCAGGGACTCCGCCTTGAGGTCGTCGGCGACCCCGATCTGCTCGAGGACCCGGAACGACTCGTCCTGCAGGCTGATGGCCCGGGGCAGGTCGCCGGGGGCGGTGGACCTCTCCACGACCGTGGTGCGGACGCCGGCCTCGGCCAGCAGCAGGGCGGCGGTCAGGCCGACCGGCCCCGCCCCCACCACGATGACCTCACACGCCGGGTCGAATCGGTTCTCCACTGTGCCTCCTTGCCGTCGACGGCCCGCCGCTGTCCGGGGCCGGACGTGTGTCCGCTGCCGCTCCCCGAGCTCCGGCAGGGCGGAGAGGGGTAATGCACATCACATCTGAGATCACAATAACGAGCTGTCATGCAAAGGTCAACAGAGAATGTATTCTTTGCCGCGACCTTCGGGCTTTCTCGTCACCGCGTGGGACAGGCCTCTGGTGGCCGGCCCGGCGTCCGCGGGCAACACCCTGCGGGAGCCGTTCGCCGGGAGCGGCGCTCACTGTCCGACCGGAATGGACTCGCCGTCCGCCGGCACCAGCAGTTCCCCGGCGAACGTGGTCGAGGCGCGCAGCCAGGTCTCGAGGGGCGCGTGGGCCGGGACGAGGTGGTGCAGGGCCAGAGTGCGGACCCGTGCTGCCGCCGCGATGCGCCCGGCGTCCTCCGGGGTGGTGTGCGCCCGCCGGTGGTGTCCCATGCTGGCGTCCAGGTCCTGCCGCGTGGGAGCGCGGTAGCTGCCGGCCACGGACTCCAGGTCGATGGCCTCGTGGAGCAGGAGATCGCACCCCGCGGCCAGGCGGACCAGGTTCCCACTGGGCGCGGTGTCCCCGGACACGGTGACGGAGCCGTGGGCCGAGTCGAAGCGGAAGGCGAAGGCGGGTGCCATCGGCCGGTGCTGGACCAGGGTGGCGGTGACCGTCACCCGGTCGTCGCGGAAGATCTCCAGCGGCTCCATGTCAGGATGGTTCGCCTCGTCGGGATGGAAGCCCGTGCGGGGCGGGATGACGATGTCCTCGCCGCGGAAGACGCGGGAGAGATCCGGCGCGCGGGAGTCCCGTCGACGGTCGTTGAGGTCGGTGGCGTGGGCGCGGAGCAGCAGCTCGACCAGGTCTGCCGTCCCCGGTGTCGGCGCGTCGGGGAAGACGGGGTCGGGCTCCTCCCCGGAACCGGACGCCGGCGGGAGCACTCCGCGCCGGCCCGGTCCCAGCACGGGGACGGTCCGCTCCGGGTGGCCCCGGAGGGCGAGCCCGCCCAGGACCATGACGGAGTTGAGGTCGATCGTGTGGTCCGAGTGGTGGTGGGTGATGAAGATCCCCCGGAGGTCCGTGAAGGACAGCCCCGCCTCGGCCATGCGCAGCCCCACGCCGTGCCCGCAGTCCACCAGGTAGACGGCCGGACCGACCACGACGGCCGTGGCGATGCCGCTGCGGTGGCGCGCGTCCCGTCCCGGCCGCAGCAGCGGGCCACCGGCGGTGCCGAGGGTGATGACGCGCATGCCGTGCGCCGGATCGTGTCCCACGGTGCTCAACTCCTGTTCGCCGGTCGCTCGGTGCGCCGGGCCGAGATCCGCGCCGTCGGACGCCGACGGCGGTGAGGGGCCACCCGGGACGGGCGGCCCGACGGTGCGAGCGGCGGCGGGACCACCGGGTGCCGGTGGTCCCGCCGCCGCTCGTCGGGTGTCAGCCGAAGATGCTCGCGATCACCGGCTGGCTGGACTTCTGCCGATCGGTGACGTCGGCGAGGTCCGGCCGCGGCAGCTGAGGCACGTCCGCCGGGTTCTCGAACTCCAGGTCGACGTCCTCGGCGTTGGTCACCGGGCCGTGGCCGGCCTCGGCCTTGATCCCGTTGGCCTCAGGGCTGTTCAGCCAGGCGGTGAGCAGCTTCGCCGCGTCGGCGTTCTCGGCGCCGTCGATGACCCCGGCGTACCAGTAGGTGGCCCAGTTGCCGCCCTCGACGGGGTAGGTGATCTCCACCGGCGCCCCGTCCCCGGACAGGGTCAGGTAGTTGCCCATGGCACCCATGAGGCAGACGTAGGCGCGCCCCTGGACCACGGCGTTGTGGCACTCGGCGGTGTTGGACGCGATGACCACGTCCTGGTCGGCCAGCTTCTCGAGGTACTCCTCCCCGAGGGAATCCTCGTTGAGCACGAGATCGGCCCACTGCATCCCGCCGCCGTCGGTGGCGGGATCAGTCATGGTGATCTTGCCCTTCAGGGCCGGGTCGAGCAGGTCGTCCCAGCTCTCCGGCACGCCCCCCACGTCCTGACGCGTGTCGTACACGAATCCGCGGGGCGAGGCCGAGACCGCGGTGAGGGTCCCCGCGTCGAGCGAGAACTGCGGGTCCCCGGTGAGCTCCTCGGCGTTGAACGGGCGGTACTCGGAGAAGTAGTCCCGGTCGGCGAGCGCCACGGCACCGGTGTCGCCGGTGATGACCACGTCGGCGATGCGCTGGCCGGAGGACTGCTCCTGCGAGACCTTGGTGTCGAGCTCGGCGCCGACGATCTGGAGGGGCTCGACCTGGATCTCCGGGAAGCGCTCCTGGAAGCCCTCGAAGACGGCGGGCCAGGTGGCCGTCAGCGGCGTGTAGACGTTGACCGTGGTCTGTCCGCTCTCGACCGCCGAGGCGTACATCTGCTCGAACTCCGCCATGGCCTCCGCGCCGCCGAGGCCGGCTTCGGCGTCGACGCCCTCGCGTGCGCCCAGGCCCTCGGCGGCCGGGGCGTCCCCGCCGCAGCCGGTCAGCGCCAGGGCCGAGGCCAGTCCCAGGACGGTGAGGCTCTTACGTGCTTTCATGTGTGGACCTTTCATGAGGATGGTGCGTGAGGTTCAGAGGGGCAGGCAGGCGAGGGAGTCCGGGGGGATCGCCGCGGTGACGGTGTCCCCGCGGGAGGGTGCGCCGTGGGGCCAGATGTTGGCGACCTCCGCCGTGCGCAGAGAGACGGAGAAGCGCTGCGGGCCCATCTCGAGGACGTAGATGTACTCGTCGCCGAGGTAGACGATGTCGACCACCGTGCCGGTGCACCGGTTGGGCATCGTCTCGGCCGGCTCGCCCATGATGACGGAGGCCGAGCGCATGGCGATCTCGACCTGGTCCCCTTCGCGCAGTCCGGCGCGGGCAGGGCAGTCCAGTCGCAGGTCGGTGCCGTCCAGGCGGACGGCCACGCCGTGGTCGTCGGCGGTGACGACCGCCGCCCGCAGGAAGTTGTCGTAGCCGACGAAGTCGGCGACGAAGTGCGAGACGGGGTGCCAGTAGATCTCCCGGGGTGTGCCGACCTGCTCGATCTCGCCCTTGTTGAGCAGGACGATGCGCGTCGACAGGGAGACGGCCTCCTCCTGGTCGTGGGTGACGTAGATGGAGGTCGTTCCCACGCGGCGGTGCATGTCCCGCAGTTCGCTGCGCATGTCCTGGCGGAGCCGGGCGTCCAGGTTGGACAGCGGCTCGTCGAAGAGCAGCAGCCGGGGGTCGGCGACGAGGGCCCGGGCCAGGGCCACGCGCTGCTGCTGGCCTCCGGACAGGTCCGTGGCCATGCGGCTCGCGTACTCGTCCAGGCCCACCATCTCGAGGACGTCGCGCACCCGGCGTGCCCGCTCCGGCACGCTGACCTTGCGCATCCGGAGCGGATAGCCGACGTTGGCGGCCACGGACATGTGGGGCCACAGGGCGTAGCTCTGGAAGACCATGCCGATGTCCCGCTTCTCCGGGGGGACGTGGCGGTGCTCTGCGGGGGCGTCGACCACTTCGTGCCCGATGGACACCCGTCCGCCCGTCGGGCGCTCCAGGCCCGCGACGCAGCGCAGGGTGGTCGTCTTGCCGCACCCGGACGGGCCGAGGAGCGTCAGGAACTCGCCCTCCTCGATCTCCAGGTCCAGCGCCGGCACGGCCGGCGCCGCCTTGGGGGAGTACCGCTTCTCCAGGGACTCGATGCTCACTCTTGCCATGGGTCTTCCTATCGGGTGGAGGCCGCGCTGAGTGCGCGGGTGTTGTCGGGGATCTGGTCCGGATCGGGAGTGGATGCCGCCCGGTCGAGCTGCGGGTCGGGCCGGACGGCGTCCACCAGGGCTCCGCGGGACCTGGTCCTGCGCTCGGCGCGCTTGCGCAGGAGGCGTCCGATGCCGAGCATGATCGCCCCGCCCAGGGCCAGCAGCACGAGCAGGACCAGCAGGAGGGCGGCGGCCCGGGATCCGTTGCCGAGCTGGGTGTAGTAGTTGTAGACGAGCAACGAGACGGTCTCCGTCCGCGTGCTGGAGAGCAGGATCGGGATGTCCAGGCTGCCGGCGGCCATCACGCCGGTGATGAACCAGGAGGCCAAGAAGGTGGGCCCGATCAGCGGCACGACGATCGTGCCCATCATGCGGGGCGCGGACGCGCCGCACACCCGGGCGGACTCCTCCAGCTCGACGCCCAGCTGGCCCACCGGGCCGCTGGTGGCGCGCTGGGCGATCGGTGTCACCACGATGGTCAGGGCGATCAGCACGATCCAGACCGAGCCGTAGAGATTCTTCAGGCCGGGCACGCTCAAGTAGGCCCAGGTGATGGCCAGCGCCAGGACGATGCCGGGGACCGCGACGACGGCCCAGACGACGAGCTCGGGAACCTTGGCCAGACGGGACTTGCTCCGCAGCGCGACGTAGCTGATGAGCACGGCCAGCGCCGTGGCGAAGAACCCGCCGACGACGCCCACGAAGAAGGTGTTCTGCAGCGCCCGCAGGACGTCGGAGGAGTCGAAGAGGTCGAGGTAGTGCTTGAGGGTGATCCCGGAGACGCCCAGGACCGGCTGGAGCGAGCCGATGATCAGCTGCACCAGGGGCAGGAGCAGCGCCACGGCGGTGTAGAGCAGGAACAGGGCCAGGCCCGCCCACCGCCAGGCGCCGATGTCCTCCCGCTCCAGGCGGTAGGCCTTGCCGGTGACCGTGATGAAGTTCCGGTTGCCGAGGGCCTTGGAGCGCACCAGCACGAGCAGGTAGATGATGGCGATCAGCAGCAGGGACAGCGCGCTCGCGGAGTCGTAGCGGATCGGGGTGGTGGCGAGGAAGTCGTAGATCTGCGTGGGGAAGACGTAGATGCCGGCGGGAACGCCCAGGATGAGGGCGACGTCGAGCTGCCCCAGGGAGTTCACGAAGCCGAGGATCGCCAGACCGGACAGGGTGGGCAGCAGGATCGGGATGTTGATGTCCACGAACAGCCGGAGCCGGCTGGCTCCGGACAGCCGGGCCGCCTCCTCCATCGAGCGGTTCAGGGCGCGCACGGGGCCGAGCAGGAGCAGGTACATCACAGCGATGCCCTTCAGCCCGCTCACCAGGATCAGTCCGGTCCAGGAGAACGCGTCCAGGCGGGCCTGGCCGTCCGCTCCCGTCCCGAGTGTCTGGGTGACCAGGCCGGTCGGACCCGTGAGCATGCCCCAGCTGATCGCGAAGAAGAGGGTCGGGATGGCGAAGATGGTGACCATCGTGATGGTGATGGCCTTGGCCCCCGGCGTGTTGGTCCGGGTGGCGAGCCAGGCGAAGACGAAGCCGCCCACGATGCCGATCGTCTGCACCCCGACGGCATAGAGCACCGAGGCCCACAGCGTCTCCCACGTGGCCGGGTCGCCGTAGGCGTTCGTGAACCCGGAGAGCGTGAGGTCCCCGTCGGTTCCCGGTTGGCCGCTGCGGAAGGCGCCGTACACGAGCATCAGCAGCGGATAGCCGAAGAATGCGCCGATGAAAAGCAGGAACACGAGCAGCGGTGTGCTGACTGATCTGAGTCGGTTCACGATGGCCTCTCCGTGGGTCTCTCCGGACATTCCGCATGAGCTCACGGGTCCGGGTGCTGATGCCCCATCCTGTGTGTGATTTATGACACTGTCAACGGATTCTGCATAATTGGGTTCAAAAGATTTTGTCCCCACTGATGTGGATGACGCGTGCTGACGCAACTTCGAATCAAGGGTGGCGTGATCGGGATCACGAATATATTCTGTTCCTGATAGTGCAAACCGTCGGCCGAGGGGTCGCCGATCCACACCTTGAGGAGAACGCCATGAGCGAGAGCACTCTCGACACCCCGACCACCTTCGATCCGCGGGCATTCCGCGACGTCATGGGCCACTATCCGACGGGCGTGGTGGTGGTGACCGCCGTGGTCGACGACGAGCCCGTGGGCATGGTCGTCGGCACCTTCAGCTCCGTCTCGCTGGACCCGCCGCTGGTCTCCTTCATGCCGATGACGACCTCCGCCACCTACGCGAAGCTGCGGGCGGCGGACGGGGTGTGCATCAGCGTCTTCGCCCACGACCAGCTGCAGGCCTGCAGGACCCTCGCCTCGAAGGACCCGGAGAAGTTCGACAAGGTCGAGTGGAGCCGCTCGCCCTCGGGGGCGCCGGTGATCGCCGGCGCCGTGGCGCACATCCACGGGCGCATCGAGCGGGAGATCGAGGCCGGCGACCACTACATCACCCTGGTGGCCGTCGACGACATCGCGGTGAGCCGGCCGGTGACGCCGCTGCTGTTCTTCCAGGGCGGCTACGGCGGGTTCTCCACCACGGGGCTGTCCGCCCACGTGGACGAGTCGCTGATCTCCGCCGTGCGGATCGCGGAGGCCGCCCGCCCGCAGCTGGACCGGCTCGCGCAGCGGTTCGGCTGCTCGGCCGCGGCGCTGGTGCAGATCAGCGCACTGGACCAGACCATCGGCGCGACCTCCTACGGCGGGGACACCGACGCCGACGAGCGCATCGGCGTGCGCGTGCCCCTCATCCCGCCGCTGGGCGAGGCCGCCGTGGCCTGGAGCCCGGACCAGGTGGAGCGCTGGGTCTCCCGGATCCACCCGCAGGACGAGCAGGTGATCACCGCCTATCGCGAGGCCGCGCAGCGGGTGCGCGAGCAGGGGTACGCCATCTCCCGCGTGGACCACGACCCGGAGGGCTACGAGCGGCTCGGGGAGGCGCTGAGCGAGTACGCCGGCGGTGAGCTGACCCCGGCCCGCGACCGTGCCGTGCGCACCACCATCGCCGGAGCGCGCCACTTCTTCGGCGGCTCCGTCGAGGCCTCGGAGACCGGGGTCCGGCTGGCCAGCGTGGTGGTGCCGGTCTTCGCTCCCGACTCCGGGAACCCCGTCAACTCGGGCCTGGTGCTGCGCCTGTGCCACCTGCCCGCCGCGGTGGACGGCGCCACCGTCCAGGAGTGGGTCCGCGCCATGCAGGACGCGGCCGCCGAGGTCACCGAGGCTCTCCGGACGAGCGCCCGCAGGGACTACGCCCGGTACGCCGCCGCCGGGCTCCGGGACGCCTGAGCGCGGACCGGAGCCGACACACCCCTCCGGTCCGGCGCCCCGCCCCCGGAACAGGATCAGAACACCACGGGAGTCCCGCATGACGAACCTTCACGCCGCCGCACCGATCGCCGCACCGAGCGCCGCGCCCTCGGGCCCGGCCGAGCCTCCGCCCGCCCCTGACACGTGCGCGAGCACGTCCTCCCCGGACCCGAGCGCCCACTCCGCCCCGAGGGCTCTCGAGCTGAGCCGGTCCCGCGCGGTCGCCTGGCAGGTCGAGGGGATCGTCGTCGCGGGGGACCGGCGCGGCCGGCTGCTGGGCTTCCCCACCGCCAACGTCGCCGTGCCCGACCAGCCGTGGCGCGACGGGGTCTGGGCGGCCACCGTGCAGATCGACCCGGCCCGGTCCGGGCCGGTGCACCTGGCCGCGGTGTCGGTCGGCCGCCGGCCGACCTACTACGGCCGGGACGGGGTGCGCCTGCTGGAGGCCCACCTGCTCGACTTCACGGGCGACCTCTACGGGCACACCGTCCTCGTGCGGCTGCACGAGCGGCTCCGGCCGCAGCGGCGGTACTCCGGGTCGAAGGAGCTCGTCGAGCAGCTGCACAGGGACGTGGCCGGGACACGGGCCTGGGCCTCCCGCCGGGACGCCCCGAGGACCCCCGGCGCCTCACCGGGCGCGCCCGAGCACGGGACGGCGGGCGGCGGCCGCCGTCGCCCGGTGCGCAGGAAGCGGCGGCTCAGCCCCGAGGACGTGCGGCACCTGCAGGAGCGGCGTCACCGGAAGCGCGAGCAGCTGATCGGGGCCACAGTGCTCGACCTCAGCCGTCAGGGGCAGCCGCCCACCCACGACCTCGTGGCGCGCCGCACCGGCCTGCCGGTGGACTTCCTGCGCTCGCGATACCCCACCGCCGAGATGCTGGCGGAGACGGTGGGCCGGGCCGGCTGACCTGCCGCGGCCCGAGCGGCGCGGCAGGTCACCGGAAGGGTCCCCGCCGGCTCAGAGGAACCGCCACAGCGGCCGCAGGACCACCTCCGCGAAGCGGGCCGCGGGGTGGCGGCGGTCCCACTCCTCGGCCGTGAGCTCCCGGCAGTTCTCGCTGTCGGCGGCGAAGATGCGCTCCATGTCCGCGGCGAAGGCCTCGTCGTGGATCTCGAGGGTCGTCTCGTAGTTGAAGCCCAGGCTCAGGCGGTCGATGTTGGCGGTGCCCACCAGCGACCACTGGCCGTCGATGGTGACCGTCTTGGCGTGGATCATCGCGTTGCGGTAGAGCAGCAGTGTGATGTCCTCCTCGAGCAGCGCCGAGTAGAAGCCGCGGGCCAGCCAGTCGGCGATGACGTGGTTGGAGTTCTCCGGGATGATGACCCGCACGTCCACGCCGCGGTGGGAGGCCTCGACCAGCGCCTCGAGGATCTGCTGGTCGGGGATGAAGTAGGCCGTGGTGAGGTGGATGTGGTGCGTCGCGCGGTGGATCGCGTCCAGGTAGACGCTGCGGATCGGGTACACCAGGCTCGCCGGGATGTTGTTGACCGCGTGCACGCGCGAGTCCCACTCGCCGGGGCTCAGGTGCGGCAGCCGGTCCGGGCGGTGGGCGGAGGAGTGGTTCCACACGGCGGCGAAGGAGTGGCTCAGCTCGAAGGTGGCGGGCCCGGTCAGGCGCACGTGGGTGTCGCGCCACTCGGTGGCGTACAGGGAGCCGATGTTGTAGCCGCCCACGAACCCGACCTCGTCGTCGACCACGAGGAGCTTGCGGTGCGTCAGCCCGGACGCCTGCACCGGGGTCAGCAGCCGGCGCAGGTGCACCGCGGGGAAGCGGTGGACGTGCGCGTCCGGGTGGAACGCGTAGAAGGACCGGGGCACCACGAGGTTCCCGAAGCCGTCGTAGATCACGTAGACCTCGACCCCGCGCTCGGCGGCCTCGTTGAGGGCGTCGCGGAAGGCGGTGCCGACCCCGTCGTCCTTCCAGAGGTAGGTCTCCAGCAGGATGCGCTCCTCGGCGCCGCGGATCGCGGCGAGCATGTCCCGGTAGAGGTCCTCGCCGTAGGTGTAGGCCGTGGTGCCGGTGCCGGCCACCTCGCCCTCGAAGGTCCCCGGCCGGGGGAAGCCGCTGCGCCGCACGCGCTGCCGGCGCTTGACCGCGTCCGTGCCGACCAGGGTGACGACGACGGCGGCCTGCACCGCGGCGAAGCCGGCCGCCGAGCGCAGGGCGAGCTTGCGGAGGAGGTGGGGGTCCGCTGCGGGGAAGAGGCTCATCCGCGAAGCCTATCCACCGGCCCCGGGCGCTCGCCGGAGCGGCCCGCCATGAACGACGACGGGCCGCCCCGGGATCGGGGGCCGGCGCTCAGGCGGACGCGAGCGCGGGGTCGGTGTGCTCGAGGCCGTGGGCCTCGCTCACCGACCGGTGGGTGACCCGCCCGGCGTGGACGTTGAGCCCGGCGGCCAGGGCCGGGTCGGCGGCCAGCGCGGCCTCGGCGCCCCGGTCGGCGAGGGCCACGGCGTGGCGGAGGGTGACGTTGGTCAGCGCGTAGGTGGAGGTGGACGGCACGGCCCCGGGCATGTTGGCCACGCAGTAGAAGACCGTGTCGTGGACGCGGAAGGTCGGGTCCTCGTGGGTGGTGGGGCGGGAGTCGGCGAAGCACCCGCCCTGGTCCACGGCGATGTCCACCAGCACGCTGCCGGGCTTCATGGCCGCGACCATCTCGTTGGTGACCAGCTTCGGGGCCCTCGCCCCGGGCACGAGCACGGAGCCGACGACGAGGTCGGCCTCGGTCACGGCGCGCTCGACCTCCAGGGCGTTGGAGGCGATGGTCGTGAGGCGCCCGGCGTACCGGTCGTCGAGCTGGCGCAGGCGGTCGACGTTGATGTCGAGGATGCTCACGTCCGCGCCCAGGCCCACGGCCATGGCGGCGGCGTTGGTGCCGGCCACCCCCGCGCCCAGGACGGTGACCTTGGCCGGGCGCACCCCGGGCACCCCGCCCAGCAGCACGCCCTTGCCGCCGGCCGGGGCGGTCAGGGCCGCGGCTCCGGCCTGGACGGCCAGCCGCCCGGCGACCTCGCTCATCGGGGCCAGCAGCGGCAGGCGCCGGTCCGGGGTCTGGACCGTCTCGTAGGCGATCGCGGTGACCCCGGCCTCCAGCAGGGCGGTGGTCAGCTCGGGCTCGGCGGCCAGGTGCAGGTAGGCGAAGAGCACCAGGCCCTCGCGGAAGCGGTGGTACTCGGAGGCCACCGGCTCCTTGACCTTCAGGACCATGTCGGCCCGCGCCCACAGCTCGTCGGCGTCGGCGACGATCTGCGCGCCGGCGGCGGTGTAGGCGTCGTCGTCGATCCCGGACCCGAGGCCCGCCCCGGCCTCGACGAGGACCTCGTGGCCGTGGGCCACCAGCTCGTGCACGCCCGGGGCGGTGATGGCCACCCGGTACTCGTTGGTCTTCACTTCGCGGGGAACGGAGACGATCATGATGGGGCCTTCCGAAGAAACGGTGGTGCGGTGAGAAAAAACTACGATTTCTTCCCCTTCAGCGCACTAGAATCGAAGGTCCTTCGGCAGGTCAGACAGAACTGGCAGAATGGAGCGTCATGTGACGTACCCCACACCGCGCGCACCGCAGGATCTGCGGCCCGCCCACCAGCTCGACGACCTCGACCTCCGGCTGCTCGGCCTGCTGCGCGAGAACGCCCGCGCCACCAACCAGGCCCTCAGCGAGGCCCTCGGGGTGGCGCCGTCCACGTGCCTGGCCCGGATGAAGGCGCTGCAGCGGGCCGGGGTGATCCGCCGGTTCACCGTGGAGGTCGAGCCCAAGGCCCTGGGCCAGACCATCGAGGCGCTCATCAGCGTGCGGCTGCGCCCCGGCGCCCGGCAGCAGATGGCCGCCTTCGGGGAGTCACTGAAGACGGTCCCCGAGGTCTCGCAGTACTTCTTCCTGGGCGGGGTGGACGACTTCCTGATCCACGTCCGGGTGCGGGACACCGAGCACATCCGCCAGTTCGTGATCGAGCACCTGTCCTCGAACCCGGTCGTGGCCGCCACCCAGACCAGTCTCGTGTTCGAGCACGTGCCCGGCCCGCAGGGGCTGTGAGCGGACGGGCCCGCCGTCGTCGTGCCGTCGGCGCTGTTCCGTCAGGGGGGCTCCGTCAGCTCGTCGTCCCGTCGGCGCCGCTCCCGGCGGTCTCCTCGAGGACGTCCTCGGCGCTCTCGCCCGTGACGTCCTCGGCGGCGGGGTCCTCCAGCGCCGCGCCGCCGAGCGGATCGCGGTGCCAGGCCGCCAGCTCCCACCCGCCGCCGGCGCGGTGCTCGAGCACGGCCGCGCCGGTGTTCATGATCTCCAGCTCCGCCGCCTCGGCGGCGTCGATCCCGGCGCGCAGGGCGGTCCAGACGCGGATCGCCGCCCCGTGGCTGAACACGGCGGCCGTGTCCGCGGGGTCGTGGTCCTGCACGATCCGCTGCAGGGCGGCCTCGTAGCGGCCGAGGAACTCGTGGCCGTCCGGGCCGCCGGGCATGGGCTGCTCCAGGTCGCCGTGAACCCACGCCAGCAGGCAGGAGATGTAGGCCCGGCGGGCGTCCGGGTCCCCGCGCATCTCCAGCTCCCCGGCCGGGATCTCCTCCAGGCCGGCCCGGACCTGCACCGCCAGCCCGCGGGCCTCGGCCAGCGGCGCGGCCGTGTGCTGCGTCCGCACCAGCTGCGAGGCGTGGACGCCGCTGATCCGCTCGTGGCCGAGAGCGGCCGGCACCGCGCGGGCCTGGGCCCGCCCCAGGCTCGTCAGCTGGGCGCCGGGCACCGCCGTGTCGAGCTCTCCCGAGACGTTGCAGGGGGTCTGGCCGTGGCGGATCAGCAGCAAGCGCATGCCTCCCAGCCTAGGGCTGCCCCCTGCGTCCGGGCGGCGGCGGTCCGCCGATCCGCCGGGCCGGGCGGCAGCTCAGCCCGTGGTGAGCAGGACCTTGATGGCCCGGCGCTCGTCCATCGCCCGGTAGGCCTCGGCGGCCTCCTCCAGTGGCAGGGTGAGGTCGAAGACCTTGCCGGGGTCGATCTCCCGGTCCCAGATCAGCCGGATCAGCTCGGGCAGGAACCGGCGCACCGGGGCGGGCCCGCCGTGCAGGTGCACCCCGGAGAAGAACAGCTCCTGGCCGGGCAGCGAGACGTCGTGGGACACGCCCACGTAGCCGACGTGGCCGCCGGGGCGGGTGGAGCGGATGGCCTGCAGCATCGACTCCTGGGTGCCCACGGCCTCGATGACGGAGTGCGCCCCGAGCCCGCCGGTGAGCTCCTTGATCCGCGCGACGCCCTCGTCGCCGCGCTCCTCGACGATGTCGGTGGCGCCGAACTCGCGGGCCAGGGCCTGCCGGTCCGCGTGGCGGGACATCGCGATGATCCGCTCCGCGCCCAGCTGCTTCGCGGCCAGCACGCCGAGCAGCCCGACCGCGCCGTCGCCCACGACGGCCACGGTCTTGCCGGGACCGACCTCCGCGGCCACGGCGGCGAACCAGCCGGTGCCCAGCACGTCCGAGGCCGCCAGCAGGGACGGGATCAGCTCCGGGTCGGGCTGTCCCGGGGTGGCCACCAGGGTGCCGTCGGCCAGCGGGACCCGCACGTACTGGGACTGCGCGCCGGTGGCCGCCCCGGGCTGCCGGTTCACGCAGTGGGTCTGGTAGCCGGACCGGCAGATCTCGCAGGTGTTGTCGGAGGCGAAGAAGGAGCCGACCACGAAGTCGCCGACCGCGATGTCCTGCACCTGGTCCCCGACCTCCTCCACGGTGCCGACGTACTCGTGGCCCATCGGGGCGGAGCCGTCGACGTCCTCGAGGCCCCGGTAGGGCCACAGGTCGGAGCCGCAGACACAGGCGGCGGCGACCTTCAGGATCGCGTCGGTGGGCTCGACGACCGCCGGGCGCTCGCGGTCCTCGACACGGACGTCTCCGGGGGTGTGCAGCAGGACTCCACGCATGACGGGTTCTCCTTCGGGGTCGGTGCTCCGGCCCGGGGCGGGACGGACGACGGCGGGGCGTGCGCCGCGGCGCACGCCGGGCACGGTGCCCAGTCAACCCCGAGGGCGGGTGCTCCGGGAAGTCCCGCCGGAACGCCCTGCCGGTGAGCCGCGGGCCGGCTGGTGCCCGTCGTCCGGACCCCGGGCCCTGATCCGGGAACGCCGGGTGGGCGCCGCGCGGGTCCCGCAGGGGCGAGGATGGTGCCCATGACCCGTCCTCCGCGCCGCCCGACTCCTTCGACCGACCGGGCCGGGGCGCGCCCTCCGGACCCGCGCCGGCTGCCCCGGCGGCTCGTGCAGCTCTACGCCGGGCTGGTGCTCTACGGCATCACCATGGGGATGCTCGTGCGCTCCGAGCTCGGTGTGGTCCCCTGGGACGTGCTGCACCAGGGTCTGTCCCGGCAGTTCGGGGTGAGCATGGGCACGGTCGTCATCGTGGTCAGCGTGCTGCTCCTCCTGCTGTGGATCCCGCTGCGCGAACGGCCCGGGATCGGCACCCTCAGCAACGCGGTGGTGGTCGGCCTGGTGCTCGACGCGACCCTGCTGGTGCTGCCGCCGGTCGAGACGATGTGGCTGCGGGTGCTGCTCGTGCTCGCCGGCGTGGTCCTCAACGCCGTGGCGACCGCCGCGTACATCGGGGTGCACCTCGGCCCCGGCCCCCGGGACGGGCTGATGACCGGCCTGGTGCGGCGCACCGGGGGCTCCGTGCGCGTGGTGCGCACCTCGATCGAGGCGGTCGTGGTGCTGATCGGCTGGCTGCTCGGCGGCACTGTGGGGCTGGGCACGGTGCTCTACGCGCTGGCCATCGGCCCGCTGGTCCAGGTCCTGCTGCCCCGGCTGAGCGTCCGGCTGCCCCGCTGACGCCGCCGCCCGCCGCGGAGGTGCCGGAGTCCGTCATCGGTCCCGGGCAGGCGCGGTGCCCGAGGCCATCTCCCGGGTCCGGGCGGGACCGGTGAGCACCCTCCCGCGGACGGCCCGCACCGGCAGGTACGGCTCCCGCCAGGTGCGGCTGTCACTGGAGCGGGCGCGGTGGTCCCCGAGCAGCAGCAGGCGGCCCGCCGGGACCCGGAAGGCACCGCACGGGCCCCCGGCGTGCACCACATAGGGCTCGGCCACGGGGCGGCCGTCGACACGGATCCGGCCGCCCGGCTCGATCACCACCTGCTCGCCCGGCAGGCCGAGGACCCGCTTGACGACCGTCCGGCCCAGCTCCGGCGAGTCGACGACGACGACGTCGCCGCGCCGGATCCGTCCGCGCCGCCACACGCGCCGGGTCAGCAGGCGCCGGCCCGGCAGCAGGGCGGGGGCCATGGACCCGGAGTCGACCTGCGTCACGAAGACCAGCCAGCGGCGGACGGCCAGGCCGACCAGCACGGCGGCCAGGGCCACCGCCGACACCGTCACCAGCTGCTGTCCCACGAGCCCGTCCCCGGCTCGGCGTCAGTGCCGGTGCGCGGTGTGCGCGTGGTGGTCCTCGTGCTCCTCGCCCTCGGCCAGTTTGAAGAAGCGGACGTAGGCCTCGACGTAGGCCCGTCCGGCCTCGAGGTCGTCCACGTCGTAGGTCTTGCGCGCCAGCACCGCCGCCAGGCGCTGCTCCAGCTCCGGGAGCTGTTCCTCGGGCACCAGGCCCGCGAGGGGTTCCAGCGTGCCGGTGTCGACGCAGCGGTCCGCGGCGACCACCTTCTCATCGAGGGGCGCCCCCGAGGGCTTGAGGCCGGTGTACGGGGCGCCTTCGCCGGCGCGGTGGGTGCGCACGAGGTTCTCCAGGAACCAGCGGTCGGCCACCTCCCGGGCCTCCTCGCCCTGCGCCCGCGCCGTCCGCGCCAGGTCGAAGATCTCCCGCAGCTCGTCCTCCTGCTCGGGGCCGACCCATTTCAGGGCGTGGCCGGGACGGCCCGTCTCCAGGGCCCGCATCCCGTCCTGGACGGCGGGCCCGTCCATCGTGTCGCAGTGGGCCGAGGCGCGCACCGGGCGCAGGACCACCACCGACAGGGCCAGCAGACAGGCGCCGAGAACCATCAGCACGGTCGTCACGATTCGTCTCCTTCGGGAGGGGCCCGCGCACGGGCGGGACCGCAGGTGGGCAGTACGGTGCCGATCGCCGGTCTTGTGCCGCGGAGCTGTCCGCCGGCCCGGCCCGCACCACGGCGCGAGGCCACTCACCATTCTCGACCGGCCGGCGCGGGATCAGCGGCGTTCTCCGTGAAGGTTTGACGAAGATTCCGCCCCTGACCGCCCCCGGGAGACGCCGCGCCCCGGGGGGAGGGGGACACTGAAGTCATGAATCCTGGCACTGACGCGGCGGCCGGGCGGGTGCTGGTGGTCGACGACGAGAAGCCCCTGGCCCGGATGGTCGCCACCTACCTGGACCGCGCGGGCTACGAGGTCGCCACCGTCCACACCGGGCCCGAGGCCGTGGAGGCCGCCCGCGGCCAGGGGCCGGACGTGGTGGTGCTGGATCTGGGGCTGCCGGGGCTGGACGGCATCGAGGTGTGCCGCAGGATCCGGGGCTTCTCCGAGTGCTACGTGCTGATGCTCACCGCGCGCGGGGACGAGGAGGACAAGCTGGCCGGGCTGGCGGCCGGGGCCGACGACTACATCACCAAGCCCTTCAGCGTGCGCGAGCTCGTCGCGCGGGTGGCCGCGGTGCTGCGCCGTCCCCGCACCACCGTGGCCCCGGTCGAGTCGGCCCGGGTGTTCGGGGAGCTGACCGTCGACCTCGCGGCCCACGAGGCGCGGGTGGGCGGGGAGCCGGTGGCGCTGACCCGCACCGAGTTCGAGCTGCTGGCCGCTCTGACGGACCGGCCGCACGAGGCGCTGAGCCGCCGCCGGCTCATCGACGTCGTGTGGGGCCCCGCCTGGGTGGGCGACGAGCGGATCGTGGACGTGCACATCGGGCACCTGCGCCGGAAGCTCGGGGAGGACCAGGCCGCCTTCGTGGACACCGTGCGCGGGGTCGGCTACCGGATGGTGGCCCGATGACCCGGCGGCGACGCCCCCGCGGCCTGGCCTCCCGGTTCTTCCTGGCCCAGGCCATCGTGGTGGCCGCGAGCATCCTCGCCGCCGTGGTGGTCGCGTCCCTGGCCGGCCCGCCGATCTTCCACGAGCACCTGGTCATCGCCGGGCGCGCCGCGGACTCCCCGGAGCTGCTGCACGTGGAACGGGCCTACCGCGACGCCAGCGTCATCACCCTGGGCGTGGCCCTGGGCACCGCCCTGGTCTGCGCCGCGGCGGTGACCTGGTTCTTCACCCGCCGGCTCCGGCGGCCCCTCTCCGCCCTCACCGAGGCGGCCCGGGGGGTGGCCCGCGGCCGCTACGACAGCCGGGTCCCGGCCCTCGCCGCCGGCGCCGAGGTGGACGCGGTGGCGGCCTCGTTCAACGCCATGGCCGAGCGGCTGGAGCGCACCGAGGAGCTGCGGCGGCGGATGCTCTCGGACCTGGCCCACGAGATGCGCACCCCGATCTCGGTGCTCACCGTCTACTGCGAGGCGCTCCAGGACGGGGTGGCGCACTGGGACGAGAGCACCGGTGAGCTCGTGGCCGACCAGCTCGGGCGCCTCACGCGCCTGGTCGAGGACATCCACGACGTGTCCCGGGCCGAGGAGGGCCGGATCGACCTGGACCGCACCGAGCTGCCGGCCGGCGAGCCGGCCCGCTCCGCCGCGGAGGCCCAGCGCGAGGCCTACGCCGCCAAGGGCGTGCGGCTCGTCCTGGACATCGACGACGACGCCGGGGTGGTCGAGGTGGACCGCCAGCGGATGGGCCAGGTGCTGGGCAACCTGCTCACCAACGCCCTGCGCCACACCCCGCCCGGCGGGCAGGTGGTCCTCGGCGTCTCCCGGCGGGGTCCGGGGCGGGTGGCCGTCCGTGTCGCCGACACCGGCGACGGCATCGCCGCCGAGAACCTGTCCCGGGTGTTCGAGCGCTTCTGGCGCGGCGACAGCGCCCGGGACCGCGACAGCGGCGGCTCCGGGATCGGCCTGACCATCGCCCGGGCCCTGGTCGAGGCCCACGGCGGGACGCTGACCGTCACGTCCCCCGGGCCCGGCGCCGGGGCGGTCTTCACCGTGGAGCTGCCCGCCCGTCAGCGCGTGCGTCCGTCGCCGGTGGAGGCCGCCCGATGACCCCCTTGATCGATACCCCCTAGGGGTATATACCTGGAGGGGCGGGCAGCACTTCGGCCCCGCCGGCACACCGTTCAGCTCTCGCGGAAGGAGCACCCCATGAGCGCCCCGCAGCACCGCGGCCTCCCGGCCGCCCCGGAGCCGTCCCGGGCCGGTGCCGGAACGGCGCCGCCCGCGGACCGGCACGGCCGGGGTCAGCACGCCGACGCCGACACCCACGGGCAGGCCATGCCGCACGAGCACGCCCACTCGGCGGTCGACGAGGACCACCAGGTCCACCAGCACGGGGAGCACGCGGGGCACTCCACGGCGATGTTCAAGAACAAGTTCTGGCTCTCGCTGGTGCTCTCGCTCCCGGTGGTGTTCTTCAGCCCCATGGTCGGACACCTGCTGGGCTACCGCATCCCCGAGTTCCCGGGCTCCAGCTGGATCCCTCCCGTGCTGGGCACCGTCATCTTCGTCCACGGGGGCATGCCCTTCCTCAAGGGCGGCGTGACCGAGCTGAGGTCCCGGCAGCCGGGGATGATGCTGCTGATCGCCATGGCCATCACGGTCGCGTTCGTCGCCTCCTGGGTCACCACGCTGGGCATCGGCGGGTTCGACCTCGACTTCTGGTGGGAGCTGGCCCTGCTGGTGGTGATCATGCTGCTGGGCCACTGGATGGAGATGCGCGCCCTGGGCGCGGCCTCCTCCGCCCTGGACGCCCTGGCGGAGCTGCTGCCCGACGAGGCCGAGAAGGTCGTCGACGGGGACACCGTCACGGTGCCCGTGGCCGAGTTGGCGGTGAGCGACGTCGTGCTCGTGCGCTCCGGGGCCCGCGTCCCGGCGGACGGGACGATCACCGGCGGGACCGCCGAGTTCGACGAGTCGATGATCACCGGTGAGTCCCAGGCGGTCCCCCGGGGTCCCGGCGACACCGTGGTGGCCGGCACCGTGGCCACCGACAACACCGTCAGGGTCCGGGTCGAGGCCGTCGGGGCCGACACCGCCCTGGCCGGGATCCAGCGGATGGTCGCCGCCGCCCAGGAGTCCTCCTCCCGCGCCCAGGCCCTGGCCGACCGCGCCGCCGCGTGGCTGTTCTGGTTCGCCCTGACCGCCGGCGTCCTCACCGCCGTCGCCTGGACGCTGCTCGGCAGCCCGGACGACGCCGTCATCCGCACCGTCACCGTGCTGGTCATCGCCTGCCCGCACGCCCTGGGCCTGGCCATCCCGCTGGTCATTGCGATCTCCACCGAGCGCGCCGCCCGCTCCGGCGTCCTGATCAAGAACCGGATGGCCCTGGAGCGGATGCGCACCATCGACGTGGTGCTCTTCGACAAGACCGGCACCCTCACCGAGGGCGCGCACGCCGTCACCGGGACGGCCGCCGTCCCCGGGGTCTCCGAGGGCGAACTGCTGGCCTGGGCGGCGGCCGCCGAGTCCGACAGCGAGCACCCCGTGGCGCGCGCCATCGTCACCGCCGCCGGCGCGCACCCCGAGGCGTCACGACTGGGGCTGCGCGGCACCGGGTTCACGGCCGCGACCGGCCGCGGGGTGACGGCCGTCGTCGAGGGCACCGAGGTCGTCGTGGGCGGCCCCAACATGCTCCGCGAGCGCGGACTGTCCACACCGGCGGCGATCGACGCGACCACCCTCGAGTGGGTCGAGCGCGGCGCCGGGGTGCTCCACGTGCTGCGCGAGGGGCAGGTCATCGGCGCCCTGGCCCTCGAGGACCGGGTCCGCCCCGAGTCCCGCGCCGCCGTGGCCGCCCTCCGGGAGCGCGGGGTGAAGGTCGCCCTGATCACCGGCGACGCCCGTCAGGTCGCCGAGGCCGTGGGCGCCGATCTGGGCATCGACGAGGTCTTCGCCGAGGTCCTGCCCCAGGACAAGGACAGCAAGGTCACCGAGCTCCAGTCCCGCGGGATGACGGTGGCCATGGTCGGCGACGGCGTCAACGACGCCCCCGCCCTGGCCCGCGCCGAGGTCGGCATCGCCATCGGCGCCGGCACCGACGTGGCCATGGAGTCGGCCGGGGTGGTCCTGGCCGGCAACGACCCCCGCGCCGTGCTGTCGATGATCGACCTGTCCCGGGCCAGCTACCGGAAGATGGTCCAGAACCTGGTCTGGGCCACCGGCTACAACGTCGTCGCCGTGCCCCTGGCCGCCGGGGTCCTGGCACCGATCGGGATCGTGCTGTCCCCGGCCGTCGGAGCGGTGCTGATGTCGGTCTCCACCATCGTGGTGGCCCTCAACGCCCAGCTGCTGCGCCGCCTCGACCTCGATCCGGCCCGGCTGGCCGCCGTCAGCGCCGAGGACCACCGCAGCGCCGGGCGGCCGGCCGCCGTCCCCGCCCCCTGATCCCCTGTTCCCACCCCAAGAGAAGAAGGACATCCTGTGAAGCGCTCCACCACTCTCAGCACCCTCGCCCTGGCCGCGGCCCTCGCCCTGGCCGGCTGCGGCTCCGCCGGCGAGGAGGACCCCGCGGCGGACTCCGGGACGAGCGCCGAGGCGACCGCCTCCGCCGCGACGGGGACCGCGGGCACCCCCTCGGCCTCGGCCTCGGACTCCCCGTCTGACTCCCCGTCCGGCTCCCCGTCCGGCTCCGCCGCCGGGATCGCGGCCGAGCACAACGACGCGGACGTGATGTTCGCCCAGATGATGCTCCCGCACCACGAGCAGGCGGTGCAGATGAGCGAGATCCTGCTCGGGAAGGACCTGGTGCCCGAGGACGTCCGCGACCTCGCCGAGCGGGTCAGGGACACCCAGGCGCCCGAGATGGAGCAGATGCGCGCCATGCTCGCCGCCTGGGACGCCCCCACCACCCCGAAGGATCCGGCCACCGCGCACGGCGGTCACGGCTCCGGCATGGTCGACGACCAGGGCATGAACTGGCTCCGGGAGGCCGAGGAGGGCCCCGCGGCCGCCCGGCTGTACCTGGAGCAGATGACCCAGCACCACGAGGGGGCGATCGAGATGGCCCGGGACCAGGTCCAGGACGGATCGAACCCGCAGGCCGTGGAGCTGGCGCAGGAGATCGTCCGGGCGCAGGAGACGGAGATCGCCGAGATGGAGCGGATGCTCCAGGAGCTGCGGGAGGGTTCCTGACCCCCCCCGGCGACCGGCGTCGTCGCACTCGTGCGGCGCTCTGCAGGAAGCACAGAACCGATCGACGAAGGAGGACCGTGATGATGTGGGGCGACGGAATGGGAGGGGGCATGGGCTGGATGTGGCTGTTCTGGCTCCTGCTGATCCTGGGCACGGTGGTGCTGGTGGTCGTGCTCGTCAAGGCGCTCACCGGCGGCTCGGGCGGCGGGACGCGGCAGGGCGGTTCCGCCCCGCCGCCGACGGGCGCGGGACCGCGCCGGTCCCGGGAGATCCTCGAGGAGCGCTACGCCCGCGGGGAGATCAGCACCGAGGAGTACCGGGAGCGGCTGCGGACCCTGGAGGAGGGCGACCGGTGAGTCCGCTGACGCGCCGGCAGCTGCTGGCCCTCGGCGCGGCCGGGGCCGGCGCCGCGGCCGTGGGCGGGGCCGGGCTGTGGTGGACCAGCGGCGGCGGCGGCGAGGCCCTCGGCGGCGGCCGGGAACTGGTGCAGCCCGAGGTGCTGGCCGGTCGGGACGGCGTCCTGGACCTCGCCCTGGAGGCCGCCCCCGCCGAGGTGCGGATCGGGGCACGGCAGGCGCACGTGCAGGCGTTCAACGGCTCCCTGCCCGGGCCGACCCTGCGGGTCCGGCCCGGGGACACGGTCCGGGTGGCGATGACCAACGGGCTGGAGGCCCCGACGAACCTGCACGTGCACGGGTTGCACGTGTCCCCGGAGGACAACGGGGACAACCCGTTCGTGAGCATCGGACCGGGGGAGTCCTTCGACTACGAGTTCGTCCTGCCGGAGGACCATCCGCCGGGCACCTACTGGTACCACCCGCACCGGCACGGGCACGTGGCCGACCAGCTGGCGGCGGGCCTCTACGGGGCCATCGTCGTCGAGGATCCCGACCCCGTCCCGGTGGCCCGCGAGCGCGTGCTGGTGGTCTCCGACATCACCCTGGACGGCTCCGGCAATCTCGCCGAGCTCTCCCCGCCGCAGCAGATGATGGGCCGGGAGGGCGAGACCGTGCTGGTCAACGGCCAGGTCCGTCCCGAGGCCACTGCCGCACCCGGGGAGCGGGAGCTGTGGCGGGTCGTCAACGCCTGCCCGTCCCGGTACCTGCGCCTGACCCTCGACGGCCAGACCGTGCGGCTGCTCGGCCGCGACGTCGGCCGCCTGCCCGAGCCGGTCGAGCTCACCGAGGTGACCCTGGCCCCCGGCAACCGGGTGGAGCTGCTCGTGGACACCCGCGAGGGCACCTCCGCGCTGACCGCCGCCCCCGTGGACCGGGGCAGCATGGACGGCATGATGGGCGGGGCCATGCCGGGGGACGGCCCCGGCAACGACGAGCCGATCGAGCTGCTCACCCTGGAGGTCACCGGGAACCGGGCCGCCGACGCCGGCCCCGTGCCCCCGGGTCCGGCGCTGCGGGACCTGCGCGAGGGGCCGGTCGAGGCCCGGCGCACCCTGGACTTCGCCATGGGCATGGGAGGCAGGGGCGGGATGATGGGCGGCATGCGCGGGCCCGGGCAGATGATGTCCTTCACGATCGACGGGCAGCAGTTCGACGCCGAGCGCACCGACCAGCGGGTCCGGGTGGGCACCGTGGAGGAGTGGACCCTGACCAACTCCAGTCCCATGGACCACCCGATGCACCTGCACGTGTGGCCCATGCAGGTCGTGTCCGAGGCGGGCCGTGACGTCTCCGCCCCGACGTGGCAGGACGTGGTCAACGTCCCGGCCTTCGGGGAGGTGACGGTCCGGGTGGCCTTCGACGACTTCGGCGGCCGCACCGTCTACCACTGCCACATCCTCGATCACGAGGACCTCGGCATGATGGGCACCGTCGAGGCCCGCTGAACACCGTGGGCCCGGCCCACCGACCCTGTCCGGACCACCCCACCGACCTCGTTCGACCCACCTCGCCGCCGGGAGGCGCTCGCCGCCCGGCAGGAAGGACGTGCACCTCCTCATGGACCACAGCACGCAGACGCAGCAGAAACTCTCCCTGACCGGTTCCGTCGCCCTGGGGACGGGGGTGATGATCGGCGCGGGCATCTTCGCCCTCGTGGGGCAGGTCGCCGAGCTGGCCGGCGGCTGGGTGCCCTGGGCGTTCCTCGCCGGCGCCGTGGTCGTGGCGTTCAGCTCCTACTCCTACATCCGCTACTCGGCCACCAACCCGTCCGCCGGCGGGATCGCGATGCTGCTCAAGGCCGCCTACGGCCCCGGGGTGGCGGCCGGCTCGTTCGCCCTGTTCATGTACGTGTCGATGATCCTGGCCGAGTCCCTGCTGGGCCGCACCTTCGGCACCTACCTGCTGCGCCCCTTCGGCCTGCAGGGCTCCGCCGTGTGGGTGGCGGTGCTGGCGGTGGTCGCCATCGCGGCCGCCGCCCTGGTGAACCTGGTGGGCAACCGGTGGGTGGAGCGCTCCGCCACGGTGACCGCGGCGATCAAGATCGTGGGGATCGCCGTGCTGGCGGTCGCAGGCATCCTCGCCGCGGGGGTGTCCTCCCTGGGCCGGCTGTTCACCGCGGCCGACCGCACCCCGCCGGAGGCGGGCTGGCTGGGCTTCCTGGCCGGGACCACCCTGTGCATCCTGGCGTACAAGGGCTTCACCACGATCACCAACCAGGGCGCGGACCT
>NZ_LQBK01000040.1 GCF_001483755.1 Kocuria rosea subsp. polaris
CAGCCCAGCACCATCAGGCTGCAAAAGGAATCCTCACAGTCAGCCCAGGGCGGCGACGAGCTCCGTGGCCTGCCGGATCGCCCGCTTGGCGTCCAGCTCGGCGGCCACGTCGGCCCCGCCGATGAGGTGCACCGGGACGGCGCCGGTGTCGTGGCCGGCGTCGAGCAGCGCGTCGTGCAGCTCCCGCAGCGGCTCCTGGCCGGTGCACAGCACCACGGTGTCGACCGGCAGGACCCGCTCGGCCGGCTCCGTGCCGTCGGCTCCCGGCACGGTGAGGTGCAGCCCGTCGTCGTCGATCCGCCGGTACGCCACCCCGCTCAGGGTGCGGACGCCCCCGGCCCGGAGCGAGGCCCGGTGGATCCAGCCGGTCGTGCGGCCCAGCCCGGCCCCGAGCTTGCCGGGGGAGCGCTGCAGCAGCGTCACCTCGCGCGCGGGCCGGTCGGGGCACGGCGCGGCCAGGCCGCCCCGGGCGGACAGCGTCGTGTCGACCCCCCACGCGCGGTAGAAGTCCGCGCCCGGGGAGTGCAGGAGGAACTCGGCGACGTCGAAGCCGATGCCCCCGGCCCCGAGGACGGCCACCCGGCGGCCCACGGGCGCCCCGTGGTGCAGGACGTCCCGGTAGCCCACGACCGACGGGTGGTCGACCCCCTCGATCGCGGGCACGCGGGGCTGCACGCCCGTGGCGAGCACGAGCCGGTCGAAGCCGCCCAGGTGCCCGGGCCCGGCCGGCGTCCCGAGCCGCACGTCCACGCCCAGCTCGGCGAGCCGCACGCCGTAGTAGCGCAGCGTCTCCGCGTACTCCTCCTTGCCGGGGATGCGCAGGGCCATGAGGAACTGCCCGCCGATCCGGTCCTCCGCCTCGAAGAGGGTCACGGCGTGCCCGGCCTCCGCGGCGTTGACGGCGAAGGCCAGCCCGGCGGGGCCCGCGCCGACCACGCCGATCCGCTCGGCGCGGCGGGTGGGGCCCAGGCGCAGCAGGGTCTCGTGCCCGGCCCGGGGGTTGACCAGGCAGGACGCGGTCCGGCCCGCGAAGGTGTGGTCCAGGCACGCCTGGTTGCACGCGATGCACGTGTTGATCGTGTCCGGCCGGCCGCCCGCGGCCTTGGCCACGAAGTCCGGGTCCGCGAGCAGGGGCCGGGCCAGGGAGACCATGTCCGCGTCCCCGTCCGCCAGGATCCGCTCCGCGGTCTCCGGGGTGCTGATGCGGTTGACGGCGACCAGGGGGATCGAGACCTCGCCCTTGAGCCGGCGCGTCACCCACGAGAAGCCGCCGCGGGGGACCACCGTGGCGATGGTGGGGATGCGCGCCTCGTGCCAGCCGATGCCGGTGTTGAGCAGGGTGGCGCCGGCGGCCTCGACCGCCCGGGCCAGCGTCACGACCTCCTCCAGCGTGGAGCCGCCCGGGACCAGGTCCAGCATGGAGAGGCGGTAGACCAGGATGAACTCCGGACCGGTGCGCTCCCGCACGCGGCGGACGATCTCCACGGGCAGGCGCATCCGGTTCTCGAAGGACCCGCCCCACCGGTCGGTGCGGTGGTTGGTCTCGGCGGCGACGAACTCGTTGATGAGGTAGCCCTCGGAGCCCATCACCTCCACGCCGTCGTAGCCGGCCTCCCGGGCGAGCGCGGCGGTGCGGGCGAAGTCCTCGACGGTCCGCTCGATCTCCTCCGGGCTCAGCTCGTGCGGGACCACGGGGCTGATGGGGGCGCGCAGCGGGCTCGGCGCCACGGCGTCGGGCGTCCTCGCGTAGCGGCCGGCGTGCAGGATCTGCAGGGCGATCCTCCCGCCCTCGGCGTGCACGGCATCCGTGACCGTGCGGTGCCGGGCCACCTCCTCGGGCGTGCTCAGCACGGCCCCGCCGGCGTGCGTGGCGCCCTCGGGGTTCGGTCCGATGCCGCCGGTGACGATGAGCCCCACTCCGCCGCGCACCCGCTCCGCGTAGAACTCCGCGAGGCGCTCGAACCCTCCGGGCAGCTCCTCGAGGCCGGTGTGCATCGACCCCATGAGCACCCGGTTGGGCAGGGTGGTGAAGCCCAGGTCCAGGGGCGCGAGCAGGCGCGGATAGGGCACGGTCATGTGATACTCCTCGTCTCAGGTACTTGGGTCACCGTAGGCGAGGAGTGAGCCGCCTCACAAGCGCGGCGCGGCCTCAGAGGCGGGCCAGCAGGTCCTTCCAGGTCGTGCGCCACCGCGCGACGTCGTCGGCGGAGGCCAGCCCCTGGTGCGTGAGGGCCACCGTGGCGCGGCCGTTCCCCCTGGCGCCGATGGTCGCGGCGACCCGGGTCCCGTCGGCGAGCCGCACGCGCCAGTAGCGCCACCTCTCGGTCGCGGCGGTGGTGGGCGGCTGCCGGAACGGGACGCCGCGGACCTCCGTGCGCCCCGCCATGAGCTCGGCCCACCGGGCGAGCGCCTCGTCCGGGGTGCCGGCCACCGTGCGGCTCGCGCTCAGCCCGAAGCTGCCGTCCGCGGCCTGGCCGGGGCGGCGGGCTCCCGTGTGCTGCTCCCAGGCCACCGCGACGGACTGGCCCCACCACTCGTGGTTCTCGACGACGCCGTCCAGCTGCTCCGCCACGCGGCGGGCGACCTCGGCGTGGCTCATCTCCCGGGCGCCGAGCTCCTCGAGCCGCGCCGTCCAGGTCTCCCACGGGACGCCGGTGGCCCGGGCGATCCCCTCCGTGCTGATGCCGCGGGTGCTCACGGGGCCGTGGCGCCGCCGCGCCGGGTCAGTCCCCGGCCGTGGGGCCGGGGCCGCCCGCCCCGGCGCCGAAGTCCGGGTCGGCGGGGTCGGCGGCGTCGCCCGCGCTCGGGACGCGCTGGCCGGCGTTGGTCTGGCCCAGCGGGTCCTGCGCCGTGTCGAGGTCGCGGGCCGGGGTGTCCGGCACGCCGACGTCGTCGGCCAGGTGCGGGTCGTCGGGGAGCTGGTCGCCGGATCCGGGAGTCGTGTCCATGGCCCCAGCCAACCAGCGGCTCCCGGTCCTGGCAAGGGCCGCCGCGGCGGTGCCGGCACCGGTGCGGCCCCGGCCGGCGACGCCGGCGGGCCGGGACGCGGATATCGCGCTCAGCGAATCAACAGGGTGCTGACAGTCTGGGGGTGTCGTGCCATAGTGGGACGCAGAGGCCCGCTCCGGCGGGGCATTCATCGTTGTCGATCAAGGCCGCCGCCCGGCGGCGGCCGGAAGCAGGAGACGAACCCATGGCCACCCCGAACCAGCGCACCGCCCCCTACACCGTGCCCGGTCTGTCCACCGAGAACGGTCACGAGGTCGCCCAGACGCTGCAGCAGCGCCTGCACGCCCTCAACGACCTCCAGCTCACGCTCAAGCACGCCCACTGGAACGTGGTGGGCCCCAACTTCATCTCCGTCCACGAGATGCTGGACCCGCAGATCGAGCTCGTGCGCGGCTTCGTGGACGAGCTCGCCGAGCGCATGGCGACCATGGGCGTGGGCCCCAGCGGCCTGCCCGGCGACCTCGTCCGGGCCCGCACCTGGGATGACTACTCGGTCCACCGCGCCACCGGCGTGGAGCACCTCGCCGCCCTCGACCTCGTCTACAACGGCGTGATCGAGGACCACCGCGACGCGATCCAGAAGGTCGGCGAGCTCGACCCGATCACCGAGGACATGCTCATCGGCCAGGTCCGGGAGCTCGAGCTCTTCCAGTGGTTCATGCGCGCGCACCTCGAGAACAGCGGTGGCGACCTCCAGCACGGCGGCGCCCGCACGGAGCGGGGCGCGGCGGAGTCCGCCGCGCAGTAGCCCGCCCCGCGATCGTGGCAGCCCCCGCCCGTCCCGGCCCCGTGGACCCCCGTGGTCCGCGGGGCCGGGGCGCGTTCACGGCCATGACCTTCAACGTCCGCCGTCCCCTGGAGAGGTACCGGCGGGTGGCGCCGGACGCGTGGTTCACCCGGGCGCCCGCGGTGCGCGCGGTGCTCCGGACCCACCGGCCGGAGCTGGCCGCCCTCCAGGAGGTCCACCCGCAGCAGCTGCACCACCTGCAGCAGGCCCTGGGGGCGGACCACGTCCTGCTGGGGGGAGGGCGGGACGCCGACGGCCGCGGTGAGCGGTGCCTGCTGGCCGTGGACACGGCGCGCTTCGGCATCGAGCACTGGGAGCAGCGGTGGCTGTCCCCGCAGCCGGAGCTCCCCGGGTCGAAGTGGCCGGGCGACCTCTTCCCCCGCACCCTGGTGCTGGCCGAGCTCACGGACCGGCGCACGGGGGTGGCCTGGCGGGCGGTCGCGACCCACCTCGACCCGTGGCCGGAGCACAGCCGGCTGCGCCAGCTCGCCGCGCTGCAGCGCCGGCTCGTCGGCGGGGACGGGCCCCTGCTGGTCCTCGGGGACATGAACGCGGCCGCCGGCCGGTCCCGCACCTGGGACGCCGCGCTCGCCGGCGGGCTGCGGGACACCCTGCCGGCCGACGCCGCGGGGACCTTCCACCGCTACCGGCGGCCCCGTGCCCGGACCCCGCGCCTGGACTGGATCCTGTACGGCGGCCGGGTCCGCGTCCTCGACTCCCGTGTCCTGGCCGAGCGCCCGCGCGGGGTCTGGGCCTCGGACCACTTCCCGGTGCTGGCCGAGCTCGAGCACGACGACGGCCCCGCCGGCTGAGGACGGGGCCGCCGGTGCGCGGGCCGGTCAGTACACGATGCCGAACACCCACAGGCCGAGGGTCATCGTCACGAGGGTGATCAGGACGACGCCCACGACGTTCAGCCACAGCCCGCCCCGGATCATCTGGCCGATCGTCACGTAGCCGGAGCCGAAGGCGATGGCGTTGGGCGGGGTGGCCACCGGCAGCATGAACGCGCACGTCGCCGCCAGGGCCACCGGGATGGCCAGCAGCATCGGGTCCATGTCCAGGCCGAGGGCCACGCCCCCGGCCACCGGCAGGAACGTGGCCGCCGTGGCCGTGTTGCTGGTGAGCTCCGTCAGGAAGATCACGCCGGCGGCCACGACCAGGACCAGCACCAGGACGGGCACGGCGCCCAGCGCCTCGACCTGGGCGCCGATCCACTCGGTGAGCCCGGAGCCCGAGAACTGGGAGGACAGCGCCAGCCCGCCGCCGAACAGGAGCAGCACGCCCCAGGGCAGCTTGACCGCGGACTCCCAGTCCAGCAGCCGGACGCCGCGCTCGGCGCCGGCGGGCAGCAGGAACAGCAGCAGCCCCACGACCATGGCGATCCCGGCGTCGCTGATCGGCGGGGAGTCGAAGATCACGGGCACGAACACCCAGCTGAAGGCCGCCAGCGCGAAGATCGCCAGCACGAGCTTCTCGCCGGTCGACATGGGTCCGAGCTTGTGCAGCTCGTTGTCGATCAGCTTCCGGCCGCCGGGGATCTCGTCGATCTCCGGCTTGAACAGCACCTTGGTGAGCAGGAACCAGGCGATCGCGAGCATGACCACGGACAGCGGCACGCCCACGAGCATCCACTGGCCGAAGCCCACGGTGATGTCGTGGGCCTCCTGGAGGTAGCCGACCATCAGGGTGTTCGGCGGGGTGCCGATGATCGTGCCGAGGGAGCCGATGGACGCGGCGTAGGCGATGCCGAGCATCAGGGCGGTGCCGAAGTTCGAGGCGATGACGGCCTCCTTCACCTCCGCGCTCTGCGGGTCGGCGCCCGCCAGGTCGGTGTCGGCGGCGCCGGCCTCGGCGGCGGCGTCGGCCATCAGGTTGGGCAGCAGCAGCAGGACGGACACGCCGATGGGGATCATCATGACGGCCGTGGCGGTGTTGGAGACCCACATGCTGAGGAAGCCGGTCGCGATCATGAAGCCGGCCACCATCTGGGCCGGCTTGGTGCCCATGACCCGCACGGTGCGCAGGGCGATCCGCCGGTGCAGGTTCCAGCGCTGCATCGCCAGGGCCAGGAGGAACCCGCCCATGAAGAGGAAGATGATGTTGCTCCCGTAGGAGGCGCCGACGTCGTCCACGGCCACGTCCGGCGCGAGCACGGGGAAGATGATCAGCGGCAGCAGGGCGGTGGCCGGGATCGGGATGGCCTCCGTCATCCACCACACGCCCATGAGCCCGGCGGTGGCGGCCGTGAGCCGGGCGTGCTGGGCCAGGTCCGCGGGCAGGAGCACGTAGATCAGCAGCGCCAGGACCAGTCCTGCGACGAGCCCGCTCCACTTGATCCGGTGGGTCTTGTGGTGCTCCGCGGGGGCCCGTTCTCCCGGCGACCGGTGGTCGCTCTCCTGCGCGTGGCCGGGTCCCGGGGCGTCGTCCTCCAGGCGGGGTCCGCCGGCCGATGGCGTGCTGCCCATGTCTCCTCCAGGTGTGCTCGTGGTGGGTGCGCGGTGCGTCATGTTCCGGACGTCCCGCCGGCCCACGGCGCGGTGCGCCGGGAGCCCGTGCGGCTGCCGGCCGCGGCTGGGGTCTCTCCGCTGGTGGCCTGCACCACCGGCAGCCGGATGCAGGCGGCGAGGTGCTCCCGTGAGGTCTGCCGCCCCGCCGGGGGGCTGCTGCCGGTGCCCGGTGGCGGGACGGGCGGCGGGACGGTCTCCGCGCACTCGTCGGCCGCCCACGGGCACCGCGTGCGGAACACGCACCCGGACGGCGGGTCGAGGGGGGAGGGCACCTCGCCCTCGAGCGGGGCGGTCCGGCGGCGGCGCTCCGCCACGGGGTCGGCGGACGGGGCGGAGGCCATCAGCGCCTTGGTGTAGGGGTGGGCGGGGGCGTCGAAGAGGTCCCGGACGTCCCCGTCCTCCATGAGCCGGCCGAGGTACATCACGAGGACGTGGTCGCTCATGTGCTCCACGACGGCGAGGTCGTGGGCGATGAACAGGTACGTGAGCCCCAGCTCGTCCTGCAGCCGGTTGAGCAGGTTCATGATCTGCGCCTGGACGGAGACGTCCAGGGAGGCGGTCGCCTCGTCGAGGATGACGAGGTCCGGTTCTCCCGCGAGCGCCCGGGCGATGGACACGCGCTGGCGCTGCCCGCCCGAGAGCTCGTGCGGGTACCGGTCCAGGAAGCGCCGGGAGAGGCCCACGAGCTCGAACAGCTCCGCGACCCGGCGGCGGCGCCCCTCCCTGTCCCCGCCGAGGCCGTGCACCTCGAGGGGCTCCGACACGGCCCGGGAGACGTGCTGGCGGGGGTCCAGGGACGCGAACGGGTCCTGGAAGACCATGGCGATCCGCCGCCGCAGGGCCTTGAGCTCACGGCCCCGCACGGAGGTGATGTCCTGGCCGTCGAGCAGCACGGTCCCCGCGCTGGGCTCCACCAGGTGCATCAGCGCGTTGGCCACGGTGGACTTGCCGGAGCCGGACTCGCCCACCAGGGAGACCGTCTGCCCCCGGTGGACGTCGAAGTCGATCCCGGCCACCGCCTGCACCACGCCCTTGCCGCGGTCGGTGGTGACGGGGAAGCGGACCTGCAGGTCCCGCACGCTGAGCAGCGGCCCGTGGTCGTCGGTCATCGGGGGCCTCCTCGCCGGTCGGTGCCGTCCGCGCTCCCGCCGTAGAAGGTGCGGACCACGTGCTCCGGGCCCACCGGGGTCTCCGGCGGGCGCTCCGTCTCGCAGCGGGGGTCCCCGCGCACGGGGCAGCGGTCCCAGAACAGGCAGCCCTGGGGCAGGTGCTTCGGGTCCGGCGGGCTGCCGGGGATCACGGCGAGCTCGCCCTTGCTGCCGGCCGTCTGCGGCCGGGAGGCCATGAGGCCCCGGGTGTAGGGGTGGCGGGGGTCGGTGAAGAGCTCCTCGAGGGGCGCGGACTCCACGATCTGCCCGCCGTAGAGCACGGCCACCCGGTCCGCGATGCCCGAGACCACACCGAGGTCGTGGCTGATCCAGATCACGCTCATGCCGCGGGACTCCTGCAGCTCCTTGACCCGCTCGAGGATCTGGGCCTGCGTCGTGACGTCGAGCGCGGTCGTGGGCTCGTCCGCCACGAGCAGCTCGGGGCCGCAGGCCAGGGCCACGGCGATCATCACGCGCTGCTTCATCCCGCCCGAGAGCTGGTGGGGGTAGGAGGAGAGGCGGGTCGGGGGGTCGGGGATGCCGACGGCCTCGAGCAGCTCGAGCGCCCGCCGCCGCGCGTCGCGGCGGGTGAGGCCCAGGTGGAAGCGCGGGGCCTCCGTGAGCTGCTGCTCCACGGTCAGCACCGGGTTCAGGGACGTGGAGGGGTCCTGGAAGATGAAGCCCACCCGCCTGCCGTGGACGCCGCGCAGCTGCCGGGGAGCCATCGTCACGATGTCCTGTCCGTCCAGCAGGGACCGTCCGCCCACCCGGGCGGGCGGGGAGTCGATCAGGCCGGTGGCCGCGAGCACCGTCATGGACTTGCCGGACCCGGACTCGCCCACGATGCCCAGGGTCCCGCCCCGGGGCACGGTGAAGGACACGCCGTTGACGATCTCCGCGGGGCCGATCCGGACGGTGAGGTCCTGGACGTCGAGCAGCACGTCCGGGTCGGCGGCGGCCGGGTCGGTGGGGCGGCGGTGCTCGGTCGTGCGCATCAGGCGCTCCTGCGGATCTCGTCGGCGGTCCGCTGGCGCGGGTCGAGGACGTCGCGCATGCCGTCGCCCACCAGGTTGAACGCCAGCACGGTGAGGAAGATGGCCAGGCCCGGGAACACGCTCATCCACCAGGCGTCGTAGATGAAGGCCTGGGCGTCGTAGAGCATCCGCCCCCACGAGGGCTCGGGCGGCTGGACGCCCAGGCCCAGGAAGGACAGCGCGGCCTCGGAGAGGATCGCGAAGGCCAGCGAGAGGGAGGTCTGGACGGTGATGGGCCCCATGATGTTCGGCAGCACGTGCCGGCGCAGGATGAGACCGTCGGACGCCCCGACGGCCTGGGAGGCCTTGACGTAGAGCTCCTCGCGCACGGCGAGCGTGGAGGCCCGGGTGATGCGGGCGAAGATGGGCGTGTAGACCACGCCGATCGCGATCATCGCCGTGGTCAGCCCGGGGCCCAGGACGGCCACGATGGCCATGGCCAGCAACAGGATGGGGAACGCGAAGAGCACGTCCGCGCTGCGCATGATCACCGTGTCCGTCCAGCCGCCGAAGAAGCCGGCCACGAGGCCCAGGGCCACCCCGACCACCAGGGCGATGCCCACGGCCACGAGCCCCACGGTCAGGGAGATCCTGGCGGAGAGCACCACGCGGGAGAACACGTCCCGGCCCAGCTCGTCGGTGCCGAACAGGTGCGCGCCCGAGGGCGGCTGCAGGGCGTTGACCACGTCGATGTCGTTCGCCCCGTACGGGGCGATCCAGCGCCCGAGCACGGCGAGCAGGACCACGAGCACCAGGATGGCCAGGCCGGCGGCCGTGACCTTGTTCGAGACCAGCATCCGCAGGGTGCCGGTGCGGCTGACCTCCTCCGGGGTCTCCGCCGGCTCGGCGGGCCGCGGGACGGGCCCGGTCCGGCCGTTGCCGGCGCCGGGGGCGCGGGGGTCGGGCGAGGGCGTCTCAGGGCTGCTCATGACACACGGATCCTCGGGTCGACGACGGCGTACAGGATGTCCACCAGCAGGTTGATCAGCAGGAAGATCAGGGCGATCAGCAGCACGGTGCCCTGGACCACCGGGTAGTCGCGGGCCGCGACGGCGTCGAACACCAGCCGGCCCAGACCCGGCCACGCGAAGACCACCTCGATGACGATGAGCCCGCCGAGCATCGTGGCGGCCTGGACCCCGGCCACCGTGAGGATCGGCACGAGCGCGTTGCGCAGCACGTGCCGGCCGACCACCGTGCGGCGGGGCAGGCCCTTGGACCGGGCGGTGCGCACGTAGTTGGAGCCGACGACGTCGAGCACCGCGGAGCGCACGTACCGGGTCATGATGGACCCGGAGACCACGCCCACGGCGAGCCCCGGCAGGACCACCCGCTGGAGCCAGCCCCACGGGTCCTCCGTGAAGGGCACGTACCCGGACGGCGGCAGCAGCCCCAGCATCGTGGAGAACACGATGATCAGGAGCAGGCCGAGCCAGAAGTCGGGGACCGAGACGCCGAACTGGCTCACGGCCCGGATCCCGCCGTCGGCCGCGGAGCCGCGGCGCAGGGCCGCCCAGGTGCCGAGCGGGAACGCGATGAGCAGCGCGATCGTGATGCCGGCGAGGCCGAGGGACACCGTGGCGGGCAGCCGGTCCAGCAGGATGAGGGTGACCGGCTCGCCGCTGCGGAAGCTCACCCCGAGGTTCCCGGTCAGGGCGTTGCCGATGTAGGCGAAGAACTGCACGAGCAGGGGCCGGTCGAGTCCGGACGCCTCCCGCAGCGCGTCGTAGGACTCCTGGGTGAAGCGGGTGCCGAGGGCCACCCGCACGGGGTCCCCGGGGACGAGCTGGAGGAGGGCGAAGACCACGACCAGCACGCCGAGGAGCACCACCGCGGTGTGCAGCAGGCGCTTGACGAGGAATCTCAGGAACGGGCTGGTCATTCCGGGTCCTCCTCGAGCCGGACGTCGTTGAACCGGACGGCCCGGTCCGGCCGGGGCTCGTACCCCTCCAGCTCGGGGACCCACGCCTGGACCACGTCGGGGTTGTAGAGGTAGACGTAGCTGGCGTCGTCCACGATCTGCTCCGCCGCCCGGTCGTAGAACTCCTTGCGGGCGTCCTCGTCGGTCTCGGTGCGCCCCGCGTCCAGGAGCCGGTCGACCTCGGGGCTGCTGTAGCCCTGGGCGTTGTTCGAGCCCTCGGAGTGGTGCTGGTTGTAGTAGTAGTCGTTGACGTCCACGTTGCCGAGCCAGCCCAGGAGCAGCATGTCGAAGCTCCCGCGGGCCTGCTCGTCGAGCCAGGTCGCGAAGTCGAGGGTGCGGATGTCCGTGGCGACCCCGATCTCGGAGAGGTTGGCGGCGATCACCTGGGCCGCCGTGACCGTCTCCGGGAACTCGTTGGTGACCATGAGGTCGACGGTCTCCCCGGCCAGGCCCGAGCTCTCGGCGAGCTCGCGGGCGCGGTCCAGGTCCTGCTCGAACGGCGCGTACTCGTGGTGCCAGACGGACGTCTCGGGAACCGCGGTCTGGTTCACGGTGGCGTTGCCGTACCAGGTGACCTGGGCGATGGCCTCCCGGTCGATGGCGTGGGCGACGGCCAGGCGTGCGTCGAGGGAGTCGAAGGGCGGGCGCTGCTGGTTCATGGTCACGTACCAGTAGTCCGTCGAGGGGACGCTCGCGACCTCGACGTCGGGGTTCTGCCGCAGCGAGTTCACTCGCTGCGGCGGGATGGAGTCGGTCCAGTGCACCTCCCCGGCGGTGAGGTCCGCGAGCGCCGTGGTGCCCTCCGAGATGAACCGGTAGACGACCCCGGGGACGTGGGGGCCCTCACCCCAGTAGTCCTCGTTGGCCCGCAGGGTCACGGCCGTGCTCGCGGAGTTGCCCACCACCTCGAACGGTCCCGTGCCCACCGGGTCGAGCTGGACGTCCCCGCTCTCCACGTTCTGCCGCTCGACGATGGCCATGCCCTTGTACCCGCCGATCGCGGCGAGCAGCGCGGGGGTCGGCTGGGACACGTCGATGCGCACCGTGTGCTCGTCCACCGCGACGACGTCCTCGACGGCGGAGAGGCGGTAGGCGTTGGCCAGCTGCTCGTCGATGATCCGGTCGTAGGAGTACACGACGTCCTCGGCCGTGAACGCGGAGCCGTCGTGGAACGTGACGCCCTCCCGGAGGCGGAACGTCCAGGAGAGCTCGTCCTCGCTGACCTCCCAGGACTCGGCGAGGGCGGGCTGCATCTCGAGGTTCTCGTCGGGCTGCACCAGGGTGTCGTAGACGTTCTCGAGGATCTGGAAGGAGAAGTAGGCGCTCGTGTTGTGCGGGTCGAGCTGGTCGGGCTCCCCGGCGATGGCCACCCTGAGGTAGTCGTCGGTGTCGACCTCGCCGGCCCCCGCCAGGTCCACGCCCTCGCCCGCGGAGCAGGCGCCTAGGGCGAGGCACACGGCACCTCCCAGCGCGACGATCCGTGCTCCGCGTGCCATCCGCCGCCTCCGGTGGTAGGAATGAGCCGTCCGCCCGGGAGGACCCGGCGGGTGCCCCGTTCGGCCGCCCTGCCGGTGCGCACCCGGTCGTGGGTGTCGTCCCACCCTATGCATCCGGGACTGCCCACCACCACACCCGCGGCACCGGCGTGCCGGGACGGGCGGCGTCCGCCCCGGTCAGCGCGGGGACAGCCATCGACAAGGAACCGGTCGTCACGGACGTGACGGCCAGGAGGTGATCGTGACCTACACCGTGATCGCCCGGAGCGCGGACTCCCGTCTGCTCGGGGCCGCCACGGCGAGCTGCTCGCTCGCCGTGGGCAACGCCGTGCCGGCCCTCGTGCCCACCGCCGGGGTGGTGGCCTCCCAGGCGTGGACCAACCGGCGGCTGCGCTTCGAGATGCTCCGCACCCTGCACCACGGGGGCACGGCCGAGGAGGCGATCGCGGCTCTCACCGACGCCGACCCCGACCTGGCGCTGCGCCAGGTGGCGGTCCTGCCCGTGGCGGGGCCCGGGGCGCACCTCACCGGCAGCCTGTGCACGCCGTGGGCCGGGGGCGTGGCCGGGGCGGACTTCGTGGTGATCGGCAACTACCTGACCGGCCCGGAGGTCGTCGAGGCGATGCGCGCCGCGATGGACGAGGCGCTCGCGGTGCCGGGGCCCACCAGCACCCAGATGGGGCGGGCGCTGCTGGCCTGCCTGCGCGCGGGCCAGGACGCGGGCGGCGACAGCCGGGGGCAGCAGAGCGCCGCGGTGCTCGTGGCCGACACGCTCGCCGGCTTCCAGTACCCCGTGCTGCTCGACGTCGACCTGCGCGCCGACAACTCGCCCACCCCGCTGGACGACCTCGAGGAGATGCTCGCCCTGAAGGGCCGGGCCCACCCGGCGCCCGCCGAGGTGGTGCCCAGCACCGAGGTCCCGCACCGGCCCGAGGACGAGGGGCTCTGGTCCACGGTCCTGTCCTGACCGGCCCGGGGTGGGCGGCCCCCGCCGGGTGGCCTACCCTCGGTCCATGACCACTCGAGCTCCGCTCCCGCCGGTGCGCCGCGGCCCCGCAGCGGGGCTGGCCGCGCTCCTCCTCACGGGAGCCACGGTCCTCGCCGGCTGCTCCCCGCAGCCGGCGGGGACCGCCCCGGACGGCGCCGGGGCGTCGTCCCCGTCCTCGACGCCGTCCCCGTCCACCACGGCGGCCGCGTCCTCGACGCCGGGCCCGGCGGCGGCTCCGGACCGGGTGGAGGTCGTGGTCACGGGCGACGTCCTGCTCCACCCGGGGCTGTGGGCGCAGGCCGAGGCCGACGGGGGCGGGGAGCTGGACTTCGGCCCGCTGGTGGAGGGCCTGCGCCCGTTCACGGAGGGCGCCGACCTCGCGGTCTGCGACATGGAGACCCCGCTCGCCGCGCCCGGGGGGCCCTTCTCCGGCTACCCCTCGTTCGAGGTGCCGCCGCAGATCGTCCCGGCACTGGCGGAGATCGGCTACGACGCGTGCACCACGGCCACGAACCACGCCCTGGACGCCGGCCCGGAGGGCCTCGAACGGACCCTCGACGTCCTGGCGGACGCCGGCATCGCCACGACCGGCACGTACCGCTCGGCGCAGGACGCGCAGGAGCCGCTGGTGCTGGACGCCGGCGGCGTGCGTGTCGGGCTCGTGACGGGGACCTACGGGCTCAACGGCAACGTGCCGGACGCCGCGTGGCGCGTGGACCTGCTGGACGTGCCCGAGATGGTCGGCAAGGCGCGCCGGGCCCGGCAGGCGGGGGCGGAGATCGTGCTGGCCGCGGTGCACGCCGGGCAGGAGTACTCCTCGGCACCCGACCGGCAGCAGCTCGAGGTCACGCACGCGCTCGCCGACAGCGGGGAGTTCGACTTCGTCTACGGCCACCACACGCACTCGGTGCTGCCGATCGAGAAGCACGGCGACACCTGGATCGTGCACGGGCTGGGCAACAGCCTCTCGGAGCACGCCACCCGGGTGCCGGTGAACAACGAGGGCCTGACGGTCAGCATGTCCTTCACCCGTGAGGACGGGCAGTGGGTCGCGGGCGACCCGGTGTGGACCCCGCACATCCTCACCCTCGACCCGATCCGGTGGTGCGCGCTGCCGGCCGAGGACGTCTGCCGCTCGCGGGAGGAGGACGCGGCGTCCCTGGCCCGCACCGCGCGCACCGTGGGGGCGATGGGCGCCGAGGCCGACGGCGCCCGCCCGTGGCGCCCGCTCACGCTCTCTCCCGCGGGACCGCAGGACCCCGCAGGAGCGCAGCGTCCCGCGGGGCCATAGCGCCCTGCAGGACCGCGGCACCCCGCGGAACCACGGCGCCCCGCGGGGCCGCGGCACCCCGCGGAACCGCAGCGCCCCGCGGGGCCGCGGCGCTCAGTCCTCGCCGAGGGCGACGAGCGCCTGCACCGGGGCGTGGTCGCTGGGATGGCCCCCGGCGAAGCGGGCCGGGTTGATCGCGCTGCGGCTCACCCGGACGTCGGGGCTGGCCAGCACCCAGTCGATGCGCTCCTCGCCCAGCACCGCCTCGCGGTAGTCCGGGAAGGTGCCCCACTCGGGGGTGAGCCGCTCCTCGGCGGCAGCCCAGGTGTCCTCGAGCACCCCGGAGCCCACGAGCGTGGTGTAGGCCCCGGAGTCCTCCGCCACCGCGTTGAAGTCCCCGGTGACCACGGTGGGGGTGTGCGGGCGGAAGCTGTGCACGAGATCGACCAGGGCCTCCGCGCTGCGGTCCCGGGCGTTCTCGGAGTCGTGGTCGAAGTGGGTGTTGACGAGCACGAGCTCGGCGCCGGTGCCGCGGTCCAGGAAGCGGCCCCAGGTGACGATCCGGGGGATGTCGTTGCCCCACGTGGTCGAGCCGATGAGCTCCGGGGTGTCGGAGAGCCAGAACTGGTCCCACTCCAGCAGCTCCAGGCGCCGTGCGTCGTAGAAGATCGCGGAGTACTCGCCCTTGCTGCCCCCGGCGCGGCCGTAGCCGACCATCCGGTAGCCGGCGGGCAGCGCCTGCTCCACCGCCGGCAGCTGGTGGTGCAGGGCCTCCTGCACCCCGAGGAGCGTGGGCTGCTCGAGCTGCAGCAGCCGCGCCAGCCGGGGCGCGCGGTCGGGCCAGTGGTCCGGCTCCCCGGTGCGCGTGCCGCTGTGGTGGAAGCGGATGTTGTAGCTCATCACGTGCAGGGCGCGGCCCGTGGCGGGCCCGATGAGCGGCGCCGCGGGATCGGCGACGCCGGGAGTCGTGCAACGGTCGAGAAGGACGGTGTCTGGTGACATCACTGCTCCAGGGTGGGGGAGTGCGGGGGCGTCGTGGTCCCATGGTGGACCGGGCGGTCCGACCGCGGAGCCACCGCAGGGGAACCCCGGGTGGCCGTCGGATGAATTCGCGGCGTCCGCCACGGGGGACGCGGCCCCGTGGCTGCCGGTGCACGGCTCAGGCATCGGAGGCCGCCACGGGGAACTGCCGGATCTGCCCGGCCGCGAGCTCGTGGACCCGGCCGTCCACGCACACGCGCACGGGCTCCGCGGGGCCCGGACCGAGGTAGAGCCGCAGCGCGGAACGGGTGACCTCGACCTGGATGGGCTGGTTCCGGTAGCTGATCGAGAAGGACACCCTGGGCAGCTCGGGCGGGATCGCCGGGTGCAGCCACAGCATGTCGTCCCGCACCTCCAGGCCCGTGTAGCAGCGGGTGAGGATGTCCACGGAGCCGGCCATGGCGCCCAGGTGCACGCCCTCGCGGACGGTGTCCCCCTGGGCGTCGACGAGGTCGCTGTTGAGCGCCCGCGTCAGGAAGGACCAGGAGCTGCGCCGGTCCCGGCGGGCCTCGACCCAGGAGTGCACCACGTCGGAGAGCGTGGACCCGTGCGAGGACCGGTCGCAGTAGAAGGCCACGGTGGCCCGGACCGCCTCCGCCGGGAAGTCGTAGCCCATCTGCCCCAGCAGCTCCCGCAGCTCCTCCGCGGAGAACAGGTACAGGAGCATCAGGACGTCGGCCTGCTTGGCCAGCCGGTAGTCGTTCGTGGACAGCCCCTCGGCGTCCAGGATGAGGTCGAGGCGGCCGATGTACCCGTAGCGGGCCCGGTAGTCCTCCCACGCGAACTCCGGCAGCTCCTCGTAGCCCTCGAACTGGGCGAGGACGCCGTCGGCCAGGAACGGGACGCGCAGGCGCGTGCGGATCTGCTCCCAGCGGGCCAGCTCGTCCTCCCGCAGGCCGAGGCGCCGCCACAGGGGGCCGCCGTAGTCCTGGCCGAGGCGCTCGACCATCTCGGCCGCCCGCGCGAGCAGCCAGGCCGTCATGACGTTCGTGTAGGCGTTGTTGCGCAGCCCCGACCCCGGGGCGCCGGGGTAGCCGTCGTGGAACTCGTCCGGGCCCATCACCCCGGTGATCACCCACCGGTCGTCCTCGGGGTCGTGCACGGCCAGGCTCGCGAAGAACCGGGCGATCTCCACCACGAGCTCGGCGCCCTCCTCGATCAGGAAGCGGGTGTCGCCGGTGGCCTGGTAGTAGTGCCACACGCTGTGCGCCACCGCCAGCCCCACGTGGCGCTGCAGCCGCGAGTGGTCGGGGATCCACCGGCCGGTGCGGGGGTTGAACAGCGCCCGCGGGGTCTCGTCCCGGCCGTCGCTGCCGCTCTGCCACGGGAACATGGCGCCCTCGTGGCCGGCCGCGCGGGCGGCCGCCCGCGCCTCGGGCAGGCGCCGGTACCGGTAGGCGAGCAGCGCCCGGGTCCACTCGGGGCGCCGGAGGGTGAGCATGGGGTAGACGAACATCTCGTCCCAGAACACGTGGCCGCGGTAGCCCTCGCCGTGCAGCCCGCGGGGCGGGACGCCGGCGTCCAGGTCCGGGTGCGCGGCCGCCACCGACTGCAGCACGTGGAAGGTGTTGAGGTTGACGGCCAGGCCCTGCTGACCGCCGGTGTCGGTGGCCACGGCGAACGCCGACCACAGGGCCTGCCACGCCACCACGTGCGCGGAGAGCAGCTCGTCGAAGCCGCCCGCCCGCTCCAGCAGCGTGGTCGCGGCGAGCGCGGGCGTGGAGATCGCCCGGTCCTGCGAGGTCACCAGGGCCACGACCTTCTCGATTCGCACGGCCCGGCCGGGGTCCATCCGCAGCCGCAGCTCGTGGCCCACCACGCCGGGGGCCGGCCGGGCCGGGACCCGGGAGAGCAGCCGGTCCTGGGAGCCGCTGCGGAGCACGCGGGTGCGGGCGGCCACGGCGATCCGGACGCCGGACTGGGACGTGGTGGCCTGGACCCGCACGGTGCCGTGGCCCAGGTCCTCGAGGAGGGCGTCGTCGAGGTGGCGGCCGGACAGGGCGGCGTCGTCCGCGACGTTGCGGTTGTGGACGTCGGCGTCCACGAGGCTGCGCACGGTCAGGGTCCCGCTCCAGTCCTCGGCCTCGAAGACCGTCTCCTGGCCGGCCAGGTGCCGCTGGTCCTGGGAGACGAACCGGCGGGTGGTCACACGGGTGGTGCGCCCGGCCTCGTCCCGGAAGCGCAGGGCGCGGGTCAGCACCCCGGTGCGCAGGTCGAGGTCCTGGTGGTGCTCCAGCACGTTCTCCGGGGCGGGCTCGAACCAGTAGCCGTCCTGGACGCGGTACTGCACCAGCAGCCAGTTGGGGGCGTTGACGAGGTCCTCGTGCTCCAGGACGAGGCCGGTGACCTCGGAGCGCAGCCGGTTGTAGACGCCCGCGAGGTAGGTGCCGGGGTAGTGGCTCCCGCCGGCCCGGGACTCGCACGCGGCGCCGCGCACCGCCATGTACCCGTTGCCGAGGGTGCACAGCGACTCCCGCATCCCCTCGCGCGGCGGGTCGAGGCACGAGTAGGTCAGGTTCCACGGGCTGTCCCCGCCGGAGCCGCCGCCCCACTCCGTGTCCTCGGGGGACGCGGCCAGCGGGATGTCGAGGTCCGTCAGGCTGTCCACCACGAGGTGGGCGCCGGCGGCGAGGAGCCGGCCCCGCCGGCCCGCGCCGTCGAGCCCCACGACGAGCCCGAAGCCGTGGGCCACGGCGGCCCGGAGCAGGCGGTCGCTGTCGCTGACCACCACGATGTGCTCGGGCTCCACCGCGAGCCGGCGGGAGGCGAGCAGCAGGGACGCGGCCGGCGGGTGCCGGTCCGGCCCGCCCGGGCGCGAGGCCCCCTCCGGTGCGGGCTCGGCCGCGACCACGATGTCCGCCGGAGGCCCCTCGGGCAGCTCCGGGTGGGTGGTGATCAGCGCGGTGAGCACGCCCTCGGTGTGCAGACGGGCGAAGAGCTCGGCGGCGTCGGCCCCGTGGCGCGGGTGCCGGCCGCCGATCGGGGGTATCGGGACGGGGGCGGGGTCCTCGCCCGCGCGGGCGGCGTCGTCGGGGCCGGGCGCCGTCCCCGACGGCGCGAGGGCGAGCACCACCGCTCCGTAGGTGCTCCTGCCGTGGACGGCAGGCTGCTCCAGGACGCCGCTCATGCGGTCATTGTGCCACCTGCCTCCGTCAGGTGCCGGAGGCGGGCCGCGCGGGGGTCAGTTGATCGTGCTCAGGCGGATGGTCTCGGGCAGCCCCAGGATCTGCTCGATGACCTCCCGGGTCACGCCGTTGCCGGCGTCCGTCACGAGGTAGCCGGTGTCCCCGCGGGTGGACAGCTGCTGGCGGTCGATGTTGATGCCGTGGCCGCCCAGGACGCTGTTGACGGTCGCCAGCACGCCGGGGACGTTGCGGTGCAGGTGCAGGATGCGGGTGCCGCTGACGGCGGTGTCCAGCTGGACCTGCGGCATGTTCACCGACAGGGTCGTGGAGCCCGAGGTGACGAAGGACGAGAGCTTCCCGGCCACGAACCGCCCGATGTCCACCTGCGCCTCCTGCGTGGAGCCGCCGATGTGCGGGGTGAGGATCACGTTGGGCAGGCCCTGCAGCACCGAGCTGAACGGGTCCCCGGCCACCTTGGGCTCGTTGGGGAAGACGTCCACGGAGGCGCCGGCGATGTGCCCGCTGACCAGGGCGTCCCGCAGCGCGTTGTAGTCGACCACCATGCCCCGGCACAGGTTGAGGAACAGGGACCGGGGGCGCATCCGCTCGAACTGCTCCCGGCCGAAGAGGTTGTTGTTGCTCGAGCGGCCGTCCACGTGCAGGGAGACGGTCTCGACCCGCTCCAGCAGCTCCTCCAGCGTGTCGCAGCGCTGGGCGTTGCCCAGCGGCAGGCGGTCCACGACGTCGTAGTAGTAGACGCGCATGCCGAGGGTCTCGGCGAGCACGGACAGCTGGGAGCCGATGTTGCCGTAGCCCACGATCCCGAGGGTGCGGCCGCGGACCTCGTGGGCGCCCTTGGCGGACTTGTCCCACACGCCCTCGTGCATGGCCTTGTTCTTGTCGGTGAGGTGCCGGGCCATCGAGATGATCTCGGCGATCGCGAGCTCCACCACGGACCGGGTGTTGGAGTAGGGCGCGTTGAAGCACGTCACGGCGTGCTCGGTGGCGGCCGCGAGGTCGATCTGGTTCGTGCCGATGCAGAAGGCGCCCACGGACAGCAGCTGCGGGTGGGCCTCGAACACCTCCCGGGTCACGTGGGTCTTCGACCGGATCCCGAGCAGCTCGACGCCCTCGAGGGCCTCGACGAGCTCTCCGGTGTCGAGGGCGCCCTTGCGGGTCTCGACCTCGATGCCCCTCTCGGACAGGATGCGTTCGGCCTCGGGGTGGACGTTCTCCAGGAGCAGTGCTTTCACAGTGACCCAGTCTATGGCTCCGGCGCGGGCGCCGACGACGCCGGGCGTCACCCCGGGGGCGGATGTGGTGCACATCACCCCGCCCTCGCGGAGCCCGAGGGGCGCGCGGACGCCGGCCGGCCGGTGCGGAGCCCGTGGACGTTCCGCTCCGGGCCGGCGCGCTATCGAGCAGTACTTCCACTGTTGTCCGCCGGCCGGTGACGGACGTGTGCGATCGTGATTAGCATCACCACCACCCCCCGCTCCGGCGCGGCCCGTGCCGCGCCGGAGCCAGCCTCATCCCCCAGGAGGACCAGCACGTGATCCCTCAGCACCAGGACCCCGCACGCGCCACGGACCGTCCGCGCCGCCGGCGCCGGACCGCGGCGGCGCTCGCGCTCGCCGCAGCCCTTCCCCTCGGCGCGGCCGCCCCCGCCGCCGCGGACGCGAACTTCCCCTCCACGGAGGGGCGGACCAGCACCTCCAGCATCCTGACCCCCGACGACGTGGTGCAGGAGCTGCAGAAGCTCGAGCGGACCAGCCGCTACGGCGTGGACGCCTTCACCCTGGCGGAGGCCGGGACGGCGGTGAGCACCTCCGAGCAGGGCCGGGACCTGTGGGTCGCGACCGTCGGCTCGGGCGAAGAGCACGTGTGGCTGCAGGGCCGCATCCACGGCAACGAGCCCTACGGCACCGACTCCCTGCTGAGCCTGCTCAAGGACCTCGGCACCAACGGCTCGGCCGAGTACGAGCTGCTGCGCTCGACGTTCACCTTCCACGTCATCCCCATGTACAACCCGGACGGCGCCGAGGCCAACATCCGGCACACCGTCCTGTGGGACCAGGTCTCCGGCGCGCCGGAGGGCGGGACCCCGCAGCGCATCGACCTCAACCGCGACTGGACGGCCGAGGGCTTCGCGGCCGACGAGTCCCGCGCGTTCTACGAGTACTGGACGACCGTCGACCCGGCGTGGGGCGTGGACATCCACCACCAGGGGCTCAAGAAGGAGTACGGGACCGGCGACGACGTCACCCTGTCCCTGGGCATCTCCCTCGCCCCCGGCGGTCCGACCCTGCCCGGGCTCGAGGGCGGGGCCTACGACCGGCTCACCCGGCAGATGAACGTGCACGTCTACGACGAGCTCTCGAAGTACGGCTTCGTCAACATCGACCGCTACCAGGTCGGCGGCAGCCACGAGATCGACATCAAGGGCGGCGTCGTCTCGGCGATGATGCTCGGCCTGGACCACGGCGGGCTCAACCCCGAGGGGCACTCCCACCCGGTGGTGTTCTTCGAGACCTCGGGCAACTCCTCGGACGGCAGCCTCGGCCAGAAGGCCCGCGGCAAGAGCGTGCGGCAGAACGTGCTGGCGCTCGAGGAGCTGCTGCTCGGCCTGGCCACCGGCGAGGTCCAGCAGGAGGACCCGGAGCGCTGGGACGAGATCCCGCACGCCCCGGTCACGGGCTACCAGACCGACTACGCGGGCCTCCTCCCGGTCGGCGGCTGACACCGGGCCGGGGCACGGAAAAGGCGGGGCGGGACATCCTCTCGGATGTCCCGCCCCGCCTGCGTGGTGCGCGAGGGGGGAGTTGAACCCCCACGCCCTCTCGGGCACACGGACCTGAACCGTGCGCGTCTGCCTATTCCGCCACTCGCGCTCGTCGACCACCGCGGCGGACCGCTGTGGGCAACGACGACAAGCCTACCCGGACTCGTCCCCGATGGCCAATCGGCGACCGCCGGTCGTCCGTCAGTAAGCTTGCCGCATCCCGGGCAGGGACCGACGACGGCACACAGGGAGCGCGGATGGAACCGGACAGCAGCAATCTCGAGGAGAAGCGCAAGGAGCTGGGGCGGACCGACGAGCCGCTCGAGGACGAACTGGTCGAGGAGTTCGACAACACCGTCACCGAGGGCGCGGAGCGCCTGACCCGCACGTGGCGGGCGCTGGCCATCACCGGGCTGTTCGGCGGCATCGACGTGGGCGTGGGCATCCTCGCCTACCTGGCGGTCAAGGAGGCCACGGGCTCCGACCTGCTGGCCGGGGCCGCGTTCGGCTTCGGCCTGCTCGCCCTGCAGCTCGCCCACTCGGAGCTGTTCACGGAGAACTTCCTGGTGCCCATCTACGCGGTCGTCTCCCGGCACAGCACCTGGCTGCAGCTGGGACGCTTCTGGACGGTGACCCTGCTGACCAACCTCCTGGGCGGATGGCTGTTCACGTGGTTCGTGGTGGCGGGGTTCCCGCAGTTCCACGACACCCTGGAGAAGTCGGCGAGGCAGTACCTGGAGGGCGGGCTGACCCTGGAGTCGGCCGCCCTGGCGCTGCTGGCCGGCAGCACCATCACGCTCGGCACGCGGATGGCCCAGGGCTCGGGCAGCGAGGTGGTGCACACCTTCATCGCGCTCATCGACGGCCTGCTGGTCGTCGGCCTGGGCATGCTGCACGGAGCGCTGAACTCGGCCATCATCTTCGGGGCGATGCACGCGGGCGCGGACATCTCCTACACGGACTGGCTGCTGTGGATGCTGTGGGTCATCCCGCTGAACATGGTGGGCGGGCTCGTCGTCATCACCCTGCCGCGGCTCGTCCGCACGCTCGAGCTGATCAAGAAGGAGCGCGCGGAGCAGAACCGCCGGCACGCCGAGGACGGACGGGTGGTCTGAGGGCTCAGCCGACCACGAGCCCGGTGGTCAGGGCGAACGCCCCCCACAGGCCCGTCAGGGCGAAGAGGGTGATCGGGGCGAGCAGCGCGATCTCCGCGGCCGAGCCGGCGTTGCCGATCAGCGGCACCGTGAGGAAGGAGCGGTTCTTGTACACCGACCGGGGCAGGGGCAGGGGCATGCGCAGGGGATAGAGCAGGTGGATCCCGCGCGTGGTCACCAGGTCCCCGGCGAGGTGGGCGACCACCCCGGTGGCCACGGCCGCCGGGAACCACCACTCGTGCGCGGGCGGGTGCAGCCCCACGACGACGCCCAGCCCGATCCCCACGACCCAGTTGAGCTTCGCGACCCGGTCCGGCACGAAGGCGAGCACCTGCACCGCGAAGGCGATGAGCAGCACGGACATCACCGCGGCGAGCGGCCACACCCAGCCCAGGCCCTCCACCGGGATCCCGATCTTCTGCGCCGCGGCCGCCAGCGCGGTGAACACCGCCACCCCCAGCAGGGAGTGGGTGCCCCGCCGGTGGCCGCCGGCGAGCCGGCAGATCCCGCGGGCCAGCCACGTGGACAGCGGGCGGAGGGACCGGGCCACGGTCCCGTCCGGGTGGTCGAGGTCCGGGAGCAGCGCCGCCCCGGCGGTGACGAGCGCGCCGGTGAGCACACCGGTGTCGCCGACGTCCAGGACCCCCCAGCCGATCGGGACGGTGAGCTCCTGCAGGCGCAGTTGGTAGTCGGCGGTCAGCGCCACCCACGCGGCCGCCCCGCAGGCCGCATGGCTCGGTCCCATCATGAGATCGACGTCCTCCTCGGACTCCCGGTTCCGGCGGGCCGGTCGGCACCACCAGCGGAAACCCTAGGGCCCGGCCCGGACAGCGCAGCGGGACCGCCCGGGCGGGCGGTCCCGCTGCCGTCGTCGTCCCCCCGCCGCGGCCGCCGCGGCCCGCGTGCTCCGCGTCAGGGGGCGGGCACGGCCCGCCACCCCGCGGAGTCCACCTCGACGACGACGGGCGCCCGCCCGCCCATGCCCCGCCGCCGCAGTGCCTCCGCGATGTCACCGGCGGGGGCCGCGACCACGAAGGTCTCCCCGCGGAACAGGTCGGCCGAGTCCTCGACGAGCGACGTCAGCTCCCCGGCGCCGCGGGCCGTGAACCGCTCGGCCACGCGCAGCCGGGCCGTCCACGGCGGGGGAGGGGCGGCGTCGTCGAGGAGCACGGCGGTGGCCGGGCACTGCAGGTCGGTCATGGCCCCAGTCTTCCCCCGGGGGCGCGGCGGGGGAAGACTGGGGCCATGACCGACCCCGTGGACCCGATCACCGTCGCGGCCGCCCGGGCCCGCCTGGCCGCGGACGCCCACCGCGGCGTGGAGTCCGACGCGTGGGTCGCGGGCCTGGCCGCCTCCGGCGGCCCCCACCGGCCGGGCACGCCGCGGCCCTCCCCGGGGGACGTCCTCTCCGGGCGCGACGACGCCCACAGGGCCTCCTCCGAGGGCGACCGCCGGTCCGCCGAGTGGGTCCGCGACCTCGCCGACCGGGGCGGCTGACGCGGTCCCGGCCGGTCAGTCCGCGGACTTCGGCTGCCCCGGCAGCTGCTGCGCGCAGCCGGGGGTGAGCCAGGCCTTCACGTAGCCGCCGGACTGGTAGGCGAACTCCCGCAGCGGGCCCCGCGGCACGTCCGGGTAGTCGAAGGAGAGCACGTCCAGCCGCCCCGCGAAGCAGCGCTCCAGCAGCAGGCGGGAGCGGGCCACGTGCTGGCGGTAGGTGAGCACGCTGACGTGGTCCCACCCCCGCTGCTCGCTGAGCGCGCGCAGCTCCATGGCCTCGCCCTGGGTGGTCGAGGGATCGGGCCGGAAGCAGATCACCTCGTAGTCCCGGCCGCCGTCCTCCGCGCAGGTCTGCGCGGCCCGGGCGTAGTACACCCGTCCCGAGGCGTCGCCGAGGTCGCGGGTGCCGGGATTCGCCACGACCAGCACCGGCGCCATCCCGGCGTCCATGAGCCGCAGCGCCTCCGCCATGCGCGTCCGGTCCGGAGGACCCAGGACGAGGAGGGCGTCCGAGCGCGACGGGGCGTCGGTCCGGGGGTGCTGGAACACGACCCAGCCGGCGATCAGCCAGGCCAGGCCCAGGGCGAGCACCGTGACGAGGGCGCGGGTGACCCACGCGGAGCGCGGGGTGGTGCGGGCACTGCGGGGCATCGCGCCGCTCCTCGCCGGTCGTCGGGGCAGGGTCCGGATCAGCCGACATTGTCGCACCCGCCGCTGGGCGCGGGCGCCGTGTGACGGGCCGGGGCCGCCCGGACGGGGCGGCCCGGGCCTACGATGTAGGACGCCGGTGCCGCGTGCACCGGGGCCCGACGACCGAGGAGGACGGACCGCATGACGGTGGAGGACGAGTCCGGCGTGCTGTGCCGGGTGCCCATGCGCTGGGGCGACATGGACCCGTACGGGCACGTGAACAACGTGGAGGTCGTGCGGCTGCTCGAGGAGGCGCGGATCGCGGCCCTGGGCGTGCCCGTGGGCACCGGCGACCAGGTGGAGCCCCCGCTGATCCCCTTCTTCTCCGCGCTGCCGGAGGGCACCCAGGCGCTGATCACCGAGAACCGGATCAAGTACCTCCGTCCCCTCGAGTACCGCAACACCCCGGTGGAGGTCCGGGTGTGGGTCGTCTCGGCCCGCGGCGGTGCCCTGACGCTGGGCTTCGAGATCACCGACGTGGTCTCCCGCCGGGCGTGCGTGCGGGCCGAGACGCGGCTCGCGTTCTTCGTGCCCGCCACCGGGACGGTGCTGCGCATCTCGGCGGAGCAGCAGGAGCTCCTGGCCCCCCACGGGGGCCCGCTCGTCTTCCGCTGACCCGCGCGGGGGCCCGCCGGAAGCCGGTCAGGCCTCCGTGCGGGCCCGGTGGGCCGCCTGCGAGCGCCGGTACTGCGCCGCGAGGCGGACGGGGGCGTTGGGCGCGCCGAAGCCGGAGTAGCCGCGGCGGCGCTCGACCACCTCGAAGAACACCGTGCCCAGGGTCTCCGTGTAGAAGTGCAGGAACTCGCCCTCCGCGTCCCGGTCGTAGAGCAGGTGCAGCTCCTGCAGGGAGGCCACGAACCCGGGGTCGAGGTCGAAGCGGGCGTCGAGGTCCTCGTAGTAGTTCTGCGGCACGGGCAGGAACCGCAGCCCGCGCCGGCGGGCCCGCCGGGCCACGGCGACGACGTCCGTGCAGGACAGCGCCACGTGCTCGGGATAGGCCGCGCCCACGAAGGAGCCCTGCTCGGCGGCGGTCGGGGCCACGTTGAGCGGCATCCGCACCGCGCCGTTGGCCGAGCGCATCACCTGGCTGCGCACCAGCCCCGAGGGGCCGGGGACGTCCTGGGAGGACTGCGCCTCGAGGGCGAGCACCGAGGTGTAGAACAGCACGGCCTCGTCGTAGTGCTGCCACGGCTGGGCCATGTTGAGGTGGTCCACCCCGGTGACCAGGGCCCCGGGCTCGAGCTCGTCGTCCGCGCCGAACTCGCCCAGCCACGCCGGGACCCCGTCCGCCGTGCGCTCGCAGAAGAAGATCTCCGTGCCGTCCGGGGCGAACACCCCGCGCAGCACCTGCTCGCCGGGGCCCTGGGCGCGCGGCACGGGCAGGGCCTTGAGCCGGGCGGCCCGCTCCACGGCGGCGTCCGGGTCCGCGACGTCGAAGCCGAGCGCGGCGACCTCGGTGGGGGACCCGTCCGGGACCGCGTCGTTGACGACGACCCGCACCGGTCCCTGCACCCACACCTGCACGTTCTCCTTGGACTGGTGGTGACCGCCCAGGGCGAAGCCGAGCTGGTGCAGGAGCCGGGTGGTCTCGCCGAGCCGCCCGGTGCGGATCTCCACGAAGTCGTAGCCGGCCGGTTCCTCGACCGCGGGCAGCGGCTGGAGCCCGAGCGTGTCCCGGGTCCGCTCGCCGGCCAGGGCCCGCCGGGTCTGGTCCTCGAGCCAGCGCAGGGAGCGCAGCCCGTCCACCGCCGTGCGGTTGACGTCGGCCTGGCGGAAGGCGTCGTTGAAGATCTCCAGGGACACCGGCCCGTCGTAGCCCGCGCGGACCAGGTGGGACATGAACCCGACCATGTCGAAGTCGCCCTCCCCGGGGAACACCCGGTGGTGGCGGGACCAGGACAGCACGTCCAGGCTCAGCAGCGGGGCGTCGGCCAGCTGCACGAAGAAGATCTTCTCCGCCGCGATGCCCTCGATGGGCGCCGGGTCCCAGGCGCGGGAGAGGATGTGGAAGCTGTCGAGGCAGGTCCCCACGGCCGGGTGGTCGGCCAGGTCCACGATCCGCTGGGCGTGCTCGAAGTCGTCGACGAACCTCCCCCAGGCCAGCGCCTCGTAGGCCAGCCGCACCCCGTACCGGGCGGCGAGCTCGCCGAGCCGGCGCAGCTGCCCGGCCACGACATCGTCGTCGTCGATCACCGCGGTGGCCACGTTGGAGCACACGAGCACGGTCCGCACGCCGAGCCGGTCCATCAGCCGGAACTTGGCCTCGGCGCGCCGCAGGTTCGCGGCGAGCTGCTCCGGGCCTACGGCCTCGAAGTCCCGGAAGGGCTGGTAGAGGTCCAGGCTCAGGCCCAGTTCCGCGGCGAGCTCCCGGATCTGCTCGGGGGAGGAGGGGGAGACGACCAGGTCCTGCTCGAACACCTCGATCCCGTCGAAGCCCGCCGCCGCGGCGGCGTGCATCTTCTCCTCCAGGGTGCCCGAGAGGCAGACCGTGGCGATCGAGGTGCGCATCAGCGTCCCGCCCCGGAGACGGCCGGCTCCGCGGCGGCCTGCTCCTCGGCGACCGGCTCCGCAGCGGTCCGCCCCGGGGCGTTCCGGCCCTCGGCGCCGAGGGCGCGCAGCTCGGCGGCCTCGGTGCGCGAAGTGTGCAGCGCGTCGATCTCGTCGAGGGTCTTCTTTGCCGTCTCCCTCGCCGTCAGCGCGGCGCCGCCGGAGATCACGCACGCCACCGTGACGAACACGGCCACGCCCAGCCAGTTGTCGCCGGCGGGACCGGCCACGGCAGAGGCGAGCACGGGCGCGAAGCCGCCCGAGACCGCGAAGCCGATCTGCGTGCCCAGGGCCAGCCCGGTGACCCGCACCCGCAGCGGCAGCATCTCGGCGTAGAACGAGGGCCAGATGCTGTTGGCCATCGAGTAGGCGCACCCGGACATGACCGCGCCGAGCCCGAAGATGAGCGGCCAGTTCCCGGCGTGGACCGCCGAGAGATAGGGGTACATCAGCACGGCGGGGCCGAGCACCCCGGCGAGGAAGACGGGCTTGCGGCCGATGCGGTCGGCGAGCACGGCCACGACCGGGATCACGAACAGGGCGACGGCGTTGGCCAGCACGGAGACCCACAGCATGGTGGAGCGCTCGAGGCCGACCACGGAGGTGGCGAACGAGAGCGACCACACCGTGAACACCACGTTGACGGTGTTGATCATGGCGGCCGCGGCGATCCGTAGCACAGCGGCCCGGTGGTGCCTCAGGAGCACCCGCAGCGGGGACTCCGGCTCCTCGGCGGGCTCCTCGGCGCGGGCCTCCCGGAAGGCCGGCGGCTCCTCCAGGTGGCGGCGGATCAGGTAGGCGGCCACCACGACCACGGCGGAGAGCCAGAACGGCACGCGCCAGCCCCAGCTGAACAGCGCCTCCTCCGGCAGCAGGGTGAAGGGAATGAACACCGCGGTGGCCAGGAGGGTCCCGAACTGGGTGCCCTGCAGGGTCCAGCTGGTGGTGTACGCCCGCCGGTCCTCGTCGGCGTGCTCGAGCGACATGGAGATGGCGCTCGCCTGCTCGCCCGCGGCGGACAGGCCCTGGACCACGCGGCACAGCACGAGCAGCGCGGGCGCCAGCATCCCCACCTGGTCGTAGGTCGGGAGGCACCCGACGGCGAAGGTCGCCCCGCCGATCATGAACAGGGTCAGCATGAGCACGAACTTGCGGCCGAACCGGTCCGCCAGGGGGCCCATGACCAGCGCGCCCAGCGGCCGGACGGCGTACGCCACGCCCACGGTGCCCATGGCGAAGAGGATCGCCACGCCGGGGGACGTCTCGGCGGGGAAGAAGAGGTGGTTGAGCACCAGGGCGGCGGCGGTGCCGTAGACCGCGAAGTCGTAGTACTCGAGGGCGCTGCCGATCCAGCCGGCGAGGGCGGCCTTGCGGGGCGTCCTCGCGGACGGCGGCGGGGCCGTGGTCTCGGCGGTCGTCGCTGCTGAGCTCATGGGGATCCTTCGTTCGGAGTCCACAACACATCTAGCTCTCATATTGTGGAAACAACTTCTGTTGTGTGACTATGGTCTCTGTGAGCTGGTCCACATGTCAACCGCACAGCGAACGGAGCACCGCAGTGAGCACACCCGACCGGAACGTCGTCCTTCCTCCCCGGTGCCTCCGGTGACGGCCGCGGAGCAGGCGGGCACCGCCCGTCCGGACATGGTGGGCAAGGCCCTGCGGCTGCTCGAACTGCTGGGGGAGCACCCCGGCGGGCTGACCGCGGCCGAGGCGACCAGGATCTGCGGCTACCCCTTCAGCACCACGTACCGGCTCCTCAACGCGCTCGTCCGGGACGGCTTCGCCGAGCTGCAGGAGGACCGGCGCTACGTCCTGGGGCTGAAGATCTTCCGTGCGGCCCACGGTGTGGCCCAGCGCCTCGGGATCACCGGGACGGTCGTGCCCGTGCTGCGGCGGATGGTGGAGCGCACGGGCGAGTCCTGCCTGTTCGCCGTCCTGGACGGCGACCGGTTCCACACCCTCGCCAAGGAGGACGGCCCGGACTTCCGGGTCACCTCCGACCCCGGCTACCGCGGCGCGCTGCACTCCTCGGCCCTGGGGCTGTGCCTGCTCGCGTTCGCCCCGGACGAGGTGCGCGAGCACCTCCTCGAAACGGTCGAGCTCGAGCCGCGCACCCCGAGCACGCTCACGGACCGGGACGAGCTGCGCCGGCGGGTCGAACGGATCCGGCGTGCGGGCTGGGCCACCCAGGACCAGGAGCACGACGTGGGCATGGTCGCCGTCGCGGTGCCCGTCCTGCGGCCGGGCGGGGGGTGCGTCGGCTCGCTCGCGCTGTCCGCACCGGTGTTCCGCCACCGGCTCGAGGACCTCGTGGACATGGTGCCGGCCCTCCAGGAGGCGGCCGGGGAGCTGGGCGCCCGGCTCCCCGGCTGACCGGCCGGCGCACGCTCAGGGGACGGAGTCGCCGCGCGCCGCCGTGAGCAGGGCGTACCAGTCCTCGTGGTCCAGCCGGGACGCGAGCTCCTCCGCTCCGGCGCACGCGGCGATCCGCTCCGGGTCGGTGGTGCCCAGCACGGGACGGATCCCGCCGGGGTGCCGCATGAGCCACGCGAGGACCACCGCCTCGCCGGAGGCACCGTGCGCGGCGGCGACCCGGTGGACCGCCGCCGCGGTGGCCGCGGCGTGCTGGTCCTCCGGCGGGATCGGCGCGCCGGTGTACAGGCCGCGGGCCAGGGCGCCCCACGCCTGCACCTCGATGCCGTCCGCCGCGCAGTACTCCAGGAGACCCTCCGGGAACGAGTGCTCGGCACCCCCGGGGTGGTTGACGAGGATCTGCTGCTCCACGAAGCTGCGGTGCCGCAGGCTCAGCTCGAGCTGCACCGCGGTGACGGGCGTGCTCAGCAGCTGCTGGTAGCGGGACACCTGGCGGGTCGACATGTTGGACAGGCCCACGGAGCGGATCAGCCCCTCCTTGCGCAGCTCGTCCAGTGTCCCCGCGACCTCCTGGAGGTCGGCCAGCGGGTCGGGCCGGTGCAGCATGAGCCGCTCCACCGAGTCCACGCGGAGCCGGCGCAGGGAACCCTCGAGGCCGCTCCGGATCGTGTCCCGGTCCAGTCGGTAGTGGGTCGGCGCGCCGGGCGCGGCGGTGTTGCCGGGCAGGCGCACCCCGCACTTGGTCTGCAGGGTCGTCCTGCGCCCCAGCTCCGGGTCCTCGGCGAGCAGCTCGCCGAAGACCGCCTCGGACTTGCCGTTCGCGTAGATGTCGGCGTGGTCGAAGTCGGTGATGCCCGCGTCCAGCGCGGCGTGCACCGCGGCGCGGGCGCGGTCCACGGTCGCCGCGCTCGCCGGGGCGTCGTCCCAGGACCCGCCGATGGTCATGCAGCCGTAGATCAGGCGGGAGCTCACGGGCGGTCCTCCCCCTCGGGCACCCCGGCGTCCCGGGTGGGGCTCTGCTGCTCCGGGCTCTGCTGCCCGGTGCCGTGCTGCTCGGTGCCCCGCTCCTCCAGGCGCTGCTGCTCCGCGGACCAGCGCAGGCGGGCGGCCGCCCCGTAGGCGGCTCCGGACTCCTGCATCCGGCCCGCGCGCTCGTAGAGCCGGCCCAGCGCGGTGAAGCACTCGGCCTGCTCCGTGGCGGTGGCCTCGGTCTCCTGGTAGAAGTCCAGTGCCCGGTTGTACGCGGTGATGGCCTGGGTGTGCCGCTCGCCCAGTTCGTACACCCGCCCGAGGTTGACGTGGCACTGCGCCTGGTCCTGCGCCTCGTGCGGGGCGTCGAGGTACTGGCCCAGGGCGTCGAGGAGGTGCTCCTCGGCGTCGTGGGCGCGGTCCAGCTCGAGCAGCAGGCTGCCCAGGATCAGGTGCGTGCGGGCCTTGTGCTTGCCGCTGCCCGGGATGCGGCCGAAGAGCCCGAGGGCGTGCTCGTAGGCGGTGAGGGACCGGCCGGGACGGTTCATCCCGAGGTAGAGGTGGCCCAGGTTGTAGTGGCAGGCGGCCTGCTCCTGGAGGGAGTCGCTCTCCTCCTCGAAGAGCGCGATGGCCTGCTGGTAGGCGGTCTCGGCCTCGTCGAGCCGGCCGCGGTCCTCGGCGTCGAGGGCCCGGGTGAAGAACCCGTGCCCGTCCTGGGGATAGCTCATGCGGATTCCTTTCTCGGCCGGGTCTCCCACGGGGTGGCGGGGGCTACGCAGGGTGCGGGTCCCGTGGACGGGGGGTCCGCCGGCCCAGCGCGAACCACAGTCCCGCGCCGGCGACGGGGAACGCGAGGATCACGAGCAGCCACAGCAGGCGCAGCACGGGGTCCGGGGCCGGGCTGCGCAGCAGGGAGACCGAGGCGGCGACCATCAGCGCGACGACGACCGCTCCGGCCGCCGTCGCACCGCTCTCCCACGCTCCCGTCCGCACGGCCTCGGCGCCGCCGGCCGCGAGGACGGTCAAGGTGCTCATGCATCGATACTGGCACCGCGGGGGCGGGTGGACAAGGGCGGGCGCCGGGCCGTGCCGGTGTCCGGTCCCCCGTAGAGTGGGCTCCGTCACCGCTCAGCACGCTGATAAAATATGCAGGACGATCGCAACCCCGAGGAGAGTCCACGATGTCCACCTCCGACGACCGCCCGTACGACCAGGAGTCCGCCCACGAGGAGCCCGCGGCCGGGCGCTCCGGCGGACCGGACACCGACGACACCGGGGTGGAGCGCCACGCGCCCAGCTCGGCGACCGAGCTGTGGGACCACAACGCCTACGGGCGGGAGGACGGCGACATCGGCGGGTCCGCGACCTCGAGCCCGGCCGACACCCGGGACCCGCGCGGCGGGGCCCCCGCCTACAACATCGACGCCGGGGACGACGACGCCGTCCGGCACGGCGACGACTCCGGCCGCGACGACGGCACGGACGTGCGCCGGACCGGCGAGTCGCTGACCGGGGCGGACGCGACCGCCGGTGACGGCCGGGCGAGCGTCGGCGACGAGGGGCCCGAGGCCCGGCGTGCCGGCCGGCCGGACGCACCGTCCGGCACCGGCGACCAGGCCTTCGACCAGGAGGCGGCCGACCGGGAGGGGGCCGTGCAGGAGGCCAGCGCCCGGGACGCCACCGTGCCGGAGGCCAGCGCCCGGGACGCCACCGTGCCGGAGGCCGGCGCCCGGGACGCCACCGCCGAGGACACCGGCCGGGGCCCGGCCACCCCGGACACCGGCGGCCGGGGCCCGGCGGGGCGCGGTGCCGGCCGCCACGCCGCCGGGGACGAGGACCGCGGTCCCGGGGACGCGGGATCCCTGCGCGGTGCGCAGCCGGGGCAGAGCCCCTCCGTGGTCCGGCACGAGGAGCGCCTGCAGGTCGGGACGGAGCGGGTCGAGACCGGGCGGACCCGGCTGCGCAAGTACGTGGTGGAGGAGCCGGTGCGCGCCGAGCAGACCCTGGCGTCCGAGGACGTCGAGGAGATCCGCACCCCCGTCACCGAGGAGGAGCGCGAGGCGTTCCTCGGCGGCGCGGAGCTGCCGGTGGGGGAGGACGAGGTCATCCTCTACCGGGAGGTGCCCGTGGTGCGGACGGTGCGCGTGCCCTACGAGCGGGTGCGCCTGGCGGTGCGCCGCACGGAGCGCACCGAGGTGGTCGAGGAGACCGTGCGCAAGGAGCGGATCGACGTCGAGGAGGACTGATCCCTCCCGGCACGGACGCGCCCCGGCCACCGGCCGGGGCGCGTCCGTGCCGGTGCGGATCGGGTGTTCACCCAGCGCGGAGCCGCTCCCGGGGGCTTGTGCCCCGCCTCACGGGAGTGCAGTAATGATCAGTGAGCTGGTCGTTCCGGTCCGTGCGGTCCGGGACCGACCGGTGCCGACGACGTGACGACGACCGGGAGGTCCACCATGCGCAAGAGGCTGAACAGGATGCGGAAGAGGACCGGGGAGCAGGCGCCCATGGCCCCCGGCGTCCCCGGCAGCGAGACCGCCCCGGTCGCGGAGCCCACGACCCCCCGCCCGCCGCTGCCGCCCAAGCCGGACCAGGGCACGCCCGAGCCCGTGAGCCCCACGGGCCAGGACACCGGGGCCGACCCGACTCTCAACGCCCAGGGCGGGGAGTACCTGACCACCGCCCACGGCGCCCGGCGCAGCGACACCGACCACTCCCTGAAGGCGGGCCGGCGCGGGCCCGTGCTCCTGCAGGACCACCACTTCCGGGAGAAGGTCAGCCACTTCGACCACGAGCGCATCCCGGAGCGCGTGGTGCACGCCCGCGGCGCCGGCGCCCACGGCGTGTTCCGCTCCTACGGCACCGCGAGCAGGATCTCCTCCGCGGCGGTGTTCCAGAAGGACGTCGAGACCCCGGTCTTCGTGCGGTTCTCGACCGTGCTCGGCTCGCGCGGCTCCGCCGACCTCGCCCGCGACACCCGCGGCTTCGCCACGAAGTTCTACACCTCCGAGGGCACCTGGGACCTCGTGGGCAACAACATCCCCGTGTTCTTCATCCAGGACGCCATCAAGTTCCCGGACGTCATCCACGCCGGCAAGCCCCACCCGGACCGGGAGATCCCGCAGGCGCAGTCCGCGCACGACACCTTCTGGGACTTCGTCTCCCTGCACACCGAGGCCCAGCACCACACGATCTGGAACATGTCGGACCGCGGCATCCCCCGCTCCTACCGCACGATGGAGGGCTTCGGCATCCACACCTTCCGGCTCGTGGACGACGCGGGCCGCAGCGTGCTCGTGAAGTTCCACTGGAAGCCGAAGCTGGGCGTGCACTCGGTGCTGTGGGAGGAGGCCCAGATCGCGATGGGCATGGACCCCGACGTGCACCGCCGGGACCTCGCCGACGCCATCGAGGCCGGGGCCCACCCCGAGTGGGAGCTCGGGGTCCAGGTCTTCGAGGACAACGAGGAGCAGACGTTCGAGGGCATCGACCTGCTCGACCCCACGAAGATCGTCCCGGAGGAGCTCGCCCCCGTGGAGCCGGTGGGGCTGATGACGCTCAACCGCAACCCCTCGAACTACTTCGCCGAGACCGAGCAGGTCGCCTTCAACCCCAACAACCTGGTGCGCGGCATCGACGTGACCAACGACCCGCTGCTGCAGGGCCGGCTGTTCTCCTACCTGGACACCCAGCTCAGCCGGCTGGGCGGGCCCAACTGGACCCAGCTGCCGATCAACCGCCCGCACGCCCCCGTCAACGACATGCTCCGGGACGCGATGCACCAGACGGCCGTGCACTCCGGGGTCGCGCCCTACCACCCGAACTCGCTGGACGGGAACAACCCCTTCCCCGCCGACGAGCCGGCCCGTCCCTTCATCGACCACCCGGCCCCGGTCGCGGAGTCGGTCAAGGAGCGCGGGAACCCCGTGTCCTTCGAGGACCACTACACCCAGACGCGGCTGTTCTGGCTGTCGATGAGCGACGTGGAGAAGGAGCACATCGCGCAGGCGTACACGTTCGAGCTCGGCAAGTGCTGGGAGCAGTCCGTCAAGGAGCGCCAGCTGCAGTCGCTCGCCAACATCGACGAGAAGCTGTGCGCCGTGGTCGCGCGGGGACTGGGGCTGCCGGCGCCGAAGCCCACCGTCAAGCACGGGCGGATCACGCCCAGCCCGGCCCTGTCCCAGGTCGGCGGGCAGTGGCCCCTCGACGGCCGCCAGGTGGGCATCGTGGTGGGCCCGGACCCGGACGAGAACGACCTCGCGGCCGTGGTCTCCGCGATCGACGACGCCGGGATGGTGCCGCTGGTCGTCGCCCCGCACGGCGGGCCGGTGGGGCGCGGCGGGAAGCTCGTGGCCCACCGGACCTATCTCACGGCGCGCTCGGTCGAGTTCGACTCGGTGCTCGTGGCCGGCGCCGTCCCCCCGGCCCCGGACGCCCAGCAGGGCCTCGACGCGAAGGCCGGGGCCGTCTCCGCCGGCGGCGTGGACCCGCGCGTGCACCTGCTGCTCGGCGAGGTGTTCCGCCAGGCCAAGGCCATCGGCTCCTGGGGCTCCAAGGGGCAGGTGCTCGCCGCGGCGGGCCTGCCCGAGGGCGCCCCCGGCGTGGTCTCCGGCAAGGACTCCGCCGCCGTGGTCGAGCAGGTGGTCACGCTCATGAAGAGCCACCGCGCCTGGGAGCGGTTCCCGCTCTCCGGCCGCCTCTGACCCGCCTTCCTTCCGCGAAGTCATCGCTTCTGCCCGAGACCGCCGTCGACCTGCGGTGTCCTCGGGCAGGAGCGGTGACCTCGGCGGTCGGGGAGGGGCTCAGAAGCGGCCCAGCTCCTCCCGCAGCGCGGAGCCGAGGTCGGGGTGGCGGAACCGGTAGCCGCGGTCGATGGCCCGGTCCGCCGAGACCCGCTGGTCCGCGAGGGCCATGAGCTCGGCGCCCTCGGACCCGAGCACCAGCTTCGGCCCGAACCCCGGCGTGGGCAGCAGGGCCGGCCGGCCGAGGACCTTCCCGAGGGTCCGGGCGTAGTCGCGGCCCGTCACGGGCATCGGGGCCACGGCGTTGACGGGCCCGTGCAGGCCGGGGGAGAGCACCGCGTGGGCGAACAGGCCCACCACGTCGTCCAGCGAGATCCAGCTCAGCCACTGGTCCCCGGAGCCGAGCCGTCCGCCCAGCCCCGCGAGGAACAGCGGCAGCTGGGCCTTCAGGGCGCCGCCGGCGGGGCTCTGCACCACTCCGGTGCGCATCGTGACCACGCGGGTGCCGATGGCCTCGGCCTCCTGGGCGGCCCCTTCCCACGCGGTGCAGACCTCGGCGAGGAAGTCGTCGCCCGGCGGGGACTTCTCCGTGACGGTCTCCCCGTGCGTGTCCGCCCCGTAGTACCCGATCGCGGAGCCGTTGACCAGCGCGGACGGGGCCTCGTCGCCGAGCGCGGTGAGGGCGCGCACCAGCAGCCGGGTGCCCAGCACCCGCGAGTCGTGGATCTGCTCCTTCGCCGCGTCCGTGAGCCGGCCGCCGATGTTCCGCCCGGCCAGGTTCACCACGACGTCCACGCCCCGCAGCGCGGCGGGGTCCAGCGTCCCGGCCGCCGGGTCCCACGAGATCTCGTCGGGGGTGCGCGCCTCGCGGCGCACGAGGCGCAGGACCGTGTGGCCCCCGGTGCCGAGCAGCGCCGCCAGCTGGACGCCGATGGTGCCCGAGGCCCCCGTGACGGCGACGGTCAGGGGCCGGCCGGGATAGCGGCCGTGGAAGTCGAGATCGGCGGCCAGCCGCCGGGAGCGGGCCTCGAACTGGCGTCCCAGCGCCGGGCTCATCAGCCGGTCCCCGAACGCCCTGCTGCCCGGCAGCGCCGCGTACTCCACCGTGTCGGTGACCAGGGTGCCGCCGTGCCCGTCGTCGTCGAACCGGTGGTGGTGCTCCCACGAGGCGAGCGGGCCCTTCACCATCCGGTCCCGGAACTCCCGGCCCGGCACGAAGCCGTGGTGCTCGGCGGTCCAGGGCACCGAGGCCAGCCCGTAGGAGCCCGGCACGGCGACCCGGAGCCGGGACCGCGTGCCGTCCCGCAGCGGGGGCGAGGACTCCTCCACCACGGACCCCGTCCAGGCGGGGGTCAGCCGTGTGAGCGCCCCCGGGCGGGCGTGCCAGGCGAAGACGTCCTCGACGGGGTGGGGCACGCGGGAGCTGAACGTGAAGGTGGTCATGCTTGCCACTCAACCCGCAATGCCCCGGTTCGTCCAGGACCTGGCGCCGCGGGCCGTCCGTGTCCCGCTCCGGGCCGCGGGGCGGGCGCCCCTGCGCCCGGGCCCCGTGCCGCCCGCTTGCCCCGGGGCGGGCCGTCGCCCAGAGTGGGGACGTGCAGACCCCCGGACGCATCGCGCTCATCCGCCACGGCCAGACCGACTGGAACCTCGAGGAGAGGCTCCAGGGCGCCACGGACGTCCCCCTCAACGACACCGGGCGGGAGCAGGCCCGGGCCGCCGCCCGGCACCTGCGAGCCGAGGCCCTCGGCTGGGACGTGCTGGTGTCCTCGCCGCTGGGCCGGGCCGTGGAGACCGCGCGGATCATCGGCGGGGCCCTGGGCCTCGAGCTCGCGGCGACCTACGACGAGCTCGTGGAGCGCGGCTTCGGCCCGCACGAGGGCTCACGCCTGGCCGGCCTCGAGGGGGCCGCGCGGGAACGGATCCTCTCCGCGGGGGAGCCGGCGGAGGCGGTCGCACGCCGCGGCCTGGCGGCCCTGCGCCGGATCCGCGACGACCACCCCGGGCGCAGCGTGCTGGTCGTGGCGCACGGCTCGCTCATCCGGCTGACGGTCTCCGAGCTCAACGGGGAGGCCCATCCCCGGGTCCGCAACTGCGAGGTGGTCCCCGTGCGGACGGAGGCCCTCGGCGCCGCGCGCCTGCGAGATGACGTGTCGGAATCCACCGCACCCTGACAGCCCCGGCTTCGTTCAATAAGCTGAGGCCATCAGGGACGGTCCCACGAGGTGCCGTCCACCCCCTGCGGCGGCGACGGTGGCGCACAGAACGCGCCCCCGGCCGCCCACGGCGACGAAGGCGTGATGCGGCTGTGGCCTCTGACCAGTACACGATCCCCGACGAGGACCGGACCGAGGCGATCCGCGTGATCCCGAGGGCCCCCGAGTGGACCGGGGACCGGGAGTGGATCAACGAGTACTACCGCCACGTCCCGCAGGACGACCTGCTGGCCCGCACCGAGGACCAGCTGCGCGAGCGCGCCGAGCACCACCACGACGTGGGCCGGACCCGGGCGCCGCGGGAGATCGCCGTGGGCGTGCGCCAGGAGGACTCGACCTCCGTGGTCTTCGTGGTCACCGAGGACGTCCCCTACCTCGTGAGCACCGTGTCCGCGGAGATCGCCGCCAAGTGGGGCGGCGCCCGCCTGCTCATCCACCCCGTGCTCGTCGCCGCCCGGGACGCGGAGACCCACGAGCTGCGCCGGCTCCAGCAGGTGCCGGACTTCTCGGCGACCTCCAGCGGCGACACCACCGCGCTGCCCAGCCTGGCCGGCTTCCGCTCGGACGGCTCCACCACGCACGTCGTGGAGTCCTGGATCTCCGTGGAGCTGTCCCGGCAGATCTCGGACGACACCGCCCAGGAGCTCGTGGACCGGCTCTCGAGCCTGCTCGAGGACGTCCGGCGGGTCGACGACGACCAGGTGGAGCTCAAGGAGCGCGTCGGGCAGCTCGCGGACGAGCTCGACCGGCTGCGGCAGCTGGACCTGCCGGAGGGCGGGCACCCGCCGCTGGTCGGGCCGTCCCAGGAGTTCCTGCGCTGGCTGCCCCGGGGCAACTTCATCCTCATGGGCTTCAAGGAGTACGACCTCGAGGACACCGGTGACGGGCTCTCCCTGGTCAGCCGCCCCGGGACCGGCCGGGGCCTGCTCGTGGAGCACGACGCCAGGCCGCACCGGCAGGTCCTGACCGGCCTGGGCCGGGAGCACGCGCGCGAGGCCGGCACGCTGTTCATCACGAAGGCCAACCGCCGCTCGTCGATCCACCGCCGGGAGTACCTCGACTACATCGGCGTCGCCAAGTACGACGACGAGGGCCGGATCGTGGGCGAGTACCTGGTGCTGGGGCTCTTCACCCGCCGCGCCTACAACACGCCGGCCCGCGAGACGCCGCTGATCAAGGAGAAGATGGCGGAGGTCGCCGAGCGGTTCGGCTTCCTCGAGGACTCGCACTCCGCCCGGGACCTCATGGGCAACATCGAGGACTACCCGCGCGACGAGCTGTTCCACATGACCGCGGACGAGCTCTACGACATCATGCGCGGCGTCATGGGCCTGGACGAGCGGCGCCAGACCCGCCTGTTCCTGCGCCAGGACCACTTCGGGCGGTTCATGTCCGCGGTCGTCTTCCTCCCCCGCGACCGGTACAACACGTCGGTGCGCCGGCGGATCGAGGAGGAGCTCGAGCGCACCTTCGACGCCGAGTCCATCGACTTCGACGCCCGGCTGTCCTCCTCGACGCTCGCCCGCCTGTTCTTCCGCATCCGGCTGCCGTACACCGGTGAGGTGCAGTCCTTCGACCGGGAGGGCCTGGAGGCGCGGCTGCGGGCCGCGGTGCGCTCCTGGCCGGAGGCGCTGGCCCGGGCGATCCACCGGAACTTCCCGGAGGAGCTCGCGCGCACCCACGCCGAGAACTGGGCGGAGGCGTTCCCGGACGCCTACCGGGCGGACTACGAGATCGAGGAGGCGCTCCTGGACCTCCAGCGCTGCGAGGAGCTGTGGGGACGGGACCCGGACCTGCCCGCGGAGGTGCGCGTCGTCGACGACCCCGCGGGCGTGCGGCTGAACATCTACCTGACCCGTTCGCTGTCCCTCACCGCGCTGCTGCCGATGCTGCAGAACCTCGGCCTGACGGTCCTCGACCAGAAGCCGTACGAGGTCGCCCCCGCCGACGGCCGGCACTTCCAGCTCTACGACTTCGGGGTGCGGCTGCCGGAGGGCGTGGACGCGACCGGCCCGGAGGACGCCAAGACCGAGGACCTCATCGAGGACACCCTGTGCGCGGTGCTGGCCAACCGCTCGGAGTCGGACTCCCTGAACCGGCTGGTGCTGACGGAGCGCATGACGTGGCGGACCGTGGCGGTGCTGCGCTCCTACGTCCGGTACCTCCTGCAGCTGGGGCACCCCAACTCCTTCGACTACATCGCGGACACGCTCCTGGCGTTCCCCGAGGTCACCCGGGCGCTCGTCGAGTTCTTCGACGCGAGCTTCAACCCGGCGCTCGACGACGCCGTGCGCGCCTCCCAGCGCGACGCCGCGCAGGGCCGGCTCACCGAGGCCCTGGACGAGGTGCCGACCCTGGACGCGGACAAGCTGCTGCGGGCCCTGGCCGAGATCATGGCCGCGACCCTGCGCACCAACGTGTACCGGCACCGCCCCACCATGGCGTTCAAGCTGGACCCCCGGCGGATCAGCACGGCCCCGCTGCCGCACCCGATGTTCGAGGTCTGGGTGTGGTCCCCGCGGGTCGAGGGCACGCACCTGCGCTTCGGGCCGGTGGCCCGCGGCGGCCTGCGCTGGTCGGACCGCCGCGAGGACTTCCGCACCGAGGTCCTGGGCCTGGTCAAGGCGCAGATGGTGAAGAACTCCGTGATCGTGCCCAACGGGGCGAAGGGCGGGTTCTACCCCAAGCAGCTGCCGGAGCCGGCCGTGGACCGGGACGCCTGGGTGGCCGAGGGCCGGGAGGCCTACAAGCTGTTCATCGCCTCGCTGCTGGACATCACCGACAACCTCGTCCGGGACGAGTCCGGCCGGGACGTCGCCGTGCACCCGGAGCAGGTGGTGCGCCGCGACGGGCAGGACTCCTACCTGGTGGTGGCCGCGGACAAGGGCACGGCGTCCTTCTCGGACACCGCCAACGCGATCTCCGCGGAGTACGGGTTCTGGCTCGGGGACGCCTTCGCCTCGGGCGGCTCGGTGGGCTACGACCACAAGGCCATGGGCATCACCGCCCGGGGGGCCTGGGAGTCGGTGAAGCGGCACTTCTTCGCCCTCGGCGTCGACACCCAGACCGAGGACTTCACCGTGGTGGGCGTGGGCGACATGTCCGGCGACGTGTTCGGCAACGGCATGCTGCTCTCCGAGCACATCCGGCTGGTCGCCGCGTTCGACCACCGCGACATCTTCCTCGACCCCGACCCGGACCCGGCGGTCTCCTACGCCGAGCGCGAGCGGCTGTTCGGCCGCCCCCGGTCCTCGTGGCAGGACTACGACCCGGAGAAGATCTCGGCCGGCGGCGGCGTGTACTCGCGCACCGTGAAGTCGGTGCCGATCTCCCCGCAGGTCCGCGAGGCCCTCGACCTCGAGGACGGCGTCGAGGAGCTCTCCCCGATCGAGCTGATGCGGGCGATCCTGACGGCGCCCGCCGACCTGCTGTACAACGGCGGGATCGGCACGTACGTGAAGTCGGCGCAGGAGACCTCCACGGACGTGGGGGACAAGGCCAACGACGCGATCCGCGTCGACGGCCGGGACCTGCGGGCCAAGGTCGTCGGCGAGGGCGGGAACCTGGGCTGCACCCAGCTCGGCCGGGTGGAGGCCGCCCTGAACGGGGTGCTGATCAACACGGACGCGATCGACAACTCCGGGGGCGTGGAGTCCTCCGACCGCGAGGTCAACATCAAGATCCTCGTGGACCGCATGGTCGTGGCCGGGGAGCTCTCCGCGGACGAGCGCGCGGACTTCATCGAGGCCATGACCGACGAGGTCGCCGGGCTGGTGCTCGAGACCAACGTGGCGCAGAACGTGCTGCTCACCACGGAGCGGGCCCGCGTGCGGTCCCTCAACGAGGCCTACATCCGGTTCATGCACTGGCTCGAGGAGGCGGCCGACCTCGACCGGGAGATCGAGTTCCTGCCCACCGACGAGCAGCTGCGCGAGCGGGTCCGCACGGGCCACGGGCTCACGTCCCCGGAGCTGTCCGTGCTGGCGGCCTACGCCAAGATCCAGCTCTCGGAGGCCCTGGTGGAGGGCGGCCTCGCCGAGGACCCGTGGTTCGTGGAGGTCCTGGAGGCCTACTTCCCGGAGCAGATCACGCGGCGCTTCGGCGAGCTCGTGGGCACCCACCCCCTGCGCGCCGAGATCATCGGCACGGTCGTGGCCAACCAGATGGTCAACTACGGCGGCATCCCCTTCGTCTACCGCGTGATGGAGGAGACCGGGTGCGGGCCCGTGGAGGTGGCCCGCGCCTTCGTGGCCGCGGTGCAGATCTACGAGATCGACCGCTACGCCCACCAGCACCGGGAGCTGCCCGCGGACGTGCCCACCGAGATGTGGGACCGGATGTTCCTGGACATGCGCCGCCTGCTGGACCGCGTGGTGCGCTGGCTCATCAACCGGGAGGAGACCGCCAACCCGGTCGCCGAGGTCATCGACCGCTACAAGCCCACGGTGGACATCCGGTTCCTCGAGGACCGGCTGCTCGGGGAGGACTCCCGGCAGCGGGTCGACTCCCGGGCGGAGGCCGCCGAGCGGCAGGGCGTCCCCGGCCCGCTGGCCACGGAGTGGTCGCAGCTGCTGGACGCGTTCGCGCTGCTGGACGTGGCCCGCCTCGCCCATGCCTCCGGGGAGGCGATCGCCGAGGACGGCAGCCTCGACGAGGAGCAGATCAAGACCATCGCCAAGGTCTACTTCCGGCTCTACGACCGCTACCGCATCGAGAGCCTGCTCAACCGGATCACCGGCCTGCCGCAGACCACGCGCTGGGAGAACCTGGCGCGGATGTCCATGCGGGAGGACGTCTACGCGACCCTGGTGGCCCTCGCCGACCAGGCCCTCGAGGCGCCCGGGCAGGACGCGCGGCAGAAGGTCGAGGCCTGGGAGGCCAGCAACGAGTCCCGGCTGAGCCGGCTGCGGGAGGTGCTGGGGGAGATCGAGGCCGAGGACACGGGCGAGGCCTCCGCCGAGCTCGCGTCCCTGTCCGTGGCGCTGCGGACCATGCGCAGCGCGCTGGCCGGGTAGGACGGCCCGTGCGGGGAACGGCCGCGGTCGTCGGCTCGGGGCCCAACGGGCTGGCTGCGGCCGTGGTGCTGGCCCGTGCGGGGCTCGACGTCACGGTCCACGAGGCGGCGGGCGCGGCCGGGGGCGCGGCCCGCTCCGCCGCCGCCCTCGGCCCCGGCACGGTGGTCGACCTCGGCTCCGCCGTGCACCCCTTCGGCGTGGCCAGCCCGCTGTTCGCCCGGCTGGGCCTGCACCGGCACGGCCTGGAGTGGCTGCACCCGCCGGTCGTCGCGGCGCACCCGCTCGACGACGGCCCGCCGGGCCTGCTGCACCGCTCGCTCGAGCGCACGGCGGCGGGGCTGGGTCCGGACGGCCGGGCGTGGTCCCTGCTGCACCGCGGCGTGGTGGAGCGCTGGGAGGAGACGGTCGAGTCCGTGCTGGGCCCGCTCGTGCGCGTGCCCGAGCACCCGCGGGCCCTGGCGTCCTTCGGCCTGCGCGCGCCGTGGCCCGCCGCGGCCACGGCGCGGGCGCTGTTCCGCACCGAGCAGGCCCGGGGGCTCTTCGCCGGGTCCGCCGCCCACGCGGTGCTGCCCCCGCGGCACGCCCTGACCTCCGCTTTCGGGACGCTGTTCGGCGCCGCCGCCCACGCCACCGGGTGGCCGGTCGCGCGCGGCGGCTCCCAGGCCGTCGTCGACGCCCTCGTGGCCGACCTCGAGGAGCACGGCGGCCGCGTGCTCCTCGGCTCCCCGGTGACGGACCTGGCCCGGGTGCGGCCGGCCGACGTCGTCCTGCTGGACCTCACGCCCCGGCAGGTGCTGGGCCTGCGCGGGCTCGAGCTGCCGGGCCGGTACCGGCGGGCGCTGGCCCGGTGGCGCTACGGCACGGCCTCCTACAAGGTGGACCTGCTGCTGGACGGCCCCGTGCCCTGGCGGGACCCGCGCGTGGCGCAGGCGGGGACCGTGCACGTGGGCGGGACCCTCGCCGAGATCGGCGCCGCGGAGCAGCAGGCCCGGGCCGGCCGGCTGCCGGAGCGCCCGTTCGTGCTCGTGGCGCAGCAGGGGGCGGCCGACCCGTCCCGGGCGCCCGCGGGCCGGGAGGTGCTGTGGGCCTACGCCCACGTCCCGCACGGGTGCGACGACCCCCGCGCGGGGGAGCGGGTGCTCGGCCAGCTCGAGCGCTTCGCCCCCGGGGTCCGCGACCGGGTCCTCGAGCGCGTGGACACCTCACCGGCCCGGCTGGAGGCGTGGAACGCGAACCTCGTGGGCGGGGACATCGGCGGCGGCTCCCTGGACGGGCTGCAGCAGGTGTTCCGCCCGGCCGTGCAGGCCGATCCCTACGCGACCGGGGTGCCGGGGGTCTGGCTGTGCTCGTCGTCGACCCCGCCGGGCGGCGGGGTGCACGGCATGGCCGGCTACCACGCCGCCCGCAGGGCGCTGCGGGGCCTGGCGCGGAGCCGGCGGGCCGCCGGCTGACCGGGGCTCAGGCGCCGATGCCGGCGTACGTCGTGGCCGCGAGCTCGCGGATCTGCGCCACGTAGCCGCGGGTCTCGGCGAACGGCGGGATCCCGCCGTGCCGCAGGACCGCCGTGGGCCCGGCGTTGTAGGCGGCGAGCACCAGGTCGATCTCCTCCTGGGCCGAGGCGGGCGCCAGTCCCCGCACCATGCGCCGCAGGTCCTTGAGGTAGACGCCCTGGGCGCGGATGGCGGCCCGCGGGTCGAAGGGGTCGCCGCGCCCGTAGCGCTCCCACGTGTCCGGCATGAACTGGGCGAGACCCTGCGCGCCGGCGTGGCTGACGGCCCGCGGGTCCCACCGGCTCTCGACGTCCAGCTGGGCGGCCACGATCTCGGGCGGGAGCCCCGAGAGCTCGGCGGCGGCCAGGACGTCGTCGCCCCACGGCTCCGGCACGGGGGCGGTGCGGCTCGGCCCCTCGTCCGCGGGCGTCCCGCAGCACCCGGGGGTGTTGGCGTGGAAGAGCCCGCCGGTGCCGATCAGGAGCAGCACCACGGAGGCCAGCAGGAACCACGGGGAACCGCGCGGGGCAGGTTCCGCCGTGCGGGCTCCTCGGCCGCGGGCTTTCTCGGCGCGGGCTTCCTCGGCGCCGGCAGTATCGGCGCCGGTTCCTTCGGCGCCGGGGCGCGCGGGGTCCAGGACGGTGGTGGCCATCCGTTCCAGGCTAGGAGGACCCGGCCGTCCCGGTCTGCGGCCTCTTGGGGGGACAGCACCCGTCCCGCCCGGCGGGCGGGACGGGTCAGCCGATGACCTCGATCAGGCCGCGGGCTCCCCGCTCGGCCTCCACGAGGGAGTGGTTGACGAAGGGGTAGGTGCCCGGCTCGGTGAACTCCAGCTCCACGAAGCCCCCCTGGGCGGGGGCGAGGTCGAGGGCCTGGGCCCCGCCGGACCCCGCGCCGCCGGGCTCCAGGAGGTAGGCGCCCTCCTTGTGCACGGTGTCGAACTGACCGCCCACCACGTGGAAGCTCAGCCCCGTGGACGGACCGGCCGCGAGGACCCGGATCCGCACCCGCTCGCCGGTGCGGGCGGTCAGCGGCTCGTGCAGGTACTGGGTGGCGTGCCCGTTGAAGACCGTCAGGCTGGGCACCCCGCCCGGGATCCTGGCGGGGTCCACGACCGCGTCCACCCCCACGCCGGCCCCGTCGCCGGCGGTCTCCTCGGGCGGGCCCAGGTACGTCTCGTTCTGCACGAGGAGCCAGTCGTGGTCCACCTCGGGGAGCCCCGGCGGGTCGATCACCACGGCGCCGAACATGCCCGCCGCCACGTGCGTGCTCATCGGGGCGGTGGAGCAGTGGTAGAGCCAGATGCCCGAGCGCACCGCCTCGAAGCGGTAGACGAGGGACTCCCCCGGGGCGACGGTGCGCATGTTCTCGTCGGGCGCCACCGTGCCGGCGTGGAAGTCCACCGAGTGCCCCATCGTGCCGCCGTTGCGCAGCGTGATCTCGAAGACGTCGCCGACCTCCCCGTGCAGCGTGGGGCCCATGTAGCGGCCGTTGTACGTCCACGCCCGCATGCGGACGCCGGGGGCGATCTCGTGCTCGCCCTCGGAGACGTCGAGGTCCACGCGGTGCACCCGCCGGCCGTCCTCCAGCACACCCTCCCCGACGGGCTCGAGCACGGGGGAGCGGACCTCGGCGTCCGCTCCCGGGGCGGCCGCGAGGTCCGCCCCGGCGGCCGGATCGGTGCCGGCCGGGACCGGTCCGGGCGCGCCCTGCTCCGGTCCGGCCGCGGCGCCGGGAGCGCCGTCCGCGCCGACCGCGACCACGTCGAGGGTCATGCCCATGCTGCGGTGCCCGACGATCGAGCACCACCCCTCCAGGGAGCCGTCGACCACGCCGGCCTCCACGGTCACCGTCCGCCCGGGGGCGACGCGCCCGGAGCTCGTGCCGGAGGCCAGGACGAGGTCGTGGACGTTGGTCGGGTCCTCGTTCGTGAGCTCGATCACGAGTTCGTCGCCGAGCGGGACCTCCACCGTGGCGGGCTCGAAGCGCATTCCCTCCCGGGCGCTGACCTGCACGGTGGTCGTCCCGCCCGTGGCCGGGACCCCGGAGCCGCCGCCGCGCAGGTCGAAGCCTGCCGCGGCGGGGTTCGCGGCGATGCCCGCCGCGACGCCCAGGGCCACCACCAGCACTCCGGCCAGCGCCTCGCGGGCCGGCCGCGGAGGCGCGGCGGGGGCGACGGCCTCCGGTGCGGGCGCCGGCTCCCCGGTCCGGCGGGCCACGGCGGCCCGGCGCCCCGCCACCGAGATCCGGGCGGCGGAGACCATGAGCGGGACGAACGCGAAGAGCGCCGCGGCGCCCAGGAGGGAGACCACGGCCCGGACCCAGGAGGGCACCGTGCCCGGTGGGAGGGCGAAGAGCAGCACGCACAGGTTGACGACCACCACGCGGAACGTCCCGGCGCGGTTGATGGCCCGGTGGGCCGCCCGCACGGTCGCCGGGCCGCCTCCCATGGTCACCGGCAGGAGGTAGCTCATGGCCCCCAGCAGCACCTGGACCAGGAAGCCGGCCACGAACGGGACGGTCAGCTGTCCCAGCGCCGCCGCGTCGAACCCGCGCAGGCCCACGACGAGGGCGGCCGCGACCGTGGTGGCCGCCCACCACAGGACGCCGGCCGCCACGGACCAGCCCGCGTAGTCGGCGGGGCGGGCCCGCCCCGCGGCCTGCGCGAGCACCCCGACCACGGCGCCCAGCCCCGCCGCGTACACGACCAGTCCCGCCGCGGCGAGCGCGGAGGACCCCGCCAGCGCCGCGGTCCCGGTGAGCACCAGCCCGCCGGCCAGCACGGGCAGCGCGGCGGCGCCGACCCGGGTGGAGCGCTCCGGCAGGCGCGTGCGCAGGATCGTGGGCCACAGGGTGAGCACGGTCCCGGCGACGGTCAGGCCCACGAAGCCCAGGACGTTGACGGCCTCGTGGGCGAGGAGCAGGCGCGCGTGCCGGCCGGCGGCGGGGCCGGCGGCCAGGAGCGCGCCGAGGACGGCGCCGACCGGCAGCAGGAAGGCCGCGGTCACGTAGTAGCGCACGGTCACGGCGAACCGGGACGGCAGCGCCGTGCGCAGCTGCCGGAGCAGGGACGCGCCGTGCCAGGCCACCGCGGCGCCCACGGCGGTCGACGCGACGAGCACCAGGCCGTACCAGCCGGTGAGGAGGCCCACGACCAGCAGCGCGGTGCCGGCGTTGAGCAGCCCGATCCGGGCCAGCTGCCGGCCCCGGGCGTCGTCGGGCACCCGGTTCTTCAGCAGGGAGTCGGTGAAGTGCTGGGACCACACCAGGATCGAGTTGGTGACGAGCCCCAGGGTGACCACGTGCACCAGCAGCCACCGCGTCTCCGGGATCCAGCGGTGGAAGAGGACCACGAGCAGCAGGACCGCCATCCACAGGCGGACCGGCCGGCCGGCCCGGCGGTGCCAGGAGGACCGCCCTCCGGGGCGTGCGGATGCGTGCACGGTACTCACCTGCTCTGCTAATTTGCGGATCAGATACCAGTATAGAGGGCGGTCGCCGCCGGACGTGCCGCCTACGATGGGGGCGTGACTGCCGAGATCATCGCGACCCTCGTCGCCGCCGCCCTGCTCGTCGTCGGGTGCCTCGGCGTCGTGGTGCCGGTGCTGCCGGGGTCGATCCTGATCGTGGTCGGGCTGCTGGTCTGGGCGCTCACGGTCCAGGCCGTCGAGGGCTGGACCGTCCTGGCCGTGGGCTCCGCGCTGGCGATCGCCGGGATGGCCGCGAGCGCCGTGCTCACGGGGACCCGGCTCAAGCGCCGGCAGATCCCCAACCGCTCCCTCCTGCACGCCGCGGCCGGCGCCGTGGTGGGGCTGTTCGTCATCCCGGTGGTGGGGATCTTCGTGGGGTTCTTCGTGGGCCTGCTCCTGAGCGAGACCGCCCGCCGGCGCGACCTCCGGGCGGCGCTGGACGCCAGCTGGGCGGGCCTCAAGGCGGCCGGCCTGGGGATCGTCGTGGAGTTCGCGTGCGCGCTCGCCGCCTCCACGGTGTTCGTGCTGGGCGCGCTGGTCCTCTTCACGACCGCCTGAGCCCGGGCCGGGTCCGCGGTGCGGGCGGGACGGGCCGAGGGCCCGGACACCACGGGTGTCCGGGCCCTCGGCGTGCCGCGGCGGCTGGGTGCTCTGCGGCGGCTCAGCGCCAGGGCAGGGGGACCACCTCGACGTCCTGGCCGGCGGCCACCCCGCCCGGCGGGACCACGGCGATGACGTCCGCGTGCGCGAGCCCGCGCAGCATGTTCGCGCCGACCCGGTCCCGGGGGGAGACCGTCCCGTCCCGGAGGTAGCCGGGCACCAGGGCGGTGACCTTCTGGCCCGGCAGCTCCTCGGTCGCGGGCAGGGTGCGCGTGGCCGGGGGCTGGTCGCCGTGCAGCTTGGCCAGCAGGGGCTCGGCCACCGTGAAGATGCTGGTCATCGCGGCCAGCGGATTGCCGGGCAGGCCGACGACGAAGGGACCGTCCTCGGGCAGCCGGGCCAGGAAAGTGGGGTGCCCGGGGCGCTGGGCGAGGCCGTCGAGCAGGAAGACCGCACCCAGCTCCAGGAGCGCGGAGCGGACGTGGTCGGCGTCGGAGTGCCCGGTCCCCCCGGTGGTGATGACCACCTCGGTGCGGGCGTCGAGCACCGAGGCCATGCCGGAGGGCGCCTCGGTCAGGGCGGAGAGCATCGCCTTGGCGGTGTCCTCGACGCGCCGGAGCTGGTCCACCGACCCGCCGAGCATCTCCACGAACGTGGGCAGCTGGGGGCCGAAGGCGTCCCGGACCTGACCAGGCTCGGGGATCCCGTCCTCGACGACCTCGCTGCCGGTGAGCAGGATGGTCACGCGCGGACGGCGCCGGACCGGGAGCATGTCGTGGCCGCTGACGGCGGCGAAGGCGATGTGCGCCGGGTTGAGCAGGCACTCGGCGTGCAGGATGACGTCCCCGGCCGCGACCTCCTCGCCCGTGCGGCGGATGTTCTGCCCGTAGGGGATGTCCTCGGCCGAGGGGGCGTGGGCGGCGATCGTGAGCACGGTCCCCTCCTCGGACAGGTGGGCGTACTCGTCCCGCAGCACGGCCCGGGCCCCGGCCGGCACGAGGCCGCCGGTGACGATGCGGGTGGCCTCTCCCGGCTCCAGGTTGAGCACCGGCCGGTAGAGCTCCTTCGGCGGGATGGTCAGCATCTTGCGGGGATCCGTCTCGACGGGCTCGGGGAAGACCACCGTCCACGGCTGGGGGCCCGCCACGGCGTAGCCGTCCATGGCGGAGGAGGCGTAGTGCGGGACCGGGATCGGCGCGGTGACGTCCTCGGCCAGGACCTCGCCGAGCGCCTCGTGCAGGGGCAGCCAGTGGCTGGGCAGCGCGGCGGCGATCTCGTAGGAGAACTGCCGTGCCCGGTGCCACTCGGCGTCGTGGAGGGTCTCCACCTCCTCCGGGGCGCTCTCGGGCGTGCCGCTGTCGTCCTCGATGACGGGCAGCGCGTGCGTGTAGGGGCTGTTGGTGTCGTGGGGCAGGGGCAGTCCGGACATCAGTTCTCCTCGGGGGATCGGCGGGCGGCGGCGACGAGGCCGTCGACGGTCTGCAGGGCGCGTGCCAGGACGAGCTGCTCGTCCTCGCCCGCGGCCGCGGCACGGCCCACGTGGTAGCCGAGCAGGTAGGCGGTGGCCGGGACGGCGGGGCGCACGGTGCCGTGGGCGACCCGGCCGCTGAGGCCGAGCACGGCGTCCAGGGGGAGCTCGGTGCCGGGCACGTCCAGGGCTCCGCGCACCGTCGTGATCCACCGCTCCAAGATCTCGTTCTCGGCCGGGCTCAGGTCCTCGGGCATGCGCTGCTCCTCCCGGGCGGTGGGCCGCCCGCTCGTGGTCAGGTCAGGTGGTGCCTCTGCACATCGTCCCACGTATCGACGTCCGCGGTGGCGTCCTCGGGCACGGTGACGTCCCGCAGGGGGAGCTCGCGCACGAAGGAGAACACGGACCGGTCCGCGGCGTCCCGCCCCGCGAACGCCCCGCGCAGCGCGTCGCTGCGGTAGAGGGCGGCGAGGGGCTGGCGGTGGCCGCCGGGCGGGACGCAGACGTGGCCGGCGGCGCCGGGCTCGCTCCGGGCGGCCGCCAGCAGGAGGGGCACCGCCCGCGACACCCCGGGCATGTCGCACGCCAGCGTCATGGTCCAGTCCGCGCCGGGCAGGTCGCCGAGGGCCCGCAGCCCGGCGGCGATGCCGGCCGCCGGCCCGGAGAACGGGGGGTCCTCGCGGGTCAGCAGCACGCCCTCGGGAAGAGCCAGGTCGGGGGGCCCGACGACGACGACGCCCGCCGCCTCCCGGACCGCGTCCAGGGTGAGCTCCAGCAGGGTGCGTCCTTCCCGCCGCAGCCGGGCCTTGGGCCGTCCGCCCAGGCGCGCGGAGCGGCCGCCGGCCAGGACCACGGCGTGGAAGACCGGGGTCGGACCCGGGGCGCTCATCCGGTCACCCGCCCGAGAAGGGCGGGAGGACGTCGAGCACCGCCCCGTCCGGGACGGGGGCCTGCGGGTCGGGGCAGGCCACGCCGTCGAGCAGGTAGCTGGACCGGGCCAGCACCTCGGCCAGCGGCGGCTGCCCCGGCGGAGGCTGCGGGTGCCGCCGCGCCAGCAGCTCCTCCACCTCCCGGCGGGACCGGGCGGGCCGGTCCAGCGGCACGGTCTCGGCCTCGGTCCCGGCCGCGGCCCGGGCAGCCGCGAAGTAGCGCACCAGCATGTCGCCTCAGCCCCCGATCGCGCTCATGGAGCGCTCCGGCTGGACGTAGTCGGCGGAGTCCAGGCCCACGTGGTCCATCCCGTGGGCGGCCGGCTTGGCCCACATCGCGGCCCGCCAGCGCTCGGCCAGCTCCACGTCGCTCGCCCCGGCGCGCAGCAGCGGGAGCAGGTCGACCTCCTCGTGCGAGAACAGGCAGGACCGCACCCTGCCCTCGGCGGTGATCCGGGTCCGCTTGCAGTCGGCGCAGAAGGGCTCCGTCACGGACGCGATCACCCCCACGGTGCCCAGCGGCTCGTCCCCGGCACCGGGGTCCCCGCCACCGGGGTCCTGCGCGGGGTCCGCGGCGGAGGCCGCGGGGCGCACGTCCCACAGCTCGGCCGGGGCGCCGTCGCGCCGGCCCGGGTGCGGGGACAGCCGGAACCGCTCGCCGAGCCGGTCGCGGATCTCGGCGGCGGTGACCATGTCCGCCCGGGTCCAGCCGTGGTCGGCGTCCAGGGGCATCTGCTCGATGAAGCGCAGCGCGAAGCCGCGCTCGAGCGCCCACGCGAGCAGGTCGGCGGCCTCGTGGTCGTTGACCCCGCGCATCAGCACCGCGTTGATCTTCACCGGGGACAGCCCCGCGGCGGCCGCGGCCTCGGCCCCGGCCAGGACGTCGGCGAGGCGGTCGCGGCGGGCCAGGGCCCGGAACGTCTCGGCGCTGAGGCTGTCCAGGGAGATGTTGACCCGGGTCAGTCCCGCCTCCGCGAGGCCCCGGGCGCGTCCGGCCAGGCCGATGCCGTTGGTCGTCAGCGAGACCGGCAGCGCCGGGTGCGCGGCGCGCACCCCGGCCACGATCTCCTCGAGGTCGCGGCGGACCAGGGGCTCCCCGCCGGTGAGGCGCAGCTCGGCGATCCCGAGCTGCGCCACGCCCACGCCGACGAGCCGGACGATCTCGTCCGCGCTCATCAGCTGCGCGGCGGGCAGCCAGGGCAGGCCGTCGGCGGGCATGCAGTAGGTGCAGCGCAGATTGCACTTGTCGATCACCGACAGCCGCATGTCGGTGGCGCGGCGGCCGTGGCGGTCCACGAGCCCCGCCTCGGCCGGGGCGCCGCTCGGCGCCGGACCGGCACTGCGGACCTGCGGAAGTCCCAGGGAAACGCTCATGTCACCGCCTCGGTGGTTCCGTCCGGCACGCAGGGCTCCGGCGCCGGGATGTCCGCCCAGTGTATGCAGGCCCCGGCACGCCGGGAACGCCCCGTGCCGTCCCGGGCGTCATCTCCGGCGCACGGTCAGCCGTCGTCCCGCTCCGGCGGGGCCAGCGCGTCCAGCTGCCGGAGGGCCGCGGACCACCGGCCCTTCCGCTCGTCCGGCGTCTGCTCCCACCACGGCGTGCCGCGCTCGCCGAGGCCCAGCTTCGCGAGCCCCACCCGGTCCCGGACGGCCCGCAGCTCCTCCTCCGTGCCGTCCCTGCGCACCGTGCGGACGGCCGCGCGGGCCCGGCCCAGGTGGGACCGCAGCCGGGCCGCCGCGTCCGGGGGCAGGGCGGGGTCCTGGCGTCGCCACCGGCGCCCGTCCACCACGACCCACCGGCCGTCCGGCGTGTGCTCCACGTCCCGTCGCGTCATGGCCCCGATCCTGCCAGGCCGGGCCCGGCCCCGGCACCTACCCTGGGGGGATGAGCAGGCACGTGCAGCACCCGGTCCGCAACGTCGACGAGCACCGCCGTGCGGTCGTGGACGCCCTGCGCGGCCTGCGGCCCCGGACGGAGACCGTCCCGCTGGCGGCCGCGCCGGGCCGGGTCCTGGCCGCGGACCTCGTGGCGCCCCTGAGCCTGCAGCCCTTCGACAACTCCCAGATGGACGGCTTCGCGATCCGTGCCGCCGACAGCCGGGCGGCGCCGGGGGAGGACGGGCGCACGCCGTTCGCCGTCGTCGCCCCCGTGCCCGCCGGCCACGTCCCCGGGCCGCTGGCCCCCGGGGAGGCGGCCCCCGTCATGACCGGCGCGCCGCTGCCGCCCGGTGCGGACGCGGTGGTGCCCGTCGAGGAGTCGCTGCCCGGGGGGTTCCCCGCACCGGGGACGCTCGTGCGGCTCCCGGCGGACCAGCCCGCCGGGCGGTTCGTCCGGCGGGCGGGCGAGGACGTCGCCGAGGGGGCCACCGCGCTGGTCGCGGGGCAGCGGCTCACGCCCGCCCGGATCGGTCTCGCGGCCGCCCTGGGGCTCGCGGAGCTGACCGTGCGCGCCCGCCCCCGGGCCGTGCTCTACACGACGGGCGACGAGGTCGTCGCCCCCGGCGCCGCGCGCGGACCCGCCCAGATCTTCGACGCGAACGCGGCGATCCTGCGCGCCCAGCTCGCCGAGGCGGGCGTCGAGGTGATCGGCGCCCATCTGGTCTCCGACGACGCGGGCGCCTTCGCGGCGCGCCTGACCGAGGACACGGCGGCACGGCCCGACCTCTTCGTCTCCTCGGGCGGGGTCAGCGAGGGCGCCTACGAGGTGGTGCGGCAGGTGCTGGCGCCCCACGGGGAGTTCGTGCACGTCGCGATGCAGCCCGGCGGGCCGCAGGGCCTGGCGGCGCCCGGCGGCGTGCCCTTCGTCTGCCTGCCCGGCAACCCCGTCAGCACCCTCGTGTCCTTCGAGATGTTCCTCCGCCCGGCCCTGACCGAGGTCGTCGGCGCCCCGGCACCGCGGGCCCGCGCCACGGGCCTCCTCGCGGAGGCCGTGCGGCCGCTGCCCGGCCGCACCCAGGTGCGCCGTGCCGTCTGGGACGGCGCCGAGGTGCGGATGGCGGGCGGGCCCGGCTCCCACCTGCTGGCCGCGGCCGCCCGGGCCAACGCCCTCGTGCTCGTGCCGGCCGGCGGGACCGAGCTGCCGGCGGGCACCCGGGTGGAGCTGCTGCTGCTGGACTGATCCGCCGGGCCCGGCCCGCCGCCGGACGGCCCGGGGCCGGGGGCGCCTTGGTGTGCTGCCGCCGCTCGTTAGACTGGTCCGCGCCCCGACCGGACGATCGCACAGAACAGGTCCCCATGACGTCCCTGCTCGCCCCGCTGCTCCTCGCCGCCACCGCCGTGATCCAGGCGCTCGGCCGCTACGAGTACCACCAGAACGGCATCACCGTGGTGGGCCAGATGCTCTTCCCGATCTTCTTCGCCGTCCTGGCGATGTTCCTCGCCCGCCGCGGCGAGCGGGGCTCCTTCGGCACCGCGCACCTCGGTCTGCTCGTGGCCGGCGCCGTCCTGTTCGTGCTCACCCTGGTCGGGCAGAACGGCACCGTCCCCCAGCTCTACCCCTCCGTGTGGATCTACTACGCGGCCTTCGCGCTGCTGGCGGTCCAGGCCGCGCTGCGCATCGCGGGGACCCCCGGGCGCCGGCGCGGGGACGCCCCGGCCGAGGACCCCGCCCCGCGCGGCTGACCACCGCGGGGCCGGCCACCGCGCGGCTGACCACCGCGGGACCGGCGGCCGCGGGGCGGAGCGCTACCCGGCGGCCGCGGCTCCGCCGACGCGCTCGAGCACCAGTTCCGCCAGCTCTCCGGCCCGGGTCTCCGGCAGCCAGTGGCCGGCGTCGAGCTCCACGAACCGGTAGGGGCCCCGGACCTGCTCGGCCGTGAGCTCGGCGGCCCGCCGGCCCAGGGCGGGGTCCCGGCTGCCCCACGCGTACGTGGTCGGGACGTCGACGGGCCCGGTGCGCAGCCGGGACAGCGGCAGGGCGCGGTACCAGTTCAGGGCCCCGGTGAGCGCGCCGGGCTCCTGCATCCGGGCCGCGTAGCGGGCGGCGTCCGCGGCGGGCAGGCCGGACCGGCGCAGGAGGTCCTCGAGGCGCGGGCCGAGCAGCGCCTCGGGCAGGAGCGGCAGCTGGAAGGCCCCGACGTAGGCCGAGCGCAGCGCCTGCGGCGAGCGCGTCAGGGAGCGTGCCAGGGCCCGGGGGTGCGGCACGGAGACCGCCGTGAGGGACGCCACCCGGTCCGGCCGGCGGGCCGCGAGGGCCCACGCCACGATCCCGCCCCAGTCGTGGCCCACGACGTGCGCGCGCTGCACGCCCGCGGCGTCGAGCAGCGTCACGGCGTCCTGGACGAGCAGCTCGAGCCGGTAGGCGCGGCGGCCCCGCGGCCGTGCGCGCCCGGCACAGCCCCGCTGGTCGGGCACGAGCGTGCGCAGCCCCGCGCGCCGCAGCGCGGGCGCCACCCGGGACCAGCACGTGCCGTCCTGCGGGAAGCCGTGCAGCAGCAGCACGGGCGCACCGTCCCGGGGTCCGTCGTCGCGCACGTCGAGGTGGAGGCCGCCGGAGGGGCGGCGGGTCGGTCGGTCCATCCCGTCAGGCTAGCCCGGCGCCGTCCGCGGACGGCGCCGTGGCGGTGTGCTCCCCGTTCCGGCGAGGAAAGCAAGGAAATAGAAATTCATGACGGACCATGAATTCTGCGATTGATGCGTCATGAATTCTTTTTCACCGAATAGGCATTCATTGGTGCAGGAAAAAATCTCAATTCCCGATGCCTAATTGGATAGGTTGGCACCATGGTTGCCAGCCAGACACCGCCGGGCACCGACGGCCCCGCGTCCAACGCCCTGCTCAAGCTCGGGAAGTTCTTCACCCGCTGGGAGGAGTCCCCGGACGGCCGGGCCGTCTACCGCGAGGGCGGACGGGCCGGGGACGCCTTCTACCGGAACCGGTGGAGCCACGACAAGGTGGTCCGCTCCACGCACGGCGTGAACTGCACGGGCTCGTGCTCGTGGAAGGTCTACGTCAAGGACGGGATCATCACCTGGGAGGCGCAGGAGACCGACTACCCGTCGGTGGGCCCGGACCGCCCGGAGTACGAGCCCCGCGGCTGCCCCCGCGGCGCGGCCTTCTCCTGGTACACCTACTCGCCCACCCGGGTCCGCTACCCGTACGTCCGCGGGGTGCTCCTGGAGATGTACCGCGCGGCCAAGGAGCAGGTGGGCGGGGACCCCGTGCTCGCCTGGCAGGAGGTCGTGAACGACCCCGCGAAGCGCCGGGCCTTCCAGCAGGCCCGCGGCAAGGGCGGGCTGGTGCGCTCGAGCTGGCAGGAGGCCCTCGAGATGACCGCCGCCGCCCACGTGCACACGGTGAAGACCTACGGCCCGGACCGGTGCACCGGGTTCTCCCCGATCCCGGCGATGTCCATGGTCTCCCACGCCGCGGGGGCCCGGTTCATCAACCTCATCGGCGGCGTGATGAACAGCTTCTACGACTGGTACGCGGACCTGCCCGTGGCCAGTCCCCAGGTCTTCGGCGACCAGACGGACGTCCCCGAGTCCGGCGACTGGTGGGACGCGACCTACCTCATGATGTGGGGCTCCAACGTCCCGGTCACGCGCACCCCGGACGCGCACTGGATGGTCGAGGCCCGCTACCGCGGCACGAAGGTCGTCTCCGTCAGCCCCGACTACGCGGACAACACGAAGTTCGCCGACGAGTGGCTGCCGGCCCAGGCCGGCACGGACGCCGCCCTGGCGATGGCGATGGGCCACGTGATCCTGCGGGAGAACTTCGTGGAGCGGCGGGTGCCGTTCTTCGAGGACTACGTCCTGCAGTACACCGACCTGCCCATGCTGGTCACCCTCGACGAGCGGGAGGACGGCGCCGTGGTGCCCGGCAAGTTCCTCACCGCCGCCGACCTGGGCGGGGACGAGGCGGGAGCCTCCGACGCCGCGTTCAAGACCGTGCTGATCGACCGCGACGCGGGCACCCCGGTGGTCCCCAACGGGTCCATGGGCTTCCGCTACAACGAGCAGGACGAGGGGAAGTGGAACCTCGACCTGCAGGGCGTGCGCCCGGCGCTGTCCGTCACGGACGCCACCGCGGGGGCGGGGGCCACGAGCGTCGTGGACCTGCCCGCGTTCACCGACGCCACGGGGGAGGGCTCGGTGCTGCACCGGGGCGTGCCCGTCACGGAGGTCGCCGGGCGCAAGGTCACCACGGTCTTCGACCTCATGCTCGCCCAGTACGGCGTGGGACGGGAGGGCCTTCCGGGGGACTGGGCGGCCGGGCTCGACGACGTCGCGACCCCCTACACCCCGGCGTGGCAGGAGGAGATCACCTCGGTCCCCGCGCAGGCCGTGATCCGCACCGCCCGCGAGTTCGCGGCCAACGCGGAGAAGTCCGGCGGCCGGTCGATGATCATCCTGGGCGCCGGCATCTGCCAGTGGTACCACGGGGACGTCACCTACCGGGCGATCCTCGCGATGCTCATGCTCTGCGGGTGCCAGGGCCGCAACGGCGGGGGGTGGGCGCACTACGTGGGCCAGGAGAAGGCCCGCCCCATCACGGGCTGGGCCGCGATGGCCGCCGCCACCGACTGGACCCGCCCGCCCCGGTTCATGATCGGCACCGCGTTCTGGTACATGCACACCGACCAGTGGCGCTCCGACGGCTACTCCTCCGACTCCCTCCAGTCCCCCCTCGCCGAGGGGCACCTGAAGGGCATGCACACCGCGGACGTGATCGCGAAGTCCACCCGGCTGGGCTGGATGCCGTTCTACCCGCAGTTCGACGAGAACTCCCTCGACGCCGCGGACCGCGCCGCCGAGGGCGTGGCGCGCGGGGAGGCGCCGGACGAGGCGCAGTGGGTCGCCGACCGGTTGAAGTCGGGGCAGATGCGCTTCGCCGTCGAGGACGTCGACGCCCCCCAGAACTGGGCCCGCACTCTGGTGCTGTGGCGCTCCAACCTGCTGGGGTCCTCCGCGAAGGGCGAGGAGTACTTCCTCCGGCACCTGCTCGGCACCCACCACAACGTCATGGGCCAGGACCACTCCGCGTCCCGGCCGCGGGACGTGACCTGGCACGAGGAGGCGCCCGAGGGCAAGCTCGACCTCCTGGTCTCCGCGGACTTCCGGATGACGAGCTCCACCCTGCTGTCCGACGTCGTCTTCCCGGCGGCCACCTGGTACGAGAAGCACGACCTGTCCTCCACGGACATGCACCCGTACGTGCACGCCTTCACCCCGGCGATCAACCCGCCGTGGGAGGCCAAGACCGACTACGAGCTGTTCCGGCTGCTGTCCGAGGAGTTCTCCCGGCAGGCGAAGGTGCACCTGGGCGTGCGCAAGGACCTCGTGGCCACCGCACTCACCCACGACACCCCCGGGGAGATCGCCCAGCCCGGAGGGCACGCGCCCGACTGGAAGAACACCGACCTGCCGGCTGTGCCCGGCCGGAACCTGCCGAACCTCAAGGTCGTGGAGCGGGACTACACGGCGGTCGGGGAGAAGTTCTCGGCGGTGGGCCCCCTGGCGGAGCAGCTGGGCTTCACCACGAAGTACATCACCTACGACGTCTCCCACCAGGTGGACCAGCTGGCCCGCCTGCACGGGGTCTTCGACTCCGGCGCCGCCGCGGGCCGCCCCGCCGTGGACACCGACGCGCGGATGGCCGAGGCGATCCTGCTGTTCTCCGGCACCACCAACGGGGAACTCGCGGTGCAGGGCTTCGAGACCCTCGAGAAGCGCACCGGGGTGGAGCTCGCGGACCTCGCCCGCGGCTCTGAGGAGAAGCGGATCAGCTTCGCCGACACCCAGGCCGCCCCGGTCCCGGTGATCACGTCCCCGGAGTGGTCCGGCTCGGAGACCGGGGGGCGGCGCTACGCCCCGTTCACGGTCAACATCGAACGGCTCAAGCCCTTCCACACCCTCACCGGGCGGATGCACTTCTTCCTGGACCACGACTGGATGAAGGACATGGGCGAGACCCTGCCGATCTACCGCCCGCCCCTGGACATGCACCGGCTCTTCGGCGAGCCGCCGCTCGGGGAGCGGGGCGAGCTGTCCGTCGCCGTGCGCTACCTGACCCCGCACAACAAGTGGTCGATCCACTCGGAGTACCAGGACAACCTCTTCATGCTCTCCCTCTCCCGCGGCGGCACCACGGTGTGGATGAGCCCCCAGGACGCCGCGCTGATCGAGGTCTCCGACAACCAGTGGGTCGAGTGCGTCAACACCAACGGCGTCTACGTGGGCCGGGCCATCGTCAGCCACCGCATGCCGGCCGGCGTGGTCTACGTCCACCACGCCCAGGAGCGCACCATCGACGTGCCGAAGTCCGAGGCGACCGGCCGCCGCGGCGGGATCCACAACTCGGTCACGCGCATCCTCGTCAAACCCACCCACATGATCGGCGGCTACGCGCANNCCAGTACTGATGCGAGTCATGGCCCAGGTCGCCATGGTGATGGCGCTCGACAAGTGCATCGGGTGCCACACCTGTTCGGTGACGTGCAAGCAGGCGTGGACCAACCGCGCCGGCACCGAGTACGTGTGGTTCAACAACGTGGAGACCCGTCCCGGGCAGGGGTACCCCCGCCGGTACGAGGACCAGGAGAAGTGGAAGGGCGGCTGGGAGCTCAACCGCCGCGGCAACCTCAAGCTCAAGTCCGGCGGGCGCTGGTCCAAGCTCGCCGGGCTGTTCGCCAGCCCCGTCCAGCCCGAGCTCAACGACTACTACGAGCCGTGGACCTACGACTACGAGACCCTGACCAACGCCCCCGCCGGCGACGACTTCCCCGTGGCCCGTCCCAAGTCCCTGATCACCGGGAAGGACATGAAGATCGAGTGGTCCGCCAACTGGGACGACAACCTCGGCGGCGTCACCGAGGCCGGTCACCTGGACCCGATCGTGGAAAAGGTCCGCCGGGAGTCCGAGGACAAGATCAAGTTCGAGTTCGAGCAGACCTTCGCCTTCTACCTCCCCCGGATCTGCGAGCACTGCCTGAACCCCTCCTGCATGGCGTCCTGCCCCTCCGGCGCGATCTACAAGCGCACCGAGGACGGCATCGTGCTGGTCGACCAGGACAAGTGCCGCGGCTGGCGCCAGTGCGTCACCGGCTGCCCCTACAAGAAGATGTACTACAACCACAAGTCCGGCAAGGCCGAGAAGTGCACCTTCTGCTACCCCCGCATCGAGGTCGGCATCCCCACGGTCTGCGCCGAGACGTGCGTGGGGCGGCTGCGCTACATCGGGATCTTCCTCTACGACGCCGACCGCGTCACCGAGGCCGCCGCGACCCCGGACGAGCGAGACCTCTACGAGGCGCAGCTGGATCTGATGCTCGACCCGCGCGACCCGGAGGTGGTCGCCGCGGCACGGGCCGAGGGCATCCCCGAGGACTGGCTCGACGCCGCCCGCAGGTCCCCCGTCTACACGCTCGCCAAGGAACTGCGCGTGGCGCTGCCCCTGCACCCCGAGTACCGCACCATGCCCATGGTCTGGTACGTCCCGCCGCTGTCCCCGGTCGTGGACCTGCTCAAGGACCAGGGCCACGACGGCGAGGACGCGGGCAACCTCTTCGGAGCCATCGACTCCTTGCGCATCCCGGTGGAGTACCTGGCCGAGCTGTTCACCGCCGGGGACACCGAAAAGATCCGGGAGGTGCTCAACAAGCTGGCCGCCATGCGCTCCTACATGCGCGACATCGCCTTGGGCGAGGAACCGGACGAGTCGATCGCCGAGGCGGTCGGGATGACCGGGACCGAGATCCAGAAGATGTACCGGCTCATGGCCATCGCCAAGTACGAGGAACGCTACGTCATTCCCTCCGCCCACCTGGAGGACGCGCACAACCTCGAGGAGATCGGCTGCTCCCTCGACGTGGAGGGCGGGCCGGGGATGGGCCAGACCGGTGTGTTCGGCGAGGCGTCCGGCCGCCCCACGCCCGTGGCCGTGGAGAACTTCAACGCCCTGCAGGCGCGGCAGACCGGGGAGTCCGCCACCGGCGAGCAGCAGATGGCCGGACGCGTCAACCTGCTCAACTGGGACGGCCGGGGGGCGCCCGCGGGACTGTTCCCGCCGCGCCCCGAGGACGGGGACCGGCCATGAGCCTGCTGGAGAAGCTGCTGGGCAGGGCCGGGAAGGGCACGCTCGACCCCGGGACCTGCACGGACCGGCACCCGCGCCGCAGCGCGGTGGCCCGGCAGGCCGCCGCCGTGCTGCTGGGCTACCCCGACCGCGAGCTGCTGGCGACGCTCCCGGTCCTCCGGGAGGCCCTCGAGGAGGTGGGCGCGCCCGTGCCCGAGGACCTCCTCGACTGGCTGCGCGCCCGCCCGCTCGACGAGGTGCAGGCCGACCACGTCCAGGAGTTCGACCTCTCCCGGCGGCACAGCCTGCACCTGACCTACTGGACCGACGGCGACACCCGGCGGCGCGGCGAGGCGCTCGCCGCCTTCAAGGAGGTCTACCGGTCCCACGGGGCGCAGCTGGACGAGACCGAGCTGCCGGACTACCTGCCGCTCGTGCTCGAGTTCGCGGCGAAGGTCTCCCCGGAGGACGGCTACGAGCTGCTCCAGCGCTACCGGCCGTCCCTCGAGCTGCTGCGGCTGGCGCTGCGCGACGACGGCCTGCCCCACCACGGCGTCGTCGCCCTCGTGTGCTCCACGCTGCCCGGGGTCTCCCCGGAGGACCGGGACGCGGCCATGCGGATGGCCGGCTACGGCCCGCCCACGGAGTCCGTGGGCCTCGACCCGTACGACCCCCGCCTGCTGCCCGTCACCGAAAGGAACAGCGCATGACTGCCACCGCCGCGAGCCTGCTCGCGCCCGGGACCTCCCTCCCCCTCGAGGCGGCGGTCCCGGCCGCCGCCGAGGTGGGGGTCGGCGACGTCCTGCTCTGGGGCGTGCTGCCCTACGTCGTGCTGGCGATCGTGATCGGCGGCACCGTCTGGCGGTACAAGTACGACCAGTTCGGCTGGACCACCCGGTCCTCGCAGCTCTACGAGTCGCGCATCCTGCGCATCGCGTCCCCGCTGTTCCACTTCGGGATCCTCGCCGTGCTGGCGGGCCACGTCATGGGCCTGATCATCCCGAAGACCTGGACCGAGGCCGTGGGGGTCACCGAGGGGATGTACCACTTCCTGGCCCTGAGCATCGGGCTCGTGGCCGGCGTGGGCACGCTGCTCGGGATCATCATGCTCATCTGGCGCCGGCGCACCACCGGGCCCGTGTTCATGGCGACCACCAAGAACGACAAGTTCATGTACGTCATGCTCGTGGCCGCCCTGCTCACGGGGCTGGGCACCACCCTCATCTCGGTGTTCGACCACTCCGTGCCCGACTACCGCCAGACGGTCTCCCCGTGGTTCCGCTCGATCTGGGTCCTGCAGCCGGACGTCGCCGCGATGACGGCCGCCGGGATCTCCTTCAAGGTGCACGCCCTGTGGGCCATGGCGCTGTTCGCGATCTGGCCCTTCACCCGCCTGGTGCACGCGTTCACCGCGCCCGTGCACTACCTGTTCCGCCCGTACATCGTCTACCGCTCCCGCGACGGGCGGTCCTCCTCCGGCCTGGTGCCGGTGCGCCGGGGCTGGGAGCCGGTGGGCACCCAGGACCGCGTGCGCGGCTCCTCCCGCCGCCCGGCCGACCGCGGCAGCACCCGCGCCGGCCGCCGCTGACCCCTCCCACCGACCGACCCTGCAGGAGCACCATGTCAGCCGCATCGTCAGCCTCCGCGGACACCGCCGCACCGGACCTGCGCTCGGGACAGCTGCGCAATCTGCTGCTCGCCACGGTGGCCTCCGCCGTCGGCTTCTGGGCCTGGACCATCGTCGGCCCGCTGTCCAGGCGCTACGCCGAGCAGATGGAGCTCGACGCGGGCCGGGTGGCGGTCCTGGTGGCCATGCCCATCTTCGTGGGCTCGATCGCCCGCGTGCCCGTGGGCGCCCTGACCGACCGCTACGGCGGGCGCACCATGTTCACCGTGGTCCTGGGCGTCACCGCGCCGCTGGTGCTGCTGACCGGTCTCGTGGGCCGGACCGGCAGCTTCGGGCTGCTCGTGGTGGTGGCGTTCTTCCTCGGCATCGCCGGCACGGTGTTCGCCGTGGGCATCCCCTTCTGCTCCGCCTGGTACGAGTCCCACCGCAAGGGCTTCGCGACCGGGGTGTTCGGGGCAGGCATGGTCGGCACGGCCGTCTCCGCGTTCTTCACCCCACGGCTCGTGGCCGGGCTCGGCTACCTGGGCGCGCACATCGCCATCGCCGTCGTGGTCGCCGTCATGGCGGTGCTCTGCGCGGTGGCGCTGCGCGACTCGCCGGTGCACACGGCCAAGACCCCGGAGCCGGTGCTGCCCAAGATGAAGCACGCCTTCACCCTGGTGGTCACCTGGCAGCTGTGCTTCCTCTACGGGGTGGTCTTCGGGGCGTTCGTGGCCTTCTCCAACTACCTGCCCACCTATCTCGACAACGTCTACGGCTGGGACGCCGCCGCCGCCGGTGCCCGCACCGCCGGCTTCGCCCTCGCCGCCGTGGTCGCACGCCCGATCGGCGGGATGCTCGCGGACCGGGTGGGGCCCCGGACGGTCACGGTGGTCTCGCTGGTGGGCACCGCCGTGCTCGCCGTGGTGGTCGCCTTCCAGCCGGGAGCGGAGCGGGTCTACGGGCCCACGTTCCTGGCCATGGCCCTGTTCCTCGGCCTGGGCACCGGCGGCGTGTTCGCCTGGGTGGGGCGGGCCGCCCCGCCCCGGGACGTGGGCACGGTCGGCGGGATCATCGCGGCCGCCGGCGGCCTGGGCGGCTACTTCCCGCCGCTCGTGATGGGCGCCACCTACGACGCCGAGAACAGCAGCTACTTCGTGGGACTGACCCTGCTGGCCGTGTTCGCGGTGGCCGCCCTGGTGCTCGCGTTCACCGTGCGCAACGGGGGGAAGGTCGACGAGCGCGCTCGTGGATGAGCGCCGCCCGGGCACCGGGGACGGTGTCCGGGCGGCGCCCGCTCAGCGGCTCCGCCGCCTCCCGCTCACTCGTCCGGGCCGCCTCCCGCTCACTCGTCCGGGGAGTGCCGCGCCCCCGACAGCGGCGTGCGCCACACCTCCGGGTCCGCGACCGGGAACCGGCGGCCGGTCACGGGCCCCGGGACGATCCGGACGAAGATGCCCTTGCGGCCCGCCTGCCACGGGAACAGCGGCAGGTCGAGGGTGTCCGTGAGCTCCTGGACCTGCTGGATGCGCTCGGCCCGGCCCTTGACCACCACGCTCCACGCCTTCCCGGAGGCCTCGTCGTACCCGTCGATCTCGACCGCCACGGGGACGTCGGTCAGGGCTCCCGCGAGCTTCGTCCCCTCCGCCGAGCGGAAGACGAGGGTCCCGTGGTCCACCACGAAGTTGACCGGGAAGATGTCCGGGTGGTCCTCCACCCACACGGCGAGGCGGCCGACGCCCGCGTCCCGCAGCAGCTCCCAGCAGCTGTTGACCGCCAGCTCCTCCACGTCGTTGCCGTGCGTGTCCGTCATCGTGTCCTCCGTCGTCGTCGCTGTCCCGGCCTGCGGCCGCGTCCTGGTCCCCGTCCCGGTCCTCGTGCCGGTGCGGGCGTCTGCACGGCCCCTCACTCGAAGTCGGCGAGCCAGAGGTCCGGGCCGAACACCTCGTACTGGATGTCCCGGGCCGGGACGCCCCTCGCGACGAGCGCGCTGCGCACGGCCTGCATGAACGGCAGGGGCCCGCACAGGTAGTACTGCGCGTCGTTCGGCAGCTCCGCGGCGCGGAGGTCCATGAACCCCTCGTGCTCGTTCTCGCCGCGCTCGCCGCCCGCCCGGGGCTGCTCGAACCACGCCTGCAGGGAGCCGTCCTCCAGGGCGGCGAGGTCCTCCTCGATCTGCCCGCGCAGCGCGAACGTCTCCGGGGAGGCGTCCGCGTGCAGGAACCGCACCGTGCGCTGCGAGCCGTCCTTCACCAGGTGCGAGAGCATCCCCGCCATGGGCGTGACGCCGATGCCGGCGCTGGCCAGGACCAGGGGCCGGTCGGAGTACTCCAGGACCACGTCGCCGGAGGGCACCGACAGCACCACCTCGTCGCCCACCTGCACCCGGTCGTGCAGCAGGGTGGACATCTCGCCGGCCGGGGTGCCGTTGCCGCGCACCCGCTTGACCGCGAAGCGCCGGTGGTGGCCGTCGTCGGCGCGGGTCAGGCTGTACTGCCGCGGTTGCTGCACCCCGTCGGGCATCTCCATCCGCAGGGTCACGTACTGCCCCGGCAGGGACCGCTTCACCTCGCGCTCGTCGACGCGCTCCACCACGAAGGTCGTGACGTCCTCGGTCTCCGGGATCTTCTCGACCACCCGCCACGTCCGCCAGACGGTCTCGGGGGAGAGCCGGACCGCGTCGTAGAGGCCGCGCTCCTGGTTGATGAGCACGTTGGCCATCAGCCAGTAGACCTCGTCCCACGCCGCGGCGACCTCCGGGGTCACGGCGTCGCCCAGGACGTCCACGATGGCCCACATGAGGTTGTCGTGCACGATCTGGTACTGGTCCGGGTGCAGCCCCAGGGAGACGTGCTTGTGCGCGATGCGGGAGAGCAGGTGGTCCGGGAGCTCGGTCGGCTTGTTCACCAGGTAGCCGGCGAAGGCGGCCACGGACCCGGCCAGCGCCTGCTGCTGCCGCCCGTCGGCCTGGTTGCCGCGGTTGAACAGCCCGTCCAGCAGCTCGGGGTGCTCCCCGAACATGTGCGCGTAGAAGCGCCGGGCGATCTCCTGGATGTTCTCCCCGACCACGGGGAGCGTGGCCTTCACGACGGGGTACGAGGTGTCTGACAGCACGGTGGGCTCCTTCACGAGCACCGACGTCGTCGACGGCGCTCTGGTCGCGTCCCGTCAAGCTAGCACCGCACCGGGCGCGGTACCAGGAGATGACACGGCGGCGCCCGGAGCCGTCGTGGGCCAGAATGGGAGGGACGCACCGACGGCACAGGCGAAGGGGACCGGACCGACATGACCGAGCAGCAGCAGGGACTCACCCACGTGCGGGCGGACGGGTCCGCGCACATGGTGGACGTCTCGGCCAAGGCCGTCACCACCCGCGAGGCCACCGCGACGGCCACGCTGCGCACCCGCCCCGACGTCGTCGAGCAGGTCTTCGCCGCGGACCTGCCCAAGGGGGACGCCCTGCCCGTGGCCCGGGTCGCCGGCATCATGGCGGCGAAGAGGACCCCGGAGCTCGTCCCGCTGTGCCACCCCCTGCCGATCAGCAAGGTGACCGTGGACTTCGAGCGGCTGGCGGACGGCGTGCGGATCAGCGCGACGGTGCGCACCCGCGGGGTGACGGGCGTGGAGATGGAGGCGCTCACCGCGGCGACGGTGGCCGCCCTGACGCTCTACGACATGATCAAGGCCGTGGACAAGCTCGCCGAGATCGAGCAGGTGAAGGTGCTCGCGAAGTCCGGCGGCAAGTCCGGGGACTGGGCGCGGACCGACGGGGACGGGGCATGAGGAGCGCCGCCGTCGTCGTCGCGTCGACCCGCGCCGCCGCCGGGGTCTACCAGGACCGGAGCGGGCGGATCGCCGCGGACTGGTTCGGCTCCCACGGCTTCACCGTGGAGGGCCCGTTCGTGGTGGCCGACGGCGAGGACGTCCGCGCCCAGCTCGAGCGGCTGCTCGTGGCCCGGGCGCCGGAGGACCGGCCCAGCGTGGTGGTGACCAGCGGCGGGACCGGTCTGGCCCCCGACGACCTCACCCCCGAGGTCACCCGGCCCTTCCTCGACCGCGAGCTGCCCGGCATCATGGAGGCACTGTGGGCGGAGGGCCGCAGGACCACCCCCCTGGCCGCGCTCAGCCGCGGGCACGCCGGGGTCAGCGGGCACACGTTCGTGGTCAACCTCCCCGGCTCCACCGGCGGGGTGTGGGACGGGCTGAAGGTGCTGGAGCCGCTGCTCGACCACGTCTGCGACCAGCTGGAGGGCCACCGCGACCGCGGGCACGCCGGCCCCCGCCACGACCCCCGACCGCACGAGGAGACCGACCGTTGAGCACCCCCGGACCCATCCAGGCCGAGACCGCCGTCGTGGCCGCGTTCGTGACCGACGAACCGCTGGACCACGGGCAGGCCGTCGCGGCCGTGCAGGACGAGCGCACCGGCGCCGTGGTCTCCTTCAGCGGCGTCATCCGCGACCACGACGGCGGCCGCCCCGTCACGAGCCTCGACTACACCTGCCATCCCGGCGCCGACCGGGCCGTCCAGGAGGTCGCCCGCCGGGTCGCCGAGGAGTTCCCGGGGGTGCGGATCTGGGCCGCGCACCGGGTCGGCCGGCTCCGGATCGGGGACTCCGCCCTGGAGGCCGCCGTGGCCGCCGCCCACCGCAAGCTCGCGTTCGCCGCGTGCGACGCGCTCGTGGACCGGATCAAGACCGAGGTGCCCATCTGGAAGGAGCAGCTGTTCGCGGACGGCTCCACCGAGTGGGTCGGACTGGACGCCTGAGCGCCGTGGACCTGCCCCCGCTCGTCGAGCCGGCCCCCGAGCTCACCGACGCCGAGCTGCGCCGCTACGCCCGCCACCTGACCGTCCCCGAGATCGGCGAGCAGGGCCAGCGGCGGCTCAAGAACGCCCGCGTGCTGTGCGTGGGCGCGGGCGGCCTCGGCTCCCCGGCCCTGCTCTACCTCGCCGCCGCGGGCGTCGGGACCCTCGGCGTCGTCGACGACGACGTGGTGGAGGCCTCCAACCTGCAGCGCCAGGTCGTCCACGGCGGATCGACGCTGGGCGCGGCCAAGACCGCCTCGGCCGCCGCGCGGATCGCCGACCTCAACCCGCTGGTGCACGTGGTGGAGCACCGCGAGCGGCTCACGGCCGCCAACGCGGAGGAGGTCCTGGCCGGCTACGACCTCGTGCTCGACGGCACGGACAACTTCGGGACCCGCTACCTCGTCTCCGACGCGTGCGAACTGACCGGTCTGCCGCACGTGTGGGGCTCGATCCTGCGCTTCGACGGCCAGTACTCGGTGTTCTGGGGCGCGCACGGGCCCACCTACCGCGACCTCTACCCCGTGCCCCCGGCGCCGGGCACGGTGCCCAGCTGCGCCGAGGCCGGGGTGCTCGGCGTGCTGCCGGGGCTGCTGGGCACCGCCATGGCGGTCGAGGCCGTCAAGCTGGTCACCGGGATCGGCACCACGATGCTCGGCCGGGTCGCCACCTACGACGCCCTCTCGGCACGCTGGTGGGAGATCCCGCTGGCACCGACGCCGGGGCGCGCGCCCGTCACGTCCCTCGCTCCCGGCACAGCCGGCACCGGGGCCGACGGCGGCGCTCCCGCCTGCCCGGCGCCGGCCCCCGAGCACGTCCCGACCGTGACGGCTCCCGAGCTCGCGGCGCTGCTGGCGGCGCGGGAGCGCGGCGCCGCGGACTTCGAGCTCGTCGACGTCCGGGAGCCCTACGAGGCCCGGCTCGCGGCGATCCCCGGCTCGCGGCTGGTCCCCCTGGGGCAGTTCGAGTCCGGGGAGGCCCTCGCGCGGATCGCCCCGGACCGCCGGGTGCTGCTGCACTGCAAGGCCGGGGCGCGCTCCGAGCGCGCCCTGCGGCTCCTGGTGGCCTCGGGGCACCGCGACGTCGCGCACCTCGAGGGCGGGGTGCTGGCGTGGATCGAGCAGGTGGACCCGTCCCAGCAGCCCTACTGAGCCGGTCGCCCCTGGTCCGGTCCCGGCCGGCGCACGGCAGCGGGCCCGGGGCACAGGACGTAGGCTGATCATCCCGTGCCGCCGACCGATGGACACCGCATGCCCCCTCCGCACCCCTGCCGCGACTCCCGGCCCGGGCGTGTCCAGGAGGCCGCCGCGGCCCTGCGCGCCGCCGTGCCCGGCGCCCTGGGCGCCGCCCTCGCCGCGGCGAGGGAGCTGGGCGAGGACCTCCCCGCTCCCGGAACGGGCCGCACCGGGCAGCTGTGGCTCCGGCTCGCCGAGCTCGCCCGGCTCGACCTCTCCCTCGCCCGCGTCGTGGAGCCGCACCTGGACGCTCTCGCGATCCTGCGCCAGGCGGGCCTCGACGAGCTCGCCGGCCGGCCCGCCGCCTGGGGCGTCTGGGCCGCCGAGGCCGCCGGTCACGAGCTCGTGGCCCGGTACGGGTCCGGCGGCTGGGAGCTCACGGGCACCAAGGCCTGGTGCTCGCTCGCCGCGCACCTGGACCGGGCGGTCGTCACGGCGAGCACCGGCGGGGGGCGCCGCCGGGCCTTCGCCGTGGACCTCGCCCACCCCGGCGTGGTCCCCGGGAGCACCGAGGACTGGCGGCCGGCGGGGCTGCAGGACGTGCCGACCGGCGACGTGCGGTGCACGGCGGTGCCCGCCGTGCCGGTCGGACCGGACGGGTGGTACCTGGAGCGCCCCGGCTTCGCGTGGGGCGGGATCGGGGTGGCCGCGTGCTGGTACGGCGGTGCCGCGGGCGTGGCCGACCTCCTGTGGGAGGACGCCGTGCGGCGCCGCCGCCCGGACGGGCGCCCGCTCGACCAGCTGGGCCACGCCGCGCTCGGCGTCGTCGACACGCACCTGCACGCCGCCCGCACGGCGCTGCGCGCGGCGGCGGAGCAGGTCGACGCCGGCCGGGCCGGCGGGGACCGCGGCGCGGTCCTGGCCCTGCGCACCCGGCGCGTCGTCGCGCGGGCGGCGGAGGCCGTGCTCGGGGAGGTCTCGGCCGCCACCGGCCCGGGACCGCTCACCGGCGCCCCCGAGCACGTCCGCCGGGTGAGCGCCCTGCAGGTCTACGTCCGGCAGGAGCACGCCCAGCGGGACGCCGCCGCACTGGGGCGCGCCCTGCTCGACGGCGCGGCCGGGGACCGCCCGTGGTGAGCTTCGACCACCGGGACCCCGGGACCCCCGAAGCGGTGTGGGCGCGCGCCCCGCGCCTGCGGGCGGCGCGTCCGCTCCTGCTCGGCGGCATCGAACGTCTCGTGGTCCTCGCCGCCCACCCCGACGACGAGAGCCTCGGCGCGGGCGGGCTGATCTCGCTCGCGGCCCGTGCCGGCGCCCGGGTGCGGGTGGTCGTGGCGACCCTGGGCGAGCGCTCCCACCCCGGGTCCCCGACCCGGACGCCGGCCGACCTCGCCCGCGTGCGGCGGGCCGAGGCCGCGGCCGCCACCGACCGTCTCGCGGACGGCGTGGTGCCCGAGCTGCTGGGGCTTCCCGACGGGGCCCTGGACACCGCGGGGGAGGCGCTGCGCGGCCCCGTGGCCGAGGCCGCGGCCTGGGCCGCCGCCGGACGGCGGGGTGTGCTCGCCGCCCCCTGGGGCGACGACGGGCACGTCGACCACGAGGTGCTGGGCCGGGCGGCACGGGCGGCCGCCGCCGCGCACGGTGTCGAGTGCCTCGAGTACCCCGTCTGGCTGTGGCACTGGGGCGGGCCCGACGACCTGCCGGCGCACGGGATCCGGGTCCTCGCCCTGGACGCCGGGGCGCGCGCGGCCAAGGAGCGGGCCCTGACCGCCCACGCCTCGCAGGTCCTGCCGCTGTCCCCGGCCCCGGGGGACGAGGCCCTCCTGGGCCCGCACGTGCTGGCCCGGTTCCGCCGTCCGGCAGAGCACTTCTTCGTGCTCCCGCCCGCCGGGGCGGCACCGGACGCCGCCGACGTGTTCGACGACGTCCACCGCGGCGCCGAGGACCCGTGGGACGTCGACTCCTCCTGGTACGAGCGGCGCAAGCGCGCCGTGACCGTCGCCGCACTGCCCCGCGCCCGGTACCGCCGGGTCCTGGAGGCCGGCTGCTCCGTCGGCGCCCTGACCGCAGAGCTCGCGGGCCGCGCCGACGTCGTGCTGGCCGTGGACGCGAGCGGTGTCGCGGCCGACCGGGCGCGGCACCGGCTGGCGGCGCGGCCCGGCGTGCAGGTGGAGCGGCGCCGGCTGCCCGAGCAGTGGCCGGCCGGCCCGTTCGACCTCGTGGTGCTCTCCGAGACCGGCTACTTCCTCGACGCCTCGCAGCTGAGCGCTCTCCTCGACCGCGCGGCCGGAGCGCTCGAGCCGGACGGCCACCTCCTGCTGTGCCACTGGCGCCACCCGATCGAGGGCTGGCCGCTCGACGGGGCCGACGTGCACGCGGCCGTGCACGCGGACGCCCGCTTCCACCGCCTGCTGGAGCACACGGAACGGGACTTCGTGCTGGAGGTCTTCGAGCCCGTGGCGCCCCGGGCAGCCGGCGCCGGACCGTGCTGAGCCCGGTGGAGCGGGTGGTGGTCGTGGTCCCGGCCCGGAACGAGGAGCGGCTGCTCGGCCGGTGCCTGGCCACGGTGGAGCACGCTGCCACCCGGGCGCGGGCGGTCCGGGCCCCGGTGCGGGTGGACGTCGTCGTGGCACTGGACCGCTGCACCGACGGCAGCGCCCGGATCGCCGCGGCGTCGGGAGCGGACGTCGTCGTCGGCTCGTGGGGCACCCCGGGGGCGGCCCGGGCCGCGGCGGTGCGCGCCGCGGGTGCGGTGGGGGAGCGCACCTGGATCGTGTCGACCGACGCGGACAGCGCGGTGCCCGCCCACTGGCTCACGGGTCACCTGGACGCGGCCGGGCGCGGAGCGGAACTGCTGCTCGGCACCGTGGAACCGGATCCCCGGGACCTGCCCGCGGACGTCCTGGCACGCTGGCACGCCCTGCACCGGCTCGAGGAGGGGCACCCCCACGCGCATGCGGCGAACCTGGGCGTCCGGGCCGACGTCTATGCCGCGTGCGGTGGTTTCCGGTCCCTGCCGCACGGCGAGGACGTCGAGCTGGCGGAGACGGCGCGGGCGCACGGGCGCCGCGTGCTCGCCACGGACCGGGTGCGCGTGCTCACCTCGGGGCGCAGCACCGGGCGGGTCGAGCTCGGCTTCGCCGGCTGGCTGCGGGCGCTGGCGGGGGAGCGGCAGCCCCTCGGCGCGGAGCCCGGCTGAGCCGGGGGACGGGCTCCGCGCTACGCGGGGAGCGGACAGCCCTGGCCAGGGACCGGTGCCGTCTGCCTACGGTGAGGCCGTACCGCAGACGACGGAAGGACCCACAGCATGACCGAGAACAGCATCTCCGCCAGCCGCGTCATCGACGCCCCCGCCGACGCCATCTTCGACGTCCTCAGCCTGCCCGCGCGCCACCGGCAGATCGACGGCTCCGGCACGGTGGTCTCCGGCGACGACCAGCGCATCCAGCAGGTCGGGCAGGTCTTCGTGATGAACATGAACGGCGAGCACATGGGCGGCGACTACGTCATGGAGAACACCGTCTCCGGCTTCGACGAGAACAAGCTGCTCGCCTGGCGGCCCAAGCCGCAGGGCGCGGAGCTGGAGGGCTGGGAGTGGATCTGGGAGCTCGAGCCCCAGGGCCCCGGCGCCACGCTGGTCACCGAGACCTACTCGTGGGAGCACGCGAGCCCGGAGGCCCGGAAGGCCGTGTCCTTCCCGCTGTTCGAGGAGGGCGCCCTGGAGCACTCCCTCGAGCGGCTCGCCGCGGCCGTCTCCGAGAAGTGAGCGCCTGAGCCGCCCAGGCCCGTGGGTCAGGGCTCCCGGCGGGCGGCGCGCGCCGAGGCCGCCGCCGGGTCGACCCACAGGATCTCCCACTGGTGGCCGTCGGGGTCCCGGAAGCAGCGCGAGCGCAGGAAGCCGTAGTCCTGGGCGTCGCCCTCGGTCCCGCCGGCGCGGACGGCGCGGTCCACGATGGTGTCGATCTCGTCCGGGGAGTCCACGCTGAGCGCGTTGACCACCGAGGCGTCGGCCGGGGTGCCGGGAGTCCCGGGGCCCACCAGGCGCAGGTGGCGGTCCTCGCTCAGGACCATGACGTGCTCGTCCTCGCGGATCTCCACGGTCCCCGCCCCGCTGCCCTCGAACGCCGGGTGCAGCCGCCAGCCCAGGCCGGAGTAGAACCGCTTCGAGCGCTCCAGGTCCGAGACGGGAAGGGTGATGAATTCTGCCGGTGCCATGACGTCCCCCTCGTGCTGCGGCGGTCCCCGCCCTCAGCATGGTCCCCGGCCCGCGGGGGCGCAACGGTGTGACAGGATCCCCGCCCGCATGTCGCGGCGGCATCGCCACGGCATCGCCACGGCATCGTCACGGCATCGGAGCGGGGCCGGAATGGGTTCGCCCGTCCCGGGGTTGGAACGGGCATGCAGGTCATCGGAGTCGAGTCGTTCGGAGGACCCGAGGTCCTCGCCGTCCACGAGCTGCCGGACCCCCACCCGGGGCCCGGGGAGGTGCGGATCCGGGTCAGGGCGGCTGCCGTCAGCCCCACGGACACCGTGCTGCGCGCCGGCGGACAGCCGCTGGAGCACCTGAGCCCGCCGTACGTGCCGGGGATGGACGCGGCCGGGGTCGTCGACGAGGTCGGGCCGGGCAGCGCCTGGCGGGTGGGGGAGGCGGTCATGGCCATCGCCCTGCCGCGCGGGGAGCACGGGGGCGCCTACGCCGAGCTCCTGGTCGCCCCCGACGACTCGATCGCCCGCCTCCCCGCGGGCACGGACTTCGCCACCGCCTGCACCCTGCCCATGAACGGGCTCACGGCCCTGCAGATCCTCGAGGTGCTGGACCTGCAGCCCGAGCAGACCCTGGCCGTCACCGGGGCCGCGGGCACCCTGGGCAACTACGTGGTGGAGCTCGCCAAGCACGAGGGCCTCACCGTCGTGGCCGACGCGTCGGAGCACGACCTAGAGCTCGTGGAGAGCCTCGGCGCCGACCACGTGGTCGCCCGCGGCGACGACGTCGCGGAGCGGATCCGCGAGTTCTTCCCCGACGGGGTCGACGCCCTCGTGGACGCCGCCGTGCTCCACGAGAAGGCGGTCCCCGCCGTCCGGGACGGCGGGGACTTCGCGACCGTGCGGCACTGGACGGGGGACCCGGGGCGCGGGATCACCGTGCACCGGATCAGCGTGCCCCGGGAGTACCACTCGGGCCGGAAGCTCGACCGGCTGCGCCGGCACGTGGAGGAGGGGGTGCTCTCCCTGCGCGTGGCCGCCGTCCTGCCCGCCGCGGACGCCGCCGAGGCGCACCGCCGGCTCGAGGCCGGGGGCGTCCGGGGGCGCCTCGTCCTGGAGTTCTGAGGCCCGGCTCCCGGAGGGCCGGACTCAGAAGTGGGACCGGTACTGGTGGTCGATCCCGACCTGGTCCACCTTGCGGTGGAAGCGCATCCCGGCCAGGCCGCCCAGGACCGCCGCGAGCAGCGGGATCAGGACGGCGACGACCAGGGCGATGATGCCGCCCGTGGTGAGGGCACCCTCGCCGATCGGGATCCGGGGGAAGCTGTTGAGCTCGCGCAGCACGTTGAACTGCTCGCCCGCGAGCGCACCCAGGAGCGCCAGGACGATCGCGATGAGGATCGCCCACACCCACACGGCCACTCCCTGCTTGGCGCCGTCGAAGCGGGCCATGCGCCCGGCCACGTAGCCCCCGGCGAAGTAGGCGACGAAGAGGATCAGCGCGAGGGCGATCCCGCTGACCAGGCCCACGGTGCCGGCGTCCTGGGCCACCTGCTCCGCGATCTCGCCGGGGTCGGTGCTGGTCGCCACGCCCACCCCCGCGCCGATCGCCCCGAGCAGCGCGGTGAGCAGCACGGCGATGCCCGTGGCGGTCATCCAGCCGAAGAACGCGGAACCGAACTTCACGCCCCCGAACTCCCGCTTCTCCGCCGCGACGACCTCCTGCCGCCGCCCCCGCGGGGTGGACGCGCCCGGGCGGTTCGCCCCGGACGTCCGGGGCTCCTCCGGGACGGTCGATCCTGACTGGTCCTGAGCTGCCACGACTGTCTCCTCACGTCCGACCGTCAGCTTGCTTGACATGCTCCTCTCCTCGGCGGTGGTCCGCAACGGGTCCGGAGGAGCAGTCCGGACGAGCTGCCCGGACGACGGCAGGGGGTGTGCCCGGGGTTGCGGCCGGACATAGGCTGAGGCTCCCGAACCGCCCCGCACGGCGGTTCCCGCACCGGACGGACGGAAGGCCACGATCATGGAACGCACTCCCGACTTCGACCCGCGCACGGCCGTGGTGACCGGCTCCGACTCCGGCATCGGGCGCGCGACCGCCGTGGCGCTCGCGGCGGCCGGCATGGACGTGGGCATCACCTGGCGCCAGGACGAGGCCGGCGCCGAGCGGACCGCCGAGGAGGTCCGCTCCTACGACCGGCGGGCCGTGGTCGCGCGGCTGGACACCACGGAGCTGGAGAGCTGCGGCGCCGTCGTCGACGGCCTCGTGGAGCAGCTGGGCGGCGTGGACGTCTTCGTGAACAACTCGGGCACGGGGGCGAACATCCCCTTCCTGGAGACGTCCCTGGCCACGTGGCGCAAGGTGTTGGCGACCGATCTCGACGGCGCGTTCCTGTGCCTCCAGGCGGCGGCACGGCACATGGTGGCGGCCGGCCGGGGCGGCCGGCTGATCGCCGTCACCAGCGTGCACGAGCACGTGCCCCGGGTCGGCTCGAGCGCCTACGACGCCGCCAAGCACGGGCTCGGGGGGCTCGTGAAGACCATCGCGCTCGAGCTGGGGGAGCACGGGATCACCGCGAACTCGGTGGCCCCCGGGGAGATCGCGACCCCCATGACGGGCCAGGAGGACGAGAACCCGAGGTCCACCCACCGTCCCGGCGTGCCGCTGGGCCGGCCCGGGGACGCCCGGGAGATCGCCTCGGTCATCGCGTTCCTCGCCTCCCCGGCCTCCGCCTACGTCACCGGGGCGTCCTGGGTCGTGGACGGCGGCATGGTGCAGATGGGGCCGCAGGCGGGATCCCACCTGACGAGCGACGAGTGGCGGAAGGGCTGACTCCGGCCGGCGGGACGCCACGGCTCCCGGCCGGCCGGGGCGCCGGCCCACGGGTGCCCGCACGCCGTCCCCGGCGACGCGGACGTGCGCTCAGGGGTCGAAGTGGGTGGTGGCCGGGCCCTGTCCCACGGTGGCGACCAGTTCCGCGGCCAGGTCGCGCAGCTTGACGTTGCGGTGGCTGGAGGCGGCCCGCAGGATCGCGAAGGCCTCCTCCTGCGTGCAGCGGTTCTGGCCCATGACGATGCCCACGGCCAGGTCGATGGTGGTGCGGGAGGCCATGGCCGCCTTGAGGTCCGCCTCGGCGTCCCGGTGCTTCTCCATCCGCACGGCCAGGCGCAGCGCGGTCGAGGCAGAGGCCACCTCGCGCTGGACGACCTCGATCGTCGCCGGGTCGAACTTGTGGGGGCGGTCGGCGTAGACGTCCAGGGCCGCGGAGGCCTCGCCGCCGAGATCCAGGGGCACCCCGAGGGCGGAGCGGATGCCGTTGGCGGCGGCGGCCCTGCCGTACTCGGGCCACCGGGGGTCGGAGCGGGTGTCCGCCACGTGGACCAGCCGGTGCTCGCGGGAGGCCGTCAGGCAGGGACCGTCACCGTAGTGGTACTGGATCTCGTCCAGGGCCTCGGCCGCGGGGCTGGAGGAGGCCACGGTCGAGGACCTCTTCGGCCGCAGCAGGGTGACCGCGCACCACACCTCGTCCCCGTCGGTGGACAGGGCCTGGGCGATGGTGGCCGTGAGCGCGTCGAGGAAGGACGTGATGTCCTCGCTCTCGAGCAGCAGCTCGTGCGGCGCCGTGGGCGATTCGCCCGTCTCGTGCTCCGTCATGGTCTTCCTCCGGTGGTCGCAGCGGGCCCGCGGTGCAGGTGCCGTCGGGCCTGGCCGTAGAGGCTCGGGGCCCGCACGGTCCATCATGCCGTGTTCCCGCGCCCCCTGCGTCCCGCCGCCGCGGCGTCCCGGCATCCGCTCGGCGCGCGTGCGGCCCGTGCCGGTCACCGGCGATCCCGGTGCGGAGCCGCGCGCGATTAGAGTGGGGGCCGACCCCGCACGCCGGCGCACGCAGTGCAGCGGCGTTCCGGGCAGCGGCGGACCACGCCGCCGCGCGGCGCCGGCTCCGCCGCCCGCGACATCCCGCCCCGTCCGCGTGCACTCCTGCACGCACCGACCCGAGAACTGAGGTCCTGGTGAGCGCTACCCCCGCCGCCGTCACGTCCCGCACGGGACGCTCGACGGCGCTGACCGGACTGGTGTGGCTGCTGCTGGTGGGCGCGCTGGTGCGGTCCGTGTGGCTGACCCTCGACGGCAGCATCGACCTGGACGTCTACCGGCTCGGCGGCATGGCCGTGGTGGACCGGCACGGGTTCGCCGACGAGCTCTACGGGCCCGGGCTGAGCCTGCACGACGACGGCGGACTGCCGTTCACCTACCCGCCGTTCGCGGCGCTGCTGTTCGTGCCGCTCGCCTACCTCCCCGAGCCGCTCACCGAGCTCGCCCTGGGGCTCGTCACGATGGGCATCGCCGCGGGTCTGTCCGCCGTCCTCCTGCGCTGGGCCGCGGAGCGCGGCCGGCCGCTGCCGCTGCAGGGCCTGCTGGGCCCGGCGACCGCCGTGGCCGCGGGCACCGCGGTGCTGCTGTGGTCGGGTCCGTGGATGCGCAACGTGGGCCTCGGGCAGATCAACGCCCTGCTCCTCGCCCTCGTGCTCTACGACCTGCTGCGCACCCGGGACGACAGCCTCCTGGGCAGGATCCCGCGGGGGTTCTGGGTCGGGCTGGCCGCCGGCGTCAAGCTGACGCCCCTGGCGTTCGGGCTGGTGTTCCTGATGCGCGGACAGCTGCGGCCGATCCTCACCATGGGCCTCACGTTCGCCGCGACCGTGCTGGTCGGGTTCCTGGCGCTGCCGCGGGACGCCGCCGTGTTCTGGAGCGAGGCCGTGGTCAGCGACGAGCGCGTGGGTGACACCGGGTACGTCGACAACACCTCGCTGCAGGGGGTGCTCCTGCACCTGGGCGTCCCCGGCGAGGCGGAGCCCCTGCTGCGCTGGGCGCTGATCCTCGTCATGGTCGTGGGCGTCGCCCTGCTGATCCGGGTTCTCGCGGCCCGGGACATGGTCCTCTCCGCGGTCGCGGTCAACGCCCTCGTCATGCTCTACATGTCCCCGGTCACGTGGTCCCACCACCACCTGTGGTGGGGGCTGGTGTTCACGGCGCTGTGGGTCGAGGCGTGGCCGGCGTTCCTCCGGGACGGCCCGCGCCGGCTCGCCCTGGTGCTGAGCGGGGTCGCCCTCGTGGGCCTGTACGTCGGTCCGATCCGCTGGGACGCGTGGCTGCGCCCGCCGGGCGTGCCCGGGCCGGTGATCGACGCCGTGGCCGCGCTGCCCTACCTCGCCCTGTTCCTGCTCCTGGCCCTGTGGACGGTCACCGGCCTCCGGGCCGGGACCCGGGGCGCCGTCGCCGCGGACCGTGGCTGAGCCCGGCGCCTGGACCGGCTACGGCCGCGGCAGCCGGGGCTACCGGCGGGTGCTGCTGGCCCTGCTGTGCGCGGGCGTGGCGACGTTCGCCCAGCTGTACTCCGTGCAGGGCGTGCTGCCGCTCATGGCGGCGGACCTCGGGATCGGCGCCGCGGAGGCGTCCCTGGGCGTCTCCGCGGCCACCCTCGGCCTCGCCGTGGGCGTCCTGCCGTGGTCCGTGGTCTCCGACCGGTGGGGAAGGCTGCGGACCATGGTGATGGCCGTGCTGTCGGCCACGGCCCTGGGACTCGTGATGCCCCTGGCACCGGGCTTCGAGACCGTGGTGGCGCTGCGCTTCGCGGAGGGCGTCGCCCTGGGCGGGATCCCCGCCGTGGCGATGGCCTACCTCGCGGAGGAGCTCGACCGCCGGCACGCCGCCGTGGCCGCCGGCACCTACGTGGCGGGGACGAGCCTGGGCGGGCTCGCCGGGCGCATCGTCGCCGCACCCGTGGGGGACGCCTTCGGCTGGCGCACCGGCACGATCACCGTGAGCGTGCTGGCCGCGCTCGCCGCCGTGGTCTTCGTCCTGATCGCCCCGCGCCAGCGGGGCTTCGTGCGCCAGACCGTCCGGCTCACCGGGCCGGGCGGTCTGCTGGGGCGGCTGCGCGCCAATCTCGCGGACCGCGGCCTGGTGGTGCTCTACCTGCAGGGCTTCCTGCTCATGGGCGGGTTCGTGGCGATCTACAACTACCTCGGCTTCCACCTCGGCGAGGAGCCGTTCGGGGTGTCCCAGACCGTGGTGAGCCTCCTGTTCCTGGCCTACCTCTCGGGCACCTGGTCCTCCGGGACCGCCGGACGCATCGCGGCGGCCCACGGGCGCCGGGTGGTCCTGGCGAGCAGCGGAGCCGTCATGCTCACCGGGCTGCTGGCCACGCTGGTCCCGTCGATCCCCGTGGTCGTGGTGGGGCTGCTGCTGTTCACCGCGGGGTTCTTCGCCGCGCACGCCGTGGCCTCCGGGTGGGTCCCCGTGCGCTCCCGCACCGGCAAGGCGCAGGCCTCGTCCCTCTACACGCTCTTCTACTACGCCGGGTCCTCCGTGCTGGGCACGGCCGGCGGCGTCTTCTACACGGCCACCGGCTGGCCGGGAGCGGTCGGCTTCGTGGCGGGCCTCGTGGTCCTCGCCGTGCTGCTGGTCCTCACGGTCCTCCGGGAGCCCGAACCCGCCTGACGGTGCCCCGCCGGCGGACCGGCGCTCACTCCTCGGTGCCGCCCCACTGCAGGGGGAACACCTCGAAGGAGCTCGCAAGCGGCACCCCGAGCCGTTCCCCCACGGCGGCGGCGTTGCCCCGCAGGAAGGTGTCCGGGTCGAAATCGGCCCAGCCCAGGCCCTCGAGGTAGGCGCCGTGGGCGCGCAGCGACTCCACGCCGGCGCCGAAGGTCTCCGTGACGTCGGCCGCGTGCCGGGCGTCGGGCGAGGCGGCCGCCCACACCGCCAGCACGTCCGGCCACGGCTGCAGGCCCGTGCCGATCTGCTCCGGGAAGACCCACCGGTTGCCGGCGTCCCGCACGGCGTCCAGCGTGGCCCGGCCCGTGGCGATGTGGTCGGCCTGGTTGAGGTTGGTGGCGCTGTCCCAGGTGTCCCGGAAGTTGTTGGTGATCACCACGTCCGGGCGGTGCCGGCGGACCACCTCGGCGATCCGCCGCCGCAGCGCCACCCCGTACTCGAGCACCCCGTCCGGCTGGTGCAGGAACTCCACCTGCTCCACGCCCACGATCCGGCACGACTCCCGCTGCTCCGCCTCCCGCAGGGGGCCGCACTGCTCCGGCTCGAGCCCGTCGATGCCGGCCTCCCCGCTGGTGACCAGGCAGTACACCACCTCCTTGCCCTGTCCGGTCCAGCGGGCCACGGCCGCGGCGGCGCCGAACTCCATGTCGTCCGGGTGCGCGACCACCACCAGGGCGCGCTGCCAGTTCTCGTCGACGTGCGTGAGCGGGGTCTCGGTCATGCTCCCCATCATGGACCCGCTCCGGGGGACCGGCAACGGCGGCCCGCCCGGTGTCGTCGTTCCGTGGGACGTGCCGGCCACGGGGCGGCGACGGAACGGCCGGGGAGGGCCTCAGCGCCCGGAGGCCGTGGCGGGCACGAGCGGCAGGGCCTCCGTGCGCGCCTCCGCCGGGGACGACGGCTCCCCGTCCGGCCGCGCGAGCTCGCCGGTGCCCTCGTCGGCGGTGGCGTCCGCGCCCTCGTCGGCGCTGTCGTCCGGGCGCCGGTCCCGGACCGCGCCCACGAGCTGCCACAGCGCGTAGCCGAACAGGGCGGCGGCGACCAGCACGATCCCGCCGCGCTTCTGCTCGGCGTCCAGGAGGGTCGCGGCGTAGCCGGCCCAGGGCACGTGGTACTTCACCAGTCCGCGCAGCTGGGTGGCGGTGACCGGCTCCGCGTCCGGGACCGCGTTGGCGTCCCCCCGGGTCGTGAAGCTGCGCCGCCCCTCGCCGTCCACCGCCACGCCCACGATCCGGTGGGTGACGAGGGTGGGGTCGTCCGGGCGGGGCATGAAGGTCACGACGTCCCCGGTGCTCAGCCCGGCGGCGTCGTCCTCGCCCTCGAGGGGGGCGACGACGACCTGGCTGCCGGTCGGGACGGTGGGCTCCATCGAGCCGGACAGCACCGTCAGGGGCACCCAGCCGAGCGCGAGCGGGACGACGACGACGGCGAGCAGCAGCGCGGCCACCGCGGTCAGGAGGGCGACGAGCACGGCGTGGCCGGCGCGGTGGACGGTCGTGGTCACTGCTGGACTCCCATGCACTCGATCTTCCTGCTCTCGCCCGGGGACTTCAGGGTCCACACGATCGGCAGCGTCTCGGGGGCCGCGGTGCCCGGCGCGAAGTGGGCCCGCACGGCGAACTCGTGGACGGTGTTGTGCTTGCCGGCGCCGCCGTTCGGGACGTCGGCCGCGGTCACGGTGGCCGCGCGGTCCGGGCTCTCCGGAACGGAGCGCAGGACGGTCCAGTCGCCGCCGGTCAGCTGGGGCCTCCGGAGCAGCTCCCAGCCGACCACGCGGGCGCCGTCGGTCGTGGCGGACCAGGGCCAGCTCAGCACCCCCTCGAGGCCCGGGGTGCAGGTCGCCGCGGGGACGGCCGGCGTCTCCGCCGGGGGCGCCGCCTCGGGCGGCTCCACCGTGAAGGGCGCCGTCCACGAGCGGGTCGTCGACCAGGTGCCCTCGCCGAGGGAGGTGGCCTCCAGCTCGGTGAGCACCTGCAGCTGCCGCCCGGCCAGGGGCCGGAGCTCGTCCTCGGGCACGCCGTCGGTCGAGACCGTCAGGCACAGCGCGGCGGGCCGGTCCCGCTCCAGGGTGGCCGCGGTCCGCTCGAGGACGGCCACCGGCGCGGACCCGCCCGCCGCGACGGCGGTCCACCGTGCCGGGGTCCCGGCAGCGCCGCAGTCCGCGCCGGTGCGGTAGGCGAAGCGCAGGCCCGGCGGCGGGGTCACGGTCTCGCCGTCGGAACCGGTCAGGGAGACCTGCCTGGGCCGGTACCCGACGCCGAACCCGGAGGTGTTGGTCAGGGTCGCCGAGCTCGCGCCGCCCTCGGCGCCGCCGACCTCGAAGCCGACCCGGCCCGTGGCCATGGCGGGCACCTCGGACTGCGCGGTGGCGGACCAGCGTGCGTGCGTCCCGCCGTTGGGGGTGGTGAGCACGATGACGGCCAGCAGGACGAGGACGCCGAGCACGTAGGCCGTGGGGGTGCGGTACTGGCTCATGAGAACTCCTGGGGGTCAGTTCTGGAGGAGGGCGACCGTGAGGTGGCCGGGGTCGACGGTCGTGCCCTGGGCCGAGGGGTCGGCGGAGACCTCGTAGGCGACGGTGACGTCGTAGGCCGCGCCGTCGTGGGCCGCGGTCACCGTCCAGGAGGACGGCGCGGGACCGGGATCCATCGGCGGGGCGCCGAGGACGGGCACCAGCTCCGCGCGCGGGACGACCGTGCCGCCGGCCGGGACGCCGGGGTCGACCGTGAGCGTCGCGGTGAGGTTCGCGCCCTCGACGTCGAGGACCGCGCGGGTCGTGACGACGACGGTGTCGCCGGGGGCCAGCGCGGAGAGGGCGCCGGCGGTGCCGGTGAGGTCGGTGGTCCCGCGAGCGAGCTCACCGGTCGCCGGGTCGATGTCGGTGTGCTGGAGGGCGGCCCGGGCCGGCTCCAGCACCACGCCGAGGCTGCCGGTGCTGGCGGCCCGCGTCTCGAGCGGGGCCGTGTCGGACCAGCGGGCGGCCGTCCCGAGGCCGTTGCCGAGCAGCGTCAGGGCCAGCAGCGCGGCTGCGGCGGCGGCCAGGGCGCGGCCGGCGGTCGAGGGGCGGCGGGTGCGGTGGGAGCGCGTCATGGGAGCCTCTGGGGGGACGAGACGGAACGGTGCGGGGCGTGCGAGGGGCGGGAGCACCCCGGTGCGGCGCCGAGGCCGCACCGGGGCGCTCCGGGGCCGGAAGGCCCCGTGCGGTCACTGCTGGGCGAGGACGAGCTTGGTGCCGCTCAACGACTTGGACATGTTCTCGCCGGCGCTGCCGGTGGTCTTGTCCGCCTGCCAGGTGAACGAGGCGACGGCCGTCACGGTGTCCCCGTTGTCGCTCGCGGTGACCGGGAACGAGTTCTGGGTCGACTTCTCGTCGCTGGACAGAGTCACGTCGTAGGACACGTAGCCGGCCTTCTCGAGAGCGTCGATCTCCTGCTGCAGCTGTGCCGGCAGCTGCAGTTCGAGGGACCCCTGCAGGTTGTTGCCCTTCGCGATCACCGTGGTGGACGCGTGGAGCTCGATGGTGTCGCCGGGGACGATCTTGTAGGTGGCCGGGTCGATGTCCTTCCCGGCGCCGTCCGTCCAGAACACGGTGGTGTTCTCCATGGAGAGCTCACCGGCGGTGACGATGTCGTCCGAGGCGACGGCGTGCTCCTCGGACCACTTCGAGAAGGTGCCGCCGCCGGCGGCGAGGAGCCCGACCGCCACGGCGCCGGCCAGGACGGCCTTGCCGGCACGCCGGTTCTTGCCGTCCCGCCCGGGGGACTCGGCCTGGGGGGTCTGTGCTGCAGTGTTCATGGTTCCGCCTTCGAGCGAGAGAGGGGTGGGAGGACGGCACGCCCGGGATCGGTGCGCGTGCCGTGCGAGGCATCCGGTGGGGTGTCCGCGGAAGGCGGCGGGTGCCCGTCCCCCCGGATCACGGGGGACGGGGTGCCCGCTGCGCCGGGCGCGCCTCGGCGCGCCGGCCCGGGAGCCGCAGTGGATCGCCCGGGGGAACCGCCGGCAGCCCTGCCGCGGAACCCCCTTGACACGTCAACCCTAGACAAAAGTCTATGAATTCGAACAGGCTTCTCCTGTCCCCACTTCCCCCCACGTTACTGATCAGTAATGTCCCCGCTTCGGCGGTCCCCCGGGGCAGCACGCCTAGGATGCCAGGGGGGGCCCCCGACCGGAGGGGCCGGGACCGGAGGACCGCCATGACCCGTGCTTCCCAGCGCCGCCGCGTGCACCGGTACACCGCCGACGGCGACGGCTCCGGTCGGGCGGACACCCTGGCCGGCGAGGAGCCCCTGGAGATCCGGCTCGACGGCAGGCCCTTCACCGTCACCATGCGCACGCCAGGCCACGACTTCGACCTCGTGGCGGGGTTCCTCGTCTCCGAGGGCGTGGTGCGCTCGCCGGCCGAGATCCTGCAGATGGACTACCGCAGCGGCGTCGGCCCGGACGGGCAGCGGACCTACAACGTGGTGGAGGTGCGGCTCGCCCCCGGCGTCGCACTGCCGGACACCTCCATGGAGCGGCACGTCTACACGTCGTCGTCGTGCGGAGTGTGCGGCACGGCGTCCATCGAGGCCGTCACCAAGGTCTCCACCCACGACCCGGCCGGGGACGCGGTCCGCCTGCCGGTGCCCGCGGTCCTGGCCCTGCCGGACCGGCTGCGCACCGGCCAGAGGCTGTTCGCCACGACCGGCGGTGTCCACGCCGCCGGTCTCTTCCGCTTCCCGGACGGTCCCGCCGCGCGCGACGGCGTCGCCGAGCCCGAGCTGCTGTGCGTGCGCGAGGACGTGGGGCGGCACAACGCCGTGGACAAGGCCGTGGGCTGGGCCCTGCGCGAGGGTCTCCTGCCCCTGCGCGGCACCGTCCTGCAGGTCTCCGGCCGCGCCTCGTTCGAACTGGTGCAGAAGGCGTACATGGCCGGGGTCCCCGCGCTCGCGGCCGTCTCGGCGCCGTCGGCCCTCGCCGTGGACCTCGCGGACCGCACGGGCGTCACGCTGCTCGGCTTCAGCCGAGGGACGTCGTTCAACGCCTACGCCCACCGGGAGCGACTCCTCCCCTGAGCCTGCCTCTCCCGAGTGCGCGGGGAGCGCCGCGGCGCTGGCTACGATGGAGTCATGAAGCCCTTCCTGCTGCTCGCGACCCGCGCCGAGGACGACGTGGCGGACGAGGAGTACGAGACCGTCCGCCGCTTCAGCGGCCTGCAGGAGAGCAGCCTCCACCGGGTCCGGCTGGAGGCCGGGCCCATGCCGCCGATCGACCTCGAGCGCTACTCCGGGGTCATCATCGGCGGGTCCCCGTTCAACTCCTCCGACCCGCCGCAGCTGAAGACCGAGGTGCAGCGGCGGGCCGAGTCCGAGATGCGGGACCTGCTCGACGAGGTGGTCGCCCGGGACTTCCCCTTCCTCGGCGCCTGCTACGGGGTCGGCACCCTCGGCACGCACCAGGGCGCGGTCGTGGACCGCACCCGTGGCGAGGAGATCGGCGTCATCGAGGTCACCCTCACCGACGAGGGGCGGCGGGACCCGCTGCTCCGCGGGTTCCCGCCCACGTTCCACGGCTTCGTGGGGCACAAGGAGGGCACGCGGACCCTCGCGCCCGCCGCCGTCCTGCTGGCCACGGGCACGGGCTGCCCCGTCCAGATGTTCCGGATCAAGCAGAACCTCTACGCGACGCAGTTCCACCCCGAGCTCGACGCCCCCGCGCTGCTGAACCGGATCGAGGCGTACAAGGAGCACGGCTACTTCCCGGCGGGCGCGGCCGAGCAGGTCAAGCACCGGATCCGCACGGGCCCGCGCGTGACGGAGCCCGAGAAGATCCTCGCCGCGTTCGTGGACCGCTACGCGCGCTGAGCCCCTCGGGGGCCGGGGATCCCGGCCCCCGAACTGTCGCGTGTCCGGAAGGGCCGGCTGAGGATACCGTGGGAGGTATGACCACGCGCGCCGCCCCCTGGAGGCAGGGGCCCCTCGACGACCTCCGCCCGAGCCCCGGTCCCCGCCTCCTGCCCTACCACCGGCTCGGCCACGCCGACCCCGAGCACCGGTGGTGGAAGCCGCTCGTGGAGCTGCTCCTCTTCGGGGCCTTCTACCTGGTGCTGACGATCGTCTTCGGCATCGTCTGGGCCGTGGGCCTCGTGGTCGTGCGCGGCGAGGAGGCCCTGGACGAGGTCTTCCTCGAGGCCACGGAGCTGGACATCATGGACCCGGCGATCTTCTTCATGCTGTTCTTCTCCCTGGTCCTGATGATCCCGGCGCTCCTCGCAGCCCGGGCCATCATGGGCCCCCGGCCCATCGGGCTGCTGCTGTCGGTGACGGGGCGGCTGCGCTGGGGCTTCCTCGGCCGGTGCCTCCTCGTGGCCCTGGCGGTCTACGCGCTGGGTCACGCGGCCGCCCTCGTGGTGGAGTACCTGCTGGTCGGGACGCCGGCCGCCCCGCGGCCCGTGGCGGGCTTCTGGTGGCTGATCGCGATGATCGTGCTCGTGGTCCCGCTGCAGTGCGCCGCGGAGGAGCTCGTCTTCCGCGGCTACCTGCTGCAGACCGTGGGGCGGTGGCTGCGCCGGCCCGTGTTCGCGATCCTGCTGCCCGTGCCCCTGTTCACCTTCGGGCACCTCTACGACGCCTGGGGGCTGCTGGCGGTCGCGGTCATGGCGGTCGTCGCCGGGTGGCTGACCTGGCGCACCGGCGGGCTCGAGGCCGCGATCGCCCTGCACGTGGTCAACAACGTGGTCGCCACGCTCTTCGGGGCCCTCGGGCTGGCCGACCCCGACGCCGAGGAGTCCTCCTGGGTGGCTCTGGCCGTCTCCGCGGCCATGCAGGTGCTCTTCGCGTGGCTCGTGGTCCGTGCCGCGCGCCGGCACGGCGTCGAGGTGACCCGGACCGTGCACCCGCCGCGGCCGCCCCTCGCGCCCGGTCCCTGGCCCGGCCCCGGAGGGCACGCCGGGGCCGGATCCGGACGGCCCGGCCACGAGCCCGCGGCCTGGGTGTGCCCCGGCCCGCCGGCCTGCCCCGGCCACTGGGCGGAGCCGGCGCCCGGCCCCGCGCCCCGGTCCCTTTCGTAGACTGACCGCATGGAACCCCGCACCGCAGCCGACCCCCGTTCCGCCGTCGAGGACCTCGGCCGCTACGTGATGGAGTCGCCGAGCTCCTTCCACGCCGCGCACGCCGCCGCCGCGCGACTGACGGAAGCGGGCTTCGTCCGCCTCGACGAGACGGAGGACTGGGCCCGGAACGGGGTCCGCGGGCGGCGCTACGTGCTCCGCGACGGGGCGGTCATCGCGTGGGCCACCCCCGCGGAGGTGCCGCCGGCGGCCGGTTTCCGGATCCTCGGCGCGCACACGGACTCGCCGGGGTTCAAGCTCAAGCCGAGGCCCACGAGCACGGCCCACACCTGGCACCAGGCGGGGGTCGAGACCTACGGCGGGGCACTGCTGAACTCGTGGCTGGACCGCGAGCTGCGCCTCGCGGGCCGGCTCGTGGTGCGGGGCGCGGACGGGGTCCCTGTGGAGCACCTGACCGCGACCGGACCCGTGGCCCGCATCCCGCAGCTCGCCATCCACCTGGACCGCGAGGCCAACAAGGGCCTGCAGCTCGACCGGCAGCAGCACGTGCAGCCCGTCTGGGGCGTGGGGCAGCCGGAGGACGCGGACGTCCTCGCGCTGCTGGCCGAGCACGCGGACGGCGGTCCCGTGGACCCCGCCCGGATCGTCGGCTACGACGTGGTGCTGGCGGACTCGCAGCGGCCCACCGTGTTCGGGCAGGGCGGGACCCTGTTCGCCTCCGGGCGGCTGGACAACCTGTCCTCCGTGCACGCCGGGCTGGGCGCCCTCGTCCGGGAGGCGGAGGCGGTGGAGCAGGGCCGGCACATCGCGGTGCTCGCCGCGTTCGACCACGAGGAGATCGGCTCCCGCACCCGCTCCGGCGCCGCGGGGCCGTTCCTCGAGGACGTGCTGGTGCGCATCAACGAGGAGCTGGGCCGCACGGCCGCCGAGCACCGGCGCTCCCTGGCCGGCTCGGTGTGCCTGTCCGCGGACGCCGGGCACCTGGTGCACCCCAACTACCAGGGCCACCACGACCCCGTGAACCGGCCGGTGCCCGGGGCGGGTCCGCTGCTGAAGATCAACGCCGACCAGCACTACGCCACGGACGCGGTGGGCGCCGGGATCTGGGCCGAGGCCTGCGCGCGCGCCGGCGTGGGCTACCAGGAGTTCGTCTCCAACAACCGGGTGCCCTGCGGGTCCACGATCGGGCCCATCACCGCCGCCCGGCTGGGGGTGCGCACGATCGACGTCGGCATCGGCCTGCTGTCGATGCACTCCGCCCGGGAGCTGTGCCACGTGGACGACGTCGCGGCCCTGGGGGCCGTCGCAGGGGCCTTCTACACCACCTGACGGGGCGCGCCGGGCCGCGGGAGGGTCCGGTGCCCGGACACGGAGAGGGGCCGTGGCCCGCCGGCGCTCCGGTGGGACACGGCCCCTCGTGGCCGGACCGGGCTCAGCCGGCGACGGCGCCGACCGCGACCCGCTCGGCCGGGAACTGCGGCATGGCGATGTCGGCCATCCGGGCCAGCACCCGCACGACCTGGCAGGAGTAGCCGAACTCGTTGTCGTACCAGACGTAGAGCACCAGCGAGCTGCCGTTGACGATCGTCGCGAGACCGTCGACGACGCCCGCGCGGCGGGAGCCCACGAAGTCGGTGGACACGATCTCGGGGGAGTCGGTGTAGTCGATCTGCTTGCGCAGGGACGAGTTCAGCGAGATGTCCTTCAGGTACTGGTTGACCGCGTCCTCGGACTCCGGGGCCCGCTCGAGCTGCAGGTTCAGGATGGCCATGGACACGTCCGGGGTGGGGACGCGGATCGCGTTGCCCGTCAGCTTCCCGGCCATCTCCGGCAGGGCCTTGGCCACGGCCTTCGCCGCGCCGGTCTCGGTGATGACCATGTTCAGGGCGGCGGAGCGGCCCCGGCGGTCGCCCTTGTGCCAGTTGTCGATGAGGTTCTGGTCGTTGGTGTAGGAGTGCACCGTCTCGACGTGGCCCTGTGCGATGCCGTACTTGTCGTGGAGGACCTTCACGACCGGGGTGATCGCGTTGGTGGTGCAGGACGCCGCGGAGAGGATGGTGTCCTCCGGAGTGATGACGTCGTCGTTGACCCCGCACACGATGTTCTTCAGGTCGCCCTTGCCCGGCGCCGTGAGCAGCACCTTGGCCACGCCCTTGGACTGCAGGTGCTTGGACAGGCCGGCCTCGTCGCGCCACACGCCCGTGTTGTCCACGACGATCGCGTTGTCGATGCCGTGCGCGGTGTAGTCGATCTCCGTGGGGTCGTTCGCGTAGATGAACTTGATGGCCACCCCGTTGGCCGTGATGACGTCGTTCTCCTCGTCGACGTGGATGGTCCCGTCGAACTTGCCGTGCACCGAGTCGCGGCGCAGCAGGGAGGCGCGCTTGACCAGGTCGTTGCCCGGCTTCTTGCGCACCACGACGGCGCGCAGGTTCAGGCCGGTGCCGTCGTTGCGGTTGATCAGGATGCGGGCGAGCAGGCGGCCGATGCGGCCGAACCCGTAGAGCACCACGTCCTGGGCCTCCGGGGAGTTCTGGGCCCTGCGGTCCACCACGGGGGCGAGCTCCTCGCGCAGGAACGCCTCGAGGTCCTGGTCCGACTCCTGGGCGAGCCGGTTGAGCTTGCCGAGGTCCACCGCGCAGGTGCCCAGGTTCAGCCGGGACAGGGTCTCGAGCAGGCGGGTCGTGTCCTCCAGGGGCAGCTCCTCGCCGTCGATGCGGCGGGCGAAGCGGTGCGCCTTGATGATCTGGGTGACGGACTTGTGCACCAGGGAGCGGCCGTAGACCGTCGGCACGACCTTGTTCTCGCGGTGCAGACGTCCGACCAGGGGGACGATGCTCTCCGCGAGTGCCTCGCGGTCGGCCCAGCTTTCAGGAGTGCTCAAGAATGACTCTCTTCCTCGGCCGGGGACGTCATCGTGTCCGGCCGTGACGTGCCGCGCCTCGTTGCGCGGTCGGATGCTCGCGCCGCTGCGGTTCGCACAGGGCGCCGCCCTCCATCCTAAGCGCACGGGCGCGCGCGCGAGGCCTCTGTGACACGTCCGCCGGGCCCCTCCGGGGCCGGGGCGGCGGGACCGGCGGGTGCTACCGTGAGGGCATGCTGACGGTGATCGGTGAAGCGCTCGTTGACGTGGTCTCGAAGCACGGCCAGGAGCCCCGCGCGCACGCCGGGGGGAGCCCCATGAACGTGGCCGTGGGCCTGGCCCGGCTCGGCCACGAGGTCCAGTTCCTCGGCCGCTACGGCGAGGACGAGTACGGCACGCAGGTCGAGGCGCACCTGCGGGACAACGGCGTCCTGCTGCCCTTCGGCGCCGACGCGCGGCCCACGTCCGTGGCGGAGGCCGTCATCGGGGACGACGGCGCCGCGACCTACGACTTCCAGCTGGACTGGTCCCTGGACCTCTCGGACGAGCAGCTGGGCGAACTGCTGCGGGACACGACCCTGCTGCACGTGGGGTCGATCGGGGCGATGCTCGAGCCCGGCGCCTCGAAGGTCCTGCACGCCGTGGAGCAGGCCCACCGCTCGGCCCTGATCTCCTACGACCCCAACTGCCGGCCGTCCATCATCCCCGACTCCTCGGAGGCGCGGGCCCGCGCCGAGCAGCTCGTGGCCCTCGCCGACGTCGTGAAGGCCTCGGACGAGGACCTCCTGTGGCTCTACCCGCACCGCAGCGTCGAGGAGAGCGCCGGCGCCTGGCTCAAGGCCGGCGCGGAGCTCGTCGTCGTCACCCGGGGACCCCTGGGGCCCTGGGCCCGCACCCGGGCCACCGGCCCGGCCGGGGTGCAGGTGCCCGCCGCCCGCACCACCGTGGTGGACACGGTGGGAGCCGGCGACTCCTTCATGGCTGCGCTGCTGTCCTGGCTCACCTACCACGGCTACACGGGCGCCCGGGCCCGCGAGCGGATCGACAACCTGGACCAGGAACAGGTCGGCGAGCTGCTGCGCCACGCCGCCTCGGCGGCCGGCGTCACGGTCTCCCGGGCCGGCGCCGACCTGCCCCGCCGGGACGAGCTGCCCGCACCCTGACCGGCCCTCGGCCGACCCCCGACCCGATCCCGACCCGACCCCGACCGAAGGAGAGCCCGTGCTCGACCGCGATCCGTACGCAGACCTGCCCGACCTGCCGAGCTTCACCCTCACCTCCGAGGACATCACCGACGGCGGGCCGCTCGCCCCGGCCCAGCTCTCGGGCATCATGGGCGCCGGCGGCGAGGACGTGTCCCCGCAGCTGAGCTGGTCCGGGGCCCCGGAGGGCACCAGGAGCTACGTGGTCACGGTCTTCGACCCGGACGCCCCCACCCCCAGCGGCTTCTGGCACTGGTGCCTGTCCAACATCCCCGCCGACGTCACCTCGCTCGAGCGCGGCGCGGCCTCCCGTCCGCCGGCCGGGGCGGTCAAGCACCGCAACGACGGCGGCACCGACGAGTACGTGGGGGCCGCCCCGCCCCCCGGCCACGGGCCGCACCGCTACGTGGTGTGCGTGACCGCGGTGGGGGAGGAGCGGATCGACGTCGACGAGAGCGCCAGTCCCGCGGTGGTCAACTTCCAGCTGTTCAGCTCCGGGATCGCCCGAGCCTGCCTCACCGGGACGCACGAGGCATAGGTGGCGGAAGAGGTGGCAGCGCACCCGTGAGCCCGACTCCGGAGGTCCCCGGGGCGGCGGCGCCGATCCGGATGATCGCCAGCGACCTCGACGGCACCGTCCTGGGGCACGACTTCCGCTTCCGCCCCCGCACCGTCGACGCGATCCGGGCCGCCCAGGACAGCGGGATCCACGTGGTGTTCGTGACGGGCCGGCCCATGCGCTGGCTCGACCCGCTGCGCGAGCAGCTCGGCCACGAGGGCGTGGTGATCTGCTCGAACGGCGCGGTGGTCTACGACCTGCGGGCCGACCTCGTGGTGGAGTCGAGCCTGTTCCCGGCCCGGGACGCGTTCGCGGTGATGGACGAGGTCGCGGCCCGGCACCCCGGCACGCTGTTCGCGGCGGAGACGCTCGAGGGCGTGTTCACGGACCGCGGCTGGGCCCGCACCGACCGGATGGAGATCGGCGCCCCCCTGGTGGGGGCGCTGCGGGAGCGGGTGCCTGAGGACCAGGGGCTCGTGAAGTTCCTGGCCAAGCTGGACACCGCCGACCCGCAGGAGTACTTCCGCGCGCTCGCCGGGATCGTGGCGGGCAGACTGTCCGTGACGCACTCCGTGGCGGCCGCCCCGCTCGTGGAGATGGGGCAGAAGGGGCTCACCAAGGCCCGCACCCTCGAGCAGTACGCGGCCGAGCGCGGGATCGGCCCGCACGAGGTGATGGCCTTCGGCGACATGCCCAACGACCTCGAGATGCTCACGTGGGCCGCCCACGGGTACGCGATGGCCGGCGGGCACCCCGCGGTGGCCCGCGCGGTCGGCCGCACGGCCCCGCCCTTCGAGGAGGACGGGGTGGCCCAGGTGATCGAGGCGCTGCTGCGCCGGGGGCGCCCCGGTGCGTCATGGGCGGGACAAACCGCTACCGCGGGGTAACAATAGGGGGGTGACCCCTCCAGCGCACCGGCGCGGCCGTCCCGCGGCCCTGGCCCACCGCGGCTTCTGCCGCGACGGGGCCGAGAACACCCTCGACGCGTTCCGTGCGGCCCGGGACCTCGGCTACGAGTGGATCGAGACGGACGTCAACACGACGGCCGACGGCGTGGTCCTGTCCTTCCACGACGAGACCCTGGACCGCGTCACCGGCGGCAGCGGGAAGGTCTCCGCGCTGACCTGGGAGCAGATCAGCACCCAGCGCGTGGCCGGCGCCGGGCGCATCCCACGGTTCGCGGACCTGCTGACGGAGTTCCCCGGGCTGAGGTTCAACGTGGACGTCAAGGACGAGGCGTCCGTGACGGCCCTGCCGGCCCTGCTCCACGAGCTCGGGGCCGCGGACCGGGTGCGGGTGACGTCCTTCTCCGAGAGCCGGCGGCGGCGCACGCTGCGGCGGATCCGCGAGCTCGACGGCCGGAGCGTGCCCACGTCCTCCGGCAAGGAGGGGATGCGCCTGCTGCTCGTGTGCTCGTGGCTGGGCGGGCCCAGCTGGCGGCTCGTCCGGCGGGTGGCCGCCCGCTGGATCGAGCCGTTCGACACCGTGCAGATCCCCCGCCGGTACCGGATGCGGGGCGGGGTGGAGGTCCAGCTCGTGACGCCCCGGTTCGTGCGCTTCGCCCACCGGCACGGCATCGACGTGCACGTGTGGACCGTCAACGAGACCGCCGAGATGGCGGAGCTGCTCGAGCTCGGGGTCGACGGGATCGTCACCGACCGGGCGGACCGGCTCGCCGCGCTGCTGGCGGAGCGGGGGCAGTGGCCGCCCACCGGCGTGTGAGCCATGACACGGCGGTCCGGCCCGTGGCAGGCTGGGGACCATGACCGACACCGCCACGGCCGGCACCGCGCCCGGCACCGAGCAGCACGTCCGGACCGAGGTCCGCAACGGCACGGGGCACATCGTGCTCAACCGGCCCCGGCAGCTCAACGCCCTGACCGCGCAGATGTACCGGGACCTCAAGGCCGCGCTCGACGCGTGGCGGGACGACGACGCCGTGCGCCACGTGCTCGTCACGTCCGCCTCGCCGCGGGCGTGGTGCGCCGGCGGCGACATCCGGGAGGTCCGCGACGCCGTGCTCGGCGGGCGGACCGAGGAGGCCACCGGGGTGTTCGCCGTCGAGTACGCCCTCGACTGCCTGATCGCGGACTACCCGAAGCCCTACGTGGCGCTCATGAACGGCATCTGCATGGGCGGCGGCATGGGCATCTCCGTGCACGGCTCCCACCGCGTGGTGGGGCCCTCGACGGTCATGGCGATGCCCGAGACGAAGATCGGGTTCTTCCCCGACATCGGCGCCTCCTGGTTCCTGCCGCGCGTCTCCCGCCCGGACCGCCGCGGCGAGCCGGGCCTGGCCGTGGGCCGCTGGCTCGCGCTCGGCGGGCAGCGGATCAGCGGCGCGGACGCCGTCGCCCTCGGCCTCGCCGACGTCCTCGTGGCCGACGAGGACTTCGAGGCCCTCGCGGGGGCCGTCGTGGAGGAGGGCCCGGAGGACGCGCTGGCCCGCTTCGCACGGGAGCCGGAGCCGTCCTCCGTGGTCGCGCAGTGGGACCGGATCGAGGAGCGCTACGGCGCCCCGACCCTCGAGGAGATCGTCGCCGCCGCGCCGGAGGACCTCGCGGGGATGAGCCCGTCCTCCCTGGTGCGCGCCTTCGAGCTGCTCGAACGAGGGGCGGCCGACGACAGCGTGCGCTCCTGCCTCGAGCGGGAGCTGCGCCTGGCCGCCGACACGATCGTGCGCCCCGACTTCGCCGAGGGCGTGCGGGCGGTCCTCGTGGACAAGGACAACGCGCCGGCCTGGGAGCACGCCTCCGTCGCGGACGTCGACGTCGCGGCCGTGCGGGCCGTGCTCGGCGAGAAGCTCCCCCTGCCCCTGTAGACGGCCCTGCACGGGCCCGCCCCGCTCAGCGGCGGGACGGGTGCTTCCCGTTGTCGCTGACCACCGTCCCGGAGGGGCCCGGGCGGTCGCCGGTCCCGGTGGGCCGGTCCACGAACCGGCGGTAGCCGAGGTACAGCACCACGACCAGTGCCACGGTCACCACGCCGAAGGCGGCGAGGGTGTCCTGCGAGATCATGCTGCGGACCACGCTGTGGAGCAGCGTGAACAGGCCGCCGAGCAGGATGCCGTGGGCGAGGACCGGCCGGCGCCGCTCCACGGCCAGGCTCACCGCCAGGAGCAGGACCGAGGCGACCAGGGCGAGCACGCCGACGTCGCGGCTGTGGCGCATGAACTCGTCCTCCCACGCCCGGCGCTCCAGCTCGTAGCCCACCCACTGCTGCTGCTCCTCCGGGGTGAGCTCCCGCGTCTCCTGCGCCAGGGCGATGGACCGCGGCGGCTCCGGCTCCTCCGGACCCGGGTGGACCGTGGCGATGCCGAGACCCACGAACAGGGCCAGCAGCACCCCCAGGAAGAACGTGTAGACCGTCCGCAGGACCCTGCGGTCCTGCGAGCGGTCCTCCGTGCGGTCCACCATGCGGCGTGCTCCGTCTCCCCCGCTCGTGCGGGACGTCCGTCCAGGGCGCCCGGGACCGCGGCCGGCCGGCGGGGCGTGCTCGCATTATGGGCCGGACCCGCAGGGTTGTCCACGGCCGTCACCTGGCCCGCGGGCCTTCCACCGGCTTCCCCGTCTGCCTACGCTGGACTCATCCGCCCCGGCCCGCGGGACCCGAGGGCCCGGGCGGAGCCGGGGAGCACCGGAGGGGCGGTGGGCCGCGCGCCCGCCGGAGAGGCGGTGGAGGCCATGGCGGTCTTCGAGAACAGGGTCGAGGCCGGACGGCAGCTGGGGAAGCGGCTGAGGTCCCTGCGCGGACAGGACGTGGTGGTGCTGGGCCTGCCCCGCGGCGGGGTGCCCGTGGCCCACGAGGTGGCCCGGATCCTCGACGCCCCGCTGGACGTCATCGTGGTGCGCAAGCTGGGAGTCCCCTCCCAGCCCGAGCTGGCCATGGGCGCCATCGGGGAGGAGGGCGCCCGGGTGCTCGAGGAGCGGACCCTGCAGTACTTCGGGGTGACGGACGCGCAGCTCGAGCAGATCGAGGCGCGGGAGCGGGCCGTGCTCGAGGCACGGACGGAGCGCTTCCGGGCGGGCCGGGAACGGGTCGATCTCACCGGGCGGATCGCCCTGGTCGTCGACGACGGCATCGCCACCGGCTCCACGGCGCGCGTGGCCTGCCGGATCGCCCGCCAGCTGGGCGCCGCACGGGTGGTGCTGGCCGTTCCGGTGGCCCCGCAGGAGGCCCTGTCCCGGGTGGTCGAGGCGGACGAGGTGATCTGCCTCGCGACCCCGCCGTACTTCACGGCCGTCGGCTACCACTACCGGGACTTCTCCGCCACGGAGGACGACGAGGTCGTGGCGCTGCTCGACGCCGCCCGGCGCCGCCACCAGGCGGAGCTGCCCGGGCCCGCCCGGGCGGACCGGGAACCGGCCGGCCGGCCGGTCGACGCCGACGTGCGCATCCCGGCGGGGACGGAGCAGCTCGAGGCCCACCTGCACCTGCCGCGGCCCGGCGCCGGGGTGGTGGTCTTCGCCCACGGCAGCGGGAGCAGCCGGCACAGCCCGCGGAACCAGTACGTGGCCTCCGTCCTGCAGCAGGCGGGGCTCGGCACCCTGCTGCTCGACCTGCTCACCCCCGGGGAGGAGTCGGACCGCGGCAACGTCTTCGACATCGGCCTGCTCGCCGAGCGGCTGCTCGTGGCCACGGCGTGGCTGCGCGAGCAGCCCGGCTCCGCGGCCTCCCCGGTCGGGTACTTCGGGGCCAGCACGGGCGCCGGCGCCGCCCTGTGGGCCGCGGCCGAGCCCGGCGCGTCGATCGCCGCCGTGGTCTCCCGCGGGGGCCGCCCCGACCTCGCGGACGAGCGGCTGCGCTCGGTGCGGGCGCCCACCCTGCTGATCGTCGGCAGCGAGGACTTCGAGGTGCTCGGCCTCAACCGGTGGGCGCAGGAGTCGATGCGCTGCCCCACCCGGCTGGCGGTCGTGGAGGGCGCCACGCACCTCTTCGAGGAGCCCGGCACGCTCGCCGAGGCCGCCGGACTGGCACGGGACTGGTTCCTCCGCCACCTCCGGCCGGCCGGCGAGCACGGCGACGGGGCGTCCCGGTGAGCGCCCGCGGACGGGGGTCCTCCCGGGAGGCCGAGGTCCTCGCGGAGATCCGCTCCCTCGCCCGGCCGCTGGAGGGGGCCCCGGACCTCGACCGGCTGGTCGAGCGCTGCGCCGGTGCCCGGTTCGTGTGCGTGGGGGAGGCCTCCCACGGCACCCACGAGTACTACCGGTGGCGGGCCCTGCTCAGCCGCCGGCTGATCGAGGAGCACGGCTTCACCTGGATCGGGGTCGAGGGGGACTGGCCGGACTGCCGGCGGATCGACCGGTGGGTGCGCGGCGAGGCGGACCAGGACCTCGACGCCCGCGGCGTCCTCGCGGGCTTCGAGCGCTGGCCCACGTGGATGTGGGCGAACGAGGAGGTCGCCGAGTTCCTCGACTGGCTCCGGGAGGAGAACGCCCGCCGCGCCGGCCACGAGCAGGTGGGCTTCTACGGCCTGGACGTGTACTCGCTGTGGGACTCGCTGCGGGAGATCATCGGCTGGCTCGAGGCCAGCGCCCCCGAGGCCCTGCCCGCCGCGCTGCAGGCGTGGCAGTGCTTCGTGCCCTTCCACGAGGACCCGCACCGGTACGCGTGGCGCACCCGGATCGTGCCCGAGAGCTGCGAGGCCGACGTCGTGGCCCTCCTGGCCGAGGTGCGCCGGCGCACCATGGACCGGACGGCCGGTGACCCCGCCGCGTTCGACGCCGCCCTCAACGCCATGGTGGCGGTCGACGCCGAGCGCTACTACCGGACCATGGTCCGGGGCGACCGGCAGTCCTGGAACGTGCGGGACGAGCACATGGCGGACACCGCCGGCCTGCTCTCCCGCCACCACGGGCCCGGGGCCAAGGGCCTGGTGTGGGAGCACAACTCCCACGTGGGGGACGCCCGGGCCACCGACATGTTCGACGCCGGGCTGGTCAACGTGGGCCAGCTGCTGCGCGAGCGCCACGCCGCGCACGAGGTGGTGCTCGTGGGCCTCGCCTCCTGGGCCGGCACGGTGGTCGCGGCGGAGTCGTGGGGCGCGGCCGAGGAGGTCGTGGCCGTCCCCGAGGCCCGTCCCGGCAGCCACGAGGACCTGCTGCACCGGGCCCTGGCGGACCCCGCGGTGCTGGTCTTCGGCCGCGACCGCTCCGGGCCCTGGCTCTCCGGGCGGTACGGTCACCGGGCCATCGGGGTGGTGTACCACCCGTGGCACGAGGCCGGCAACTACGTCCCCACCCGGATGGGGGAGCGCTACGACGCCCTGCTCTGGTTCACGGTGACCGCCGCGCTGCGGCCCCTGCACCACGAGGGCCCGCCCGAGGAGCCCGAGCTGGAGACCGAGCCGACGGGCTTCTAGGGGCGTTCCGGCGGAGCGGCCCGGACGTCGGTCCGCTCCGGCCGTCCCTCCTCGGGCGCGTCCTCGGCGGGACGGTCCTGGAAGAAGCGGCGGTGGCCGAGGAACAGCACCACGGCCAGGCCCACGCCCACGGCGATGAACGTCATGGTGGTCTCGCTGGAGGCGAAGCTCCGCCCGATGGCGTAGAGCAGGGTGAAGAGACCGCCGAGCATCACGCCGTTGGTCAGCACCCTGTTGCGCTTCTCGAGCACGAGGCTGAGGCCGAGCAGCACCACGGAGGCGCCGAGGGCGACGACCGCCACGTCGCGGCTGTAGGCCTGCTGCTCCTCCTGCCACTGCCGCCACTGCCGCTCGTTCTCCGCCATCTCCTCGCGCTGCTCCTCGGTGGGGGTGCCGCTCCCCTCGGGGACGAACTCCACCCCCGAGGTCGGCTCCGGCATCTCCGGGCCCGGGTAGAAGGTCTGGATGCCGAGCCCCACGAACAGCGCCAGCAGCGCGCCCAGGAAGAAGGTGTAGACGATCTTCATCACGTTGTTGTCCACGGCGGACACCTCGATCTGTCCCGGTCCCCGGGGCGCTCCGCCGGACGGCGGCGGCACCCGTGGAGGATGCCCTGATTATCGCCCCGCGGCACCTGCGGATCCAGTGCTCCGGGAGCCGGCCGAGCGGGCCCGTCATCATGGCGCCCCGGGCGCCGCGGGTCTTACGCACCCGGTCGGCGGTGTCTACGCTGGAAGGGTCGAGGCGGACCGCGCCGGTTCCCCGGCCGGCCGGGGTCGACACCCCGGTCGGCGCCGTGGAGCGGTGCCACGGGAAGGAGTCAGGTCATGGCCGGATTGATGCGCAGGGAGGGCCTGGAGATGCTCGAGCCCCTCCGGCGCCTCCTGGAGGGGGACGTCGAGGCGTCCTGGCCCCGGGTGGAGGAGTACCGGGACGGCGACACGGTGGTGATCCGGGCGGAGCTGCCCGGCATCGACCCGGAGCAGGACGTGGAGCTCACCGTGGCCGACGACGTGCTCCACCTGCGGGCCGAGCGCCGGGAGCGGACCGAGCACAAGGACAAGGGCAGCTACCGCTCGGAGTTCCGCTACGGCTCGTTCTCCCGCACCCTGCCGCTGCCCGCGGGGTGCCGGGACGAGGACATCAGCGCCGCCTACCGCGACGGCGTGCTGGAGGTCCGCGTGCCCGTCGCCGAGCACGTCGAGCCCCCGGCCACCAAGAAGATCCAGGTGACCCGCGGCTGAGGCCGCGCCGGCCGTGCGGGGGCGGGCGGACCGGCTCGGTGCCGCCCGCCGTCGCACGGGCCCCGCGGGCCCGGGGGCCGTTGTGACGGACCTCACCGGGTCCTATCGTGGAGACAGGCGGACCGGCCGGCCCGCCGTGATCGAGGAGGTACAGCATGGACGAGCCGTCGTCCGGTGACCGGATCGTCGTGGGAGTCGACGGGTCCGGCTCGTCCAAGGCCGCGCTCCGGGAGGGGGTGCGGCTCGCCGAGGCCCTGGGCGCGCCGCTCGAGGCCGTCATGTGCTGGGAGGACCCGCTGCTCTACGAGAGCTACCGCGTGGTGGATCCCGAGGAGTTCCGCCGCGGCAGCGAGCAGCTCTTCGAGAGCACGCTCGCCGAGGTGTTCGGGGAGCAGCGCCCCGCGCGCCTCACCACCCGGCTGCTGCGCGGCCAGGCCGCCGCCCGCCTCATCGAGGAGAGCGAGGACGCCCGGATGCTCGTGGTGGGCCGGCGGGGCACGGGCGGGGTGCTCGGGATGATCCTCGGCTCGGTCTCCTCGGCCCTCGTCTCCCACGCCAAGTGCCCCGTCCTCGTGGTGCGGCACTGAGCGCTCCGGCAGGAACCTGCCGGACGGAGCGCGCCCCGGGCTCGGACCGTGGGCGCCGGAACGAAGGAGTTCGACCATGGCAGCACCATCGCAGCAGCGGATCCTCGTGGGGATCGACGGATCGGACTCCTCGAAGGAGGCCCTCCGGACGGGGGACCGGATCGCCCGGTCCCTGGGCGCCCCGCTGACCGCCCTCATGTTCTGGCAGGGCCCGCCGGTCTACGAGGGCTGGGAGACCGTCGACCCGAACAATCCGCCGGCCGGCACCGAGGACGTGCTCCGCGCGACGGTCGAGGACGTGTTCGGCGGCGAGGTCCCGGAGCACGTGAGCGCCGAACTCGTGCACGGGCGGCCCGCGGCCCGGCTGGTCGAGGAGAGCGAGAACGCCCTGATGCTGGTCCTCGGCCGCCGCGGCCACGGCGGCATGCGGGGCTCGGCCCTGGGCTCCGTCTCCAACGCGTGCATCGCGCACGCCCACTGCCCGGTGCTGGTCGTCCGGCACTGACCGGCCGGCGCAGGCCGCCCGGCGCGGCCCCCGCGGCACCGACAGGCCGGCTCCCGGGAGCCGGCCCGGACCAGGAGGTTCGACCATGAGTGCACCGACGGACCAGCGGATCCTCGTGGGGATCGACGGCTCGGAGTCCTCGATGGAGGCCCTGCGGCTCGCCGCGGGACTGGCGGAGGCCCTCGACGCCCCGCTCGAGGCGATCGCGTGCGCCGGGGACCCCACCGTGCTGGACGCCGAGCTCCTCGTCGACGAGGAGGCCCTGCGCGCCAACCACGAGCGGATCCTCGCGCGCACGGTCGCGGCCGTCTTCGGGGAGGACGTCCCCGGACGGCTGACCACCACGGTGACCCACGGCCGCCCGGCCGGCCGGCTCATCGCGGAGAGCGAGTCCGCGCAGCTGCTCGTGCTCGGCCGGCGCGGCCGCGCCGGACTGCTCGGCTCCGGCCTGGGGTCCGTGTCCCACGCGTGCGTCGCCTACGCGCACTGCCCGGTGCTCGTGGTCCGGCACTGAGCGGACCGGCCCGTCACTTCTCGCCGTGCGGTGTGCGGCCGTGCGTTCCGGGGCTGTGCGGCTCGGAGGTGTGCGGTGCGGGACGGGCCCGTCACTTCTCGCCGTGCGGCCCCCGCAGGGCGCGCAGGGCGTTGAGGATGGCCAGGAGGTCCACGACCTCCTGGCTGAGGGCGCCGAAGATCGCCGGGATCGCCCCGGTGGCGGCCACGAGCATGAGCACCACGGACAGGGCGATGCCCAGCCAGATGCTCTGCAGGGCCACCTGCATGGTGCGCCGGCCGATCCGCACCGCGGTCGCGGTCCGGGCGAGGTCCTCGGTGAGGACCACGACGTCGGCGGACTCGCTGGCGGCGGTCGCGCCCCGGGCGCCCATCGCGACGCCGACGTCGGCGGCGGCGAGCACGGGGGCGTCGTTGACGCCGTCGCCGACCATGAGCACCGGCCGGTCCCGGGCGTCCCGGACGGTGCGGACCTTGTCCTCGGGCAGGCACTCGGGCAGCACCTGCGTGATGCCCAGCGCCGCGGCGACGTGCTCCACGGTGGCGCGGGCGTCCCCGCTGAGCACCAGGATCTCCCGCACCCCGAGCGCGGTCAGCTGGGCCATCGTGGCCGCCGCGTCCTCGCGCACCCCGTCGCTCATCACCAGGGTGCCGGCGAAACGGCCGTCCACGGCCACGTACACGGCCAGCTCGCCGGGTCCGAGCGCCTGCTCGACCACGTCCGGGGCGGAGCGGGCCACGTGGGCGCGCTTGCCGACCACCACCCGGCGCCCCCCGACGGTGGCCGTGACCCCGTGGGTGGCCTCCTCGTGCGCCTCCTCCGCGGGGACCGGGTCCAGTCCCCGGGCGAGCGCGGCGTCCCGCACCGAGGCCGAGAGCACGTGCGAGGAGTACTGCTCCGCGGAGGCCGTCAGGCGCAGCAGCTCGTCCTCCCGGAACGGGGGACGGGCGTGCACGGCCAGCAGCTCGGGGCGGCCGTAGGTGATCGTGCCGGTCTTGTCGAAGGCGGCGGTGCGCACCGCCGCGAGCCGTTCGAGCGTTCCGGCGTTCTTGATGATGACCCCGTTGCGGGCCGCCCGGCTCATTCCGCCCAGGAACGCCACGGGCGCGGCGATCAGCAGCGGACAGGGGGTCGCCACCACGAGGACCTCCGCGAAGACCACCGGGTCCCCGTGGTACCACCACGCCAGCCCGGCCACGAGGAGGGCGAACGCGGTGAAGGGCACGGCGTAGCGGTCGGCCAGGCGCACCACCGGCGCGCGGGACGCGGCGGCCTCGCGCACCATCGCCACGATCGTGGCGTACTGGCTGTCCGCCGCGGTCGCCGTGGCCCGCAGGACCACGGCCTGCTGCTCGTTGAGCACCCCGGAGAGCACCGCGTCACCGGCGCGGCGGGTCACGGGCAGGCTCTCCCCGGTGATGGAGGACTCGTCGAAGTCGGCCTCCGCGCCGACCAGCCGGCCGTCCACGGGCACGACCTCGGCGGGGCGGACCAGGATCTCGTCCCCGGGCCGGACCTCCTCGACCGGGACGTCCTGGACGGAGCCGTCCGGGTGCAGCCGGTGGGCGAGCACGGGGGCCCGCTCGAGCAGCGCGTTGAGCTCCTTGCGGGCCCGGTTGGCAGCGTAGTCCTCGAGGGCCTGCCCGCCGGTGAGCATGAGGACCACCACGAGGGACGCCAGGTACTCGCCGACCGCCACGGTGGAGCTGATCGCGGTGACGGCCAGCAGGTCCACGCCCCAGTGCCCGGCGAGGACGTCCTCGACCATGCCCCACGCCACCCGGGCGGCCACGGCCAGCGCCCAGCCCGAGCCCAGCCACTGCGCCGGGACCGGCAGCCCGGCGACCAGCAGCCCGACGACCACGGCACCCACGGCCAGGGTGGCGGCCACGAGCGGGTAGCGCCGCGGGAACTCGAGCAGCCGGCCCGCGCGGCCGGGGTCGACGTCGAGGTCGGGGCGTGCGCCCACGGAGAGGCTCATGCGTCCATGGTGCCCCCGGGCCCGGCCCCGAGTCGACGTTCCGTCTCGGCGATCCGCCGTGCGGTGCGCAGGAAGCTGTCCGGGTTCAGGGAGATCGAGTCGATGCCCTCCCGCACCAGGAACTCGGCGAAGTCGGGGTGGTTGCTGGGGCCCTGGCCGCAGATGCCGATGGGGATGCCGGCGGCGTGGGCCTTGCGGATCGCCTCGCCGATCATCCGGGTGACGGCCTCGTCCCGCTCGTCGAAGAGCGCGCGCAGGGCCTCCGCGTCCCGGTCCACGCCCAGGACGAGCTGGGTGAGGTCGTTGGAGCCGATGGAGAAGCCGTCGAACCGCGTGGCGAACTGCTCGGCCAGGACCACGTTGGAGGGGATCTCGCACATCATGTACACCTTCAGGCCGTGCCGTCCCCGCTCCAGGCCGTGCTCGGCCATCGTGGCGAGGACCCGGTCCGCCTCCGCCACGGTGCGGCAGAACGGGACCATGACCACCACGTTGTCGAAGCCGATGCGCTCGCGGACCCGCCGCAGCGCCCGGCACTCCAGGGCGAAGCCCTCGCGGTAGCGCGGGTCGTAGTAGCGCGAGGCGCCCCGGAAGCCGAGCATCGGGTTCTCCTCGGGCTCCTCGAAGGCCGCCCCGCCCACGAGGTGCGCGTACTCGTTGGTCTTGAAGTCGCTGAGCCGCACGATCACGGGCAGCGGGTGGTACGGGGCGGCGAGCTTGGCGATGCCCAGCGCCAGCGTCTGCACGAAGTACTCCTGCCCGTCGGCGAAGCCCGCCGTCAGCTGCGCGATCCGCCGCCGGTCCGCCTCGTCCTGCACCCGCTCCGGGTGCACGAGGGCCATGGGGTGGACCTCGACGATGTTGTTGACCACGAACTCCATCCGGGCCAGCCCCACCCCGTCGGCCGGCAGCCGCCACCAGCGGAAGGCCGCGGCGGGGCTCGCCACGTTGACCATGACGGCGGTGCGCGTGTCCGGCAGCTCCCCGAGGTCCACCTCCTCGACGTCGAACGCGAGGGCGCCCTCGTAGACCGTGCCCCGGTCGCCCGACGCGCAGGAGACCGTCAGCTCCTGGCCCTCCGGGATCGTCCGGGAGGCGTCCCCGGTGCCGACGACGGCGGGCAGGCCCAGCTCCCGGCTGACGATCGCGGCGTGGCTGGTGGCCCCGCCGTGGTCGGTGACGATCGCGGCGGCACGCTTCATCACCGGGACCCAGTCCGGGTCCGTCATCTCGGTGACGAGCACCGCCCCGTCCCGGAAGGACTCGATGTCCGCAGCGGTGCGCACCACGCAGGCCGGCCCGGTCGCCACGGCGTCCCCGACCGCGGCGCCCACCGCGAGCACGCGTCCCTCCTCGCGGAGGTGGTGGACCGTGAAGCGGGTCCCGCTGCGCCCGGCCTGGACGGTCTCCGGCCGGGCCTGCAGCAGGAACAGCTCGCCGGTCAGCCCGTCCTTCGCCCACTCCAGGTCCATGGGCCGGCCGTAGTGGTCCTCGACGAGCACGGCCCAGCGGCCGAGCTGCAGGACGTCGGCGTCGCCGAGCACCCACGCCTCCCGCTCCGCGGGGGTGGTCTCCACGAGCCGGGTGGCGGCGGCGCCGGCCGGGGCGTCGTCGTCGTGCACGAGCTTGTGCAGCTTGGCCCCGCGGGTCCGCTCCACGATCGGGGCCTCCGCGACGTCGAGGAGGGGCTTGAAGACGAGGTACTTGTCCGGGTCCACGGTGCCCTGCACGACCGTCTCGCCCAGGCCCCACGCCGCGCTGATCACCGCCACGCGGGGGAAGCCGCTCTCGGTGTCGATCGAGAACATCACCCCGGAGCCGCCGAGGTCCGAGCGCACCATCTCCTGCACGCCGACGGACAGGGCGACCGCGCGGTGGTCGAAGCGCTTGAGCTCCCGGTAGGTGATCGCCCGGTCCGTGAACAGGGACGCGTAGCACCGCCGGCACGCCGCCAGCAGCTCCTCCTCGCCGACCACGTTGAGATAGGTCTCCTGCTGGCCGGCGAAGCTCGCGTCCGGGAGGTCCTCCGCGGTGGCGCTGCTGCGCACGGCCACGGACAGCCGGGCGCGGCCGGTGCGCTCGGAGAGCTCCCGGTAGAACCGCCGGATCTGCCGCGCCGTCTCCTCGGGGAACTCCCCGCGCAGGAACAGCTCCCGCACGGCGGCCCCGGTCTCCCGCAGCGTCGCGCGGCCCGCGCGGTGGTCCTCGAGCCGTTCCCGCAGGGCGGGCCCGATCCCGTTGGCCTCCACGTAGGACCGGTAGGCGTCCGCGCTGGTCGCGAAGCCGCCCGGCACGCGCACGCCCCGGGACGCCAGCTCCCGGACCAGCTCCCCGAGCGAGGCGTTCTTGCCGCCCACGAGGGGGACGTCCGCGATCCCGAGCTCCTCGAACCAGCGGACCTCGGGGGCGGCCACGTCAGCTCCTCCGGGCCAGGAGGGCCGCGCAGGCCTCCTCGCACCGCTCGCAGGCCTCGGCCGCGAGGGCGCAGTGCTCGTAGACCTCGTCGTGCCTGCGGCACGCGTCCCGGCAGATCCGGACCGCGGCCCGGCACGCCTCGAGCAGCGGCACCAGCACGGCCCGGCCGTCCCCGGGCTCCGGGAAGCCGAGACGGGCCAGCACCTGGGCGGTGGCCGAGCAGATCACCGCGCAGTCCTGTTCGGCGCGCAGGCACTCGCGCAGCTCCGCGACGGCGTCCTCCTCGACGCACGCGTCGGCGCTGATCCGGCAGATCTGGGCGGTGTCGAGGCACGCCTCGATGCACTCGGCCTCGGCCGCGCGCTCCTCGTGCGTGAGCTCCGGGGCGGCGGGGTGCGCCATCAGGGCGCGGCTGATCGTGCTCACGGGACGTCCTCCATCGGGTGGGACCGGTACGGGTCGGATCAGCCCGCGAGGCGGGACCTCGGGTCGGTGCGGGGCCGGGCCGCCCGGCGCACGGGCTCGGGGGGCCCGGAGCGGCGGGAGCCCGCCCACCCGGCGAGCTGGGTGACGGTGCCGTGGCCGGGCAGCTCGGCGGGGACCACGAAGTCGACGGCGGGCGTGCCGCGCACCGCGTCCTCGTGCTCCGCGGCCCAGCGCAGCAGGTCCACGGCGGCCGGCTCGACGTGGTGGGCGGTGGTGAGGTCCACGACCACCGCGATGTCCGGTGCCAGGGTGCGGGCGCGGCGGACCAGGGGGCACAGGGCCCGGTGGTTGAGCTCCGTGACGCACCCGCTGACCACGAGCCGGATGTGCCTGCCGTCCAGATCGACCTGGACGAGGACGGACGGTTTGTGGTGCATGCTGTCTCCCCCTGCAGCTCGCGGTGCGTGGCCGGCTGCTCGGCCTTCCCTCAGTCCACGCTAGGCGACGGGAGACCTGGGTCACCACGAAAGGTGGCCTCCCACGGGCACATTTCGTCTACCGACGGGTAGGAGGGGTGCGGCGCTCAGCCCAGCGGAGAGGGCTGCCGCGTGGCGTCGGGGGCGAACGGGTCGCTGCCCACCGTCCCGCGCACGCGGGCGAGGAAGGCCATGAGGTGGTACACGACGAGCGTGGCCGCGGTGCCGAGGGCGATGCCCGCGAACTGCAGCCCGGAGGCCTCCCACGTGTAGTCGGCGATCCCGATGATCATGGCCACCGCCGCGGTGGTGAGGTTGACCGGGTTCGAGAAGTCCACGCGGTTCTGCACCCAGATCCGTACGCCGAGCATGCCGATCATCCCGTACAGCACGGTCGCGGCCCCGCCCAGGACCCCCGCGGGGACCGTGGCCACGGCGGCGCCGAAGACCGGGAAGACGCTCAGCAGGATCGCCACGACGGCGGCGACCCAGTAGGCCGCCGTCGAGTAGACGCGCGTGGCCGCCATGACGCCGATGTTCTCCGCGTAGGTCGTGGTCCCGGAGCCGCCGCCCGAGCCGGCGATCACGGTGGCGAGCCCGTCGGACATGATGGCCCGGCCGATGTACGGGTCGAGGTCGTCGCCGGTCATGAGCGCCACGGACTTCACGTGCCCGATGTTCTCGGCCACCAGCACGAGGATGACCGGGACGAACAGGCCCATGAGGGGCAGGTGGAACTCGGGGGCCTGGAACGGGGGCAGCCCGAACAGGCCCTGCTGCTGCCACGCCTCGGCGATCCGGGTGAAGTCCACCTCGCCCCGGAGCACCGCCGTCAGGTAGCCGATCAGCACGCCGAGCAGGATCGACAGCCGGCCGGGCAGGCCGCGGAAGAGCACCGAGATGAGGATGATGGAGAACAGCGTCACCAGTGCGGTGACGGGGGCCTCCATGAAGTTCTGCTGCGCGGACGGGGCCAGGTTGAAGCCGATGAGCGCCACGATGGTGCCCGTGACCAGCGGCGGCATGAGCTTCTGGAGCCAGGCCGTGCCCGCGAACTGCACCACCAGGCCGATGAGGAACAGCGCCGCGCCGGCCATCAGGACGCCGCCCAGCGCCCCGCCCGGGCCGTACTGGTTCGTCGAGGCGCCGATGGGGGCGATGAAGGCGAAGGACGAGCCGAGGTAGGAGGGCACCCGGCCGGCGGTGACCACCAGGAAGAGGATCGTGCCCACCCCGGAGAAGAACAGCGTGGTGGAGGGCGGGAATCCCGTGATCAGGGGGACCAGGAACGTGGCGCCGAACATGGCCACCACGTGCTGCGCGCCGATCGTGACCGTGCGGGGCCAGGTGAGCCGCTCCCGCGGCCGCACGACCTCCCCGGCGGTGACGGTGCGGCCGTCGCCGTGGAGGCGCCAGCCGAGGCCGAGGCGGGTGGCGATGCTGCGTCCGGGCACGGGGGAACTCATGGGGTCTCCTCGACGGCGGGGTGGGAGCCCGGATCCGGGCCCCCACCACTGTACTCGGTGCCCCCCGCCGGGCGGGGCGGGCCCTGCTTCCCGCCCGGAGGTGTCGGAGGCCCTCCATGTGATCAGCACGGTGATGGAAACTATGATGGTGGGCGACCAGCACCACCGCCCGGACAGGAGTCGACACATGCGTCAGCCACAGCCACGAGGGCCGCTCGGCGAGGACCTCCTCGCGGTGCTCCGGGAGGAGCCCGGCACCCCCGCGGCCGAGGAGCGGGCCTCGGCGCTGCCGGCGGCCGCCCGTGCCGCCGTGTCCCGCGCGGAGGACGTCCTCGCGGACGACGACGTCCAGCTCGCCCTCTTCGTCCTGCACGCCCTGCACTACCAGGGCGTCGAGGGGGTCGACGACCGCTGGGAGAGCGACCCCGAGCTGCTGCGGGCGAGGGAAGTGCTCTCCGCCGCGCTCGAGGCACGGCTGCGGGCGGAGCTGCCGGTCGACACGGTGCCCGGCACGCCGCAGTCGGTCGCCGACGCCCTGTTCGCCATGGCCGCCGAGGACGACGGCCCGAGCCTCGCGCGCCACCTCTCCGGCCGGGCGGACGGGGAGCAGGCACGGGAGTTCCTGCAGCTGAAGTCCGTCTACCAGCTCATGGAGGGCGATCCGCACACGTGGGGCATCCCGCGGCTGAGCGGCCGGGCGAAGGCCGGGCTGATCGAGATCCAGGTCGACGAGTACGGGGGCGGCAACGCCGCCCGGATGCACTCGGCCCTGTTCGCCGCCGGGATGCGCGAGGCCGGCCTCGACGACTCCTACGGCAGCGCCGTGGACCGGGTGCCCGCCGAGTGGCTCGCCGGGGTCAACACCGTCACGATGTTCGGTCTGCACCGCCGGCTGCGCGGCGCGGTGGTGGGGCACCTGGCCATGTACGAGATGACCTCCTCCGTGCCCTCCAGGTTCCTGGCCCGGGGCTTCCACCGCCTGGGGCTGCCCGCCGCGGCCGCGTTCTACGACGAGCACGTCGAGGCCGACGCCGCCCACGAGCAGATCGCGGCCCGGGACATGGCCGGGGGCCTCGTGGTCGAGGACCCCGCCGTCGCCGCCGACGTCTTCTTCGGCGCGCGCTGCGTCCTGCACCTGGACGGCCTCGCCGCACGTCAGGCGCTCGCCCGCTGGGAGGCGGGGGAGTCCGCGCTGCGCCCGGCCACGGCGGGGTCCGCACGGCGTGGCGCCGCAGAGCTCGTCCGGTGAGCGGGGAGCCCCGCGCCGGGGACCCCGCGCCGGACCCCGCCCCCGGCCCCACGGCGCTCCCTGATCCCGGCCCCGCTGCGCTCCCCGGTCCCGCCCCGGCCGGCGGTGCCGGTGAGCGGGTGACGATCACCGTGTGCCCCGACGGCCCGCTGCTGGTGCGCGGCGGCTACGAGCTGCTGGACGGCGACGACCGGCCCATCGACCCGGGGCGCGCCACCGTGGCGCTGTGCCGCTGCGGGGCCTCGTCCATCAAGCCGTTCTGCGACGGCTCGCACAAGCGGGCCCGGTTCCGCGCCCGCTGAGCCTCAGCGGCGCGGAGCGGGCTCGCGCAGCAGCCACTGCGCGAGCTGGTCCAGGGCCATGCCCAGCAGGCCGATCACGAGGATCACCACGAGCATCTCGTCGTAGGCCAGCCGGTCCCGGGCGTTGAGGATCTCGTAGCCCAGGCCGCTGCTGACCCCGAGCATCTCCGCCGGGACGATGACCACCCACGAGATCCCCAGGGCCAGCCGCACACCGGTCATGACGAACGGCCGGATGCTGGGCAGCACCACGGTGCGCAGCCGCTCGACCGGGGTGGCCCCGAGGGTCTCGGCGACCCGCAGGTGCAGCGGGTCCAGCGCCTGCACGCCCGCCGCCGTGTTCATGGTGATCGGCCAGACGGCGGCGGCGGCCACGAGGAAGACGACGGGCGCGTTGCCCACCCCCAGCAGGGCCACGGCCACCGGTGCCCAGGACAGCGGGGAGACCATGCGCAGGAACTGCACGACCGGGGCGCTGGTCCACCGGAAGCGGCGGTAGGAGCCGATGAGCAGACCCAGGGGCACGCCGAGCCCGGTGGCCACGGCCAGCCCGCACAGCAGCCGCCACAGGCTCGTCAGGCCGTCCTGGACCACCACGCCCCGCTCGAACAGCGAGGCCACGGCGCCGGGCATGCGCTCGGGCTGGAACGCGGCGATCATCGTGCTGGCGCCCGCCGCGGCGTGGGTGAACGCCCACCACACGGCGACCGTGACGAGCACCCCGAACACGCCCCAGGCGGGCCCGGCCCAGCGGGGCCCGGTGCGCCGGGCCGTCCGCGCCGGAGCGGAGCCGCCCGGGCCGGAGCCGGCCGGCGCGGTGCGGGACGGGCCGGTGCGGGCGACGTCGTCGAGGTCGGTGGGGGTCCCCGAGGCGTCCTGCGGGGTCCGGTGCGGGGCGCTCATGGGGCGATCTCCTCGGTGCGGGTCGTGCCGGTCAGGCCGAAGACGCCCAGCCCGCCGACCTTCTCGATGCTGCGGGTCACGAGCGTGTCGTCGACGAGCTCGCGGTGGGCGGCGGCCGGGTCGAGGCCGTCGAGGAACCCGGCCGGCGCGTCGACGACCGTCTCCTGCATGGCGCGCACCAGCTCCTCGGTGAAGCTCGCGTACGGGTACGGGCGGAAGTCCAGGCGCTCGCCGTTCCAGGCGGGGTGGTGCAGGGCGCCCTGGTGCTCGGCGGCGTGGTAGGTCAGGGCCTGCTGGATCACGGGCCGGGGCTGGGGGAGGTAGTCGGCGGAGAGCAGCGCCGCGGTCTCGGGGCGGTTCTGCCGGGCCCAGGCCTGGGCCCGGACGAGGGCGTCCATGAACCCCTGGGCCTGCGCGGGGCGGTTGCGGATGAGCTCGCCGCGCAGCATCGTCACGCAGCACGCGTGGTCGTGCCACACGTCGCCGAGGAACCGGTGGATGTTCCCGACGTCCTTCGCCTCGGCGGCGGCGTTGAACGGGTCGGCGACCACGTAGCCGCCGATCACCCCGTTGTTCAGCGCCGGGAGCATGTCCGAGGGGGCCATGGGCAGCAGGGCGACGGTGCGGCGCTGCCGGGACGGGGCCTCCCGCATGACCGGGACGAGACCGGCCTCGCGCAGCAGCTTCTGCACGATCACGTTGTGCACGGACCACCACGCCGGGATCGCCACGGACTCCCCGGACAGGTCCTCGAGCCGCTGCACGTCCGGGCGGACCGTGAGCGCGGAGCCGTTGATGTGGTTCCAGGCCGTGATGCGGACGTCGGCCCGCAGGCCGTAGCGCATGTACAGGGCCATGGGCATGAGCATGTGGATCGCGTCCACCTTGCCCGCCACGAACGCCTCGGACAGGGACGCCCAGCTGCGGAAGAGCACCGGGTCCGCGACCGGGACGGCGGCGTCGTCGTAGTAGCCGTTGGCGTGGGCGACCAGCAGGGGGGAGGCGTCCGTGATGGGAAGGTACCCGATCCGCACGGGCCGTGCCGGGCCGTCCGCGCCGCGGGCGTCCTGCTGGCTGCCCGCGTAGAGGCTCCCGGCGCCCCAGCCGAGACCGGTGAGGGCCGCGGCCCCGGCCCCGGCCCGCAGCAGGGTCCGCCGGCTCGGTCCGCCGGTGCTCATATGACCCAGTTCCCGTCGTCGTCCCCGCCGCCGCGGTAGTGGGCGAGGATCTGCTCGGCCGTGGTGCCGTCCTGCGCCGGCACCCACTGCTGCCGGAACCCGCGCGGACCGGCGAAGAAGCCGATCCGGTCGCCGAGGGTGATGGCCTCGTCGACGTCGTGGGTGACGAGGAAGACCGTCAGCTCGAGCTCGGTCGCGAGCCCGCGCAGCCACAGCTGCAGGTCCTTGCGGGTCGCGGGGTCCAGGGCGCTGAAGGGCTCGTCGAGCAGGAGCACGTCGGGGCGCACCGCCAGCGCACGGCCCACGGACACGCGCTGGGCCTGCCCGCCGGAGAGCTCCTGGACCGGGGTGTGCGCCAGCGCGGCCAGGCCGAGGATCCCGAGCAGGTCGTCCACGCGGGCGTCCTCGAAGCGGTCGCGGTTGCGCCGGTACCGGCCGCCGAGGGCGATGTTCTGGCGCACCGACAGCCAGGGGAACAGCCCGGGGTCCTGGAAGACGACGGCGAAGCGCTCGTCGGCGTCGCCGAACTCGATGCTGCCCCCGTCCAGGGGCTCGAGCCCGGCGATGGCCCGCAGCAGGGTCGACTTCCCGGAGCCGCTGGGGCCCAGCACCGCGAGGGTCTCGCCGCTGCGCAGGGTCAGGTCCACCCCGTCGAGGGCGGGGGCGGAGGCCCCCGGGTAGCTCTTGCGCAGCCCGCGGACGGTGAGCGCGGGCCGCGGGGCGGGGCTCAGACCAGGTGCTGCAGGACCCACCGCAGGTGCCCTTCCGTGGGGGACTGGACGGGAAGGAACGCGGCCTCGCGGGCGCGGCGGGCCGTGGCCGACGACATGGCGTAGCCGCGCCCGCCCACGATCTTCCCCTCGAGCCGGGTGGCCCGGCCCGTGAGCAGCGCGGCGTCCAGGCGGAGGGAGAACAGCTCGCGGGGGCCCGCCGCGCGGGGCGTGTCCGCGAGGCGCAGCAGGTCGGTGCGCAGCCGCCGCTGCTCGGCGGTCGCCTCCTCCAGCTCCTCGCGGAAGACCTCGGCGACGCCCTGCAGGGCGTCGTGGGCGGCGGTCAGCGCGGCGGCCGAGAGGCCGAGGCAGAACGCGGTCTGCAGCAGCAGGAAGGGGCCCCGGACGGCGGCGAGGAAGGACGGGACGTCCTCGCTCAGCAGGTCCTCGGCGAGGTCGACGGGCACGTCCTCGAGCACGAGCACGCCGGAGGCCGTCGCGTTGAGGGCCATCAGGTTCTCGAGCAGCCGCACCGTCACGCCGGGCGCCGAGACCCGGGTCCGGAGCACCGCGCGGGAGCCGTCGGCCCGCACGGCGGGCAGCACCACGAGGCCCTCGGGGTACAGGTTGGAGGCCCACGGCACGGTGCCGTTGAGGACGGGCCCCGAGGCGCCGTCGGTGAGGGTCACGGGGATCTCCCCGATGCCGGCCGCGTCCTTGAACGCCGGCGCCATCGCCGAGCACCCGGGCACGGCCCCGGACCGGACGTCCGCGGGGATCCCGGTCCCGGTGGCGGCGAGGTACTCGACGGTCGCCCGGTGCGCCCACAGGGAGAACGCCGTGGCGGTGCACTCGGTGGCGAGGTCGAACACGACGGCGGCCTGCGGGGCCAGCGACCCGGTCAGGCCGAGGTCCAGCAGCCCCCGGTCGCCCAGCTCGCGCAGGGTCGTCAGCGGGGACGCGGTGGCCGCGTCGACGTCGCGGGCCCGCGCCGCGGCGGTGCGGCGGACGAACTCGTGGTCCGGGTAGTCGACGAGCGGGGCGAGCAGCGGCTCGGTCCCGGGGACCGGGCCGCCGGCCGTGGACGGGGTGCGCGTGGACTGGGTCATGGTCTTCCGTTCTGCCGGGGAGTGCGGTGCGGGCCCGCCGGCACGGCGGGCGGGAAGCACGACGGCGGCCCCCGGCTCGCGGGGGCCGCCGTGGCGCCGGGTGCTGCGGTCCGCTCAGACGTTGAGCTTGAACATCCGGTCGAACGGGGTGCCCACGGCCTGGCGCGCGCGCTCCACGGACGCCTCGTCGGGGGCGTTGTAGAAGCACAGGCACTTCGCGGTGTCCTCGCGCACGTAGGTGCGCAGGAAGGAGACCTCGGGGACCTCGGCGTACTTGGGGGAGTTGGCCTTCTTGCGGGCCAGGTACTGCTCCATGGTGATCTCCGCGGGGATGTCCCACTCCACCAGGTACTGCGCGTCGCCCTTGAGCTTCTTGATGTCCTCGAGCTCGGCGCCCACGAGGCGGACGGCGTCGGGTCCGGTGACCTCCGCGGCGGCGTCCCCGGCGGCGGAGCGCACCGCCTGGGCGAGGCCCTCGCCGCTGTCGGCCTCGACGATCACGAACACCCGTCCGTGGTCGGCCGTGACCTGGGACTCGATGAACTCGGCGCCGGCCGAGGAGACGGCCTCGGAGACCGTGCCGATCAGCTGGGTCACGGCGTCCTTGGACGCGGAGGCGGGAACGATCTCGAGCAGGTGGAGAGACATGGGATTCCTTCCGGACGAGGGAGGCGGCGGAGCCGCGCCGGCACTGTTTCCAGGCTAGGCTCCTGCCCGCCGGACGTCGCGGAAATCGTCATGGTTCGCAACATCGGGCTCTTCCGCCCGTTTCCCTGGTGCCGGGGACCTGTCGTGTGCACAATGTCCCCCGCTCCGCCCGCCGGGACGCGGCCGGCCGACCCGGGCGGGGACCGCACGGCCTCCGCGGGGAGCGTGCCCGGGTCGGGGCGGGCGCCCCCGCGGGGGAGGCGGTCCGGCCCCGGTCCGGGGCGGTCCGGGGCCGGACCGCCCCGGACCCGTCAGGAGATGACGCCGTCCACCAGGGCCTTGGCCTCCCGCTGGACCTGCTGCAGGTGCTCCTCGCCGAGGAAGGACTCCGCGTAGATCTTGTAGACGTCCTCCGTGCCGGACGGCCGCGCCGCGAACCACGCGTTCTTCGTGGTGACCTTCAGCCCGCCGATCGCCGCGCCGTTGCCGGGGGCGTTGGTCAGCTTCGCCGTGATCTGCTCGCCGGCCAGGGTGTCCGCCTCCACCTGGGCGGGGGAGAGCTTCTTCAGGGCGGCCTTCTGCTCCCGGCTCGCCGGGGCGTCGATGCGCTGGTAGACGGGGGCGCCGAACTGCTGGGTGAGCTCCGCGTAGCGCTGGGACGGGGTCTTCCCGGTGCGGGCCGTGATCTCCGCGGCCAGCAGCGCCAGGATGATCCCGTCCTTGTCGGTGGACCACACGGAGCCGTCCCGGCGCAGGAAGGACGCGCCCGCGGACTCCTCGCCGCCGAAGCCGATCGAGCCGTCCATCAGCCCGGGCACGAACCACTTGAAGCCCACCGGGACCTCCACGAGCTCACGGCCCAGGGAAGCCGCCACCCGGTCGATGATCGAGGAGGACACGAGCGTCTTGCCGACCCCGGCCTCCGGGGACCAGCCGGTGCGCTCGCGGAAGAGGTAGTCGATGGCCACCGCCAGGTAGTGGTTGGGGTTCATCAGGCCCGCGTCGGGGGTCACGATGCCGTGGCGGTCCGTGTCGGCGTCGTTGCCGGTGGCGATGTCGTACTTGTCCCGGTTGCCGATGAGCGAGGCCATGGCGGAGGGGGAGGAGCAGTCCATCCGGATCTTCTCGTCCCAGTCGAGGGTCATGAACGCCCACTGGGGGTCCACGTCCGGGTTCACCACGGTCATGTTCAGCCCGAAGCGCTGGGCGATCTCGCCCCAGTAGGCCACGGAGGCCGAGCCCATGGGGTCGGCACCGATGTGCAGGCCGGAGTCACGGATCACGTCGAGGTCGACGACCTCCGGCAGCGTCCGCACGTACTCCTCGAGGAAGTCGTAGCCCCCGGTGGTCTCCGCCGCCCGCGCCTGGGCCAGGGGCATCCTGCGGACCCCCGCCATGCCGTTCTCGAGGAACTGGTTGGCGCGCTGGGCGATCCACTCGGTGGCGTCGCTGTCCGCGGGGCCGCCGTTGGGCGGGTTGTACTTGAAGCCGCCGTCGGAGGGCGGGTTGTGGGACGGGGTGATGACGATGCCGTCGGCCATCCCCTCCGCCCGGCCCGTGTTGTGGGTCAGGATCGCGTGGGACAGCGCCGGGGTGGGCACGTAGCCGTCCCGGGAGTCCAGCAGGACGGTCACGCCGTTGGCGGCCAGCACCTCGAGCGCGGTGTCCTGCGCGGGCCCGGACAGGGCGTGGGTGTCCTTGCCCATGAACAGCGGGCCCGTGATCCGCTGGCCGGTGCGGTACTCCACGATGGCCTGCGTGATCGCCGCGATGTGCGGCTCGTTGAACGAGGCCTTGAGGGACGAGCCCCGGTGCCCGGACGTGCCGAAGGCCACGCGCTGGTCCGGGTCCGACGGGTCGGGCGAGACGTCGGTGTAGGCGTCGAGGAGCTTGCCGAGGTCGACGAGGTCACTGGGTTGGGCGACGGTGCCCGCACGGTTGGTCATGGCGCCCAACCTACCGCCGGGCGGCTGGCGCGTGGGGCTGCCGCGCGATCGGGTCGCCAGGTTTCGCGCTCCCTGCCGCGCGAGCAGGGCCGCGCAGCGGGAGGGCCGGAGGGGGCGGACAAGCAGGGCCGCGCAGCGGGGGGCCGGAGGGAGTGCGCAGGGGCTGGAGGAATCGCGGCGGGTGGGACAGGATGAGGGCACCAGCCACGGCAGGACCCAACGAGGAGGCCGACACCATGAGCGACGCACCCGACGAGACGACCGAGGGCTCGGGCAAGGGCCCGGAGGGCACCGTCCCGGACAACGAGCAGGGCATCGGGCTGACGGCCGACGAGAACGCGACCGGGTTCGAGCCGGAGGAGGACCCCGAGGCGGCCACCGACCCGGACGAGGACCCCGAGGCGGGAGAGGCGGCCCTGGGTCACTCCTGACGTGCCGGGCGAGGACCGGGCAGACCCTGGTCCTCGAGCTGGGCGACGACGGCGAGCAGCTGCGCCTCCGCGCTCGGGCGGCCGACGAGCTGGACGCCCATCGGCACGACCGGACCGTCGTCGTCGCCCGCCGGACGGGTCCACAGCGTGGGCACGGTCACCGCGGGCAGGCCCACCACGTTGACGACCGACGTCCAGGGCGTGTACCCGCACTGGCGCCGGTAGTCCTGGTCCGCGCCCGCGGGGTCCGCGAGGTCGTAGCCCTCCCAGTACCAGCCCAGGGGGCGCGGGGTCATGGCGAGCGCCGGCGTCAGGACCAGGTCCCAGGCGCCGTAGGCCCGCACCACGTCCTGCTCGACGCGGCGCAGGACGGTCACGGCCCGCGCCAGCTCGACCGCCGACCGGCGCAGGGCGCGGGCCCGGAACTCGCCGGCGAGCCCGGTCAGCCTCCCGGCCTGGTCCTCGTCGAGGGGCGCGGTGCCCATCGCCGTGGTCCACACCTCGAAGAACGCGCCCGGGTACTCGGGGTCGTAGGACAGCTCGGCCTCCTCGACCTCGTGCCCGGCCGCCCGCAGCCGGGCGGCGCCGGCCTCGAGGGCGGCGCGCGCCTCCGGGGAGACCTCGATGTCCTGGACGGTGTCGAACGGGGAGGCGGTGCTCACCCCGATCCGCAGCGGCCGGTCCCCCCAGGGGAGGTCGCCCCGCCGGGCCGCGCGCACGCCGTCGAGGAACGACTCCTGCGGGGCGGCGCGGACCGCCCGCCGCACCACGTTGCCGTGCGCCGGTCCCGGCGCGGGGGAGCACAGGACGTCGAGCAGCAGCGCCGCGTCCTCCGCCGTGCGGGCGAGGGGGCCGTTCACCACGAGCTGTGCGGCGTCCGACTGCGCGTCCGCGGTGGGCACCCGGCCGCGGTTGGGCTTGAGCCCGACCAGCCCGCACGCCGCCGCCGGGATCCGCACCGAGCCGCCGCCGTCGGAGCCCGGCGCCACCGGGAGCATCCCCGCCGCCACGGCCGCCGCCTGGCCGCCCGAGGACCCGCCGGCTCCCGCCGACAGGTCGTGCGGGTTCCGGGCGGGCGGGGCCACGAGGTTCTCGGAGTAGCAGTTCAGGCCGAACTCGGGGACCTGGGTCTTGCCCAGGCACACGGCGCCGGAGGCGCGCAGCACGGCCGCGAGGTCGTCGTCGGCCTCCGCCACGGGCGCGCCCCCGGGCCGGCCGGCCACGGCGGCGGAGCCGTAGCCGGTGGGCATCCCCGCGACGTCGTGCAGGTCCTTCAGCGCGAGCGGCACGCCGTGCAGGGGCCCGCGCGCGGTCCCGGCCGGCAGGTCGTCGAGCGCGCGGGCCCGGGCGAGCGCGAGGTCCGCGGCCACGTGGACGAACGCCCCCACGGCCGGGTTGCGCTCCTCGATCCTGGCCAGGAAGTGCTCGGCGGTCTCGGCCGCGCGCAGTTCTCCGCGCGCCAGCGCGTCCCGCAGCTGCACGGCGCTGAGGTCTCCGATCGAGGTCACGGCTGCTCCTGTCCGACGGTGGTGCGCTGCCCTCCGGGGTCCGCGGGGCGCTGGGCCCAGGCTAGTAGGCTGGCGGCTGCCGGGGCGTGCCCGCCCCCCTCGTGTACCTCGACCCCGCAGGAGATCCCCGTGCCGACAGCCCCTGCGCCCCGTTCCGCGGTGACCCGCGCGGCGACGGCGGCCGTCCTGGTCCTGGCCCTCACCGGCTGCTCCGCCGCCGGTCCCTCCGCTCCCTCCGCCGAGCGGGAGGCCGCGGAGGTTCCCGGGCAGGACGGGCGCACGCCCACCGCCACGAGCGCCGCCGCGGCCTCGGGCGACGCCTCGGTCGCCACCGTGCGGCAGACGTGCGACCGCGTGCTCGAGACCGTCCGCACCGCCCCGCAGCAGCTGCGGGAGGATCCCGCGGGACTGTTCGCGGAGGTCGACGAGCTCGCCGCCACCGCCCCGGACGAGCTGACCGGGCAGCTGACCTCGGTCCGCGAGGCCGTCTCCGGCTTCCGGCAGGGCGAACGCTCCTTCATCGACGTGGTGCAGGAGGTCAGGGGCCTGCAGGAGCGCTGCTCCGGCTGACGCCGCGCCGGGGGCGTCCGTGACCGGGCACGCGCGAGGGGCCCCTCCGTCCGCCGGCTGACTCGCCAGGCGGACGGGGGAGCCCCTCGGGAGGTGCCGGTGCTACCGGGCCGCGGTGCGGACGGCCTGTGCGAGCACCCGCAGTCCGTCGCGCAGCAGCTCCTCGCCGATGACGAGCGGGGGCAGCAGGCGCACGACGTTGCCGAAGGTCCCGCAGGTCAGGATGATGACGCCCTGGGCGAGGCACTCCGCGGCGATCGCCCTGGCCGCGTCGGCGTCGGGCTCCGTGCCGCCGGGGCGGACGAACTCGAGCGCCATCATGGCCCCGCGGCCGCGGATCTCGCCCACGATGCCGGTCTCCTCGGCCACCGGGGCCAGCTCCTCGCGGATGACCTCCTCGATCCGGCGGGCGCGGGCGACGAGGTCCCACTCCTCGACGGTCTGCAGCGCGCCCAGGGCGGCGGCGCAGGCCACGGGGTTGCCGCCGTAGGTGCCGCCGAGGCCGCCGGCGTGCACGGAGTCCATGATCTCGGCGCGGCCGACCACGCCGGACAGCGGCATGCCGCCGGCCACGCCCTTGGCCACGGTGATCAGGTCCGGGACGACGCCCTCGTGGTCCACGGCGAACCACTCGCCGGTGCGCGCGATGCCGGACTGCACCTCGTCGACGACGAACACGGCGCCGTTGCCGGTGCACCACTCGGACAGCGCGGGCAGGAAGCCCTCGGCCGGCACGATGAACCCGCCCTCGCCCTGGACGGGCTCGATCACGACGGCGGCGACGTTCTCGGCGCCCACCTGCTTCTCCACCTGGAGCAGCGCGCGGCGGGCGGCCTCGGCGCCGCTCATGCCCTCCGGGTCCCGGAACGGGTAGGACACGGGCACGCGGTAGACCTCACCGGCGAACGGTCCGAAGCCCTGCTTGTAGGGCATGACCTTGGCCGTCATGGCCAGGGTCATGTTCGTGCGGCCGTGGTAGGCGTGGTCGAACACGACGACGGCCTGGCGGCCGGTGTGCACGCGGGCGATCTTCACGGCGTTCTCGACGGCCTCGGAGCCGGAGTTGAACAGCGCCGCCTTCTTCGGGTGGTCGCCGGGGGAGAGCGCGGCGAGCTTCTCCGCGACGGCCACGTAGCCCTCGTACGGGGTGACCATGAAACAGGTGTGCGTGAAGTGCGCCACGGCCTCCTGCACCTTGGCGACCACGGCGGGGGCGGAGCCGCCCACGGTGGTCACGGCGATGCCGGAGCCGAGGTCGACGAGCTGGTTGCCGTCGACGTCGAGCACGATCCCGCCGTCGACGTCCGCGGCGTAGGCGGGCACGGACGAGGCGACTCCGGAGGCGACGGCCGCGGCACGCCGCTCGGTGAGCTCGCGGGACCTCGGGCCGGGGAGGGCCCCGTCGACACGGCGGACCTGCTCGAGGCGGTACTGGATCTCGGTCACGGCGAGATCTCCTTTCGGTGGGGAGGGGGTGGGGACAGGGACGTCGAGCGGGCGTGCGCCGACGCGGGGCGGCGGTCGCCGCAGCTGACTGCGACGACCGCCGCCCCGGGGCAGGGAGCGCGGGTCAGGACCTCAGGCGGGGGTGCCGGTGCCGGGGGTCGGGACGGTGGCCCAGGGGTTCTCCACGCCGATGTACTGGGTGGTGGTGTACTCGTGCAGGCCCTCGGCCCCGCCCTCGCGGCCCAGACCGGACTGCTTGACCCCGCCGAAGGGGGCGGCGGCGTTGGAGATCACCCCGACGTTGAGGCCCATCAGGCCGAACTCGATGCGGTCGCCGATGCGCAGCCCGCGGGAGATGTTCTCGGTGAACACGTAGGAGGCCAGCCCGTACTCGGTGGCGTTGGCCAGGGCCACGGCCTCGTCCTCGTCGGCGAAGGTGACGACCGGGGCGACGGGCCCGAAGATCTCCTCGGTCACCGCCCTCGCGTCCCGCGGGACGTCGCGCAGCAGGGTGGGCTGGAAGAAGTAGCCGGGCCCGTCCACCCGGGAACCGCCCACGACGACCTTCGCCCCGCGCTCAACGGCGTCGGTGACGAACTCCTCCACGGAGTCCCTCGCCTTGGCCTCGACCATCGGGCCCACGGTGACCCCGTCCTCCACACCGTTGCCCACGGTGAGGGCGGCCATCTTCTCGGCCAGCTTCGCCACGAACTCCTCGACGACGTCCTCGTGCACGAGCAGCCGGTTGGCGGCGGTGCAGGCCTCGCCCATGTTGCGCATCTTCGCGGCCATCGCCCCGGCCACGGCCTTGTCGATGTCGGCGTCCTCGAAGACGATCAGCGGCCCGTTGCCGCCGAGCTCCATGGAGGTGCGCAGCACGTTGTCGGTGGCCAGCTTCATGAGCTGCTTGCCCACCGGGGTGGAGCCGGTGAAGGAGACCTTCCGCAGCCGCGGGTCGGCCATGATCGGCTCGGACACCGCCGAGGCGGACTTGGAGGAGACCACGTTGAGCACCCCGGCCGGCAGCCCGGCGTCCAGCATGAGCTGGGCGAAGTACTGGGAGGTCAGCGGGGTCAGCCGGGCGGGCTTGAGCACCATGGTGCACCCGGCGGCCACGGCCGGGGCGACCTTGCGGGTGGCCATCGCCAGCGGGAAGTTCCACGGGGTGATCAGCAGGCACGGGCCCACCGGCTTGTGCGTGACCAGCATCCGCAGGTTGCCCTCGGGGGTGTCGAGGTAGCGGCCGTAGTCGCGCACGGCCTCCTCGGCGAACCAGCGCAGGAACTCGCCCCCGTACTTGACCTCCCCGGCCGCCTCGGCCAGGGGCTTGCCCATCTCCAGGGTCATCAGCAGCGCGAGGTCCTCGGCGCGCTCCTGCACGAGGTCGAAGGCCCGCCGCAGGATCTCCGAGCGCTCCCGGGCCGGGGTGCGGGCCCAGGACTCCTGGGCGTCGGCGGCGGCGTCCATCGCGGCCTGGGCGTCCTCGCGGGTGGCCGAGGCCATCGTGGCCAGGACCTCGCCGGTGGCCGGGTTCTCGACCTCGAAGGTCCCCCCGTCCGAGGCCTCGCGCCACTGGCCGCCGATCAGCAGCCCCGTGGGGGTGGCGGCCAGGACCGCCTCGATGCGCTCCTTCATGCCGGTGGCCGTGCGGGCCTTCTCCGTGATGCTCATGTGTTCAGCCTCTCTGGTCGACGCGCACCGCACCACCGGGCGCCGGTGGTGCCTGCGCTGCGTCAAGGGGTTCGTCGGACGGGCGGGCGACAGCACTGGGCCCGCCCGTCCATCGTAGGACTCCGGCCGGGCTCCTCCGCGGGGACGTCGTCACGGTGTGACGACGTCCCCGTGCAGGACCGGCGCCGGGCGGCCGCTCGACTGCTCCCAGGCTAACGCCCGGACGCCCCAGCATGCTGCTGAATCGTCGCCCGAAATCTGTGCACAATGCACACTGACGTGGAGCGCGGCGACCGGCTACGGCGCCGAGGGGTCCGGCCGGTCGGCGAGACGCAGGGCGAGCCACAGCTCCGCGCGCAGCTGCGGGTTGTCCACGGACCGGCCGAGCGCCTCCTCGATCTCCTGCAGCCGCTGCTGCAGGGTGTTGCGGTGGATGCCCAGGGCGTCGGCCGCTGCGCTGCGGTTGCCGTTGTGCGCGAGGAACGTGCGCAGCAGGCCCGTCCGCCCGGCCCGTTCCAGGGGTTGCAGCAGCTGCTGCGCCCAGGCCCGGGCGGTCTCGGGCGGCAGGAGGTCGGCGACGCCGCCCGCCACGAGGTCGTCCCACGTGCCGACGGGCCGGCGGTCCGTGGTGCGCTCCAGGGCCTCGCGGGCCCCGCGGTCGCTCGCGTCCGTCCCGTGGACGGTCGACGGTCCGCCGATGCCCGCCCGCAGGCCCGAGGCCTCCACGGCGGCACGGACCTCGGCCAGCCGCTCGGGGAGGTCCTCCAGCAGCAGCGCGGCCGTCTGCTCGCCGGAGGGCCCGGTGGCCGGTGCGCCGACGAGCACGGGCCGCTCGCCCGGGCCGGTGGCCGCCTCGAGGCGGCGCACGCCGTCCCGGAGCGCCTCGGCGCCGCCGCGCAGGCGGGCCACCCGCACCCGGGGCGCCGCCGACCAGGTCGTGTCGTCCGCCACCCCCAGCAGCGCGTCCGCCGACCGCACCTCGCCGTTGAGCAGGAGGGCGAGGGCCCCCGCACGGACCCGGCGGCGGAACAGTGCCTGCTCCGCGGCACGCTCCGCGTGCAGGGAGAGCAGGGCCACGGCGGTGGCGATGACGCCCGTCCGGACGGGGTCCGCCGGACCGGGCAGGACCACCACGAGGTAGCTCTGGGGAACGCCGTCCACCCCGAGGGGGTGGACGACCACCGCGCCCTCCGGGCCGGACTCGCTCAGGGACCCGCGGAGCCCGGCCGGGCGCAGCCGGTCGAGGAGCTCGGGGAGCGTCCGGCCCGAGGGGAGCGCGGGCAGGCCGGGCCCGGAGCGCTCCACGACCCGGGCGTCGGCCGCGCAGACGCCCGCCCATCCGCCGCCGAGCACCGCCACCAGCGTGCGCACCACGCGGGCCGGGCCGTTGCGCCCCACGGCCGCCCGGGTCAGGCTCCGCTGCTCGGAGAGCATCGCCTCGAGCGCGGTGCGGGCCTCGGCCGCGCGCATCTCGGCCGTGGCGCTGATGATGCCCAGGAAGGGAGTGCGCTCCGGCACCCGGAACAGGGTCAGCCCGGCGTCCCGGCACGCGGCGGCGAGCGCGTCCGGCACGTCGGGGTAGGACAGCCGCTCGCCCACGCCTAGCCCCAGCGCCACGACGCCACGGTCCGTGAGCCGACGGACGTACTCCGTCCAGGAGTGCGCCCGGGCGGAGGTGTGGATGCCGGTCAGCAGGAGGACCTCGCCGCCCTCCAGGTACGGGGTGGGGTCGGCGAGCTCGCTGGTCACCACCCAGCTCACCGGCAGGTCGGTGGCCGCCCCGACCACGGGCTCCAGTCCGAGTCCGGGCAGGGCGAGCACCTGGGCGACCGTGACCATGGGCAGTCCTCCTCCTCGTCGGCGCGCCGGGGACAGCCTAGGGCAGCCGTCCCCGGCGCGCGGCGGTCTCAGGCCTGCTGCCGGCGGCGCTCGACCTCGGCGACGAGCCGGTGCTCGGCGTCGGGCCCCGGCCGGATCCCGGTGGGGATGCGCAGCAGGAAGACGAGCCCGAGCAGCCACCACAGCCCGAAGATGGTCCAGGCGGGCGCGCTCAGGAACGCGGGCATGCCGGGCAGGTACAGGCTGATCAGCGCGAGGCACAGGACCACGGAGAGCACGCCGATCGCCGTGCCGCCGTGGCGGCGGCCGCCGATCCGGAAGGGGCGCTCCATGCCGGGCTCGCGCCGGCGCAGGATCACGAAGACCACGGAGACCAGGGCGTAGGCGATCACGATGGACGGGGAGCCGGAGTCCACGAGCCAGCCGAGCATCTCCGCGCCGAAGAACGGCGCCACGAAGGAGACGGCGCCCACGAAGAGCAGGGCGTTGGCCGGGGTGCCGTACTTCGGGTGCAGGCGGCCGAACCACCGCGGCACCATCCGGGAGTTGCCGAGCGCCCACAGCAGCCGGGACGCGCCCATGAGCAGGGAGTTCCAGGAGGTGAGGATGCCGGCGAGACCGCCGGCGATGAGCAGGTTGGCCACGACCGGGCTGTCGAAGGCGGAGCCCATGGCGTCGGCCACCGCGATGTCCGCGCCGGAGAGGTCCTCGGCGGACATGGACGCGGAGGTGGTGAGCACGACCATCACGTACCAGGCGGCGGCGAGCAGCACGGAGACGATGATGGTGCCGCCGAGCTTCTTCGGCGGGAGGTGCATCTCCTCGGAGACCTGGGGGATGACGTCGAAGCCGACGAACAGGAACGGGACGGTCACGAGCACGAGGAAGAAGCCGGCCGTCCCGGGCGTGAAGAACGGTTCCATGGTGGCGACGGAGCCCTCGGTGAACGCGCCGAAGAGCATCATGAGGCCCACGATCAGCAGGAAGAGGATCACGAAGATCTGCACCACGGAGGCGTGCTTGACGCCGCGGATGTTGATCCCGGTGATGAGCACGGCGGTCAGCGCCCCCACCAGCGCCCAGGTCAGGTTCACCTCGAAGCCGGCCACCGTCCACAGCGGGACCTGGCTCAGGCCCGGGAAGATGTACTGCGCGGTGCGCGGCACCGCGACGGCCTCGAAGGCCACGATGGTGATGTAGCCGCCCGTGATGGCCCAGGAGCCCACGAACGCCCAGCGCGCGCCCATGCCGCGCAGCAGATAGTTGTGCTCCCCGCCCGCGTACGGCATGGCGGCGACGAGCTCGCCGTAGACGAGCCCCACGACGGCCATGATCAGCCCCCCGGTGACCAGGGCCAGCACGGCGCCCATGGTCCCGGCCTCGGCGAGCCACTCGCCGGTGAGGATGACCCAGCCGAAGCCGATCATCGCGCCGAAGCCGAGCGCGATCGCGTCGAGGCGGCCGAGGACCTTCTTGAAGCCGTGGTCCTCGCGGTCCGGGGCGAGCGGTGTCGCGCCCCGGGGTTCGGTGGTGCTCATGGGCGTCGTTCCTTCTGTCGAGGGCGCCGGGCAGGGGTGCCCGGCCGGACCTGCCGCGCGGCACTCCCGGCGGCGAGGGCACAATTTATACAGGCAATGTTTCGACTCTGTGTGCTCCCTGACAGGAACGGGCCGCCCGCGGCGTCCGCGGCGACCCGTCCCGGCACCGGCGCGCCCCGCTCGCCGCCCGCCCGGGGCACCACGACCGGGTGCCGGGCCGCCCCGGCCCGGCGGCGCCGGCGCGGTGCGCACTAGGCTGGTGCCGAGAGAACCGCCGGTCGCAGGACGGCCGCAAGCACACCTGCAAGAGAGAGGACCCGGACGATGGAGAACCTGGACAGCCTGCCCAGCGCCTCGGTGGAGGAGATCCCCGAGGGCGCCCGCATCCTGGACGTGCGCGAGGACGAGGAGTGGGACGCCGGGCACATCGACGGCGCCCAGCACATCCCGCTCCGGCAGCTCCCGGAGCGCTACGGCGAGGTGCCGGTGGACGAGGACGTGTACGTGATCTGCCGCTCGGGCGGCCGCTCGCTGAAGGCGACGGCGTACCTCCAGCAGTACGGCTTCGACCCCGTCAACGTCCTGGGCGGCATGGGGGCGTGGATGGACGCCGAGAAGCCCATGGTGTCCGAGACGGGCGAGACCCCGACCGTCCGTTGAGGTACGCCTACCTGGGTCCCGCCGGAACCTTCACCGAGGCCGCGCTGCTGGGCGTGGAGGGCGCCCGGGACGCGGAGCGCGTCCCCGTGTCCTCCGTGCCCGTCGCCCTCGCGGCCGTCCGCGCCGGCGAGGTCGACGCGGCCATGGTGCCCATCGAGAACTCCGTGGAGGGCGGGGTGACCGCGACCCTCGACACCGTGGCCACCGGCAGCGAGCTGCGCATCGTCCGGGAGGCGCTGGTGCCCATCAGCTTCGTCCTGGTGGCCCCGCCCGGCACGGCGCTCGCCGACGTCCGCACCGTCTCCACGCACTCCCATGCCTGGGCGCAGGTGCGCGGCTGGATGGACGCGCGGCTGCCGGACGTCGACTACGTCCCGGCGTCCTCCACGGCGGCGGCGGCCCTCGCGCTGCTCCCCGGCCGCCCGGGGCGCGGGGCGCCCGCCCGGGACGCCGGCTTCGACGCCGCCGTCTGCTCGCCCGTGGTCGTCGAGCAGCACCCCGAGCTCGAGGTGCTGGCGGAGGACATCGGGGACAACCGGGCCGCCGTCACCCGGTTCGTGCTCGTGGCCCGGCCCGGGGCGCCGCTGCCGCCGCGCACGGGCGCGGACCGGACCACGCTCGTCATCCCGCTGTGGGAGGACCGGGCCGGGGCCCTGATGGAGATCCTCGAGCAGTTCGCGACCCGGGGGGTCAACCTCTCCCGGATCGAGTCCCGCCCCACGGGCAACTTCCTCGGCGAGTACTTCTTCAGCGTGGACGTGGACGGCCACATCCTCGACGCCCGGGTGGCCGAGGCCCTCGAGGGGCTGCGCCGGGTCTGTCCCAGCACGCGCTTCCTCGGGTCCTATCCGCGGGCCGACCACAAGGTCGCGACCGTCGCCCGGCAGCACTCCGACGGCGCCTTCCGCGAGGCGGAGGCCTGGGTCGCGGCCCTGCAGGGGCGCGCGCACCGGGCCCCGGGCGCCCCGTCAGCCCCCTCCGCGCCGGGCTCCGCGTAACGGGAGGACGCGCACCGCACCCCCGCTTGTTAGCAATTGCGAATACATGCACCATGGGGAGTGCGGGCGCGTCCGTGCCCGCGATCTTCAGCCGGTGTCGATCGACCCCCCGGGTCGGGACCGAGCCCGACCGGAGGTGCCACCATGCCCGTCCCCGCCGCCCGCCGACTCGCCCTCGCCGCGGCCCCCGCCCTCCTGGCCTGCGCGCTCGCCGCGCCGCCCGCGGCGGCCGCGCCGCCCGGGCCCACCGAGGTGGTCCGCGTCGAGGCGGGCCCCGGTCCCGTCGTCGGCGACCCGACGGCCGCCGACGCGCTCGAGCTCGTGCCGGCCTCCCGCGTGGTCCCCGAGCCGGGCGCCTCCCTTCCGGACCGCGGCCGGGGCCCGCTCGTGGCCACGGGCCTGGCCGTGCTCGCCCTCGTGGGCGCGTTCGTGGCGGGCCTGAGCCGCAGGCCCGACCCGGCCGGCTGACCCGCGCCGGCAGCGGCGCGGGCGTCAGTCGCCCTGCGTGGGCGGCACCCGCACGGAGAGCGCGCCCGGGAGGATCTCGGATTCGAACCCGGTGATCACCCCGGTGCCGTCCCCGTCCATCTGGGACTCGATGGGCTCGTGGAACTCCACGCGCACCTTCTTCGCGGCGAAGAACTCGATCACGGGCAGGTCCCGCCGCTGCCGGAACACGACCTTGGCGGCCATCAGCGCCCACTCGAGCGTGCTGCGCGGGGACATCACCACGAGGTCCAGCAGGCCGTCGTTGATCTTCGCCTGCGGGACCAGGATCAGGCCCGCGGTCAGGATCCCGCAGTTGGCCGCCATCACGGAGCGGACCCGGCGGCTCTGCCACTCGCCCTCGTCGATCCGGAAGCGGGCCCACCGCGGGGGCGCGATCAGGTGCCGGACCCCGGCCTCCCCGTAGGCCGCCCAGCCGACCAGCTTCTTCAGCTCGTCCCGGGTGTCCGTCATGATCTGGGCGTCGAAGCCGGCCCCGCCCATGACGCAGAACGCGTGGTCCCGCACCGTCCCGTCCTGGAGCTCCACGCGGAACGAGGCCATGTCGATGGCGCGCTCCGCGCCGAAGAGCGCGATGTCCACGTTGCGGTGCGGATCGCCGAGGTCGGCCCCCAGGTTGCGGGCCAGCAGGTTGCCGGTGCCCAGTGGGATCAGGCCCAGCGGGGTGTCGTGGCCGATCAGGGCCTCCGCGACGGCCCGGACCGTGCCGTCGCCCCCGGCGGCGACGATCAGGTCGGCGTCCTGCTCGAGCGCCCGCCGGGTCATGGCGGCGCCCGGGTCGTCCTCCGCCGTCTCGAAGAACACCGGGTCCGGGAACCCGCCCTTGCGGCAGCCGATGATGATCGCGTCACGGGCGACGTCCGCGTCGGCCTTGATGGGGTTGATGACGACGGCGACCCGTTTGCGGGCCACTGGGGTGGCGGTCACGGAAGGACTCCTCGGTTCTGCGGCGCCGGGGGACCGGTGCCGCCGTGCGATGGGGGCGGTGGGCCGTGGCGCGGTGCCGCGGGCCCGGGGCGCCGGGCGGATCGCGGCGGGCCTCCACCCTAACCCGGTCGCGCCCCGGAGGACTTGGGTACCCTGTCAGGGTGATCGACATCAACCAGCTCCGTGAGAACCCCGACGTCTTCCGCGCCTCCCAGCGTGCCCGCGGGGCGGACGTCTCCCTGATCGACCGGATCCTGGAGGCCGACGTCGAGCGCCGCCGGCTGATCACCGAGTACGAGTCGCTGCGGGCCGAGCAGAACGCCTTCGGCAAGCAGGTGGCCCGCGCCCGGGGCGAGGAGAAGCAGGCCCTGCTCGCCGAGGTGAAGGACCTGGCGGCCCGGGTCAAGGAGGCGCAGGCGGCGTCGGAGGCCGCCCGGGCCCGGCAGGACGAGCTCGTCGCGGTCGTGGACAACCTCGTCCTCGAGGGCGTCCCCGCCGGCGGCGAGGACGACTTCGTCCTGCTCCGGACGGTCGGGCAGCCCCGCGACTTCGCCGCCGAGGGGCTCGAGCCGAAGGACCACCTCGAGATCGGCGAGCTCGTGGACGGCATCGACATGGAGCGGGGGTCCAAGGTCTCGGGCGCCCGGTTCTACTTCCTCAAGCGGGACGTCGCCCGGCTCGAGACCGCGCTGCTGCTCATGGGCCAGGACCAGGCCGTGGACAACGGGTTCGTCCCCATGACCACCCCGAACCTCGTGCGCCCCGAGATCATGAGCGGCACGGGCTTCGACGTCGCGCACTCCGACGAGATCTACCACGTGGGCAAGGACGAGCTCTACCTCGTGGGCACCTCGGAGGTGCCCCTGGCCGGGTTCCACGCCGACGAGATCCTCGACCTCTCGGAGGGGCCGCTGCGCTACGCCGGCTGGTCCTCCTGCTACCGCCGCGAGGCCGGCTCCGGGGGCAGGGACACGCGGGGCATCATCCGCGTGCACCAGTTCAACAAGCTCGAGATGTTCGTCTACTGCTCCCCGGAGGACGCGGAGGCCGAGCACGCGCGGATGCTCGCGTGGGAGGAGGAGATGCTCGCCAAGTGCGAGCTCGCCTACCGCGTGATCGACACCGCCGCCGGGGACCTCGGCACCTCCGCCGCCCGCAAGTTCGACTGCGAGGCGTGGGTGCCCACCCAGGGCAAGTACCGGGAGCTGACCTCGACGTCGAACTGCACCACCTACCAGGCGCGGCGGCTCAACATCCGGGAGCGGCTGCCGGAGACCACGGACGCCGCCGGCGCGGTCCGCAAGGGCGGCACCCGCACCGTGGCCACCCTCAACGGGACGCTGGCCACCACCCGGTGGCTGGCGGCCATCCTCGAGACCCACCAGCAGGTCGACGGCTCGGTGCGCGTGCCCGAGGCGCTGCGGCCCTACCTGCGCGGCCAGGAGGTCATCCCGGTCCGTCGCTGAGCCGCCGGACGGCGTTCGGCTCCCGTTCAGCTCACGTCGAAATCCCGGCCATCCTGTCGGTGTGATGTGGCACCATGTCCCGCATGACAAAAGAAAAGACAGCTGGCACCGAGGACCAGCACGAACTCGTCGGCATCAACTCCACCGTCCCGCTGAAGGTCGATCACTCGGAGGACCTCAGCGACTCCGCCGGCGGCACCACCGCGCCCGCGCGCTCCGCCGCCGACGTCCGGATCCCCCTCAAGGTCCAGCCTCCCCGCTCGAACGGGTGGAAGAAGGAGGCCGGCGTCCAGTACCTGGTGGCCCTCGACGTCGACGGGACGCTCGTCGACCACGACGGCCACATGTCCCGGCCGGTGCGCGAGGCGGCCCAAGCCGTGCTCGAGGCCGGCCACCACGTGGTCATCTCCACCGGCCGCTCCAAGGGGGCGACCCTGCCCGTGGTCGAGCTGATCGGCCAGGAGCGCGGCTACGCCGTGTGCTCCAACGGGGGCATGACGCTCGAGCTGGACCCGGAGCTGCCGGAGTACCACCGGGTGCTCGAGTGCGTCTCCTTCGACCCCGGCCAGGCCCTCGAGGCCCTCGAGCAGCGCCTGCCCACCGCGAAGTTCGCCCTCGAGACCGAGGACGGGTCCTTCTACTCCACGGAGCGCTTCCAGGACGCGTCCTTCGGCATCGAGGCGATCGGCGTGGACCTGCACGAGCTGGCGCGGATGAAGGCCGTGCGCATGGTGGTGTACAGCACCGAGCACACCCCGGAGGAGTTCGCCCTGGCGATCGACGAGGCCGGGCTGCACGGCGTCACCTACTCGGTCGGCTGGAGCGCCTGGCTCGACATCGCCGCCAACGGCGTCTCCAAGGCCAGTGCCCTGGAGCAGGTCCGCCGCCGGCTCGGCGTGGACCCGTCCCACACGGTCGCGGTCGGCGACGGCCGCAACGACATCGAGATGCTCGACTGGGCGGCCCGCGGCGTGGCCATGGGCCAGTCCCCGGACGAGGTCGCGGCCGCGTGCCACGAGGTGACGCACACGGTCTACGAGGACGGTGTCGCCCGCATCCTGCGCTCGCTGCTCTGAGGCCGCACGGCCGTCGCACACGCCCCTTCCTGTGATCTGGATCACATCCATGCGGATGGAATGATAGGGTCTCGGCAGACCGGGTGACGACGTCATCGACGACGACCGAGAGGTGAGCCGTGATCGAGTACGTGTCCGACCGGTGGGAGCAGATCCTCTTCTCCAGCTGGCAGCACTTCTCCCTGGTGGTCCAGTGCCTGATCCTGGCCACTGTCCTCGCCGTGGGCATCGCGGCGCTGTGCTACCGCTCGCCGCGGCTCACGACCGTGGCCAACAACGTCTCCGCCGTGGGGCTGACCATCCCGTCCTTCGCGCTCATCGGCCTGCTGATCGCCCCGCTCGGCTTCGGGGTGACGCCCGCGGTCGTGGTCGTCACCTTCTTCGCCGCCCTCCCCGTGCTGCGCAACGCGGTCGTCGGGCTGGCCGGCGTCCCGCAGGCCACCGTCGAGGCCGCGCGCGGGCTCGGCATGGGGAGGGCGGCGACCTTCCTGCGGGTGGAGCTGCCGATGGCCTGGCCGGTCATCCAGGCCGGCATGCGGGTCTCGGCGCAGATGGTGATGGGCGTGGCCGCCATCGCCGCCTACGTGCTCGGCCCCGGTCTGGGCGGGTTCATCTTCTCGGGCCTCTCGCGGCTCGGGGGCGCCAACTCCTTCGCGTCGGTCGTCACCGGCGTCGTCGCCGTCATCGTCGTCGCACTCATCCTGGACGGGCTGCTCGTGCTGCTCGGCCGACTCACCACATCGCGAGGTATCCGTGTCTGACTCCGTGACCACCACCAGCAACGACTCCTCCGTCACCGGGGCCCGGATCCTCCTGGAGAACGTCTCCAAGCGCTATCCCGGGCAGGCCAAGGCCGCGGTCGACGGCCTCACCCTGGAGATCCCCGCCGGCAGCATCGTCATGCTGGTGGGCCCCTCCGGGTGCGGGAAGACCACCACGCTGAAGATGATCAACCGGCTCATCGAACCCACCGACGGGCGGATCGTCATCGACGGCCAGGACGTGACCTCGATGAACGGCGACGAGCTGCGCCGCGGCATCGGCTACGTGATCCAGGCCGGCGGGCTGTTCCCGCACATGAGCGTGGCCACCAACATCGGGATGGTCCCGAAGATGCTCGGCTGGGACCGGAAGCGCATCGCCGCGCGGGTGGACGAGCTCCTCGAGCTCGTCTCCCTCGACCCCGCCGTCTACCGCGACCGGTACCCCCGGGAGCTCTCCGGCGGGCAGCAGCAGCGCGTCGGCGTGGCCCGGGCCCTGGCCGCGGACCCGCCCGTGCTGCTCATGGACGAGCCGTTCGGCGCCGTGGACCCCATCACCCGCCAGCGGCTCCAGGACGAGCTCATCAACATCCAGCACGAGCTGCAGAAGACCATCGTGTGCGTGACCCACGACTTCGACGAGGCGGTCAAGCTCGGCGACTGGATCGCGGTCTTCGACGAGGGCGCCCGGATCGTCCAGTACGACGCCCCCGAACGGATCCTGGCCGAGCCGGCCGACGAGTTCGTGGAGGACTTCATCGGCTCCGGTGCGGGCCTCAAGCAGCTCACCCTCACCCGGGTCCGGGAGGTCGACCTCGTCCCCGCGGTGACCACCCGTCCCGGCGAGGACGTCCGGGCCGTGCTCGGACGGATCGACGAGGCGGGCACCCGGGACGTCGTCGTCGTCGACGACCGGGACAGGCCGCTGTCCTGGGCCTCCCGCCGGCAGCTGGAGCGCTTCGACACCGTTCCCGGGGAGCGCAACGAGCGCCTGCCCCTGGTCGGCACGAGCTCCACGCTCAACGACGCGCTGGACACGATGCTCGTCTCCAGCACGGGGGCCGCCCTCGTGGTGGGGGCGCGGGACCGGTTCGAGGGCGTCATCTACGTGGAGACCGTCATGGCCGCGATCACCGAGGCCCGCCGGGCCGTGGCCGCGGAGGACGCCCCGCTCGGCCACAACACGGGCGAGATGCCCGCGGTGAGCACCACCTCGGAGGGCGGGGACCGATGAGCACGCAGACCGAGCGCCCCGCCGCCGCGGAGCAGGACCCCGGGGACGCCCCGGAGTCCCGCCCGTCCCCGGTCGACCCGGACCAGCGCACCTGGAAGGGCCTGCTGCTGCAGCCGCTCGCGATCCTCGTGGCGCTGGGCCTGCTCGTGCTGTGGCTGTCCACGGCGGAGCTGACGGAGACGGAGGCCGTGACCCTGAGCCCCGGGTCGCTGTGGAGCTACACCGTGGAGCACCTGCAGCTCACGGTCGTGGCCACGGTGGTGGTCCTGCTCATCGCGATCCCCGTGGGCGTCCTCCTGACCCGCAAGCCGCTGCGCTTCCTCACCGGCCCCGTGATCGCGCTGGCGAACATCGGCCAGGCCGCACCGGCGGTGGGCCTCATCGTCCTGTTCGCCTTCTGGTTCGGCTTCGGCTTCCAGGCGGCCGTGGTGGCGCTGATCGTCTACGCGATCCTGCCCGTCCTGAAGAACACCATGGTCGGCCTCGACGGCGTGGACCGCAGCCTCGTCGAGGCCGGGCGCGGCATGGGGATGAGCGCCGCCTCGGTCCTGTTCCGCGTCGAGCTGCCCCTGGCCGTGCCCGTCATGCTGGCCGGCGTGCGCACCGCCCTGATCCTGGTGGTCGGCACCGCGACCCTGGCCACGTTCGTCAACGGCGGCGGACTCGGTCTGCTGATCACCACCGGGGTCAACCTCAACCTCGTGCGGGTGCTGATCGCCGGCTCGATCCTCGTGGCGCTGCTCGCGCTCGCCATCGACTGGATCGGCCGCGTGGTGGAGCACGTCGCACGCCCGAAGGGACTGCGATGAGAACCTCCCGTGCCGCCGGCGGCGCCCTGCTGCTCTCCTGCGCCGGCCTGCTCCTGACCGGGTGCGGGCTCGAGCCCTCCACCGCCTACGTCCCCGCCGCCGAGCCCGGTTCCATCGAGCCCGTCGAGGGCGCCGAGGACACGGAGGTGCGGGTCACGTCCAAGAACTTCACCGAGCAGCTGATCCTCGGCAAGATCGCCGTGCTGGCCATGGAGGCCGCGGGCTTCGAGACCGAGGACATCACCAACGTGCCCGGCTCCCAGCCGGTGCGCGAGCTCATGCTCAGCGGGGACGCGGACCTCACCTACGAGTACACCGGCACGGCGTGGCTGACGTACCTGGGCAACGAGAGCGGCATCCCCGACCAGCAGGAGCAGTGGGAGGCCGTGCGGGAGGCCGACCTCGACAACGGGCTGACGTGGGGCGAGCCGGCCGCGCTGAACAACACCTACGCCATGGCCGTGCGCTCCGAGTACGCGCAGGCCAACGGCCTGGAGACCATCTCGGACATCGCGAGCCTGCCGCGGGCGGAGCGCACGTTCTGCGTCGAGTCCGAGTTCAACTCCCGCAGCGACGGGCTCACGCCCCTGCTCGCCCACTACGGCCTGGACCGCGGCAGCGAGGTGCCGGAGGACAACATCGGCATCTACGACACCGGCGCCATCTACTCGGCCACGGACGACGGGGAGTGCAACTTCGGGGAGGTCTTCTCGACGGACGGCCGGATCCCCGCCCTGGACCTGACCGTGCTCGAGGACGACCGGCAGTTCTTCCCCGCCTACAACGCCGCACCGGTGTACAACACCGAGCTGCTGGAGGAGTTCCCCGGGATGACGGAGGTCATGGAGCCCATCTCCGCGGCGCTCACCGACGACGTGATGCAGGAGCTCAACCGGCAGGTGGACGTCGAGGGGCGGGACCCGGCCGACGTCGCCTACGAGTGGATGATCTCCGAGGGGTTCATCGTCGAGCCCTGAGCCCCGCCGCCGGCCGGTGCGTCCCGGGCCGGCTCGCACAGGCCCAGCAGCCGGGCCGCCGCGGGGCGGGCGTCCCACTCCTCCTGCCACAGCGAGCGCGCCACCGCCTTGGAGACGGCCTGCGGGGAGATGCCGAGCTCCGCGGCCACGACCTTCTGCTGGCCGCGGGCCCCGGGCACGAGCAGGTCCACCACGCGCCACTCGGCGTCGCTGCGCTCCGCCACGATCCGGCCCAGCAGCCGCAGCACGGCCTGTGCCTGCGCCGCGGCCGGACCGTCGTCGGCGGCCACGTGCACGGGCACCCGCCCGCCGGGACCCCCGGCGGCCTCCGCGGCGCGGCGGCCGTGCACGGTCCCGGGGCCGTCGGCGCGCAGGCCCGTCCGGCCCTCCGGGTCGGTCGCGGTCTCGAGGCGGACCGGCCCCACCCCGATCCCCGCGCTCCAGGCCCCGCCGCGCAGCCCGGCGAGCACGGCCTCGACCGCGGCGCCGGGATCGGCGGTGATGCCCTGGACCGCGTGCGCCCGGGCACGCTGGAACGGCACCACGGTCCCGAGGTCCGCCAAACGGCGCAGGAGGCCCGGCACGAGGTCGCCCGCCTCGCGGCGGCGCTGCTCCAGGGTCACGACGTACACGGTCCCAGTATCGGGCACGGAGGCCGCCGGGGAGCGGGGGCGCGGCCGGGACTCACTCCCAGAACCGCGGTTCGATGTCGACGCCCTGCACGATGAGCTCGTCCTCCAGGGGCTCCCGGCACATCACCGGCAGGCGCAGGCAGCCGATCCGGTCGTCCGGGCCGAAGTAGGCGGTGAGCCGGTCGAAGCCCAGCCGGAACCCCGCCAGCTCCTTGGCCGTGGCGGCGACCTCGGCCAGGTCGGCGTCGGAGCCGAGCACCCAGAAGGAGTCCGGGTCGGTCAGCTGGAGCAGTCCCACGGGCGCCCCGGCGTCGTTGTTCTCGGTGCCCGCCCAGCCCGGCGCCCGCAGCCACCCGCCCGGGGCCGCCGCGCCCAGCGCCGGCGCCACGGGATCGTACTCCCACGCCCGGGCCCGCTGCAGCCACCCCGGCGGGACCGGGAGGTAGAGCGGGCCGTCGAGGTCCACGGGCCACCGGGCGGCGGCGAACGCCCCGGCGTCCACGCGGTCCCAGAACTGCTCGGCGGTGAGGTCGGTGCCCACGCTGTTGAGCGCCGCCCCGGGATCCTCCGCCCGCATGCCGTGCCAGTAGGTGGGGCGGGTCGGGACGTCGGCGCGGCGCAGCAGGGCGTCCAGCTCCTCCAGGTGGGCCGGCTCCCCGAGCACCACCGTCCTGGACTCGAAGTGCAGGACGTAGGGCACGCGCTCGGGGCTCACGGCAGCCCCGCGGACCGTCCGCGGCGGCACAGCCGCGTGAAGCGGCCGAGCACCTGCAGCGCCTCCGGGGTGGCGGGCAGGTAGTCCGTCAGGGCGGGGGAGCGCACCAGGACGGCGCACCACTGTCCCCGGGAGACCGCCACGTTGAGCCGGTTGGGGGAGAGCAGGAACTCCATGCCGCGCGGGCCGTCGGCGGCGGAGGCGGCCATCGACACGATCACCACGGGGGCCTCCTGGCCCTGGAACCGGTCGACGGTGCCCACGCGGACCCCGCCGCCCTCCTCGTCCCGCAGCCCCGCGTCGGCGAGCGCGCGGCCGATCAGCTCGACCTGGGCGTTGTACGCGGCCACCACGAGGACGTCCTCGGGCGTCAGCGCCGCGGGGAGGGCGTCCGGGCCGGAGCGCCACGGGGTGCCGACGAACTCGTGGGCCAGCTCCACGACGCGCCGGGCCTCCTCGGGCGAGGCCGTGCGGTTGCCGGTGTGCTCGACGTAGCAGGTGCGCAGGCCCGGGGCCACGCCGGTGAGCTCGCGCCGGCCGGCGGCCGGCGCGGAGCCGAGCCGGCCCGCGTAGGACAGCTCGGAGACCGGCTCGCACAGGGCCGGGTGCATCCGCCAGGTGCGGTCCAGGAAGTAGCCGTGCTCGGCGGGCAGGGTGGGCGATCCGCGGGAGAGCCAGCCCAGCGCCGACTCGTCCACGGGCAGGGGGTGGGTGCCCTGCGAGACCTGCGGCAGCTGCTGGGGGTCGCCCAGCAGCAGCAGGCGCCGCGCGGCGCGGGACACGGCCAGGGTGTTGGCCAGCGAGTACTGCCCGGCCTCGTCGACGACGAGCAGGTCCAGGGCCTCGTCCTCGAGGTTCCGGGCACTGGAGAAGTCCCACGCGGTGCCGCCCAGCACGGCGCCGCCGTCCGCGAGGAACGCGGCGAAGTCCTTGCCCTGCACCTCGCGCCACGGGACCTCCCGGTCCGCGGGCCGGGCGGCGGACGGCTTCTTGCCGACGCGCTCCGGGGCGACCCCGCCCTTCTCGAGCACCCCGGTGAGGAGGTTCTCGACGACGGCGTGGGACTGCGCCACCACGCCGATCCGCCAGCCGGCCGCCACGAGCCGGCCGATGACGTGGGAGCCGAGGAACGTCTTGCCGCTGCCCGGCGGGCCCTGCACGGCCAGGAAGCTGCGGTCGAGGGAGCGCAGGGCCCGCACCACCGCGTCGATCGTGCCGTCGGGGCCCTCGTGCGGGCGGGGCAGGGGGCCGCCGTCCCCCGGCCGCGGCGCCCGGCGCCGGAGCAGCTCGAGGCCCGGCTGCCCGGGCAGGTCCGGCAGGGCGTCGGCCGTGCGCCCGGCGAGGTCCTGCAACGACTCCTCGAGGGAGCGCGTGGCGATCGGCTGTGCCGGGCCCAGCGCCATCGGCAGCTCCGCCCAGGGCTCGGGGGCCGGGCCGTCCCTGGGCTTCCTCAGCCGCTCCCGCACCGTGAGCACGGCCGTGCCGTCCTCGTGCTCGTCGAGCTCCTCGAGCGCGGCCGTCCAGTCCCCGGCGCGGCCGCTGCCGCGCGCTCCGGCGTCCTCGGCCAGGTGCGCGGGCACGGGCGTCCCGTACATCAGGAACAGCCCGGCGTCGCCCGGTCTCGCCGTCGAGCCCTCCCCGAAGCGGCCGGCGAGGCGCAGGAGGCGGGTGGGGGCGGTGCCGCGGCGCTTGGCCGGGTCCTGCGCCCAGTCCTCGAGCACCTCCGCGCGCTGGACCACGAACACGTCGCGGGTGTCCTCCCAGTCCTCGACGGGGCCCTCCAGTCGGTCGAAGTGGGACCACCAGTACTGCTTGCGCTCGCGCCGGTGGTAGCCGGTGGCCGAGGCGACCATCGCGACGGCCGTGCGCTCCTCCTCCGTCAGGGCGTCCCGGGTCCCCGGGTCCGCCAGGTGCTCGTGCAGGCGCTGCTCGGCGCCGGTCGCCGCCGCGCCCGGCAGCTCCTCGGCCGGCCCGAGCCGGCCCTGGGCGGGGCGCGGCGGGTGGTCCGCCGGGTCCGGGGAGATCCCGGCGAGGCCCAGCAGCCAGTCCCGCAGCCGCAGGGTCGAGAGGCAGTCGTACTCGTTGTAGTCGGCGATCCCGGCCAGCAGCCGCTGCGCGGCGTCCTCCCGCCCGGCCTCCCGGGCCGCGCACCAGTCGGCGTAGGCCACCACCGACGCCCCGGCGTCCACGACGTCCCCGGTGCGCAGGTGCTCGCCCATGTAGAGCGGCTCCAGCTTCTTGATGGAGTACGAGCTCTCGGACAGCCGCAGGCTGCCCCGCACGGTGTCGTAGAGGTCCACCAGGACGTTCTCGCGCAGCAGCTCGTCCACGGCGTCCTCGCCCACCGCGTGCACGAGCGAGAGCCGGCGCAGGGCGGCCTTCTCGTAGTCGGCGTAGTGGTACACGTGCATGCCGGGGAAGCGGGCGCGGCGCTCGGCCACGTAGTCCAGGAACGCCCGCAGCGCCTCCCGCTCCTCGGCCCGGGAGTGCGCCCAGAACGGCCGGAAGACGGGGGCGGCGCCGGGGGCGGGCGGCTGCTCGACGACGCCGAAGAGGTACTCGAGCCCCCAGGACGTCGGGTCGTCGGGGTCCTGCCACAGCGGGTCGCCCTCGAAGTCGAAGAACACGTCCCCGGGGTCGGGGGCGGGCAGCCGCCGCACCGGCTCGGTGGCCGTGACCCGGTAGGCGACCCGGCGGGTGCCCCCGTCCTTCGGGTACTCCACCGCGCCGTCCTCCCCGCCCCGGCCGGTCTGCATGGCGGCCTGGTCCCGCAGCCGCCGCACCGCGGCGGGGAGCCCCCGGTCCGGCAGCGCCGCGAGCTCGTCGACGGTGCGCACCCCGTGCCGGTCGCGCAGCGTGCGGCGCATCCGCACGGACAGGCCCGCCGTCAGCAGCAGGTCCCGGTGCCCGGCCACGGCCCGGGCGCAGTGCTCGCACCGGCCGCAGCGGGCGACGTCGTCGTCCTGCCAGTCCACGGGGCCCGTCCGCTCCCGGTGCGCGGCGGCGGCCGCGACGAACCGCTCCCGGCGCTCGCGGTAGACCGCCAGGTGCTCGGAGACGGGGAAGACCGCCTCCCGCTGGTCGCCGAGGACCAGGGTGACCTCGGGTGCCACGTCCACCCCGGCCCGTTCGAGCTGGTCGGCGTAGGCGGCGAGCTGGAGCAGGGCGGTGACCTTGGCGTGCCGGGCGAGCTTCGTGTCGTGCACCGCGTACGCGCCGTCCGGGCGGCGGACGAGGAAGTCGGCGCGGCCGTGGAAGGCGCCGTCGAAGAAGGAGGCCTGGAAGACCACGTCGGCGCCGGCGCGCAGGGCGCCCAGGGACTCGGCGTGCTTGGCCGTCAGCTCGTCCCGGTCCATCCGCCGGGCCGGCTCGACCTCGTGCACGCCCCGTCCGGTCGCCCCGTCCCAGGGGCCGAACGTCTCCAGGTGGCGGGCCAGGACCCGGAGCTCGTGGGCGTCGCCCAGCTCGGCCGTGCGGGCGAGCATCGCGTCCCGCTCCGGGGTCCGCCGGGGCGCCCGGCCCAGCTTCTCGTCCAGGACGCACAGGCTCGCGTAGGGGCACTCGGCCGCGCGCACCAGGTCGCTCGCGGAGAAGACGAGGTCCGCCTCGGGGCCCAGCAGGAACATGCGCATCCTTCCGACGGCGCCGGGTCCGTCCCGGCTCCGGGTCCATCGAACCACAGGGACCGGACGTCACAAGGAGGAGGGGAGGACAGCGAGAACGGACGGGGCAAGGGCGGGGAGGGCAGCAGAAGGGGACGAGCGGGGAGGGGACAGGTGAGGAGGAGAAAGGGTGACGAGGATCGGCCGGCAGGTCCGAGGGACCTGCCGGCCGCCGACTCCCGGCGGACCGGCTGCCGGCCCGCCGGGATGGACCGGGAGAGATCGATGGGATGCGGCGCGGGTGGGGGGACCCCCGCCGCCACCGGGCACCTCGCGGGTGCGCTCCGGCGACCTCGATCCCGGTCGGCGGCCCGGATGCCGATGGGGGGATGCATCCCGGGGCCGTCGGGCCGGCTGAGCCGGCCGCCTCCAATATAACGAAAATCATGGATTCTCTGTAGGGTGCCCGTCACTTCCGCGCGCGCCGGGCACGCGCAGGGGCCGGGGACCGTCCGGTCCCCGGCCCCCGCCGTCGCGCCCGTCCGCTCAGTCGGTGGAGGGCGCCTTCTCCTCGGCCTCGGCGGCCGACTCGTACTGGGACTGCTCGAAGCGCTCACGGGCCTCCTCGACGAGGCGCTCCGCGGTCTCCCGGCCCTCCCAGCCCTCGCCCTTGACCCACTTGTTGGGCTCCAGGTCCTTGTAGCGCTCGAAGAAGTGCTGGATCTCCTTGAGCTTGAACTCGTCGATGTCGTCCAGGCCCTGGATGTGGTCGTAGCGCTTGTCCGTGGACACGCAGAGGATCTTCGCGTCCCCCCCGGCCTCGTCGTTCATGTTGAACACGGCGATGGGGCGGGACTCCACGAGCACGCCCGGGACGATCTCGAAGTCCAGGAGCACGAGCGCGTCCAGCGGGTCGCCGTCCTCGCCCAGGCTGTCCTCGAAGTAGCCGTAGTGCGCGGGGTACTGCATCGACGTGAACAGGACGCGGTCCAGGCGGAGGCGGCCGGTCTCGTGGTCGATCTCGTACTTGACGCGCGATCCCCGGGGGATCTCGATGGTGACGTCCAACTCCATGGTGTTTCTCCTCGTGCTGGGAAGGCCTGGAAGGGCCGGAAAGGGCTGACAGCGGCCGAGCACGGCCGCACCACCCGGTGGGGTGGGCAGATCCGACACCCACGATAGCGGCGGCCCCGCGGGCGGCGGTAACCGCCCGGGCCGGGGCGGCCCCGGCCCGGGTCCCCTGCAGGGGCGGCCGCGGGTCCCGCGCGGCGCCCGCCGCCGGGGCCGCCGCCGGGGCCGCCACCGGGCCGCCACTGGGCCGCCACTGGACGTCCGCTGCGCCGCCGCCGGGCCGGCACGGGCCACAATGGGGGCGTGAAGAGTCCCCGACGCCACGGTCCCCCCGCCGGGCAGCGGCGGCCGCGGTCCCGCGGCGACCGCGGCCGGCGCGCCCTGACGGCGCTGCTCGCCGCCGGCTGCGTGGGCGTGGCGGGCTGGCTGCACCCCCACTGGGTCCCCGCGCCGGGGCCGGGCGGCGACGACCTCCCGGCAGCCCGCGTCCTACCGGCGGAGGCGCCCGCCCCGGCCGGCGCCGTGCGCCCCGACCCGGCCGCCCCCGTGCCCGGCGCCGCGGCGGTGGCCGCGGCCGTGGACCCCGCGCTCGCCGGCGCGCCCGCCGGGCGGCGCTCCGTCCTGGTGGCCGACGCGCTCACGGGGACGCCGCTGCTCGAGCGGGACCCGGACGTGCCCCTGGTCCCCGCCTCCAACCAGAAGCTCGTCACGGCGCTGTCCCTGCTCACCCACGCCGATCCCCGGCAGCGGCTGCGCACCACGGTGGTCCAGGGGCAGGAGCCGGGCACGGTGGTGCTGGTGGCGGGCGGCGACACCCTGCTGAGCCCGGGCCGCTCCGACCCGGACGCCGTGCTGGGCCGTGCCGGCGTCCGGACCCTGGCGGAGGATACGGCCCGGGCCCTCGCCGAGCGCGGGGCCGGCGGGCCCGGCACCGTGCGGTGGGACGCGAGCCTGTTCACCGGCCCGGCCCTCAACGGGGCCTGGGCCGCGGGCGACGTCGCGGCGGGGCAGATCGGGCCCGTCGCGCCCATGGCGTTCTGGTCCCACCGCGTGCCCGCGGGGGAGGGCTCCTCCGCCGCGCGGCCCGCCGACGCGGCGCGCGGCGTCGCCGAGGTCTTCGCCGCCGAGCTCGCGGCCCGGCTCGCCGCGCACGGGGTGCCGGCGCCCGTCCCCGGGGTCGAGCCCGGCCGGGCGCCCGAGGGGGCGGCCGAGCTGGCCGCCGTCGAGTCCGCGCCGCTCGGCGAGCAGGCGGGGCTGATGCTGCGGGACTCCGACAACCACCTCGCCGAGGTCCTCTCGCGGCTGGCGGCCCGGGCCGCGGACCGGCCCGCGAGCATCGCCGGCGGCCGCGCCGCCGCGGCCGAGGCGCTCGAGGCGCACGGCGTCGGCACGGCCGGCGTGGAGCTCTCCGACGCGTCCGGGATGTCCCTGGGCAACCGGATTCCCGCCCGCGCGCTGGAGCAGGTCGTGCGGGCCATGGTCACCGACCCCACCGGAGCACTGGTCCCGGGGGCCCGGGCCCTTCCGGTGGCCGGGGGCAGCGGGACCCTCGCCGACCGGTTCGACGAGGACGCCGAGCGCCCCGGGCGGGGCCTGGCGCGGGCGAAGACGGGCACGCTGAACTCCGTGGTCTCCCTCGGCGGCCACGTCACCACCGACGGAGGGCGGCTGCTGACGTTCTCCGTGCTGCTCAACGAGGTCACCGACCCGGCCGCGGCCCGGGACGCCGTGGACCGCGCGGTGGCGGCCCTGGCCCGACTGTGACGGGCCGCGGCGGGCGCTCCCAGTCGCGTGTGGTTGCATGAGGCCATGAGCGCAGCACAACGACCCCCGGTGACCCCGGAGACGGAGACCCCGGAGACGGAGGCGCCCGGGATCGTCCGGTGGGACCTCGCGGCCTCCGCCGCCGCCCGGCTCACCCCGCCGGGGCCGCGGATGTCCGCCCGGGCCATGCAGACGGCCGTGGCCTCCCTGCGCCGGCACGCCGAGGCGTCCGTGGACCACGTCCACCGGATCACCGGTCTGGAGGCCGCGCGGGACCTGCGGGACTCCACCGTGCTGGTCGTGGACCGGGCCGGCTGGTCCAAGGCCAACGCCCAGGCCTTCGAGGTGCTCATGGAGCCGGCGGTGGAGGCGCTGCGCCGGCGCCGCCCGGAGCAGTTCGGCGCGGCCGCCACCGCGCTCGGCGGCACGGCCACCGCCATGGAGATGGCCGCGGTGCTGGGGTTCCTCTCGGCGAAGGTCCTCGGCCAGTACGACCCGTACGCCGGGCTCGTCTCCGCCGTGGCCGCGCAGCGGCACCCCGGCGGACGGCTGATGCTCGTGGCGCCCAACATCCTGACGGTCGAGCGGGAGCTCAACGTCGAGCCGGAGGACTTCCGGCTGTGGGTCTGCCTGCACGAGCAGACCCACCGCGTCCAGTTCGCCGCGGCACCCTGGCTGCGGGAGCACATGATCGAGCAGATCAACGAGCTCGCGGACTCCCTCATGGGCCACGCCGAGACCCTCGGGGCGCGGCTCACGGAGGCGGTCCGGTCCCTGCCTGGGCGCGGCTCGGCGGGAGAGCCCAAGGCGTCCCTCGGCGTGGTGGGGCTGCTCATGGGAAGGCGGGAGCGGGAGGTGCTCTCCCACCTCACCGCGGTGATGAGCCTGCTCGAGGGGCACGCGAACTTCGTGATGGACGGGGTGGACGCCTCCGTGGTGCCCTCCGTGAAGACGATCCGGCGGCGCTTCGAGCGGCGCTCCGAGCTGCAGGGCAGCCTCGACCGCTTCGTCCGGCGCCTGCTCGGGATGGACGCGAAGATGCGCCAGTACAGCGACGGCCAGCAGTTCGTCTCGACCGTGGTGGCGGCCGTGGGGCTGGAGCGGTTCAACCGCATCTGGGAGGCGCCGGAGCACCTGCCCACGGAGGCGGAGATCCACGCCCCCGAGCGCTGGATCGAGCGCGTGCTGGGCCCGGCCTGAGCGCCTTCCCGGACCGGTGCCGCCACACGGGCGCCGAAAGTGTGGTAAGAAAGGCGCACCCCCGGTTGACATGCACATTCATTGAAAAAGTGACCGGAGTGACCCGCCCGTGAGGTCCCGGTCACAGCGCGACACGCGATAGGCCGGATCACCATTGTGTGACAAAATCTTTACGTGAGCACAGAGAATATCGAACAGCAGGTCAAGCTGTACGGCCAGCCCCTGTCAGAGCGCTTCGGCACGGTCGTCCAGGCCTACGGCATCACCCAGCGGCGGCTGGCCGAGGTCCTCGGCCTCTCCGCCCCGATGCTGTCGCAGCTCAACAGCGGCCGCCGGATCAAGATCGGCAACCCGGCGGTCTACGAACGCCTGGTGATGCTGGAGCAGCGCATCGGCACCCCGGACATCGAGGAGACCCTCTCCGCGGTCGAGGCGTCGCAGCCCGTGCTGTCCACCACGCAGATCCAGGCCGGCATCCACAGCGAGACCAACGCCGTGGCGGCCCTGGCCCACGTGGTCCCGCGGCACGAGCTCGAGGCGGCCCTGGACCTGCTCGGCGAGACCGCCCCGACCCTGGCCAAGGTCGTGCGCCTGGCCGTGCGGGAGTCGCAGAACCAGCAGGCCGCGAGCGACCGCGAGGACGCCCGCCGGTGACCCAGTTCGCCCGCCGCGGCCGACTGTCCCCGGACGTCGCCGCGGGGCGGCGCCGTGTGCTCGACTCCGTCCGGCGGCACGTCTCCCGGGGCTCCGGGGAGCCGCCGCTCGTGCTGGTCGCCTGCAGCGGCGGGCCGGACTCCCTCGCGCTGGCCGCCGTGGCGGCCCACTTCGCCCGGCGCGGCACGCTGCGCGTGGGCGCGGTGGTGGTCGATCACGGCCTGCAGGAGGACTCCGCGGCGGTCGCGGCGCGCACCGCCCGCACGCTCGAGCGGACCGGGCTGGGGCCCGTCGTCGTCACCGCCGTGACCGTGCGCCGGGACGCCGGCGGACCCGAGATGGCCGCCCGCACCGCCCGCTACGCGGGCATCGCGGAGGCCGTGGCCCGCACGGGCGCCGACGCCGTCCTGCTCGGCCACACCCTGGACGACCAGGCGGAGTCCGTGCTGCTGGGCCTCGCCCGCGGCTCCGGCACCCGCTCGCTGGCCGGGATGCCGCCCGTGCGCGAGCTCGACGGCGTCACCTACCTCCGTCCGTTCCTGGACCTCTCCCGCGAACAGACCCTGCAGATCTGCGCCGCCGAGCAGCTCGAGCCCTGGCACGACCCCACGAACCGGGACACCACCCTGATGCGCTCGCGGGTCCGCCACCGCGTGCTCCCGCTGCTGGAGGACGAGCTCGGCCCCGGCCTGGCCCGCGCGCTGGCCCGCTCGGCGGCGATCCTCGGCCCGGACGCGGACTACCTCGAGGGCGCGGCGGCCGAGCTGCTCGAGCGCGCCCGCGCCGCGGCCCCGGCGCTGCCCGGCTCCCTGGCCCTCGACCTCGCCGCGCTCCGGGCCGCGCACCCCGCGCTGCGCCGCCGCGCCCTGTCGGCCGCCGTGGTCGCCGCCGGCGGGCAGACCCCCGCCTACGAGCGGCTCGGCGCGCTGGACGAGTTCGCCGCGGGGCACGGCGCCGCGGGGCCCGTGCAGATGGCGGGTAAGGTGTCCGTGTGGCGCCGCCGCCCGGCGGCGGGCACTCGTGGCCCGGGGCACCTGGAGCTCGTCCGCCCGCGGCCCGCGGTCCCCGCGAGCGCCACCCGACCCGCATCCGCATCGTACGAGGAGCGCCGTGAAGGCTGAGGACGTCCAGGGGGATCTCACCGAGGTCCTGTACACCAAGGAAGAGATCGACACGAGGATCGCCGAGCTCGCGGCGGCCGTGGACGCCGACTACCGGGGCCGGGACGTCCTGCTCGTGGGCGTGCTCAAGGGCGCGGTGATGGTCATGGCGGACCTGTGCCGGGCGCTCCAGGGCCAGTACCCCATGGACTGGATGGCCGTGTCCTCCTACGGCTCCGGGACCAAGTCCTCGGGCGTGGTCCGCATCCTGAAGGACCTCGACACCGACCTCACGGGGCGGGACGTGCTCATCGTCGAGGACATCATCGACTCCGGTCTGACCCTGTCCTGGCTGCGGGCCAACCTGGAGTCCCGCGGCACCGCCTCGGTGGAGATCTGCGCGCTGCTGCGCAAGCCGGAGGCGGCGAAGACGTCCATCGACGTCAAGTACGTGGGCTGGGACATCCCCAACGAGTTCGTCGTGGGCTACGGGCTCGACTACGCGGAGAAGTACCGCAACCTCGACTGCATCGCGACCCTGGCCCCCCACGTCTACGAGTGAGCCGGGGCCCCGGCAGGCGTCCCGCGGCGGTTCCCGGGCGGGCTGTCCGCTGACAGGGAACTCCCGGCCCGTCCGGGGCGGGAGCCGGAGTCCGGGCTGTACATTGTAGGTCTGCGTCCCCTGGACCCCCGGCCCTGGGCGGGCCCCGGCTCGAGGGGGCCGGACAACCATCCACGGGAGGATCAGCGGCTTGGCCACGGCGAAAAAACCCAACAACTTCTTCAGAGGACCCTGGTTCTGGGTCCTGCTGGCCGCTCTGATCCTGTTCCCCCTGGTCGGCACGCTGACCACGGGCTCCTCCGGGCGCGTGGACACCAACGTCGGGCTGCAGCTGCTCCGGGACGGCCAGGTCTCCGAGGCCAAGATCTACGACGGCCAGCAGAAGGTCGAGCTCCAGCTGGAGGAGGACCTCTCCCTCGACGGCCGGGACCTCGGGCGCAGCGTGGAGTTCTACTACGTCACCCCGCGCGGGGAAGAGGTCGTCGACGCGATGAACGCGGCGGACCTCGAGGGGTTCACGGACCAGCCCGTCGAGTCGAACTGGTTCACGAACCTCCTCGGCTTCATGCTCCCGTTCCTGATCATCCTGGCCATCTTCTGGTTCGTGTTCTCCCGGATGCAGGGCGGCGGGTCCCAGGTGATGCGCTTCGGCCGCTCGAAGGCCAAGATGTTCGACAAGGACAACCCCACGGTGACCTTCGCCGACGTCGCCGGCGCCGACGAGGCCGTGCAGGAGCTCGACGAGATCAAGCAGTTCCTGGTGGAGCGCGAGCGCTTCACCGCCCTCGGCGCGAAGGTGCCCAAGGGCGTGCTGCTCTACGGTCCGCCCGGCACCGGCAAGACCCTGCTCGCGCGGGCGGTGGCGGGTGAGGCCGGTGTCCCGTTCTTCTCGATCTCGGGCTCCGACTTCGTGGAGATGTTCGTGGGCGTGGGCGCCTCGCGGGTGCGCGACCTGTTCCAGCAGGCCAAGGAGAACGCGCCCGCCATCATCTTCGTGGACGAGATCGACGCCGTGGGCCGCCAGCGCGGCGCAGGCATGGGCGGGGGCAACGACGAGCGCGAGCAGACCCTCAACCAGCTGCTCGTCGAGATGGACGGCTTCGACGCCACGACCAACGTCATCCTGATCGCCGCGACCAACCGACCGGACGTTCTCGACCCCGCCCTGCTGCGCCCGGGGCGCTTCGACCGGCAGATCGGCGTGGACGCACCGGACATGAAGGGCCGCCTGCAGATCCTCCGGGTGCACTCCCAGGGCAAGCCGCTCGCGGACAACGTGGACCTCGCCGCCGTGGCCAAGCGCACCCCCGGCTTCACGGGCGCGGAGCTCGCCAACGTGATGAACGAGGCGGCCCTGCTGACCGCCCGCTCCCACGCCCAGCTCATCGACGACCGCGCCGTGGACGAGGCGATCGACCGCGTGATCGCCGGCCCGCAGAAGCGCAGCCGGATCATGAAGGAGCTCGAGCGCAAGGTCACCGCCTACCACGAGGGCGGGCACGCGCTCGTGGCCGCGGCCCTGCGCAACACGGACCCGGTCACGAAGATCACGATCCTGCCCCGCGGCCGGGCCCTGGGCTACACCATGGTCATGCCCATGGACGACAAGTACTCGACCACCCGCAACGAGCTGCTCGACCAGATGGCCTACGCCATGGGCGGGCGCGCGGCGGAGGAGATCGTGTTCCGGGACCCCTCCACCGGTGCTTCCAACGACATCCAGAAGGCCACCGACACGGCCCGCAAGATGGTCACCCAGTACGGCATGAGCGCCCGCGTGGGCTCGATCAAGCTCGGCGGGGACAGCTCCGAGCCGTTCCTCGGCCGGGACGCCGCCGGCTCCGGCCGGGAGTACTCCGAGCGCACCGCCGCGATCGTGGACGAGGAGGTGCGGGCCCTGCTCGAGCAGGCCCACGACGAGGCGCACGCGATCCTGATGGACAACCGTCCCGTCCTCGACCGGCTCGCCCTCGAGCTGCTCGAGAAGGAGACGCTCAACGAGGCGCAGATCGCCGACATCTTCCACGACATCCGCAAGCGGGACCTGCGGCCCGTGTGGCTGTCCAAGGACACCCGCCCGCTCTCCGAGGACCCGCCGGTGGTCACGCAGGCCGAGCGCGAGGAGGCCCGCCGGATCCACGCACAGGACCCCGCCACGCTGGCCCCGCAGGACCAGGCGGCCGCCGCCAAGCCGGAGCACCCCCTCGAGGTCCCCGAGCGCGGGCACTCGGTGCCGCCGGAGGAGGGCGCGAGCTCCTCGAGCAGCACCCGGACCACCCCGGCGCCGGGCACGGACTGAACCGGCCTAGGATGGAGCGACAGCCGGTCGCGTCCGCCGACCCCCGTTCCGCCCGGCAGACCCGGTCGATCCCGAAGGAGGGCGCGTTGCCCCACGAGGCCCGCACGAAGCAGACGACCGCGCACGACCCGCGCGCGGAGGCGTTCGAGCCGCCGTACCCCGACCCCGCCCCCGCGCTGGAGGCCGGCGCCGGCGCGGTGGACCAGCCCCGGGTGGCCGCGGCCGTGCGGGAGCTGCTGCTGGCGATCGGCGAGGACCCCGACCGGGACGGGCTGCAGGGCACCCCGGGGCGCGTGGCGCGGGCGTACGCGGAGATGTTCGCGGGACTGCACCAGGACCCCGCCGAGGTGCTCGGGACCACCTTCGACATCGGCCACTCCGAGATGGTCCTGGTGAAGGACATCGCCTTCTACTCGACCTGCGAGCACCACCTCGTCCCGTTCCACGGCCACGCCCACGTGGGCTACATCCCCGGCCACGACGGGATGGTCACGGGTCTGAGCAAGCTCGCCCGCCTCGTGGACCTCTACGCGCGCCGGCCCCAGGTCCAGGAGCGGCTGACCACCCAGATCGTGGAGGCCATCGTGGAGCACCTCCAGCCGGCCGGGGTGATCGTGGTGATCGAGTGCGAGCACCTGTGCATGTCCATGCGGGGCGTGCGCAAGCCCGGCGCGATGACCGTGACCTCGGCCGTGCGCGGCCAGCTGCGCGAGACCGCCACCCGCGCCGAGGCGATGAGCCTCATCCTGGGGCGCTGAGCACGTGCCGACCCCTCGCCGCACCGACCCCGCGCACCGGCCCCCGGGCTGGGGCTCCTTCGAGGGCCTGCCCACCGGGCGCACGCTGGTCATGGGCATCCTCAACGTCACCCCCGACTCCTTCAGCGACGGCGGGGAGCACGCCGGGCACGAGGCCGCGATCGCGCACGGGCTGCGCATGATGGCCGAGGGCGCCGACATCGTGGACGTCGGGGGCGAGTCCACGCGGCCCGGCTCCGAGCGGGTCGACCCCGCCGAGGAGCGGCGCCGGATCCTGCCCGTGGTCGAGGCCCTCGCCGCCGCGGGGGCGGTGCTCAGCGTCGACACGCTCCACGCCGCGACCGCCGAGGCCGTCCTGGACGCCGGCGCGCACATCGTCAACGACGTCTCGGGACTCGCCGCCGGCCAGGAGATGATCGACCTGGTCGCCGAGCGGCAGGCGCCCTACGTCCTCATGCACGCCCGGGGGCTGCCCGACGTGCAGGACTCCCGGGCCGTCTACGACGACGTCGCCGGGGAGGTGCTCGGGGAGCTCGGGGCGCTGCGGGAGCGCTGCCTGGCCGCCGGCCTGGCCCCCGAGCGGCTGGTCCTGGACCCCGGGCTGGGCTTCGACAAGCGGGGGGCGCAGAACTGGGAGCTGCTCCGGGCGCTGCCGCGCTTCACGGCCGGAGGCCACAAGGTGCTCGTGGCCGCGTCCCGCAAGCGATTCCTCGGCACCCTGCTCGAGCAGGACGGGGTGCCGCGCCCGGCCGCCGGGCGGGACGCGGCCACGGCCGCGATCAGCGCGCTCTCCGCGCACGCGGGCGCGTGGTGCGTGCGCGTCCACGACGTGCGCGCGAGCGCCGACGCCGTGGCCGCCGCGCACGCCTGGCGCGGCGTCGAGCCGGCGCTCCTGCGCCCCGCCGCGGGCACCGGCACGGACTCCGGCGCGGGCACCGTCGCGGACTCCGGCGCGGGCGCCGGCGCGCCGGCCGCGGGATCCCCGGGAGCGCACCGGTGAACCGGGCGCCGCAGGAGGGCCCGGATGCCGCCCGGGTGCGCGCCGGGGACCGGGCGGGCCGCCAGCACGTGCCGGCGTCCTCCACGCGGTCCCCCGACCGCCGCGACCGGATCAACCTCCTGGGGGTCGGCGCGGTGGGCTACCACGGGGTCTTCGACCAGGAGAAGCGCAGCGGGCAGCCCTTCTTCGTGGACCTGGTCATGTACCTGGACCTGTCCGCGGCGGGGGCCTCGGACGACGTCGCCCTGACCGCCCACTACGGCGAGGTCGCCGAGGAGGTGCGGGACATCGTCATCGGCCCCAGCGTCAACCTGCTCGAGACCCTGGCCGACCGCATCGCCCGGCGGCTGCTCGAGCGCTTCCCGCTCGAGGCGGTGGAGGTCACCGTGCACAAGCCCAAGGCGCCCATCGAGGTGACGTTCTCCGACGTGTCCGTGACGATCTACCGGGAGCGCTGAGATGGGCACCCTGGCCGTCCTCGCCCTCGGCGCCAATCTCGGCGACCGGGAGGCCACCCTGCGCCGGGCCGCCCTCGACCTGGCCGCCCACCCGCGGATCACCCTGACCCGAGCCTCGCCCATCGTGCGCTCCAAGCCGGTCGGCGGACCGGCCGGGCAGGGGGACTACCTCAACGCCGTCGTGGAGGTGGAGACCGACCTGAGCCCCTTCGGGCTGCTCCGGGCCTGCCAGGAGGTGGAGGAGCGCCACCACCGCACCCGGACCCAGCGGTGGGGTCCGCGCACCCTCGACGTCGACATCGTGGTCTACGGCGACCTCCGCCTGGACGAGCCGGACCTCACCGTGCCGCACCTGCGCGCCGCCTCCCGCGCGTTCGTGCTCGTCCCGTGGGCCCTCATGGACCCCGGCGCGACGCTCGAGGGGCGCAGCGTCGCCGAACTGGCCCGCCGGGCGGGCGACCTCGGGGGCCTCGGGCCGGACACGACCCCCCTGCTGGGCGAGCTCCCCGCCCCCGGTGGGGACGAGGACTGAGGAGGAGCCGCCGTGCACGTGCTCACGGTCCCCGCGCTGCTGATGTGCGCGGCCGCCGCCGGCGCCGTCGGCTGGACCGCGAACCGGCTGTCCACCGGAGCGGGCGGGCCGCTGCTGATCCTGCCCTGGGCCTCGCTCGCGGCCCTCGCCGCGGTCGCCGCGGCGCTGCTGGTGCTCGGCGTGCGGGTCAAGCGGCACCAGGAGGGGGCGCACCCGGAGCACTTCGACCCGCTGGTCGCGGCCCGCACCGCGGCCGGCGCGCAGGCCGTGGCCTGGGCGGGGGCGATGCTGACGGGCTGGCACGCCGCCGTCGCCGTCGAGCAGGCGGCCCTCGTGGCCGTGCGCTCCGACCAGGGACCGCTCTGGGCCAGCCTGGTCCACGCCGCGGCCGGGCTCGTCCTCGTGCTGGTGGGCTGGATCGTGGAGGGCTTCTGCAAACTGCCGCCCGACGATCCCGACGCGGAGGAGAGCGCCGAGTACGGTAGGGGACGGCAGAAGGAGCGCCCCGAGGGAGAAGGTGGTTATGCGCGAGAGATCCGCCCCCGGGCCCGTCGGCGGCCCCGGGGCCGCGACGTCCGGTGACCGGGTGCCCCTGCGCAACCCCGCGATCGACCCCGAGGGCCTGGCCTGGACCCGGGTCTCGCCCCGGCACCTCACCGTGGTGGTCCTCTCCACCCTCCTCTCCACCCTGTTCTGGCTCGTGGCCCTGGGCTGGCCGGCGGTGCTGGCGGCCACGGGCGTCTGGGGCGGCGCCCCCCTGGGGCTGCTGCTGCTCCCGCCCGGGGCCGCCCTCGCGGCCGGCCTGCTCTCCGTGCTCCTGGCCCCGCGCCGGGTCCGGGCGATCGGCTACGCCGAGCGCGGCGAGGACCTGCTCGTGCGGCGGGGCCTGCTCTACCAGCGGGTCACGATCATCCCCTACGGGCGGATGCAGTACGTGGACGTGTCGGTCTCCCCGCTGCAGCGCAGCTTCGGCCTGGCCACCGTGAAGCTGCACACCGCCGCCGTGGGCAGCCACGCCGAGATCCCCGGCGTGGAGCACGCCGAGGCGTCCCGGCTGCGCGAGCGGCTCACCGCGCGCGGCGAGGCCCTCCTGGCGGTCCTGTGAGCGCTGCGCCCGCCCCCGCGGCGGCTCCGCAGTGGCACCGTGTCCACCCGCTGACGCCGGTGGTCAAGGGGTGGCTCGCGATGCTCGTGATCGCGGGGGCCGTCGTCAACATCCTCCTCGACGACTTCCTCAACGCCGTCCTCGGCCGCGGGGCCGCCGGGCCGCCCCAGGACTTCGACCCCGCCCGGATGGGCGCCGTCTTCTGGTGGGCGCTGGCCGGGCTCGTGCTCGTCGTGCTCCTCCTGTTCGCGGCGGCCGTGCTGGTCTCCTGGTGGTTCACCCGCTACCAGGTGACCCCCGAGCACGTGCGGATCCGCTCCGGGGTGCTCTTCCGGCAGGAGCGCCAGGCCCGGCTGGACCGGGTGCAGGCCATCGACATCCACCGCCCGTTCCTGCCCCGGCTGCTGGGGCTGGCGGAGCTGAAGTTCGAGGTCGCGGACGCCGGGCAGTCGGCGGTGTCCCTGTCCTACCTCACCCACCCCCAGGCCCGTGCGCTGCGCGGCGAGCTGCTGGGCCGGCTCGGCCTGGCCGCCCCGGGGCGGACCCCCGCACCCCCCGTGCCCGGCGCGCCCGTGCGGCGGCCCGCGCCCTGGGCGGTGACGGGCGACCAGGAGCGCCCAGTGCTCGGGGTGCCGGTGCCGCGGCTGATCGGCTCCGTGCTCGCCTCGGGCTCCGCCGTCGCCCTGGCCGTGCTGCTGGCCGCCGCACCGGTCGCCCTCCTGGTCGACTCCCGCACCGGGCCGGCAATGCTGGCGGCCTGGCTGCCCGGGCTGCTCAGCTTCGGGGCCATCTCCTACCGCCGCGTGGAGCAGGGCTGGTCCTTCCGGCTGCTGCGCGTCCCCGAGGGCATGCGCGTGCGCTACGGCCTGTTCGACGTCCGCTCCCAGACCGTCCCCGCCGGGCGGATCCAGGCGCTGGGCGTGGACCAGCCGCTGCTCTGGCGGCCCTTCGGCTGGTACCGGGTGCGGGTCAACGTGGCCGGCTACGGCCCCGCGGCGGGGGAGAGCGACGTCATGCGCTCCACCCTGCTGCCCGTCGGCACCCTCCCGCAGGTGCACCAGGTCCTGCACCTGGCGCTGCCCGGCGCCCGGGACGGGGACCTACCGGACCTGCTGCGGGAGGGCCTGCACGGTTCGGGCGCGCAGGGCCGGTTCACCACCTCCCCGCGCCGGGCCCGGTGGCTCGACCCCCTGGTGCACCGCCGGACCGGCTTCGCCGCGACCGGCGACGTCCTCGCCGTGCGCTCCGGGCGGTTGAGCCGGCACACCGCGGTGCTGCCCCACGAGAAGACGCAGTCGGTGGCCGTGAGCCAGGGACCGCTCGAGCGGGCCCTGGGCCTCGCCGACGTCCACCTGCACTCCACGCCGGGGCCCGTGACCGTGGTGGTCCCGCACCTCGACACCGGGGACGCCCGGGCGCTCGCCGCCGCCCAGGCGGTGCACGCGGCCGGTGCCCGTAGACTGGCCGACGGCCCGAGCGACCCCCGGAACCACCCGCAGGAGAGAGCATGACCCATCCGTCCGAGCGCCCCGGACGCCTCGGCGTCGGGGTCGTCAGCGCCGGGAAGGTGGGCGCCGTCCTGGGGGCCGCGCTGCGCGCCGCCGGCCACGCCGTGGTCGGCGTGAACGCCGTCTCCGAGGCCAGCCGGGACCGGGCCGAGGCCCTCCTGCCCGGGGTGCCCGTCCTCGACGTCCCGGCCGTGCTCGAGCGCGCGGAGCTCGTGCTGCTCGCGGTGCCCGACGACGAGCTGCCGGGGCTCGTGCAGGGCCTCGCCGACGCCGGGCTGTGGCAGGCCGGCCAGCTCGTGGTGCACACCGCGGGCCGCTGGGGCACCGGTGTGCTGGAGCCGGCCCGCCGGCTCGGGGCGATCCCGCTGGCGATCCACCCGGCGATGACGTTCACGGGCATGAGCCTGGACCTGGCCCGGCTGAGCGACTGTTCGTTCGGGATCACGGCCCCGGCCCCGGTGCTCCCCATCGCCCAGGCGCTGGTGGTCGAGATGGGCGCCGAGCCCGTGGTGGTCGCGGAGGGCGACCGCGCGCTGTACCACGCCGCCCTCGCCCACGGCGCCAACCACCTGATGACCGTCGCGGGCCAGTCCATGCAGGTGCTCCGGGACATCGGGGTGGAGCACCCCGCCCGCACGGTCGGGCCCCTGCTGCGGGCGACCCTGGACAACGCCCTGGCCGCGGGGGAGTCGGCGCTGACCGGTCCCGTGTCCCGCGGCGACGCGGGGACCGTGGCCGCCCACCGGGACGCCCTCGACGAGTACGCGCACGGCCACGGCGGCGACGACGTCCTGCTGGCCTACCTGGACCTCGCCCGCGTCACCGCCCGTCGCGCCCTGGACCGCGGGCTGCTGGACCGCCCGCGCTACGACGCCGTGCTCGCCGCCCTCGAGCTCACCCACGGCACCGACGGCACCGACGGAGAGGACACCCCGTGAGCGAGCCCACCACCGTGCCCCGCGTCTGCCGGGGCATCGACGAGTTCCGGACAGCCCTCGCCGACCGGCTCGGCGCGGTGCCGCAGCAGCCGTCGCTGGGGCTCGTGCCCACCATGGGCGCCCTGCACGAGGGGCACGGGCACCTGGTGCGCCTCGCCCGGCAGGAGAACGCCGTGGTCGCGGTCTCGGTCTTCGTCAATCCGCTGCAGTTCGGCCCGGACGAGGACCTCGAGCGCTACCCGCGCACCCTCGAGGCCGACGTCGAGCTGCTCTCCCGGTTCGGGGCCGACCTCGTGTTCGCCCCGTCCGAGGCGGAGATGTACCCGGACGGGGAACCCCTCGTGCGCGTCACCTCCGGCCGGCTCGGCTCCGTGCTCGACGGCGCGAGCCGCCCCGGCCACTTCGACGGCGCCCTGACGGTGGTCAACAAGCTCCTCAACATCACCGCTCCGCCCGTGCCGGCCGCGTTCCGGGCGTACTTCGGGGAGAAGGACGCCCAGCAGCTGCTCCTCGTGCGCCGGATGGTCGCCGACTTCGACCTGCCCGTCACCGTGCGGGCCGTGCCCATCGTGCGCGACGACGACGGGCTCGCCCTGTCCTCCCGCAACCGCTACCTCGACGCCGCGCAGCGCCGGGCCGCGCTGGTGCTCCCGCGCACGCTCCGTGCCCTCGCCGCCGGGGAGCTGGACCTCGGGGCCGCCCGGCGGCGGATCGACGCCGAGGACCTGGTCCGGCTCGACTACCTCGTCGTCGTCGACCCCCGCACCCTGGCGCCGGTCGAGCCGGCGCCCGGCGCCCTCGCCCTCGTGGCGGCCCACGTGGGCGGCACCCGGCTGATCGACAACCTCGTGCTCTGAGCCGCCCGGCCGGGATTTGACCCCTCCCGTTATCCTGGACAACTGTGACCAACGCGCAGAACACCTCCCCGACCGCCCAGGACGAGGCCGAGCAGGCCGAGCTCTCGGACCAGATGCAGTTCCGGCTCGCCAAGCGCGCCCGGCTGCTCGACTCGGGCCGGGAGGCCTACCCCGTGGGCGTGGAGCGCACGCACACCCTCGCCGAGGTGCGGCAGGCCCACGGCCACCTCGAGCCCGGCGAGGAGACCGGCCGGTTCGTCGGCGTGGCCGGGCGCGTGGTCTTCGTGCGCAACACCGGCAAGCTGTGCTTCGCGACCCTCCAGGAGGGGGACGGCACCCGGCTGCAGGTCATGCTCTCCCTCGCGAAGGTGGGGGAGGAGTCCCTGGCCGAGTGGAAGTCCCTCGTGGACCTCGGCGACTTCGTGGCCGTGCACGGCGAGGTGATCGCCTCCCGCCGCGGCGAGCTCTCCGTCATGGCCGACACCTGGTCCATGGCCTCGAAGGCGATCCGGCCCCTGCCCACGCTGCACAACGAGCTCAGCGAGGAGACCCGGGTGCGCCGGCGCTACCTCGACCTGATCGTCCGGCCCGAGGCCCGCGAGGTGGTCGTGCAGCGGGCGCGGATCATCCAGACGGTGCGCAACGTCCTGGTGGCCCGCGGCTACGTGGAGATCGAGACGCCCATCCTGCAGCTCGTGCACGGCGGGGCCACGGCCCGGCCGTTCGAGACCCATCTCAACGCGTTCGACCAGGACATGACCCTGCGCATCGCCACGGAGCTCTACCTCAAGCGCGCCGTGGTCGGCGGGATCGAGCGGGTCTTCGAGATCGGGCGGGTCTTCCGCAACGAGGGCGTCGACTCCTCGCACAGCCCCGAGTTCACCACTCTGGAGGCCTACGAGGCCTACGCCGACCAGTTCACGATGGCCGAGCGGATCAAGGAGATCATCCTGGCGTGCGCCGACGCCCTGGGCGTCGACACCATCGAGACGGAGCGGGGCACGATCGACCTGCGCGGGGAGTGGCGCTGGCTGTCCGTCTATCCCGCCCTGTCCGAGGCCGTGGGCCAGGAGATCACCCCGCAGACGCCCGTGCCGGCCCTGCACCGGATCGCCGAGGAGCACGCGGTGGCCGTCGGCCCGATGTGGGACGCGGAGAAGTACGTGCTCGAGCTGTTCGGCGAGATCGTGGAGCCCACCCTGGTCCAGCCGACCTTCGTGTGCGACTACCCGCCCTCGGCGCAGCCCCTCGCCCGCCAGCACCGCTCCGAGCACGGGCTGATCGAGGCCTGGGACCTGATCATCGGCGGGATGGAGCGCGGCACGGCGTTCTCCGAGCTGATCGACCCCGTGGTCCAGCGCGAGCGGCTCACCGAGCAGTCCCACCGGGCCGCGGCCGGCGACGCCGAGGCCATGCGGCTCGACGAGGACTTCCTGCGCGCCCTCGAGCACGGCGCCCCGCCCATGGGCGGCCTGGGCCTCGGCCTGGACCGGCTCATCATGCTCTTCACCGACCTGGGGATCCGGGAGACCATCCTGTTCCCCCTCATGAAGCCGGAGCAGGACTGAGCCCGGGGCCGCGGCCGTGCCGCGGCCCCGCACCGTCCTCAGCCACCGCCCAGATCTCCCCGGGAGAATCGCACCCATGGAATACATCGCTGTCCTGCTGCCCTCGATCAGCATCGGCATCATCTTCTGGTTCGTCCTCCGCTGGATCTTCCGCGGCGACCGCACCGAGCGCGCCGTCGAGTCCCGCTCGCAGGAGGACGCCGAGCGCTGGTACGAGGAGCTCAAGCGGCGTGACGGCGAGGACCTGCCGTTCGGCCCTTCCCCGCGCCGTGACCGCGGGACGGATCGCTGAGCTCCTCCTGAGCTGATTCCCGGCTCTTGCCGATGAATTCGAATTGGTGCCCGGTTTGTCCGCTTTTTCGTGCTGTTGAATTCCGTGCCGGAATCGTAGGATAAACTCGACGGCGCCGGGAGTTCGTTCTCCCGGTGGTCGCCGGAATTCACGATCCGGATCAACCGGTCCGACACGGGGGAATCAGCACCGCCTCGGGGCACGCCGTTCACCGGCGCGTCCGGGGAAAGACGAGCGCCGAGAGGCGGAGGAGAGTTTCAGCTATGGCACAGACCGTGAAGATCATTCTCGAGGACGATCTCGACGGCGGACCCGCCGAGGAGACCGTGCGCTTCGGCCTCGACGGCGCGCAGTACGAGATCGATCTCTCCGAGGAGAACGCGGCCAAGCTGCGCGACGCCGTGCGGCCGTTCATCACCAAGGCCCGGCGCGCCCAGAGCAAGCAGGCGGCGAAGCAGGCCCGCCCCACCGGGAAGTCCAACCCGGACACCGCGGCCATCCGGCAGTGGGCCCGGGAGAACGGCCACCCGGTCTCCGACCGCGGCCGCATTCACCAGGACGTGCAGAAGGCGTACTACGACGCGCACCAATAAGAACGGGTCCGGCGCCGCCGAACAGGCCGCCGGGAATTAGGAGGAGGGACCGGTCCGCCGGTCCCTCCTTTTCCCTTTCCGGCGCCCCTTTCCGGTTCCGCTTTTCGGGGCGGGGAGGTCCCTGTCGGGCGCGGGCGGTTCCTGGCGGGAATTCCCGGGCATTCTTTTGATGACCTGCGCCTTTGCCGGTGCGGAAGCGAACGGCGGAAATTGTCGGGTCCCTTTCCGGGGCCGTCCGCGCCCCGGTGCACCGGTCTTCTCGCCGGTGGCGAACAGCCCCCCGTTCGTCGGTGCGGGTGCGTAGCATCGGGTGCAGACATCGACTGAGGAGTATCCATGTTCGAACGCTTCACCGACCGCGCCCGCCGGGTCGTGGTGCTGGCCCAGGAAGAGGCCAGGATGCTCAACCACAACTACATCGGCACCGAGCACCTGCTGCTCGGGCTGATCCACGAGGGCGAGGGAGTGGCCGCGAAAGCGCTCGACTCGATGGGCATCACCCTCACCGGCGCCCGCGAGCAGGTCCAGGACATCATCGGGCCGGGCCAGCAGGCCCCGTCCGGGCACATCCCCTTCACCCCGCGGGCCAAGAAGGTCCTCGAGCTCTCGCTGCGCGAGGCCCTGCAGCTCGGCCACAACTACATCGGCACCGAGCACATCCTGCTGGGCATCATCCGCGCGGGCGAGGGCGTGGCGGCGCAGGTGCTGACCAAGCTCGGCGCGGAGCCCCAGAAGGTGCGCTCCACCGTGCTGGAGCTGATCTCCGGCTACCAGGGCGGGGGCACCCCCGAGAAGGAGGGCGCCGGCGTGCGCTCGGCCGGCCAGTCCGAGGGCACGCCCGCCGGCTCGGCCGTGCTGGACCAGTTCGGCCGCAACCTCACCGCGGCGGCCCGCGAGGGCAAGCTGGACCCGGTCATCGGGCGGTTCAAGGAGATGGAGCGCGTCATGCAGATCCTCTCCCGCCGCACCAAGAACAACCCGGTGCTGATCGGTGAGCCCGGCGTGGGCAAGACCGCGGTGGTCGAGGGCCTGGCGCAGCAGATCGTGCGCGGGGACGTCCCGGAGACGCTCAAGGACAAGCACCTCTACACCCTGGACCTCGGGTCCCTCGTGGCGGGCTCCCGCTACCGCGGTGACTTCGAGGAGCGGCTCAAGAAGGTGCTCAAGGAGATCCGCACGCGCGGGGACATCATCCTGTTCATCGACGAGATCCACACTCTCGTGGGCGCCGGCGCGGCCGAGGGCGCGATCGACGCCGCCTCCATCCTGAAGCCCATGCTGGCCCGGGGCGAGCTGCAGACCATCGGCGCCACGACCCTCGACGAGTACCGCAAGCACATCGAGAAGGACGCGGCCCTCGAGCGCCGCTTCCAGCCGATCCAGGTGGACGAGCCCTCCGAGGCGCACGCCGTGGAGATCCTCAAGGGGCTGCGCGACAAGTACGAGGCGCACCACCGCGTGTCCATCTCGGACGACGCCCTCGAGGCCGCCGTGCACCTCGGCGCCCGCTACATCTCCGACCGCTTCCTGCCGGACAAGGCGATCGACCTGATCGACGAGGCCGGCGCGCGCCTGCGGATCAAGCGGATGACCGCCCCGCCGGAGATCAAGGAGCTCGACGACCGCATCACCGAGGTGAAGCGGCTCAAGGAGGCCGCGATCGACGGCCAGGACTACGAGAAGGCCGCCTCGCTGCGCGACACCGAGCAGAAGCTCATCGCGGAGCGGGACGACAAGGACCGTGCCTGGCGCGAGGGCGGCGACGAGCTCGCCGAGGTGACCCCCGAGGTCATCTCCGACGTCCTCTCCGCCTCCACGGGGGTGCCCGTCTACAAGCTCACCGAGGAGGAGACGGGCCGCCTCCTGCACATGGAGGACGAGCTGCACAAGCGCATCATCGGCCAGGACGACGCCATCAAGGCGCTCTCCCGGTCGATGCGGCGCACCCGCGCGGGGCTGAAGGACCCCAAGCGCCCGGGCGGGTCGTTCATCTTCGCCGGGCCCACGGGCGTGGGCAAGACCGAGCTCGCGAAGGCGCTGGCGGAGTTCCTGTTCGGGGACGAGGACGCCCTCATCACCCTGGACATGTCCGAGTACCAGGAGAAGCACACCGTCTCCCGGCTCTTCGGTGCCCCTCCGGGCTACGTGGGCTACGAGGAGGGCGGCCAGCTCACCGAGAAGGTGCGCCGCAAGCCGTTCTCGGTGGTGCTCTTCGACGAGGTCGAGAAGGCGCACCAGGACCTGTTCAACTCGTTGCTGCAGATCCTCGAGGACGGTCGCCTGACCGACTCGCAGGGCCGCGTGGTGGACTTCAAGAACACCGTGATCATCATGACCACGAACCTGGGCACCAAGGACATCTCCCGTGCCGTCCCCGTCGGCTTCCAGACCGGCGTGGACCCCGCGTCCAACTACGAGCGCATGCAGGCGAAGGTGCAGGACGAGCTCAAGGAGCACTTCCGGCCCGAGTTCCTCAACCGCGTGGACGAGATCATCGTCTTCCCGCAGCTCACCGAGAACGAGATCGTGCAGATCGTGGACCTGTTCGTGGCCCGGCTGCAGGAGCGGCTGCGCGACCAGGGGATGTCGATCGAGCTCTCCGACTCCGCGAAGCGGTGGGTCAGCCGCAAGGGCTACGACCCGTCCATGGGCGCCCGCCCGCTGCGCCGCACCATGCAGCGGGAGATCGAGGACCAGCTGTCCGAGAAGATCCTCTTCGGGGAGATCAGCACCGGGGAGAAGATCTTCGTGGACACCGACGGCGAGGGGGACGAGCAGAAGCTGGTCTTCTCCTCCACCCCGATGTCCGACCTCACGGGCGACGGCATGGTCGACCCGATGGGCGGTCTGGAGGACGTCGACGTCTCCCGCGGTGACGGCGAGAACCGTTCCGAGGGCTGAGCCCGTCCGACTCCACCGAGGGGCCCGCCGCGCGTCCGCGCGGCGGGCCCCTCGGCGTCCACCCAAGTGGGGACGGACCCGGAGCGCAGCTCCCGCGGGGCGCCGGCGTTCGCAAGCGTACACTTGCGGCGTGACCGACCTGCGCCTGCGACCAGCCCGCACCTCCGACGTCCCCGCCATCAAGGACCTCGTGGCCCCGCTGGCGCGCGCCGGGGTGCTCATCAACAAGGACACGGTCGCCTACTACGAGGGCATCCAGGAGTTCCTGGTGGTGGAGGCGGTCGGCGACGAGCAGGCCGGTCTCGTGGGCTGCGGCGCGCTGCACGTGATGTGGGAGGACCTGGGCGAGGTCCGCACGCTGGCCACCTCCGACGCGTGGCGGGGCCGCGGGGTGGGCCGCACCCTGCTGGCCGGGCTGATCGAACGGGCCCGCGCCGTGGGGGTCTCGCGGGTGTTCTGCCTGACCTTCGAGGTGGACTTCTTCAGCCGCTACGGCTTCGAGGTCATGCCCAACCAGAACCAGGTGGACCCCGACGTCTTCGCCGAGCTGCTGCGCTCGCACGACGAGGGCGTGGCCGAGTACCTCGACCTGGCCCGCGTGAAGCCCAACACCCTCGGCAACACCCGGATGCTGCTGGAGCTCAGCCCGGAAGACTGACCCCGGCGGGCCCGGCGACGGCCAGCCCGTCCCGCACCAGCCCGTCCAGCGCGCGCCGGCGCTGCTCCTCCGGGGCCTCCAGCCCGTGCAGCGCGTCCAGGGCCCGGAGGGCCTCCGGCGGCAGGCCCGCGCCCGTCGCGACGTCGACGGGACCCGTGAGGTGGTGGGCCGGCACCGGCGCGGACCCGGCCCGCAGCACCGCCATGACCGCCCCGCGGACCTGGCGGTCCGTGCCGTGCCACCGCTGGCCCCGGGGGGCCTCCAGCGGCTCCGGCCGGCCCGCGGCGACCCACGCGCACGCCGACCGCACCGGGCACTGCTCGCACCGGGGGGAGCGGGCCGTGCAGACGAGGGCGCCGAGCTCCATGACCGCCTGGTTCCAGCGCACGGCCAGGGCGTCGTCGGCCGGCATCAGCTCCTCCGCGAGCCGCAGCTCGGCGGCCGTCAGCGACCGGGCCGGCAGGGCCCGCCCCGTGACGACCCGGGCGTGCACGCGGCGGATGTTCGTGTCCACCACGGTCTGCCGGTCCCCGAAGGCGAAGACCGCGATCGCGGCGGCCGTGTAGGCGCCCACGCCGGGCAGGGCCAGCAGCGCGTCGTGCGCCGCCGGCACCCGGCCCCCGTGCTGCTCGGTGATCTCGACGGCGGCCGCGTGCAGGCGCAGGGCCCGCCGCGGATAGCCGAGCCGGCCCCACGCGCGCACGGCCTCCCCGGCGCTCTCGGCCGCGAGGTCGGCGGGCCGCGGCCAGCGCCGCAGCCACGCCTGCCACACGGGCAGCACGCGCGCCACCGGAGTCTGCTGGAGCATGAACTCGCTGACCATGACCCCCCACGGGGTGCAGGCCGGGTCCCGCCACGGGAGGTCCCGGGCGGCGTCGTCGTACCAGTCGGTCACGGCCCGGTGCAGGTCCGGCAGGCCGGCGGCCGGGACGGGGGGCGGGGCAGCGTGCGGGGAGCTCATCGGAGTCCACTGTAGCCTGGGAGCATGGCGCAGAAGGGTTCCGGGAGCACCCCCCACGGACGGTCGGGGAACGGTCACGACGACGACGGACGAGCTCCCCGCCACCCCGGGTCCCGGCGCGAGAGCCCCGAGGTGTACCGGCGCCGCCGGCTCGTGGCGGCCCTCGCCGCGGGCGTGCTGCTCGTGCTCGTGGCCGTGGGGCTGGTCTCGGCCGTGGCGGGCATGCTGGGCCCCGAGGAGACGGAGGGGGTCCCGGCCCCGGACACGGCCACCGCGTCCGCCGCGGCGGCCTCGCAGGAGCCCTTCGCGGACTTCACGCCGCGGCCGGACGAGAGCGCGTCCGCGGCGGGGTCCGCGCCCGCCACGGAGGGCCCGGTCGAGGAGTGCGGTCCTGAGCTGGCCGTGCGGGCGTCCACGGACCGGGAGAGCTACGCCGAGGACGCGCAGCCGGTCCTCGTGCTGAGCCTCGAGAACACGGGGGAGGACCCCTGCCGCGTCAACGCGGGCACCTCCCAGATGGTCTACGAGGTGACCTCGGGGCCGGACACCGTCTTCGACAGCAGGCACTGCCAGGCCGGCTCCGAGGACGCGGAGGTGGTGCTCGAGCCCGGGCAGGAGCAGAGCGCGCGGCTGAGCTGGAACCGGGTGCGCACCGCCGAGGGCTGCACGGAGGCGGGGGGCGAGGCCCGGCCCGGCTACTACCGGCTCGAGACCTCGCTCGGGGAGCGCACGTCGGAGCCCGTGCCGTTCGTCCTGGAGTGAGCGCGCCGCGCGCGGCTCACATGAAGCGCTCGAGCAGGCTGGTCTCGGCCATCCGGGAGAGGGACTCGCGCACCGTGCGGGCCCGCTGCTCGCCGATGCCCTCGACCGCCTTGAGGTCCTCGAGGTTGGCGGCCATCAGGGACTGCAGGCCGTCGAACTGGCGCACCAGCCGGTTGGCCACCGCGCGCGGCATCGACTTGATGCCCTCCAGCAGCCGGTAGCCGTGCGGGTGCAGGTCCGTCTCGAGGCTGCCCTGGGGTTCGACGAGGCCCACCGACACCGCGATCCGCTGCAGGTCGATGAGCTCCGTGGGGGTGAGCTCGGCGAGGCGCGCCAGCCCCTCCTCGATGCCCTCCGCGGGGGTGCCGTCGGGCAGGTAGTCGCGCAGCACCACGTCCGGCCCGGGGCCGGTGCCCGCGGTGAGCTCCTCGAGCTGCAGGGCGATGAGCCGCCCGTCCACCCCGAGCTCGAGGACGTACCAGCCGATCTCGGAGGAGATCCGCCGGACCATCTCCATCCGCTGGAGGGTCAGGGCCACGTCCCGCGCCGTCACGGACGCCTCGATCTCGAGCGAGGACAGGTTTCCCAGCACCTGCTCCATCCGGTGGCTGTAGTGCTCGAGCGTCTGCAGGGCCTGGTTGGCGCGGGCCATGATCGACTGGGAGCCCTCGATGGCGTACCGGGTCTCGCCCACGTAGATCGTGATGACGCTCATGGACTGGCTCACGGAGATCACCGGCACCCCGGTCTCCTTGGCGGTGCGCTCCGCGGACCGGTGCCGGGTCCCGGACTCCGTGGTGCCGATGGAGGGGTCCGGCACGAGCTGGACCCCGGCCTTGAGGATCCGGGTGGCGTCCCGGTCGCAGATGATGGCGCCGTCCATCTTGGCCAGCTCCCGCAGCTTGGGCGCGGAGCAGTCGGTGTCGATGTCGAAGCCGCCGGAGCAGATGGTCTCGACGGAGCGGTCGAAGCCGAGGACGATCAGCCCGCCCGTGCGTCCGCGCAGGATCCTCTCGAGACCGGTGCGCAGCTCGGTGCCGGGCGCGATGCGGGCCAGCGTCTTGCGCAGTGCGTTCTCAGGGGTCTTCGCCACGGTCACATCATACGGCCGCGGCGGTCTGCCGCTTCCGGGCGGGAGCCGCGGCGGAGGCCGGGAAGAGCAGCTCCATGGCGTCGTTGATGGTGGTCACCTCCCGGACGGTGAACCCCGCCGGGACCGGGCCCGGCCCCGTGGGGCTCGCGGGCACCACCGCGTGCGTGAAGCCCAGCCGGGCGACCTCCTGGATGCGGCGCCCGATGCCCGGGACGGGCCGCACCTCGCCGGCCAGGCCCACCTCTCCGAAGCACACCAGGCGCTGCGGCAGGGGCCGGTCCTGCGCGGCCGAGGCCAGCGCCATGGCCACGGCGAGGTCGGTGGACGGCTCGGTGAGCTTCACGCCGCCGACCGTGGAGACGTAGCAGTCCAGCCCGGCCAGGTTCACGCCGGCCCGGCGCTGCAGGACGGCGAGGAGCATGGCGACCCTCGAGGAGTCGAGGCCGGCGGTGGCCCGCCGGGGCTGGGCGGTGGAGGAGCGGTCCAGCAGCGCCTGCACCTCGGCGAGCAGGGGCCGGCGGCCCTCGAGGGTCACCGTGAGGCACGTGCCGGACACCGGCATGGCCGTGCGGGAGACGAACAGGCCCGAGGGGTCCTCCACGCTCGTGATCCCGGTCTCGGTGAGGTCGAAGCAGCCGACCTCGTCCGTGGGGCCGTAGCGGTTCTTGACCGCCCGCAGCAGCCGGATCCGGGAGTGCTTCTCGCCCTCGAACTGGCACACCACGTCCACGAGGTGCTCGAGCAGCCGCGGACCGGCGATGGAGCCGTCCTTCGTCACGTGCCCCACGAGCAGCGTGGTCATGTTCCGCTTCTTGGCCGCGGCGATCAGGGACGCGGCGACCTCGCGGACCTGCGTCACCCCGCCCGCGGAGCCCTCGACCTCGGCGCTGGCCAGCGTCTGCACGGAGTCGACCACCAGCAGGCGTGGGGAGATCGTCTCGATGTGGCCCAGCGCCGTGGCCAGGTCCGTCTCGGCGGTGAGGTACAGGGTGGGCGCCACGGCGTCGATCCGGTCCGCGCGCAGCTTCACCTGCGCGGCGGACTCCTCGCCCGTGACGTAGAGGACGTCGCGGGTCCCCGAGCCCGTGCCCTCCGCGAAGCGGGCGGCGACGTCGAGCAGCAGCGTCGACTTCCCGACCCCGGGCTCGCCCGCCATCAGCACGACCGCGCCGGGGACGAGCCCGCCGCCGAGGACGCGGTCCAGCTCGGGCACCCCGGTGGGCGCCGAGGTCGCCACGGTGGCGTCCACCTGGGCGATGGGGCGGGCGGGCTCGGCGATCGACCGGGCGGCCGTGGTGCGGGCCCTGTGCTCGCCGATCTCCTCGACGGTGCCCCACGCCTGGCACTCCCCGCACCGGCCCACCCACTTGGCGGTGCTCCAGCCGCACTCGGTGCAGCGGTAGGCGGGGGAGTTGCGGCGGGTGCGGGTGCTCATGGCGTCCAGGCTAGCCGCCGGGTCGGACGGCACAGGTCCTGAAGACCCCGCGACCCGTGCTCAGGCGCGGTCCCAGCCCTCGAGCCGGGGGAGCTGGGCGCGCGCCTCCTCGTGCGTCATCCCGGCGGCCTCCAGGAGGTCCACGACCATGGGGCGCAGGTCCAGCACCAGGGTCTCGCCCTCCATGGTGCGCACCCCCATCCGTCCCGGGTGCAGGCGCCCGGCCACGTCGGCCAGCTCGTTGCGGGCCTGGCGCAGATAGCTCTCCCGGGAGCCGGGGGAGGCCACGGCGAGCGCGTTGCCCAGTGTGGTGACGGCGTCGGCGAGGTCGTCGAAGGCCGTGCCCATGGAGGCCACGGCCTCGTCCGAGAGCGTCACGTGGTTGAGCACGGAGGCGAGGCGGCGGGCGAGGACCCGCGCGTTGCGCACGGCGAGGTCCAGATAGCGGATGGAGTGCGCGATCCCTTCGATCTCCGCCCGGCGACCGCGGTACAGCGGTGAGGCCGTGGCGATCTCGAGGGAGGACTTCAGCCCGGACGTCACGGAGTCCACGAGCGGCTGGGTCTGGCGGGCGCGCACGAGAGCGTGCCAGGCGGCGGTGGCGTCGTAGTCCTCCACGGCCCGGCTCGCCTCCCGGAGGACCCCGGAGAACTCGTCGACGAGCGCCCGCAGCCCCTGGCGCGGCTGGCTCCGCGGGTCCGTGGGCACGAAGTAGGCCATGGCCAGGGCGCAGAGCCCGCCCACGACCGCGTCCGTGGAGCGGGCGAAGACCCCGTCCTGGGACGGCGGCAGCAGGACCACGAGCACGGACTGCAGCCCCATCTGGGTGGTGAACAGCGTGCCGTTGTCCAGGAAGCGGGCCAGCAGGATCGAGGTCATGAGCACCACGCAGGCCTGCCACACGCCCGTGCCCAGGACGTGGATCAGCGTGTCCCCCACGGCGATGCCGAGGGTGCAGCCGATGGAGACCTCCAGGACGCGCCGGTAGCGCAGCCCGTCCTTCGCGAAGCCCAGCGAGACCAGGGCCGCCGTGGCCGCGAAGATGGGCCCGGAGTGGCCCAGCAGCTGCTCGGCGATCACGTAGGCCCCGACGCTGGCCACCGTGATCTGGAAGCTCTGGAGCAGGCCCGTGCGGACCCGGGTGAGGCCGACCCGGGTGCGGCTGCGCACCGCGCGGGCCGCGGCTCGCGCACGGTTGCCTGGCTGCATGGGGCCATCCTAGGCGAGCGGCCCGGGGCCGCCGGCGAGCGGGCGGGGCCACCGTGCCGGCCCGGGAACGGGTGGCCGCGGTGTGAGATCCGCAACTCCGGCACGGCTCCGGAGGCCGGTGTTCACCCGCCGTTCATCTTGCCGGGTCAATCTGGCCACCTGCGCTCCCTAGCGTCTTCCGGAGAGAGGTTCGCGGGTCGACCGCAGATCCACCTCTTGCACCGGCCCGGAGATCCTCCGGCGCCACGACGGACCACGGCCCCGTGACGGGCCACGACTGTGATTTGAGGGGCAACAAGTGAAGGCATCCCACCTCGGCCGTTCTGCGGCCGTCCTGGCCATCGGCACGCTCGCGCTCACCGCGTGCGGTTCGGACAACGCCACGGGCGGAGGCTCCGGCTCCGCCGAGACCTCTGCGTCCGGCGTCTCCGGCACGCTGACCGGCATCGGGTCGTCGGCCCAGAACGCCGCGATGACGGCGTGGCAGAACGGCTTCCAGGAGGCCAACCCCGAGGCCACGGTGCAGTACTCCCCGGACGGCTCCGGCGCGGGCCGCGAGGCCTTCACCGCCGGCGGCGCCGACTTCGCGGGCTCGGACGCCTACCTCGACGAGGAGGAGTACGAGGCCTCCAAGGAGGTCTGCGGCCCCGAGGGCGCGTTCCACGTCCCGGCCTACATCTCCCCGATCGCGGTGGCGTTCAACCTGCCGGGCGTCGACACCGTGAACATGGACGGCGCGACCATCGCCCAGGTCTTCACCGGGGAGATCACCGAGTGGAACGACCCCGCCATCGCCGAGCAGAACCCCGACGCGGAGCTGCCGGACACCCCGATCACCGTGGTCCACCGCAACGACGAGTCCGGGACCACCGAGAACTTCCAGGAGTACCTGGCCGCGGCCGCCCCCGAGGTGTGGACCGAGGAGGTCTCCGGCAACTGGCCCTCCCAGTGGGCCGCCGAGAACAACAAGGGCACCGCCGGCGTGGTCCAGTCCACCAACGCCACCGAGGGCGCCATCACCTACGCGGACGCCTCCGCCGTGGGCGATCTCGGCACCGTGGCCGTGGGGGTGGGCGAGGAGTACGTCGAGTACTCCTCCGAGGCCGCCGCGAAGGCCGTCGAGGCCTCGTCCCCGGTCGAGGGCCGCGCCGAGTACGACATGGCGATGGACCTCGAGCGCGACACCACCGAGTCCGGGAGCTACCCGATCGTGCTCGTGTCGTACGAGATCTTCTGCCCGCAGTACGATTCCCAGGAGACCGCTGACCTCGCGAAGGCGTTCGGCGAGTACGTCATCAGCGAGGAGGGGCAGCAGGCGGCGGCCGAGGCGGCCGGCTCCGCCCCCATGTCCGAGAACCTGCGCACCGCCGCGCAGGAGGCGATCGACCAGATCACGGTCGCCGGCTGATCCAGTTCTGCTGGTCCCGTTCGGTGCGGGCCCGGGCCCTCCCGCCCGCGCCCGCGCCGAACGGGACATTCGTGTGTGAGGCGACCTCCGCGTGAGGCGCGTCACCGGACCCACGCGCGGGGACACCACTGCGTCCCCGCACCACCCGTGTCAGGCAATCGAAGGGGCACCCGACATGTCCACCACCGTCACCACCAGGAAGACCGCCGCCGGCGGCAAGGCGGGCGACTCGATCTTCTCCGGGCTCAGCCTCGGGGCCGGCGTGCTGATCCTCGCCGTCCTGGCGGCCGTGGCGCTGTTCCTGTTCCTGCAGGCGCTGCCCACCTTCCAGGCCCCCGCCGAGGAGATCTCCGGCGGCGCCGGCTTCTGGTCCTACATCTGGCCGATGGTCATCGGCACGGTGATCGCCGCCGTGATCGCGCTGGTGATCGCCACCCCGATCGGCGTGCTGGTGGCCCTGTACATCTCCCACTACGCGCCGGCGCGGATCGCCAAGCCCGTGGGCTACGTCATCGATCTGCTGGCGGCGATCCCGTCGGTGATCTACGGGGCCTGGGGCACCACCGTCCTGGCCGCCTCCGTAGTGCCCTTCTACGACTGGCTGTCGACCAACCTCGGGTTCATCCCGATCTTCAGCGGCCCGGCGTCCCAGACCGGCAAGACCATGCTCACGGCCGGGGTGGTGCTGGCCATCATGATCCTGCCGATCATCACGGCGATGTCCCGGGAGCTGTTCGTCCAGACCCCGAAGCTGCACGAGGAGGCCGCCCTGGCCCTCGGGGCGACCCGGTGGGAGATGATCCGGATGACGGTGCTGCCCTTCGCCCGCCCGGGGATCATCTCCGCGGTGATGCTCGCCCTGGGCCGCGCGCTGGGCGAGACCATGGCGGTGGCCCTGGTGCTCTCGAGCGGCCCGCTCACCTCGTCGCTCGTGCAGTCCGGGAACCAGACCATCGCGGCGGAGATCGCCCTCAACTTCCCGGAGGCCTACGGCCTGCGGCTGTCCGAGCTCATCGCCGCGGGCCTGATCCTCTTCGTGATCACCCTCGTGGTGAACATCATCGCCCGCGCCATCGTCGCCCGCTACAAGGAATTCTCGGGAGCCAACTGATGTCCTCCACCGCCTTCCGCAATCCCACGCCGGTGCGTCCCTCCTCGCCCCGCCGGTCGATGCTCACCCGCAACCAGAGGCCGGCGTGGCTGGTCCCCGTGATCGGTGCCGCCGCCATCGTGGTGGGGGCGGCCCTCGCGGCCCTCCTGGGCTTCTCCACGGCCCTCTGGGCCGTCCTCGCCGCCGTGGTCTTCCTGGTCGCCGCACCCGTCGTCGTCTCGGTGATCGAGGGCGGGCGCAAGGGTGCCGACTCGCTGATGACCTACCTCGTCTACACGGCGTTCGTCCTGGCGGTGATCCCGCTGATCTCCGTGATCTGGACGGTGCTCGCCAACGGCCTCCCGGGCCTGACCTCCAACCTGCTGCTGACGTCCATGAACGGTGTCACCGGTGCCACGGACAACGCCGCGGCCGCGGGGGACGGGCCCGTGCTGGGCGGCGCGTACCACGCGATCGTGGGCACGGTGTCGATCACCTTCTGGGCCACCCTGCTCTCGGTCCCCATCGGCCTGCTGACGGCCATCTACCTCGTGGAGTACTCGAAGGGCGGCTGGCTGGGGCGCGGCATCACCTTCTTCGTGGACGTCATGACGGGCATCCCGTCCATCGTGGCGGGCCTGTTCGCCGCGGCCTTCTTCGGGCTGCTGCTCGGCCCGTCCACCCGCTTCGGCTTCGTGGCGGCCGTCGCGCTGACCGTGCTGATGATCCCCACGGTCGTGAAGAACACCGAGGAGATGCTGAAGATCGTCCCCAACGAGCTGCGCGAGGCGGCCTACGCGCTGGGCGTGCGCAAGTGGCGGACGATCATCAAGGTGGTGATCCCCACCGCGATCTCCGGCATCGCCTCCGGCGTGACCCTGGCGATCGCCCGGGTCATCGGGGAGACCGCCCCGCTGCTCGTCACCGCGGGCTTCGCCACCGCCATCAACTGGAACTCGTTCTCCGGGTGGATGACCACGCTGCCCACGTTCATCTACTACCAGATCATGACGCCCACGTCCCCGACGAACCCCGACCCCTCGCAGCAGCGCGCGTGGGCCGCGGCGCTGCTGCTGATCCTGATCGTGATGCTGCTCAACCTCGTGGCCCGACTGGTCGCGCGGGCCTTCGCGCCCAAGACCGCCGGCCGCTGACGCGCGCCGCGCACCCACCGGACCTCCGCACGCACCTCCCGCACGCACCTCTGCGAGAAAGAAGCAAGGAACACACATGTCCAAGCGAATCGACGTCGACCACCTCAATGTCTACTACGGCGACTTCCTGGCCGTCGAGGACGTCAGCATGGGGATCGACGCCCGGTCGGTGACCGCGTTCATCGGCCCGTCCGGCTGCGGCAAGTCGACCTTCCTGCGCACCCTCAACCGCATGCACGAGGTCATCCCCGGCGCCCGCGCCGAGGGCCAGGTACTCCTCGACGGGGAGGACCTCTACGGCCCCGGCGTGGACCCCGTGGTGGTGCGCTCCATGATCGGGATGGTCTTCCAGCGCCCCAACCCGTTCCCCACCATGTCCATCCGCGACAACGTGCTCGCGGGCGTGAAGCTCAACAGCAAGCGGATCTCGCGCGGTGACGCCGACGCGCTCGTGGAGAGCTCCCTGCAGGGCGCGAACCTGTGGAACGAGGTCAAGGACCGCCTGGACAAGCCGGGCTCGAGCCTCTCCGGCGGCCAGCAGCAGCGCCTGTGCATCGCCCGGGCGATCGCGGTGAAGCCCGACGTGATCCTCATGGACGAGCCGGCCTCCGCCCTGGACCCGATCTCCACCCTGGCGATCGAGGACCTGATCAACGAGCTGAAGCAGGACTACACCGTGGTCATCGTGACCCACAACATGCAGCAGGCCGCGCGCATCTCGGACCGGACGGCGTTCTTCAACATCCAGGGCACGGGCAAGCCGGGCAAGCTCATCGAGTACGGCCCCACGTCCGAGATCTTCAGCAACCCGCGGGAGAAGCAGACGGAGGACTACGTCTCCGGCCGCTTCGGCTGAGCCGTCCCGCCCCCGGAGGCACGGGCGCCGGTCACCCCGCGGGGTGGCCGGCGCCCGTCGTCGTCGACGCCCTCGACCGCCTCCCGGGCCCGGCGGCGGAGCCCGCGCGGCCGCCCCTGCGCCGGCGTCCTGGACGTGGTGCCCCGCCCCCCCTAGAGCAGCGGTGAGAGGGCGAGCAGCAGGGTGCCGGAGATCGCCGCGCACGCCGGGACGGTGAGGACCCACACGAGCAGGACCCGCTTCACCACCCTGACGTTGACGGTGTGGAAGCGCTGCTGCCGTCCCGCCCCCAGGATCGCGGCGGCGGTGGTCTGGGACGTGGACATCGGCACGGGGATCAGCGTCCCGCCCAGGAACAGCAGGGCTCCCGCGACGCCCTGGGCCACGGCGCCGCGGAACGGGTCGATCGTGATCATCCGGGAGGAGAGGGTGTAGGCGATCCGCCAGGCCCCGAACAGGGTGCCCGTGGCCAGCCCGGCCGCGATGAGCAGGAACAGCCACGGGGTGGAGCCGGCCAGCGGGTCCGCGAACCCGGCGCACAGCAGCAGCGTCGCGAGGATCCACGCGGCCCGGCGGCCGTGGTGGATGCCGTGCCCGAAGGAGACGGCCGCCGCGCCGCCGGCCAGGACCAGCCGGGAGCGGAACGTGGTCGTGTCCGGCTCGGAGTGCCGCAGCAGGTGCAGCAGGGGCACCACGAGCACCCAGGCCACGGCGTAGGCGGACAGCGGCGCCAGCACGAGGGGCACGACGACCTGGTACAGGGCCTCGGCCGTCAGCGGGTTCCCGTCGACGAGGTCCACGGCGTGGGCGCCCAGCAGCGCGCCGAGCAGCCCGCCCGACAGCGCCGTGGTCGAGGAGCTCGGCATGCCCCACCACCAGGTGAGCAGGTTCCAGCCGATCGTGGTCACCAGGGCGCAGACGATCGTCGCGGAGCCCACCACGTCGTGCGGCACGGGCACGCCCGTGATGATCCAGTCCGCGAGCAGGTACGCGGCGGCCCACACGCCGGCGGCGTTGACGAGCGCGGTGAACACCAGGCCCACCCGGGGCGTGAGCGCGCGGAAGCGCACGGGCAGGGCCAGGGCGTTGGGGGCGTCGTGGAAACCGTTGACGAGCACGTGGGCCACGGCCAGGACGATCCCGAGAACGGTCAGGGCCGTCAGCACGGGGTCAGGACTCCGCCACGACGATGCGGCCCACCTCGGTGGAGACCCGGACGAGGGCCCGGGCGGCTCCGGCGAAGCGCCGGACGGCGCGCTCCCGCCGCATCGCGGCGATCGCCTTGTGGTGCTCCAGCAGGTGGGACATGTGCAGCTGGTAGATGCGCTCCGACTGCTTGCCCAGCCGCAGCATCTCGTACCAGTAGTCGTCCAGGCCCTGGAGGCTGCCGAGGTCGCGCATCGCCCGGGTGGTCAGCTCGGACATCCGCTCGATCACCCCGAGCTGGTCCGTGGCGTACGAGGGCGGCCGGGTGAGGGCGTAGGCGACGTGGGCCTCCGCGACGGCCAGCAGCTCCTCGGCGGCCTTGTTGAGCCAGTGCCCCAGGATGTAGACGTCCTGCCGGGGAATGGGGATCACGAACGTGGAGCGCACCGTGGTCATCACGGAGAAGTACAGGTCCGTGGACCGGGCCTCGCACTCGCGGACCGCGTCGAGGGTCGTGGTGTCGACCTCGGGGGAGCCCAGCAGCTCGGACAGGAGCCGGACGGCCTCCGTCACCTGTCCCGACATGTCCGCCAGCAGGTCCAGGACCAGCTCGTCCTCCGGGAAGATGCGAAGCGCCATGTGGTGACCGTCCTGGGCGTGGGGACCTGCGCCGCGGAGCACGGCGGATCCCACTGTACATGGGGGCGTCGGGCGGCCCGGGGGCGCCCGGTGGTCCCCGGGAGGAGGGAAGAGGGGCGGTGCCGGACCGGGAGCGCCTCTCGGCGGAAGGCCGCTCGTGGCGGCTATGTGATGGAGCCCGGGGCTGCCGCGGCCCGGCACCTGGCTCCCATGGTAGTCGACGTGCACGTGAGGCCAAGTCCTGCGGCTGTGGGCTCCCGCACGGCAGGGCTCACGGGGCCGGCGCGGCGGAGCTCAGTCGAGGTGGCCGCGGCGCCACTGGTTCGCGGCGGCCTCGAGCTCCTCCGCGGTCCGTTCGAGCCGCTGGGTGAGGGCCACGGTGCTCGGGGGCCGTGCCGCGCCGGGGTCCACGACCGGCATCTGCCCGGTGTCCGCCAGCCGGATCCGGCCGAGGGCGATCACGCGGCAGAAGGCCGCGAACCGGTCCAGGGCGACGTCGAACTCCCCGTTGAACGCCCCGGAGAGGATGGCGTCCGCCATCGAGGTGATCTCCTCCGCCCCGGGCGGCTCCGCGACCCCGGCCACCACGTGCGAGACCTGCGCGGTGCTCCGCCCCGCCGCGAAGTAGCGGCCCATCCGCACCGGGTCCTTCCGGACCCCGGCCCGCAGGGCGTAGAGCCGCCACAGGGCCCCGGGCAGGGAGACCGCCGGGGCCTCCGCCCACATCTCGGCGATCCCCTCCAGGCCCTGCTCGTCGGTCAGCTCGATGAGCCGCCGGCTGATCTCGGGGTCGTCGCTGGCGCGCCCGCGGGAGACCAGGGCGTGGGCGGCGAGGTGGGCGGCCTCGGAGACGCGCGCCGGGTCGGGGCCGCCCTCGTGCGCGTCGAACTGCTCCGGGGAGAACTTCACCGGCTTGTGGTGGCGGGGAGCTTCGCTCATGCGTCCAGCGTACGGCCGTGGCCCGCGGCGGGCCACGGAGCGCTCACCAGTCGCTGGCCGAGGCGTGCACCGCCGCGTCCCGCCACTGCTGGTCGGCCCGCTCGAAGCCGTCCCGGGCCAGTGCCTTCCACAGCCGCAGTCCCAGGGCGGGGTCCTCCTGCTCGAGCTCCGCGAGCGTCTGCGGGGGCAGCACCCGCGCGGTGACGTCGGTGACGGCGCTGAGCGTCACGTGCTGCTTGTCCCCGGTGCCGAGGGCGAGCTCCCCGAAGCTCATCCCGGGCCCGAGGACCTGCAGCTCGACGCGCTCGCCGACGGGGGTGCGCAGGGACATCGAGACGCTGCCGCTGACGATGAGGTGGATGCCGGCGAAGTTCTGTCCCGTGCGCAGGATGTTCTCCCCGGCCGCCCACGTCCGTTCGACGGTCCGCGCGCGGAGGGCGCGGGCGTCCTCGGGCTCCAGCCGGGAGAACAGCTCGGACTCCACGGGCCGGACCCGGGACGGGGTGCACTCCGGTCCGCCGTGCTCCTCGAGCAGCGCGTCCTCGACCCACTTGATGGCCGCGGCCCGGCTGGGGAAGACCTCCAGCGGCGGCTCGCCCTCGAAGGAGTCGGCGAAGCCCGGATCGGTGGCCACCGCCACCACGGTGCGGCCCGCCGCCTGCAGCTCGGCCCGGGTCTTGGCCAGCAGCGGTATGGCGTACTCCGCGATCACGTCCACCCGGCGCAGGTCCACCACCACGTACTGGGCGCCGTAGGCGACGTCGCGGACCGTGCGGATCGCGGTCTCGGTGCCCGTGAACAGCAGGTCGCCCTGGAGCTCCACGACCACGGCGTCCTTGCCGTGCTCGGCCAGCACCGCCTCGGCCTCGGCGTTGCGGCGCACGAGCGACGGGGACTGGTCGATCGGGTAGCTGGCGCGCACGGTGGAGCGGGCCACCCGGGCGGTGTGCGTGAAGTGCAGGTCGAGGTCCTGGGAGAGCCGCTCGCAGGCGAGCACCCCGCGCACGCTGTTGCCGTGCCGGTCCAGGGCCGGGGAGAAGGTGGCCACCGCCAGCTCCCCGGGCAGGACGGCGATGATGCCGCCGCCCACCCCGGACTTCGCGGGCAGGCCCACCCGGACCATCCACTCGCCGGCGTCGTCGTACATCCCGCAGGAGCTCATGACGGACAGCACCCGGGAGACCGTCCCGACGTCGAACACCTCGTCCCCGGTCAGCGGGTTCGTGCCCCCGTTGGCGAGGGTCGCGCCCATCAGGGCGAGGTCGCGGCACGTGATGAGCACCGAGCACTGGGCGAAGTAGTCCTCGAGGGCCTGGGTCGGGTCCCCGTCGATGATCCCGGCGGAGGCCAGGAGATAGCCGAGGGCGCGGTTGCGGTCCCCGGCGTCGCGCTCCTGGTCGAGGACCTCCGGGCTGATCGCCAGCTCCCGGCCCGCGCACCGCGAGTAGGCGTCCCGGATCCGGTCCCGGCGCAGGTCGCGGTCGCTGTCGGGCACGAGCCACGTCGAGGCGATAGCGCCGGCGTTGATCATCGGGTTGGCGGGCCGTCCGGTGCCGGGCTGGAGGGAGATCTCGTTGTAGGCGTCCCCGCTGGGCTCCACGTCCATCTTCGCGTGCACCGCCTCCGCCCCGAGGTCGGAGAGCGCGAGCGCGTAGGTGAAGGCCTTGGAGATCGACTGGATGCTGAACTCGTCCCGCGTGCTGCCGGCCTCGTAGACGTGCCCGTCCGCGGTGGCGATGACGACGCCGAAGCGCTCGGTGTCGGCCTGCGCGAGCGCGGGGATGGAGGGGCTGGGCTCGCCGCCGCGGACGTCCCGCAGCTGCTCCACCACCTGCGCGAGGTACTCGGTGACGGCCGACGGGCCGAAGAGCCCCGTCTCGGCGCGTGCTTCTTCCTCGGTGCTCGGGTGCGGCACGGTCGGTCCTCCGGTCGGGTCGGCGTGGGCGGCACGGGACAGGCCACCACTCTAGCCGTCGGGCGGCTGAGCGGATCCGGCCTGCCCGCCGGGGGCGGCGGGGTCCGGGTCGCGGCGGGAACCGTGCGGTAGAGTGGTGCCCGCTCCGGACCGGCCGTGCCCCGCGCCCGCCGGTGGAGCACGGGCCTCTAGCTCAGTTGGCAGAGCAGTGGACTTTTAATCCATGGGTCGTGGGTTCGAGCCCCACGGGGCCCACGCAGCGCAAGGGCCTCGGCCCCCGGGAACTCCCGGGGGCCGGGGCCCTTCGCCGTGGCCGGCACGCGGATCGTGTCCCGGGAGCGCCGCGGTCCCCGGGTGGAGGCCTCCGTCGCAGGGGCGGCCCTCGGCGCCGGCCGGGCGGGCGCGCTCCGTGGCGGCCCCGGTGAGGCAGCGGGCGGAGTCGACGAGGCGGGCGTTGCGCTCGGCCGCCCACTGCGGGATCCGGGCGGGCATCGTGGCGTACCAGCCCAGGTTGTCCCGGCACTGCGCCCTCAGGGCGGAGCCGGCGCCGGTGTCGGTCGCCGTCACGGTGAGGGTGGAGGGGAAACGTCGCCGTCCCCGGGCGGACCCGGTGCCGCTGAGCCGGAACGCGACGTCCGACCCGACGTCGACGACGGCCTCCTTGCCCTTCTGCCGGACCGTGGCGCCATCCGCGCGGAAGTGCTCCGTGATGCGGTCCAGGGCCTGGGCGGCGGGCAGCCCCGACGCCCACTCGTCCTGGAGGCAGAAGCGCTCGTGGCGTGCCGCACGGGGGGCCCACCGGCAGAACAGGAGACCGGCGCCGACGGTCCCCAGCCAGAGCACCGTCGCCCAGAGCGGGAGCTCCAGCCGGCGCAGCGCCCAGAACGGCGCCAGCAGAAGGACCGCCCCGAGTGCCGTCAGACCCCTCGGTGTTCCCCGGGTGTCGGTCATGAACGCGTTCCCCCTCCGCGCGGCGAGCGGTGCCCCGTCAGCTGGCTTCCTTCCTACGGGAGGGCATTTGCACCTGCAAGACACGCAAGGGGGGACAGGGGCGGGGGCGCTTCGCGCGCGGAGACCGTGGTGCCGTGGTCCCGGCCGCACGGTCCGCGGTCACGGAGCTGCCGCGGAGCACGTGCCGGGAAGCTCTGCGCCGGGGCGCGGGCGGCGAACTGCTAGTCGAGCAGGGCGAGGGCCTCGCCGATGCGGTCGCGCAGGGCCCTGGCCTGCTCCACGGTCCACGCCTCATGGCCGATGTGGAGGACCGTGCCGTCGGGATGGGCGTAGGAGCCGTCCGCGGTGCTGATGAGCTCCCAGGTCTCCAGGAGCGCGACCGGTGACGGGCCGGCGAGGGACCGGGCGGGCAGCTCCCGCGAGTTGGTGACCGTCTCGGGGTCGGTCATCTCCTGACGGGTGGCCCAGTGGGGGCGGGGGACGAGAGCGGTGTTCTCGTACATGGGGGTGCCTTCCAGGAAGAGGGGGTATGTCCATGTTTGTGCATGTGACGACGTGTTCGCACTCGTGGCGTGCGCGTGTCGCCGATGGATCGAGGAGTAGACGTCCGTCGGCCCCGCCTGCACTTTTGTCCTGCCGGAGGGCGTCGCCGAGCCGGGTCCGGCCTGCTGCCCGCCCTACGGCCCCTCGAGCTGCTCGGAGGGGGTGGGGACGGACTCGGGGCCGGGCGGGTCCGGCGCCGGGGCCGCGGGGCCGGTCCCGGGGTCCGTCGGAAGACCGTCCGGGGTGGGGGTCGGAGTGGTCGTGACCGGGGGAGGAGGGCTGAACGAGGTGGGAGAGACGCCGGGCGTGCTCTCCGCGTCCTGCGGCCGGTCGTCGCACCCGGTCAGCGTCAGCGCGAGCAGGGCCACGGCGGGGATCGTGCGGCGCATCGGGAGCCTCTCTGTCGGGGACGACTCCTCCTACGGTAGCGGGGCGCGGCGCCGTCGCGGAGGAACGTCGCGGAGGAAGGTCGGGTCGCGGGCCCGGCCGCCGCCGGTCCGCCCGGGTGTGCGAGGATCCGGGGACCAGGGTGCCGACCGGCAGGAGCCGCCATGTCCGAGCGAAGCAGCGAACGCACGGCCCTCGTCCTGCTGTCCGCGACCGCGGTGCTGCTGCTCGGGGGCCAGCTCCTCACCTGGTCCGCGGAGGACGGGGCGTTCAGCGCCCTCGTGCTCGTGCTGCTGCTGCTCTGGTCGGCGGTCATCGCCGTCCGGGTGGTCCGCTTCCTCCGGCGGGACCGGCGCCCGGACGATGCCGGACCCGACGGGCACGGGCCCGACGGCCCCGCGTAGGGCGCTGCCGCCGGCTGGCGGTGAGCCGTTCGCGCACCGCCGCGACCGTGTCCCGCGCCGTGTGCGGCCCGCGCCGATGAGCGTTGCCGAGCCCGGCCCCGTCCCGACCGGTCAGCGGAGGCTGATCGAGTCGAGGGCGGCCTGCGCCTCGGCGGTCAGGTTCTCCGGCAGCGGGGCGCTCTTGACGGCCTCCGACGAGGCCTGCTGGCCCTCCTCGCTGACCACGTAGTGCCCGAACGCCTTGGCCAGCTCGAGGACCTCCGGATCCGCGTAGCTGCTGCAGTAGATGTGGTAGGAGACCAGGACCACCGGGTAGGCCCCGGGCACGTCCGGCTCGCGGTCCAGCTCGAGGGCGATGTCGTGCGGTCCGGTGCCCTCCACGCGGGAGGCCTCGCCGACCGCGGCGCCGGCCGCCTCGCCGGACACGGCCACGTACTCGGAGCCGACCTCCACCCTGGCCTTGCCGAGGGACTCGTCCACGAGCGAGTCGTCCGCGTAGGTCACGGCGCCCTCGGTCTCCGCCGTGAGGCTCACCACCCCGGCGTTGCCCTGGGAACGCTCGGTGGGCAGCTCCGACGGCCAGCTGCCGTCCTCCTCGTCCGTCCACACCTCGGGGACCACCGAGTGCAGGTAGTCGGTGAAGTTCTCGGTCGTCCCCGAGTCGTCCGCGCGGGCGATGGGGGTGATGGGCAGGTCGGGCAGCTCCACGCCCTCGTTCTGGGCGGCGATCGCCGGGTCGTCCCACCGGGTGATCTCGTGCCGGAAGATGCGCGCGATGGTCGCGGCGTCGAGGTTCAGCTCCTGGATGCCGGGGAGGTTGAAGGCGATGCTGATCGGGGAGATGTAGACGGGGATGTTCAGGGCGCCGCCGGGACCGCAGAACTCGCGGACCTCGGCCTGCTCCTCCTCGTCCAGGTACGCGTCCGAGCCGGCGAAGTCCGTGCCGCCGCCCACGAGAGCGCTGCGCCCGGCCCCGGAGCCCGCGGAGAGGTACTGCACCTGGGCGTCCGGGTGCCTCGACTCGAAGCCGCTGCGCCAGGTCAGCATGGCGGCGTTCTGCGCCGAGGACCCCACGCCGGTCAGGATCCCGGACAGGTCCGAGCCGCCCTCCTCCGCCGCCCGGCGCTGCTCCTCGCCGAGCGGATAGTCGGAGCCGCACCCCGTCAGCGCCGTCAGGGCCAGGACCAGGGCCGGTGCCGCGCCGGTCCGCAGCGCCCGGGCGGGCCTGGTCCGGCGGGGCGGTCGCGAAGCGTTGAGCATGGAAGGGTCTCCTCGGAAGCGGTCAGGGTGCGGCGTCAGGGAGGCGGCGCACCCGCAGGCGTGCGGGTCCGGGCGCCCAGCCTACCGCCACCGGCGCGGAGGGCCGGTCTAGGGTGAGCCCATGGAAAAGCTCTCCTCCTCCTGGCGCTGGGTGTCCAGCAACTTCTGGTTCGTGCCCGCCGTGTGCGTGCTCATCGCCGTCGTGCTGGCCCAGTCCGTCGTGGCCCTGGACCGGTGGCTGCCCGAGGGCCTGGACTCCCCGTGGATCGCCTGGGTCTACGCCGTCGGCATCGACGGGTCCCGGGCGATGCTCGCCGCGATCGGCGGATCGATGCTCGGCGTGGCCGCGACCGCCTTCTCCATCACGATCTCGGTGATCGCCACGGCCAGCTCCACGTACGGCCCGCGGCTGGTGCGCAACTTCATGGCGGACCGCTGGAACCAGCTGGTGCTGGGCGTGCTCGTCTCCACCTTCATCTACTCCCTGCTGGTCCTGCGCACCATCCGTTCGGCCTCCGACGACCTCGCCCAGCCGTTCGTCCCCCATCTGGCGGTCAACCTCGCGGTGCTGATAGCGGTCGCGGACGTGGCGCTGGTCGTCTACTTCATCCACCACATCGCGGACTCCGTGCAGGTGGACACCCTCGTCCGCGGCGCCCGCCGACGGCTGCTGGGCGTGATCGAGCGGTGGCACCCGGAGGAGGTGCCGGAGGAGCTCGTCCGGACGGTGCGGCACCGCGACGGCGGGGGCGGGATCACGGCGGGCGCCGACGGCTACGTCGCCGACGTCGACTTCGAGCGGCTGCGCGACCACGCAGGGTCCGGTGACGTCGAGATCGAGCTCGTCCCGCGCGTGGGCGACCACGTCCTGGCCTCGGAACCCCTGTTCCGGGTGTGGCCCGAGCACCGCGCCGAGGAGCTCCGGGACCGGCTGCGGCGCTGCGTCCGGCTGAGCGACTCGCGCTCGGCCGACGAGGACGTGCGCTTCGCGGAGCAGCAGGTGGTGGAGCTCGCCGTGCGCGCCCTGTCCCCGAGCACCAACGACCCCTACACCGCGGTCAACGCCATCGAGGAGGTCGCGTCCGGTCTCGTCCGGGCCGTCTCGCGCCCGCTGCCCGGCAACACGGTCGTGATGGACGGCGTGCACCGGCTGCGGTACGGGACGGTGGGGATCGACGAGCTCGTCGACATGCCGTTCGACCAGATCCGCCCGCACGCCACCGGGCACGTGAGCGTCCTGCTCGCCCTCGTGGACCTCGCCGCGCGCCTGGAGGAGGCGAGCATCCACCCGTCCGTGCAGCGGCAGGTGCGCGAGCACGTCGAGGTGCTGCTCGACCAGTTCCGGGACAGCGCGCCGCACCCCCGGGACCTCGCCCGGGTGGAGCAGCACGTCAGGGTGCGCTCGGCCGGCTGAGCGCGTCCGCTACCGGCGCCGGAGCCGCGGGACGCGGCGCAGCAGGACGCCCACGGCCACGGCGGTCGCGGCCAGCAGGGCGGCGCCGATCCCGGCCGACAGGTGCACGCCGGCCTCGAAGGCGGCGACGGCCGAGGCCAGCAGCTCTCCGGACGCGTCCGGGCCGAGGGCCGCGGCGACCACGACCGCCCCGCCGAGGGTCTCGGACGCGGTGGCGGCCTGCTCCGGGTCCAGTCCGGGCGGCAGGACCGTGCGGCGGGCGTAGGTCGCGGTCACGGCTGTGCCCAGGACGGCCACGCCGAGCGCGGCGCCCAGCTCGTAGGCGGTCTCCGAGATCGCCGAGGCGGCGCCGGCCTGCTCGAGCGGCACCTCGGTGAGGACGAGGTCCCCCGCGATCGTCTGGGCGGCGCCCGAGCCCAGCCCGACGACCACGAGGGCGACCACGAGCACGAGCCCGCCGGAGAGGTCGCCGAGCAGGACGAGCAGGAAGCCCGAGGCCATGACGAGCAGCCCGCCGCCGAGCACGAGCGCCGGCGGCACGAAGCCGACCACGTGCACCACCAGCAGCCCCGAGGCGATCGTGACGGCGGCGCCCGGCAGGAGGGCCAGACCCGCCTGCAGGGGCGGCATGCCCTCCACGAGCTGCAGGTGCTGGGAGACGAAGAACAGGAAGCCGATGAAGGTGGTCGAGGCCACCAGGTTGTTGAGCAGTCCGCCGGCGAACGGGGCGTGGCGGAACAACCGCAGGTCCAGCATCGGCACCGGGCTGCGCAGCTGACGGCGCACGAACAGCGCCCCGGCGGCCGCGGCCGCCACCGCGGCGGCCAGCACGCCGGCGGAGGGCCCGTGCGCGCCGAGATCCTTGATCCCGTGCACCAGGGCCACCATGGCCACCACGATCAGCGCGGCGCTGGGCACGTCCACCGGACCCGGCGCGGGGTTGCGGGACTCGGGCACCAGCACGGGCGCCAGGACCAGCAGCGGCAGCAGCACGGGGACCGCCAGCAGGAACACGGACCCCCACCAGAGGTGCTGGAGCAGGAACCCGCCGACGACCGGCCCCAGGACCCCGCCCGCCGAGAAGCCCGTGGCCCACACCGCGATGGCCGTCCGCCGCTGCGTGGCGTCGTGGAACATGTTGCGCAGCAGGGACAGGGTGGCGGGCATCAGCATCGACCCGAAGAGGCCCAGCGCCGCCCGCGCGGCGACGAGCACCTCCCCGCTCGGGGCGAACGCGGCCACCGCGGACACGGCCGCGAAGCCCGTGCTGCCCACCAGCAGCAGCCGGCGGCGGCCCACCCGGTCCCCGAGGGCGCCCATGGGCACGAGCAGCCCGGCGAGCACCAGCGGATAGGCGTCCACCATCCACAGCAGCTGGGCTCCGGTGGGGCGCAGCTGCCGGGAGATCTCCGGCAGGGCGAAGTTCAGCACCGTGTTGTCCACGGAGATCAGCAGCACCGGCAGCATCAGGACCACGAGCGCGGCCCACTCACGGGCGCCGGCGCGGGCCGGGGCGTCGGGTGCCGGGGACAGCATGGCGGGACGGAGCTCCTTCGGGACGGGGTGCGGGGCCCATCCTTCCAGAGCCGGCGCCGGCCCGTTCCGGACGGAGGGGTCCGCGCCGCACTAGACTGCTCGGGACGGCCCGCCGGGCGAGCCCGCCCGGCACGTAGCGGCAAGCACGCAGCGGAAAGATTGAGGTCCCCGATGGTCGAGCCGGTCCCCACGAGCGCGATGTCCGACGCCGCCCCCGGCGTCTCCGAGCAGTACGAGGCGGCCCGGGACCGTGTCCTGGAGCTGCGGGAGGACTACAACCGGGCCCGCGAGGAGTTCCGCTGGCCGCGGATGGAGCACTTCAACTACGCCCTGGACTGGTTCGACCACGTGGCCCGGGACCCGCGGCGCGGGGCCCGGGACGCGCTGTGGATCGTCGAGGAGGACGGCACGGAGCTGCGCCGGACCTTCCGCGAGCTCGCCGAGTCCTCGTCCCGCACCGCGAACTGGCTGCGGGGCCTCGGGGTGCGGCGCGGCGACCGGGTCCTGCTCATGCTCGGCAACCAGCTCGAGCTGTGGGAGGTCCAGCTCGCCGGCATGAAGCTGGGCGCGCCCCTGATCCCCACCGCCGTCATGATGCCGCCCGCGGACCTGCAGGACCGGGTGCAGCGGGGGAGGGTCTCGTGGGTCGTCACGGACACGACCAACGCGCCGAAGTTCGCGGGCGTCGAGGGGGACTACCAGCTCGTCGTCGTCGGGGCGGGGGCCGGAGCGGTGCGCGAGCAGCTGCCCGGCCGTCCCGTGCACGCCTACGCCGAGGCCGCGGACGCGGACCCCGTGCTCGTGCCGGAGGGCGTCACCCGCTCCCGGGACCCCCTGCTGCTGTACTTCACCTCCGGCACCACGTCCCAGGCCAAGCTCGTGGAGCACACCCACTACTCGTACTCCTTCGGGCACCTGTCCACGGTCTACTGGATGGGCCTGCGCCCCGGGGACGTCCACCTGAACATCGCCTCGCCCGGCTGGGGCAAGCACTCGTGGTCCAACTTCTTCGCCCCGTGGATCGCGGAGGCCACCGTGTTCATCCACAACCAGGCCCGCTTCGACGCGGTGGGCCTCATGGAGCAGATGGGCCGCGCCGGGGTCACGAGCTTCTGCGCCCCGCCGACCGTGTGGCGGATGCTCATCCAGGCCGACCTGCACCGCGTGCAGGACCCGCCGACGTCCGCCGTCTCCGCCGGGGAGCCGCTCAACCCCGAGGTGATCCGCCGGGTCCGGGACGCGTGGGGCGTGACGATCCGGGACGGCTACGGCCAGACGGAGACCACGCTGCAGATCGCCAACACCCCGGGGCAGCCGGTGGTCCCGGGAGCCATGGGGCGGCCCCTGCCCGGCTTCGTCGTCGAGCTCTTCGACCCGCAGACCGGTGCGCCCGCCGAGGAGGGGGAGATCTGCCTGAAGGTCGACGACGACCCGCCCGGGATCATGGCGGGCTACATCGACGAGCCCGAGCGCACCGCCGAGGTGGTCCAGGACGGCTGGTACCACACCCGCGACATCGCCCGCCGGGACGAGCACGGCGTCTACACGTACGTGGGGCGCACCGACGACGTCTTCAAGGCCTCCGACTACCGGATCTCACCCTTCGAGCTGGAGTCCGTGCTCATCGAGCACCCGGCGGTGGCCGAGGCCGCCGTGGTCCCGGCCCCGGACCCGGTCCGGCACGCGGTGCCGAAGGCCTACCTGGTGCTCGCCGCCGGCGCCGAGCCCACCCGGGAGCTCGCGGGGGAGATCCTGCGCTTCGCCCGGGAGAACCTGGCGCCCTACAAGCGGGTGCGCCGGGTGGAGTTCACCGATCTGCCGAAGACGATCTCGGGCAAGATCCGCCGGGTGGTGCTGCGGGAGCGCGAGGAGGCGGCGGACCGCACCGGCGCCGCGGCGCCCGCGGACGGCGGCTACGGCGTCGAGTACACGGAGGCGGACTTCCCCGGGCTGCGCGGCTGACGTCCCGCCGCCGGGCGCGGCGCACCGGCCGGTGCGCGGCACCCGGAATGTGACGTCACGCACATCCCGGGCCGTGCGCCCAACGGGGGACGTCCGGCGTGCGGGGTGTCCCCACTTCGTGCCACGCGGGCCGCCGCGCAATACCGCCCGGTAGGGAAAAGGCGCCGCCGAACCCCTCGCTGACCAGCACCAATGGATGAATTCCGATGGATGTCCCCCGAGGCGAATGTGACTTCACGCGCCGTGACAGGTCCCGGAAACCCTGCCACCATGGTGGCAATTGGTTCACCCGATGGGGCAGAACCAACTGATCCGCCGGGGGGCGGATCGACAGCGGTTCATCGGGGGATGGGCCGCGTGCACGACGGCATCGGGGGGTGCCCGTGCAACCGGTTCATCGGGGGGTGAACCGAATGGGAGCACCGCTGGGGGGCGGTACTCCCGCCAGGCGAGTCTCTGCTCGCCACCGGCCGTCAGGCCGGTCGATGCGCCCGTTGCGGGGGCCATCCGCTCGGCGGATGGGCAGCGGGCGCATCGCTCTGTCCGGGCCCGCCGCCACGGCAGGTCCCCGCCTCCGGTCGGGCGGCGTCGGGGGGCCCTGGAAGACTGGGGCCATGACGACTTCCCCGGCCCACGACACCGCCGCCCACGACACCGCGCCGGACCCGGCGCTGCACGAGGACGCCCTCGGGCTGCTGCGCGCGCTCACCGGCCGGCCGGACGCCGCGTTCCACCCGGGGCAGTTCGAGGCCGTCGAGGCCCTCGTGGGACGCGGCCGGCGGGCCCTGGTGGTGCAGCGGACCGGATGGGGCAAGTCCGCGGTCTACTTCCTCTCCGCCCTGCTCCTGCGGGCCCGGGGGCGCGGGCCCACCCTGATCGTCTCCCCGCTGCTGGCCCTCATGCGGGACCAGGTCTCCGCCGCCGCCCGCGCCGGCGTGCGGGCGGCCGCCATCAACTCCGCCAACGCCACCGAGTGGGGGCAGATCGCCGCGCAGCTGGAGGCCGACGAGCTCGACGTCCTGCTGGTCTCCCCGGAGCGGCTCAACAACCCGGTGTTCCGGGAGCAGCAGCTGCCGCAGCTGGTGGCTCGGCTCGGGCTGCTCGTGGTGGACGAGGCCCACTGCATCTCCGACTGGGGCCACGACTTCCGTCCCGACTACCGGCGCATCCGCGACCTCATCGCCCGGCTCCCGGAGCAGGTCCCCGTCCTGGCCACGACCGCCACCGCGAACGAGCGAGTGGTCGCCGACGTCGAGGAGCAGCTGGGCGTGCGGCCCGGCGGCAGCAGCACGGGCGAGGTCTTCACGCTGCGCGGCCCGCTCTCCCGGGCGTCCCTGCGCCTCGGCGTGCTGGAGCTTCCCTCGGCCACGGCGCGGCTGGCCTGGCTGCTCGAGCACGTCGGGTCCCTCCCGGGCAGCGGGATCATCTACGCGATGACCGTCGGCGCCGCCGAGGACACCGCCCAGGCGCTCGCCGGCGCCGGCATCCCGGTGCGCGCCTACACGGGGCGCACCGACCAGGGCGAGCGCGAGGAGCTCGAGGCCGCCCTCAAGGAGAACCGGGTCAAGGCCCTCGTGGCCACCTCCGCGCTCGGCATGGGCTTCGACAAGCCGGACCTCGGCTTCGTGGTGCACCTGGGCGCGCCGTCCTCGCCCGTGGCCTACTACCAGCAGGTGGGCCGTGCGGGTCGCGCCACGGACAACGCGGACGTCCTGCTGCTGCCGGGCACCGAGGACCGGCGGATCTGGGAGTACTTCGCCACCGCGTCGATGCCCACCGAGCAGAAGGCCACCGCCGTGCTGGCCGAGCTGGCGGCCGCGGGCGGGCCCCTGTCGGTGGCCGTGCTGGAGTCCCGCGTGGACGTCCGGCGCAGCCCGCTCGAGCTGCTCCTGAAGGTCCTCGCCGTCGAGGGCGCGGTGGAGCGCGTGCAGGGCGGGTGGCGGGCCACGGGGACGCCGTGGCACTACGACGCCGAGCGCTACGGGCGGATCGCCGCGGCGCGGGTGGCCGAGCAGAACGCCATGCTGGAGTACGAGCGCACCACCGGGTGCCGGATGGAGTTCCTCGCCCGGCAGCTCGACGACCCCACGGCCGAGCCCTGCGGGCGCTGCGACGGCTGCGCCGGTCCCTGGTACCCCACGACCGTCGACGAGTCCGCCACCGACTCCGCCGGGGCCGCCCTGACCCGGGTGGGCGTCGTGCTGGAGCCGCGCGCCCAGTGGCCCACCGGGATGCCGCGCCTCGGGGTCGACGTCAAGGGACGCATCCCGGAGGAGGAGCGCTGCGCCGAGGGCCGGGCGCTCGCCCGGCTCACGGACCTGGGCTGGGGCAACCGGCTGCGCGAGGTGTTCCGCACCGACGAGCAGGGCGCGCCGGTCGACGGAGCGGTGGACCCCGCCCTCGGCCGGGCCTGCGTCCAGGTGCTCGCCGAGTGGGGCTGGGCGGACCGGCCCGCCGCGGTCGTCTCCGTCCCGTCCCGCTCCCGGCCCCGGCTCGTGCGGTCCCTGGCGCAGGGCATGGCCGAGGTCGGGCACCTGCCCTATCTCGGGGAGCTCGACGTCCCCGAGGGCTTCCCGTCCGGGGGGCACGGCGGCAACAGCGCGTACCGCCTCGCGGCCCTGTGGGAGAAGTTCGGGGTGTCCCCCGAGCTCGCGGAGGGGCTGGACCGGCTCGGCGGGCGGCCCGTGCTGCTCGTCGACGACCTCGTGGACAGCCGCTGGACGCTCGCCGTGGCCGCCCGTGCCCTGCGCCGGGCCGGCGCCGGGCCCGTGCTGCCGTTCGTCCTGGCCGCCCAGGGCTGAGGCGCGGACCGCGCCCGGGCAGGACCCCCGGCGCGGTCTTGTACGCTGTCCTGCGTGTCCTCTGCTCCCACGCCGCTCGTCGACGTCATCATCCCGGTGCACACCACCGCACGACCCGTCGACCGGGCCGTCGGCTCCGTGCTGGCGGGCGGGCTGCCGGTCGGCGGACGCGGCGGGGTGCACATCACGGTGGTCTGCCACAACGTGCGGGCCGCGCTGATCCGCGACCGGCTCCCGGTGCAGCACCGGCCGCTCGTCGAGCTGCTGGAGTGCTTCGACGGCACCGCCAACCCGGCCGCGCCCCGCAACCTGGCCCTGGAGCGCTCCCGCGCCCGGTACGTGTCCTTCGTGGACAGCGACGACACCCTCGCTCCGGGGGCGCTGGCGGCCTGGACGGCGATCGCCGAGCGCCACGGCTCGGCGGCGGTGCTGCCTCGGCTGCTCCGGGGCGGCGGCGGCGTGCTCCGCACCCCCGTGCCGCGCCCCTTCCGCCGGGCGGACCTCGACCCCGTCAAGGACCGGCTGGCCTACCGCACCACCAGCCTGGGGCTGCTCCGCCGGGAGGTCCTGGCCGCCCGCGGCCTGCGCTTCCAGGGACAGTACGCCACCGGGGAGGACCTGGGGCTCACCGCCCGCGCCTGGTTCGGGGGCGGACGCATCGACCTCGCGCCGCGGCGGGCGTACTACGTGGTGCACGACGACGCCGACGGGCGGATCACCACCGGGGAACGGCCCCTCGCCGAGGACCTCGCGGCGTTCACCGACCTGCTCGGCGGCACCTGGTACGCCGGGCTGGCGGCGGCGCAGCGCACGGCCATCGCCGTCAAGGTGCTGCGGGTCCAGCTGCTCGGCGCCGTGCACGCCCGGGCGGCGCAGGCGTGGACCGGCGACGACACCGAGACGTGCCGGGCGCTGCTCCGGCTGCTGGACCGGGTGGGCGGACCGGCGCTCGAGGTCCTCCCGCGGGCCGACCGGGACCTGCTCGACCTCGTGGTCCGGCCGGGAGCCACCGCCGAGCAGGTGCTCGAGGCCTCCGCGCGACGGCGCTGCTTCGGCCGTCCCGGCACGCTGCTCCCGCGCGACCCCCGGTGGGCCCTGCACCGGGAGGCGCCCCTGCGGTTCATGGCCGCGTCCCTGCTGGTGTGACCGGACGGTGACACCGTTCGGTGGAACAATGGGGCCCAGCCAGTCGCCCGACCCCCCGCCCGACGAGAGAACTCCATGAGCCGACTCCTCCCCGCCGACCCTTCCCCCGGGGTCGTGAGCCGCACCGCGCCCCCGGTGGGCACGGCCCCGCCCGCCCACCGCTTCCGCCCCGAGGTCCAGGGGCTGCGGACCGTGGCCGTCCTCCTGGTCGCCGTCTACCACGTGTGGATCGGCGGGGTCTCGGGCGGGGTGGACGTCTTCCTGTTCATCTCCGCGTTCCTCATGACGCTCTCCTTCGTCCGGCGGATCGAGTCCGGCCGCGGGCCGCAGCTGGGCCGCTACTGGGCCAGGACCTTCTCCCGGCTGCTGCCCCCCGTCGTCGTCACGGTCCTGGGCACCCTCGTGGCGGTGCGCCTGCTGTTCCCGCCCGACCGCTGGTACGCCGCGATCGAGGAGGCGGCGGCCACGGTGCTGTACGTCCAGAACTGGCTGCTCGCCTTCAACGCGGTGGACTACTACGCCGCGGACACGTCCGGGGCCAGCCCGTTCCAGCACTTCTGGTCCCTGTCCGTGCAGGGCCAGGTGTTCCTGCTCTGGCCGCTGCTGCTGGCCCTGTGCGGGCTGCTCGCCCGGCGCACCGGGTGGTCCGTCGCCAGGGTGGCCACCGGCGTGTTCGGCGCCGTCTTCCTCGCCTCCTTCGCCTTCTCCGTGGTCTCCACGCACAACGAGCAGGCCTTCGCCTACTTCGACACCCGTGCCCGGCTGTGGGAGTTCGCCCTCGGCTCGCTGCTGGCCCTGGCCGTGCTGCGGGGCGTCACCCTCCCGGGCGCGCTGCGCCTCCTGCTGGGCTGGACCGGGCTCGTGGCGATCGCCGTGTGCGGGCTCGTGCTCGACGTCCAGGGCTCCTTCCCGGGCTGGGCGGCCCTGTGGCCGCTGACCGGGGCCGCCCTGGTGATCCTGGCCGGGCACACCGGCGACCCGCGCGGGGCGGACGCCCTGCTCAGCCGCCGGCCCCTGCTGGTCCTGGGCGAGGCCTCCTACGCCGTCTACCTGGTGCACTGGCCCGTGCTCGTGACCTACCTGGTGGTCACCGACCGCGCCAAGGCCACGCCGCTGCACGGACTGCTCATCCTGGTGGGGAGCATCGTCCTGGGCGTGCTGGTGCACCGGCTCGTCGAGCGGCCCCTGCGGCCCCGCGGGGGACCCCGCGCGAGCCTGCACCAGCTCGGGCTCGTGGTGCTGTGCGTGGCGCTCGTGCTGGTCCCCGTCGCCGGGGCACGGGCGGTCCTGGACCGGCAGGCGCAGGAGGCCGCGGAGCGGGCCGCCGTCGAGAACCCGGGAGCCACCGTGCTGACCGGGGACCTCTCCTGGGAGCGGGACCCGGACGTGCCCACGATCCCGGACCCGTTGGTGCGCGAGGGGCAGTGGTCGGCCCTGCCGGAGTCCTGCGACGCCGCGACGGAGGACTGGTTCGACGGCTACAAGGTGGCCTGCTCGACCCTGCCGGTCGACCCGGACGCCGAGGTCGACGCCATGGTGATCGGCAACTCCCACGCCGAGCAGTGGCTGCCGGCGGTCGAGGCCGTGGCCCAGGACCGCGGCTGGAACCTGCGCTCGATCGTCCGGGGCGCCTGCCGGTACCAGCCCGTGGAGACCACGGACAACACCGAGTGCCAGGAGCTGATCGGGCTCACGGACCGGTACCTCGAGGAGCAGGACATCGACGTCGTGTTCACCACGTCCACGGTCACCGCCGACGAGGGGCCGGGCGAGCAGATCGCCCCCGGCTTCGAGCAGGTCCTCGAGGACCTCGGCTCGCGGGGCATCACGGTGGTCGGGATCCGGGACAACCCGCGGTTCCCCTTCAACATGGTCACCTGCATCGACCAGCACGGCCCGGACGCCGAGCGCTGCAATCCGCCGCGGGCGCAGAAACTCGCCCCGCAGAACCCGGCCGAGGCACTGATGGCGCGGCACGAGAACTTCGTCAGCATCGACATGAGCGACTGGATCTGCCCCGACGGCACGTGCCCGTCCCGGATCGGCAACCGCTGGGTCTACATGGACGACAACCACATGCCCCGCGACTACGTGGTCTCGATGGTCCCGGCCTTCACGGAGCAGTTCGACCGGCGGGTCCAGCAGGGGGCCGGGCGGCTGCCCTCGGAGTGAGCGTGCGCGGGAGGCCGGCTCAGCGGCGCAGCCGGGCGCGCACGGCGCGCACGGCCGGCCGCAGGTCCCGCAGGCTGAGCCCGGCCCAGACCGCGAGGAACACGGCGGTCGCCCCGAGCGCCGGCAGCACCCGGAAGTCCGGGCCCAGCACCTGCAGGGCGGCCAGGACCATCGCGTAGCCGGCCACGATCCGCAGCAGCACCGTGCCCCACGCCATCCGGTCGAGGCGCCAGACCACCAGCAGCGGCAGGACCGAGCTCAGCAGCGAGCCCACGAGGTAGCCGACGGCGGAGGCCATGATGCCCAGCTCCGGGCCCAGCAGGAGCATCGTGAGCACCCCCAGCCCCAGACCGAGGCCGTTGGCGGCCGCCAGCACCTTGATCCCCCAGGGCTCGGTGCCGTTGAGCCGGGCGTTCGCGGCGTTGAAGCTCGTGGCGGAGACCGCGAAGAACAGGACCACCAGGAGGGGCTCCGCCTCCTGGTACTCCTGGCCGAAGATCAGCAGCACGGGCTCGGCCCAGAGGATGCCCACCCCGAACACCGGGAGGAACACGGTGACCATGGTCCGCAGGATGACGTCCACCTGCCCCGTGAGCCCCGCCGTGTCACCGGCCGAGAACATCCGGGCCACGCTGGGGGACAGGGCCGTGAGCATCGCCCCGGAGAGCATGCTGGCGGGGGTGGCCAGCGCCACCGCGGAGGCGTACAGGCCGACCTCGGCCTTCGTGGCGAAGCCGTCGCCGATCACCAGGGACAGCTGCATCAGGCCGGTCGCCGCGACGATGTGGGCCGACCCCCAGGCGGTGAAGACCAGGATCGCCCGGCGCCGCGCCGGGTCGAGGCGGGCCCCGGTGCGGCGGGGCCAGGACGGCAGCGCGTAGACCGTGTAGCCGGTGATCAGGGGCAGCAGCAGCGCCCAGTGCCAGCCGGCGAGCAGGACCAGCAGCAGCAGGGTGAGGGTGAGGAACGAGCTGATGGTGTCCCACGCCGTCGTCGTCACGAACTGGTTGTTGCCCGTGCGGACCCCGCGCACGAAGTTGTAGGCCGACAGGGCGAGCACCAGCAGGCCCGCCGAGACCGCGTAGCCCCAGGAGAGCTCGAGCACGAACGCGGCGTAGAGCACCGCCGAGACGGACAGCAGCGCCATCCCCGCCGCCGCGCTGGTCGCGGCGAAGGAGGCCGTGGCCGCCTGTCCCTCCGGGTCCTGGCGGCCGCGGGCCATCGCGATGAACTTCGAGGCGGCCGTGCCCGAGGCCTGGGGCCACAGCAGGACGAGGAACAGGGCCAGCGAGATCGTCAGGTTGACCTCGCCCAGGGTCTCCTGGCCCAGCAGGCGCCCCACCAGGACGCTGTAGCCGAAGCGGGACAGGCCCTGGACGAACACGGCCACCACGGTCAGCGCGAACGCCGACCCCAGGGGGTTGTCGGTGTTCGCGTGGTTGGGCGGCGGGAAGAGGATCGAGCGCAGCCGGGACATCAGGCGGCCGACCCGGGGGAGGGGCTGGTCATCGGGCCCGAGTCTACCCGCGCCCCCGGCGCCCTCCCGGCACCTCCCCGGGTGCGGCCCCGCCGATAGGCTGGTGCCATGACCGCCGCCCCCGCCCCGTCCAGCATCCCGTCCGGCAGCCCCTCCGGCACCTCCCTGCGCACCGCCGCGTGCGCCGCGCCCGGCGACGCCTCCGGCCGCCCCGGCGCGGGGAGGGGCTGAGCGCCGTGCGCGTGCTCGTCGTCAGCACCTGGTACCCGTCGGCGGAGCGGCCCGGCGAGACGCCGTTCGTCCCCCGGCACGTGCGCGCCGCCGCCCGCCACCACGACGTCCGGGTGCTGCACGTGCGGCTGCTGCGCACCGGGCCAGCCGTCCGGGAGCAGTGGGACGGGGTGCCGGTGCTCCGGCTCCCGTTCCACCCCCTGCACCCGGCCACCGTGCTGCGGGCGTGGGCCGCGGTCCGCCGCCACCTGGCCGGCGCCGACGTCCTGCACACCATGCCCTTCTCGGCCGCGCTCGTCTGCCTTCCCTTCGCGGGACGCCGCCCGTGGGTGCACACGGAGCACTGGAACGGCGTGCTCACCCCCGAGCAGAACGGGCCCGTGTGGCGGCGCCTCGCCGGGCTCCGCCGGATCCTGCGCGTCCCGGACCGCGTCACCGGCGTGAGCACCATGATGTGCGAGGTGCTGCGCCGCTTCGCGCCGGCGGAGCGGGTCGAGCGGATCGGCAACGTGGTCGACCACGCCGAGCACGTCACGGCCCCGCCGCGGGCGCGCACCCTCGAGCTCGTCGCGGTCGGCGCCCTGCGCGGCATCAAGGACCCCCTCCTGGCGGTCGACACCGTGGCCTGGCTGCACGACGCCGGCCACGACGTGCGCCTCACCTGGTGCGGCTCCGGCGGGCTCGAGCAGGACGTCCGGGACCGCGCGCGGGCCCGGGGGATCGGGGACCGCGTGCGGCTGCTGGGCAGCGTCGGCCCGGACGAGGTGCAGCGGCGCCTGGCCGCCGCCGACGTGTTCCTGCTGCCCAGCCGCTCGGAGACCTTCTGCGTGGCGGCGGCCGAGGCCCTCGCCGCGGGGCGGCCGGTGGTCATGGGCGCCCTCGGCGGGCAGCGGGACTTCGTCCACCCGGGCAACGGGCGGCTCGTGGCCGAGCGCACCCCCGAGGCCTTCGGCCGGGCCGTGCTGGACGTCGTGGCGGACCCGGACCTGCTCGGCCCGGAGGCCATGGCGGAGGAGATCCGCTCCGTCTACGGCTCCGAGCGGGTCGCGGCGGACCTGGACCGGCTCTACCGCGGCACGGTCGCCGGGCGGCGCGGACGCCGCAGGCTTTGACCCCGTGCCCGGTCCTCGCTTAAGCTGGCCCGTGTTGTCCACCCGCGCGGTGGGCCACGGATGGAGACGTGCCAGAGCGGCCGAATGGACTTCACTGCTAATGAAGGGTCGGGGTTGAACCCGACCGGGGGTTCAAATCCCCCCGTCTCCGCGCTCGTGATGTCCCAGGACATCGGAAACACCCCGGACCCGCGGTCCGGGGTGTTTCGCGTTCCGGGGTCACCGCGCGGCGTCCTGCCCGTGCCAGGTCTCGAGGTGGTGCGCGTGCGTCGGGAGGTAGGCGCCGGGCCGGTAGTGCGTGTCGTAGAACTCGGTGTCGAGGTGCACGGCCTGGACGTAGCCCGTGAGCACCATGGTCGTGAAGGTGTTCGGGAACCTGCCGCAGGTGTCGAGGACGTACTGGGCGACCTGGCCCAGGCAGTCGACGAACTCCTCGGAGTAGGGCGTGACGCCGCGCTTGACCGCCTCGGAGTCGGCCCAGGCTCCCGGGGTGCTGGGGTCGTAGGCGCCCTCCGGCCCGAACTTGCGCGCCACGAAGATCTCCACCGCCTCGCGCATGTCCGACACGTACGGCGGGCACAGGCCCTCGAACCGGCCGTCGAGCCCGACAGGGTTGGGCAGGCCCCCTCGGGGGTCCTCCACGAAGCGGAAACCGAGCCCGGCGATCCCTCGCTCGCCGAACGCGCCCAGCACGCTCCACCGGTTGAGCCCGTTGAAGTACAGGCCCCCGAGCCCCATGGCCTGCAGCGTGAGCACGATGTTGTGGCCCATGAAGGCGAGCTCCGCGACGTTGGCCTCGTAGGCCATCTGCTGCAGCACCGTCAGCGGGACGCGCTTGTCCTCCTGGAGGAGGCCGCTGCGGATGAAGGGAGCCGGGTCACCGGCCGGGCGGCCGGCCACGTCGTCCACGAGCACGTTGCCGTTCGCCAGGGCCATGGCCATGAGGCCGAGCACCTGCTCACTGGCGTCGCCCACCGGCATGAACAGGGTCGAGCCGGGGGCGTTCGCCATCCAGGTGTTCGGCTCCAGCATGTGCGGCGGGGCCGCGGGGAGGTCGAGGCGGCGGTCCGACAGCTGCACCGTGTGGGCCCGGACCACGCCGGCCATGGCCTCCAGGGCCTCGTCGCGGGTTCCACCGGCCGGTCGCGGGTGGTCGGGGAGCAGGTCACGGGTGTTCGTGAGGTAGGTCCCCGAGTCGTCGGTGGTGAACAGCACCGGCGTCCCGATGCCCGCGGCGGTCGGCGCCGTGCGGCCCGTGAACCGCTGCGTGTAGTGGGCGTGCTCCTCGGGGCGGTCGGGGCCGAAGGGCACCCCGAAGGACCAGCCGGTGACCCCGGTCCCGGCGGCCACGAGGATCGCGCGCTCGCGCTCCGACAGGCCCAGCGGCTCGGACCCGGAACGGTGGGCGAGCGGACCGGACGGGATCTCCATGCCCAGCCCGAAACGTCGGGCACGGCGTCCGGCGAGGGCGTCGAGCAGCGGGAAGTCGGTCAGTCCGTCCGGCATGGGTGCCTCCCGCCCGGCGCACGGCGAGCGCGCCGTTCACCTCGACCGTACGCCTGGTCGTCCGGCCGGTCCAGGGCACCGCGGCGGCCGGACGGCACGTGCCCCGGAGGCCGCCGGAGCGGCCGCGCCGCGTCATCCGCCCGCACCCCTCGCACCCCCGCCCGGTGGCGTCCTAGGCTGGCGGTCAGAGCCGTCGACGGAGCCGCCGACGGAGCCGCCGGCGTCCGAGCCCAGGGGGAACACCATGTCCGAGCAGCAGCACCGCGCCGTCCCCGCCTGGCGGGCCGGGACCACGGACCGCTCCGTCCTCGAGCAGGCCGTCGACGCCGTGACGGTGCGCCGGGTCTTCGGCGAGGCCTACGAGGTGGGCGGCAGCACGGTCGTCCCCGTCGCCCGCGTCCGGGGCTGGGGCGGCGGTGGCGGTGGCTCCGGCGAGGAGAAGGACAGCTCGGGCAGCGGCTCGGGGGTGGGCTACGGCGTGCGCGCCGAGCCCGCCGGGGTCTACGTGGTCCGGGGGGACGGCGTCACGTGGCGGCCCGCCGTCCACGCGGAGCGGATCGCCCTCACGCTGGGCCTGGCGCTGTGCGGCGCGATCACGGTGGTGGGCTGGGCCGCCGTCACCCGCCGCTCCTGAGAGGATGGGGCCATGTCGTTCCTGCTCCGTGTCCTCGTCAACGCGCTCGCCATCTGGGTGGCCGCCTGGATCCTGCCCGGGATGGGCATCGCCGCGGACCCCTCCGTCGTCTCGGCCGTCGGGGGCGAGACCGCTGCGTCGGTCCTGGCCTACCTGTTCGTCGGCCTGGTCTTCGGCGTCGTGAACGCGGTCGTGCGGCCCGTGCTGAGCATCCTGTCCCTGCCGATCACGTGCCTGACGCTGGGGCTGTTCGCCATCGTGGTCAACGCGGCGATGCTGTGGCTGACGTCCTGGCTGAGCTCGTTCACGCCGCTGCGGCTCGAGCTCGACTCCTTCCTCTGGACGGCGGTGCTCGCCACCCTGATCATCGGGGTGGTCTCCCTCCTGATGGGCTGGCTCGTCCCCGAGCGCGAGAAGCGCTGACCCGCGCCGGGGCTCAGCCCCGGTGCAGCGCCGTCCACAGGAACTCGTGGGAGAGCGCGTGCAGGCGGGCCGCCTGCTTGTTGTCGCCCGCGCCCGCGTGCCCGCCGTCGGTGGCCTCGTAGAACCACACGTCCTCGTAGCCCATCCCGAGCATCCGCGCCGCCGCCTTGCGCGCCTGGACGGGCCCCACGCGGTCGTCGCTCGTGGCCGTCCAGAACAGGACGGGCGGGTAGTCCCGCCCCTCCTCCAGCAGGTGGTACGGCGAGAAGGTGCGCACGGACTCCCACTGCTCGGGATCGTCCGGGTCGCCGTACTCCGCGATCCAGGAGTAGCCGGCCGAGAGCTTCGTGTACCGGCGCATGTCCAGCAGGGGCACCCCGCAGGAGACCGCCCCGAACAGCTCGGGGTGCCCGGTGAGCATGTTCCCCACGAGCAGTCCGCCGTTGGAGCCGCCCGAGCACGCGAGCGTCTCCCGCCTGCACACCCCGCGGGCCTGCAGGTCCGCCGCGACGGCCGCGAAGTCCTCGTACGCCCGGTGCCGGTTCCCCTGCAGGGCGGCACGGTGCCACGCCGGGCCGTACTCCCCGCCGCCGCGGATGTTGGCGAGCACGTAGACGCCGGAGCGCCCGGCGTCGTCGGTGCGGGTCAGCCAGGACCGGCCGAGGGCCCCGGAGTAGGCGGGGGTCCGGGAGACCTCGAAGCCCCCGTAGCCGGAGAGCAGAGTCGGGTTGCCCCCGTCGAGGACCGGGTCCGAGGGGCCCACCTGGAAGTAGGGAACCCGGGTGCCGTCCGCGGAGACCGCGAAGTGCTGCTCGACCGAGAGCCCGGCCGCGTCGAAGAACGCCGGTGCGGTCCGCGCCGTGCGCGGCGGCGCCCCCGCCCCGCCGCCGGCCGGGAGGGTCCCGCGGGACACGGTGGTGGGGGTGAGGAAGCCCGTGGCCACGAGCCAGTAGTCGTTGCCCGCCTCCGGGTCCTCGTCGTCGACGGCGTAGGCGTCCACGCTGTGCAGCGCCGGCGCCCCGGGCAGCTCGGTCGAGGTCCACGGGCCCGGCTCGGCGACCCGCACCACCGAGGAGACGTCCTGCAGCAGGCCGAGGATCAGCCGGTCGGCCGTCCAGGACCAGGACTGCAGGGAGGTGCGCTCGTCCGGGACGAAGACGGCGGCCACGGACCGGTCCCCGGCCAGGAACGCCTCGAGCTCCGCCGCCAGCAGCGATCCGGCCGGGTGCACGGTCCCGTCCAGCTCGAGCTCCTCCTGCGGGCGCAGCAGCAGCCACTGCCGGTGCAGGTCCACCGTCACCGAGTCGGGGACGTCGACGTGCACGGGCCCGCCGTCCCGCAGCAGGTAGGTGCGGGAGGAGAAGAAGTCCACCACGTCCACGGCCACGTCCCGGACGAAGCCCGGGGTGTGGTCGCGCACGAGCACCGCCTGGACGTGGTCCTCGGCCACCTCGAACGCCTGCCGGGCCTCGGCCAGGTCCTGTCCGCGGCGCAGGACGCGGACCGTGCGGGGATAGGAGGACGTGGTCATCGACCCGGGGCCGAAGTCGGTGCCCACGTGCAGGGTGTCGGCGTCCACCCACGTCACGGAGGACTTCGCCGTGGGGACGTCGAAGCCGCCGGGCACGAACCGGCGCTCCTCGAGGTCGAACTCGCGCACCCGCTTCGCGTCGCCGCCGTCGGGGGAGAGGCTCAGGAGCGCCCGCCGGTGCTGCCCGCCGGTGTACTGCGGGCGCAGCAGCCGGGCCCCGCCCCAGACCCAGTCGACGCCCTCCTCGGCGGCCAGCGCGTCGACGTCGAGCAGGACCTCCCACCGGGTGTCCTCGCCGAGCCAGGACTCCCACGTGGTGCGGCGGAAGACGCCGCGCGGGTGCTCGGCGTCGCGCCAGAAGTTGTAGTAGTGCGGCCCGTGCTTGGAGACCATGGGGATCCGCTCGGTCGAGTCCATGACCGCGAGCACGTCGGCCTCGAGGCGCCGCAGCCGCGGGCTCTCGAGCGCCGCCAGGGTGCGCGCGTTCTGCTCCGCGACCCACTCCAGGGGCGCGGCCCCCGTGATCTCCTCGAGCCACAGGTTCTCGTCGTGCGGCTGCTCGGCGGTCGGGCGGGCGGCGGTCTGCGCGGTCTCGGTCATGACCGCCATCGTAGGCGCAGGCCCGTGCCCGTGGCCCACCGCGCGGGTCGATACCCTGAGAGTCATGAGCGCAACGGGCAGGGCAGGCAGCGAACGGCGGGTCACGGTGATCGGGGCGGGCCCCCGCGGGCTGTCGGTGGTGGAGCGGCTCGCGGCGCGCGCGGCGGCCTCGGGCACCCGGGTCCGCGTCGACGTCGTGGACCCCTTCCCGCCCGGCCCGGGGCACGTGTGGCGGACGAACCAGTCCCCGCTGTACCTCATGAACACGCCCTCGGTGTACCCCACGGTGATCGCCGACGACGGCGTGCTGCCCGTGGACCCGCTCGAGCCGCTGCGGAACATGAGCTTCGAGCACTGGCGCCTCGCCGCCGTGTCCGGGGAGATCGCCGTGGACCCCGACGACGCCGCGCACCTCACCCGGATGACGCCGCAGTCCTACCCCTCCCGGCGGATGTACGGCGTCTACCTCGCCTGGATCTTCCGCGCCCTGCAGGACGCGCTCCCGGGCCCGGTCCAGCTGACCGTGCACCGGGCGGAGGCCGTGGGCGTGCACGTGCGCGAGCACGCGCGGCACCGCTACGACGTGGAGATCAGCGGCGGGCAGAACCTGCCGGCCGACGCCGTGGTGCTCGCCCTCGGCCACCTCGACGCCGATCTGCGCCCGGACCAGCAGGAGCTGGTGGACGGCGCCGCGGAGTTCGGACTGACCTACTGGCCGCCGGCCGTGCCCGCCGACGTGCACTGGGACGACCTGCCGGCCGGGGAGACGGTCCTGGTGCGCGGGATGGGGCTGAACTTCTGCGACGTCCTGGCCCAGGTGACCGAGGGCCGCGGCGGGATCTACACCCAGGAGGGGGAGCGCTACGTCTACCACCCGTCCGGGCGGGAGCCCGTGATCGTGGCCGGCTCCCGGCGCGGCGCCCCGTACCGCTCCAAGGCGGTGCTCGAGGGCTACTACGCGTCCTCCCTGGTCACCCGGTTCTTCACGCTCGATGCCGTGCGGGCGCTCGCGGCGCGCACGGAGGGACCGCTGTCCTTCGAGACGGACCTCTATCCGCTGATCCGCAAGGACGCCCAGTGGAACTACTACACCGTCCTGGCGCGGACCGCCCCGGACGCCTTCGAGACCGACCCGCGGCAGTTCCTGGCGCGCTTCGACGCCGTGCTCGGCACCGGGGACGACCACCCCGAGGGGCCGTGGACGTCCCGGGCCGAACGGCTCATCGCGTCCGCCGTGGTCCCGGGCCGGCAGCTCAACGCCATCCGGCTCGCCCGCCCCTTCGAGGGGCTCAGCTTCGCCTCCCACGACGAGTACGCGGCGGCCGTGGTGCACCACCTGGACCGGGACGTGCACGGTGCCCTGGCCGGTGAGGACGACCCGCTGCAGATGGCGGTCGCCTCCCTCAACGCCGCCCGGACCGTGCTCAAGGCCGTGCTCGCGGACATCGGGATCGGCGACGCCTCCTGGACCGACGAGCTGCGACGCGCGTTCGAGCCGTTCGTGGAGGGCCTCGCCTCCGGGCCGCCGGTGCTGCGGACCCAGCAGCTGGCGGCGCTGGCGCGGGCCGGCGTGGTGCGCTTCCTCGGCCCGGACCCGCAGTTCCGGGTGGACGAGGAGGAGGGCCGGTTCGTGGCGAGCTCCCCCTGGGTCAAGGACGAGCCCTTCCGCGCCGAGCACCTCGTGGAGGCCATGTCCCCGCCCAACGACGTGCGGCGCAACATCTCCCCGCTGCTGTCCGCGATGCACCGGGAGGGCCTGGTGCGGGTCCGGGCGATGGAGACCCGGGACGGCGTGGCGACCGTGCCCGGCACCGGGCTGGACGTCACCCGACCTCCGCACCGGGCCGTGCGCGTCGACGGCGGCGTGGAGCCCGGCGTGCTGGTGCTGGGCCTGCAGCTCTCGGCCGTCCAGTGGGGCGTGTCGATCGCCGCGGAGGCCGGCGCGTCCGCGGAGCTGGGCGCCCGGACCCTGGCGGACGCCGACCGCATCGCCGAGGCGGTGCTGGACGCGCACCCCGCCGCGGCCTGATCGGCGGTCCCGGGCCGGGACGCGCGGAGGCCCCCGCCGGCGGGTGCGGCGGGGGCCTCGTGCGGGGCGGAAGGTAAGGGATTTGAACCCTTGGTACGGGGTCACCGCACACCGGTTTTCAAGACCGGCTCCTTAGGCCGCTCGGACAACCTTCCCCGTGCCCGGCCGGCCCCGGACGGGGGCGGCGGAGCGCGCAGCCCATTCTTCCACGGCGCCCGGAACGCCGCCAAAGCCCGGGTAGGGTGAGCGCGTGGACGCACCCGAGAGCCCCGCCCGCGGGACGACGACGATCGTGTGGTTCCGGGACGATCTGCGCGTCACGGACCACCCCGCCCTCGACGCCGCGTGCCGGCGGGGCTCGGTCCTGGCCCTCTACGTCCTGGACGAGGCCTCCGAGGGGGTCCGGCCCCTCGGCGCGGCCGCGAGGTGGTGGCTGGACGGGTCGCTGCGGTCCCTGCGGGAGTCCCTCCGCGAGCTGGGCATCCCCCTCGTGCTGCGCCGCGGCCCGGCGGAGCACGTGCTCCCCGAGGTCCTCGGGCGCACGGGAGCCGGCGGGATCACCTGGAACCGCCGCTACGGCGGGCCCGAGCTCGCCGTGGACGCCGGGGTCAAGCAGTGGTGCGCCGAGCACGGGGTGGAGGCGCACTCGTTCCAGGCCGCGCTGCTGCACGAGCCGTGGACCCTGCGCACCGGGGCCGGGGGCCCGTACAAGGTGTTCACCCCGTTCTGGAAGGCCCTCCGGACCCTGGAGATCCGGCAGCCCCTGCCCGCCCCCGGCGCGGGCCGGGGCGCGGACGCGGAGGCCGTGTCCGCCGCCGGCCCCGAGGACCAGGACGACTGGGGCCTGCAGCCGTCCCCCGAGCGCGCGGCCGGCCTGGACGCGGCGTGGACCCCCGGGGAGGCCACCGCGTGGGAGCGGCTGGACGACTTCCTGGACCGTGTCGAGGACTACGCCGAGGGCCACGACCGGCCTGACCGGGACGGCACGAGCCGGCTCTCCCCGCACCTGCGGTGGGGCGAGATCAGCCCCTTCGCGGTGTGGGACGCGGCCGTCCGGCACCGCGCCGAGCAGGGGAGCAGCCCGGGACTGGAGCGGTTCCTGGCCGAGCTGGGCTGGCGGGAGTTCAACTGGCACCTGCTCCACCAGGTGCCGGACCTGCACGTGCGCCACGTCCGCCCGGCCTTCGACGCGTTCCCGTGGCGGGACCCGGCGGAGGCCGCCGCCGACGTCCGCGCCTGGCAGGAGGGACGCACCGGCTTCCCGCTCGTGGACGCGGGCATGCGGCAGCTGCGGGCCACGGGCTGGATGCACAACCGGGTCCGGATGGTCGCCGGATCCCTGCTCACCAAGAACCTGCTGGTCGACTGGCGGGCCGGGGAGCAGTGGTTCTGGGAGACGCTCGTGGACGCCGAGCCCGCGTGCGGGCCGGGGAACTGGCAGTGGGTCGCCGGCTCCGGCGCGGACGCGAGCCCGTTCTTCCGCATCTTCAACCCGCTGACCCAGGGCCGGAAGTTCGACCCCGAGGCCCGCTACATCCGCCGCTGGGTCCCCGAGCTGGCCGGCGACGAGGGCGTGGACCCGCACGAGCCCGGCCTGCTCGGCCCCTCGGTCGGTTACCCCGCGCCGGTCGTGGACCTGCCGGCCAGCCGCGGCCGGGCCCTGGACGCCTACGCCTCGATCCGCTGAGCACCTCGGTCCGCTGAGCACCGGGGGCCGCCGAGGACTTTGATCGGCTGAGCACCTGGATCCGCCGAGCGCCGCGGGCCGCTGTTCGCCACGGGCCGACGCCGGGTGACCGGACCCCGCCCCGGGACACAATGGGAGCGCACGTCGACCCCGACCGGAAGGCCCCACCATGCGCGCAGTGCTCGAGACCACCCCCGGCGGACCGGAGGTCCTGGCCGTCACCGAGGTCCCCGCCCCGGAGCTCACGCCCGACGGCGTGCGGATCCGGGTCCGCGCCGCCGGGATCAACCGGGCCGACGTCATGCAGCGGCAGGGCAGGTACCCGGTCCCGCCCGGCGCCTCGGACGTCTTCGGCCTCGAGGTCTCGGGCACGGTGCAGGAGCTCGGTCCCGCGGTGCCGGCCGGAGCCGGTTTCTCGCCCGGGGACGAGGTCGTGGCCCTGCTGGACTCCGGCGGCTACGCCGAGGAGGTCGTGGTCCCGGCCGGCCAGGTCCTGCCCGCGCCCGCCGGGGTGGACCTGGTGGCCGCCGCCGGGCTGCCGGAGGTGTGCGCCACGGTGTTCTCCAACGTCTTCATGGCCGCCGCCGCCCGCGAGGGCGAGACGGTCCTGGTGCACGGGGGCACGGGCGGCATCGGCACCAACGCCGTCCAGATGTGCCGGGCGCTCGGGCTGCGGGTGCTGACCACGGTCGGCGGTCCGGAGAAGGCCGGCGCCGCACGGCGGCTCGGCGCGGAGACGATCGACTACCGGCAGGAGGACTTCGTCGAGCGCGTGCGGGAGCTCACGGACGGACGCGGCGCCGACATCGTGCTCGACGTCGTGGGCGGGTCCTACCTCGGGCGCAACCTGGACGCGCTGGCCACCAGCGGGCGGATCGTGGTCATCGCCACCCAGGGCGGGCGGACGGGGGAGCTGGACCTCGGCAAGCTCATGGCCAAGCGTGCCGCCGTGATCGGCACCACGCTGCGCCCGCGGCCCGTCGCGGAGAAGACCCGGATCATGGCCGCCGTGCACGAGCACGTGTGGCCGCACGTCGAGTCCGGGGCCGTCCGCCCGGTCGTCGACCGCACCTTCCCCCTGGCCGAGGTCGCGCAGGCCCACGAGTACTTCGACTCCGGCACGCACATCGGCAAGGTCCTGCTCGTGCCGTGAGCGGACCGGCGGGCCCGCGCCGGCGCCGGCCCGCCGTCGTGGCGCCCCGCCCCCGCCGCGTGCGCGCGGGAGGCGGGCCGCCGCGCCGTAGGATGGACCGTCCCCTCCTGAAAGGACCGCCCGTGGCATTCCTGCGCGACTACCGCGCCGCTCGCCGTGACGAGGCCGAGCTCGGGCTGGGCGTGTGGCGCCGCGCCCACGACCGGTTCCGCCGGGGTCTGGACCGCTTCCACCAGATCCTCGAGAGCCTCCCCGACACGTCGCTCGCGCAGTCCGTGGTGCCTACCGCCAACGCGCTCGCCGATCTGCTCCCGGAGGTGCGGGCCGTGTGCGCCGCGGCGCAGCGCACGGCGCCGAGCCGCAGCTACGACATCCCGGCCTCCCCGGGCGGCTACCTCAACGACGTCCACCGTGAGCTCTCCCGGGCCGGCAACGCGATGGCCCAGGCCGCGGAGGCCCTCACCATGGCCCGGTTCATGCGCGCCGACGACGAGAGCGCGGCCCACCGGCTGGACGCGGTCGTCCGCCGGGCCGAGGCGGTGCGGGAGCACGTGGAGCGCGCCGGGGAGCTGCTGCAGCGCGGCTGAGCCCGCCCCCGCCCGCGGCAGGGTGGACCCGACAGCCTGCTGATGGTTTGATGGGCGGCATGAACGCTTCCGGTTTCGACTACCGCGCGGCCGACGACGAGTTCGACGCCCGCTGGTCCCGCTCGCCCCTCGGCCGTCCCGGCCGCGGGGGCCCCGGCCGCTTCGGACCCGGCTACGACCTTCCCGGCCGCCGGGGCGGGACGTCCGGGCACCGCTCCGGCTTCCGGATGCTGCCCTTCCCCGGCTGGTCCACCCGGACCCGCCGGGGCACGAACGTCACGGTGGGCGGGTGCTGCCTGCCGATCCCGATCGGGTGCCTGACCACCACGGTCCTGACGGGCGCGGCGGCCGTGGTCGTGGGCCGCACCGTCCGCGACTGAGCGGCCCGGCGGCTCACGCGGCCGCCGGCTCCGCCCCGACGAGCGCCACCGGCAGGGGAGCGACGCGCTCGGCCGGGGCCGGCACGTCCTCCTCGGCCTCCACGGGCGGGCCGAGGCGCCAGCCGACGGCCTCGAGGTCCAGGGCGAGACGCATCTGGCCGGTCACGGGGCCCTCGTCGCAGTAGCGGCCGAAGGAGCGGTGGACGTCCTCGAGCGCCTGCCGCCGGATCAGGGCGGCGGTGCCGCCGACGGCGGTGGGCCGGGCGGAGACGGCTCCCACGTTGCGGTCCTGGAGGGCCGCCAGGGCGCGGGCCAGGAAGCCCGGTGGCAGCCGGACCCCCGGCTCGAGGACCAGCACCAGGTCGTCCGCGTCCATCCGGACGGTGGCCAGGGCCTGGTTCAGCGCCCCGGCCCGGTGGAGGCGGTTGTCCACGGTGAGCAGGACCTCGGCGCCGGCGTCCAGGGCGACCTCGACGGTGGCGTCGGTGGAGTCGTCCGACATCACGAGGATGCGCTCCGGCGGACGGGTCTGGCGGTGGAGGGAGGTGACCGCGTGCTGGACGCGCGCCGCCTCGTCGTGGGCGGGAATGATCGCGGCGATCATGACGGCTTCTCCCGGTGTGCTCGGGGTGCGGTCCGCCGCCGGCGTCCCCCTGCGACGAGGCGCCGGACCGGTCCCTGAACGAGTGCTTGCGGTGACAACGTGAGCCCCCTGACGTGTTGTCCTGGACCAAAGTCTAGGCACCGGGACCGACAGTTTACATCCGCAAATCAGGGGACGTCCGGCCTGGCGGGACCGCAGATCGGGGGTGCCGCGGGGCGCTACGCCCCGGCCGGGCCGCACTCCCGGCACAGCTTCCAGATGTTCGTGTCCCCGTGCCGCTCGAACACCACGCGGCTGACCAGCGCCTGGATCAGCGCGAGCCCGCGGCCGGACTCGTGGTGCTCGTGCGCCATGGGCCCGGTGAGGTCCACGTGGGCCGGGGCGGCGCCGATCTCGTAGATCCGTGCCTCCAGTCGCTGCGGGTCCGCGGCCAGCTCCACCGCGAGCTCGATCGGCTCCTCCGCAGCGGGCACCGCGTGGACCACCACGTTGCCGGCGGCCTCCACGACCGCGAGGGTGAAGGCCATCCGGTCGGCCTCGGGCACGAATCCGGCCTCGTCCCACAGCGCGTCCAGGTCCTCGTGCAGGGCGTCCACCGTCCCGGCCTCGGCCGGGCCCCGGCGCGAGCGGCGGGAACCGGCCTCAGTCATCGGCGAAGGCCGCGTCGGCGGTGTCGTAGGGGGTCAGGACGCGGTGCATGCTGGTGAGCTCGAGGACCATGCGCACCTGGGGGCGGACGTTGGCGATCCGCAGGTCCCCGCCGGCCTGGCGGGCCAGCTTGAGGCACCCGATGAGCGCGCCCAGGCCGGAGGAGTCCATGAACTCGGTGCCGCCGAGGTCGACCACCACGTGGTTGCTGCCCTCGTCGACGACCTTCGTCACGACCTCCCGGAGCTTGGGCGCTCCCACCATGTTGAGCCGTCCGGTCCCCGTGATGTGGGCGAACCTCGGCTTCTGCTCAACCGTGAACTGCATCGGCACTCCTCTCCTCGGGCTCGAAGCCCGGATATCTCGCGGCGGTGACGAGCACGCTCAGCACCACCAGGTCGAAGGCGACCCAGGCCACGTTGACCAGGGTTCCCACGGGTTCGTTCAGCCCGGTCGCCAGCCGGACGGTGCCCACCACGAGCGCCGCCGCCAGCAGCCCCATCACCACCAGCTGGGGCCGGACCAGGTGCCAGGCGGGACCGGAGTCCTGCCGCACCTTGGGCGTGACCGCGAAGCCGAGGGGCCGGCCGAACCACACGTTGCGCGCGGCCGTGGTGCACGCCCTGATCCAGACGGGGAACAGCGCCAGGCTGTACTGCTGGCCCCGCCACGTGGGGATGCCGCGGCCCACCACCAGGAACAGCAGCTGGTTCACCACCATGAACGGGATGAAGCGGACGAAGAAGTCCCAGCTGAGGCTCGTGACCGGCAGGATGCCCAGCACCAGGTACACGATGGGGGCGGCGAAGTAGACGACGGCCGCGAAACCGCTGAGGTAGCTCCACATCGTGGCGAAGTACATGAGCCGCTGCCCCCAGCCGAGCCGGCGCTGCAGCAGCGGGTTCTCCCGGAGCAGGACCTGCACCGTGCCCTGCGCCCAGCGCAGGCGCTGGGTGAGCATGGTCCCGAGGTCCTCGGGGGCCAGGCCGTGGGCGAGGACCTCGTGGTGGTAGACGCTGCGCCAGCCCAGCCCGTGCAGGCGCATCGCGGTGGCCATGTCCTCGGTGACCGAGATCGTCGCCAGCGGCATCACCGGCTGGGCCTCGCCGGGCCGGTCCACGGAGACCGCCTCGAGCACCTCCCGGACCGGCTCCACGGCGGCCAGCGGGGAGAGGTCGCGGCGGGACATCCGCTCCACGGCGGCGGCGAGCTCGTCCGGCCACACCATGCCGTCCTCCGGGGGCAGCTCCAGAGCGGCGATCGAGGCGAGATCGGCCTCGATCTGGGAGAAGTCCCGGGTGACCGTCCGCCGGGCCGCGGCGTCCACCTCCCGCTGCAGCCGGTAGGTCAGCTCGGTCAGGGGGGCCCCGGCCTTCAGCTCGGCGCGGGCCCGCTCGGTGGCGGCCTCGACGTCGTCGAGCATGCCGGCGACGACGGGGTTCGCGGCCTCCGGGGACCGCCGGGCCCTCCGCAGCGCGGCCCGCGTGCGGGCGAGCGCGTTCCGGACGTCCTGCTCGACCTCGCGGACGTAGCCGGCGAGCCCGAGCTGCATGAGCGCCTCCCGGCGCAGGATCGCGTTGGAGCCGCAGAAGAAGGCGGCGTTCCAGCCGTCCTTGCCCTGCTGGATGGGGCCGTAGAACAGGGGGGCCTGGCTGCCGAGCGGGTCGTGCCGGGGCACGTTGACGAACCACTGCGGCGTCTGCACGAGCGCCACCCTGCGGTCGTTGAACCAGCCCAGGGTGCGGTCCAGGATCTCCGGGTCCGGGACCTGGTCGGCGTCGAGGATCAGGAGGAACTCGCCCTGGGTGGTCATCAGGGCGTTGTTGAGGTTGCCGGCCTTGGCGTGGCGCGGCCGGTCCGCCCAGTCCTCGCTGCGCGTCAGGTAGCCCAGCCCGTGCTCGGCGGCCAGCGCCTCCAGCTCGGGGCGGGAGCCGTCGTCGAGGATCCACGTGCTGTGCGGGTGCCGGACGGCCTGCGCCGCCAGGGCGGTGCCCATCACGAGGTCGAGGGGTTCGTCGTAGGTGGTGATGAAGACGTCGACGGTGGCGCCCGCGGGCGGGGCGCCGGCCTCGCCCCGGCGCCGGAGCCGCCACACGGTGAGCCCGAAGAGCGAGACGTCGATCAGGCTGTACGTCTCGGCGAGCACGAGGGGCACGGCGATCCACCACGCGGCCCAGTTCAGCGACTCGAGCCAGCGCCAGGCGATGTAGTTGACGCCGAGCAGGAGGGTCAGGACGACCAGCAGCCGGACGAGGAAGCGGTTCACGGGGCGGTCCGGCGCCGGACCACCACGGCGGTGACGTCGTCGGAGAGGGACTCCCCGGCGGCCAGGTCGAGGACCGCGGAGCAGACCGCCGGGGCGTCCTCGTGGCGGGCGACCACGTCCGCGACCGCCCGCACGGCGTCGTCGACGTCCTCGTAGGCGTCGAGGAGGCCGTCGCTGACGACGACGAGCGCGTCGCCGGGCGCGAGCACGATCCGCCCGGGCACCCACTGCGTCCCGGGCACGGCCCCCACCGGCGGGCCTCCCGGGCGCAGCCGGTCGATCCCGTCCGCGCGCACGTGCAGCCCCAGCCCGTGGCCCGCGTCGACGTACGCCACGGTCCCGTCGGCCGTGTCCAGGCGGGCGTGGAAGAGCGTGACGAAGGAGTCGGAGTGGGCGAGGTCGTTCTCGAGGTGCCGGCACGTGTCGCGGAAGGCCTGCGCCATGTCCGGCTGCCCGGCCGCGGAGCGCAGCACGGCCCGCACCGTGGCGGCGATGAGCGCGGCGCCCATGCCCTTGCCCATGGCGTCGGCCAGGGAGACCTGCAGCCCGCCCTCGGTCGTGTACCAGTCGAAGAAGTCCCCGCCCACGCTGCGGGAGGGCCGGCACGCGCCGGCCACGTCGTAGCCGGGCACGGACGGCGCGGCGGTGGGCAGCAGGCTGCGCTGGACCTCGGCCGCGCGGCGCAGCTCCTCGGCGTCGGCCTGCTCCGCCCGGGCGCGCGGCCGGCGGAACATCGCCTCGATCCGCGCCTGGAGCTCCCGCGGGCTGAACGGCTTGCTGATGTAGTCGTCCGCCCCGAGCTCGAGGCCCTCCAGCCGGTCGATCTCGCCCGGGCGGGCCGTGACCATGAGCAGGTAGGCGTCGGAGAACTGCCGGACCCGCCGGCAGACCTCCAGCCCGTCGAGGTCCGGGAGGTTGAGGTCCAGGGTGATGAGGTCGGCGCCGTCGCGGCGCACGGCCTCGAGGCCCTCGAGGCCGGTCGCGGCGGTCGTCACGGCGAAGCCGCGCATGCCGATGGTCTGGGCGAGGAGGTGGCGGATGTCGTCGTGGTCTTCGATCACGACGGCACGGCGACCCTGGGGGGAGGGGGTCATGAACTCATTAAGCCGCTATTCTTTGCAATTGTCATCCCGACCCCCCGTGGATGACGCCCCCTGTCGGAAGAGATTCCCCCGTGGACCGTCTGCTCACCGTCCTCTCCCTCGACCGGATCAGCTTCCACGAGCTGTCGATGCGCTCGCGCGTGCTCCTGAGCCAGCTGCCGCTGTTCGTCACGACCGTCGTGCTCGTCGCCGGGATCTGGGTCGTGCACGAGCCGCTCCGGGACGACCTGCGGGTTCAGCTCGCCCTGGCGCTCACGGTCGCGCTGACGGCCCTGTGCGTGCTGGTGCCGTGGGACCGGCTGCCCCACGGGGCGTTCCTGGCGGTGCCGGTCCTGGACTTCGTGCCCATCACGCTGCTGCGGGAGGGCACGCTGAGCACGGTGACCGGGGTGGGCATGATGGCGGCGTTCCCCGTCATCTGGTTCACCGGCTCGGGGCGGCTGCCCCGGGCGGCCGCCCCGCTGGGGTTCCTGCTGACCCTCGCCATGGTGTGGGTCCCCCTCCTGGTCCCGCCCCGGCCGCTGAGCGCGCAGCTGCTGACGGCCCCGCTGCTGATCCCGTTCATGCTGCTGGGCATCGGGCTCACCGTCCAGGTGCTGTCGAACAGCATGGAGCGCCAGAACGCCGAGCTCGAGGCCAAGGACGCCGAGCTGCGCCGGCTGCTGAGCGCGACCGCGCGGCGGGAGCGGCTGCTGAACACCGTCCTGGACACGGTGGACGTGGGCGTGCTGGCGATCGACGAGCACGGCCACGACATCCTCATGAACCGGCGCCAGCACCGGATCCACGAGCTCTCCCTGCCCGAGGGGATGCGGGACGGCGCCGAGGCGGACCTGCGCGTCTACGGGGACGCGGGCGGGACGCCGCTGCCGGCGGAGCGGCGTCCCGCCCGCCGCGCCATCCGCGGCGAGTCCTTCTCCGACGTCCTGATCTGGGCGGGGGAGCCGCCCGTGCAGCGGGTCCTCTCCGTGTCCGCCCGGGTGCTCCGGGACGAGGACGGGAGGACCGAGGGCTCCGTCCTGTCCTTCAACGACGTGACCGAGCTGGTGGCCGCGCTGCAGGCCAAGGACGACTTCCTGGCCGGCGTCTCGCACGAGCTGCGCACCCCCCTGACGTCCATCCGCGGCTACACCGAGCTGCTGGCCATGGACGACCGGCTCCCCGGGCACGTCCGCTCCGGGCTCGAGGTCGTCGAGCGCAACGCGGACCAGCTGCTCGTGCTGGTCGAGGACCTCCTCCGCACGGCCGGCCCCGGTCTGGAGCTGCAGCTGGTGGAGGCCGACCTCGTCGCGGTGGTCCAGCAGTCCGCGGCGGCGGCCGGGCTCCGTGCGGCGGAGGCGGGAGTGGACCTGCGGGTCGACGCCCCGTCCCGCCTGGCCCTGCCGTGCGACCCCGTGCGCCTGGGCCAGGTCCTCGACAACCTGCTCTCGAACGCCATCAAGTACTCCCCGGACGGCGGGCCGGTGACGGTCCGGGTGACCCCCGCCGGGGCCACCGTGCGGGTGGAGGTCGCCGACCGCGGCATGGGCATGCGCCCGGAGGACGCCGAGAACGTCTTCGGCCGGTTCTTCCGCAGCCGCAACGCCCGGATGAGCGCGATCCCGGGGCTGGGCCTGGGCCTGGCGGTGGTGCGCGAGATCGTCCAGCGCCACGGCGGCACCGTCCGGTGCGAGAGTGCGCCGGGGCAGGGGACGGTCTTCACCCTGGACCTGCCCGCGGCCGGACCGGCCGGCGCGGAGGCCGACAGCGCGGAGGACGGCGCCCGGGCGGCGCGGGGCGGCTCAGCGGCTGTACTCGAGCCGGACGGAGCCGTCGTCGGGCAGGACCAGGACCGTGCTGTGCTCGACGGTCCAGCCCTCGGGCAGCAGGAAGTACCGGCCGCCGCGCAGCGTGAGCAGCCGTAGACGGTCGTAGCGGTGGAGCGGGTCGTCCGGCGTGCCCACCTGCTCTGTGCCGACCCCGGGGAGACCCACGTGCAGCGGCTCCTCGCTGTAGACGACCGCTCGTGGCAGATCCTCCCGGTCCCTCTGCAGCGCCTGCGCCATGAGCCGTCCCGTCTCCTCGGCCGCGGCGGTCGTGCCCCAGAACACCAGGAGGCCGACCACCGACACCAGTGCGGCGGCGCCCAGGAGCTGGCCGCGCGGCGCGGTGGGCGGCCGGTCCCTGGCCGTGACGCGCCGCCGGAGCCCGGCGGCCCACGCGGCGCCCAGGACGCACAGCGCCATGGCGAAGGGGAGGATCCAGGCCTCCCTGCTGTCCCGAACGGTGCGCTCCAGGAGCCACCCGGCGACGGCCAGCCCGATGAAGAACCACGTCCCCCGGCGCGCCCACCGCGCCACCTGCGCGCTCCCGGACGCCCGGACGCGCGCGTCGACGCGCTCGCGGACCAGGCGGTCCGCCCACAGCCCGGCGAGGAGGGCCACGGCGATCCAGAAGAGGATGCCGTACAGGGAGCTGATGCTCAGCAGCAGGTAGTCCTGGGTGGTGTAGCCGAAGAGGTGCACGTCCAGGCCCATCGCCCGGGCCTGGGCGCCGGCGCGGACCCAGCCGTAGTAGACGAGCAGGGCCGTGAGCAGGCCGACCGAGACGCCCAGCTCCGAGACCGCCTGGACCAGGCGCGTCCAGAGCGGGGCCGTGGCCGGTCCCTCCGCCGCCACCGGGGCGCCTACGGCGTGGGCGCCGGAGCCGGTGTGCCCGCCGGAGCCGGTGTGCCGGTCGGGCCCTGGCCGGCCGTCGGCGGACCGGGGCAGGCGGTCGCCGGCACCTCGTAGACGAGGTGGGCCAGGCCGCCGACGGGCCAGTCCGCGTCCGTGACGGACACCGGGACGTGGCCGGTCACGTCGGACGGAGGGGCGCGGAAGAACAGGCTCCCGTTGCCCTGCTCCACCGGCACCTCCGTGGCGCCCACCGTCACGGCGCGGATGCCCTCGGGCGGCATCCACTCGAGATTGCCCTGCAGGAAGACCGGGGCGCCACCGCAGGTGGAGACGGGGATCTCGGGGCCCTCGAGCCCGGGGGCCAGGGGGGAGACGAGGCCCTCCAGGACCAGGGGACAGGCCGTGCCCTCGGGCACCCGCAGGTCCGGGACCGCCTCCGGCGCCCTGCGGTGGAACTCGACCAGCCGCTGCAGGCCCGCCACGGTCTCCTCCTCCCAGCAGCTGCCGGGGGCGGGGGCGGCGGCCAGGGCCTCCTCGCCCTGCCGCCACAGCTCGTCGTCGTTGGTCGTGGCGGCCTCGCACAGGAGGGCGCCGGCCCGCGGGATGGGCTGACCCCGGGACGAGAGCAGCTGCTCGTCGCCGCAGTCGCCGTCCTTCAGGGGGTCGTACCACAGCGGGGTGCCCTCCCCATTGGGCCCGATCCGCAGCCAGGTCAGGATGCGCGAGACCGGGGGGTCGCCGGTCTCGCCCGGCGAGGCGACCGCGGACCCGGACGGAGCCGCGGAGCCCGAGGGGTTCGCGGAGCCGGACGGGGCGGGCGTGCTCGGGGACGAGCCGGGGGAGCCGCCGCAGGCCGGCACGGTCAGTGCTGCTCCGGCCAGGACGAGTTCGCAGAGCAGCTGTCGGGAACGGAGTTGCATGGTGCACCGCCAAAGTCGTCCGTGGTGGCCGGTCGCCCGGAACAGCCTCAGCGTACGGCGGGCCCCGTGCGAGAAACAGGGCAGTGACCTGCGGTGACGCGACTGTGACGGCGGTTGCGCACCGTCCGGCGGGGGCGGCCGGGGAAGTGCAGAAGGCTCCGGACCCAGGGGGTCCGGAGCCTTCCGTCCGTCGGAGCCTCCTGTCGGAATCGAACCGACGACCTTTTCATTACGAGTGAAACGCTCTACCGACTGAGCTAAGGAGGCGTGCACGCAGCCGTCCGGGACGGCCTCAGTGCAGGTGAAACTGTAGCAGAGAGCGGCGGGGCGTCCCCAATCGGGGCGGCCCGGCGCCGTGCGGGCGTTCCCCGGGAGTTCACCGGCTCTTCGGCCGGCCCGCCTTACCGGCCCGGGGGAGCGGGGCGCAGCATGGACGGACACGACGACGGGGCGGGCCGCTGCGGTCCGCCCGGAACAGGAGCACCCCCGTGCGCACCCCGGACAGCGGCATCGCGCCGGACCTCGAGCTGGCCTTCCTCGACATGTCCGGGACGGTGTTCCACGACAACGGGATCATGGAGCGGGCCTTCGAGCGCACCGTGACGGGCCTCGGCGTCGACCCCGGCTCCGAGCGGTTCGGGCAGATGCTCCAGCACGTCCGGGGCACGCTGGGCCAGTCGAAGGCCGGGGTGCTCGAGCAGCTGTTCGCCGCCGAGCCCGAGCGCGCCCGGCAGGCGGTCCGGGACTTCGGGCGCCATCTCGACGAGCTGCTGGCCACCGAGGGGGTCGTTCCCGTGGCGGGCGCGGAGGAGGCCGTCACGGCGCTGCGCGAGGCGGGCCTGCGGGTGTGCCTGGCCACCGGCTACGACCGGCACAGCCTCAACACGCTCCTGGAGCAGCTCGGCTGGACCGGTCTCGCCGACCTCAGCCTGTGTCCCTCGGACGCGGGGCGCGGACGGCCCTGGCCGGACATGGTGCTCACCGCGGTGCTGGCGCTGGACCTCGGCGACGTCCGCCGGGTCATGGTCGTGGGGGACACCGCCGCGGACGTGCAGGCCGGGCTGCGGGCCGGGTCCGCCGCGGTGGTCGGCGTCCGCACGGGCGCGCACGACGCCGCGTCCCTGCGCGCGGCCGGGGCCCACGTGGTGGTCGACTCGGTCCGGGACCTGCCCGGTCTCGTCCGGGCGCCGGTGCCCGGACGGCGCTGACGCCCACCGCGCCACGGGGTGACGGCGGGGCACGACGGCGGGGCGGCGGCCCGGACCGTGCGCGAGTGTGACGCGCTCCGTCGGGCGGGGGCGACGACGCCCCTCGGATGTTGGCATGCTGGACGACGGACGACGGACGCCCGGCCGTCCGGACCCGCAGCGAGCACCCCGCAGAGGACGCCATGGAAAGCGCACACCTGTCCCCCCACCGTGTCCGGCACCGGTCGTGGCGGCCCGCCCAGCGGCTCGCGCTCCTGGGCGCGCTGGTCTCCTTCGGGCTGCTCGGGCTGCTCAGCCTGCTGGCCGGCGTCGAGACCGTGGTGCGGGCCGGGCAGGGGTCGGCCGATCTGTGGCTGGAGGCCGCGGCGGTGACCGCGCCCAGCATGGTGGACCTGGGCCCGGGCCTCTCCTCGCAGGGCTACGACCACGTGCACGTGGGCGTGACGGGGGTGAGCCCGTCGAGCATGGTGCCCTACGCGCTGACCCTGGCGCTCGGCTCCACGGTGTTCGCCGGGATCTGCGCCTTCCTGGCGTACCTGTGCGGCCGCATCTACCTCGGCAGGCCGTTCGGGCGGGTCCTGACCGCGGGACTGACGGCCTGCTCGGCGGCGCTCGTGGGACTCGCCCTGCTCGGCCCGCTCCTGTTCGCCACGGCCCAGGCGCGGATCTTCGCCGACCTCGGCGTCGACCTCGGCCGGGCTCCCTTCGTCAACGACTACGCCTTCGGCGACACCGACGCGGTCGTGCTGGTCGCCGGCGTGCTCCTCGGGCTGACGGCGCTGGCCTTCCGCGCGGGCGGAGGGCTCCAGCCGGAGGAGCAGGACCCGGCCTGACGGAGGGGGTCCGGGTCGTCCGGCCTCACGAGCAGGTCGTCCCCGGCTCGGGGAGCTCGCCCTCGAGCAGGTAGGCGTCCACGGCGTCCTGCACGCAGCGGTTGCCGGCCGAGTAGGCGGTGTGGCCGTAGCTGTCGTAGGTCAGCAGCCGGGCGCTGTCGAGCTGCTCCACGAGGGCCTCGGACCAGTGGTAGGGCGTCGCGGGGTCGTGCGTGGTGCCCACCACGAGGACGGGATCAGCGCCCTCGGCGTCGATCGGCTCCTCGAGGCCCGCCGGCTCGGCGGGCCAGCCCTGGCACGCGGCGTCGCCGTAGCCGAGGTACGGGCCGAAGGTCGGCGCGACCTGCTCGAGCTCCTCCTGGTGCCGGGCCATCTGCTCCGCCGTGACCGTCCCCTCGGGCCGGTCGAGGCAGTTGACGGCCGTGAACGCCATCGTGGTGTTGTTCGTGTACCGGCCCTCGGCGTTGCGTCCGTGCGTGGCGTCCGACTGGGCGAGCAGCGCGGAGAAGTCGCCCTCGAAGGCGTCCCCCAGGGACTCGTTGAGCGCCTCGTAGGTGCTGGTCGAGTAGAGCGGGCCCAGGATGCCCTCGACCACGTTGGTGGCGGTGACCCGGCGGCCGTCCGCGGCGGTCACGGTCCCGTCCTCCACGGAGGCGATGAGCTCCTGGACGCGGGTCATCGCCTCGTCCACGGAGACGCCGGCCAGCACGCAGTCCGGGTTCTCGAACTGGCACTGCTGCACCCAGTGGCGCAGGTTCGCCTCGAAGCCCTCGGCCTGGTCCGTGGTGGCCTCCATGTCGCTGAGGGTCGGGTCCACGCCGCCGTCGAGCACGAGCCGGCCGACCCGCTCGGGGAACAGCTCGGCGTACACCGCGCCGAGGTGCGTGCCGTAGGAGAAGCCCAGGTAGGTCATCCGCTCGTCGCCGAGGACGGCCCGGAGCACGTCCATGTCCCGGGCGGCGCTCACGGTGTCCATCTCGGCCACGAGCTCGCCGGAGTCCTGCACGCACGCGGCGCCGAGCTGCTCGTACTCCGCCCGGATCTGCGCGGCCGGCTGCTCCTGCGGGTCGAACATCGGCTCGGCGCGCCACGCGTCCAGCTCCGCGTCGTCGAGGCACTCGATCCCCTCGGAGCGGCTCACCCCGCGCGGGTCGAAGCCCACGACGTCGTAGGCCTCGCGCACGTCGCCGGTGACCGTGTACTGCGCGTAGAGCATCGCGTCCACCCCGGAGGCACCGGGGCCGCCGGGGTTCAGGAGCAGGCTGCCGCGGGCGTCCCCGCGGGCGGGCAGGCGGGACATCACCACGGTGGTCGTCGGCCCGGCCGGGTCGGCGTAGTCGAGGGGCACCTCGACGTCGGCGCACCGGAGGTCGTCCTGCGCGCCGTTCGTCTCCACCTCGAACTCGCAGTCCTCCCAGACGACGGTCTGCGTGTAGAAGCGCTGCAGCTCCTCGGGGCTGCCCTCGACGACGGCGCCGGTGGCGCCCCCCGAGGTCGGCTCGCCCGTGGCGCCGGCGCCGAGGGAGGAGCACCCGCTCAGGAGCAGGCCGGCCGCGCCCAGCACGGCCGTGGCGGGCAGGAGGGCGCGGCGCGAAGGGGCGGCACGGCGGATCATGGGGCTCCTCAGGGGGGTGCGGGAGGGGGGATTTCAGAGCAGGGAGACGGCCATGGCCTCGAAGGCCAGCTGCGCGCTGACGTTGGTGCGGATCCGGTCCCGGGTCCGGCTGATCACGTCGATGCGGTGCAGCGTCCGCTCGGGGGTCGCGTTGGACGCGTGGTCCTGCAGCTGCTGGGCCAGGTGCTCGTTGACCAGGGCGGAGCCCGTGCGCAGCTGGAGGGTCAGGACGTCGCGGTAGAAGGTCGTGAGGTCGATGAGGAAGCGGTCGAGGGTGTCCGTCTGGATCCGCCGGGACCGGCGCTTCTGGTCGGCCTCGAGCCGGTTGAGGGCGCCGCGGATGGCCGGCGGCACCCGTCCGGACTCCGGCGCGCCCAGGGCCACGAGCAGCTGCTTGCGCTCCGCCTCGTTGCGGGACTCGGCGTCCGCCTGGGACTCCTCCACGGCGATCTTGTGCAGCCGGTCCGCGGCCCGCACGGCGTCCGGCACCCCGGAGAGCTTCAGCGGCATGGAGACGACCTCCTGCCGCCGGGTGCGGGCGTCATCGTAGAGGGCGAGCCGCTTGGCGATCCCCACGTGGGACTGGGCGAGCCGGGCGCTCTCCTCCGCGCGCCGGCGCGGCACCCCGTGCCGGCGGATCAGCAGCTCGGCCACGTCCTCCACGGCGGGCACCTTCAGCGTGGCCGGACGGCAGCGCGAGCGGATCGTCACGAGCACGTCCATGGGGCTCGGCGCGCACAGCAGCCAGATGGTGTTCGGCGGGGGCTCCTCGATGGCCTTGAGCATCACGTTGGAGGTGCGCTCCGCCATGCGGTCGGCGTCCTCGACCACCATGACCCGCCAGCGGCCCACCGAGGGCCGGTCCTGGGCGCGGACCACGAGCTCGCGGGCCTCCTCGATGGTGATCTGCGGGTTCTCCGTGACGAAGTGGGTGAGGTCCGCGTGCGAGCTGGCCAGGACGGTGCGGCACGCGTGGCACTGCCCGCACCCGCGCTCGGCGGGGTCCTCCTGCTCGCACAGCAGGGCCGCGGCGAACGCGAGGGCGGCGTTGGAGCGGCCCGAGCCGGGTGGCCCCGTGAACAGCCAGGCGTGGGTGGGCCGGTCCTCCTGCGCGGCGCGCCGCAGCTGCGCCACCACGGCGTCCTGGCCCAGCAGCTGGTCCCACACGCTCACACGCCCACCTCCGCGGTCCGGGCGGAACGGGCGAGCCCGGCCAGGCGGGCGCGCACGGCGGCCGTGATCTCCCCGGCCGGCCGGGTGGCGTCGAGCACCAGGTAGCGCTCCGGCGCCCGTCCGGCGAGCTCGAGGAACGCCTGCCGGTTCGCGTCGTGGAAGACGTCGGGCTCGGTCTCCAGGCGGTCCCCCGGGGCGCCGTCACGGGCCTCCCGGCGGGCGCGCCCGGTCCCGGCCGGGACGTCGAGCAGCACGGTGAGGTCCGGGACGAGCCCTGCGGTGGCCCACGCGTTGAGCTCCGCGACGCGGTCGACCCCGAGGCCGCGGCCGGCGCCCTGGTAGGCGGCGGACGAGTCGGCGAACCGGTCGCAGACCACGGTCCGTCCGGCGGCGAGCGCAGGGCGGATGAGCTGGGCGACGTGGGCGGCGCGGGCCGCGGCGAACAGCAGGGCCTCGGCGCGGGCGTCGACGGGCCCGTGCGCGGGGTCCAGCACGAGCTCGCGCAGCCTCTCGCCCAGCGGGGTGCCCCCGGGCTCCCGGGTGCGCACGATCTCGTGCCCCTCGGCGCGCAGGGCCTCCACGAGCCGGCCGGCCTGGGTGGACTTCCCGGCGCCGTCCCCGCCCTCGAACACGACGAAGAGCCCGCGCCCGGACGGGGCGGGGGAGGATTCCGCGGCGGCGGCGGCGGGCAGCGGGACGGGAGCCGGTCGGGTGGTCACGGTCCCAGCCTATCCACCCGGGAGGACAGCGCCCTCCGGTCCCGTGCGGGCTGGGGGCGCCGCGGGCCGATAGCCTGGGCCCATGACTGCGCGCCCCGAGATCCCGCCCGCCCACGGCCCCGCCGACCTCCGCCCGGACACCGTGCTGGTCGCCGGCGGGCGGCCCGCACCGGAGCACGACGCGCCGGTCGGCCCGTCCATCGTCCTGACCTCCACCTACCGGGGCTCCGGCGAGCTCGACGAGCGGAACCGCACCTACGGGCGCTTCAGCAATCCCACGTGGGAGGACGTCGAGGACGTGCTGGCACGGCTCGAGCAGGCGCAGCTCCCCGGCCTGCTCTACGCCTCGGGCCTGGCCGCCGTCGCGTCGGTGCTCTCGCTCGTCCCGGCGGGCGGGTGCCTGGTGCTGCCCCGGCACAGCTACCAGGGCTCCCTGGCACTGGCCACGGACCTCGAGTCCCGGGGGATGCTCACCGTCCGGACCGTGGACGTCACGGACACCGAGGAGGTCGTGGCCGCCCTGGACGCCGCCGACCTGCTCTGGCTCGAGAGCCCCACCAACCCCATGCTGGAGGTCGCCGACCTCCCCGCGCTCCTCGCGGCGGCCCGCGAGCGCGGGGTGCTCACGTGCGTGGACAACACCTTCGCGACCCCCCTCCTGCAGCGCCCGCTCGAGCACGGCGCCGACGTCGTGGTGCACTCCGTGACCAAGTACCTGGCGGGGCACTCCGACGTCGTCCTGGGGGCGGCCGTCACCTCCGACCCCGCCCTGCGGACCCGGCTGCAGGGGCACCGCTCGCTGCACGGCGCGATCCCGGGCCCGTTCGAGGCCTGGCTGGCGCTGCGGGGGATGCGCACCCTGGCGCTGCGGGTCGAGCGCTCCGCGGCCAGCGCCGCGGAGCTCGCCCGCCGCCTCCAGCGGCACCCGGCGGTGCTCGAGGTCCGCTACCCGGGCCTGCCCGGGGACCCCGGCCACGAGCGCGCCGCCGCGCAGATGGACGGCTTCGGCGCGATCGTGGCGATCGTCCCCGCGGGGGACGTCGCCGCCGTCGAGGCGGCCGTGGACACGCTGCGCGTGTGGACCCCCGCGACGTCGCTCGGCGGGGTGGAGTCGCTGGTCGAGCGGCGGCGCCGGCACCACGAGGAGCCGCACAGCGTCCCGGAGACGCTGCTGCGCCTGTCGGTGGGCATCGAGAACGTCGAGGACCTCTGGGAGGACCTCGACCGCGCCCTGTCCGCGATCGACCGGTAGGCTGGGCGGCGTGGACATTCCCTGGGTCTTCCTACTCGTGCGTCTCATCGACATCTCGCTCGCGCTGGTCGTCGCCGGCCTGGCCGTGTGGGCCTTCGTGGACTGCCTGACCAAGGCACCGGTGCAGTTCCAGCGCGCCTTCAAGCGCACCAAGGGCTTCTGGCTCGCGCTCACGGGGGGCTCGCTGGCGTTCACCGTCTTCACGCTGCTGCTCCTGCGGCCCAGTCTGTTCGTGCTGCTCATCGCGGGCACGGCCGTGGGCGTCTACCTCGCCGACGTCCGCCCCGCCGTGGGCCTGGAGTCCAAGGGCCCCAACAACTGGTGACCGCCCGCCCCCGGGCGCGCGGCTGATCCCCGCGACACGGGGCGCCGGTGACGCCCGCTTGTCCCGCGCCGCCGCGCGGGTGGAAGAATGGCGCCATGGCTACCGAATCAGCACCGCACAAGCTCGTCCTGCTCCGGCACGGACAGTCCGACTGGAACGAGAAGAACCTGTTCACCGGGTGGGTGGACGTGGACCTGACCGAGAAGGGGCGGGAGGAAGCCGTCCGCGGCGGTGAGCTGCTCGTCGAGAAGGGGATCGCCCCGGACGTCCTGCACACCTCGCTGCTGCGCCGGGCGATCACCACCGCCCACCTCGCGCTAGACCGGGCGGACCGGCACTGGATCCCCGTGAAGCGGTCCTGGCGGCTCAACGAGCGCCACTACGGTGCGCTCCAGGGCAAGGACAAGACCCAGGTCCGCGAGGAGTACGGCGACGAGCAGTTCATGACCTGGCGCCGCTCCTTCGACGTCCCGCCGCCCGAGCTCGAGGACTCCGACCGGTACTCCCAGGCCGGCGACCCCCGGTACGCCGACGTCGAGAACGCGCCCCGCACCGAGTGCCTCAAGGACGTCCTCGACCGCTTCATGCCCTACTGGGAGCAGGAGATCGTCCCCGACCTGCGGGTCGGGCACACCGTGATCGTCGCCGCGCACGGCAACTCCCTGCGCGCGCTCGTGAAGCACCTCGACGGCATCTCCGACGACGACATCGCGGCCCTGAACATCCCCACGGGCATCCCGCTCTACTACGAGCTCGACGAGGACCTCCGCCCGCTCGTGGCCGGCGGCGAGTACCTCGACCCCGAGGCCGCCGCGAGTTCCATCCAGGCGGTCGCCAACCAGGGCAAGAAGTAGTCCCGGCCGGCTCCCGCGGCACGAGCAGAGGGGCCGGGCCCGCCGCAACGGCGGGCCCGGCCCCTCTGCTCGTGCCCGGACGCGGCTCAGCGCGCGCCGGGACGGGCGCTCACTCGCCCCCGTCGCGGCCCACGTGGCCGTGGCCGGTCGGGCGGTCGGAGGTCGCCGGCACCCAGTCGCCGGTCACCAGGTAGGAGACCTTGCGGGTCACCGAGACCCCGTGGTCCCCGATGCGCTCGAGGTAGCGGGAGCACAGGGTGACGTCCACGGCGGTGGGCACGGAGCAGTCCCAGCTCGGCGCGGCGAGGGCGTCGAAGACGGACTGGTGCAGCTTGTTGACCTCGCCCTTGAGCGAGAAGATCTCGTCGGCCAGGGAGAGGTCGCGCGTCTGGAGCACCTGGATGACCCGGTCCACGATCTGCAGGTCGAGGTCGAACATCCGGGTGAACGTCTCCACGAGCGGCTCGGGGATGACCGGCTCGGGGTAGCGCAGGCGCACGGCCTGGGCCAGGTGCCGGGCGAGGTCGCCGGCGCGCTCCAGCGAGGCGCTCATCCGCAGCGCGCCCACGATCATCCGCAGGTCCGAGGCGACCGGGCTCTGCAGCGCGAGGATGTCGATCGAGCGCTCGTCGAGGTCGTTCTGCAGGAAGTCGATCCGGGCGTCGTTGGAGATGACCTCCTCGGCGAGCTGGATGTCCGCGTCGAGGAGCGCGTCCTTGGCGCGGGCGAGGGCCTCGCGCACCAGGGTCGCGATCTGGATGAGCTCCTCACCGACCTGGTGGAGTTCTGCCTGGAAAACCTTGCGCACGGATGCGTCCTTTCGAGATGCGGCGGCGTCCCGCGCGGCCACGGCCGGGGTGCGGCGCGGAGCGGGACGGATGACGTGGGGGCCGGGTGCGAGCACACCCGCCGCCACCGTCACAGCCAGGAGTGAACTTTCGCTCATCTTAGGATGAACGTTCGTTGAACCTGTAGCTCGTGACGCCCCGTGCGGGGCCGCCGCGCCCCCGAGTGCCTAAGCTGGATCCGTGAGTCCAACAGCCATCGCCGTCGCCGCGGGTCTGCTCGGCTTCGCCCTCGGGGTGAGCGGTCTGATCGCCCTGCGGGTGAGCGGGCGCGGCCGCCGCGCCCGCGCCGACGTCCAGGAGCCCACGCTGCCCGACGGCACCGCGGACGTGCTCGCGGTGATCGGCCGGGCCTACGTGGTCGTGGACGGGGTCGACGGCGTGGTGCGCGCCTCCCCGGCCGCCTACGCCTTCGGCCTGGTCCGCGGGCACACCGTGGTGCACGAGCAGATGCTCGAGATGATCCGGCGGGCCCGGCGCAGCGGTGTGATCGAGGAGCGGCGGGTCGAGCTGACCCGGGGGCCGTTCCAGACGGGCGCGGCGGTGCTCGACGTCCGCGTGGCCCCCATCGCGGAGGAGTACATCCTGCTGCTCGCCGACGACCAGACGGAGATCGTCCGGGCGCAGTCGATCCGCAACGACTTCGTCGCCAACGTCTCGCACGAGCTGAAGACCCCCGTGGGCGCCATCGGGCTGCTCGCCGAGGCGATCGAGGACGCGGCCGAGGACGAGGAGGCCGTGCGCCGCTTCGCCCAGCGCCTGCACAAGGAGTCCGCCCGCCTGACCGCCCTGGTCCAGGACATCATCGAGCTCTCCCGCCTGCAGGGCGCGGACGTGGTCACCGAGGGCCGGCCCGTGGACCTCAACCAGGTGATCGCCGACGCCGTGGACCGCAACCGGTTCCCGGCCGAGACCAAGGGCATCGAGATCGCGGTGGGCGGGCGCGTCACCCGGCCCGTCTTCGGCGACCCGGACCTGCTCGTCACGGCGCTGCGCAACCTCATCGACAACGCCGTGCACTACTCCCCGGAGGGCACCCGCGTGGGCGTCGGCGTCCGGGAGCGGGACGGGATGGCCCAGATCTCGGTGACCGACCAGGGCCCGGGCATCCCCGAGGACGAGCAGGACCGGATCTTCGAGCGCTTCTACCGGGTGGACGCGGCCCGCTCCCGCCGCACGGGCGGGACCGGGCTGGGCCTGAGCATCGTCAAGCACGTCATGTCGCAGCACGGCGGCGAGGCCACCCTCTGGTCGCAGCCGGGCCGCGGCTCCACGTTCACCCTGAGCATCCCCCAGATCGAGGGCGCCGACGACCCCGGGGAGGCCGCGCAGCCGGCTCCCGGGGCGTCCGCCCGCCCGGTGCCGGAGCCGGCACCACCCCGCCCAGTGGCATCGACCCCACGGCCCGCCGCCCCCGCGGCGCGCGCCGGGAGCACGGAGGACCGACAGTGACCCGCATCCTGATCGTCGAGGACGAGGAGTCCCTCAGCGACCCGCTCTCCTACCTGCTCGGGAAGGAGGGGTTCGAGGTGGAGGTCGTCGACAACGGCGTGGACGCCGTGGCGGAGTTCGACCGGTCCGGGGCCGACCTGATGCTGCTGGACCTCATGCTCCCGGGGCTCTCCGGCACCGAGGTGTGCCGGCAGGTGCGGCAGCGCTCGTCCGTGCCGATCATCATGCTCACGGCCAAGGACGCCGAGATCGACAAGGTGGTGGGGCTCGAGCTCGGGGCCGACGACTACGTCACCAAGCCGTACTCGTCCCGGGAGCTCGTCGCCCGGATCCGTGCGGTGCTGCGCCGGCAGGCGGAGCCCGAGGAGCTGGTCTCGGCGACCGTGCAGGCCGGGCCCGTGCGGATGGACATCGAGCGGCACGTGGTCAGCGTCCACGGCGAGCGGGTGGCCATGCCGCTCAAGGAGTTCGAGCTGCTGGAGATGCTGCTGCGCAACGCCGGGCGGGTGCTGACCCGCGGGCAGCTCATCGACCGGGTCTGGGGCTCGGACTACGTGGGGGACACCAAGACCCTCGACGTCCACGTCAAGCGCCTGCGCGCCAAGATCGAGCCCGACCCCTCCGCCCCGCGGCACATCGTGACGGTGCGGGGACTGGGCTACAAGTTCGAGGGCTGAGGCCGCCCGGCGCCGACGGACAGGGCCCGGAACCCCGCGGGGTTCCGGGCCCTGTCGTCCGAGCGCGCGTGCCGGCAGGAGGCGTCAGTGACCGCTCTCCTGGCCCACCATCTCGTCGACGGGCACGGGCGTGTTGGAGGGGTTGGCCGGGGTGGAGGGGGCGCCGCCGGGGACGAACTCCGCGTAGCGCTCGAAGGTGTGGTCGAGCACCGGGACCTGTTCGGTGAGGGACTCGCCGCCCACGGTGAACTCGGTCTCGACCATGAGCCCCGGTGCGGCACCGGCGCGGTCCACGACCACGGGGTCGGCCTCCTCCAGCGACACGGAGCCGTTGGCCGGGATCTGCACCTCGGCGCTGGCGCCGTCGACGTCCATCGACAGCGTGACCTCCTGGTCGCCGTCGTTGTCCAGGGTCCCCAGCACACGGCCCTCGGCGTCGGCGGCGGTGGCCACGATCAGCACGTTGGTCAGCTTGACCTCGCCCACCCGCTCCACGATGCCGTCCGCGGGGGAGTAGATCATGGTCGTGGCCGGAGGGTTGATGTATGCGCATCCGGCGGTGGACAGCAGGGCGGCCGCGGCGGCGGCACTCAGGCCTGCGCGCTGCAGCAACTTGGGGGCGGCGATCTTCACGGCGCGTACTCCTCGGGAGCTCAGGACGGTGTCCCGCCCAGCCTATCCGTTTGCCGACGGTTCGTCCGCATCGCCGGGCCCGGAGGGCCCCTGCCGGCCCGGATCGGCGAATCCTACACCGTGTTAGAATGGAAGTTCTGAAAGGGGTATTTCCATATGGTTTTTGAGGTTGGCGAGACGGTTGTCTACCCGCACCACGGCGCGGCGACCATCGAGGAGATCAAGACCCGCACCGTCAAGGGCGAAGAGAAGATGTATCTCAAGCTCAAGGTGACCCAGGGGGATCTGGTGATCGAGGTACCCGCGGAGAACGTCGACCTGGTGGGCGTGCGCGACGTCGTCGACGAGGACGGGCTCAAGAAGGTCATCTCGGTCCTGCAGGCGAAAGACACCGAGGAGGCCAGCAACTGGTCCCGGCGCTACAAGGCCAACCTCGAGAAGCTCGCCTCGGGCGACGTGCTCAAGGTCGCGGAGGTCGTGCGCGACCTCTGGCGCCGCGACCGGGACCGCGGGCTCTCGGCGGGGGAGAAGCGGATGCTGACGAAGGCCCGTCAGATCCTCACCTCCGAGCTCGCGCTCGCCAAGAAGATCGACGAGGAAGAGGCCGAGAAGCGCCTCGACGACATCCTGGCGTCCTGACCGGCCCGTGACCGGCGGCGCAGCACGGCCCAGCACGGCGAACCCGCCCTCCCCGGAGGGCGGGTTCGCCGTCGTCGTCGTGGCGGCCGGTTCCGGCACCCGGCTCGGGCACGGCATCCCCAAGGCCCTGGTGGCCCTCGACGGCCGCCCCCTGCTGGAGCACGCGCTGCGGGGCATCCGGGACGCCGGGCCGACCGGACCCGTGCTGGTGACCGTCCCCGCCGGGGACGTCGAGCTCTCCGCGACCGCCCGGGCGCACGGCGCGCGGCCGGTGACCGGTGGCGCGTCCCGCGCGGAGTCCGTGCGGGCCGCACTGGCCGAGCTCGCGCGGATCGAGCCCGCCTGCCCCGCCGTGCTCGTCCACGACGCCGCGCGCTGCCTCACCCCGCCCGAGGTCTTCCGCACCGTGGTGGACCGGCTGCGCGCGGGGGAGCGGGCCGTGGTGCCCGTGCTGCCCGTCGCGGACACGATGCGCCGGGTCGACGACGCAGACCGGTCGCTCGGCACCGTGGACCGCACCGTGCTGCGCGCGGTGCAGACCCCGCAGGGCTTCGACCTCGCCCTGCTCCGGGCGGTGAACCGCGCCGCCGAGGCGGCCGGGACGGACCCCGGGTCCGTCACCGACGACGCCTCCCTGGTGGAGGCCCACGCCCCGGGGACCGCGGTGCTGACGGTGCCCGGGCACGAGCACGCCTTCAAGATCACCCGCCCGCTCGACCTGGTGCTGGCCGAGGCCGTCCTGCGCGGGCGCGCCCCGGGCACGGCCGGAACGGTGCCCGTCACCGCCACGACCTCCCTCCCCGACTCCCCTCCCGATCCCGAGGAGCGCTGAACCCGTGATCCTGCCCCGCACCGGCATCGCCGTGGACGTCCACGCCTTCGGGCCCGAGGGCACCCCGCTGTGGGTCGGCGGCCTCGAGTGGCCGGGGGAGCGCGGTCTCGCCGGGCACTCGGACGGGGACGTCGTGGCCCACGCGGCCGCCGACGCCCTGTTCTCCGCCTCGGGCACCGGTGACCTCGGCGCCAACTTCGGCGTGGACCGCCCGGAGCTCGAGGGCGCGTCCGGGACGCGGATCCTCGCCGAGGCGGCCCGGATCGTCCGGGAGGCCGGCTTCGAGATCGGCAACGTGGCGGTGCAGCTGATCGGGAACCGGCCGCGGTTCGCGCCGCGGCGCGCCGAGGCCGAGGCCGTGCTCACCGCGGCGGCCGGCGCGCCCGTCACGGTCAGCGCCACGACCTCCGACCGGCTCGGGCTCACGGGCCGCGGGGAGGGCCTCGCGGCCGTGGCCACCGCCCTGGTCGTCCCCGCGGGCACGGGCGGGGCCTGACCGGCGCGCCGCGGCCCGCCCTTATGATGGGCCGTGTGACTCTGCGCTTCTACGACACCGCCACCGCGACCGTGCGGGACTTCGAGCCTGCCCACCCCGGCGAGGCCCGTCTGTACTACTGCGGCGCCACCGTCCAGGGAATGCCGCACATCGGCCACGTCCGCTCGGCCCTGGTCTTCGACCAGGTCGCCCGGTGGCTGGCCCACCGCGGCTACCGGGTGACCACCGTGCGCAACGTCACCGACATCGACGACAAGATCCTCGCCAACTCGGCCGCGTCCTTCGCCCCGGACTACGACGGCGAGCACCCGCGGGAGCCGTGGTGGGCGCTCGCCTACCGGTTCGAGCAGGCGTTCAACGCCGCCTACGACGCCATCGGCGTCGGCCGGCCCACGTACGAGCCGCGCGCCACGGGCCACGTGCCGGAGATGCACGCCCTGATCCGGACCCTGGTCGACGCCGGGCACGCCTATCCGGCGCCGGACGGCTCCGGGGACGTCTACTTCGACGTCCGCTCCTGGGAGCGCTACGGCGAGCTCACCCACCAGTCGGTCGAGGACATGCAGGACGCCCCCGACGCCGACCCCCGCGGGAAGCGGGACCCCCGCGACTTCGCCCTGTGGAAGGGGCACAAGCCGGGCGAGCCCGAGACCGCGAGCTGGGACTCGCCCTGGGGCGCCGGCCGTCCCGGCTGGCACCTCGAGTGCTCCGCCATGGCCGCGAAGTACCTCGGCGAGCACTTCGACATCCACGGCGGCGGGCTGGACCTGCGCTTCCCCCACCACGAGAACGAGCTCGCCCAGTCCGCGGCGGCCGGGCAGCGGTTCGCGAGCCTCTGGCTGCACAACGGGCTCGTCACCTACGCGGGCGAGAAGATGTCCAAGTCGATCGGCAACACCGTGTCCCCGGCGGACATGCTCGCCGAGGCCCGGCCGCTGGCCGTGCGCTACTACCTCGGTCAGGCCCACTACCGGTCCGTGCTGGACTACCGGCCCACCTCCCTGGCCGAGGCCACGGCCGCGGTCGAACGGGTGGAGTCCTTCCTGCGCGCGGCCCGGGACGCCGGGGCCGGCCCCGACGGGGCGGCCGGGGACGTGCCGGAGGCCTTCGGCGAGGCCATGGACGACGACCTCAACGTCCCCCAGGCCCTCGCGGTCCTGCACGAGACCGTCCGCGCCGGCAACTCCGCGCTCGCCGACGGCCTCGACGCCGCCGGGCCCGCCCGCGCGGTCCGCGCGATGACCGACGTGCTCGGGCTGACCGGGCTCATGGACCTCGGCGTCGCCGCGGGCAACGCGGCCGAGCACACGGCCCTCGACACCCTCGTGCGCTCGCTGCTCGCCCAGCGGGACCGGGCCCGCGCCGCCAAGGACTGGGCCCGGGCCGACGCGATCCGGGACGAGCTCGCCGCGGCCGGCGTCGCGGTGCGCGACGCCCCCGGCGGATCCACCTGGTCCGTGGCCTGACCGGCCCGCCCCCACCACCCACGACCGAACAGAGGAACCCATGCCAGCCCCGAAGCGTCCCGGCGCGATCCGCAAGAACAAGAAGGGCCCGCTGGTCGGCACCGGCGGCCACGGCCGCAAGGCCCTCGAGGGCCGGGGCCCCACGCCCAAGGCCGAGGACCGCCCCTACCACAAGGCGCACAAGATGAAGAAGGCCGCCGAGCGCCGGCAGAGCCCGGGCGGCCGCACCCCGGCGCGCTCCCGCGGCAGGGTGCAGGAGGATCTCGTCACCGGGCGGAACTCGGTGCTCGAGTCGCTGCGCGCGGACATCCCCGCCAAGGCCCTGCACGCGGCCAGCAAGATCGACGTCGACGACCGCGTGCGCGAGATCCTGCAGATCTGCGCCGAGCGCGGGATCACGATCCTCGAGGCCTCCAAGGGCGAGCTCGACCGGCTCACCAGCGACGCCGTGCACCAGGGCGTGGCCCTGCAGGTGCCGCCCTACGAGTACCAGGACGCCGTGGAGACGGCCCGCAAGCTCATGACCCAGTGGGAGAAGCGGCACGTCCGCCGCCCCCCGCTGCTGGTCGCCCTCGACGGGATCACCGACCCCCGCAACCTCGGCGCGATCATCCGCAGCGTCTCCGCGTTCTCGGGCAGTGCCGTGATCGTGCCCGAGCGCCGGTCCGTGGGCGTCACGGCCTCCGCCTGGAAGACCAGCGCCGGCGCCGCGGCCCGCGTGCCCGTCACGAAGGCCGCCAACCTCAACCGCACGCTCGAGGAGCTCAAGGCCATGGGCTACTTCGTGGTCGGTCTCGACGGCGGCGGCGACGTCGAGCTGCCCGGCCTCGAGCTGGCCACCGAGCCCCTCGTCGTCGTGGTCGGCTCGGAGGGCAAGGGCCTGTCCCGGCTGGTCACCGAGAACTGCGACCAGATCGTGTCCATCCCCATCGACTCCACGATGGAGTCGCTCAACGCCTCGATGGCCGTGGGCATCACCCTGTACGAGGTGTCGCGACGCCGTGCTGGTGCCTGAGCCCCGGCGGCAGGACACCGGTCGGCCGTACGTCTCCCACCCCTACCCCCTCGGGGTCCACCCCTCGCACGAGCGCGACGGCAGCGCCAACGTGGCCGTCTACGCCCCCGGGATCCCCGACGTGGACCTCGTCTACCGGGTGCCCGGCGGGCGGTGGCAGCGGCGACGGCTCACCGGCCGCACCGGCGGGGTGCACCACGGGACGGTCCCGCCGGCCGAGCAGCAGCGGCTCTCGGAGACGGGCTTCGACTACGCGCTGCACCGGGACGAGGCCCCGGCCCTGCCCGCCGGCACGGAGTACGGCTTCGTCGCCGCCGACTCGCCGGTCGCCTCCCGCCACCGCTCCCCGGACCCCGCCGACCAGCAGATCCTGCTCGACCCCTACGGCAAGGGCCTGCGCCGGGTCGCCCCGCCGCCCGGGGTCGAGGACCCCGGTCCCGACGCCTACGGAGGACGGTACGTCTCCGTGGTCGTCCAGCAGGACTTCGACTGGGACGAGGACCGCCGTCCCGCCACCCCGTGGCGGGACACCGTGGTCTACGAGGCGCACGTCAAGGGCCTGACCGCCCTGCACCCGGACGTCCCGGAGGAGCTGCGAGGCACGTACGCGGGGCTCGCGCACCCCGCGATGACCGAGTACCTCACGTCCCTGGGCGTCACGGCCGTCGAGCTCCTGCCCGTGCACGCCCACCTGGACGAGCCCCACCTCACGGGCCTCGGACTCAGCAACTACTGGGGCTACAACACGCTGGGCTTCTTCGCCCCGCACACCGGCTACGCGACCGAGGCCGCCCGCGCCCGCGGCCCGCAGGGCGTGCTGGACGAGTTCAAGGCCATGGTCCGGGACCTGCACCGCGCGGGCCTCGAGGTCTACCTCGACGTCGTCTACAACCACACGGCCGAGGCCGGCCAGGAGGAACCCGCCTACTGCTGGCGGGGACTCGGCGACGAGGCCTACTACCGCCACGGCGAGGACGGCCGCTACGTGGACGTCACCGGGTGCGGCAACTCCGTGAACTTCGGCAACCCGCGGGTGGTGCAGATGGCGCTGGACTCCCTGCGCTACTGGGTGGAGCGCTGCCACGTGGACGGCTTCCGCTTCGACCTCGCCCCCGAGCTGGCCCGGGACGAGCGCCACCGCTTCACCCGCAACCACCCCTTCCTCGTGGCCGTCGGGGCGGACCCCGCCCTGTTCGGCACGAAGCTGATCGCCGAGCCCTGGGACGTGGGCATGGGCGGCTGGCAGACCGGCCACTTCCCCGAGGGGTGGGCCGACTGGAACGACCGCTTCCGGGACACCGTGCGCGACTTCTGGCTCACCGGCCCCCGCAGCATGAGCCTGGGCGGGGACGGCGGCAACGCCGCACGGCTCGCCGGGGCGCTCGCCGGCTCCGCGGACCTGTTCGCGGCGTCCGGGCGCAGCGCCCTGGCGTCCGTGAACTTCGTGACCGCCCACGACGGCTTCACCCTGGCGGACCTCGTCTCCTACGACAACAAGCACAACCAGGACAACCTGGAGAAGAACCGGGACGGGACCAACGACAACCACTCGTGGAACCACGGCGTGGAGGGCCCGGCGCGGGACGTCCGGATCCGGGCCGACCGGGCGCAGACCGCGCGCAACGTCATGGCCACCCTGCTCTTCTCGCAGGGCGTGCCGATGATCACGGCGGGGGACGAGTTCGGCCGCACCCAGCGCGGGAACAACAACGCCTACTGCCAGGACAACGAGCTGTCCTGGGTGGACTGGCGGCTCACCCCGGCGGACCGCGCCATGCTCGCGGCCACCCGCTCCCTGGTGGGCGTGCGCGGGGAGTTCCTGGCGGGGCAGCCGTCCCACTTCCCGACCCGCCCCGACGAGGTGATGATGCACTGGTTCGGCCCGGACGGGACGGCCATGACCGCCACCGGCTGGCAGACCCCCGGAGCCCGGACCATCCAGGTGCTGATCGGCTCCCGGGGCGGCCGGGTGGCGGGGCTCATGGTGATCAACGGGGCGAGCGCCGACATGGCGATCACCTTCCCGCACCTCGCGGACCTGCTGCGGCCGGAGGAGGACGGGCACCCCCTCGAGCGGGCCGACGGCCTCTACTCGCTGGTGCACAGCACGGCCTCGGTGCTGCACGGGCGCTACGGCACGCGCTTCCGGGCGGGCCAGGCGCAGGGCGTCCCCGCCAGCTCGGTGACGCTCTTCCGGGTGCTCTGAGCCGCTGAGCCGCTGAGCGGAAGCGCCGCCGAGGAGGGACGGACGGCGGAGGGGCCGCACCCGGAACGCCCGGGTGCGGCCCCTCCGTGGGCCACGCGGTGCCGTGCCGCCGGCGGCTCAGGCGTTGGCCACCAGCCCCAGTTCGGCCTTGTCGGCGAGCTCGGGGTGGTCCGGCAGCACCCGGACGGTGTAGCCGAACGGACCCGAGCGGTCCACGGTGATCGTCCCGCAGAACTTGTGCCGGCCGCCGCCCAGGTCGCCGACGGGGCTCAGGGCCGCGTACTTGCGCTCGTGGATGTGGTCGGTCTCCGAGACCCGGCCGTAGCCGATCTCCGCGCACACGTCGTCCGGGCTCAGCGAGCCGAGCGAGACGTAGGCGCACACCGTGAGCTCGTCGCCGATCTGCGGGTCCTGGGCCACGCCCTCGGTGTCGACGTGCTCGACCGACACGTGGTCCCAGGCCTGGCGCACGCGTCCCACCCACCGGGACTTGGACCGGGCGGCCGCGTGGCCGTCCAGCGCGGACCGGCGTCCGGAGACGGCGGCCGGGACGTAGAGCTGCCGCACGTAGTCCTCGAGCATGCGCTTGGCGGAGACCCGCGGGCCCAGGGTCGCCAGGGTGTGCTTGACCATGGCCAGCCACTGGTGCGGCACGCCGTCGGTGTTCGGGTCCGAGCCCTCCGCGGTCTCGCCGTAGAACCGCGGGGCCACGTGGTTCTCGATGAGCTCGTAGAGCGCCGCGGCCTCGATGTCGTCGCGCTCGTCCGGGTGCGCGCCCTCGTCGGCGGTCGGGATGGCCCAGCCGTTCTGGCCGTCGTACATCTCGTCCCACCAGCCGTCGAGCACCGACAGGTTCAGCCCGCCGTTGAGGGCGGCCTTCATCCCGGACGTGCCGCACGCCTCGAGCGGGCGCAGCGGGTTGTTCAGCCACACGTCGCAGCCGGGGAACAGGGTCCGCGCCATCGCGATGTCGTAGTTGGGGAGGAACACGATGCGGTGGCGCACCTCCGGATCGTCGGTGAAGCGCACGAGGTCCTGGATCAGGCGCTTGCCCTGCTCGTCGGCCGGGTGGGACTTCCCGGCGACCACGAGCTGGACCGGGTGCTCCGGGTCCAGCAGGATCCGCTTGAGCCGCTGCGGGTCCCGCAGCATGAGCGTGAGCCGCTTGTAGGTGGGCACCCGGCGGGCGAAGCCGATCGTGAGCACGCCCGGGTCGAGGACCGTGTCGGTCCAGCCCAGCTCGGCGTCCGCGAGACCGCGCTTCTTCCACGACGCCCGCAGCCGGGCCCGGACGTCCTCCACCAGGCGGGCGCGCAGCTCCCGGCGGACGGCCCACAGCTCGGCGTCGTCCGCGGTGTAGATGCGGCGCCACCGCGCCGCCCGGTTCAGGTCGGGGCCCATCGGGTCGAGGGCCAGCTCCGCCATGCGCGGGTCGATCCACGTCATCACGTGCACACCGTTGGTGATCGAGCCGATCGGCACCTCGTCGGCGTCGAAGCCCGGCCACAGGCCCTGGAACATCCCCCGGGAGACCACGCCGTGCAGCTTGGCCACCCCGTTGGCGCGCTGGGCCAGGCGCAGGCCCATGACCGCCATGTTGAACTTCGACCGGTCGCCGCCGTCGTAGTCCTCCGCGCCCAGGGCGAGGACCTGGGCCGTGGGCACGGACGGGGCGAGACCCGCGTCGAGGAAGTGCTCGATCTGCGACTGCTCGAACCGGTCGATGCCCGCCGGCACCGGGGTGTGGGTGGTGAACACGGTGGCCGAGCGCACGGCGGTCAGGGCCTCGTCCCAGGTCATCGGCTCGGTCCCGTCCGCGGGGTCCATGAGCTCCGCGATCCGCTCGACGCCCAGGAACCCGGCGTGGCCCTCGTTGCAGTGGAAGACCTCCGGGGCCGGTGCGCCGGTCAGCCGGGAGAAGGCCCGCAGCGCGCGGATCCCGCCCATCCCCAGGAGCAGCTCCTGCTGGAGCCGGTGGTCTCCGCCGCCGCCGTAGAGGCGGTCCGTGACGTTGCGGGCGTGGTCGTCGTTGTCCGGGATGTCGGAGTCGAGCAGCAGCAGCGGGACGCGGCCGACGTCCGCCCGCCAAATGTGGGCGGACAGGGAGCGGCCGTTGGGCAGGGGCAGGGTGATCCGGACCGGGGTGCCGTCCTCCTCCCGCAGCAGCGTCAGCGGCATGCCGTCCGGGTCGAGCACGGGATAGGACTCCTGCTGCCACGCGTCGCGGGACAGGGACTGCTTGAAGTAGCCGTGCTGGTAGAACAGGCCGACCCCCACCACCGGCACGCCGAGGTCCGAGGCGCTCTTGAGGTGGTCGCCGGCGAGGATCCCCAGTCCGCCCGAGTACTGGGGGAGCACGGAGGTGACCCCGTACTCGGCGGAGAAGTAGGCGATGGCCCGCGGGGCGTCCTCCGTCTGGGTCCGCTGGTACCACAGGTCCTCGGTGAGATAGCGCTCGAGGTCGGCGTCCAGCTCCGTGATCCGGCGCACGGTGGCCGGGTCCTGGGCGATCTGCTGGATCTCCTCCCGGGTGAGGGAGCCGAGGAGCTTGACCGGATCCCCGTGCACCGCCTCCCACGCCTGGGGGTTGAGGTCCGCGAACAGCTGTTCGGTGGGCCGGTGCCAGGACCAGCGGAGGTTCCTCGCGAGCCGGCTCAGAGGGGCGATGGACTCCGGCAGCACGGTGCGCACGGTGAATCTACGGATTGCCTTCACGCCGTCAGACTACCGGTGCCGGGGCGCCGGACCGGGGCGCCACGGCCCAGCCGTGCTCCGGCGCGCCGGGCAGCTCCTCCGGCACGGGGGGACAGGGCGGGAGACCGGGGCAGCAGACCGGGGCAGCGACACCGTCCCACGGTTCGACAGCGGGCTTAACGATCGCCGGGTTTGTCGCTAACGTGGTCCAGGTGAGCCAAGCCAACACGCCGCCCCCGTCCGACCCGGCCCAGAGCCCGGCCGGCGCGCCCGCCCCCGACTCCTCGACGACGCCCGCCGTTCCCGGCGCCGGTGCCGCCGCCGCGGCGGCCGAGCAGCCCGCGAAGAAGGCGCCCGCGCGGCGCAGGGCCTCGACTGCCAAGAAGGCCCCGGCGGCGGAAGCCGCTGCGCCCGTGGAGGACGAGCCCGGCGTCGCCGTCGTCCCCGCCGCGGAGCCCGCGGAGCCGAAGCCCCGCGCGCGGCGGACCTCGACCACCAGGACCGCGGCCGCGAAGACCCCGGCCGCGAAGACCGGGGCTGCCAAGGCCCCGGCCGCGAAGGCCGGCACCACGCGGACGGCTGCCGCGAAGAAGGCCACCACGCCGCGGAAGGCGACGACCACGCGCCGGAAGGCCGCCGGCTCGGCGTTCTCCCGCGAGGACCTGGTCTACGGCCGGATCCCGGTCGTCGGCGTCAGCCCCGTGGTCGAGGACGGGCGCTTCCCGGCCAAGGCCGTGCCGGGCGAGACGGTCCGGGTGGGCGCCACCGTGTTCCGCGAGGGGCACGACGCCCTGGGCGTGACCGCGGTGCTCTACGACCCGCAGGGCGCGGAGGCCGAGCGCGTGCCGATGCGCCTCACCACCCCCGGCACCGACCGCTACGAGGCGTGGCTGACGCCGACCGCCGAGGGCGCCTGGACCTTCGCCGTCGAGGGCTGGGGCGACCTGTTCGAGACGTGGCGCCACGCCGCCGAGATCAAGGTGGGCGTGGGCCAGGACGTCGACCTCATGCTGGCCGAGGGCGTCGCGCTCTTCGACCGCGCCGCCGCGGAGCCGGGCCGCCCGGACTCCGACGCGGAGCTGTTCCGCTCGGTCTCGCGCACGCTCGGCAACGGCGAGCTGCCCGCCGAGCACCGGCTCGAGGCCGGCACCTCGGCCGAGGTGCTGGCCGTCGTGGCCGAGCGGCCCGTGCGGGACCTGGTCACCGAGAGCCGCCGGTACCCGCTGAAGGTCGAGCGGACCGCCGCCGGCCGCGGGTCCTGGTACGAGTTCTTCCCCCGCTCCGAGGGCGCCGTGTTCGACGCCGAGTCCGGCACCTGGGCCTCCGGCACCTTCCGGACCGCCGCGGAGAGCCTCGACCGTGTCGCGGCCATGGGCTTCGACGTCATCTACCTGCCTCCGATCCACCCGATCGGCCGCGCCCACCGCAAGGGCCCCAACAACACGCTGGTGGCCGGTCCGCAGGACCCGGGCTCGCCGTGGGCCATCGGCTCCCCCGAGGGCGGACACGACGCGATCCACCCTGACCTCGGCTCGTTCGAGGACTTCGACGGCTTCGTCGCCCGCGCCGGGGACCTCGGCCTCGAGGTGGCCCTGGACCTGGCCCTGCAGGCCTCCCCGGACCACCCGTGGGTCACGGAGCACCCGGAGTGGTTCACGACCCGTGCCGACGGCTCCATCGCGTACGCGGAGAACCCGCCGAAGAAGTACCAGGACATCTACCCGATCAACTTCGACAACGACCCCGAGGGCCTGTCCCTCGAGGTGCTGCGGATCGTGGAGCTGTGGATCTCCCACGGGGTCAAGATCTTCCGCGTCGACAACCCGCACACCAAGCCCCTGTGGTTCTGGGAGTGGCTGATCGGCACCGTCAACGCCAAGCACCCCGAGGTCGTGTTCCTGGCCGAGGCGTTCACGCGTCCCGCCATGATGCAGGGCCTCGCCCGGGTCGGCTTCCAGCAGTCCTACTCGTACTTCACCTGGCGCAACACCAAGAAGGAGATCGAGGAGTACCTGGCGGAGATCAGCCACGAGACCTCGGCGGTCTACCGGCCGAACTTCTTCGTCAACACCCCCGACATCCTCACCGAGTACCTGCAGTTCGGCGGGCCCGCGGCCTTCAAGATCCGCGCCGTCCTGGCCGCCACCGGCTCCCCCCTGTGGGGCGTCTATGCCGGCTACGAGCTCTACGAGCACGTGGCCCGGGCAGGGGCCGAGGAGTACGTGGACAACGAGAAGTACGAGTACCGGCCCCGGGACTTCGCCGGCGCCGAGGAGCGCGGCGAGTCCCTGGCCCCGTACCTCACGCGGCTCAACGAGATCCGGCGCCGGCACGCCTCGCTGGGCGACCTGCAGAACCTCACGGTGCAGTCCACGTCCGACGACGCCCTGGTCGCCTACTCGAAGACCAAGACGGTGCGGCACGGGGGCTCGAGCTACAAGGACACGGTCGTGGTGGTCGTCAACGTGGACCCGCACGCGGTCCGCGAGGGCACCGTGTGGCTGGACCTGGAGTCCCTGAACCTGGACGACGCGGACTTCAACGAGGACGGCAGCTTCTGGGTGGACGACCTGCTCAGCGGGAACTCCTGGAAGTGGGGCACGCACAACTACGTGCGGCTGGACCCGCACTACGACCCCGCGCACGTCCTGCACATCCGCCGCAACGTCAAGTAGGGGCGCCACCGCACCCCGCCGGGGCCCTCCTGGGCGCACTGCCCTGGAGGGCCCCTCCCGAAGCACCGATGGTCTCCGACCCACCCGTCCGAAAGGCGGCACCCCCGCATGAGCATCTCGCCGTACTCGCTCAACGCCCCCGGCATCTCCCACGACCCCGACTGGTTCCGCAAAGCGGTGTTCTACGAGGTGCTCGTCCGGGCGTTCTCCGACGCCAACGGTGACGGCTCAGGCGACTTCTCCGGCCTGATCGACAAGCTGGACTACCTGCAGTGGCTGGGCATCGACTGTCTGTGGATCCCTCCGTTCTACGAGTCGCCGCTGCGGGACGGGGGCTACGACATCTCCGACTACTACTCGGTCCTGGACGAGTTCGGGACGATCAGCGACTTCAAGCGGCTCGTGGCCGAGGCGCACGCCCGCGGGCTGCGCGTGGTCACGGACCTGCCGCTCAACCACACGAGCGACCAGCACCCCTGGTTCCAGGCCTCCCGCGAGGACCCCGACGGACCGTACGGCGACTTCTACGTCTGGTCGGACACGGACGAGAAGTACCAGGATGCCCGGATCATCTTCGTGGACACCGAGGAGTCGAACTGGACGTTCGACCCGATCCGCCGCCAGTTCTTCTGGCACCGCTTCTTCTCGCACCAGCCGGACCTCAACTTCGAGAACCCCGCCGTGGTCGAGGCCGTGTTCGACGTGGTCAAGTTCTGGCTCGACATGGGCATCGACGGCTTCCGGGCCGACGCGATCCCCTACCTGATCGAGGAGGAGGGGACGAACTGCGAGAACCTCCCGGGGACCCACGACTTCCTGGTGCGGCTGCGGGCCATGATCGACGAGGAGTACCCGGGCCGCGTGGTCATCGCCGAGGCGAACCAGATGCCGCACGAGGTGGTGGAGTACTTCGGCACCGAGGAGAGCCCGGAGTGCCACATGTGCTTCCACTTCCCGATCATGCCGCGGATCTTCTACGCGCTGCGGGACCAGAAGGCCGCCCCGATCGTGGAGACCATGCAGGAGACGCCGGACATCCCGCGCGGCACCCAGTGGGGGACGTTCCTGCGCAACCACGACGAGCTGACCCTCGAGATGGTGACCACCGAGGAGCGGCAGGCGATGCTCGGCTGGTACGCCCCCGACTCCCGGATGCGCGCCAACGTGGGCATCCGCCGCCGGCTGGCGCCCCTGCTCGACAACTCCCGCGCGGAGATCGAGCTCATCCACGCGCTGCTCATGTCCCTGCCGGGCAGTCCGTTCCTGTACTACGGGGACGAGATCGGGATGGGCGACAACATCTGGCTCGACGACCGGGACGCGTCCCGCACGCCGATGCAGTGGACCCCGGACCGCAACGCCGGGTTCTCCAAGGCGGACCCGGGCAAGCTGTACCTGCCCGTGGTCCAGTCGCTGGTCTACCACTACAACCAGGTCAACGTGGAGGCGCAGCTGGCGTCGTCGTCGTCCCTGCTGCACTGGATGCGCCAGATGCTGGCCGTGCGCAAGGCCCACCCGGCCTTCGGCCTCGGCTCCTACGTCGGCGTGGAGACCGACCACGACTCCGTGCTCGCGTTCCTGCGCGTGCTCCCCGACGCGGAGACCGACGACGGGCGCGGCGAGACCGTGCTGTGCCTGTTCAACCTCGCCCACACCCCTGCGTGCGCGCGCATCCGGCTGCCCCAGTTCGCGGGCCGCGGTCTGCGCGAGCTCTTCGGCGGCGACCTGTTCGGCGAGGTGGACGAGGCCGGGGAGTACCGCATCACCCTGGGCAGCCAGGACTTCTTCTGGCTGCGCCTCCGGGCCGCTCCCCGCGACGACGGCACGCACCCCCAGACCACGGCCATGCCGATCATCACCGCGACCCCGACGTCCTGAGCGCGTCCCCGAGTCCGTCCACCTCCACGCCCGCCCCGGAAGGACCTGATCCCATGACCGACCAGCACCCCGACGAGCTCCTCGACCTCCTGCGCCGGTGGCTGCCGCGGCAGCGGTGGTTCCCCTTCGCGGACGGCGGTGCCGGCGTGGAACTGCGGGTCGTCGCCCAGCTCGCCCTGCCGGACCAGGAGGGCGCGGGCGCCCGGATCCTGCTGCTGGAGGCCTCCGAGGGGGCCCGCACCGAGCTCCTCCAGGTGCCGCTGACCTTCCGCGCCGCGCCCCTCGAGGGCGCCGAGCGCTTTCTCGTCGGGGAGCTGGCGCCGGCCGCGGCCGAGGACCCCGGGGCGGACGGGGCCGAGGAGGAGGGACCCGCGCCCCGCCGGGCCGCGCGCTTCCTCCGGGAGCGGGCCGCCCGCGCCGGCCGTGCCGTGGCCCACCGCACGGGCCTGCCGCTGCCCGGGGCGGAGGACGCCGTGGCCGGTCCCTGGGTCTACGACGGGGTCGGGGACCCGGTGTTCGTCGGCCCGGTCCTCGAGCTGATGCAGCGCGCGGAGTCGGTGAGCTCCGGCCCCCTGGGCCTGACCGTGACCGGTGCGCACGGCGACGCCCTGAGCGTCACCTATGCCGTCGACACGCCCCAGCAGGTGCGCGTGATCTCCAGCGAGCAGTCGAACTCCTCGGTGATCCTGACCCCGCCCGCGGGCCGGGAGGACGCCGACACCGTGATCGTGAAGTTCTTCCGCGTGCTGGGGGAGGGCGACAACCCGGACGTCGAGGTGGGCCGCGAGCTCACCTCCCTGGGCTGTCCCGCGGTGCCGAGCACCTTCGGGTGGCTCGACGCCCGCTGGCGCTCCGGGCTGAGCGCCGTGCAGGGGCAGCTCGCCGTGGCCACCGAGTTCCTGGCCGGCTCCGCCGACGCGTGGGCGCGGGCCGTCGAGGCCGCGGAGCAGGGCGCGGACTTCTCCGAGGAGGCCCGGGAGCTGGGCCGCACGACCGCGCGCGTGCACCGCGACCTGGGCCGCGCCTTCGGTTCGGAGACGCCCGACGACGCCGCCCGCGCCCGTCTCCTGAACGACCTCGGGGGACGCCTGCGCTGGGCCCGCACCGAGACCGGCTCCCTGTTCTCGGAGCACGCGACCGCCCTCGACCAGCTGATCACGTCCCTCGGCGACGTGCCGGAGCTGCCCCCGCTGCAGCGCATCCACGGCGACTACCACCTGGGCCAGGTCCTGCAGACCGAGGACGGACAGTTCAAGGTCCTGGACTTCGAGGGCGAGCCGCTGCGCGCCATCGAGGAGCGCACCCGCCCGGACGTCGCCCTGCGCGACGTGGTCGGCATGCTGCGGTCCTTCGACTACGCCGCCGCCTTCGGCGCCCGTGCCGGCGCGCAGGACGCGGAGGAGTGGGGCCGGCGTGCCGGCGACGCGTTCCTGGCGGGCTACGAGCAGGGCGCGGGGCACACGGTGGACCGCGGTTCCCCGCTGTTCCTGGCGCTGTGGCTGGACAAGGCCCTGTACGAGGTCGTCTACGAGCAGCGCAACCGGCCCGACTGGGTGGACGTGCCCGCCGCGGCGGTGCGCCGTTCACTGGAGAGCCTCCGGTCGCGTAGCGTGAACCCTGATACCGCCGGTGCGGACCCCGTGCCCGGCACCGACCACGACGACGACAGCTCCCGCTCCGCGCGGCACATCTCGGCGGAACCGGGAACGGAAATCGAGGACGCAGTGAGCGCCAGCACTCCGCAGGACCGATCCGACCCCGTCCAGAGCTCCCGCCCGGCCCCGGCCGGCCACGACGTGGCCCCGGCGGGCCCGGTGCCCGTGGCCGAGCACCTGCTGGCCGCGGTGTCCGAGGGCCGCCACCACGACCCGCACAGCGTCCTGGGCGCCCACCTGAACCCGGACGGCAGCGTCACCGTGCGCACGCTGCGCCGCTTCGCGACCGCCGTGGCCGTCGTGACGCAGGACGGCACCTTCGAGCTCGAGCACGAGTGGGGCGGCATCTTCACGGGAGTGGTCCCCGCGCACGAGCCGGGGCGGATCCCCGACTACCGCGTGGACGTGACCTACCGGGACCTCGAGCCGCAGCGGATGGACGACCCGTACCGCTTCGGGCCGACCCTGGGCGAGCTGGACCTCCACCTGATCGGCGAGGGACGCCACGAGACGCTGTGGAACGTCCTCGGCGCGCACGTGCGCCGCTACCCCTCCGCGATGGGCGACATCACCGGTGTGGCCTTCGCCGTGTGGGCGCCCAACGCCCAGGCGGTCCGGGTCATCGGCGACTTCAACGGCTGGGACGGCAGCGAGCACGCGATGCGCTCCCTCGGGTCCTCGGGCGTGTGGGAGATCTTCGTCCCGGGCCTCGGCTCCGGGGCCACCTACAAGTTCCGCATCCTCGGCCGGGACGGCGGCTGGCGCGAGAAGGCGGACCCCATGGCCTTCGGCACCGAGGTGCCGCCGTCCACGGCTTCCCGCGTCTTCGAGTCCGAGTACGAGTTCCAGGACGACGCCTGGATGGCGCGCCGGGCGACGACCGATCCGCACAACGCGCCCATGAGCGTCTACGAGCTGCACATCGGCTCGTGGCGGAAGGGCCTCGGGTACAAGGACCTCGCGAAGGAGCTCGTCGAGTACCTGACCTGGCAGGGCTTCACGCACGTGGAGTTCATGCCGGTGGCCGAGCACCCGTTCGGCGGCTCCTGGGGCTACCAGGTCACGTCCTACTACGCACCGTCCTCCCGCTTCGGCAGCCCGGACGAGTTCCGCTACCTCGTGGACAAGCTGCACCAGGCCGGCATCGGAGTGCTCGTGGACTGGGTCCCGGGCCACTTCCCGAAGGACGAGTGGGCGCTGGCCCGCTTCGACGGCGAGCCCCTGTACGAGCACGCCGACCCCCGCCGGGGCGAGCACAAGGACTGGGGGACGCTGATCCCCGACTACGGCCGCAACGAGGTCCGGAACTTCCTGGTGGCCAACGCGTCCTACTGGCTCGAGGAGTTCCACGTGGACGGCCTGCGCGTGGACGCGGTCGCGTCCATGCTCTACCTCGACTACTCGCGCAACGAGGGGGAGTGGGAGCCCAACGTCTTCGGCGGCCGGGAGAACCTCGAGGCCATCGCCTTCCTCAAGGAGGCCAACGCCACCGCGTACAAGCGCACCCCGGGCATCGTGATGATCGCCGAGGAGTCGACCTCCTACCCGGGCGTGACGCGCCCGACCGACGCGGACGGGCTGGGCTTCGGGCTCAAGTGGAACATGGGGTGGATGAACGACACCCTCGAGTACATGGCGGAGGACCCGGTCAACCGGTACTACCACCACAACAAGCTCACGTTCTCGCTGGTCTACGCGTTCTCGGAGAACTTCCTGCTCCCGATCTCCCACGACGAGGTCGTCTACGGCAAGGGCTCCCTGCTGCGCAAGATGCCGGGCGACCGGTGGCAGCAGCTCGCCAACGTCCGTGCGTACCTGGCCTTCATGTGGGCCCACCCCGGCAAGCAGCTGATCTTCATGGGCACGGAGTACGCCCAGGAGTCCGAGTGGTCCCAGGAGCACGGCCTGGACTGGTGGCTCTCCGAGACCCCGCCGCACAAGGGGGTCCAGGAGCTGGTGCGCACCCTCAACGGGATCTACCGGGAGACGCCCGCGCTGTACGAGCGGGACAACAACCCCGCCGGGTTCGAGTGGATCGACGCCGCCGACGCCGGACGCAACACCCTGTCCTTCACCCGCTGGGACGAGCAGGGCAACCCGCTCGTGTGCGTGGCGAACTTCGCCGGCAACCCGCACGAGAACTTCCGGCTGGGCCTGCCGTGGGCCGGTGAGTGGGTCGAGGTGCTCAACACGGACTCCGAGCACTTCGGCGGGTCCGGGGTGGGCAACCTCGGCAAGGTGACGGCCACCGAGGGCGCGCACAACGGCAACCCCGCATCGGTCGAGCTCACCGTTCCGCCGCTGGCGGTGCTGTACCTCAAGCCGGCCGAGCACTGAGCCGGCCGCGCCCGGCAGGCGCGGAGCGGAGCAGCGGCGGAAGGGCCCGGATCCTCGGATCCGGGCCCTTCCGCCGTCGGACCCCGCTCCGGGGCGCGAGGGGGAGGGCGGCAGCGGGGCCGGGACACCCGGTTTGCACGGGCCGCGGAAAGCGGGTAACTTCTTCCAAGTCGTCGCGGCGAGGAACTCCTCCGGGAGAACCACGGGACGGCGATCCCGCTCCGGACCGTCCGCACCGAGCAACCAGCGAGTTGCACGGGAACGGAAGAGTGTTAGGGTGGGAGATTGTGAGCTTCGCCGGAAGGCGGCGCCGTCACGATCGGGTAACCAAGAGTTCACCCGAGATTGACCGGGGCCGATCGGAAGGGCTAAGGTTGCAGAGCACTCCGGCAGCAAGGTGTCAAGTCAGACACGCTGACCGGTCTGTTGTTTGAGAACTCAATAGTGTGCCATGTTTGTTGATACCGAAGTTTTTTTCGGTTGATTGGTTGTTGCTGTCCTGCCTCCGTGGGATG
>NZ_LQBK01000041.1 GCF_001483755.1 Kocuria rosea subsp. polaris
AGGGCAGGTGGCTCACCGCCACCACTCGCTTTACATATGGCCGGCTTACCGGCCATCGACTCACGAGAACTACGTCGCCGTAATGGGATGTCCTACAGGTCCGTGCCGCGTAGCTCCGGGCTGCACAGCGGCTAGACCACCCCAGGTATCACTCCTCCATGCACCAGTCCCGATCCACTGGTGAGGAGGACAGATGTACGGGATTCCTTGCATGCGTGCGCCATTGGACTTGGTTTGTTGCAACTAGAGGATACAATCTAAGTATGAGGATGGTTGAGGTTCTGCGGATGCTGGGAGAGGTGACCGCATCCCAGTGGGGGATGGTCACTACGGCTCAGGCGGCCTCTCTTGGTGTCTCCCGACTGGCGCTGGCAAGGGCGGCCGAAGCTGGGCATCTGATTCGACTGACGCAAGGGGTGTACCGGGAAGCCGGGGCTCCGGCCGATGAGTTCGAGGATCTACGCGCCGGATGGCTGGCCACTGATCCGACTCGTACTGCCGAGGATCGGCTGAGCGATGGATCAGCCGGTGTGGTGGTCTCCGGAGTAAGCGCGGCGTGGCTTCATAAGATGGGGGATCTGCTTCCGGAGCCCTACCAGTTCACCACCCCTACCCGTCGACAATCGCAGCGAGCCGGCATCCACTTCCGCATTCGCCATCTCCACGATAACGAGGTGACCATGGTGGCAGGACTGCCGGTCACCACCGCAGAGCGCACCCTGGCGGACATGGTGGCCGATCGCATTGACCTGTCCCTGGTGGCTGACGCGCTGGCGGATGCGACTCGTGCTGGTGGGGTGAACCTTCAGTGGCTGGCCGATCTTCTAGGGCCGGTCGCGGCACGCCACGGCCACGCCCGCGGAGATGGGAAAGCCCTCCTTGACCACCTACTGAGCATTGTTGGTCTGGATTCTGAGAGTGTGGCCGCCCGGATGGCTTCCACGGAGATAGGTCCGCTGGTAACTGCTCGCTACCTGCGCAACCTGCTCGCCCACCATCCGGGGAACGGGCCTACTCTGAACCCGGAACTGGCCCACACGGTGCGCCAACTTCAGGAACAACTGACCTCATCCCTTCAGCCGCTGCAACAGACCATGAGTGCTCTTGAACAACAGACGGCTCCGCATCTGCTGGCACTTGGAGAAGTCCTGCGCACCAACACCTCGCTGTCCCAGCTCAACGCCGTGAACATGACCGCCGTGCGGACCGCGCTGGAGCCGTTTACTAACCCAGCCTGGCAACAGACAGCGGCGCGGCTGCGTAGTTCACTGAACCATTCAGGGGGGTCACATCAGGCCACCGCACTGACCCAAGACTCCCCGCCGGCAGAAGAGGAGGCTTCGTCCTCGTAAAGGCCTCAGGGCGGCACCTGCCCCGTGAGGACACCCCCATCGTTACAGGGCTCCCCATAAGCCATACTCCGTAGTCACTCACTGCCAAGACGTTCTGATGAAGCTCGTCTGGTGCTATGTGCTGCTTACTCGTCCTCCGCAGCGGCTCCTCCCCGCATCTGCAGTTCCTCCAGCCCTCCGTGAAAGGTGTCCATGCCATCTGAGCCGCCCTATTCCTCCTCCGCAGCAGTGGACAGTGCCATCAAGAATGCCGCGCGCAATGCCGGCAAACAGGACCGCTCACGCAATGTCGGCAACATGATCCGGCAGGCGTGTTTCGATCGGTTCCTGTGCCGTGTCTTCTCCGACGGCGCCAATTCAGAATGGGTCCTTAAGGGCGGTACGGGAATGCTCGCGCGCATCCCCTCCACCCGGGCCACCTTGGACGTGGACCTCTACCGCAACGGTTTCACCCTCGATCAGGCTCTCGAGGACCTCAAGCGCCTGGCGGCAGTCGACCTGGGGGACTACTTCCGGTTCGTCTACCACAGCCACGTCGACGCTGTGGAGGGACAGGCCCAGCCCTACACCGACGGCTACCGGGTCACGTTCATCCCCTACCTGGGCACCACAAAACTCCACTCATTCCACGTGGACCTGGCTATCGGCGCCGGAGTTACCGCGCCCATCGAGACCACCGCCCCGGCCAACCGTCTCCACCTACCCCGCTTGGTGACCACCGACTACCGGCTCTACCCGATCGTGGACCAGATTGCCGACAAGGTCTGCGCCACCATGGCCACCTACAACGGCGCTCCCTCCTCCCGAGAGAAAGACCTCGTGGATCTTGTCGTCATCGCCACCACCTACCCCCTCAACGCCGCATCCCTTGCTGCAGCCATCGACACCGAACGTCGACGCCGCCGCCTCGACCTTTTTACCCACTTCACCATTCCCACCGCTTGGGGACCCAGCTATACCAAAATGGCCCGCACTATCCCCGCTTGCGCCAATTACCAGGCCATCGATGCAGCCACTGCCCTGGCCCAACGCCTCCTGAACCCGGTATTAAAAGGAGACCTCGCCGAAGAGACCTGGGACCCCATCAAGCTGACTTGGAAGGGGGTTGATGCGCGATCAGATGACATCTGATCGCGCATCAGTCCCCAAGTTGCTGGGACGCCTCACGTTATGCGGTCGCATCGGCTCGATACGCTGAAATCCCCCCAGCCCCCAACACCTCGGAGACACCGATGAGCGACGATCCGCACGCCCGCGAGCAAGCCCTCTATGGCCTGCTCGCCCGCGACCACTACAACTTGCACGACATGGGCGAGCAGCCCGATCTATACCCTGCCCTCAAGCGACTAGCCATCGTCCTCGGCGACCAACAACCCGAGTACATATGGGCGACCGTCACCAGCAATGAGTGGACCGCCGAGGCAGGGGTGCTGCATGTCCTTGTTGGCAACGCCATGCTCAGCACCGGCTACGGGCGAAGCGGGTCAAGGGAAATCCATGTCGAGCCTCTCAACCTCGTCGATTTTGACCTGGACGTTCGCGCGACGGAGCGCACCAGCCGTGTTCCCGGGGGTGTGCACAAGGTGACCGTCACTCTCAACCGTGACAACGGCAGGGATGCCATGACGATCAAGGCCCAGACCTTGCAGGACGACGAATCGGTGCAGGCGTTGCTGGCCCTCGTGCGTAGCTTGGCGGACCGCCTCAGCTGAATGTGGCTCTGAAGCCGCCGGGCGACCGGAGGACCGCGAAAAGTCGGTCCTGCACAACGGTCAACAGGTGGACTCGATCCGACGATGGCGGCTTCTGTACCCAGCGTCTCCGCAAGAGTGACTGCCACACGATCCCCATGAGGCCGTAGGGATTCTTTCGGGGCACAAGAAGGGCTGACGCCCCACCCATTATGTTGACATATCAACATAATGGGTGTTGGCTGGTGCGTGTTCTCGAAGATGGCCGTGGAGCGGCTGGGTAGCGTGTGAGGGAGATTCCCGATCGCAATCAGGAGATCCCCCCCATGGCCCGAGCCCGCAAGAGGACACAAGTCGAGGGGCAGCTGAGCATTGATGCCTTTCTCTTCCCGGAACCCGAGGAGGTTCGTGATGAACACGTACGGCAAGTTCGCGCAGGAAGCGTGGAAGACGACCGCGCCCGCGGAGTACGCCCTGATCCCGGATCCGGAGGCGTGGTTCGAGAGGCTGGGGGAGGAGGCATCGATCAGGGTGGAGGATTTGACGACGGCGCTGGCCGGCCCGGACCCGGTGGGGGAGAGCTTCCTGGAGAAGGTGGGGCGGTTGAACGCGGCGAAGATGCAGGCCGAGGAGATCGTGCGCGCGGAGATGCTGACTCCGGACCCGTCGGTGCAGGAGGAACCGGACGAGGAGAACGAGGAGGAGTCCGGGGTGGCGCGGAGGCTGCGGATCGTGCAGCAGCTGAACCGGGAGGACCGGGAGTACTGGGACGAGGTGCGCCGGCAGGAGGCCGAACAGGCGTAGTTCAGGCGTCTGTGGCCTCGGGGCGCTTTGTCCCGCGTGCCCAGGACGAGTTGGCCCCGTCCGGGGCGCAGGCGAGGTTCCGAGCCAATCTCGCAGCGCTGCGCGTGCTGCGCACCCTGCAGGCCGAGGAGCGGGCCGCCACCGAGGCCGAGCGCACCACGCTGGTCCGCTGGGGGTCCTGGGGTGCCAGTGGGGTGGCGGAGGTCTTCGACGAGTCCCGCACCGAGTACGAGGCCGAGCGGGCCGAGCTGCACGAGCTGCTGAATGAGGCCGAGTACGCCGCCGCCCGGCGCACGGTGATCAACGCCCACTACACCGACCCGGCGATCGCAGCCGAGGTCTGGGGCGCGCTCCAAAGTCTCGGGTTCCAGGGTGGTCGGGTGCTGGAGCCTGGCTCCGGGGCCGGCACCTTCATCGGCCTGGCCCCGGAAGGGGCGCAGATGACCGGGGTGGAGTTGGACCCCGTGACCGCGGCGATCTCCCAGGCCATCTATCCCGAGGCGACCATCCGCACCGAGTCTTTCGCCGACACCCGGATGCCCGGTGGCACTTTCGACGTCGCGGTGGGCAACGTCCCGTTCTCCCGCAACTCTCTGCACGATCCCCGGCACAACGCGGGCGGGCACTCGATGCACAACCACTTCATCCTCAAATCCTTGGCCCTGACCCGGCCCGGTGGGGTAGCCGGGGTGATCTCCAGCGCGTTCACCCTGGACGCGCAGAACCCCGCAGCCCGCCGGGAGATGGCCGAGACGGCCGACCTGCTCGGTGCGGTGCGTCTACCGACCGGGGCCCACCGCAGGGCGGCCGGCACGGACGCGCTGACCGATGTGCTGATCTTCCGGCGCCGCCTGCCCGGGGAGCAGCCGCTGGACCGGTCGTGGGTGGAGACCGCTGCGGTGGAACTGGACGGCCAGCAAGCCCGCATGAACTCCTACTTCCTCGCTCACCCCGCCCGGGTACTCGGGCAGCCCACCATGGGCCACGGGATGTACGGCTCCGCCACCCTCACTGTGCGTGCTGAGGACCTGGCCGCCACCGGGGCCCGGCTGCGCGAACAGTTAGCGGAAATCACGGAGCAGGCCGTGGTGGCCGGGTACGGCATGACGGAACGCAGTGGCGAGCAGAAGCTCGAGGCGGCCGCCCTGATTCCAGCTGGTGAGCAGGAACAGATCGGGCACATCACCGACCGCGGGCCAGCGGGCTTCACCCAGGTCACCGTGGATGGGGTGCACGCACCGTTGAAGGTGCCGCTCACCCAGCAGACCGAACTGCGGGCCCTGCTCGGGTTGCGCGATGCCGGGCGGGCCGTGCTGAGCCTGGAGGCGGCCAACGTCGAGGACACCGATGAGCTCGACGCCATGCGCGAGCAGCTGCGCGGCAGCTATGAGGCGTATGTAGACCGATACGGGCCAATCAATCGGTTCACGGAGCGGCGCACCGGACGCACCAACGATGCCGGTGAGGACATCCTGGCCCGTGTCACTCCTCCGGCGGTGCGCCTGTTGCGCGGGGACCCGTTCGGGCCGTTGGTGAAGGCCTTGGAGCACTTCGACGAAGGCGCAGGCACCGCGGCCCCGGCGGGTTTGCTGTCGGAGCGGCAGGTGCAGCCGCGCCGGCCCGTGCTCGGGGTCGACACCCCCGATGAGGCCCTGGCCGTCACCCTGGACACGGTGGGGACCGTGGATCTGACCCACATCGCCCGGCTGCTAGGCACCGACGAAGAGTCCGCGCGCGAGACCCTGGGGGAGCTGGTCTACGAAGTGCCCGGCGAGGACGGGGTCTACGAGACCCGCGCGGAGCACCTGTCCGGAGACGTACGCGAGAAGCTGGACACCGCCCGGGCCGCGGCAGCCGCCGACGAGCGGTTCCAGACCAACGTGACCGCCCTGGAGGCCGTGCTGCCGGCCCCGCTGGGGGCCGATGAGATCGAGGCCCGCATCGGCGCGGTGTGGGTGACCCCTCAGATCCACGAGCAGTTCCTGCGCCACATCATCAAAGACCCGGCTGCACGGGTGGACCGGATCAGCGGGGCCACCTGGGAAGTGCGCGCATCGCGCCACGTGTTCGCCGCCCGCAATGACTGGGGCACCGAGCGGATGGCCGCTGGCGACATCTTCGCCCGCCTGTTGGAGCAGCGCCGCATCCAGGTCACGGACCCGGACCCGTCGGATCCGGAGGGCAACCGCCGGGTGGTCAACGCCACCGAGACAACCGCCGCCCAGGAGAAAGCGTCGTTGATGCAGGAGCGTTTCGGGGAGTGGGTGTGGGAGGACCCGGGGCGGGCGGCCGGGTTGGTGGATGAGTACAACCGGCGGTTCAACTCCATCGTGCTGCGCGACTACACCGTCGAGGGGGAACGGTTGAGCTTCCCTGGATTGGTGAAGAACTTCACCCCCCGGCCCCACCAGCGGGCCGCAGTGGCGCGGATGCTCTCGGAGCCCTCCGTGGGGCTCTTCCACGAGGTGGGGGCGGGCAAGACCGCCGAGATGGTGATCGGTGCGATGGAGCTGCGCCGGTTGGGCATGGCGCGCAAGCCGGTGATCGTGGTGCCCAACCACATGCTCGACCAGTTCTCCCGGGAGTGGTTGCAGCTCTACCCCCAAGCGCAGATCCTGGCGGCGTCCTCGGAGGATCTGGCCGGAGACAAGCGGCGGGTGTTCGTGGCCCGGGCTGCGGCCAGTGACTGGGACGGGATCATCATGACCCGTACCGCGTTCGAGCGCATCGAGCTCTCCGAGGAGTCCAAGGCCGCCTACGACCTGTCCGAGATGGGCCGCCAACGGGCCGAGCTGGAGGCCGCCAACGAACGGGCCGCGGCCAGTGGGGCGGACACCATGTCGATCAAGCGCATGGAGGCCCGACTCCAGGCGAGGGAGGAGAAGCTCAAGGCCAAGTCCGACCGGGCCACGGATCCGGGGATCACCTTCGAGCAGACCGGCATCGACTACCTGCTGGTCGATGAGCTGCACGAGTACAAGAACCTCGACACCGCCTCCAACATCTCCGACGCGGCGATCGACGGGTCCAAGCGGGCCAGTGACCTGCACTCCAAGGTGGAGTACCTGCGGTCGGTGCACGGAGATCGGGTGATCACCGGGGCGACCGCGACACCGATCGCGAACTCGGTGACCGAGATGTACGTGATGCAGCGCTATCTGGGCCCGGAGCTGTTGGAGCGGGCGGGGATCCACGACTTCGACTCGTGGGCGGCGACCTTCGGTCAGGTGGTGTCCGAGATGGAGCTCTCGGTGGCCGGCGGGGACACGTTCAAGATGAAGGAGCGCTTCGCGAAGTTCCAGAACGTCCCGGAGCTGTTGAAGATGTTCCACACCTTCGCCGACGTGAAGACCGCCGAGGACTTGCAGCTCCCCACCCCAGACCTTGCCGAACGGGAGGACGGGAAGCGTCTGCCGCGCATGGTCCCGGTGGAGGCCTCCGCGGAGCTGCAGGACTACATCGCGGAGATCGGCCGGCGGGCCGAGGCGATCCAGGCGCGGTTGGTGCCCCCGACCGAGGACAACATGCTCAAGATCAGCTCCGACGGGCGCAAGGCCGCCCTGGACCTGCGCCTAATCGATCCGGAGCTGGGCTCGGTCGTGGCGGAGACCAAGATCAGCGCCGCCGCGGACCTGATGGCCCGGGTGTACGAGGACCACCGCGAGGACGTGTTCACGGATCCCTCCACCGGGGAGGAGCACCCCACCCGCGGTGCGCTGCAGATCGTGTTCTGCGACTTGGGTACTCCATCGGAGTCCTGGAACGTCTACGACGAACTGCGCGCTCAGCTGGCCGAGCGGGGGGTGCCGGCGGAGAAGATCCGGTTCATGCACGAGGCCCGCAACGATGCGGAGAAGGGCCGGCTGTTCTCCGCCGCCCGCACCGGGGAGGTGGCGGTGCTGATCGGCTCCACCCAGAAAATGGGGGTGGGCACCAACATCCAAGCTCGTGCGGTGCACCTGGTGGACCTGGACGCCCCATGGCGCCCGGCCGATGTCGCCCAGCGCCATGGGCGGATCATCCGGCAGGGCAATCAGAACCCGGAGGTCGCCATTTCCCAGGTGGTGACCAAGGGGTCCTTCGACACCTTCATGTGGCAGACGTTGGAGCGGAAGTCGAAGTTCATCGACCAGATCATGCGCGGCCGGTTGGACGTGCGCGAGATCGAGGATGTCGGGGATAACACCTTGTCCTTCGCCGAGGTGAAGGCGATCTCCAGCGGCAATCCGTTGATCCTGGAGAAGTCGAAAGCCGATCAAGAGCTGGCCCGGTTGGAGCGGCTGAACCGGGCCTGGCACCGCAACCAATCGTCGTTGGTGTTCCGCAAGGACGCCGCCCAGTCGCGCGCTGACGCGCTGGAGCAGGAGATCCCCGTGCTCCGCGCAGCCGCGCAGCGCACCACCGATGAGCTCGGCGGGGAGAAGTTCCGGATGACCATCGACGGGGCCAGCTACGACAAGCGCACCGAGGCGGCGGAAGCGTGGCAACGGTGGGCAGGAGTGTACGCCACCTCGCGCCCGCCCCGGGGCGGGGAGATCGACCTCGGTGTTGCCGGACGCATCGGTGGCCACGACATCCGGGTCGTGCAGCGTCCAGGGAACCTGGCCGACCTGGGCGCATCCCCCGTCGAGCTGCGCATCGACGACGCCCCCGGTGTGGCCGTGGAGGTCACCCGCGCGACGTCGTTGAACCCGAGCGTGGGCATGATCCAACGACTCGAGAACCAGGTCCGGGCACTGCCGGAGGAAGTCACCAAGCGCGAAGCGAGACTGGCCTCCGCCCGGCAGGAAGTCGTCGACGCCCGGGAGGCACTGGGCGTGCCGTTCAAGCACCAGGAAGCCCTGGATGCTGCCCGGTGGGAGGTCGAACGGATCGGGCGCGCGATGCGCGGTGAGGAGACGCCGCAACCGAGCCTGGATCCGGAGCTGGAGGCGTTGAAGAAACGGATGCGCATCAACTTCCCAGACGCTCCCACCGCGGGACGCAGCAGTGCCAGCAGCGGCGGCAACGGCCCCAGGCGTCCGCTCGAGGTGGCGCGGCGGCACGACGAGCAGCGTCCCCAGCAGGGCGGCTTGGAGCTGTAAATACTCGCTCTGCTCGGTCTGCTCAGACGGACGGTGCCCGCTCCCCATTGGGGGAGCGGGCACCGTTGCTTGTGTGGTGACCACGTGTGCGGGAAGCCGTCCACAGTCGGCGGCTACGGAAGTGCCACGGTCACGGGGGAGGTGACCTGCCGGCTGTGGGCGGGTGGTCGGATGGGGTCCCCGCTGTCCATCATGTGTGCGGGAAAAGCCGCGGAGCCGGTGGGAGCTTTTGCCGTGCCCATGTGGGCACGGGGCCAGGAACTTAGCCACGGTGGTCCTTCTCGCGTTCCTCTCGAATCTGGCGTGCTTCGCGCCAGATGACGAGCAGCGAGACCACCAGGATCAGGCCGGAGAACAATCCGATTTTCGAGCCTCGGGTCACCAGGACGATGGAGACGACCAGCAGCACCCCGTAGCTCGTGGTGAGAACCCAGCGGCTGGCCGTCACTGTTCCGGCTCAGTGCCGCCGTCGTTCTGAGCGGACGAGGAGTGCGCGCCCGAGGTGGTCTGGGTGGTCTTCCGCCGGCGCTGTACCCGCTGCATCTTCTCGGGTGCCGCCAGCCCGATCTTTTTCAGTTCGTCGGCGGTCCAGCCGCCGTTGTTCACGGCGGCCTGGAACGCGGCGGTGTCGTTCTTCTCTGCCTCCTTCAGCGCGTCTCGTGCCTCGTCGAGGGCGCCGCGGGCGGTGATCGCTCGGCGGATGTAGTCCATCCGGTCGTTGAGCAGCCGCTGGGCGGCTTCTTCTGCTTGCTGGGGGTCGGTGAGCTTTGCCATGCCCCCAGGTTAACGGACGCACACGATCCGTTCCAGAACCACCACGTGCTCAGCCGGCGCTTCGCACCCGTGGTGCCCCAGCGGAGCAAAGCTATCTTTTATGTGCCATAAAAGGGCACCGCTGCTGGCCTCGCGGCCTTTGCGGTGGCACACTGGTCGTGTGGGGCCCACAAAGTGGGGGCGCTGCGCTGGGCCGGCAAGGAAGGGAGGTGCTGTGGTGGAGCAGGAGAATCCGCGCCACGTGTGGAAGTCGAGGCGGAAGCGGATCGAGGGCAAGACCCAGTACGTCCGGGTGTCCATGTCGGAGTCGGAGCGTGCTGCGTTGATGGTGCTGGAGCAGCAGACCGGGCTGTCGCCCTCGGCGCTGATGGTCGAGGCGGTGTTCGGTTCGGCGGATCCTGTGGCAGTGCAGCTGCGGCGGAACCAGCTGGCCGAGCTGATCCAGATGCGGCACCTGATGGCCACGATCGCCAACAACGTGAACCAGATTGCTCGGCACGCCAACAGCACCGGGGAGGTGCTGCCCGAAACGGTCGAGACCTTGCAGGAAGCTCGCCGCTTTGGAGCGGACGTGCTGGCCAAGATCGAAGAGTTGATCCCGTGATCCCGAACATCACCAAGGGTGACAAGCCGGTCGGGTTGATGAAGTATCTCGTGGGCCCGGGAAGGGCTAACGAACACACTGACCCGCACCTGATCAACGGCTCCCCGCTCATCATGGCCTGGCACGACGACGCGCAGCTGTCTGAGGAAGCCGCGGTGTCGATCGCCGGCGAGATCGACCTGAACCGGCGGTCCTTCGGGGTGGACGCTGACGCCAAGCACATCTGGCACTGCTCGTTGTCGATTCCGTACCAGGACCGGGAGGTCACCGATCAGGAATGGTCCGACATCGCGGCTCGGTTCATGGACGAGATGGACTTCACCGACGCTGGGGCCAAGGCTCCGTGCCAGTGGGTTGCGGTGCACCACGGGCGCTCCACCAAGGGCAACGACCACATCCACATCGTGGCCTCCACCATCCGTGGGGACGGCACCAAGTGGAACTGGGGCAACGACTTCTCCCGGGCGCAGAAGGCTGCGCGTGGGATCGAGCAGGACTTCAATCTCATCCAGCTCGGAAACCACTCCGAACGGTGGTTGCAGCAGGGCGAGGTGCGGCGGGACAGCACCCGGGAGCCGGCCCGATTCGCGTTGGAGCGCACCGTGCGGGCGTGCGCGGTGGCAGCCGAAACCGAGGCCCAGTTCGTGCGGCAGATGCGCCGGGCGAACCTGCTCGTGCACCCGAGGTTCGCCGCTGGCACTGATTCGGTGGTGACCGGGTACTCCGTGGCGGAGCGTCCGCCGAAGGGGATGCGGCCGCTGTGGTTTGGTGGCGGCAAGCTCGCCCAGGACCTCACGCTCCCGTCCCTGCGGACCCGTTGGCCGGACACCCCGGTCTCGGCGCAGGAGGCGTCGGAGGAGTGGATGGCTGCCAAGCGGCACCGCCGTATTGTCCACCCCGACGCCCCCGGTGCGGTGCTGGATGAGGTGACCGCTAGGCGGTTGGCGGATGAACTGAAAGAGGTTCGCCGGCGCCTGGTGAAGCTCGCACCGGACGACCATCAGGCGTGGGCTCACGCGGCTCGTGAAGCCTCCGGGGTGTTCGCGGCGTGGTCGCACGCGACCGAGGACGGGCAAGGACCCTTGGGGCGCACCGCGAGGACGCTGGCACGCTCGGCGCACCGGTCGGGGCTGAAGATCACCACCCCGTTGGAAGCCCCACTGCGTACCAGTGGCACCACGGCGTTCCTGCTGGCGGTCACGAAAGCGCCCTCCCCGATGGCCCAGGCATTGATCATGAACCAGATGCTGCGGATGACTCGGGCGTTCCAGGACATGCATCAGGCCAACAAAGAACTGCGCGAGACCCAGTTGATCGTGGACGCCTTCCGGCAGCACCTCTCGGTGGTGGCGGAGCCGCTACCGGAAGTCGAGCCTTCTTCTCCCAAGCGCAGTGCCTCCCACGCCGGACCCGCCCGTGCCCGTGGTGCGCTGCGCGAGACCCCGGGGCCCACGGTTGAGCACCCTTACGTAGATCACACCCCCCGCACGGACTACGGAATGGAGCTGTAGAGATGAGCACACAACCCGATGGCGTGAACGATCTGATCGGTCGTGACCTTCAGGCGGCGATGGCCGTCGCCGGGCGCTGGGGCGAGATGATGGCCCGTCAGCGCGCCGAGCAAGTGCGTCAACGCCTGATGGAGCAGCAGCAGCGGCGACGGGAGCTGGAAGACCGGTTCGAAGCCGAACGAGCAGTGATGCGCACCGAGCTCGCCCCGGTGGATCAGGACCGTTTCTGGGAGTCCGCCAAGCCGGAAGACATCGCTGCCCACTACGGGCTGGCCCGGCAGTGGGAGCAGCACGACGAGGTCGCCCGCACCGCGCGAGGACGGATCGAGTCGGAGGTAAAGGACCGCTACGGGCTGGCCGTGGAGGACTACCTGGAAGAGCGCGTCCCGCAGCAACAGCGCACTGAGACCGTCGAGCAGGGGACCGCGGCCCGCGAAGCCGTGGACGCCCAACGTGATCACGCTGAGGCCGCCCTCAACGCCGCAGAGGCCAGCCGGGGGGATCTGCAAAACGACGCCGACACCCGCCACTCGGCTGCCGAAGCCGAGGAACTTTGGGATTCCGGAGACCGGCGGGCGAACCTGGCCAAAAAGCTCATGGCGGCCTTTGGTGGCACCGAGGAGGGCCGCGATGGGGTACGGGCACGTCTGGCCGCCGACCGGGACCAGGGCACGCCTCCCATCGAGGCTGTGCGCTCCACTAAGCGTGGCCCCAAGGCCCGCAAGAACACCGGGCGCCCAGCAGGACGAGAAAGAGGCTTGGAACTCGGCTGATGCCATGAGGGCAACAGCGAGAGGGGCGCAACCTGTGACGGGTTGCGCCCCTCTCGCTGTGAGGTTCAGTCGAACAGGCCCTCTGGAGGTGGCTCCAAAGTCAGTGGAACTCCCTTGGGGCGGTGCTCCCTGGGAGTGCAGCCGTGGAAAGGACCCTTCTCCTCAAAGAGGACCCGCATGGTCGGGTCGGCGTGGTTCTGCCACCACACCGCCAGCCCGGTAGTGGGATCTAGGCGCAGGTTTTCCCACGCCCTCCACAGCCCCGTCAGACGGCTCACGGCTTCCTCATGCCGCCACCACTGGGCGCACCAGGTGAACGTGTTCGAGCGACCAGCTGGGTCCAGCTGACGCCGGTACATCGGCGCCAACATCTCGGTGACGAACTCCACCACGTTCGCGTAGACCAGCTCCGCAGGAGGCTGCTCTTCCACGTCCTCGTTGCCCTCACTGGACGATTTTTCTTCCCAGTCCATGGCCTACTCCTTCACCAGCGCCGCCCACCGGTTCCCGGCAGGCTCAGGTGATACTGGCTCGGCGGCCGGCGCTGTGGGATCGTGATCGACGGTGTCCACTGTGGGGCGGTTGTGGGCCTCTTCGGAGGCCCTGGATGCTTCCGCGTAGGGGCGGTGGTCAATCGGGATGGTGCGCAGCAGCACGGCCCGTGCCCCGGAGCCGAACATCACGGCCCGACCCTTGGGCAGGGCGGACAGGTCAGCCACCGACATGATGTCGTCGGTGGCGTCCTGCCGGGACGTGGACCCGGAGTCCTTCTGCCTCGAGGAGGAGACGGAGGTGTAGGTGTACTTGCCGATCAGTTCGACAAGCATCTTCAAATAGCCCTCCTCCTTGACGTTGCCGCCGTAGGTGACGACGTTGGCGGTGGAGAACAGCTTCTTCATCCCGGACTCGCCCCACACGTCCACGCCCTGGGACCAGGACTGCAAGAACGTGGAGACCACGATGCCGCGGGACCCGTAGTGGCTGTAGAGGTTGGGCAGGTTCATCCATCGGCAGACGTTGGCGGCCTCGTCCAGCACGCAGAGCATGGGAGTGGCCAGCCGGCCCCCGGGTTGGGTGACGGCGTGCTCCTCGGCCGCCGTCACGGTGGCCACGGTCAGCGCGGTCACCAGGGGGCCGGCGGTGCCGGCGCCTTCCTTCGACAGCGCGTAGAGGGTGTGCTTGCCGGCCACGAACGCCTGGGGGTCGAACTGCGGGCGATCGTCGTCCGGGCCCGTGGGGTTGACCCAGGCGGCGATCTTCTCGTTCTTCAGGCACGCGGCCATCTGCAGGGCGGTGGAGTAGACGCTGCCCCGGTACTTCTCCGGTTGCTGGATCGTGCTGGCCACCGAGTCGGCTTCCTTGGTCCACCCGTGCTCATCGAGCAGCAGCGCCGGGGTCTCATCGGTGGATCGGGTCAGCCAGTAATGCACCCGCTCAATCGGCTCCCCGCCCACGGCGGCCGCGAGCAGCAGCCCGGCCAAGAGGTCCTTGCCGGCGGAGTCAAAGTGACCATCGCCCTTGGCCCCGACATCTCGGGAGCCAGCGGCGAAGTTGTTCGCCATCTCCGCCGCCCGTTCACTGTCGGTGACGTAGGTCAGCGGATTCCACCACCAGGTCGCTTTCTCCCCGGCGACACCCTGGGGGTCGAAGACCCAGACGTCGCCGTCAGCCGCGCGGAGGTCGCGGGTCAGATCGGAGAGGTCACGTTTGTTGGAGGTGGCGATCACCGGGCCCGGGGCCTCGATGATCGACGGTGCGGCCTGGGAGGTTGTCTTGCCGGTGCGGGTGCCCCAGATGTGCACCAGCGTGTCCTCCCAGGAGGCGTAGAGGGTGTGCCCGCCCCGGACCATCTTCCCGATCATCACCCCCGGGGCCTCCACACCAAAGCGAGCGGCCTTGGCCTTTGCCTCCTTCTCGGTGAAGGGGGCGACGTCGCGGACGGTGGCCATGCGCGGTGCGGCACGGTCGTGCTTGACGACCTTTTGGGTTTTCTGGTGGCGCTTGAAGGCCCACAACACCAACAGTGCTGCCGCCACCAGCCCGAGGGTGGCGGCCAGGACGATCTCCGTGGTGCGCCACGGAAGGTCTCCGGTGAAGACGCCCAGGGAACGTTCCCAGTACCCGGTGGGCAGCGGGTCGGTGCGCGGGGTCAGGGCATGGCCGGCGCTGGCGACGACGTAGAGAATGGCCGGAACACCGACGAGGGCAAAAAGCAGGGTGAGCAGCAGGGCGACCTCCCCGCCGCCGGCCTTGTACTTGCGGTCCAGGGAGCTCATCGTTCGCCCCTCTCCTGAGCGGCGCGGAACTTGGCCTCATGCCACTTCTTCTCGGTGTCGTGAACCTGGGACCGGCGCTCGGTGGGGGTGAACTCCATCGAGAACGGGATGCCGGCCCGAGAGCCGACCTTGATGAAGAACTTCCCCTGGCCCGGCGGCGGGGAGGTGGTGCGATCGTCGAAGTACCACTGGCGGTTCTCGGGGTCCTCCAACCAGGCCCGCAGCTCGGCCTCATTGATGGCCGATGCGTCGGTGGGGGTGTACACGTCGTCGTTGGTGTACTGGATCTCCTCGTCCCCGCGGCGGTTCCAGGCGGGCGGGTCCTGCCAGGCAGCGAGCTGTTCCTGCTCGCGCATCGACAGCGGCACGGACTCGGTCAGCAGCGGCATCTCGGACTTGGCCAGCCCACCGAGGATCTTGATCCCGCAGCGGTCCATGATGCCCTTGGCCTTCGCCCGGTCCTCCTCGCCACGCACGGCCATCAGGTCAGAGGGGGTGTGGGAGGCCATGATCTGCCCGACCCCCATCTCCCGGTTCAGACGGGTCAGGGCGTTGACCTGATCGACGATGCCGGGTCCGGCCGCCAGGGTGTTCCACAGCTCATCGAGGATGAGCAGGAACCGTTGGCGTTCGATCACCCCGTCATCGGCGAGCATGTTGGAGGTCCGCACCGTTCCGGTGCCAATCGACCAGCACGCCAGCAGGGTGGCCGCCCGCAGGTCGGACTCGGACTGGGAGATCCGCGAGAGGTCGAAGACCATCGGCCTCGAGGCGTCGATCTTGTTGGTGGAGGGGCGGGCGAACATCTGCCCGAACGCCCCGGTCCCGCACAAGGAGTTCAGCGAGGACTCCAGACCCTCGGTGATCTCGTCATAGCGGGCATCGTTGCCGCGATCCAGGGAGACCTCGCGCACCTCGACCGGCTTGTCCTTGAGCACCTGGCGCAGGTCCGCCATGACCGGGACCGTGCCAGATACGGTGTGGCGGGCTTCCAGGACCGTGAGGCACCGATCCAGGATCTGATCCTCACGCTCGTCCAGCGGCTTCTTGCGCAGAATCGCGATCAGCGACCGGATCAGGTCGAAGCGCCGGGTGTGCAGATCGGCCAGCAGCTCCTCCGCCTTCGCGGCAGAGAGCAGCTTGGCCGCCGCCACGGCGCCGGCGTCATCGAGCGGGTTGATGTGGCCGACCCCGCGGCCCAACGGGAGGACGGCCCCGCCGAGGGCTTCGATCATGGCGACGTGTTCGCCCTTGATGTCTCCGAGCACCATCGGCCACACCCCGAAGGCGGCCAGCCCGATGGCCATCCGCCGCAGCAGGGAGGACTTGCCCAGCCCCGGGTTGGCCATGATGAAGGCCGAGGGGTTGGCGATCACCCGCAGCTTCTGGAACCAGGAGATCGGATCACAGCACACCGGCTCCCCCGAGAGCAGGTTCCGCCCCAGCGGGACCCCTTCCAGCGGGGAGCCCCCGCCCATGGGGAAGGGGAAGAGCCCGCAGACCTGGTAGTTGGTGCCGCGCATCTCCCGGATCGGGTGCAGCAGCTGCGCCTCGCCCAGACCCCGGCCCTTGTGGCCCCGCGGGCCCGGGCGACGGGTGGAGGAGGCAGTCACCGAGGTGCTGCCGGTGCGCTGGGGCTTGGCGAAGACCCTGCCCAGCTTCGTCCGGGTCAACGCTCGGTCCAGGACGGTGGTCGAGGCCGCGCCCCGGGAGGCGGGGAGGATGATCTCGTTGCGTTTCGTGGTGGCCATCAGAGGGCGTTCCTCACGGTCGAGGGCAGGGCCAGGTGGTCCGGGATCACGACGCCCAGGGGGAGGCCGGCGGCGAAGGTGGAGTCCTGGGCGCCGTAGGCCTCCTCCAGGCGGATCCTCGCGGAGGTGCCGAGGTTCTCGATGATGGCTTCGGCCTCATCGAGCTCGCCCTTGGAGCGGACGGTGGCGGTGACCACGAGCCCGAAGTTCAGCAGCCCGGCCCCGTCGGCCTCCTCGGCCGCGGTGGCCTGGGCGGCGCGGGTCTCCCGGGTGTCCCGGGCGGTGGCGCGATTGCGGGAGGAGGCGTTGAAGGTGGCGGTGTTGATATCCGTTTCCACCATCTGCGCGGCCCTCGCGGGGTCGATGGGGCGGTAGAGCAGGGTGACGCGCTTGCGCACCAGTTCCGGGTTCGGGGCGATGAGGGCTTGGAGGACGTTGGCCTGGACGGTGGAGCGCGGGGGCACGGACATTGCCCAGGACTTCGACCAGGAGTTGTTGTGGTGGTAGCTGTCCCAGAAGGTGTCGGCGGCCTGGGGGCCGACCTCGTCCCAGTTCAGTTCCGGGGCTTTGCCCTGGGCGTGGGCGCGGTCGAAGAGGATGGCCTCGGCCGGGTCGTAGGCCACCCGGATGACCTCGCACAGCTGCTGGGCGGTCAATGGTGCAGCTACACCGGCCCCGGTGTCGTTGAGCGAGAGGGTGAGGTTGGGCAGGCGCGCCGCCAGGTCATCGGCGACCTCTTGAGCGTTGCGGATGCGTCCGCCGGCCCGCACGGAGGCTTTGAAGGTCACCGCGATGTAGGCCCGGGTGACGGTGGCCCCGGTGGGCAGCATCTGCACGGTCTCGTTGATGACGTCGCGGGCGAAGGCCGGGGCACTGGGGCTCATGCGGGCCTCGATCTTCCGGGCGAGGCGGTACCCGGAGTCCGGGGCGGTCTCGATCGTCACCGAGGCCGCGGTCAGCCCCGGTTCGTCGGTGAGCATGCCCAGCCAGTGCGCCCAGCGGTCCACCCACCGGTTGATGTGCTCCTGATCGACCATGCCCCCGCCGTCGGGCTCGGAGGAGAACACCACGGTGTAGTGGTGCTTCTGCGGGACCTCGAGCAGGGCGAAGGGGCGGCCGTAGCCGTCAACGTGCTCGGTGATCGTGGACCGGGCCGAGATCCCGGGCAGCTTCGTGGTGCCTGAAGGCACCCGGGACACGGGCCCGGCCCGGTAGACGTTCGCCCCGGAGTAGACGGCGTTGGCCCACCCGGCCCGGCGGACGATGCGCTCGATGAGGGTGCGCCCGTGCTTGTTCTTCTGCATCGAGAGCGCGATCAGGACCAGGATCACCGCTTCGAAGCCCAGGGCGACCAGCCACAGGTTGAGCATCATCAGCAGGATCCCGCCGACCACCCCACCGATCAGCAGCACGGTGCCGGCGGTCGACAGCCCGGCCAGGCCCTTGGAGGTGGGAGTGCGGAAGTTGCCGTACACCCGCGGACGGTTCTCGGTCTTAGCTTCGGTCTGCGCCATCAGGGCGGCCCTCGTTTCCGGTCTCATTGGCGATCTGCGCCTTGAACGCACGTGCCTGCTGCTGGACGGCCTTCGCCGCCTGTCCCGCGCCGGTGGGGCCCGTGGGACGGGCCCCCGAGCGGGACGGTGCTGCACCCGCACCGGAGCCGGGCGTGGGACGAGCCCCGGTGCGAGGTGCCGCCCCGGTGCCGGGGGTCGGTTGCGCCCCGGTCCCCGTCGAGGACTTCTGTGCACCGTCCTGGACGGGGGTGCCCGAGTAGCCCGCTCCTGCCGCGCCGGTGCCATGGGTGCTTCCGCCGGTGCTTCCGGCGGTGCTTCCGCCGGTGGCTCCGCCGGTGCTGGAGGTGCCCGCCGTCGCACTGGACTCGGTGGCCTGGGAGACAGCTTCCCCGGTCTTCTGCACGGCGTTGGCCGCCGCCATGCCCGCCGCCACAGGAGCAGCTGCTGCACCCGCGGCAGCAGTACCAGCGGAGCCCGCCGTGCCTACAGCGCTGGCCCCAGCGGTGCCGCTGGCCCCACCGGCAGGTGCGGACGGACCAGCAGGTGCGGAACCCGCTCCGCCCTTTGAGGGTGGCGTGGAGGAGGAGTCAGAGCCGAAGCCGCGTCCCGAGCGCGCCAGGTGGGAGGCTCCCTGTGGGATCGCCGCGCCCATCGCTGCGATCCCCAGCGCCCCGCCGCTGCTACCGCCGGAGGAGGACATCGAGCCCAGGACGGGGCTGAGGAACCCGATGAGCACGGGCAGGGCGAACACGGAGGCGACGATCATCATCAGCCCGGCGGCGAACTGGATCAGCCCGCTGCCGGAGTCCTCCCACACCCCGGTGGTGGACATCTTGATCGCCAACCCGTAGATCAACGCGGCGGCGGGCTTGTAGAAGGCGAAGGCCAAGGTCCAGGCGATGACCTTCTGGAAGAAGCTCTTCCCCGTCTCGGTGTTCAGGAACGCCGCGGAGAGCGGCAGGATCCCGGCCATCAGGAACAGCATCCCAGTGCGCAGCACCATCAGCATCAACTGGATGATGTTCACGATGATCGCCACGACCCCGCCGACGATGATCAGGATGACGTTGCCGCCCAACCACACCGGATCCGCCGCCCCAGCGCTGGTGGCGTTGTCCAGGGCCAACAGCTTGAGCACGTCGGTCTGGAAGTCCTCGCCAATGGCGGAGTCGATGATCTGCACGGCCAGGGCGTCGGTGCCAGCCACCAGAACGTTGAGGATCGTCACCCCGGAAGCGGTCACCACGGCTAGGGTGAGCAGATTCTTCAGCAGATCGCGGGCCGGTTCAGCGCGCTGTGTCCAGGCCATCTGGGCCCCGGCGATCATCACGCTGAGTGCGGCTACGGCCAGGGTGAGGTAGAAGGTCTGGTCCTGGATGAAGCCCACCGATCCGGACAGGTTCGGCGCCCGGGCGGGGACGAGGAAGCCGATCAGGCTGGTGGCCCCACCGATCAGTGCCGCCCCTGAGGCCAGCACGGTGGCCGTGTTGACCAGGCCGGCCCCGTCGCCGCGGCGGGCGTTGGTGGCCAGCACGATGCCCAGGAACAGCACCCCGAACACGCACACCCCCAGCCCGATCCAGCTCGCGTAGCTCAGCAGCAGATCGACCTGATCGTTGAACGCTCCCCGGATCGGAGCCTCAGCAGCGCCGCCGTTCTCGTTAGTGAGGCTGGCGCTACCCACCGTGGTCCACATCGACCCCAGGGAGGCGATCGTCTCGACCACGGCCGAGGTCACACCGTCCGCGATCTGATCCAGCGCATCCCCGGCCGCCCCGCTGAGCGTGCTGCTGATGCCCTCCTTGGTCTTACAGATGACGTCGATGGGGTTGCAGTTGTTTTCCTCATCCATCGTGAGGACCCCACTCGATGTACCCGCTCAGGTCTGACACCTGACCGGACACCGGGCCGGGATCGCCGTTCTCCTGGAAGGAGACGTGCCAGTCCCCCTCCGTCCATACGAGGTCAACGCCGGTGGTCATGTAGATGTCCTCGGTGCCGTCGTCGGCGGCAACGACGACCTCCACGGACGCTTTGTCTGCGGTGTAAGACAGCAACCGGAAACCTCCGACTTCCAAGGGAACTGTCGCAGTGTCACCTGAGCTCAGTCGTTGCTGGACCTGGCCGATGGCCACGTCTCTGCCCGGGCCGTCCACGGCCTGCGCTTTGATGGTGTCCAGCAGTAGCTGCGGGTCATTGCCCGAAGTCAGGATGTTCGTGGTGGCAAGAAGTGCGCCCTCGGGGGTGTGGGAGTAGCAGGAGCGGACGCCGGTGGACTCATCCACGGTGCCAGGCCCGTGCTCCTCCGAGGACGGTGCGTAGATCGCGCCCAGGGCGGTCCATTCGACGTCCTCGGGCGCTTTCGTGAGCGTGGTGCCTCCGGAGGCGTCCAGCCCGCACACCGACTCCTCGCCCGAGACCGGTTCGGCGGTCGTGGCCGGTGCCGGGGCGGCCTGGGTGGGCTCTTCACCGTCGGGCCACAGCCACAGAACCACCCCCAGCACGATCAGCAACGCGACCAGGACCGCTGAGATCAGGAAGCGGGGGGCCTTCCACCAGGTGTTGTTGTCGTCGGTCTCGATCTGATCTGTCACCTGCTGCTCCTCTGATGCGGGGGGATGGTCTTGCGGAGGCCAGAGGTCATGCCCCGGAGATGAAAGAGAGGATCGAGGCGCCGCCGGAGATCAAGGCCACGGCCAGGACGATCTTGATGATCCCGGAGACCTCCTCGGTGGTCTCTCCGCGGCGGGCGTCGAAAGCCATCTTTCCGCCGACCACCAGCAGACCCAGGACGGCGATGCCCAGGGCGATCCATTTGCCGACACCGACCATGCGGTTCCAGGTGTCGCCGATCCCGGGAGGGGCCAGCGGGTCGGAGTCGGGCAGGGCGGCCGGCAGCGCCAGCATCGTGTCCTGTGCAGCCAGTACGAGGTCGATCATTGGGGGGTCCTCTCAGAAAGTGCTTCATCGGCTGCCTCACCGAGGGCGGTGAGGACTTTTCTCGGCTCCCGGGCCATGGACTCCCAGTCCACGGCCCCGGTGAGCCGGAGCTCTTCGATCCAGGGCACCACCCAGGTGGAGGGCACACCACCGGAAATCACCCGGGTCGCTGCGACCAAGGACTTCGGGGTGCGCCCTGGGGCATCGGCCACCAGGACGAGACCTTGGAGGTCGACATCGGGGTGGGCGCCGGCCGCCCAGTCGCGGGCAGCGAGACGGGCGGCGTCGAGGCCCCGCTTGTTCTGCCGGGCCACGAGGAAGACCGGCGCTGGGGCGTGCTGGGTCTCCTCATCAGGGCGGGCGGGCCACCGGTGGTGGCAGGCGGTGCCGCCGAGCAGCTCAGCCAGCACAGACTCCCCGGCCCCACCGTGGACACCGAGCCAGAACACGTCATGGGCGGTGGTGAGAAACCGCCCCAGTCGCCCCTCGTCCTCGGATAGCCCGGTCACGCCTCGCTGGGGACCTGAGGCGCCGCGGAAGACCGTGACGGTCTCCTCGGTGACGTCTTCGAAGAGCGGGCGGGGCTGCTCCTGGGTGGAGGGCGATACCAACTCAGCCCAACGGTTGTCCATCACACCTCCTCGCTTGCAGGGCCTCCAATAGACTGGACCCTATGTGCATTAGACAACACTGAGAGAGGATTAGCAATGTTAAACAACACTAGACAACAAACGAGTATGACTGTGTACAGTGCTCGGTATGAGGGCGCAGGTGATCGTCGTGTCTGACGCGCTGGACCGGCTCTTCGAGGGCCTGCCCGAGCGGCTGACCGTCGACCAGCTCGCGCAGGTGCTAGGGCTCGGTGATCGCACCATCACCTACCGCTGGTTGCGCGACGGCATCGTGCCGGCGATCAAGCTCGGCAAGACCTGGCTGATCCTGCGTGACGACATCAAGGAACACCTTCGCTCTCAGTACAACGTCCCCCATTCCACCGACAATTACGGGGCGCACACGAACGAGGAGTAGGGAGAGCACCATGGCTCAGGCACTGGAGCGGCCGGTCTGCACGGCCAGGATCGCCGCCGACGACAGCGTGGAGGTGACGATCGACCGGGTCCCCTACGAGTTCGCCTCGATGCCGGCAGCCATCGCCCACGTCGTCTCCATCGCCGATGACCTGGGGCGACCGGTGAAGCTGACGGCCATCGACCCGGCCTCGATGACCGAGCCGGAGACGCGACTGATCGTCGCCGCGGACGGCTCCGTGACAGCAGATGCCAGTGCCTCGGCCAAGAAACGACCCTCCCGTGGAGGCTCTTCACGAGTTGTCACAGTCGACGACCTCGTACCGGAGTCTGAACAGACGACACGCCCGGTCGCGGCCACCGAACCAGCCGCTGACCTGAGCGAACACCAGCCCGCGGAGCCTTCCATCGACGCGGAGACCCCGCAGACGCTTCCCGAGGCCGATGTCCCCCATTCGGGGGACGCATCCGAGCTCTCAGCTACGGACCCACGGCCCGAGAGCACCGCGGGCGACACGCCCGCCGACGACCCGGCGCCCAGCAGCTCCACACCGACCCCGGTCGTCGCCGAGGCCGGAGATCCCCGTCTGCAGCTGCGCCGGGAGACGACCACGGATCAGCCCGAATCCCCCGCCCGCCACGGCTGGCGCGGGTGGTGCAACCAGACCCTCGGACTGTCCCTGGCGGCCTCGGCCGCCGAACGGGCGTCCCGGGCCCGCCGCACTCGGATTCAGCGGCCGCTGGAGACCCACCGCACAGTGGCCGTGCTCCAGCTCAAGGGCGGGGGCGGGAAGACCACCACCGCCTACCACCTGGCCGCCACCGCCGGGCGGGTGCGCGGGGGCAACATCCTGGCCGGGGAGTTCAACGAGAACCAGGGCACCCTGGCCGAACGCTCCCTGGCCGGCGGCCACGACCGCACCACCCTGGATCTGATCCGCAACCTGGAGACCGTCACCCGGCGCACCGCCGACCTCGTGCGCTACGTGCGCCCCCAGGGCGATGACCGGATCCACGTGCTGGCCTCCCCGCCCGAGGGCACCGACCGCACCCGGGTGGACGGGCGCTCCGTGCGGGCCGCCCATGAGACCCTGCGGTCTCTCTACAGCCTGATCCTGCTCGACACCGGCAACTCCGCCCAGTCCTCCACCTGGCGCGCCGCCGTGGACGTGGCCGACTCCCTGGTGCTGGTGGCCCACAACCGCGAAGACGACGCCCGGCTGCTGGAAGCCACCGTGGCCGCCGTCGCCGCCGAAGGCCACGGGGGCAAGCTGGCCCGTTCCGTGCTGGTGGTCTCCAACACCGCCACCAACAACACCGAACGCCTCACCCGCCTGCGCGAGTACGCCCAAGCCGTCGGGCTGGCCGGGACCGTCGTCATCCCCTTCGACAAGTCCCTCCAAGAAGGACGCGCCTTCCACTACGACGCCCTGCACCCAGCCACCGTGCAGGCCTACGAGGAAGCCACCGCCACCCTGATCGGCCAGCTCTGACACACAGCCCTCCCATCCCCCCAGGAGGCTGTGATGTCAGCTGGATCCCCCCGTGCCCTCGGCGCCGCCGTGGCGCTGCTGCTGGTCTTCGCTATCGGCTCGATCGTGGCCCTCGCCGTGCTCGTCGCCACCCTGGCCGAAGACGAAGAACAGGCCTCAGCCGGCTCCTGCACCGTCACCGCCGTCACCACGGGCAACGACAGCGGTGAGGAGGGCGCACCGAATATCCCCAACGGCTGGGCGCCACTGGTCGAGGACGCTGCCCGGACCGCCGGGCTGCCGGTGAGCGTGGTGGCGGCACAACTGGCCCAAGAATCCGGGTGGAACCCGGACGCCACCAGCCCGGCCGGCGCTCAGGGCATCGCCCAGTTCATGCCCGCCACCTGGGCCACCTACGGCAACGGTGGGGACCCCTTCGACCCCGAGGACGCGATTCCCGCCTACGGCCGCTACATGGCCGCCCTCAAGACCGAAGTGCAACCGATCGCCGGCGAGGACGCCGGTGAGCTCGTGCGTCTGACCCTGGCCGCCTACAACGCCGGCCCCGGGGCCGTGGAGCAGCACCAGGGGGTGCCGCCGTACCAGGAGACCCGCGACTACATCGACACGATCCTGGACACCGGCCAGTCCCAGTTCTCCGCCCACTGCCAAGCCCCCACCGGGGCCCTGGCCTGGGACGGAGACCTCGGCGACGGAGAGTGGACCACCCCACTGCCCGGGGGCGTGTTCACCTCCGGCTACGGCGGCCGCGCCCTGGCCGGGGTCCCGGGTTGGGCCAATCAGCACGAGGGCGTGGACATCGCCACCCCCGGAGCCGGCCAGGGAAGCGGCGGGGTCGTCGTCGCCCCGACGTCCCTGCGGATCACCGGGTTCAACACCACCGACGGGTGCGTGATCGCCAAGGAGAACGGGGACGACCCCGACTTCGGCTTCGCCTTCTGCCACCTGCACTCCTGGGACGTGGCCAAAGGCCAGCAGCTCAAACGCGGCGACGTCATCGGCACCGAGGGCAACCGCGGACGCTTCGGCATGGCCACGCACCTGCACTTCGAGATCTACAAACCCGACGCCCCGGAGATGGTCTTCCCTTACCAGGGGCACAACATCGACCCCGAGCCCATCCTCAAACAGAAAGGAGCATGGCCGAAATGACCCGACACCGCCTGATCACCGCCCTGGCCTTGTGCCTGCTGCCCCTGACCGCCTGCGGGCCAGAGGGGCCACAGCAGACCAGCGAGCAGACCACCGCTCCCGCCACGGCCACGCCCTCCCCCACCGAATTCACCCCTGGAGAAGGAACCTTCCCCGACCCGGACACCGTGGAGCGCAGCGACGTGGAGGCCACCGCCGAAACCGCCGCGCTGATGCTGCACTCCTGGGACACCGCCACCGACCGCACCCAGACCGCCGCAGCGATCCGCGCCAAGCCGCTGATGTCCCAGGAATGGGCCGACCACCAGGTCGAACCGGAACGCAACGGCAACCAGGCCGCCTGGCTCGAACCAGCACAGCACCAGGCCTACAGCGCACCCAGCCTTGTGCCGGCCGTTGGCGACGTCTCCCGCGACGTCGCCGCGGACAAAGCCATCCGCGCCTACGACCTCACCTGGCGATGGATCAGCCGCGACGGTCACGAGATCGAGGCCACCGGCCAACGCCAGGTCGTCATCTACCTCGAGAAGCACAACGGGCATTGGGACGTCGTTGGCCACCAGACCCATGACATGGGCACCAGCAAGTAAACCCGACACGGACACCCGATGCTGTTCAATGTCATGTACATGTGGCAGGCTGAGTCCATGAAGGAATACGAGCCCCCCAAGATGATCGGGCGCAGAGTCCCGTTCAGCATGCGGGTGCTTCCTGAACAGCACCGCCGCGCTTTCGAGAAGGCGGCCGCTCTCGGCCTGTCCCAGGCTGATTACATCGGTGCGCTGATCGACCGTGACTACGGATTACCGAACGCGATAGACGACCGGCAGAACGCTGAGGAGCTCCCCATCACCAAAACCGCTTAAACGACTGACGGCCCGCCGTGGAGGGCGGGCCGTCGAAGTCAATCAGCTGTCGCAAGTTTGCCGACCGAGACAGCTGGTTCAACAGAAACCGGATGAGAACCGCATATGAACCCATTACCAGGGGACCGTTGTGTCCCCTAGTGTACCTGAGGCGCGTCCGCAAGTGGACCCCGCCTTGCTGGATATTGCCCTTTTTTGCCCCGAGACCCCGGCCCGCCGGTTTCTGGAGCACCACCGGATCGAGTACTTCCGGTGCGGTCAGACCAAGTCGCAGGCGTTCCCGAACCGTGGGCGGCCTGCTGGTGACTTCGCGTTCATCCAGCTCAACCCGGCCGATTGGTTGAACTTCCTCGTCGTCGACGTCGATGACGAGGACGCATTATTGAACCTGATGCACCCGGCCGTACCCGAGCCGACCTGGATCATCGAGAACCCTGACACCGGTCATGCCCAGGCCGGGTGGGCGATCGAACCGGTCTACCGGGGCGAGGGTGCTCGGCCGGGTCCGATCCGCTACGCGGAGGCGGTGCAGCGGGCCCTGGACCGGCTGGTGGATGGGGATCCCTGCTTCACCCGGTACCTGGTGCGCAACCCGGCCGCTGCGTTCCCGGCCGGGCGCGTGTGGTGGGGCCGCAGAGCCAGCCCATGGTCCCTGGGGGATCTCAAGGCGCACATGGCCGAGTACATCGATCCGTTCCACGACGAGGCCATCGACGGGCCCGCCACACCGGCCTGGGACCCCGGCATGCCCCTGCTGGGGCATGCCGGCATCCCGCGGGTGCCTGTCGTGGACACCGCGACGGAGGTGGGGCGCAACACCGCGGTCTTCCGCGCCACCCGTCGGTGGCTGTGGGACCAGCGGCAGGCCCGCCACCAGACCCCGACGGAGGCCGCCTCGATCGCCCACGCTAGGGCGCTCAACGCCCAGCTGCCCCACCCTCTGGCTGATGGGGAGGTCGCCTGTCTGGCGCGCTCGGCCGTCCGTCAGGTCAACGCCGGCAAGGGACGCCCCACCTCGACCAGTGGTTCCGATGCTGCACACGAGTATCTAGCGCGGATGGGCCGCCGCGGCGGGAAGGCCAGGACCGAGGCCAAGTCGCGTGCGGCGGCAGACAACGCCGCCCAGGCCCGCCAGGCCCGCACCCGCCGTGTGGGGCAACTGCGGCCTCTAGCGGTGCAGTTGCGGGCGGCGGGGGCGACCTACAAGGCCATCGCCGAGGCCGTAGGGCGTACTACACGCACCGTGATGGCCTGGTTGAAAAACGAGCCCACCACACCCGCTGGCGGACCCGTCGAGGAGGGTGAAATTCTCCAAGCAACAGGTATTGGCTCCGCCCCAAAGGTGTGCCCCACCCCCTCCCCTAGCCTGGAAGTGCCCCCCGGACCTGCCAAGGAAGAGGATGCCCCCGTGACGAGTGAACCCGCCTACCAGTGGCCCGAAGGCGTCCTGCCTGGAGAACCAGACCCCGACTTCCGGGATCGGCTCCTCACCGAGCACCGCGGTCTCACCCTCTGGGTGCCCCTGGACTACCTGGAGGACCACCCCATTGGCTCTGGGTACTGGTCTTTCACGACCGCCTCCGACTACTGGGAGACAGTCAAGGACGGACCGTTCCACGGCGCTGCGCTGGGTGGGCGAGAACTGCACGTCATTGAAGTGGGGGCCCGTGTCGGAGAACTTCACGGGCTGCGCTTCCCACACCTGACCGCCGTCTCCTACGAAGTCACTCGAGTCGCTGGCGACTCCCGGTGGTCAGCACGGTTCCCCGGCTACATCGTCCACTGACGCGTCGCGTCCAAGGTCAGTGTCGTAGTGCTCTCAGGGACTTCGCTGTCCCCGGGCCTGTCCGACCACTAGCTGGTCCGGTCAGGAACGCGGCCGACGGTGGTGAGGTGCGGGAGTGAGGATCACCGCGAACATCTCCTGCAAGGCAGCGAGGTCATGGTCTTCGGCTGCGGCCCGGGACGCAGCGTCGTTGACCGCCCCGGTGATCTGGGTCCAGTCCAACCACCAGCCGGCGGCTACCGACAGACGATCGAAGAAGAAGCGCTGGGTGCGCCCGTTGCCCTCCCGGAACGGATGCAGATAGTTGACCTGGTCATAGTGATAGGCCAACCGTTCGATGAACCGGTCCCGATTCAGGTGCTGCAGGTAGCGGTCCTGGCGGAGCTGATCGAAGACGAAACCGGCCGAGCGGGTAATCATCGACACCGGCAGGAACGGCTGCGCCCCCGGGACCGTCTTGCGCAGATCCACGGTGCGCAGCTGCCCCGCCCAGGGATAGACGTCCTGGAACAGGTGACGGTGAATGACTTGCAGCTCGACCAAATCTCGGGTGGGCGCCGGTGGATGGCGCCACAGCTGTAGGGTTCGGACCGCCACCAGGTCGGCTTCCGCGGCGGCGAGCTCTACGGCGGTGCGTGCGCCGATCAGGTTGGTCAGAATCCCGGTGTGCGGGTCCAGATACGGGTCACGGTGCGGGCCGGGGGCCTCACTCAAGGCCGTAGCGGGCGCGCGTGCGCCGAACCAGCTCCTCGACCTCGAGCCCATCCTCGGCGAAACGATCCAGCTCCGCCCGGGTCGCTGTGGTGACGTGAAGTCCTTCCATGGCAGCACTGTGCACCACGGAAGCTACCTGCTGTGCCCGGTCCACCTCGAGAGCCGGTGGCAGAATGTGCTGCTGTGCCATGGAACCTCCCCGGTGGTGTGTGGGCCGTGCTATGCGCTCTAGTATACCAAGCGCCCCTGACCAGCATCTGGGGTCGTACGCGCCGGGGACGCCAGCCTCGGTTGTGAAACACACTCTCTGGCCCAGCATCCCTGTCCACGACGACACCCCAGAAGCATGACCTGTAGAATTAATGGTAGATAGCTAGCTAGTAAGCATGCTAGATAACGAGCTATCTAGCTAGGTAGCAAGCGAGCTGGCTAGGCAGATGGCCTGATGGCCCGCAAGCTTGATAGCTTGAAAGCATGCAAACCCTCATGGTGTACAGCGAATCCGGTGGAGTCACTAAGACCACCACCGCCGTCTCCCTAGCAATGGTTGCCGCCGCCGAGGGACGTCGAGTCGTCCTCGTTGACCTCGACCCCCGCGCGGCCTCCACCAAGTGGTTTGGGGTGGAGCCCTCGGCGGAAGGAATGCACGTCGGAGCGATCCTGGGCGATGAGAACCCTGAAGGCTGGGCCGAAGACCTCGCGGTGCCCAGTGGGTGGCACCCCAACCTCCGGGTGATTCCTTCGGCCCGCAATGTCTCCAACCGGGAAGCCGACCGGGCCGATCACGCAGAGCTGCGGCTGAAGATCTCCCTGACCGGTCTGCAGGCGGATGTGGTGGTCATCGACTGCCCGAACCGGCAGGGTGGCCCGCTGACGCTGTCGGCGTTGAACGCGGCGGACACGGTGGTCTACGCCGCCACCGCCACCAGCGATGGTATCGACGGGGTGGACGGGGCGAGGCGCACGGTCGCCCAGTTCCGCCGGCACCGCCAGCAGCTGGGCGCCCCGGACACCCTCACGGAGGCCGGCATCGTCGTCGGTGGGGTGAAGGAGACGATCATGAGCCGGGCGGCGGTGGCCAGCCTCGAGGAGCTGCGGGCCACGGGGTTGTTCCTGGAGCCGTTGATTCCGGACCGGGCGATCGTCCAGGAGGTGCGGATTTCGGGGGAGTGGTACGGCCAGTACCGCAAGGGCGCCCGGGTGCTGGATGCCTACACGGCGATCGCGAAGAAGGTGCTGCGATGACCGAGCAGCCTGAGCGTCCCGCCTCGTTGGCCCGTCGCCGGCCCCGCCCGGCCCCGGATGAGCACATCGATCCGGTCGACTACACACTCCCACGTGCTACCTCACCCCAGCCCGCGACACCGGTGGTGTCGTCTCCGCCGGTGCAAGCGGCACCGGCGGCGGAGTCTGCGGTGGCCGCGCCCAAGCGTGGGCGCGGCCGGCCGCGCCGGGAACCCACCATCCAGCTGGGGGTGCGGGTGGCTCAGGACGTCTCCGATCTGATCGAGGAGCTCACCGAGCACGACGGCACCGCCCGTGCGGTGATCGAGAACGCAGTGCGCGCCTACGCCCAACAGCTCAACCGATAGAACCGGCCCCCGGTAGGGGAGGGGGACCGGCTGCGGGCGGCTTTCCCATGGTCGGCGAGGAAGGAACCCGGCTCACCACTGGTGGTGGGCCGGGTTCTCTTCTTCTGGCGACAGGCGGCGGGATGGGGTGGGTGGTCCCGTGGGTTTTCGATTGAGGCGGGTGCTCGCGCCCCTTCCGTAAGGAGCCAGGGCCAACCCCCAGCGAGGGCCCGTTGTCGGGCGCCAAAGGGACGACCAGCGCTGTCCAGGCTGGACGCGGGGCGTCCCGACGGCCCCGCGCCAGACAAGGATTGACGGTCCGTCACCGCCTACTCAATGCAAAGACGGGGCCACAGTGAAGGCTCGCGCGCCAAGCCCAGGCCCGCGGGGACCCCTGTGATGCCGCGGCGATAACCCGGAGGCACCGGGCTCCACGGTCGTGGATCATCGGGGATTTAGGGGGCGGACGGAGGGGTGGCTGGCCTCGAAACGCACTTCACGGGGAGTGGCGGATATGTCATAAATCGTCCCTTGACCCAACAACTACTCCGCAGTAGACAACACCTGCCACTATATGCAAAAGCAAATAGACGGGAATGGGTATGGGGCTGTCGTTTACTGCCATTGACTTCGAGACGGCCAACGCCGAACGTGCGTCGGTGTGTGCGGTGGGGGCGGTGAAAGTCCGGGATGGCCGCATCGTTGACAGCTTCACCACGCTGGTGCGCCCTCCGGCTGGGTGCGACGAGTTCGCCGCGCGCAACGTCGCCATCCATGGCATCACCAGTGAACGGGTGGTGGACGCGCCGGAGTGGCCTGCGACGTACCAGCGTCTGATGCAGTTCATCGGCGCCGACGTGATTGTCGCCCACAACGCGGCGTTCGACACCTCGGTGCTGCTCAATGCCTGCGGGGTCTGCGATCTGGACTGGCCGGCCTTGAAGAGCCTGTGCACCTGGCAGCTGGCCAAGGCGACGTTGACGATGCCCTCCTACTCTCTGCCCTGGGTGGTGGAACACCTGGGGCTGGAGGGCTTCGATCACCACGACCCGGTAGCTGATGCCCGAGCTTCCGCCCAGGTGTTGTTGACCTTGGGGGACCGGCTGGGGTGTTCCACGCTCGAGGAGCTCAGCGCCCGGGCGGCTGTCTCGGTGGCGCGCACTTCTACCGAGGCGGACGAGGCGACGCTGAGCGCTCTGGAATCGGCCCCTGAACCACTGTCCGGAACCGGCTTCGCCAACGAGGTGGTGTGCTTCACCGGGGGTCTGAAGTCGATGAACCGTAAGGTCGCCCGGGAGATCGTCGCCGAGCAGGGTGGCACCACGCAGGGCAGTGTGGGGAAGAAGACCACCATCCTGGTCACTGGGGATTTCGACGTGCGCACTTTCAAGCCCGGAGCAGGGTTCAGCATCAAGCTGGGGAATGCCTTTTCGCTGGTCGAGGCGGGGCAGGCGCTGGAGATCATCACCGAAGACGACTTCATCGCCCGGCTCTCCCTCCATGAGGAGGCCCTGCGCCAGCGCCTCACCCGTGCCGGAGCCATCCGATCCCGCACCCCCGACCATGTCTTGGAACAAGCTCGTCGCTTCAGCTGCGAGGAGCTGGGCTACTGGGCCTGGTTCCGTCAAAGCCTGGCCCACCCGACCGGCAGAGCCGTCGGCGGGGAGTCGTGCGTGTGGTGCGGGCAGGAGGTCGGCTCGAAAATCCATTGGATCTATCGGGATCGCCACGTCTGCGGAGGCGATTGCAACGACCGGCTCAAGCGCTCCGCCAAACGCCAGTGGCGCAAGCACGGACTGCCCCCGGCGCACGTCGTCGTCGAGTCCCTGGACTTCTACTGACGTGCACACCACCCCACCGCACTGCACCCCCACCTAGGAGCCCTCGCTATGGCACAGGAAGACACCACACCGCACGGCATCACTGTTCTGGACATTCATGGTGGGCGGTGGGCGCTGTGGCAGGTCTCGGTCACCACCATGACCGGCCCGCTGCGGGCCATGAACACGAACGCGGTCGTGGCCGACGGTTTCGACGAGAAGGCGTTCTTGTCCTTGACATATCACCGGCCGGTGCTGCTCACCGCACGGGCCCGGCAAGTCTGCGACGTACCGGTGGTCCTGGAAGCCGCGCAGTTCGACCCGGAGGAGTTCATCGCCCTCTGTGACTCCTGGGTCGATCTGCTGCAGGGCATGTTCTGGGCGGAGAACGATCGCCGCGCGGCGCTCAACGCGGAGAACGCCCAGCACCGCAAGGACGCCAAGGCCGCCGGGCGGCCGGCTCCGGAGTACCAGCGGTTGGCGCCGTTGAAGGACATCGACTGGCCCGGCGTCCCGCCGGCCAGCTCCTGGTCCACGGACACGGAGTCCCAGGAGCCGGTCACCGTCGAGGCGCTGCGCGTGGCCAACGGATGCGCCCGCCTGCTGAACTTCTGGCTGGAGATCGAAGCCGACCGCACCCGCAAGGCCCGCACCTACCTCAAGGGCATCGGCGGACCGCAGGTGCGCCACTGGCCCCAACCCACCCCAAGCGCGGCAGCCGAGAGCGCCGAGACGGACCCTGTGCTGGTTCCGGCGTGAGCCCGCACGAGACCACGCCGCGGGTGAATCGTGACCGAGCTCAGTGACACCGGGGTGTCCACTTCGGCGGCCATGAACCAGCCGGCGGCTCCAGGGCAGGCCGGGGACCCACGACCCTCCGGAACACTGATGGGGAGGATCCCGGGTCAGTCCGTCATCAGCCAAGCCCTGGCCCTCCAAGCCCAGGCTTCGCCTCGGTCGTGGTGGGGCCGAGTCCTCGGGACCAGTCCCCTCAGCGCTGATGCGCGGCCCTGGTACCAGGGGGCGGTGGGGGAGATCGCGGTCGGCAAGCTGCTGGCGAAGCTGGGCCCCGAATGGGTAGTGCTGCACGCCGTCCCTGTCGGGGACAGGGGAGCAGACATCGATCATGTGCTGATCGGCCCACCTGGGGTGTTCACGCTGAACACCAAGAACCACACCGGGCAGCCGGTGTGGGTGGCCGGGCGCACCCTGATGGTGGGCGGACACAGGCAACCGCACATCCCCAAGGCCTGCCACGAGGCGACCCGCGTCGAGACGTTGCTCAGTGCCGCGGTGGGGGCACCGGTGCCGGTGACTGGTGTTCTGGTGCTGGTCGGACCTCGAGGTGTCACGATCAAAGAGGAACCGGTCGGGGTCGCCGTGGTCACGGACCGGCAGCTGCTGCGCTGGCTCCACCGGCGCCCACCCGTGCTGGCCACCGAGCAGCTCACCCGGCTCACTGCGGCCGCCGGGCTGCCCGACACGTGGGCTGCGCATCTTCCGGATGCGGAGGATCCCGCCGTGCTGCAGGCGGCCTTCAATGTGCTGGACCGTCAAGTGCGCACCGCCCGGCGCCGACGCACGGCCCGGCGATTGGCCGCCGGCGGTATCCGTCGTGGTGCGAGGGCTGTGGACCGCGCGGAGAAAGTCATGCTGCGGGCGTCGATCCGAATCGTCCTGGGCCTTCTCTTGCTAGGGGTGGGCCTCAACCTGTTGGACTCCCTGGTCTGAGTTCCACCACTTTCCGTCTGACGCCCCGTGGTGACGCAGCCATCCTAGGCAGTCATGGCCCAGAGGTCTCTTCCCTGGTCCAGGACGAGTGAACCCGGCTCACCACTGGGGGTGAGCCGGGTTCTCTCCAGCTGGGAACAGGCAGCGGGGTCGGCCGGTGCTTGGGTGGGTCGTCGACCTCCTGGTGGTGCCTGCGCATCTTGGCGTCAAGAGCCAGTGCCGAACCCCCGCGAGGTCCCGTGGCCGGGCGCCAAAGGGACTACCGGCGCTGTCCGAGCTGGACCCGGGGCGTTTCCGGGGCCCCGCGCCGAGCAAGGAGCGTCAACCCGTCGCCTGCAGCTCCGCATGAGCCAAGTTCCTTGCGGTGATGAGGTCCCGTGTTCGAGCCATACCTTGAGGCGTTCCGCTGCGATGCCGCAGCGGTGGCCTGTCAGCACGAGGTTCCGCGGTCGTGGATTACCCGGACAGGCTCAAGGGCGTGTCCAGGTGGGGGAGTGGGGGGTCTACTGGGCGGCGTAGTAGGCGTCCTTGATGGACTGGTGGACGCGGCCGCGGTCGGAGACCTCGTAGCCGTTCTTCTTCGCCCAGGCCCGAATCTTCGCCGTCTCCGGGTTACCACCCGAGGAGCGGGGCCCGGTGGTCCGGGGGGACTTGCCCTGGGCCCGCCGGCCAGCAGCAGCGAAGGGACGCAGCGCCTCCCGCAGCTTCTCCGCATTAGCGGTGGACAGGTCGATCTCGTACTGCCGGCCGTCCAGACCGAACTGGACGGTCTCATCGGCCGGACCACCCTCGAGGTCGTCTTCCAGGATGATCTGTACGCTCTGGGCCATCACGGCACCTTTCACTTGGGGGCATCATCGTTGTTGCGGTTGCCGAAACGCACCCATGATCTGGGACACTGCGGCCAATCCTCTTTCCTGCATGCTTTGGGGGTGAGGTGCCGGAGACCGTCGTGTGCGCTATCGTGCACTAGTTACCCTATCGGTAAATTTTCCGTTGCTTTCCCAGTCGACAGAACGACTAGTTCGTGCATGTCGGTCATTGCCCGGGACTGTTCCAAAAGTCACCGAATCTTAGGGCAGTCCCTAAGACGGGCTAAACGTCAGTGTGTCCTGTCCCCCCGTGCTTGCAGAGTGGACGCTAAATCGGGGTTTGCGGTCGACGGGTTTGGAGGGCCAACGCACCCCGCTCTCCCGCAGACGTTCCAAGGTCAACAAGGGAGCGTCGAGAATGCGTCCCAAGAGACCAGCTTGTGCCGGCTCGAGCTCCACGAGGCGGGTCAGGACCGTGAGTAGATCGATGAACTCGGTAGTCCAGTCCGCGTCCCAGGCCTCCACGTGCAGATAATCCAGCGGTGAGGTTTTCTTGCCTCCTGGTTCGGCCCTGCGGTAGTTCACCCATGACTTGATGACATTCTTGCCCCCGACCTCGTAGTCCCACACTTCGGGTCGGACGGGACCGAACTGCCCGTCTCCGAGGACGATCATGGATCGCTCCGGGTCGTAGGTGACACCGGTAGGCATGACGGTGATGGGCGTTAGCGCCAGTGGTTGGCGCCTATCACCAGCGGGATAGCGCACGTTATCGGGCCGATGAATGGGGCTAGAGCAGGATTGACCGTAGGTCTGTGCCCAAAGGACGTCCTGTCCGATGGCCACGGCTTCGGCAAACAAATCTTGATCGCTGGTGATCGGCACCCGGATGCCGGGGGTAGTGAGCTCGTCGGTGAAGGTCTGCGTATACCCAGGATGGGCCACTGTCGCAGCCAAGTAGGCCAGCATGTCCTCCGCCGTAACCTGTCGATCGAGAACAACCGTCAAAGAGTGCAACAGCCCAGGAGCGAGGTTGGGCGCGCCGTCCGGATGAAGTATCGGCAATGCTCGGCCGCCACGGCCGTTGAAGTGGTCTAGGTCAGGGATAAAAGAGGAAAAGAGTAAGCCGGGGCCACCCTTGATTAGTTTCGAATGTTGTTCGATGACGAACACCTGATGAGGTACGCGAGCGGCCCATAGGTCTCTACGGGGCATGTCGAGCACCCGGACATCTGGAATGATCCACTGCCGATCGAAGGCTCGATACCCGATGCGCACGGGGTCCACGAAGTTCATGTTCTCCGAGAGCGACCGCTCGGCGTTTGCCGTATCTTCACCTGGCAACGGTTCCAAGCGTTTGTGCAAGGTGCGGTCCCGAGTCTCCTTGAAGAGCAATGCTTTGCGCTGCTCGTCGAGCTCTGCCCGGAGTTGGCCGATGCGCGTGCGCAGGATCGCTGGAGAAGGGGCATAAGGCCAGCGGCGATTGCCGGTCACACCCGGTGAGGTCCACGGCATCAGGTCCCCCAGTGCGGGGAAGGCGTCCCAGTCGGTGGCGGCGGCCGGGGTGAATGGGGCGTTCCAAGTCGTTCGAGCGTTGCGCCACCCGGGCCCGTCGAGGCTGATTTCGTGTAGCTCGGCGAATTTTTGGGCTTGCCGGCCATGAACCGCGCGGTAGTGAATCACACCTGGCACGTCGGTGGAGGTTTCAGGCTTGCGGATGAACAGCCCGATGGCCAGGGGCTGACGAACTTGAGGGAAGATGCGCGTGGGCACGTCAGGAGTCTGTCCCTCGGGGGTGAGGTCGATGATCCAGCCTTCTGAGGCGTGGCGACGCATGTACTCACGCATTTTGGTGAACCCAGGGCCGCCTACGTACCCGGAGGTGGAGATGAAGCAGACCACGCCGGTGTCACTGTTGCCTACGTCGTCGGTGGTGGATTCCCAGACTTTCCAGGTCGCCCAGCGCCAGAAGTAGACGTAGAGGTTTTTGAGGTTGTGGAAGTGCCGGGCCGTGTCCGGGTCGCGGAAGTCATTGAGGATGCCGCGCGCCTTTTTGCCGTGGGCCTTGCTCCCGTTTTCCACCCAGCTGCCCATGCCTTCCGCTCGTTCGCGGTAGGGCGGATTGCCGATGACGACGGTGACGTTGGTCTTGGCTTTGACCTCGTTGGCTCGTCGACGGGATTGAGCGATGAGTCGAAGGCCGGATCCGATCTGTGTTTGGGCGGCGTAGGGGTCATCCAGGGTGTCAGTGACGTACAGATGCATCCCCTGGGGTGGGGTACTGGCCTGGTGGGAAGCCAGCAGGTCGGTGGTACGTAGCTCCGCTACGGCGTAGGGGCCCATTTGCAGTTCGAAGCCGGCCATGCGCTCCGCGGCTTGAGAGACCGCGCCTGCCTTCATGCCGGGCCCGTCTGCGGCGGCGGCTTGCTCTGCGACGCGTTCCAAGATGGCATGCAGGTAAGTGCCAGTACCCATCGCGGGGTCAACGGTGAACACCTCGGGGTCGCGGAATCCGTGGGTCTTGCCCAGCCGGCTCCTCAGCGCCTCTTCGGTCAGGCGCACCATGTCGTCCACGATCTCGCGGGGGGTGTAGTAGGAACCGGACTGCTTGCGCAGCTCGTTGTCGTAGGCCTCCAGGAAGTGTTCGTAGAGGTGCAGATAGGTATCACGGCGGCCCTTGCGGATGCGGTCCCAGTTAACGGCACCGACCACGCGCACCAGCAGGTCAAGGGTGACCTTGAAGTCAGCAGCTACGACATCGGTGAGCAGCTGGAGAGCCTTACCCATCAACGAGTGCTCACTGCCGAGCTGTGCCCCGATGTCGTGCAACGACCGACCGGAAACCTCGATGTTCTCGGTACGGGCCAGCAGGAGCGCGAAAGTGACTGCCTGGGCGTAGCCGTCAGCGAATGTCTTGTCGTCGGCGGTGGGGAACAGCAGCGTCCGCCAGTCTTGGGCCAGTCCGAGGAAGGGCTGAGTGTACTGATCAGCGCCGGCCTTGACCGATCGCCGCTCGGCGTCGAGCTGGTCCAGGACCTCTCCGCGTAGCAGGCGAGTAAGCGGGGCGATCGCTCGCACCAGGGCGCCAACGGAAGTGATGGGGGCTGGTTGCCAGCGGAGGAAGTCGGTTACCAGAGCTTCGAACTCTGCCGGGGCCCACAGATCAGGCCCGGCTACCTCGAGGGCACCCCCCTGGAAGGCGATTGGACCGATCAGCAGTTCGCCGTCCCGGTAGAGCCGCCATTCCGTGCCGTTCGTGTACAGCAGGTTGGGAAGGTCCCGTTGGCGTTCCCATTGGCGCTTGTCGTGGCCGGTGAAACGGGCCGGGTCAATCCCTCTCCCCGGGGCCTTCACCTCGATGTATCCGGTGATGGCACCTCCCACGCTCACCCCATAATCAGGGCGAACCTGGCGCTGTGTGTCACGGACCTCATCGTGGAAGACAGCGCTGACTTTCAGCTGCTTGCCTGCCGCGGCCAGCAATCCCTCTAGGGGCGCACGGATGGCGGCTTCGCGGTCCCCTGGGCCTCCGAGCTTCGCCTTGCACGCGGTTCCAAAAGCACTTACCGCTTCAGCAAGCCACGATTCAGACATCTTTGGAGGACCTTCGATCTTCGTAGCTGGGGGACCACGTACTGTCCGAGCCTAGCTTTAAGAGGGCATGACGTTATTGACTCGGGCCGGGACGCTCCGGGCTCCATGAGGGAGCCCGGAGCGTGCTGCTGGGCCCTCAAACCTTGGTCGCCGCGGTCTTGCTCCCGGTCTGGTTGATCGCGATCTGCCAGAAGATGAGGGCGAGCCAGACGCCGACACCGCCGCTGATCCCACCCCATGGCACGCGGTCCAGGATCAAATAGGCGATCCACGCCACGACCACGGTGACGATCACCATCACGCCCAGTGCTGGAAGCTTCCGCTTCATGGGCCTTCCTCCCGGTCGGCTCGGCGGCGGACAGCTGCTTGTTTCTCAACGATCCAGGACGAGACCGCCCATACCACGAACAGCCCGATGAGGACCCAGACGAGCACCGGCTCCCCGATCCGCAGCCCGACGTAGACGCTGATGGTGAAGAAGACGATCCATGCCGCGTACCCCAGAATCCGGCCCGGTCTCATGGTTGATCCTCCTGACGTCGGCGGGCGCGGTGGTCCCCATTGATCACGGAAGCGGCCGTGGCTGCGAAGCCCCGCGGCCTTGGTCCTGGCAATCCATTGGCCCATGAACCCGATCGCCACTCAGACTGCGAACTTCAGCCCCGGGAACACCACGAACCACTGCTTGGCTCTGGACACAGTTACGCCTATTGCTCGCCGTCACGGTTGGTCCTCCGGTCGCCGGCGCTCTGCCGGACGAAATGGATGATCATGCCGGTGAGGACAGTGACCCACAGGGCGACGAGTGTGTACCGCACCAGCTCCCACGGAAGGTCCGGCGGCCAGGACAGCACGACGTCGACGACCAGACACACCGCTCCAAGGACCAGCACCGCGTACATGACACCCATGGCTGTTCGGGAACTCACGGCCGGGCCCATTCCATCTCTACTCCTCTGGCTCGGTTCCCCGGCGTACCCGAAGGTGAAGCTGGATCGTCCTAGCCGCCGCCGCGACTAGCAGCAGCAGGAAGAACACGACGAGGACGACGTCGAAGGTCTCCTCCGGTGGCCACAGGGTCAGCTTCAACGCCACCTGCAGCGAGATGAGCACCAGCAGGAAGACCATGAAGTTCCGTTCGGATCTGCTGTTCATCGACGCCCCTCGCGCGCTCATGCCGGTCCTGGCATCGTGGCACGAGGCGCCTCCGCCTGTCTGGCCCCACATCCGTGGGCCGCGGTCGATGGCTGCCTGCTGGGACGGGGCCTGCCCTCGACCACGTCCGAGCCCTCCGAGCATCAGCGCCTTTTCGCATTGGGGCACACCTACCTCCACACCGCCATCGACGGATTCTCCTGCCTGGCCTACGCCGAGGCCATGGAGGACGAGATGGCGGCGACCACGATCGGCTTTTATCGCCCGGGCGAGGACGTTCTTCGCCGCCCACGGAATCAACCGGTTGCACCGGGTGGTCACCGACGGGTCCAACTACCGCGCCCGCGACTTCACCCGCACCGTGGAGGACCTGGCGGGCCGGCACCAGCGCATCAAGGCGTACACGCCCCGGCACAACGGGAAGGTGGAGCGGTTCAACCGGCTGCTCGTCGACGAAGTGCTCTACGTCCAGACCTACGCCAGCGAGCAGGCCCGCCGGACCGCGATCGGATTATGGGTCAATCACTTCAATTACCACTGCCCGCACGCCGTCTGCGGCGAGAAGCCCCCGGCCTCACGTGTCCCGGCCCGTGTCAATAACGTCATGCCCTCTTACAACCAGCGAAGACGACTCGATCCCGCATTCTCATACATACTGAGGCAAGGAACTCGATGTCCAGCAGGCATCGATCAATCGTTGTGGACGCCAGTCATGGGCTAGCCGGCCCAGAAAGGATAACGCGTATGCGTATCAGCCAAGTCGAGATAAACGGATTCCGCGGACTGGCAACGACCATCGAACTCGACTCGCCTTTGGCGTTATTGGTTGGCGCAAACAATGCAGGTAAATCCGCAACGATTGATGCACTCCGTTCCCTTTTTCTACCATTTGCGGACGGCATGGGCAACAGGTGGATTACGCCAACCGATTTTACTCGAGTAGACGATGCGACCACGTCAGAGCGAATAATTATTCGCGCCACAATAGTCGACGTTCCGGAGAAGCAAAAGGGCAGACTTATATCACTGTTGGCTCCTACCAAGGGCGCGGACATAGCAATCCTTACGCTAACCTCCCATATGAATGAATCAGGCCGACCAACGACCCGTTGGTACGGAGGTGACCTGGGTCAAAATGAAGTCGAACAGATTGCGCGAGAAGCTCTTCGCTTTGTGTACCTCCCCGCTCTCCGCGACGCGACTGCAGATTTGCGACCCGGGCAGTCAAATCGCCTAGCCAGTCTCGTGTCTGCGCATGCAGCCGATGGTCATGAAGACCGAACGAAGCTTGTAGACGTCATAACACAAGCCAATCAAGAACTCGAAAAAATTGGCTCGATCGCCGGAGCAGCAAAAGCTATTCAAGACCGACTAACTGGCATGACCGGCCATGGCCCGTTCGCACATAAGTCCGCACTAAAATTCGCCGAGGCCCGATTCGAGCGCATCATTGGAAGCCTACAAGCACTTGCAGGAGGAACTCGACCCGAACGCTTGTCCGAAAACGGATTGGGTTATAACAATCTGCTTTATATCGCTGTTCTCCTATCAGTGCTACAGGAGTCAGAAGATATTCCGTTGAGTCTTCTCCTGGTCGAGGAACCTGAAGCTCACCTCCATCCTCAACTTCAGGCTCTCCTGCAGGGATATTTAGAGCACTTATCGGACACTAGAACCCAAGTTATTGCCACAACGCACTCTCCTCAATTCGCTTCCTCCGCTGATGTAGAGCGAATAACAGTTCTTCGAAGAGTGGATGATTTATCCCCACCCTCTGCGCACCACTTACGCCACGCATCCCTGACCAAGCGTGAGTTTGCCCATTTGGGCCGCTTTCTAGACGCCACAAAATCAATGATGCTTTTTTCATCGGCAGTGATTCTCGTCGAGGGTATTGCAGAACTTCTGCTCGTGCCTGTCCTGCTCGATCGCGAGGGTGTATCTCTGCGGGAGCAAGGGGTAACAGTCGTAAGTGTGGACGGATTGGCATTTGACCCCTTCGTTAAGCTTTTTAACCCAGCGGGGTTGCCAATTAAGTGCGCGCTAATTAGCGACAGCGACCCAACATCATCGACTGAGCGGAGCGCAAAGGCTAACCTGTTACTCCAACTTAAGAGTCAAACGGTCTCTGTGTTTTTGGCGAGGACAACCTTTGAATGGGATCTTGCGGAGGCAAATTGGCAAAACCCAGATCTAATTCTCGAGGCCCTTAGGCGCGTGCACCCTAGATTGGCGGATGCAATCGCCCGCGAAAATTTCGCCCGCTCTAGCGATTTCGCGAATAGATTCCTAAGCGCAGTGGAAGATGAAAAAGGACGGTTCGCCCAGGAGTTAAGTCACATCCTTATTGAAAACCCGCAGGAGACCATAAGTACACCCCCGTACTTAATTGGAGTAGGCCGTTTCCTCCAAGATAGTAAGTAAAAATGGAAAATTATAAAACTGAATCCGAACTAGCTGGACTATTCGGCGTTAGCCAAGAGCAGGCGAATGCGCTGTTGAGTGCAGGGAATCTCTTCCTTAGGGCATGCCCAGGGTCCGGAAAAACGCGTTCGGTTGCGGCTCGCGTTGCATGGCAGCTTCAGCGCGGCCAGCGCCTGGCGTTGCTGTCCCACACCAAGATTGGGGCACAGGAGATCGCGAGTGCTGCGTCACGAACTTATGGTGCCGCCCCTAGTGGCGAAAACTATATTGGGACGCTCCACGCATTTCTTCTCAAGTACGTACTACGGCCATGGGGGCATGTGATAGCAAACTCCGTTACGCCGTTGTCGATGAATCCCGAGCGGGCACAGGAATTCGCGCCGGAGGGAATAGTACTTGCTGATTGGAAATCCAACTTGCAAGGCACTCTTTATTCTAAAAGGAGAGTAGACGCAAATACGGACATAAGCGCTATTGTGACCGCAAAAAATTCTGCAGCGAAAGCCGGATATGTTAGCTACGACGACGCGATATATCTTTGCACGAAGATTCTTAACACGTACCCGTTATTGGCTGGCGCTTTGGCTTCGAGATTCGATGAAATTATTGTGGACGAAGCGCAGGATACTAATGTAATGCAACTCGAATGTTTGCGGCTGATTGCCGAAACAAAAAAGCTTGCGTCAATTGTTTTAGTCGGCGATTATGACCAAACAATCTTTGAATTTGGGGGATCTGACCCAGATGCCTGTGAAGAATTTGCACTGGACCTCGGATTGAGACCAGAAGTCCTACGTGAAAACTATCGCTCCTCCCAGCTGATTTGCGATATTGCTGCACATTTTAGGCCCGGAGTGGAGGCGGATGTTGCAATGGCTGAACACGCAACATTGGACTTAGTCCCGCGCCTCTTCGTCTATCCGGTGAAATGTCCGGAAAAGGCCGTGGCCGCGTTCGACCAGTGGTTAGAGGTGATCGATACACCGATACATTCCAAGGCCGTATTAGCGCGTGCGGGTGAGCTAGCCGCGAAGTTGCGCGGAGGGCAGTCTAATTTAGTATCCACAACCCCGTTCGCTGAGCTACTACAGGCGCGGAAATTATCACCCGTATTAGACCTTCAAATATGCCGAGACCTCGAACGCCTTGTGCTTGACCGCGCCTTCGATGGTTTATTGCCGCTCGATGTGGACAGTCTTAAAGTAAGGAATGCCGTCCTAGGCTTGATCGCGACATTGCCCGACCTGTCCGGCGACTTAGGGGACTGGGCACAAGCGGCAAGCGCAGCGTTAGATGAATGTGCGCGCGCCTTTCGTCCAGCGTCTGCAAGCGAGCTCGTGCCGCTAAAGGCCCCGGCCTCTTGGAGATCAAAGGACGCTGAGGCATGGAAAAGGGAGCCTGATTCCTTGACGCTTATCGATACCATCCATAAAGCAAAAGGACTGTCGATTGATGCGGTCTTAGTTGTGGGGGCTGTGCCTCCCGACTGGGCTAAGTCGAGCAACGCCAATGATTGGTCAATGGCGATCAATTGTGATACTCCCACCGTTAACGAGGAGCTTCGCCTGGCCTACGTGGCTGTAACAAGGGCGCGTAAGGTTTTAGCCTTGGCCTTGCCAAGTTCCACCAGGGGCACGCTCCTCGAACGCTACGAATTGGCGGGCTTTGAAGTGACCCGGTTGGACTAAGCCCTGGGATGTTCAAAACCTGAGTTCCTTTAAAGGGCAAGAATTCTTTCGGGGCAACGAGCAGGGCTGGGGGCCGCATCAAATGGATAGGATTTGTTAAGGCTTTAGTAGTGGGGCGTTCTTAATCTTGGTCGTATGGTCGTCACTAACATTTTTATGTAGTGTCCATGGACTTGCTGACCCCTATGTCGTCGGCCGACTCTGCTGAGTTCGCCGAGATCGCCGAGGCGATGAGGCGGACCAGGGGGCGCTCCAGTGGATCTGCAGGATTACCGGAGATCTGCGAAGTCTCGTTCTTGACATTATCGAGCACCCATTCTGAGAGCTGCCCGGCCGGGATGACGGCCGTGTTTTCCCGAAGCCGCTGCGCGTCTTCGAGCGGCAGGGGCTCTTCCATGTCTTCGCCGTCATTTAGGTGGTCAGTGCCGCGACGTAGCCGGCGGCCAGTGCCAGTGCCTCGCTCCATGCCGGGTGGTGGGCATGGCGGAGCTGACCGGGGGCGAGGCTGCGCATCTCGATCCACTGTGCCGATCCTGCGGATCATGGGTTGCGGGCATCAGGTTTTGGCGTAGTACCCAGGTGGCTTCGGCCCACCGGCCCGCGGTGGTCTCGACCATGGGGTAGTAGATAGCCGTCCATCGAGTGGTGGAGTACGGGCGGAGTTCGACGGAAAGGGCCCGGGAGGCAGAGGTATTCATGCCAACTTTCTGTTCCCGGATCGGAAAACCGTGTGCCGGTTGCGGTCTGGTCCTGAGTTGCTCAATCCGGTCTGACGAGAGCTTAACGGTGGTTCCTCAGCGTAGGCAGTGAGCCGATAACTCTCGAAGCAAGCTGACTAGTGTGACGGTGGGCTGTCTCGCAGGCCATGGGATGCGAGACGTCTCGTCCGAGAATTTTGCGCCCGCATGTGTGAACCGCAGTGATAAGTGGCGGTGTTCTGACAGAGCTAAATGACCGCTTCGGGGCGGGGTAGTCAGTAGCGGGCCAGCTGGTCAGCCTGGTTCGAAGTGATTGATGGTCTGGCCTGTCTCGGTCGCCGTTCCACGTTCTTCATGTCGGGGGGGATGGCTTGCTGCGCCGGGCTTCAGCCCATGTCTCCGGTGCCGGCTCCTCCGCCGGCGCCCCACAGTCCGACCGAGTGGGTTTCCGGGGCAACACTGCGATCACGGGGCCCCGAGTTGTCGGCACCAGAGTTTCGGCGACGGCGTCGGTCGATGACCAGCAGGGCAATGCACAACAGGGCGAGGACTGCGATCACCGTCAGAAAGACCCAGCTGGAGGAAGCGGTGGCAGTCGTGGCGGAGGGAAGCAGGGGCAACATGGCGGACTCCTTCGTCATCGCGTGCCTTCAGGGTAGAACGTCAAAGGACTTGGCGATAGGAAACTTCCACTGCAACGTCGGAGCCGTACCGACGGGACGTGCCCGAGACGAATGGTGCGCAGTGGGCAGCAGGGACTCTGGGATGGCGGGCTGCCTTGGTGGCCCACTCCGCTGCTCAGTGGCCGATGAGGAGTGCGTCGCGGGCGGCTTCGACGACTTCTGGGGTGACGGTCTCGAGCTGGTTGATGTCCAGGATGCGTTTGATCTGGGTGAGGAGGCGGTCGACGAGGCGGAAGTTGCCGCCGGTGATCCGGGCGATGGTGGCGATCGCGACCGTGCGGGTGAACTCGTCGCCGTCGGCCAGTCCATCGGTGTGCCAGCGACGGGCCAGGACGGCGGTGAGCTCTTCGGGGGTGAGCTGGCGGTATTCGTGGGCGAAGCCCACACGGCTGTAGAGCTGGGGGTAGCGTCCCAGGCGCTTGTCGATGCCGGGCATCCCGATGAGGATCACCCCGATGGTATGGCGGTCGTAGTAGTCGCGGACCTGTTCCAGTCCGGTGGTCTTGAGCCGGTCGGCCTCGTCGATGATGAGCAGCTCGGTGAGCCCGGAGGAGCGCGAGTCGGGGTGCACAAAAGGGTCGACGCGGCCGTGGCGGTGGTAGTCGATGGCGTAGGAGATCTGCTGGCAGGCCCGCGGCAGGGCTTGGTCGACCTGTCGGGGGCTGGCGGTGACGGTCGGGGTCCACAGCGCGGTGCGGGCCTGGAGGACTTGTTCGGGGATGGGGCCGGGGTCGCGGTCCTCGCCCAGGTCTCGTTGCCACTGCTCCCATTGCGAGGCCCCGGCGTAGTGGCGGGCCGAGAGTGTCTTGCCGACCCCAGGTGGGCCCCAGCACAGGCCGATGTAGCGGTGGGTGCGGACGGTGTCGGCGAACTCGGTGAAGCGGCGGTGCTCGCGGGTGGGCAGGAACGGCGGTGAGCCCGGGGGCGGGGGTGAGGTGAGCCCGTTGATCTCCCCGAACGTGCCGGAGAGGAAGCGCCGGCCGTCGTCGCCCTTGCCCAACAGGCTGCGGGAGGAGTCGGGATCAGTCGGTGGCATAGGTCCGCAACCGGTGTCGGGGCGCCCGATCCACCGGCGGGTCAGCCGGTGGGCCCGGAACCGGGGCGGGTGGTGGTGCCCAGCGGTCGTCGGCGGGCAGGGCGTCGGCGAGGCTGCGCCGGGCGCGCAGCTGCTGCTTGAGCTCCTTGCGGCGTGCGCTCCGGGCCTGCTGGAGCTGCTGGAGGGTGATGGTCTCGGCGGCCAGTTCGGGGGCGATCGCCCGGCACAGGTAGGTGTCCTGGTGGTAGACGCGCACCTCGCCGGCGTCACGGGGGTCGTAGCGGATGGTCACCGTCTCACCGACGTAGGCGGCCAGCACTGGACAGATGTAGCGGGTGCCGTGAAAGCGGATGCCGTCGCGCTGGACGATGCGGGTGGTCGCGGCGGTGAGCAGCAGCAGGTCGAGGTCCTCGCCCCGGGCCGGGGTGCGCGGGATCCACCCGGCCCCGATCCAGCGGGCGGCCGGGGCCTGTCCGGTCTCGGAGTGCACCCGGGCGTGGTAGTCCTCGATGAGATAGCGCTGGACCACTGCGTCGAGCTGCTCCAGGCTCAGGGCCGGTGGTGAGGTGGGGGTGCCGCCGGTGCCGTGGGGGATGTGTCCGGGCAGGTGTGGGAGTACCTCGGTGGTGATGGTGCCGTAGAAGCGTTCGATCTTCCCTCTCCCCTGCGGGACCCCGACGCGGGAGTGGATGAGCCGGATGTGGGTGTCCAGGCAGACCCGCTCGAGCCGGGTGCTGGTGAAGTCGGCCCCGTGGTCGCTGTAGAGCACCTCGGGCAGCCCCTGGACCGGCCAGGCCGGGTCGGGCTTGGCCCGCACGGCCTGGTGCAGGGCCAGGGCGGTCTGCTCCGCATTCGGGGCGCCGGTGAAGACGGTGTAGCCGGCGACCGCGCGGGAGTAGTCGTCGAGGATCACGCTCAGCCACGGCCGCACCGGGCGCCCCCGATGGTCGAGGATCGCCACGTCGAGCAGGGTGTGATCGGCCTGCCACTGCTCATTGGGCCTCACCGTCGTCCGGCGGTGCACCAGTTCGAACCGGTCCCGGTAGGCGGTGTCCCCTTCCAGGGCCAGGGTGCGCAGCCCGGGATCGATGGCGGCGATCACGCTGCGCACGCTCGAGTAGCTCGGTGGGACCCAGCCGCGCTCCGGGGCCAGATCGCACACCCGGCGGTGGATGAACGTGGTCGTCGGTGCCGGCCGGCGCAGCGCCAGGGCCTCGATCACCGCGATCAGCTCCTCCGGCAGCCGACGGTGGCCGCGGTCGCTGCGGACCCGGCGTTCCAGACCGGCCGCGGAGGAGTCCGCCCGGTACTCGGCGGCCCAGCGCTGCAGGGTGCGGACCGAGACGTGGGCGTGGGCGGCGAGCCGGGTCAGCGGCACCCCGTCGTCGAGGTGCTGGCGCAACAGTGCCGCTTTCTCCTGCGGACTCAGCTGCACCACCACCATCACCCCACGGGGATCAGTCCACCGGACCGCGGTCGGGCTCGGGTTCGGCGGCGGTGACCGGTCCGGCCGTCACCGGCTCCGGGGGCCGCGGCGGGAGGTGGCGGTACAGGGTGGTGCGGGTGATCCCGGTCTTGGCCACGATCTCGGCCATCGTGTGCCCGGCCTCGCGCAGGTGCGCGGCATAGGCCAGCTTGTCCCGGTCCACCACCGAGGGCCGCCCGATCCGCCGACCCTTGGCCGTGGCCACCGATCGGGCGTGGGCGGCGCGCTCGAGGGTGTAGGTGCGTTCCATCTGTCCGAACAACGCCAGCAGCACCACCGCCAGCTGCGCCATCGGATCGTTCGGGTTGGTGGAGTCCACCTTGATCGGGTCCGCCAGGTTGCGCACCCCCACCCCCCGCTCGGCGAGGTCGTGGATGAGGTTCAGGGTGTCGCGCACGGTGCGTCCGAGCCGGTCCAGGGTGTGCACCACGATCACGTCGCCCTCCCGAGCGTAGGCCAGCGCCGCGGCCAGCCCGGGACGCTCCGTGGTGGCCCCGGACTTCTTGTCGACATAGATCCGCTCGGCGGCGATCCCGACCTGCCGGAGGGCGTCGATCTGCCGATCGAGGTCCTGTTTGGCCGTCGAGACCCGCGCGTACCCCAATTCCATGGGCCCAGCGTACCGGAAGTCGGTTCCGTACGACCTAGATGGCACTGATTTCCAGGCCTAACTTCTGGCACTCGAATCCATATCCATAGTCCCCGAACATAGAACTCGACGCCGAGCGTCCCAGTACCTAGGAAGTGGGACGGTCGCCCGCGGCCGGTCAACCCGTTGATTACCTCGAGCTCGGCCGGTCCGACGACTCCGATCGAAAGGCAAGACCTCGATGCCGCCGTTTAGCTCTGTCACAACACCGCCACTTGTCGCTGCGGTTCACACCCGCATGATTCCGCGGTGGAGTGTGTCTCACATCCTTGTGCTTTATCCGTACCCGTAGAATCGGATACTCAACGTTAGTTGCGAGACAGATTGGGTGGACGTGGGGAAGTTGATCGGGTATGCACGCGTGTCAACACGACAACAGGATGCGGACCGTCAAGTGTCTGATCTCTTGGCCGCCGGCGTGCGGCGCGATGACATCTACGTGGACAGTGGAGTGTCTGGTGGGCGTGCTTCCCGTCCGCAGTTCGACCAGGCGGTCACTGCGCTCGAGGAGGGTGACACGTTGGTCATCACCACGCTGGACCGTCTGGGGCGGTCGACGCAGAACATGCTGGCCTTCGCTGAGGCGCTGCGGGGGAGAGGTGCCGGGCTGCGGGTGCTGAACCTGGGTGGGGGAGACGTGGACACGGCGACCCCGATGGGCTCGATGGTCTTCACCGTGATGGCTGCCTTGGCTCAGATGGAGCTGGAGATCAAGCGGGAGCGGATCACCGACTCGGTGGCCAAGCGCCGTGCTGCCGGCAAGGACCTCGGCGGGCGGCGTCAGACCTTCACGGATTCCCAGATTCGCAACGCGCTACGGCTCATTGAGGGCGGGGAGCTGGCCACCCAGGTCGCTCGCGACCTCGGCATGTCGAGAGCCACGCTCTACCGGCGGATCCGTGAGCTGCCGCAAGCGACGACGATCTGAGGACGCTTGGACTGCTGGAACCCATGATGCATATGTCGTACCTGAGCGGGCATTTCAGCGGGCGGGGTATACGGGCATCAACTCCACCTGGTTTCTTCCGCCGACACCATCGCTGAGGCTTGGAGCAGCAGGGGTCCCTCTTCCGTGCGTCACGAGGCGCCGAAACTAAGCCATGCTTCCCATGGTCGGGCGCTTTTTTGCAGTGCCTGTCATCCCGGTTACCTGAGTGTCGGGCTCACATGCCATCGAATGGTCGATATCGCTTTGCGACTGCGTCGATGGGTTTTTGCGGTTCGGGAAGAACAGCAGTGGGTCCACGCCCAGGCCGGTAATCCATGCCCCTAGAGGGAAAACTGTCGTTGGACCCCGGCAACCCCACGTACCAAGCCGCCCCAGTCCTGAGTTCCCATACGGTGACTAGCCCATCCCAATGCAGCTTCCGTGCCGAGAGGATGAGTCCGGCCAGTATTAGGGCCGCACCAGCGATCAAGATCCAGTCGTGTGCGTTCGCCTGGGGAAACTGAATCAAGCCAAACACTAGAAGACCCGCAGCTGATACGCCGTATACCCACCGGGTTGAAATCTGAAGTGACTCCAATCCGTCGGACTCCTTCAGGTTTGGCAGGAGTCAAAGGAGGAGCCCCTGATGGATCGAGTGAGCAATTACCCACCGAAGTTCCGCGATCAGGCCGGTGTGCCGGTGTTGAAAGGCAACATTGGGGTGCGCGACGTCGTCCGGGCGCTGGTCAGCAGATACAAGACGCTGGGGGACTGGGTGACGAATGCCCGCCGGGGTCGTGCTGCCGGCTCAGCTGCCTTGAGCAGCGACGAGCGGCTCGAGCTGGCCCGGTTGCGGCGAAAGGTCACGGAGCTCGAGGTGGAGAAGGGGGTCCTCTTAATAGCCGCGGTCGTTATCGTCTGAGGACAGTCGATCGGCTCCCTGGCGAAACCGTTGGAGATCATGGATGCTTCAGGAGACCGCTACGGGGTCCGTCGGCTGTGATGGGTACTGGGCGTCTCGAAGACGGTCTACTCCGGACACCGAGGACGCGACGAAGGCGCCGCGACGAGTGACTGGTCTAACGCGGGCGATACCCAAACAGCCCGTTCAACCGGGGCCGAGCAGTGTCGCGTCTACGGTGCTCGCCGACTCACTGCGGAGCTAGGCCACCGCGGGCACCGGTGGAATCGCAAGAAGGTGGCTCGGCTGATGCGCGTGGCAGGCGTCGAGGGCATCCATCGGCGCCACCGCAGCAAGTACGGCAGGATACATTGTTTCTAATAAATAAAAATTGAAGCTATCGCGGTAACTAATAATAGTATTGCTCCTAGAAGAAGAAGGGGTGAGTATTTTTTGAATATACCCAATACTTCGTCAGTGGTTGCACTTCTGTCGAAAGACTGCAAGTAATGTACTGTTGATTCCGTGGGGCCCCAACCTCGATTAAACGTAAGAAATGCCAATAAGTATACTAAAAATCCTCCGGATAGAACCCATGTAGACTCATTGTTGTCACCCTGCCATTCAGTTCCGGAGAAAACGAAGATCAAGGCTGCAATTGCAATTAGAAGAAATGTGCCAAACGTTAACAATGTAAAATGCCTTGCATTCATAAAGTCATCGCATTCTGCTTTTTAGGTTGTTAGATGCTGTGAATTCAGGTGCCATGCCGAAAGCAGGAGCACCTAGACCGGCTGATCCTTGGAAGTCTGATCTGCCTCCGCCACCAGCTGTTATATAAGTCATTTGTTGCCTCCGACTCGGCTCCCGAAGTTTTGCCCACCTTTTCTGCAATGTAAAAGTCTTACTCCGTCAGCCAGAAAGCGAAAGCGCCGATCAGAACGAGCCAGGCAGAGGCGAAGTAGGACATACCTATCAAGCTTCGACGTTCCCTCACGGTTAGTCGCCCATTGTCAACTGAAAGGTCTTGCTTTTGTATCTGTTCCTGTCTATCAGTGGAGGCATTCCAGCACTAGCCACATGTTTGCGGACGCAAGCGGTTTGCCGCGAGCTGCGTTGCAGCTGGGGTTCCCGTTTGCGCTGGGAGTCTGCCCGGCGAGTCGGGTGGCAAGGGGTTCTGGAGGCCGATGTTAGGCTTCGCGAACTCAACGGAAGTGATGTCATGCACACCAAAGTCCGAGTCGCAGCGATCGTCGTTCTCCTTCTCGCTCTAGGCCTGTTCGCCATCACTGAATGGCTGCCCGCCCTCCTCTTTCTCCCCGCAGCAGGAGGTGCACTCCTGCTGAACGAGACCGGGATGCTCACACCTGGGCGGCCCCGTAACGACAGGGACCGCCCACGCTCCTGATCGTCGCGGGTCCATGGGCATCGGCACGTGCAGTTGGGGGTGATGCCCGGGCGGCGTCCGAGGCTACGACGTCACTTGGGGCGGTTGAGCGCGTCGCCGTCCCAGGTGAGGTCGGCGTCGGTGCGGAGGGGCAGTACTTCGAGACCTGGGGTCCGTACGAGCTCGCGCACCAGTGCCGTGGTGCCGGCCACGAGGGTGGAATCGAAGTCGATCTCGGTGGCGAGCACCCAGGTGTGGTCGTCTGGCCACAGGATGCTGGGGGAGGGCGCCCACATGGGCTCATCGACCCAGGGCGCATGGGTCGGCCAGGTGGGGTCGGCGAAGTCGTGGGCCCCGGCCTCGAACAGGACGTAGTGCCGCCCGGTGTCCCCGTGCAGTGCGAACCGCGGCCCGGCGGCGATCTCCGGAGGCAGTACTCCGGTGCCGGGTGCGGGGTCGCGGTGGGCACCCCGGGGACGGGCCTGCAGCACCGCCTGCGCGCCGGTGAGCCCTTGCCGCAGGGCCCCGGCCAGTCGTTGGCGCAGCGAGGGGGCGGTGACGTGCCCCGTGTTTTCGTCGATGTCTGGGGCCGGCCACTCGTCGCTGGGCACGAGCACGTAACGGGCGGCTCCGGACGAACTGACCAGCCCTCCCCAGCCTTCCCAGATCGCGGCGATCCCGGCATCCGGGGTGCTGGTGTGACGGGCGAGCACCGCCGCGGCCGCCGCCAGCGACGCGGCATCGAGGCGGCCCTCGGTCGTGTCGGTGTAGCGCCACCCGTCGGCGGCGATCACGCCGTCGACCGCACCGTAGACGCTGCGGACGAGGCGTGCGTACTGGGCCTGGGCGTGCATGGTCGTGCCGAAGGATGCCGCGGCCTGGGCCCAGCTGGCCCGCTGCGTCTCGAGTGCGGCCTCGATGTCGTGGACACCGGCGAAATGCGTAGCCTGATCGAGGCCCTGCCAGGTCCTTGTCGCCCGTGGCCGGTCGCGCTCGACCGGGTGGAACAGGCGCGCGTAGGCCTGGAAACCGCGCGGCACCACCGACAGGACGCTACCCAGCGGCTCGGCTTCCACCGGGCGCAGCCACTCACCCCGCTCGAGGTCGGGCACCCACCCGAATGGTTTTGACATGCGCCCATTCTCCATCTGTGACCCGTCCTGGCCCTCTCGTTCGACGTCTGCAAACGCCTACAAGGTCCGGGGGGTGCGCATCGCCTTCGTCTATGGTCGCAAGCTGCCGGCACGGTCGCCGTGCTTCTGCGCGTAGTCCTTGATGCCGGCGGTGACGCCCTTGCGCACCACCCAATACAGCAGCCACAAGGTGATGGCGACCATGAGCAACCAGATGAACAGTCCGAGGAACGCTCCGAAGCCGGCGACGTCCATCATGAGAAACCTCCTGGGGTAGGTCTTTCCACGCTATCGAGGATTGCCGTGTTCCTCTCCACCCCGCCCGTGCTGTGCGTGTCGGCCGCTCCTCCCGTGTTCCGCGCCTCGTGCGTTGGCTTCACATCCCGGCCCGGCGGGAGGACTGGATGGACAGGGAGGGTCAGTAGATGGTGCCCATGGCCTCGCGGACTTCGGTGAGGGTGGCCTCGGCGATCTCGTGGGTCCGTGCATTGCCGCGGCGCAGGACGTCGCGCACCAGGTGCGGGTCCCGGGCCAGTTCCTGACGGCGTCGCCGGTGGCCGGTGAGGAAGTCGTTGACGGCCTCGGTAGTGAGCTGTTTCAGGCGCCCGGCCCCGGCGTCGCCGAGTTGCTCGGCGACCTGTTCCGGGGTGGTGCCCCGGCACAGGGCCGCGGTGGACAGCAGCGCGGAGACCCCGGGGCGGGTTGCCGGGTCGAAGGTGATCCGACGCTCGGCGTCGGTGACGGTACGCCG
>NZ_LQBK01000042.1 GCF_001483755.1 Kocuria rosea subsp. polaris
GGCCGACGGCGACCGGACGGTGCCCGGTCGCCGTCGGCCGCGACCTCGCGGGACGGGCGGCGCGGATCAGATCACGCGCACGGCTCCCTTGTCCGCGGAGGTGACCATCGAGGCGTAGGCCCGCAGCGCCTTGGAGACCTGGCGCTCGCGCGGCTTCGTGGGGTACCAGGGCGCGGGGCCCCGGGCCTGCCGGCGGACGGCGAGCGTGGCGTCGTCCACGTTCACGCGCAGCACGCGCCGGGCGACGTCGATCTCGATCTCGTCGCCGGTCTCGACGAGCCCCACGGCGCCGCCGGCGGCGGCCTCCGGGGAGATGTGCCCGATGGAGAGGCCGGAGGTGCCGCCGGAGAAGCGGCCGTCGGTGACGAGCGCGCACTCCCGGCCCAGACCGAGGCCCTTGAGGTAGGAGGTCGGGTAGAGCATCTCCTGCATGCCCGGGCCACCCTTGGGGCCCTCGTGGGTGATGACCACGATGTCGCCGGGCTGCACGTTCTTGGACAGGATCTCGAACACGGCCTCGTCCTGGGACTCGACCACGAAGGCCTTGCCGACGAAGTGGAACAGCTCCTCGTCGATGCCGGCGGTCTTGATGACCGCTCCGTCCTCGGCGATGTTGCCGTAGAGGATCGCCAGCCCGCCGTCCTGGGTGTAGGCGTGCGCCACGGAGCGGATGCAGCCGTCCTCGCCGTCGAGGTCGAGGGACTCGAACGTGTTGGCCGTGGAGAACGCCTGCGTGGTGCGCACGCCGCCGGGCGCGGCGTGGAACAGCCGCCGGGCGCGCTCCGAGGACCGGCCGCCGCGGACGTCCCACTCGTCCAGCCAGGTGGCCAGGTCCGGGGCATGCACCGTGTGCACGTCCTCGTTGAGCAGCCCGGCCCGGCGCAGCTCGCCGAGGATCGCGGGGATCCCGCCCGCACGGTGCACGTGCTCGATGTGGAACCGCGTGGAGTTGGGCGCGACCTTGCACAGGCAGGGCACCCGGCGGGACAGGTCGTCGATGTCCGGGAGGGTGAAGTCCACCTCGCCCTCCTGGGCGGCGGCGAGGATGTGCAGGATCGTGTTGGTGGACCCGCCCATGGCGATGTCGAGGGCCATGGCGTTCTCGAACGCCGCCTTCGTGGCGATGTTGCGCGGGAGCACGGACTCGTCGTCCTGCTCGTAGTACCGGCAGCACAGGTCCACCACCCGGCGGCCGGCCTCGAGGAAGAGCTCCTTGCGGGCCACCTGGGTGGCCAGCGTGGTGCCGTTGCCGGGCAGGGACAGGCCGAGGGCCTCGGTGAGACAGTTCATGGAGTTGGCGGTGAACATGCCGGAGCAGGACCCGCAGGTGGGGCAGGCGTTGCGCTCGATCTGGCCCAGCTGCTCGTCGGTGACGGACTCGTCGACGGCCATGGACATCGCGTCCACGAGGTCCAGGCGGTGCTCCACGACGCCCTCGACGGCCTCGCCGGACTCCATGGGCCCGCCGGAGACGAAGACCACCGGGATGTTGAGCCGCAGCGCGGCCAGCAGCATGCCCGGGGTGATCTTGTCGCAGTTGGAGATGCAGACCAGGGCGTCGGCCCGGTGGGCGTTGACCATGTACTCCACGGAGTCCGCGATGATGTCCCGGGAGGGCAGCGAGTAGAGCATCCCGTCGTGGCCCATCGCGATGCCGTCGTCGACCGCGATGGTGTTGAACTCCTTCGCCACCCCACCGGCCTCCCGGATCGCCGAGGCCACGAGGTCGCCCATGTCCTTGAGGTGCACGTGGCCGGGCACGAACTGCGTGTAGGAGTTCGCGATCGCGACGATCGGCTTCCCGAAGTCGTCGTCGCCCATGCCGGTGGCGCGCCACAGGGCGCGGGCACCGGCCATGTTGCGGCCGTGGGTCGAGGTGCGGGAGCGGAGGTGGGGCATGGCGGAGCTGCGTCTCCTTGGTCGAGGATGTCCGGTGGATGTCCGGCGGCCGGGCGGGCGGCCCGTGGGGGCGGAGCACCGGGGGCGACCGCCGGCGGTCCGCCGTCCAGAATACGCTTCTGGGCCGCAACGTCTGTCTTCCGGACGGTCGTCTCAGCATGTGGCCATCGCACCGGGCGCCGCTCCTACACTGGGGCCACGACACGACCCGCAGGAGGATGGGCCCCATGAGCAAGCACTCGCAGCCCCCGCGGCCCGACGACGGCGCCGACTTCAGCGTGGACCTGCAGGACGCCGCCGACCCGCTGGTGATGGCCCTCGACGTCGGCTCGACGGGCAGCCGCGGCGGGCTGCACGACGCCACGGGGACCCCGGTGCTCGGCTACCGGCACAAGATCGAGCACGAGTTCCGCACGGCGGCCGACGGCACCTCCGTGATCGACCCCGACCAGGTCACCGAGGAGCTGGCCGGGATCCTCGACCTGGTCCTGGCCGACCCCGCGCTGGCCGGCCGGGTGGCGGGCGTCGCCCTGGACACCTTCGCGTCCTCGCTCGTGGGCGTCGGGGCCGACGAGGAGGCCGTGACCCCCTGCTTCACCTACGCGGACTCCCGGTGCGCCGAGCAGCTGGCCGGGCTGCGCGCCGAGCTCGACGAGCCCGCCGCCCTCCAGCGCACCGGAGCCCGCCTGCACACCTCGTACCTGGCCCCGCGGCTGCGCTGGATCCGGGAGACGGACCCGCAGACGTGGGAGCGGGCGCGGCGGTGGATGTCCCTGGGCGAGTACGTGCACCTGCGCCTGCTCGGCACCGCGTGCGCCGGGACCGCCACGGCCGCCTGGACCGGCATGCTGGACCGGCGCACGGGCCGGTGGGACGAGCCGCTGCTGCTGGCCTGCGGCCTGGACGCCGAGCAGCTCAGCCCGGTCCTCGATCCGCACGAGCCCGTCCCGGACGTCGCGGTCTCCGTGGCCGAGCGGTGGCCTGCCCTCGAGGGGGCGCACTGGTTCGCGCCCGTGGCCGACGGGCTGAGCGCCAACCTGGGCTCCGGCGGCGCCGACGCCTCGACCCTGGTGGTCTCGGCCGCGACCTCCGGGGCCGCGCGCGTGCTGCTGCACGAGATCCCGGAGCGGGTGCCGAGCGGGCTGTGGTGCTACCGCGTCGACGCGCGGCGGTGCCTGCTGGGCGGGGCCCTCAACGACGTGGGACGGGCGATCCGCTGGCTCGAGGACACGGTCGCCCTGCCGGAGGGCACCACGCTGCAGGACGTCGCCGAGGCCGAGGCCGCGGAGGGCACCCCGGTGGTGCTGCCCTTCTTCACCGGGGAGCGCTCGACCGGGTGGGCGGGCGGGGCCCGCGCGGTGCTGGCCGATGTGACCGCCTCCTCCACCGGGGCGGACCTGGCGCGGGGCGTCCTGGAGGGCGTGGCGGCCTCCTACGCGCGCGTGGCCGACCAGCTCGAGGACGTCGCCGGCGGCGTGGAGCGCGTGGTGGCCTCGGGCAGCGCGTCCCAGGACGTGCCCGGGCTGATGCAGATCCTGGCCGACACCCTGGGCAAGCCCGTGGCGCGGGCCGAGTTCAAGCGCGCGACGCTGCGCGGCACGGCCCTGCTCGCCCTCGAGACGCTGGCCCCGGACGTCGAACGGGCCCGCCCGCCCTACGGGCCCGAGCACGAGCCGGAGCCCGGGCGCGCCGAGCACTACCGCGCCGTCCGCGCCCGCTTCGAGGAGCTCTACGGGGCGCTCCTCGCCTCCTGACCCGCCGCCCCTGCCCTGCGTCGGACGGTCCGTCCGCGGTCCCACCGGGCGTGCCCGGTGGGACCGCGGGGGCGGGGTGCGGGACAGCGGGCCGGACCGCGGACCCGCCTTGGCGTGACCTGGGCGCGAGCCGGACGTTTCCTCACACAGGGACACAATGCTGTGCCTCCGCGAATACCGTGGCTCCGGAGCGGCCGCTTTCCTACCGTGGAACCCGTGAGCGCGGGGGCACGAGCCCTTGGCCCCACATCCCCCCGCACCGCACGGAAGGAACCACGATGGACGACTCCCTGGGCCGGGAACAGGCCGTCAGACTGCACCAGGCGCTCGAGCGGGCGTCGATCAAGCACCGCCGGCTCTGGGTCCGCTACCTCAGCCTCGGCGGGAGCGCCGACGAGCTCGAGGTCGGCGCGTACCTGCACCAGTGCCTGGAGCTGCCGACGCGGGAACGGGACCTGCTGTCCTGGGCGGCCAACACCCTGCTCGACCGCCGCTACCACCCGCGCGTGCCCTCGAGCGCCGACCTGCTGCGCCCGGGCAGCGACCGCGGCGTCCCGGAGCGCACCGCGTGAGCGGCCGGCCCGCCGGGCGCGGCGGGCGTCAGTCGCGGTAGAGCAGCAGGGCCTCGCCCTGGCCACCGCCCCCGCACAGCGACACGGCGGCCCTGCCGGACCCGCGGCGGGAGAGCTCGAACGCCGCGTGCAGCGCCAGGCGCGCCCCGGAGGCGCCGATGGGGTGGCCGACGGCCACCGCGCCGCCGTGGATGTTGGCCTTCTCCTCCGGGTAGTCGAGGTCCTTCAGGGACTGGATCAGCACGGACGCGAACGCCTCGTTGATCTCGATGAAGTCCAGGTCCTGCACGGACCAGCCGGCCTTCGCCACGGCCGCCTCGATCGCCCGGGACGGCTGGGAGTGCAGCGAGGTGTCGGGCCCGGCCACCTGGCCGGGGGCGCCGACCACGGCGAGGTGCTCGAGGCCGTGGCGCTCGGCGTACTCGCGGCTGGCCAGGACCAGGGCGGCCGCGCCGTCCGAGAGCGGCGAGGAGTTGCCGGCCGTGATGGTGCCGTCCTTCGCGAAGGCCGGGCGCAGCCTCGCCATCGACTCCGCCGTGGACTCCGGCCGGACGCCCTGGTCGGTGTCGACCACCAGCGGCTCGCCCTTGCGCTGCGGGACGGTCACGGGAGCGATCTCGTCGCGGAGGACACCGTCCTCCGCGGCGCGCGCCGCGCGCCGGTGGCTCTGGGCGGCGACCCGGTCCTGCTCCTCGCGGGAGATCGAGCGCTCGCCGTTGCCGGACTCCGTGAGGGAGCCCATGGACACGCACGCGGCGACGTCGACGAGCCCGTCCTTGGCCACGGCGTCCTCGAGCTTGAGGTCGCCGTAGCTCTTGCCCTGCCGCACGCCCATCGCGAGGTGCGGGGTGTTGGTCATGGACTCCTGGCCGCCGGCCACGACGACCTCGGCCTCGCCCGCCCGGATCATCCGGGCGGCGTTGGTGACGGCCACGAGCCCGGAGAGACAGACCTTGTTGACGGTCTCGGCGGGCACGTCCAGCGGGATGCCCGCCGAGACCGCGGCCTGCCGGGCCGGGTTCTGCCCGGCCCCGGCCTGCAGGACGTGGCCCATGACCACGTAGTCCACCTGCTCGGGGGCGATCCCGGCGCGCTCGAGCGCGGCCCGGATGGCGTGGGCGCCCAGTTCGGCCGCGGTGAAGGACGCCAGGTGGCCCAGGATCTTGCCCTGGGGCGTGCGGGCGCCGGACAGGACGACGACGTCGGTGGGGGTGCTCATCGGTTCTCCTCAGCGCCGCCGGGGGCGGCGGTCTCGGTGGGGACGGTGTCAGGGGTGACGTCCCGCAGGTCCGTGCGGAAGGACGCCTCGGTCTTCGCCCGGACCTCCTCCTCGGTGACCCCGGGGGCGAGGCTGCGCAGCACGAGGCCGCCGTCCTCGACGTCGAACACGCACAGGTCCGTGACGACGCGGTCGACCACGCGCACGCCGGTGAGCGGGAGGTCGCACTCGGTCTTGATCTTCGCGGAGCCGTCCTTGGTCACGTGCTCGGTCAGCACGACGACACGCGGGGTGCCGGCCACCAGGTCCATGGCGCCGCCCATCCCCTTGACCATCTTGCCGGGGATCATCCAGTTGGCGAGGTCGCCGGTGCCGGAGACCTGCATGGCGCCGAGGATCGCGATCTTCACGTGGCCGCCGCGGATCATCCCGAAGGAGGTGGCGGAGTCGAAGATCGAGGCCCCGGGCTGCAGCGTGATCGTCTGCTTGCCGGCGTTGATGAGGTCCGGGTCCTCGTCCCCCTCGTAGGGGAACGGGCCCATGCCGAGCACGCCGTTCTCGGACTGGAGCACCACGTTGACGCCCTCGGGCAGGTTGTTGGCCACGAGGGTGGGGATGCCGATGCCGAGGTTGACGTAGTCGCCGTCGGAGAGCTCCACGGCGGCGATCGCCGCCATCTCGTCGCGGGTCCAGCTCATGCCTGGTCTCCGTTCTGCTGGTCGGCCCGCCCGGCCGGGCGGGGGCGGACGGTGCGCTGCTCGATGTCCTTGGGCGCGCCGCTGTACTGCGCGACGTGCTGGACGTAGACGCCCGGGGTCACGACGTGGTCCGGGTGGATCTGCCCGACCTCCACGAGGTGCTCGACCTCCGCGAAGGTGACCTTCCCGGCGGTCGCGACGATCGGATTGAAGTTGCGCGCGGTGTAGCGGTACACGAGGTTGCCGTCGGAGTCGCCGGTGTGGGCGTGGACCAGGGCGATGTCGGCGACGATGCCGCGCTCCTGCACGTAGGTCTCGCCGTCGAACTCGGCGTGCGGCTTGCCCTCGGCCACGAGGGTGCCGACCCCGGTCCTCGTGTAGAAGGCGGGGATGCCCGCGCCGCCGGCCCGGAGCCGCTCGGCCAGGGTGCCCTGCGGGTTGAACTCGACCTCGAGGTCACCGTCCAGGTACTGCTGGGCGAACAGCTTGTTCTCGCCCACGTAGGAGGCGAGGACCTTCCTGACCTGCCGGTTCTCGAGCAGGACCCCGAGGCCCTTGCCGTCCACGCCCATGTTGTTGGAGACCACCGTGAGGTCCGTGACCCCGGAGTCCCGCACCGCCTCGATGAGATCCCGCGGGATCCCGCTGAGCCCGAACCCGCCCACGGCGAGCGTCATGCCGTCCCGCAGGCTCTCCGCCAGCAGCTCGGCGGCGTTGTCCCTGACCTTGGACACCCTGGCCCCTCCCTCTCGTGCGACTGTGACTCAGACCTCAATCTAGGGAGCCTCCACATGTCGGTCAACAGGACCGGCGGAAGCGCAGGACTTCACCTCAGCATCCGGCCATTCGTGGGCCGAGTGTCCATATAGTGGAGTCATGGGACAGGAGCGGACGACGGGTGCGGGCACCCAGGTGGTCCACCGGGTGGCGCGGCTGCTGCGCGCCGTGGCCGGCCGGGAGCAGGGCAGCACCGTGGCGGAGCTCGCGGCCGGGACCGGGCTGACCCGCCCCACCGTGCACCGGCTGCTCACGGGGCTGGCCGAGGAGGGTCTCGTGGACCGCGCCGCGGGGACGGGGGCCTGGCAGCTGGGCCCCGAGCTGTACGTGCTGGGCGCGGTCGCGGCCCACCGCTATCCGATCCGCGAGCTGGCCGGGCCGTCGCTGCGCCGGCTCGCGGAGGCCACCGGCGAGAGCGCGTTCCTGTCGGTCCGCCGCGGACTCGAGACCGTCTGCCTGGCGCGCGTGGAGGGGGCGTTCCCGATCCGCTCCCACGTCCTCTACGAAGGGCTGCGACTGCCGCTGGGCGTGGCCTCGGCGGGGCTGGCGATCCTGGCCCACCTCCCCGACCCGGAGGTGGACCGGATCCTCGCGGCGACGGCCGGGGCCCGCGCCGACTGGGGCCCGGGCCACACGCCCGAGCGGATCCGGGCCCTGCTCGCGGACGTGCGGCGGGAGGGCTTCGCCGTGAACCCCGGGCTGATCGTCGAGGGCAGCTGGGGCATGGCCGCGGCGGTCTTCGACGCGACGGGGGCGCCGGTCTACGCACTGAGCCTCACGGGCATCGAGCCCCGGTTCACCGGCGAGCGCCGGCAGCCCCTGGGGCGGGCCCTGCTCACGGAGGCCCACCGGCTCTCCCGGGAGCTGGGCCACCACTGAGCGGCCCGGGCCGGCGGCGGACCGTCCGGGCCGCCGGGCCCGTCCGGACCGGCAGCGGGCGGTCCGGGCCGCCGGGCGGTCCGGACGCGGCACCGCAGCGCACCGCCGCGGCGTGGGGCGGGCTCAGCGCGCCGTCCAGCCGCCGTCCATCGTGTAGGAGGCCCCGGTGACCATGGACGCGTGCGGTCCGGCCAGCCACGCGACCAGGCTGCCGACGTCCTCCGGGTCCACGAGCTTCTTGATCGGCGTCTCGCCGAGCATGATCCGCTCGACCACCTCGGACTCAGGGATCCCGTGCACCCTCGCCTGGTCGGCGATCTGCTTCTCGACGAGCGGGGTGCGCACGTAGCCGGGGTTGATGCAGTTGCTCGTCACCCCGTGGGCCGCGCCCTCCACCGCGACGGTCTTGGACAGCCCCTCCAGGCCGTGCTTCGCCGAGACGTAGGCGCTCTTGTAGGGGGACGCACGCAGCCCGTGCACGGAGGAGACGTTGACGACGCGCCCCCAGCCCCTCTCGTACATGTGCGGCAGCGCGGCGCGCACCAGCAGGAACGGGGACTCCAGCATCAGCACCAGGATCCGGTGGAAGTCCGCGGGGTCGAACTCCTGGAGGGGGGCGACCTTCTGGATGCCGGCGTTGTTGACCAGCACGTCGACCTCGAGGCTCAGCTCGGCGAGCGCCGCGGTGTCGAGCAGGTCGACGGCCCACGCGCGGCCGCCGAGCTCGTCCGCGACGCGCCGCGCCCCGGCCTCGTCGACGTCGGCCACGACCACGTGCGCGCCGGAGCCGGCGAGGGCCCGGGCGGCGGCCAGGCCGATGCCGCTCGCGCCACCGGTGACGAGCGCCGCGCGGCCCTCGAGGTCCTGCTGCGGGGGCGTCTGGGACATGGGGGTCCTTCCTCTGGTCCGTCGTGCCCGCGGGGTGAGGGGCACGGATCACCGCCACGGTATGTGATCCAGGCCATGTTCGCGAAGGACAGGGCCGCCCGGGAGCGCTCGCCGGGTCGCGTCACACGGCGTCATGTCCGTCATCCGAGCGCCGGATGGCGCAGCGCGCACGGGTGCGCTTGGATGGGACGGTCACCATCCAGAGCGGCCGAGAGATCTGGCTCGACGACGCCGCAGCAACCCGGGCGAGGGCTTCCCGTCCCGCCTCCGGTGCTACCGCCAGGACCGATGGAAAGGACGCACGGCCCATGCCGCACAGCACCGACCGCATCCGCACGACCCACGCCGGGTCCCTCCCCCGGACCCCGGCGCCGCTCGGGGCGAACCGGGCGAGGGGCGGCGCCGAGCTCGCCTCCCGCCGGCTCCGGCCCTGACCGGCCCCACCCGACTCCCCCGCCGTCCCCGCCGTCCCCGCCGTCCCCGAGGAGGACACCCATGACCATGCAGAACACCGACCACGTGCAGACCACCCACGTGGGCTCCCTGCCGCGCACCCCGCGGCTGCTCGAGGCCAACCAGCAGCACGCCGAGGGCGCCATCACGTTCGAGCAGCTCACCGCCGAGCTCGCCACGGGCGTCGAGGACGTGGTGCGCCGGCAGCGCGAGATCGGCCTGGACGTCGTCAACGACGGCGAGTACGGGCACACCATGTCCAGCGCGGTCGACTACGGCGCGTGGTGGAACTACTCCTTCTCCCGCCTCGGCGGCCTCACCCCCTCCGACGAGGACCGGTGGGCGTCGACGGAGAAGAAGCGCTCCTCGCCCGGCCACATCGTGCTCACCAGCTTCCCGGACCGCCGGGACCGCGAGCGCTTCCGGGAGGCGTACGAGGACCCGGCGTCGGGCATCCTCACCGGGCGCTCCTCGACCAAGCAGCCCAAGATCACCGGGCCGCTCCGCTACACCGGCCAGGAGGCCGTGGCCTCGGACGTCCGCAACCTCCGCGCCGCTCTGGAGGCCACGGGCGCCGGGACCGGGTTCGTCGCCGCCCTCTCCCCCGGCTCCGCGGCACGGGTGACGAACGAGTACTACGAGACCGACGAGGAGCTCGTGTACGCGTGCGCCGACGCGATGCGCGAGGAGTACCTGGCGATCACGGACGCCGGGCTGACCGTGCAGATCGACGACCCCTCCATCGCGGAGTCCTGGGACCAGATCAACCCCGAGCCCACGGTCGAGGACTACCTGGCGTTCACCCGGCTGCGCGTCGAGGCCCTCAACCACGCGCTGCGCGGGATCCCCGAGGAGCAGGTCCGCTTCCACCTGTGCTGGGGCTCCTGGCACGGCCCGCACACCACGGACCTCGAGCTGAAGCACCTCGTGGACCTGATGCTGACCATCAACGCCGGCGGCTACACCTTCGAGGGCGCCTCGGCCCGCCACGCCCACGAGTGGAAGGTCTGGCGGGACCACCCGCTGCCCGAGGGCCGCGTGATCATCCCCGGGGTGGTCTCGCACTCGACGAACGTGGTGGAGCACCCCGAGCTGGTCGCGGACCGGATCGAGCAGTACGCCTCCGTGGTGGGCCGCGAGAACGTCATCGCCTCGACCGACTGCGGGCTCGGCGGGCGCCTGCACCCGCAGATCGCGTGGGCCAAGCTCGAGTCCCTCGTCGAGGGCGCCCGCCTGGCCTCGGAGCGGCTCTACCGCTGAGCCGCCGCTGTCGACGCCCCGTCGCGCCGCCGGGCCCGGTCCTCCTCGAGGGCCGGGCCCGGCGGCGTTCCGGCGGGCGCGGTCCCGGCAGACGCGGCTCCGAGCGGTCGGCGGCGGGCCGCCGCCACCGGGCCTCCACGGGTGAGGCGCGTCACATTTCCGACGACGAACTGATCGTTCCGCACGGATGGTGACAGGCATCACTTTCATCCGTAGTATCGTCCTGAACTACCGAACGTTCGGTCATAATCCGTTCGGTTCCGCCGAGGACGTCGCCGTCCCCGACCACACTGGAGAACCCATGGCGCACACTTCATCCGCCCCGGCCGGGCGGCACGAGATGTCCCGCGAGGAGCGCAAGGTCCTCGCCGGCACCCTCGTGGGCACCACCATCGAGTGGTACGACTTCTTCATCTACGCCCAGGCCGCGGCCTTCGTCCTGGCCCCGCTGTACTTCGCGCCGCTGTCCGAGGAGAACGCCGGCCTCGCCCAGGTCGTCGCGTGGGCCTCCCTGGGCATCAGCTTCCTGTTCCGTCCGCTCGGCGCGGTGGTCGCCGGCCACCTCGGCGACAAGTACGGCCGCAAGCTCGTCCTGGTCCTCACCCTCGTGGGCATGGGCGCGGCCACGATGCTGATCGGCCTGCTGCCCACCTACGCCACGATCGGCGTCTGGGCCCCGATCTTCCTGGTGCTGCTGCGCGTCATGCAGGGCTTCTCGGCCGGCGGCGAGTGGGGCGGCGCCGCCCTGATGTCCGTGGAGCACGCCCCGCGGAACAAGCGCGGGCTCTTCGGCGCCTATCCGCAGATCGGCGTGCCGCTGGGCATGCTGCTTGCCACGTCCTTCATGTTCGCCCTCACCTCGATGATGACCCCCGAGGACTTCCAGGCCTGGGGCTGGCGCATCCCGTTCATCTCCTCCGTGGTGCTCATCGTGGTCGGCTACCTGATCCGCAAGACCGTGGACGAGTCCCCGGTGTTCAAGGAGATGCAGCTGCGCAAGAAGGAGTCCTCCGCTCCCCTGGGCCAGCTGTTCAAGCACAACTCCAAGCAGGTCACCCTCGCGGCCCTGATCTTCGCCGCCAACAACGCCGCCGGCTACCTGGTCATCGCGTTCTTCGCCTCCTACGGCGCCAACGTGCTGGGCATGCCCCGGTCCCAGACCCTCATCGCCTCCCTCATCGGCGGCGTGGGCTGGCTCGTGTTCACGATGTTCGGCGGCTGGATCTCCGACAAGATCGGCCGTGTCCGCACCTTCCAGATCGGCTACGGGATCATCATCCTGTGGGCCGTGCCGATGTGGTTCCTGCTCGACACCGCGTCCCTGCCGCTGTTCGCCCTGTCCATCGTGATCCTCACCGTGGGCCTCGGCCCGTCCTACGGACCGCAGTCGGCGCTCTACGCCGAGATGTTCCCGGCCCGCGTGCGCTACTCGGGCGTCTCGATCGGCTACGCGTTCGGCTCCATCATCGGCGGCGCGTTCGCCCCGATGATCGCCCAGCTGCTGCTCAACGAGACCGGGATGTCGTGGACCATCGGCGTCTACATCGCCGGCATCGCGATCGTCTCCTTCATCGCCGTGTCCATGGTCCCGAAGGACATCCAGGAGATCGACCTGCACGTCCAGGACGTGCACCAGGACTACGTCTCCGAGCACCCCGAGGCCGCGGAGATCCTCGCCGCCGCGGAGGCCGCCGAGAAGCAGCGCGACTGACCTCGGCCCCGGCACGCACGACCGAGCCGCCCGCCGGCACCCACGGGTGCGGGCGGGCGGCTCCGCCCGTGCCGGGCCCGCCCCGAGCACACCCCAGCTCCCACCCCGGGGGCTCCCACCGGAGCCCCGCCGAAAGGACTCCTCCATGACCGCCGACACCACCACCGGCACGACCACCGATCCCCTGCTCCCCACGGTCTCGACGGCAGTGGCCGACGTGCTGGCCGAGCGCACCGAGCACCTGTTCGGGCTGATGGGCAACGGCAACGCACACCTGATCAGCTCGCTGACCTCCCGCGGCTTCGGCTTCACCTCCGCCCGGCACGAGGCCGCCACCGTGGCCATGGCCGACGCCTACCACCGGGCCACCGGGCGGGTCGGGGCGGCCACGACCACCTACGGGGCCGGGTTCACCAACACCTACACCGCCCTGGCGGAGGCCCGGATGGCCCGCATCCCCCTGGTCCTCGTCGTCGGCGACGCCCCCACCACCGGCGCCCGCCCCTTCGACATCGACCAGACCGGAGCGGCCGCCGCCGTGGGGGTCACCACCCTCGTCGCCGGCCCCGACAACGCGGCCGCGATCACCCACCGGGCTTTCGACCTGGCCGCCCAGACGGTCCAGCCCGTGGTGCTGGCGATCCCCTACGACCACGCCACCGCCGCGCTGGCGGACCCGGTGGAGCTGGATCCGTTGCCGGGCAAGCCGGCCTGGAACGCCCCGGCCGAGGACCTCGACCGCATCGCCGCCCTGCTGCGCGGCGCCGCCCGCCCGCTGATCCTGGCCGGGCGCGGGGTGCTGCTGGCCGGGGCCGCCACCGCCCTCACCGAGCTCGGGGACCGCCTCGGGGCCCTGTTCATGACCTCGGCGATGGCCACCGGGATCTTCGACTCCCCCTGGGACCTGGGCATCGCCGGGGGCTTCACCCGCGCCCACCGCCTGGACCTGGCCCGCCAGGCCGACCTCGTGCTGGTCGCCGGGGCCTCGCTGAACGCCTTCCAGCTGCGCTACGGCACGCTCTTCGGCGAGGACACCCGGGTGATCCGCATCGACAACGAGCCCGAGGACCGCACGCCCCCGGTCACCGACTACGTCCGCGCAGACCTGGGCCCGGCCCTGGAGGCCCTCACCGGCCGGATCCCGGCCGCCGACCCGCAGCGCACCTGGCGGGCGGCCGCCCCCGAGGTCGCCACCGAGGACTTCCGCGGCTCCGCCCCCGTGGAGGACCCGGCCGAGTTCGGCCCCGACGGCCGGCTCAACCCCCGCGCCGTCGTCGCGGCCCTCGAGGACATCCTGCCGGCGCAACGCTCGGTGGTGATGGACGGGGGCCACTTCATCGGCTGGGCCCCGATGTACCTGAGCGTGCCCGACCCGCAGGCCATGGTCCTGGTCGGCACCGCCTTCCAGTCCATCGGCCTGGGCTTCGGCTCCGCCGCCGGGGTCTCGGTCGCCCGCCCCGAGCGCACCACGGTGTTCGTCTCCGGCGACGGGGGCGGACTGATGGGCCTGGCCGACCTCGAGACCTTCCTGCGCGCCACCCGCCGCGGGGTGGTCGTGGTGCTCAACGACTCCGCCTACGGCGCCGAGCTGCACCAGTACGCCTCCAAGGGCCTGGACCCCACCGCGATGCTCATCGACGAGGTCGACTTCGCCGCCCTGGGCCGGGCGATGGGCGCGGCCGGGACCAAGGCCACCTCCCTGGCCGATCTCACCGTCCTGGCCGACTGGCTGGACACCCACGACGAGGGCGTCTTCGTCCTGGACGTGGCCATCTCCCAGCAGGTCGTCGCCGAGTTCATGTCCGCCTCCCTCACCGCCGGCAGGAGGCTGTAGACGCGGGCGGTCCCCGTCGGCCGGTCCGTGCCCCCGTGCGGGCTGCCCGTGCCCCGGTCCCCGATATCCTGGTGGCAGCGGGCAGAAGGAGTCGGATGGACGATCGGACGGTCGCCAGGACGCAGGCCAGGATGATCCGCGCCGCGCTGACGAGCAGCGGACTGGGAGCGCGCGACCTGTGGGTGCGGTACGCCCACCTGGGCGGAGAGGTCGGGGAGCTGGAGCTCGACGCCTACCTGCACCACGCCCTGTACCTGCCGCCCCGGCACCGGGACGGCCTCGCACGGGCCGCCAACCAGCTGGCGCCCGGCCACCGCGTTCCGTGCAGCCGTGACCTGCGCCCGGAGGAGTACCCGCCCGAGGCCTGACGGCCCGGGCGGGCCTACCCGGCCTGCGGGGACCGGAGGGCGGGTTCCCCGTGCTCCTTCTGCCAGGGCCACCGCCCCGTGATCTCGAGCTCGAGGGACCAGCTGAGGAAGGTGCGCACGAGCACGATGAGCGCCAGCACCCCCACCGACTCGAACGTGGGGGTGATGGCGACGGTCTTGATGATGTCCGCGGCCACGAGCAGCTCCAGGCCCAGCAGGATCGAGCGGCCGAGCCGCTGCCGGTAGCTCTCGTAGGTGCCGCGGTCCCCGCCGCGGCGGCCCAGCAGCTCCCTGAGGGCCAGGAGGCTCGCCACCACCGTCCCGATGACGATGGCGACGACGCCGGCGACGTCGACGGCCTCCCCGACGAGCTCCATGGACTCCTGGAACGACATCCTGCACCTCCGGTGACCCCGGCGCGGCGCCGGTTCGTGTCTGCGATGAGGACGCCAGGATCTCACGGGCCCGCGGTCCGGCGGCGGCCTCCCGGGACACGGCGTCCGGCCCGCAGCCCCCGGCTCCCGCGCCGGGGAGCACCCCACGGGCCATTGCGGCGGCGCGCTCTGTTGACCCCGTGGGCGCCCGCGTGGGAAGGTTTGATGAACGATCGGTCAGTAAATTCGGGCGACGATGCCCGGACGCCGGCCGCTCCCCGTCGCGACAGGAGTTCCTTCCATGCCCTCAACCCCTCAGGCCCTCCTCGTCGGCGGGGCCCGCACCCCCGTGGGCCGCTACGGCGGCGCGCTGGCGAGCGTGCGCCCCGACGACCTCGCCGCCCTCGTGGTCAAGCACGCGGTGACCGACGCGGGGATCGACCCGCACGACGTCGACGAGGTGATCCTCGGCAACGCCAACGGCGCCGGCGAGGAGAACCGCAACGTCGCCCGGATGGCCTGGCTGCTGGCCGGCTTCCCCGACACCGTCCCCGGCATCACCGTCAACCGGCTGTGCGCCTCCGGGCTCTCGGCCATCATCATGGCCTCGCACATGGTCAAGGCCGGGGCCGCGGACATCGTCGTCGCCGGCGGGGTGGAGTCCATGTCCCGCGCCCCCTGGGTGATGGAGAAGCCGGCCAAGGCGTACGCGAAGCCCGGCGAGGTGTTCGACACCTCGATCGGCTGGCGCTTCACCAACCCCGAGTTCAAGAAGCACGACAAGATGACCTACTCGATGCCGGAGACGGCCGAGGAGGTCGCGATCGTCGACAGCATCTCGCGCGAGGACGCCGACGCGTTCGCCGTGGCCTCCCACGAGAAGGCGATCGCCGCGATCGACGCCGGGCGCTTCGCCCCCGAGATCGTCCCGGTCACGGTCAAGGGCCGCAAGGGCGCCGAGACGGTCGTCGACACCGACGAGGGCCCCCGCCCGGGCACCACGATGGACGCCCTCGCCAAGCTGCGCCCCGTGGTCGACCACGGCACGGTCGTCACCGCCGGCAACGCCTCCTCCCTCAACGACGGCGCCTCGGCGATCCTCGTGGTCTCCGAGCGCGCCGCCGAGAAGTACGGACTGACCCCCCGGGCCCGGATCGTCGACGGCGCCTCCGCCGGCGTGCCCCCGGAGATCATGGGCATCGGCCCCGTCCCCGCCACGCAGAAGGTGCTCGGGCGCACCGGGTGGGGCATCGACGACCTCGGGGCGGTCGAGCTCAACGAGGCGTTCGCCAGCCAGTCCCTCGCCTGCATCCGCCGTCTCGGCCTCGACGCGGGCACCGTGAACAACGACGGCGGGGCCATCGCGCTCGGCCACCCACTGGGCTCCTCCGGTTCCCGGCTGGTCGTGACGCTGCTGGGCCGGATGGAGCGCGAGGGCGCGGACCGCGGCCTGGCCACGATGTGCGTGGGCGTGGGCCAGGGCACCGCGATGCTCGTGGAGAAGCTCTGATGGTGGGCCCCAGCGAGATCCTCGGCGGAGAGTTCGCCGCCCTGCGGCTCGAGGAGCGCGAGGACCGCCTGCACGTGGTCCTGGACCGCCCCGCGGTGCGCAACGCGATCGACGCGACCATGGTCGAGGAGCTGCACACGGTCTGCGGCTACCTGGAGCGGCATCCCAAGGTCCTGATCCTCTCCGGCACCGAGGTGAACGGCAAGGGGATCTTCGCCTCCGGCGCCGACATCGCCCAGCTGCGCGAGCGGCGCCGGGACGACGCCCTGGCCGGGATCAACTCCCAGGTCTTCGACCGCATCCACAAGCTGCCCATGCCCGTGATCGCCGCCATCGACGGGTACGCCCTGGGCGGCGGCGCAGAGCTGGCCTACGCGGCCGACTTCCGCATCGCCACCCCGCACCTGCGGATCGGCCAGCCGGAGACGAACCTGGGGATCATCGCCGCCGCCGGCGGGCTGTGGCGGCTCAAGGAGCTGGTCGGCGAGGCCGTCGCCCTGGACATCCTGCTCGCCGGCCGGATCCTCGACGCGGACGAGGCCCTGGCCCTGCACCTGGTCACCGAGCTGCACGAGCCCGCGCAGCTCGTCGGCGCCGCGCACGCGCTCGCCGACCGGATCGGTGCCCAGGACCCCCTGGCCGTGCGGATCTCCAAGCGCGTCTTCACCGCCCCGCCGTCCGCCCACCCGCACATCGACGAGCTGGCCCAGGCCGTGCTCTTCGAGTCGCAGGCGAAGTTCGACCGCATGCAGGCCTTCCTGGACCGCAAGAAGAACAAGAAGTAGGAGCACCCGGACCATGACCGAGAAGCACGCACTGGCCGTTCCCGCCGCCGTCGGCGTCCTGGGCGGAGGCCGCATGGGCGCGGGCATCGCCCACGCCTTCCTGCTCGCCGGGGCGAAGGTGACCGTGGTGGAGCGCGACGGGCAGGCCGCCGAGGCCGCCCGGGAGCGGATCGAGCGGGACCTGGCCAAGTCGCTGGAGCGCGGGAGCGTGGACGGCAACCTGGACGAGTGGGCGGAGAAGCTGACCGTCTCCCTCGACCACGCCGACTTCGCGGACTGCGAGCTCGTCGTCGAGGCCGTCCCCGAGGTGTGGGACCTGAAGGTCTCCGCCCTCCAGGAGGTCGAGGGCCACCTGGCCGGGACCGCGTGGCTGGCCACCAACACGTCGTCGCTGTCCGTGGACGGGCTGGCCGAGCAGCTGGCCCGCCCCGAGCGGTTCTGCGGGCTGCACTTCTTCAACCCGGTGCCGGCCTCGAAGCTCGTGGAGGTCGTGAACTCGAAGCACACCGGCGAGGAGCTCAGGCAGCTCTCGGTGCAGTGGGTCGAGGGCCTCGGCAAGACCGCGGTGGTCGTCAACGACGCGCCCGGCTTCGCCTCCTCGCGGCTGGGCGTGGCGATCGCGCTCGAGGCCATCCGGATGGTCGAGGAGGGCGTGGCCTCGCCCGCCGACATCGACAACGCCATGGTGCTGGGCTACAAGTTCCCGGTCGGCCCGCTGGCGCTGACGGACATCGTGGGCCTGGACGTGCGCCTGGGCATCGCCGAGTACCTCGCCTCCGAGCTCGGGCCGCGGTTCGAGCCCCCGCAGCTGATGCGCGACATGGTGGCCCGGGGCGAGCTCGGCCGCAAGACCGGCAAGGGCTTCTTCGCCTACGACCAGTAGCCCCCGCCCCTGCCGCCGAACGCACCGGTGCTGCCCGGGACCGCACGAAGAATGCCGCCGTCCCGGGCAGCACCGGTGAGTTCGCGCGTCCGAGCAGGGCTCGCGGGGTGAGCGGCCGCCGGACGCCGGTCATAGGGTGGGAGGCATGCACGCACAGCCCGGCGCCCCCGCCACCTGGGACGGCGCGCTCAACGCCCGGCGGCTGGCGGGCGACGTGTGGCGGATGGGCCGCTCCGAGCGGCTGAGCCCCGCCGGCTGGCGCGCCGCCGCCGCGGACGGCGTGCGCACGGTCGTGGACCTGCGCAACGCCGACGAGCGGCGCCGCCGGCCCACGGACCCCGTGGACGACCCGGCCGCCCGCGCCGGCATCACGGTGCTGCACCGCCCCACCGAGGACCCCGCCCACCCGCAGTTCCCGCTGGTGGGCACCCCCTACCTCAACCACCCCCGCGGCTACCGCGCCTACCTGCGGCTGTTCCCGGACCTCCTCGCCGACGCGGTGCGGGCGGTGGCGAACGCCGAGGGCGCCGTGGTGGTGCACTGCTCGGCCGGCCGTGACCGCACCGGGGTGCTCGCGCTGCTGCTCCTGGGGCTGGCCGGGGCGCCCCCGGAGCGCCTCCTCGCGGAGGACGAGGCCGCCGCCCGCGGGATCAACGAGTGGCACCGCGTCTCGCCCGTCCCCCACCCCGTGGAGCGCCACCACCCCGAGCGCGAGCTGACCGCGCTGCTCGCGGAGCGCCGGGCGGCCCTCGAGGAGCTGCTGACCGGGTTCGACGCCTCGCGCTGGCTCGTGGAGGCCGGGCTGGCCCCCGAGGAGCTGGCCGCCCTGCGCCGGCGGCTCGGCCGCCCGTCCTGATCCGGCCCCGGACCTGCTTCCCGGCCGGCTGCGCTCCACCCGGCCCCGCCCGGCGTCCCGGCCCGGCTCCCGGACTGCGTCCCGGCCGGGGCCCGACCCTGCCTCCCTGCCCGGGTCCGGACCTACTGCCCAGCCTGGGTCCGGACCTACTGCCCAGCCTGGGTCCGGGCCTACTTCCCGGCCGGCTGCTCCGCGGTCTGCTCGGGCGGCTGCGGCCTGTCCTTGAGGAAGTTCGTGATCCGCACGGTGCACAGCCGCGCGCCGTCCTCGTGCTCGATGACCACCTCGTGGCAGGTGAGGGACCGGCCGAGCTGCAGGGCGGTGGCCGTGGCGGTCACGGTGCCCGCGCGGGAGGACCGGTGGTGTGTGGCGTTGACGTCCACGCCCACGGCGACCTTGCCGAGGGTGGACGCGTGGATCACCGCCGCCCAGGAGCCCACGGCCTCGCCCAGCGCCACCATGGCCCCGCCGTGGAGCAGGCCCAGCGACTGGCGGTTGCCCTCGACCGGCATGGAGGCGACCACGCGCTCCGCCGACTCCTCGAGCACGGTGACGCCCATCTTCTCGTCGAGCTCGCCCAGCACGATGCGCCAGGGCTCGTGGGTCTCGGTCGTGGTCATGGCGCTCCTCGGGGCTCGACGACGTGGTGCGGGACCACCGTGGGGCGGTGGTCCCGGCGTGTGACGTAGGTTATCGTGGTCATAATACCGAACGATCGGTCAGGATGCGGGCGACGGACCGTCACCCGCACGCACCCGAGCGAAAGGACCACGCACCGTGGCAACGGCAACACAGACCCAGACCATCCTCCCCAGCTTCCTGAACGGCCGGTGGTGGACGCCGGAGAACCCGCAGAAGGTCACGGAGGTGGCCGACGCCTCGACCGGTGCGGTCATGGCGCGCGTGTCCACGGACGGCATTGACATCGCCTCGGCCGTGGAGCACGGCCGGACCGTGGGTCAGCGCGCCCTCGGGGAGTTCACCATCCACGAGCGGGCGCTGAAGCTCAAGCAGCTCGCCCAGTACCTCACCGAGCACAAGCAGGAGCTCTACGACCTCTCCTACTCGACCGGGGCCACCCTGAAGGACCACTTCTTCGACGTGGACGGCGGCATCGGCACCCTCTTCACGTTCTCCTCCAAGGGCCGGCGCGAACTGCCCAACGCCAACGTCATCGTGGACGGCGCCGTGGAGCAGCTCTCCAAGGACGGCTCCTTCCTGGGCGAGCACATCTACACCCGGATGCCCGGTGTTGCCGTGCAGATCAACGCGTTCAACTTCCCGGTGTGGGGGATGCTCGAGAAGTTCGCCCCGGCCTTCATCGCGGGGATGCCGACCGTGGTGAAGCCGGCGACGCCCACCGGCTACGTCACGGCCGCCTGCGTCCGCCTCATGCTCGACTCCGGCATCCTGCCCGAGGGCTCGCTCCAGCTGATCTCCGGCTCCGCCCGGGACCTGCTCGACCACCTGGACTACCGCGACCACGTGGCCTTCACCGGCTCCGCCGGCACCGCGCAGTCGCTGCGCCAGCACGACAACGTCATCAACGGCGGGGTGCGCTTCACCGCCGAGACCGACTCCCTCAACGCCGCGATCCTCGGCCCCGACGCCACCCCGGAGACCCCGGAGTTCGAGGCGTTCGTGAAGGCGGTGTTCACCGAGATCACGTCCAAGGCCGGGCAGAAGTGCACGGCCATCCGGCGCGTGATCGTCCCGCAGGACCGGGTGGAGGACGTCGTGGCGGCCGTCGCCGAGCGCGTGCGGCAGCGCGTGGTCATCGGCGACCCCCGCACCGAGGGCGTCACCATGGGCGCCCTGGCCTCCAAGGAGCAGCAGGGCGAGGTCCGCAAGGCCGTGCAGCGCCTGGTCGCCGCCGGCGGCACCGTCCGCCTGGGCGGGCCGGACGCCCCCGTGGGCGACGCCGACACCGAGGCGGGGGCGTTCTTCCCCGTCACGGTGCTGTCCTTCGACGATCCGGACACCCCCGAGGTGCACTTCGTCGAGGCCTTCGGCCCCGTGACCTCCGTCCTCGGCTACACCGACGTCGACGACGCCGTGCGGCTGGCCGCCCTCGGCGGCGGCTCCCTCGTGGCGACCGTGTGCACGAACGACGGCGCGACCGCCGCCCGCTTCACCGCGGGCATCGGCTCCCACCACGGGCGCGTGCACTTCCTCAACCGCCAGGACGCCAGGACCTCCACCGGCCACGGCTCCCCGATGCCGCACCTGGTCCACGGCGGCCCGGGCCGCGCCGGCGGCGGCGAGGAGCTGGGCGGCGTGCGCGGCGTCAAGCACTACATGCAGCGCACCGCGATCCAGGGCCCCCCGGACATCCTCACGGCCGTGACCGGCGTGTGGCACCGGGGCGCCGCGGCGAACACCGTGACCCGCGAGGCGGTCGAGAACGGCACCGGCGAGCACCCGTTCCGCAAGTCCCTCGAGACCCTGCGGATCGGCGACCAGTTCGCCTCCGAGCTGCGCACCGTGACACTCGAGGACATCACCGAGTTCGCCGAGAAGACCGGCGACACCTTCTACGCGCACACCGACGAGGAGGCCGCCACGGCCAACCCGTTCTTCCCGCGGCGGGTGGCCCACGGCTACCTGCTGGTCTCCTGGGCGGCCGGGCTGTTCGTGGAGCCGGCCCCCGGCCCCGTCCTGGCCAACTACGGGCTGGAGAACCTGCGGTTCATCACCCCGGTGACCTACGACGACAGCATCCGGGTGACCCTCACCGCCAAGCAGATCACCCCGCGGGTCACCGACGAGTACGGCGAGGTCTGCTGGGACGCGATTCTGCACAACCAGCACGACGAGATCGTGGCGACCTACGACGTGCTGACCCTGGTCGCGAAGACCTGGCCCGCCGCCTGACCGCCGGCCCGCCCCGCCGTTCCGGCCCCGCCGGGTCCCCGCGCACGCGGGCCCCGATCCGTCGAGCCCCCACGGTGCACGCGACCCCCCACGCCACGGCGTGGGGGGTCGCGCTGCTCCGGGGGGCACGGCGACCGCCACGGCCGGGGCGCCCTGTCGCGGGGCTGCGCCCGGTGCTAGCCTGACCAGCACCCCGCCCGGACCCTCGCGCGTGCCGCTGCCCCGCCGCGCAGGGCCGCCGGCGGACGCCACGGCCGGAGGAGACACCATGCGTCGCAGCCCGAGCCCCGCCCACCGCACGGCCGCCCTCGCGCTGGGCCTCCTCCTCGCCCTCACCGGGTGCGGGCCCGCCGCGCAGGACGGCGCGGGGACCCCGTCCGCGCCGGCCGGCACCGCGACCTCCACGCCGGCGCGGACGCCGGGACCGGCCACGACGTCCGCGACGGGCGCGGCCGAGGAGCCCGCTCCGCACGTGCAGGCGGTCGTGTCCTCCCACGAGCTGGCCACCGCGGCGGGGGCGGAGATCCTCGAGGCCGGTGGCACCGCCGCCGACGCCGCCGTCGCGGTCGCCGCCGTGCTGAGCGTGGTGGAGCCCTACTACTCGAGCGTGCTCGGCGGCGGCACGTGGGCCCTGTACTACGACGCGGAGCGCGACGAGGTGACGAGCCTGAACGGCGTGGGTCCGGTCGGCAGCGCGGCGACCCTCGCCGACTACCGCCCGCGCGCCGGCGACTTCGGCATGCACCAGGCCATCCTCCCCGGCGCCTGGGACGGGTGGATGCTCTGGCTCGGCGAGTACGGCGAACTGGGCCTGGGCGAGGTCCTCGCGCCGGCGATCGCCGTGGCCCGCGAAGGGTACCCCGCGAGCTCCGAGATGATCTACTGGCTGACCCGGGAGGAGGCGAACATCCGGCAGAGCCCGGTGATGACCGAGCTCTACACCCGTGACGGCGCCCTGCTGGAGGCCGGTGAGACCGTGCGCCAGGAGGACATGGCCGGCACCTTCGAGGAGCTCGTGGCCGCCTACGAGGCCGCGCCCGGCCGCTCCGCCGGGATCCGGGCCGCGCGGGACCACTTCTACCGCGGGCCCGTGGCGGAGGCCGTCGTCGCCTTCTCGGAGCGCAACGGCGGATACCTCACCCTCGAGGACTTCAGCAGCTACTCGGCGCAGATCGTGGACCCGATCTCTATCGACTACGGCGAGGGTGTGACCGTCCACCAGAACCCGCCCAACAGCCAGGGCATCGCCATGCTGGAGGCCCTCAACATCCTGGACGAGGACGACTTCTCCGGCCGCTCCCCCGACGACCCCGACGTGGTCCACCGGCAGGTCGAGGCGGTCAAGCTCGCCTTCGCCGACCGGTACGCGCACGTGGGCGACCCCGAGCGCACCGACGTCCCCGTGGAGCGGCTGCTCTCGGACGAGTACGCCCGGGCGCAGCGGGCGCGCATCGACGACGACCGCGCCGCGCAGTGGCCGATCGGCAGCGGGCTCGACCGGCAGGCCTCGGACACCACCACGTTCCACCTCACCGACCGCTCCGGCAGCGCCGCGGCCGTGACCACGAGCCTGGGCGGGCAGTTCCTGGTGGTCGGGGACACCGGGATCCACATCAACGAGCGCATGAGCTTCCTGTCCCTCGACGAGGACGACGTCAACGCCGTGGCGCCCGGGGCCACGGTGCGGCACACCTCGGCGCCCTTCATGGCCCTGCGCGACGGCCGGCCGTACCTGCTCGGCGGCAACACGGGGATCGACACCCAGCCGCAGGGGCAGCTCCAGCAGTTCATGAACGTGGTGGACTTCGGCCTGACGCCCCAGGAGGCGGTGGCCCGGCCGCGCTTCGTCAGCACGGCCTTCCCCGCGTCCAACCACCCCCACGGGGTCGGCAACACCCTGCAGGTGGAGTCGGACTTCCCGCCCGCGGCGGTCCGGGAGCTGCGCCGCCGGGGCCACGAGGTCACCGTGGGAGCGGGGATCTTCGGCACGGCGAACATGCTCGCCGTGGACGAGGACGGCGCGGGGGCCCGGCTGGGCGTGGAGCCGCGGAACGAGACCGCCGCCGGGACGGTGCTCCCCGGACCGCCGGGACGGTAGCGTCCGCCCCCGGGGCACCGCCCCTGACCGGCGCGCGGGTCAGGGCGCCCGCAGCCCCGAGAACGCGAGCACGACGACGGTCTCGGCCAGCTCCTCCCAGGCCTGGCCCGCGTCCGGCCGGTACCAGTCGACGATCGAGTTGATCATGCCCAGGAGCAGGCGGGACGCCGACCGTCCGCTGAGGTCGCGGCGCAGTTCCCCCTCCGCCTGGGCCTGCTCGATGAGCGCGCCGACCCGGCGGGTGACGGTCCGGCGGCGCTCGAGCGCCCGGGTCTCGACCTCCGAGTTGCCCCGCAGCCGCAGGAGCAGCGTCACGTAGGGCATCTGCTCCACGAGCACGCGCACGGTCCCCCGGATCACCTGCTCGAGCCGCTGGACCGCGGGGGCGTCCGTCCGCTCGGCGGAGACCAGGACCTCCTCGAGCGCGTCCAGGGCCCGGCCGAGGGCCTGCTCGAGGATCTCCTCCTTGGACTCCACGTGGTGGTAGATCGCGGACTTCGAGATGCCCAGGTGCTTGGACAGCGTGCCCATCGACGTGGCGTCGTAGCCGTGGACGTTGAAGACCTCCACGCACACGGCGAGCAGCGTCTCGCGGTCGTAGCCGGGCCGGCCGCGGCGCGGGGCCGCGCCGGCCGGAGGAGCGGGCGCCGGTGCGTGCGTCATGAGGACCTCGATCTCGGTGGGGACGGGCAGGACAACGATCCTACGACGCGAGGAGCCCCCGAGCGGTCTCGGGGGCTGGTCGCGGCACGGGTGGGCGCGCGGGGCGTCACGCGTCCTTGCGGTGGTCGTAGACGCGGCGCAGCTTGCCGGAGGACCGGGCGAGGCTTCCCGGCTCAGCGATCCGGATCGAGGCGGAGGAGCCGATCTTCGTCTTGATCGCGTGCAGGAGCTTCTGGCCGCCGGCCTCGGCGGCCTCGACGGTCACCTGCTCGCGCCGCTCGATGTTGATGGTCATCTGGTCCATCCGGTGCGGGCGGGTGATTTCGAGCGTGAAGTGCGGGCTCAGCTCCGGCACCTGGAGGGCGAGCTCCTCGATCTGGGAGGGGAACAGGTTGACCCCGCGCAGGATGATCATGTCGTCGGAGCGGCCCGTGATCCGGCCCATCCGCCGGTGCCCGGGCCGGTCCGTGCCGGGGAGCAGGCGGGTCAGGTCGTGGGTGCGGTAGCGGATGATCGGCAGGGCCTCCTTGGTGAGCGCCGTGAACACGAGCTCGCCGGGCCGGCCGGTCTCCTGCACCTCGTCCGTGAACGGGTCGATGATCTCGGGACGGAAGTGGTCCTCCCAGATGTGCGAGCCGTCCTTGGACGCGGCGGACTCCCCGGCCACGCCGGGGCCCATGACCTCCGAGAGTCCGTAGATGTCGCACGCGTCGACGTCGAAGGCCGTCTCGATCTCCCGGCGCATCTCCTCGGTCCAGGGCTCCGCCCCGAGCACCGCGGTGCGCAGGGACGTCTCCCGCGGGTCCAGGCCGAGCTTCTTGAAGCCGTCCGCGATGGTCAGCAGGTAGGTCGGGGTCGAGAGGATGGCCTCGGGCTCGAAGTCCCGGATCATCTGGACCTGCTTCTCGGTCTGCCCGCCCGACATCGGGATGACGGCGCAGCCCAGGCGCTCGGCGCCGTAGTGGGCGCCGAGCCCGCCCGTGAACAGCCCGTAGCCGTAGGCGTTGTGCACCTTGTCGCCGGGGCGCACGCCGGAGAGCCGGAAGCAGCGGGCCACCAGACCCGCCCAGGTGTCGAGGTCGTTCTGGGTGTAGGCCACCACGGTGGGCTGCCCGGTGGTGCCGGAGGAGGCGTGGATCCGGCGGACCTCGCTCATCGGCACGGCGAGGGACTTGAACGGGTACGCCTTCCGCAGGAACTCCTTGTCCGTGTACGGGAAGAGCCGGAGGTCCTCGAGCTCCTTGAAGTCGCCCGGGTGCACCCCGTGGCCGTCGAAGAGCTCGGTGTAGGCGGGGACGTTCTCGTAGGCGTGGTGCAGGGTCCAGCGCAGCCGCTCGACCTGCAGGGACTCGACCTGGTCCCGGCTCATCGTCTCCTCGGGGTCCGGCTGCGACCGGTCCGCGGGAGCGGGGGCGGGGGTGTAGGGGTTCGGGACGGAGCACTCGGTCATGTCACACTTCCTCGGGCTGCGGGACGGACGGCTGGACGGGCTGCAGGACGGGCTGCTGGGCCGGGTCCCCGGCGGGCGCGGCGGCGCGCCGGGCCGGGTTCGGGATGGTGCGGCTGCGGCCCCGGAACTCGGCGATGAGCCGGTCGCCGGCCAGGACCTGGATGTCGTAGACACCGCTGCGCCCCGCCTGGGCGCGCACGGTCCCCACGGCGGTGAGCTCCTGCCCGCGGTGGGCCGAGGCCAGGAAGTTGATGTCCACCCCCGCGGCCACCGTGATGGTGCTGCCGTCGCCGGCGGGATCGTTGCACGCGAGGGCGAAGCAGGTGTCCGCGAAGGCGAAGACCATGCCCCCGTGGGCGATGCCGAACCCGTTGAGCATCTCCTCCCGCAGCGTCATGCGGATCTGGGCGTGGCCGTACTCGGCACGGTCCACGGTGATGCCCATCCAGCGCGAGGTGTGGTCCCCCGCGAGGATCGGATGGCCCTGGGACATGTAACTCTCCTCACAATTCACGACCGAATGTTCAGTAGACAATCCCACTCCGCCGCCCATGTCAACCCGGGCGCCGCTCGACAGCATCCTGCTGAATTCGGGAACCACCTGTTGACGGAGCCTGCACGGACACATATTCTGAACGAACGGTCAGTTAGTCGCGTGCGGCCCTCCCGCCCCGCGGCGCCATCTCGTCGGAAGAGGGACACCATGACTACGCAGAACACGGGCCTCCACGCAGTGCCCGCCGCGGACGCGGCCGAGCAGGCCGAGCTCGACCGCGCGGGCGAGGAGCACTTCGACCGCATCATCGCCGAGGACTCCCGGATCGAGCCGCGCGACTGGATGCCCGCCGCCTACCGCAAGACGCTGGTCCGCCAGGTCTCGCAGCACGCCCACTCCGAGATCATCGGGATGCAGCCGGAGGGCAACTGGATCTCCCGGGCGCCGTCCCTCAAGCGCAAGGCCATCCTCATGGCCAAGGTGCAGGACGAGGCCGGCCACGGGCTGTACCTCTACTCCGCCGCCGAGACCCTGGGCACGCCGCGCTCCGAGCTCAACCAGCAGCTGCTGGACGGCCGCGCCAAGTACTCCTCGATCTTCAACTACCCGGCGCGCACCTGGGCCGACATGGGCGCCATCGGCTGGCTCGTGGACGGCGCGGCGATCGCCAACCAGGTCCCGCTGTGCCGAGCCTCCTACGGCCCCTACGGCCGGGCCATGGTGCGCATCTGCAAGGAGGAGTCCTTCCACCAGCGCCAGGGCTGGGAGATCCTCTACGAGCTCTCGCACGGCACGCCCGCCCAGAAGCAGATGGCGCAGGACGCCGTGAACCGCTTCTACGGCCCCTCCCTGCAGATGTTCGGCCCCCCGGACGACGACTCGCCCAACTCGAAGCAGTCCATGGCGTGGAACATCAAGCGCTTCTCCAACGACGAGCTGCGCCAGCGCTTCGTGGACATGATCGTCGAGCAGGCCGCGGCGCTGGACCTCACCCTGCCGGACCCGGACCTCAAGTGGAACGAGGAGCGCGGCCACTACGACTACGGCCCGCTGGACTGGGACGAGTTCAAGGCCGTCGTCGGCGGCCGGGGCCCGTGCAACCTCCAGCGCATGCAGCGCCGTCGCACGGCGCACGAGGACGGCGCCTGGGTCCGCGAGGCCGCCGCCGCCTATGCCCGCAAGACCGCCGCGGAGCGCAGCTCCGCCGAACTCATCGGAGCCTGAGCATGAGCGAGAACACCGTGAGCCCGATCGGCGCGCCCTCGGACGAGTGGCCCCTGTGGGAGGTGTTCGTGCGGTCCTCGCGCGGGCTCTCCCACGTCCACGCCGGATCCCTGCACGCCCCGGACGCCACGATGGCCGTGCGCAACGCCCGGGACCTCTACACCCGCCGCAACGAGGGGACCTCCGTGTGGGTCGTGCCCTCCGCGGCCATCACCGCGTCGGACCCCGACTCCAAGGGCGGCTTCTTCGAGTCCGCGCAGGGCAAGAGCTACCGCCACGCCACGTACTACACCAAGAGCGAAGGGGTGAAGCACCTGTGAGCTTTGCATCCCACGATTCCGCGACCCGGCAGAGCGCCGGCGAGGCGATCACCGCGGAGGACATCGCGGCCGGCGGGGCGAAGGCCCCCGAGGACGTGGCCCGCTACGCGCTGTACCTGGGCGACGACGCCCTGATGCTCGCCCAGCGCCTGGGCTGGTGGATCGCCCGGGCCCCGGAGCTCGAGGAGGACATCGCGCTGGCCAACATCGCCCTGGACCTGCTCGGGCACGCCCGGTTCTTCCTCAGCTACGCGGGCACCGCGTGGGGGAAGACCGAGGACGACCTCGCCTACTTCCGCGACGAGGAGGAGTTCCGCTCCTGCCGCCTCGTGGAGCAGGAGAACGGCGACTTCGGGCAGACCATCGCCCGGCAGCTGATCTTCTCCTACTACCAGTACGAGCTGTACCGGCGCCTGGTCCGCTCCTCCGACCCGACGCTCGCGGCCATCGCGGACAAGGCGCTCAAGGAGATCGAGTACCACCAGGACCACGCGAGCCAGTGGCTGCTGCGCCTGGCCCTGGGCACCGAGGAGTCCCGGCGCCGGATCGAGGCGGGGCTGTACTACATGTGGCCCTACGTGGACGAGCTGTTCCACGACGACGAGCTCATCGAGTCCCTCGGGGACGTCGCCGTGCGCCCCTCCTCGCTGCGGGCCGACTTCGACACGCGGCTCAAGGCCGTCCTCGACGAGGCGGAGCTGTCGGTCCCCGAGGTCCTGGGCGCCTGGGGCGGCGACCGCTCCGGGCAGTTCAGCGAGCAGCGCGGCCACATCCTCGCCGAGATGCAGGTGCTGGCGCGCCAGCACCCCGGCGCCACCTGGTGAGGAGGCGATGACGATGACCGACTCCGAGCAGGCGGGCGACACGCAGGTCACCGGCCGGGAGCTGCGCCCCCAGGACGAGGCCGCCGGCCGCGTCTGGGACATCGCCGCCACGGTGAACGACCCCGAGATCCCCGTGCTCTCCATCGCCGACCTCGGCATTCTGCGGGACGCCAGGGTCGAGGGCGGGCGCGCCGTCGTCGTCATCACCCCGACCTACTCCGGGTGCCCCGCGATGGAGACCATCACGACCGACGTCACCCGGGCGCTCAACGCGGAGGGCTACGACGACGTGCGGGTCGACCTCGTGCTGCAGCCGGCGTGGACCACGGACTGGATGAGCGAGGACGGCCGGCGCAAGCTCGACGAGTACGGCATCGCCCCGCCCACCGGCCGGGCCGCCGCCGGCCCCGTCCGGCTGGGGCTCACCGTCAAGTGCCCGCGCTGCCACTCCCTGAACACCCGCGAGCTGACCCGCTTCGGGTCGACCGCGTGCAAGGCGCTCCACGTCTGCAACGAGTGCCTGGAACCCTTCGACTACTTCAAGGTGCACTGATGACCGAGATCACCGCCCCGGCCAAGCGCCGGGCCACGTTCAACACCCTCGAGGTGTCCCAGGTCCGCAAGCTCACCGCGGACTCGGTGGAGGTCGCCTTCGCCGTGCCGCCGGAGCTCGTGGACGACTACGACTACCTGCCCGGGCAGTACGTGGCGCTGCGCGCCCGGATCGACGGGCAGGAGGTCCGCCGGTCCTACTCGATCTGCGCAGAGCCCCGGCCGGGCGAGATCCGGGTGGCGATCAAGCAGGACATCGGCGGGGTCTTCTCCACGTGGGCCAACGAGTCCCTCGAGGCCGGCGACAAGCTCGACGTCATGAACCCGCAGGGGGCGTTCATCTCCAAGCTCGGGCTCACGAGCATGAACGACCCCGAGAAGCTCGCCGCCGAGGAGGTCGCGAAGAACGCGTCGGTCCACCTCGTGGCCTTCGCCGCGGGCTCCGGGATCACCCCGATCATGGCGATCGCCAAGGCCGTGCTGCGCGCCTCGGAGACCTCCACGTTCGACCTCGTGTACGCGAACCGCTCCGCCATGGAGGTGATGTTCGCCGAGGAGCTCGGGGACCTCAAGGACAAGTACCCGTCCCGCCTGGCGGTCCACCACGTGCTCTCCCGCGAGCAGCGGATCAGCCCGCTGATGTCCGGGCGGATCGACGCCGACAAGCTCAAGGACATCCTGGACGAGGTCCTCCAGGTGGACCGGACCGACGAGTGGTTCCTGTGCGGGCCGTTCGAGCTCGTCCAGCTGTGCCGGGACACCCTCGCCGAGCGCGGCGTGCCGGAGGACAGGATCCGCTTCGAGCTCTTCAGCACCGGCCGCCCCGAGAACCCCCAGGGCCAGCAGGGCCGTGTGGTCCAGGCCGACCCCTCGGGCGAGAGCTACGACATCACGTTCAACCTGGACGGGCTCTCCTCGCAGATCGAGTCCCCGAAGAACGCCCAGGAGACGGTCCTCAACGCCGCCCTGCGGGTCCGCCCGGACGTCCCGTTCGCGTGCGCAGGCGGGGTGTGCGGCACCTGCCGCGCGAAGGTCGTCTCCGGGGAGTTCGTGATGGAGGAGAACTACGCCCTCGAGAAGGACGAGATCGAGAAGGGCTACGTGCTCACCTGCCAGACCCGCCCCACCTCCAAGGAGCTCGTCGTCGACTTCGACGCCTGAGCCGCTCGCCCCGGGGGCCCGGCACCGTGCAGGTGCCGGGCCCCCNNGCCCCCCGGGCCGTTCCGGCCCCTGTCCCCACTCCCAGTTCCCGACCCCAGTCCCCGACCTCACCGAGGAGCAGCAGTGATCGACCTGACCATCGACGGATCCGTGGCCGAAGTGGTGCTGAACGCGCCCGGCAAGATGAACGCCTTGGACGAGGCCGCGCTCGCCGAGCTCGGCGACGCCTACGCCGAGGCGGAGCGCGCCGGCGTCCGGGCCCTCGTGCTGCGCGGCGAGGGCCGCGGCTTCTGCGCCGGCCGGGACATCTCCGCGGTGGACCCCGCGAGCGACGACGCCCACGGCTTCCTGTCCGGCAAGGTCACCCCGCTGCTGCGCGCCATGACGCAGTTCCCCGCCCCGACGTTCGCCGCCGTGCAGGGCGCGTGCCTGGGCGTGGGCCTGGGCCTGGCGATCGCCACGGACGTCGTCTACGTCGCGGACAGCGCCAAGATCGGCTCCCCGTTCGCGAACCTGGGTGCAACCCTCGACTCGGGCGGGCACGCCCTGTTCACCGAGCGGCTCGGCGCCCACCGCACCCTGGACCTCATCTACACGGCCGAGCTGATGAGCGGCCAGGAGGCCGTGCGCTCCGGGCTGTTCAGCCGCTCGGTGCCCGCCGAGGAGCTGCTCGAGCTCACCCGGGCCAAGGCGGCCGCCGTGGCCGAGGGGGCGACCGGCGCGTTCCTCGCCTCCCGCGAGCTCGTCGCCCAGATCCGCGACGAGCGCCTGGGGCTGTGGGAGTCCGTGGACAACGAGAACCGGGTGCAGGGCGAGCTCTGCCGCAGCGCCGACTACGCCGAGGGCTTCGCCGCGTTCCAGCAGAAGCGCAAGCCGCGGTTCACCGGCGCCCGGGGCTGAACCGGCGGACGGCGCCGGAGCACCGAGCGGTGCTGATCCACCCCTGCGGCGCCGATCCACCCTTGCGGGCCCCGGGACGTCCCGGGGCCCGCAGGCGTTAAGCGGTCGGGGAACAGCCCGCCCGTTCCGCCGGGGGCCGGTTAATGTGGTGGGCATGACATCCACGGTGACCTCTTCGGTGTTCGACCTCTCCGGCTTCGACCGCTCCGTCCGCCCCCAGGACGACCTCTACCGCCACGTCAACGGCTCGTGGCAGCGCCGGACCGAGATCCCCGACGACAAGCCGTCCGTGGGCGCGTTCATCGAGCTGCGGGACCAGGCGGAGGCCGCCGTGCGGGAGCTCATCACCCGGGCCCGCGCCGGGGACCCGGAGGCCGTGGAGTCCAAGATCGCGAACCTGTACGCCTCCTTCATGGACGAGGAGCGGATCGAGGCGCTCGGCGCCTCCCCGCTGGCCCCGGACCTCGCCGAGATCGACGCCGTGGCGGACGTGCCCGGGCTGGTGCGCCACTTCGGCCGGATGATCCGGCGCGGCACGGGCGGGCTCGTCGGCGTCGACGTCGACGCCGACCCGGGCGACCCGGAGCGCCAGCTCGTGTTCGTCGGGCAGTCCGGCCTGGGCCTGCCGGACGAGGAGTACTACCGGGAGGACCAGCACGCGGCGATCCGCGGGAAGTACCTGGCGCACGTGCGGACCATGCTGTCCCTGGCCGGGGTCGCCGACGCCGAGGAGCAGGCCCGCGCGGTCGTGGAGCTCGAGACGCGGATCGCCGCCCAGCACTGGGACAAGGTCACGGTCCGGGACCTCACCAAGATGTACAACCCCATGGGCTTCGAGGAGCTCGCGGCCTCCACCACGGTCCTCGACTGGCGGCTCCTGGCCGAGGGCGCGGAGCTGCCCGTGCCGGCCCTGGAGACCGTGGTCAACGCCCAGCCGTCCTTCTTCACCGGGGTCGAGGCGCTGCTCACGGACGAGCTGCTGCCGGCCTGGCGGTCCTGGGCCCGCTGGCACCTGGTCTCCGCGCGGGCCTCCTACCTGTCCTCCGCGTTCGTCGAGGAGGACTTCGCGTTCTACGGCACGGTGCTCTCGGGGACCCCGCGGCTCAAGGACCGCTGGAAGCGCGGCGTCGAGCTCGTCAACGGGGTGCTCGGCGAGGCCGTGGGCGAGCTCTACGTGGCGGCGCACTTCTCCCCCACCGCCAAGGAGCGGATGGACGAGCTCGTGGCGAACCTCCTGGAGGCCTACCGCGTCTCGATCACGGGCCTGGACTGGATGACGGAGGACACCCGCCAGGAGGCGCTGAAGAAGCTCTCCCAGTTCACCCCGAAGATCGGCTACCCGGAGCAGTGGAAGGACTACTCCTCGCTGCGGATCGATCCCGAGGACCTCGTGGGCAACCGGATCCGCACCACGGAGTTCCGGCTCGCGGAGCTGGTCCGCAAGGCCGGCCGGCCGGTCGAGAAGCACGAGTGGCTCATGACCCCGCAGACGGTCAACGCCTACTACCACCCCCTGCGCAACGAGATCGTCTTCCCGGCCGCGATCCTGCAGCCCCCGTTCTTCGACGAGGACGCCGACGACGCCGTCAACTACGGCGCGATCGGCTCCGTGATCGGCCACGAGATCGGCCACGGCTTCGACGACAAGGGCTCGACCTGCGACGGCGACGGCCGGCTGCGCAACTGGTGGACCGACGCCGACCGGCAGGCCTTCGAGGAGCGCACGGCGGAGCTGGTGCGCCAGTACGACCGCCTGGTCCCGGAGCAGCTGGCGGAGGAGGGCACGCACGTCAACGGCGAGCTCACCCTGGGCGAGAACATCGGGGACCTGGGCGGGCTCACCATCGCCCACAAGGCGTGGCGGATGTCCCGGGAGGCCGGCAGCGCGTTCGGCCCCGGGGAGCTGATCGACGGCTACAGCCCGGAGCAGCGGCTCTTCCTGTCCTGGGCCTACGTGTGGCAGCAGAAGTCCCGCGACGAGGCGCTGCGCCACCGCATCGCCACCGACCCGCACTCCCCCAACGAGTTCCGGGCGAACCAGACGGTCCGCAACGTCCCCGCCTTCTACGAGGCGTTCGGGGTCGTGGAGTCGGACGCCCTGTGGCTGCCCGAGGTGGAGCGCGTCAGCATCTGGTAGAGGGCGGCCGGGGCCGTCCCGGGCTCAGCCGCCCCCGCCCGTGCTGAGCAGGAACGCGACCCCGGCCAGCCACAGCGCGAAGAGGACCAGGAAGAGCCCGAGCAGCACGGTGCCCACCCAGCCGAGCACCTTACCGGGCGTGGCGGGGGTGCCGAGCTTCTCGGCCTCCTTGGCCTGCCAGATCGCGAAGGGGCCCAGCAGGGGCAGCACCACCACGCCGAGGATGCCGAGGATCAGTGCGGTGTCGGCGTGGCTGCGGCCCACGGCGAAGCGCTCCCACTGCGGGGACGGCCCCCACGGGGGCGGCGGGCCGTAGCCGCCGGCGGGCGCGGGCCCGCCGGGACCCGGCGGGCCGCCGGGTCCGTCCGGGCGCGGCGGGGAGTCGGAGCGGTCGTCGTCCACGGGGTCCTCCAGCGGGTCGTCGGGGTCGTCGGGGTCGTCGGGGTCGTCGGTCAGGGAAGCATGTAGTGGCCCGTGATGTGGACCACGGTGGCGTAGCCGGCCACGGCGAGCACGGCCGAGAGCGGCACGAGCACCAGGACCAGGATCTCCACCCGGCGCAGGCCCGCCGGGGTGGCGGGGAACCGCGCGGACACCAGCGGGACCAGCGTCCCGAGCAGCAGCAGGGCGAGCGGGACGAAGTACCGGCCCTGCACGCCGTTGACGATCCCGGACTCCACCGGGGCGAAGCTGAGGTAGAGCGTGCCGAAGATCGCCGCGACGTTGAGCAGCAGCACCCCCGCGAACCAGGCCGCGACCCGGCGCGCGGCCGCACCGCGCGGGCCGTGGAAGAACGCGGCGCCCACGGCGACGAGCCAGCACACCGCGCCGACGAAGGGCCCGTCGATGGTCCGGCCGGGCCCGTAGCCCATCTGGGCGACGAAGCCGGCCGCGTAGTCCCAGTCCGCGGTCAGGATCGTCCGCGCCGCGATCCCCAGGACGGCCACCGGCTCGCCCAGCACGAAGGCCAGCTGGTCGCCGGGCCGCACCGTGTGCCGCTCCTCCGGGCCGCGCAGCGCGCCCATCGCCTCGGTGGTCCCCGCCGCCAGCGACATCCACCCCGCGAAGCCCAGCAGCGTCAGCAGCAGGCACCCGGTCAGCACCAGGGCGGCCGCCGTCGGCCGCCCGTCGGGGCGGCGGGGCAGCGGGTACTTCCGGAGCGGGACGGCCAGCAGCAGCAGGGACAGGATGACGTAGGTGGGCTTCATCAGCGGGAGGGCGACGGCGCTCGCGAGCACGACCCCCAGCTCCGCCCGGGAGAGGGGCGCCCCGGTGCGGTCGAGCACGGTCGCGCGCAGCACGAGCGCGGTGAAGGTCAGGACCACGGCGTTGGTCACCGAGTCCGCGGAGATCACCGCCGACTGGAACAGGGCGGTGGGCAGCAGCGCCACGCAGAAGCCGACCCACAGGAACCGGGTGCCGCGCAGGGCCCACAGGCCCACGGCGGCCACGCCCGTGTAGGCGAGCACCTGCAGCATCCGCATCAGGGTCCAGGCCGTCCCGACGTCGAGCTCCGCCGCGGTGGCGATCCGCGCCCCCAGGGCCGCGGGCAGGTAGGGCACGGGCGAGTACGCCGCGGTGTTGGAGAACGACGTCAGCACGTGCTCGCCCGCCAGGGGCGCGGCGAGCGCCCGCGCGCGCTCCTCGGTGGCCGCGTACAGCGGGTCGGAGTTGCGCTCCTTGGACCGCGGCGCCCCGGCGTGCTCGGCCATGAACTCCTGGGCGGTGGCGGGCACGGCGCCGCCGTAGACGGGGTAGGGGCCGTCGTCGGCGAGCCGTTGGGGGGCGAGACCGCCCTGGGAGACCTGGTAGGCGCGCTTGAAGTGGGTGTGCTCGTCCGGGCCCCAGGCCGACGGCACCATCAGGGCGAAGACCGTGCCGAAGAGCAGGGACAGCCCCGCGAACAGCACCACCACGGTGCGGGGACGCAGGGCGGGGCGGGCGGTGCCCTCCGGCGAGCGTGCGGGGGTCAGGACCGCCGTGGCCACCGCCTCAGTCCTCGTCCGCGGACAGCAGCTCGGCCGGGCCGAACCGGCGGTTGGCGAGCACGGGCACGGTCTCCCGGACCTCGGCGATGCGCTCGCGCACGACGTCGGCGCTCAGCACGGTCTCGTCCTCCCCGGCCTCGGCGACCACCACGCCGAGCGGGTCGAGGACCGCGGAGCGGCCGATCGTGTGCTCGGAGCAGGTGTCCGCGGCCGCGACCCACACGGTGTTCTCGATCGCGCGGGCCTTGAGCAGCGCCTGCCAGTGGTCCACCTTGTGCTCGCCGGCGAACCAGGCGGCGGGCACGGTGAGCAGCTCCGCCCCGGCGTCGACCACGGCACGGCAGATCTCGGGGAAGCGCAGGTCGTAGCAGGTGATCATGCCGACCGTGAGCTCCCCGATCCGCACCACCGTGACGCCCTTGTCCCCCGGGCGGATCCGGTCGGACTCCCGGTGGCTGAAGGCGTCGTAGAGGTGCAGCTTGCGGTAGGAGCCGAGGATCGCGCCCTGCGCGTCCACGGCCACGAGCGTGTTGTAGGGGCGCCCGTCGGCGGAGCCCTCGTAGCCGCCCGCGATCACCGCGACGCCGGTCTGCGCGGCCAGGAAGGAGAGCTGCTGGACGAACCCGGACCAGCCGCGCAGCACCAGCTCCTCGAAGTCCTCCCCGAGGAGCCGCTCGGAGAACATGGCCTCCTCGGGGAACACCACCAGCTCCGCGCCGGCGGATGCGGCCTCACCGGCCATCCGGCGCATGGTCCGCAGGTTCTCGGCCGTCTCGGCGGTGGGCGCGAACTGTCCGACGGCGATCTTCACGGGTGTCCTCCTCGGCGGGTCGCTGCTGGGGCTCCCACTGTATCCGCGACCGGCCCGCGGCCGGTCCCGTGACAGGATGGGTGCCGACACGACCGCGCGAGCGAAGGGCAGGCGATGGGCGAGCAGTCCGAGTCCCCGGGACGGCGCCGGCTGACCGAGCGCGTGCTCGGCGGCGGGGCGGATCCCGACCCCCGGTTCACCCTGGCCAACGAGCGCACGTTCCTCGCCTGGATCCGGACCGCGCTCGCGTTCCTGGCCGGGGGGATCGCCATCGAGGCGTTCACCGCGGACCTGTTCGAGGAGGGCATCCGCAAGTTCCTCGCGATCGTCCTGCTGGTGCTGAGCATGCTCGTCAGCGCGGGCGCCACGTTCCGCTGGATCGGGGTCGAGCGGAGCATGCGGCGCCAGGCCCCGCTGCCGCTGCCCCTGATCGCCCCGGTGCTCGCGGTGGGCGGGGCGATCGCGGCGGGAGTGCTCGTCGTCGTCGTCCTGCAGGGCTGAGATGCCGCGCCCGCAGCTGCGCCGCCCTCCGGGACCCCCGGAGCCGCCCGGGCCCCCGGAGCCGCCGCACCAGGACCCCGGGCTGCAGCCGGAGCGGACCACCATGGCCTGGGGCCGGACCCTGATGTCCTTCGTGGTGGTGTCGGCGGTCTTCCTGCGCTGGCTGCCGCACCACGGGCCGTTCGTGCTGGTGCTGTTCGGGCTGGCCGTCCTCACGGCGTCCGCCATCTACCTCACGCAGCGTCCCCGCTACGCCCGCAGCGCCCGCGGCATCGTCGAGGAGCGCACCGAGCCGGAGGTCGGCGCCGTGCTGGCCACGTCGGTCGCGATGCTCGCGCTGGGCAGCCTCGGCGTCTGGGTGGTGCTGGTGCTCGTCTGAGCGCTCTTCCCCGCCCCCCCTCCCGCGAGGTTGCCGGTGTCGGCGACCGCAGCGCCGTCGGTCGCCGACACCGGCAACCTCGCGGGAGGAGGGGGAGGGGGAGGGGGAGGAGTGGTCAGTCGATGAGGTCGCGCACCACGATGGTGTCGTCGCGGTCCGGGCCCACGCCGATCGCGGACATCCGGGTCCCGCTCATCGACTCGAGCGCCTCGACGTAGGCCCGGGCGTTCGCCGGCAGGTCCGCCAGGGTGCGGCAGCCGGTGATGTTCTCCGTCCACCCGTCGAAGTGCTCGAAGATCGGCTTGGCGTGGTGGAACTCGGTCTGGGTCATGGGCATCTCGTCGTGCCGGACGCCGTCGACGTCGTAGGCCACGCAGACCGGGATCCGTTCGATGCCGGTGAGGACGTCGAGCTTGGTGAGGAAGTAGTCGGTGAAGCCGTTGATCCGGGAGGCGTGGCGGGCCATCACGGCGTCGTACCAGCCGGTGCGGCGGGGACGGCCGGTGTTCACCCCGAACTCGCCGCCGGTGGTGCGCAGCTGCTCGCCCATCTCGTCGAAGAGCTCCGTGGGGAACGGTCCGGCGCCCACCCGGGTGGTGTAGGCCTTGATGATGCCGATGGCCCGGGTGATGCGGGTCGGTCCGATGCCCGAGCCCACGGACGCGCCGCCCGCGGTGGGGTTGGAGGACGTCACGAACGGGTAGGTGCCGTGGTCGACGTCGAGGAAGGTCGCCTGGCCGCCCTCCATGAGGACCACCTTGTCCTCGTCGAGCGCCTGGTTGAGCAGGTAGGTGGAGTCCACGATCATCGGGGCGAGCCGGTCCGCGTAGCCCAGGAAGTACTGCACGACCTCCTCGACGTCGATGTCCCGGCGGTTGTAGAGCTTCACGAGCAGCTCGTTCTTCTGCCGCAGCGCGCCCTCGATCTTCTGCCGGAGGATCGACTCGTCCAGCACGTCCTGCACGCGGATCCCGAGCCGGCCGACCTTGTCCATGTAGGCGGGGCCGATGCCGCGGCCCGTGGTGCCGATCGCCCGCTTGCCGAGGAAGCGCTCCGTGACCTGGTCCATCGTCTGGTGGTAGGGGGCCACGAGGTGGGCGTTCGCGGAGATCCGCAGCCGGGACGTGTCCGCCCCGCGGGCCTCGAGGCCGTCGATCTCCTCGAAGAGGGCCTGGGGATTGACGACGACGCCGTTGCCGATCACGGGGACGGCGTTGGGGCTCAGGATGCCCGCGGGCAGGAGCTTGAGCTCGAACTTGTCGCCGCCCACCACCACGGTGTGCCCGGCGTTGTTGCCGCCGTTGGGCTTGACCACGTAGTCCACGCGGCCTCCGAGCAGGTCGGTGGCCTTGCCCTTGCCCTCGTCGCCCCACTGGGCGCCGACGATCACGATTGCTGGCATTGAACGACTCTCCTGCCTGGATGGAACGGGACTTCTCCCGTGGGACCCGGCCGAGGCGCGCACCGGCCGGGCACGACAACGCCCCTGCGTCGGCCCGCTCCCGTCCGCACGCCCGAGGCGGCGCGGCGTCGGCAGGAGGGGCCCAGGGGCTCGTACCGTGCAAGTCTAGCGGCCCGTGACCCCGGGCACGCATCCGGCGCGGCAGGATCAGGAGTCCTCGCCCGGGTCGCCCTCCGGGCGGCCCGCGGCGCCGGAGTCGGCCGCGGCACCGGGGCGGTCGGGGTGGACGACGGCCGGGTCGTCGCGCCGCTCGATCTTGCCGGGGCCCGGGCGGTAGAGGCCGAAGTGGTCGGGGTCGGCCAGCTCCCAGTCGTCGGCCCAGGTGCGCGGCGGCGCGGTGAGCAGCTCCCCCGGCTGCATCCAGTTGTAGATGTGCGCGTAGGAGCGCGTGGTCAGGTGGTCGACGCGCCGCCGGAGCATCTGCGGCGAGAGCTGGCGCATGTCGCTGCACCCCATGGAGGACATGATCTGCACGGCCTCGCGGACCGTGGCCCGGTGGTAGTTGTGCACCCGCTCCCCCTTGTCCGCCACGTTCAGGGCGCGCATGAGCCGCTCGTCCTGGGTGGCCACCCCCACGGGGCACGCGTTGGTGTGGCACTTCTGCGCCTGGATGCACCCGGTGGCCATCATCATGGCCCGCGCGCTCATGGTGAAGTCCGCGCCCTGGATCAGCCGCTTCACGATGTCGGACCCGGAGGCGACCTTGCCCGCCGCGCCCAGCTTGATCGGAGGCCGCAGCCCGACGCCGACCAGGGCGTTGTTCATCAGCATCAGGCCCTCGGTCAGGGGCGTGCCCACGTGGTCCTGGTACTCCAGGGGCGCCGCGCCGGTCCCGCCCTCGTTGCCGTCCACGATGATGTAGTCGGGGGCGACGTCCTCCTCGAGCATGGCCTTGCACATGCCGAGCACGTCCACGCGGGACCCCACGCACAGCTTGAAGCCGATCGGCTTGCCGCCGGAGAGCTCCCGCAGCCGGTGGATGAAGCGGATCAGCTCCCGCGGCGTGGTGAAGGCGGAGTGGCTCGCCGGGGAGATGCAGGTCACCCCCTCCGGGACCCCGCGGGCGCGGGCGATCTCGGCGGTCACCTTGGGCCCGGGCAGGACGCCGCCCAGCCCCGGCTTGGCGCCCTGGGAGAGCTTGATGGTGACGGCCTTGACCTCGGGCAGCCGGGACTTCTCCCGGAAGGCGGCCGGGTCGAAGCCGCCCTCGGCGTCCCGGGTGCCGAAGTAGCCCGACCCGATCTCCCAGATCAGGTCCGCACCGTACTCCCGGTGGAACTCCGTCAGGCCGCCCTCGCCGGTCTCCTGGGCGAACCCGCCCAGGGCCGCGCCCTTGTTCATGGCCAGGACCGCGTTCTTCGACAGCGAGCCGAAGCTCATGGACGAGATGTTCAGCAGGGAGACGTCGTAGGGCCGGGTGCACCCGGGCCCGCCGAGCCGGACCCGGGGCGCCTCCTCCGGGGGCGTCACCGGAGCGGTGGAGTGCAGCAGGTACTCGTAGCCCATCCGGTTCACCTCCCGCTCGGTGCCGAAGGCCTTGTCCCCCAGGGTGCCCTTCGCCCGGGCGTAGACCAGGGAGCGCGTGTCGCGGTCGAAGGGCTTGCCGTCGAAGTTGCGCTCGATGAAGTACTGCTGGATCTCCGGGCGGATGGACTCCAGGAAGAAGCGCATGTGCCCCAGGATCGGGTAGTTGCGCAGGATCGAATGCTTCGTCTGGACGACGTCCCACACCCCGATCCCCAGCAGCACGAGGACCGCCCCCGCCAGGAGCCACCAGCCGTTGGACCCGAGGGAGGCCGCCAGCACGGTGAGGGCCCCCAGCACCAGGAGCAGCGCCAGCACCAGAAATCGCATCATGCGCCCGATCGTAGCCGGAGCGCCTGTGGCACGTATCACAGATCGTGGCCTCCGTCGCCCCGATGACGTGCCCGCAGGACGGAGGAAACACGGTGACCTGCCCGCAGGTCATATGGCGTGACATCAGCAAATCCACCCTGTTGAACGACCGGACAGGCAGACCACATCTCGTCCGGGCCGCGGCCCGGGGACACCGAGCACCCGGTGTCCCGGGCCGGGCGCCGGGCGCTGACCCGCTCGGAGGGCCGCAACGATGACACAGTCGACGACGACACGGTGGTACGGGACGACACGGCGGAGCGGGAGGCGGAGCGCGACGGCGGTGACGGCCGTGGCGGCGCTGGGGCTGCTCACAGCGTGCGGCGGCTCGGAGGAGGAAGCGGGCAGCACCCTGTCCCAGGCCCAGGAGTCGGGCAGCATCACGGTGGGGTTCGCCGGCGAGGCGCCGTACAGTTTCGAGGAGAACGGCGAGCTGACGGGCGCCACCGTCGCCCTGCACCGCGAGATCTTCGGCGCGCTGGGGATCGACGACCTCGAGGGGGTCAACACCGAGTTCGGCTCCCTCATCCCCGGGCTCACCGCGGACCGCTTCGACGCCGTCAGCGCCGGCATGTCGATCCTCCCCGAGCGGTGCGAGCAGGCGGCCTTCAGCAGCCCGGAGTTCATGTACACCACCGCGCTCATGGTCGCGGAGGGCAACCCGTACGGCCTGCAGACCCTCGACGACGTGGCGGCGAACCCGGACGTGCAGCTGGTCACCATGACCGGCGCCATCGAGTCCTCCTACGCGGACTCCCTGGGCATCGACAACCGGGAGGTCGCCGGCCCGCAGGACGGCATGGACGCCGTGGTCAACGGCCGGGCCGACGTCTTCGCCCTGACCGGCATCTCGCTCAACTGGATGGCCGAGAACAGCCCCGAGGCCCCGGTGGAGGTCACGGAGTCCTACGTCCAGGAGATCGACGGCGTCCCCCAGGTGGGCGCCGGCGGCACGGTGTTCCGCACCGAGGACGAGGAGCTGCTCGAGGCCTACAACGAGGAGCTGCAGAAGATCGTCAGCGACGAGCAGCGCTACCTCGACATCGTGGGGCCCTACGGGTTCACCGCGGCGGAGCGCCCGGACGGCTCCGTGACCACCGAGCAGCTGTGCGAGGGCGACCTCACCGACGCCGGGACCCCGGAGCCCGTCCCCGCGGAGACGGGCACCGCCCAGCCCACGGCCGAGGACACGGCGGCCGGCGCGCCCACGCCGGAGCAGACCGTGTCCGCCGGTCCCACCGCTGACGACACCGCGGCCCCCGAACCCACCGCGGAGGAGACCGCCACGGAGCCCGGCGCGTAGTCGTGGGCGAGCGGTTCGAGGCGCTGGCGGCGTTCCTGCCCCGGCTGCTCGACGGCGTGCTGGTCACCCTGCAGCTGACGCTGGGCGGGGCGATCGGCGCCTTCGTCCTGGCGGTGGGGCTGGGGCTGCTCTCCCGCTCCGGGACCGCCGCCCTGCGGGTGCTGGCGCGCGTCGTCGTGGAGTTCTTCCGGGGCACGTCCCTGCTCGTGCAGCTGTTCTGGCTCTTCTTCGTCCTGCCCCTGATGGGCGTGCGGCTGGACCCCATGACGGTCGGCGTCCTCGCGCTGTCGCTCAACTTCGGCGCGTACGGAGCGGAGGTGGTCCGGGGCTCCATCGCCTCGGTGGACCGGGGCCAGTGGGAGGCCGCGCACGCCCTCGGGATGTCCGGGGCGCACCGGATGCGCCGCGTCGTCTTCCCGCAGGCGTGGGCGCTCATGATCCCCTCCCTGGCGAACCTGCTGATCCAGCTCCTGAAGGGCACGGCGGTGGTCTCGTTCATCACGCTCAGCGACCTCACGTTCCGGGTGGGCCAGCTGAGGCAGAGCACCGGTGACACCCTGTTCGCCTTCACCGTCGGGCTGCTGATCTACTTCGTCCTCGCCTACGCCCTGAACCTGGGCATGAACGTCCTGGAGGTCCGGGCGAAGAACACGCTGGGCCGCGGGCCGTCCCTGCGCGAGATCTGGCTGCCGGTGCGCCCGAAGATCGCCGAGACCGGGGGCGGGACGCCGTGATCTGGAGCTGGGAACGCACTGTCGAGGCCATCCCCCTGCTGCTGGAGGGGTTCCGGATCACGCTCCTGGCCACCGTGATCGGCACGGTCATCGCCGCGCTGCTCGGGCTGGTCATCGCCGTGCTCAAGCGGGTGCTGCCCACTCCGCTGCGGCTGGCCGTCCACTGGACCACCGAGTTCATCCGGATGACGCCGCTCGTGGTCCAGCTGCTGTTCGTCTACTACCTGCTCACCGACGTGACCGCGCTGGTCATCGGCATCACGGTGATCGGAGTGCACTACTCCACCTACATGGCCGAGAGCTACCGGGCGGGCATCGACTCCGTGCCCAAGGGGCAGTGGGAGGCAGCGCAGGCGCTGTCCCTGCCGGCCTCGAGGACCTGGCAGGCCGTGGTCCTGCCGCAGGCTCTCCGCGCCACGATCCCCTCACTGGGCAACTACGCCGTGGCCATGTTCAAGGACACCCCGTTCCTGTTCGCCATCTCCGTGGTGGAGCTCGTCACCTCCGCCCAGCAGTTCGGGGCCCGCAACTTCGCCTACACGGAGGCGTTCACGCTGGCCGGGCTGATCTTCCTCCTGGCCAGCTATCCGACCTCCATCCTGATCCGCCGATTGGAGAAGCGCCTTGCCCACTACTGAGCACGGGGACGAGATCCCAGGACAGCACTCCCCCCGGGACCCCGGGTCCGCGGCCGGCGACCCCGGGCGCGTGCCCGCGGTGGAGTTCCGTGACGTCGTCAAGCGCTTCGGCGACCACACCGTGCTCGACGGACTCGGCTTCACCGTGGACCGCGGCGAGCGGGTCACCCTGATCGGCCCCAGCGGATCGGGCAAGACCACCATCCTGCGGCTCCTGATGACCCTGGAGGACCTGACGGAAGGGTTCATCCTCGTGGGCGGGGAGCCGCTGACCCACGAGCTGCGCAACGGGCGGCGGGTGGAGCTGCCCGCCAAGCGGAGGAAGCAGATCACCCGGCGGATCGGCATGGTCTTCCAGCAGTTCAACCTGTTCCCCAACATGAGCGTGCTGGACAACATCATCGAGGCCCCCGTGCACGTGCTGGGACTGAAGAAGGGCGAGGCGCAGGAGCGTGCCATGGGTCTGCTGAAGCAGGTGGGGCTGGAGGAGAAGGCCTCCGAGCACCCCTCGAGGCTCTCCGGCGGCCAGCAGCAGCGCGTGGCCATCGCCCGGGCGCTCGCGATGGACCCGGAGATCCTGCTCCTGGACGAGGTGACGTCCGCGCTCGACCCCGAGCTCGTGGACGACGTGCTCAACGTCCTGCGCGAGGTCGCCGAGACCACGGACATCACCATGCTCATCGTCACCCACGAGATGCAGTTCGCCCGCGACGTGTCGCACCGGGTGATGATGTTCGACGGCGGGCGGATCGTGGAGGACGGCAGCCCCGAGGACATCTTCACCGCGCCGAGGAACGAACGGACGAAGACCTTCCTGCGGGCGATCCTCTGAGCCGGGCCCCCGGCGACCGAGCCCGGCCGACCACGGGATCCGGCGGCCGGCCGGCCCGGCCGTGGTTCATCCGTCCCCGGTCGCCGGCCGCTGCCGGGGGATCAGCGGCCGCTCGGCCCGGGTCCGCAGCTGCTGCACCACCCACGTGTTGCCGTCCGGATCGGCGAACCCGAAGAGCGTGCCGCCGTCCCGCTCGTCCACCACGGTGAGCTCCCCCGCCGGCACGCCGCGGGCCAGCAGCTCCGCGCGGGCCGAGGCCGCGTCGGGGACCACGAGCTGCAGCCCGCGCACCGACCCGGGGGTCATCTCCCGGTGGGCGGGCAGGTTCCCGACCACGATCGAGCACCCCGACCCGGGCGGGGTGAGCTGGGCGAAGTCCGCCTGCTCCCCGGTCGTGCGGTGGTCGAGGTGGAAGCCGTCCCCGTCCCGGTAGAACCCGATCGCGCGGTCGATGTCCGCGACCGGCAGCAGGACCACCTCGAGCGTCCAGTCCACGCTCAGGCCCCGCCCTGCTCGGTGCGCCCGCCCAGCAGCTCGTCGAGCCGTTCGTAGCCCTCGGCCATGCCCTTCTCCATGCCCGAGGCGGCCATCCCGTCGCGGGCCTCCTGCGAGGCGTGGACGGCGCGCCCGCGCAGCCGGCACCGGCCGCCGCCCAGGTCCTCGAAGTGCAGGTACTCGAGGTCCACCGCGTCGGGCCAGCCCTCGTACTCGAAGGTCTGGACGACCAGCTCGTTCTCGCGCACCGTGTGGAAGACGCCGCGGAAGGCGTACTCCTCCGCGCTGTCCCGGCCGTGCTGGACGAAGCGGTAGGCACCGCCGGGACGGAAGTCGAAGTCGTCGACCCGGGTCTCGAGTCCCCGGGGCCCGATCCACTGCCGGAACAGCTCGGGGTCCGCGTGGGCGCGGAAGACCTCGGCCACCGGGTGGTCGAACTCGCGCTCGAAGTCGATGAAGGGCAGGCCGTCGGGGACGGTCAGGTGCAGTGGGTGTCCCATGGTTCAGTCCTGGGTGTGCTCGCCGCGGTCCGCGGCTCGGGTGTCGAGCACGGCGTCGAGGCGGCGGAACTGCTCCTCCCGGACCAGCCGGTACCGGTCGATCCACGCGGTGAGCGCCTCGAGCCGTGCGGGGTCCAGGTGGACGGGCCGGCGCTGGGCGTCACGGGTGCGCGTGACGAGCTGCGCCTGCTCGAGGACCTGGATGTGCTTCGAGACCGCCTGCTTGGAGATCGCGAAGGGTTCCGCCAGTTCGGTGACCGTGGCCGGCCCCCGGCTGAGCCGGGCGACGATGCGGCGGCGGACCGGGTCGGCGAGGGCCAGGAAGGCCTTGTCGAGGAGGTCGTCGTCGCCGGGGTCCACGGTGTTTGTCAACTGATTCCTTGATCAACCTGTTGGTTGTTAAAGGCTACGTCCGTGGGGCGCGCGGGGCAAGGCCCGGGACCGGTTCGGAACGGCCGGGGGCCTCGCCGGGCTCGCCGGGGACCTGCGCCGTCCCGTCCGGCGAGCGCCCGGAGCGCGGCACCCCGGGCTCGGGCCGCGGCCGCACGGCCGCGGCCAGGCACGCGGCCGTGACGACGGCCAGCGCGGCCGCGACCCCGCGGTTGACGAAGAACGCGTGGATCTGGGAGTGGTTGCTGAGCACCGTGTACCAGACGGGCACGGCCGCGGCCGGCAGGGCCAGCACCGCGGCGGCGCCCCAGCGGGCGAACCCGCCCCGGCGCAGCGCCAGGGCCAGCCCCACGCCCGCCGCGAGCAGGCAGCCGGTCAGCACGAGCCCCGAGGTGGGCACCATCTGCCACCAGTAGGACACGTTGACGCGCGCCCCCGCGCCGAACGCCTCGGAGACCCGCGCGTGGTCGCCCCCGGTCCGGTTGCCCACGTTGCGGCGGACCACCTCCAGGGTGTTCGGGAAGCCCAGGAACGCCCCCGCGAAGACCCACCGGGCGAGCCAGGTGACCGCGAAGGCCACCGGCCAGACCGCCCCGGCGAGGACCACCGCCACGAGGGTCGCGCCGAGCTCGCGGCGGTGGAACCACGTCACGGCCCCCACGGCGAAGGCGGACATCGCCCACGGCACGGCGGGGGTCGTGAGGAGGTCCACGAAGCAGAAGAGCGCCCCGCCCAGGGCCACCCCCGCGCAGGCCGCCCGGGGCGAGCGCGCCGCCCCGAGGGCGGAGAGGATCACGGACAGGAAGATGAAGGCGATGGAGATGGACTGGCTGAAGGACGTCGAGGGCGTGGACAGCAGGTTCGTGCCCACCACGTACGGCAGGACCAGGGCCAGTCCCACGGCGGTGGACGTCCCGGCGCGGACGGCGAGGAACGCACCGGCCAGGGCCAGCAGCATGAGGGTGCCCGAGACGATCCGCAGGCCCTCGAGGCCGGTCAGGGCCAGCACGGGGCGCGTGATCACGGTGTAGCCGGCCCAGTACTTGAAGTAGTCGTTGTCGGTGAGCACGGCCCCCTCGGAGATCGCCCGCAGCTGCTCCGGGCCTCCGCCGCAGGTGGCCAGCCGGGGCATCCGGACCGCCCGGCTGAACGCGGACTCCTCCGGGGACGCCCCCAGGCCCGTGCCCGCCACGACGCACTCGGTGAAGGTGTCCGCGGGGGTGCCCATCCGGTCGATCGTGTCGATGGGCCCGTAGGTGCCGTCCTCGACCGCCGCGACGAGGTGCTCGACGACGGGCCGGTCCGGCACGGCCTGGCCCAGCGTCAGCAGCCCGAACAGGGCGAACTGCAGGACCAGGAGCATTCCCAGCCCCTGGGCCCAGGGCAGCAGGAGGTGCAGCCGCGACCGCACGGCCTCGCGCCCCGCGCTCACGGGACCTGCCGCCGGTCCTCCGTGCGGCCGCCCCCGGCGGTCCGGTCCGGCGCCTCCCCGCCGCTCCACGGGGGAGCCGGGTGGCGCAGGTAGAACAGCCGGGAGGTCTCCCGGCGGATCTTCGCCTGGCCGCTCAGGAGCACGCCCATGAGCAGGAACACCCCCGCCAGGAGCACCAGGGAGGCGGCCAGGAACGCCGTCGGGAAGCGGGGGACGAGACCGGTGCCCGCGAACTCCACCACCACGGGCAGGCCGAGGGCCAGTCCCAGCAGGAACAGGGCCAGGGAGACGGCGCCGGTGACCAGGAGGGGCCGCTCGTGGAAGAGCAGCTGCCCGAAGATCCCGAGGATCCGGAAGCCGTCGTGGTAGGTCCGCAGCTTGCTCTCGCTCCCGGCGGCCCGGTCCCGGAAGCCCACGGCGACCTCGGCCTGCGGCACCCGCGCGTTGACGGCGTGGACGGTCAGCTCCGTCTCGATCTCGAACTCGCGCGAGAGCGCGGGGAAGGACTTGACGAAGCGGCGCGAGAAGACCCGGTAGCCGCTGAGCATGTCGGAGACCTTCCGGCGGAAGGCGAAGCTCACGAGCCCGTTGAAGAACCTGTTGCCGGACTCGTGCCCCGACCGGTACGCGGTGCTGGTGGTCTGCCGGCGCACGCCCAGCACGTGGTCGTAGGGCCCGGACAGCAGGGTGTCGATCATGGCGGGGGCGTCGGCGACGTCGTAGGTGTCGTCGCCGTCGACGAGCAGGTAGACGTCGGCGTCCAGGTCCGCGAAGGCCCGCCGGACCACGTTGCCCTTGCCCTTCTCCTCCTCGCGCCGGACCTGCGCCCCGGCCCGCCGGGCGGCCTCGGCGGTGCCGTCCGTCGAACAGTTGTCGTAGACGTGCACCTCGATGCCGGGCACGGCGGCGTGCAGATCCGTGACGACCTTCGCGATCGCCGCTTCCTCGTTGTGGCACGGCACGACGGCCACGATGCGGGGGGTGGGAGGCATGGGCACTCGTTCCTGCGGTCCGGGCGGGGGCCCGTCCATTATGCCGAGGCCGGGCCCGGGCGCCGGACCGCCCTCCACCGCCCGTGCGTCGCTGTGCGTCGCCGTGCGTCCGTGTTGCGTCCCGTGACGTCCCGGTCGTCACAGTCCGCGCTCCGGCGTCTTCTGGGCGCCCGCACTTGGCAGCACGGCGGGGCGGCCGCTGGAATGGGTCCTGCATCTATCCAGAGCGGCCGAGAGACCTGGCTCGTCGACGCCGCAGCAACCATCCGCGCCCCCGCCACGGGGTGCGCGGAACGGTGCTCCCGCCAGGACCGATGGAGCTGTCGCTTCCCTCCCGGGTCCGCCCCGGGACGGTTGCCGCCCTCCCTCGGGGTGACCCTTGGAGGAAGAACGTGACACCACGCCCGATCGCCCGGCCGGCGCCGCCGTCCCTGTCCTACGAGCTCTATCCGCCCCGCGGCGCGGCGAGCGCCGCGACGCTGCTGCGGACCATCGAGGAGCTCGAGCCCACCCGTCCCGACCACGTCTCGGTGACGTACAGCGGGGACGAGCAGCGCCGGGACAGCTCGCTCGCCCTGCTCGACCACCTCCTGGCGCGCACGAGCCTGCGGCCCCTGGCGCACCTGACGTGCGTCGGCAGCAGCCGGGCCGAGCTGGAGCGGACCGTGGCCACCCTGGTCCGCCGCGGCGTGCGGGGCGTCCTGGCCCTGCGCGGGGACCGGGACCCGGAGGCGGCGCCGGGCGAGCTGCGGCACGCCGGCGAGCTCGTGGAGCTCGTGCGCGAGGTCGAGCAGCGCCACACGGCCTCCCTGGCGGCCGGCCGGCTCGCCGTGGGCGTGGCGGCCTATCCGACCCGGCACCCGGAGTCGCCCTCGTTCCGGCACGACGTGGAGGTGCTGCTGGCCAAGCAGCGCGCCGGGGCGGACTTCGCGATCACGCAGGTCTACTTCCGCCCGCAGCGCTACGAGCGCCTGGTCGCGGCGGCGACGGCGGCGGGGGTGACCATCCCGATCGTCCCCGGGATCATGCCGGTCACCGATCCGGGGCGGCTGCGGACCCTGTGCCGGCTGGCCGGCCTGGCGCCCCACCCCGGCCTGGCCGCCGCGCTGGAGGACGCGTCCGGCCCCGCGGAGCGGCACCGCGCCGGCGTGGCCTTCGCGGCCCGGCTGGCCCGCGCCGCCCTGGACGCCGGGGCTCCCGGCCTGCACCTCTACACCTTCAACGAGCACCGGGCCGCGCTGGACCTGCTGGAGCACGTGGACCTCCCCCGCGCCCCGCACGTGCCCGTCCCGCTCGACGACCTGCTGCTCCCCGCGTGAGCACGCACCGCCCCACCGTTCCGCACGAGACCTCTCGACCTCACGACACCCTTCTGGAGATCCCCATGAGCACTGTCCCGTTCCCCGCCGCCACCATCACCGGCTACCCCCGGATCGGCCGCCGCCGCGAGCTGAAGAAGGCCCTCGAGGCCTACTGGGCCGGGCGCTCGACCCGCGAGGAGCTCGAGTCGGCGGCCGCCGAGCTGCAGCTGGCGACCCACCGTCGGCTCGTGGAGCTGGGCCTCGGCGCCCAGGACTCGTCCCTGCCCGCGGCCTTCCCCCTCTACGACCAGGTGCTGGACACCACCGTGGCCCTCGGGGCGGTCCCGTCCCGCTTCGCCGACCTCGCCGACCCCGAGGGCCGGCTCGACCTCGACGCGAGCTTCGTGCTCGCCCGCGGGGACGCCGGCCGCGCCCCGCTCGAGCTCACCAAGTGGTTCGACACCAACTACCACTACCTCGTGCCGGAGATCGGCCCGGGCACCCCGTTCCGCGCCGACGCCGACCGGCTGGTGGCGGACGTCCGCCGCGCCGCGGCGCACGGCTTCACCGTCCGGCCGGTCCTCGTGGGCCCCGTGTCCTTCCTCCTCCTCGCCAAGGCCGACGACGACGCCCCCGCGGGCTTCGACCCGCTGCAGCGGCTCCCCGAGCTGCTCCCGGTGTACGCGGAGCTGCTGGGCGAGCTGGCCGCGGCCGGCGCGGACTGGGTGCAGCTGGAGGAGCCGGCGCTCGTGGCGGACCAGCACGTCCCGGCGGAGCAGCTCGCCGCGTCCGTGTGGGACGCCTACACGGCCCTGTCCACCGTGCCCCGGCGCCCGCAGCTGTTCGTCACCACCTCCTACGGCTCGCCCGGGCCGCTGCTGCACCCCCTGGCCTGCTCCGGCGTGGAGGCCCTGCACCTCGACCTCGTCGAGGGCGCGGCGCCCTCTCCCGAGGAGCTGGAGCTCTTCCGGGACGAGGACTCCGCCGTGCTCGTGGCCGGAGCCGTCGACGGGCACAACGTGTGGCGGACCGACCTGGCCGGCCGGCTCGACCAGCTCGCGGAGCTGGCCGCCGGCGGCGTCCTGGTGTCCGTGGCCTCCTCCACGTCCCTGTTCCACGTCCCGCACGACGTGGCCGAGGAGACCGGGCTGGACCCGCTGCTGCGGAGCTGGCTCGCCTTCGCCGACCAGAAGGTCGGCGAGATCGTCACCCTGGCCCGCGGTCTCGCCGCCGGGACGGAGGCGGTCGCGGAGGAGCTGGCCGAGGCGGCCGAGGCCCGGCGCACCCGGGAGACCGCCGCGGGGGTCCGGGACACGGCCGTGCGGGAGCGCGCCGGGGCGCTGACCGCCGCCGACATCGGACGCGCGCCCGCGGAGGTCCGCCGGGCCGCGCAGGAGGGGCGGTCCTTCACGGCGTCCGGACCCCTCCCCCCGCTGCCCACCACCACGATCGGCTCCTTCCCGCAGACGCCCGAGGTCCGCGCCGCCCGCGCCCAGCACCGGGCCGGGACCCTCACGGACGACCGGTACGACGCCTTCCTGCGCGAGGAGATCGAGCGGGTCGTGCGGCTGCAGGAGGAGCTGGGCCTGGACGTGCTGGTGCACGGCGAGGCCGAGCGCAACGACATGGTCCAGTACTTCGCCGAGCACCTCGACGGCTTCGCGACCACCGTGCACGGCTGGGTGCAGTCCTACGGCTCCCGCTGCACCCGTCCCTCGATCCTGTGGGGCGACGTCAGCCGGGAGGGCGAGGGCCTGCGCGGCGAGGCGTTCACGGTCCCGTGGATCAGCCACGCCCAGTCCCTCACCGACAGGCCGGTCAAGGGCATGCTGACGGGCCCGGTCACGATCCTCGCGTGGTCCTTCGTGCGCGACGACCAGCCGCTCGCGGAGACCGCGAACCAGGTGGCCCTCGCGCTGCGGGACGAGGTCGCGGACCTCGAGGCCGCCGGGATCGGGATCATCCAGGTCGACGAGCCGGCGCTGCGGGAGCTGCTGCCGCTGCGCCGCGCGGACCAGCCCGCCTACCTGGGCTGGTCGGTGGACGCGTTCCGCCTGGCCACCTCGGGGGTGCGGGACGCGACCCAGATCCACACCCACCTGTGCTACTCGGAGTTCGGCGAGGTGGTCGGGGCGATCGACGGCCTGGACGCCGACGTCACGAGCATCGAGGCGGCCCGGTCCCGGATGGAGGTGCTGACCGACCTCGAGGCCGCCGGCTTCTCCCGGGGCATCGGCCCGGGCGTGTGGGACATCCACTCCCCGCGCGTGCCCGCCCAGGAGGAGATCGAGCAGCTGCTCGAGCGGGCCCTCGAGCACGTCCCGGCGCGGACCCTGTGGGTCAACCCGGACTGCGGCCTGAAGACCCGCGGCTACGCGGAGACCAGGGCGTCGCTGGAGCACCTCGTGGCGGCGGCCCGGACCGCGCGCGAGCGCGTGGCGCAGCCGGCCGGCCTGCCGCTGATCGTCCAGCACGGCGAGCGCGGCTGACCCCCGGGCCCACCCGTCGACCCGCGGGAGCCCGCACGCCCACGATCCGCCGTGGTCGTACGGGCTCCTGCGGGTCACGGGTCGGCACCCCGTCGGGCGCGGGCTCAGCGCAGGCGGCCGTCGCGCATGGTCACGCACCGGTCGGCGAGCGGGACGAGCTCGGTGTCGTGGGTGACCACGACCGTGGCCGTGCCGAACCGCCGGGTGGCGTCCACGATCAGGCCGAGGACCTCGCGGGCCCGGTGGTGGTCCAGGGCCGCGGTCGGCTCGTCCACCAGCAGCACCTGCGGCGAGCCCATCAGGGCCCGCGCGATGTTCACCCGCTGCCGCTGCCCCCCGGAGAGCTGGTGCGGGCGCCGGGCGGCCGCCGCGCCCAGGCCGACGAGCTCGAGCAGCCCGCCCGCCCGCTCCCGGGCCGCCTCGAGGTCCCTGCCCCGGGCTCCCCGCACGTGGGCGGTGAGCACGAGCTGCTCCAGGGCCGTCAGGGACGGCAGCAGATTGGGCTGCTGGAAGACCATCCCGATCCGGGTCCGGCGCAGTCGCGCGAGCTCGCGCTCGGGCAGGCCGGTGATCTCCCGGCCGGCGAGGAGCACCGCCCCGGCGCTGGGCCGGACCAGGGTGGCGGCCACGGCCAGCAGGGACGACTTGCCGGACCCCGAGGGGCCCACCAGGGCGGTGACCGTGCCGGCCTCCGCGGCGAGGTCCACGGCGTCCAGTGCCCGGACGGTGCGGGGGCGGCCGTTCCCGTCCGTCCCGTCGGGATAGGCGAGGGTGACGTCCTCCAGCCGGAGCACGGCCCCGGAGGACGTCGCCGCGGCGTTCGTCGCGGGTGCTGCCGCGGAGGCCACGGCGGATGTCACGCCGGATCTCGCCGCGGATGTCACGGTGGAAGTCACGGCGGATGTCACGGCGGAGGTGACCGGCGACGTTGCCGGGGCCGGGGTGGTGCGGAACGGCGTGGTCCTGCGGGAGTGGTCAGCGCGCATGGTCAGTTGCCTCCGAGGGCGAGCAGGGGATCGACGGACGAGACGCGGCGGGTGGCGAGCAGGGCCCCGGCCGTGCCCAGGACGAACACGCCCAGGACCGGGACCAGGACAGTGGCGGGAGTCAGCGCGAACGGGACCGCGGTCCCGGCGGCGAGTCCGCCGGCCAGTCCCCCGAGGCCGCCGGCGAGGACGCCCAGCAGGAGGACCGCGGCGGCCTGGGCCAGGGCGTCCCGCAGCACGTAGCCGCGCGAGGAGCCCAGCGCCCGCAGGACGGCGATGTCGCGGGTGCGCTGGATCGTCCAGACGGTCAGGAACGACACCACGACCAGGGCGGAGATCCCGTAGAGGAAGGCCTGCATCATCAGCAGCGAGCCCCGCTCCGAGCGATAGGCCGGCAGGGCCGCCAGGGCGCCGCGGGCGTCGGTGGACACGGTGCCGGCGGCCTCGTCGGCCGCCGCCACGGCCCCCTCGGGGAGTCCGGCGCCGGCGGGCACGGCCAGGGCGGTGGCCCCGGCCCCCTCGCCGAGGTGGGCGATCCCGGGGAAGTCGGTCATCGACGTCCACACCACGGGCACGTGGCTGTAGTGCTCGTCCGCGGCGATGCCGGCGACGGTCAGCTCCGTCGAGGACAGCCGGACGACGTCCCCCACGGACAGCCCCAGGTCCCCGGCCACGGTCTCGCTGAGCACGGCGCGCCCGGGAGCCGGGCGCGCCGATCCCGCGAGGGTCCCGAGCGCGGGGACCAGTGCCGTGTCCTCCTCCAGTCCGACGACGGCGACACCGGCCGCCCCGCCGCCGGCGGTCCCGGCCCGGCTCTGCGCCACGCCGAGACGCTCGACGACCGCGGCCCCGGCGGCGTCCTCCCAGATCCGCAGCTGCTCCTCCGTGATCCCGGACTCCGGGAAGGACGGCTGCCCCGATCCGTCCGCCGGGGCGCCGAACACGATGCGGCCGGCGTCGAGACGGTCCAGGGCGGACGTGCTCTGGCGGCCCAGGCCGTCGGTCAGCCCGGTGAGCAGGACGAGCAGGAGGGTGATGAGGGCGACGACCCCGCCGACGAGGGCGAACCGCCCTCGGGCGAAGACGAGGTCCCTGGCGGACAGGTACATGGGATGGCTCCTGGGGTGTGGTGGCGGTAGCTGTTCTTCCGTCCTCCAGCCTGGCGGGGGCGGGCCGCCCGCGGATCGGCCGCCCGGTCGGTCCTGCGGCGCCGTCGGACGGACCCGCCGATCCATCGAACGGTTGATCCGGGGGCGCCGCCGCGCGCATAGCATGGCCAGGTCTGCTGCGGACGCCCGTGCCGCCGTGGAGCCGGGCGGTGCCGGCCGCGTCCGGGCGGACCGCGACCGTGCGAGAGGAGATCCGGTGGACGACGCCTCGACGCCCGCCGTGCTGCGCGCCCTGCGGGTCACGCTGCACGTGGGCTTCGCGGGCCTGCTGGCGCCGGCCCTGCTGCGCGTCGTCCTCGGGGCGCACACCGCGCACCCGGCTCCCGGCGACGTGCTGCCGGTGCTGTGCCTGGGTCTCGCCCTGGCCGGGGTCTACCTGGCCGGAACGCTGTGGGAGAGCCGCTTCGCCCGAGGACGGACGAGCAGGGACCCACGGCCGCTGGCCCGGCCCTGGCTGGGCCTGGTCACCGTGCTGTGGAGCCTCCTGACCCCGTACAGCCCGGACTTCTCCTGGGTGGTCTTCCCGCTCTTCTTCGTGTACCTGGTCCTGCTGCCCCGCACCGCGGCCCTGGTCAGCATCGCCGTGCTGACCACGGTGGTGGTCCTGGCCCAGCACCTCCACGCGGACCCCGGCGGCTTCACCCCGGCCATGGTGGCGGGACCGGCGATCGGGGCGGTGTCCGCCGTCGTCGTGGGGCACGCCTACCGGGCGCTGTACCGCGACGCGGAGCACCACCGGCGCACCGTCCGGGAGCTGGAGGCCGCCCGCGCGGAGCTCGCCCGCCAGGAGCGCGAGGCCGGCCGGGCCGGGGAGCGCGAGCGGCTGGCCCGGGAGATCCACGACACCCTCGCCCAGGGCCTGTCCTCGATCGTGCTGATGTCCCGGGCCGCGCAGCACTCCCTGGAGCGGCAGGACGCGCCGCTCGCCCAGGAGCGCCTCGGCGTCATCGAGGCCACCGCCGCGGAGAACCTGGCCGAGGCCCGCCGCTTCGTGCGCGACCTCGGCGCCCCGGCGCTGGACGCCGACCTGCCCGCCGCCCTGCAGGAGCTGTGCACGCACACCGCCGAGCGCGCCCGGGCCGCCGGCCAGGACCTGCAGTGCAGGTTCCGCCGCGAGGGACCGCTCCCCGCGGTGCCGCAGGCCCACCGGACGGTGCTGCTGCGCGCGGCGCAGTCCTCGCTGGCCAACGTGGTGGCCCACGCCCGGGCCCGGACCGCCGTGGTCACCCTCGCCGGTTGGGCGGACGCCGTCTCGCTGGACGTCTTCGACGACGGCGACGGGTTCTCCCCCGCGTCGCTCCCGCCCGCCGGCGAGGACCACGGCTTCGGCCTGGCCCAGCTGCGGGCCCGTGTCCAGGAGCTGGGGGGAACGCTGAGCGTGGAGTCCGGTCCCGGCGCCGGGACCGTGGTGGGGGTCCGCCTGCCCCTGGCCCCGACCTCCGCGCCGGGCCTCGGCCCCGCCGCGGATCCGGGAGCCGGCGGGGCCCGGACCCTCCGGGCGGCACCGTGAACGCCCCGCCCCTCCGCGTGCTGCTGGTCGACGACCACCCCGTGGTGCGCGCCGGCCTCCGGGCCCTGCTGGAGGGCGCCGGCGGCATCACCGTGGCGGCCGAGGCCGGCGACGGGCAGGAGGCGCTGCGGGCGCTCGCCGAGGCGGACCCGGTGGTGGACGTGGTCGTCATGGACCTGCAGATGGGGCCCGGCATGGACGGGATCGAGGCCACCCGGCGGATCACGGCGCGCAACGGGCCCCCGGTGCTGGTCCTGACCACCTACGACACGCAGGCGGACATCCTGGCGGCCATGGCCGCCGGCGCCACCGGCTACCTGCTCAAGGACGCGCCGTCGGACACCGTCCGGCAGGCGGTGCAGGCCGCCGCCGCCGGCCGGCCCGTGCTCTCCCCGGCCGTGACCGCGCACCTGGTGCAGCGGGTCGCCGCACCGGCCACCGCCCTGACCGCCCGGGAGATCGAGATCCTGCAGCGCCTGGCCACCGGCGCCACCAACCGGCAGCTCGCCCGGGCGCTGTTCATCTCCGAGGCCACGGTCAAGACCCACCTGGTGCACATCTACGCCAAGCTCGGCGTCGACAACCGCACCCAGGCGGTCGACCGGGCCCGGACCGAGCACCTCATCTGACGGGTGGGCGGCCCGAGCGCGCCGGGCGACCCGCCCGAGCACGGGAGCCGGCGGCCGTGCGTCCCCACGGGTCAGCGGGTGCCGGGTCAGCGGGTGGCGGGCCCGCCGGCCGGTGCGGCGGTGGCGCGGTCCGGCCCCGTGCGGGCGGCCAGCAGCGCGAACGGGCCACCGGCCCCGCGCAGCTCCCGCGGGGCGCCCCGCTCGACGACGCGGCCTCCGGCGAGGACCACCACCTGGTCGGCGTTCTCGACCGTGGAGAGCCGGTGGGCGATGGTCAGGGTGGTGCGGTCCGCGGCGAGCCGGTCGAGGGCCTCCTGGACCTGCGCCTCGGTGGTGTTGTCCAGGGCGCTGGTGGCCTCGTCGAGGACCAGCACGGGCGGATTGCGCAGCACGGTCCGCGCGATGGCCAGGCGCTGCTGCTCCCCGCCGGAGAAGCGGTGCCCCCGGGCGCCGACCAGGGTGTCCAGCCCGTCCGGCAGCCCGGCGACGGTGTCGGCGATGCGCGCGGCGCCCAGGGCGCGCCACAGCTCCGCCTCGGAGGCGTCCGGGTCGGCGAGCAGCAGGTTCTCGCGCACCGTGGCGTGGACCAGGTAGGTCTCCTGGGAGACGACGCCCACGATCCGCGCGAGGTCCGCCGGGTCGAGCTCGCGCACGTCGACCCCGTCGATGCTCACCCGTCCTTCGGTGACGTCGTTGAGCCGCGGCAGCAGGGAGCCGAGGGTGCTCTTGCCCGAGCCGGTGGGACCGACGACCGCCGTGGTGGTGCCCGCCGGCAGCACCAGGTCGATGCCGTGCAGGACGTCGGGCCCGTCGTCGTAGGCGTGGCGCACGCCCTCGAACCGGACCTCGCCGCGCACGCCGGCCGGATCCAGCCGGACGGGGGCGGCGGGCGGGACGATCTGCGGCTCCAGGTCGAGGTACTCGAAGATCCGGCTGAAGAAGGCCAGCGCGGTCACCCACTGCACGCCGATGTTCAGCAGGCCCATCACGGGCCGGAAGACGGCGCCCTGCAGCGCGGTGAACGCCACCACGGTGCCGATGGTCATCCCGCCGCCGGTGGCCGGGAACCCGGCGGCCAGGTAGATCACGGCGGGGATGGCGGCGAAGACGATCTGCATGGTGGCCATCCGCCAGCGCCCGGCCAGCTGGCTGCGCAGCTCCAGGCCCACGAGCCGGTCGGAGCGCTCGGTGAAGCGGTCCGCGTCCCGCCCGGTGGTGCCCAGGGTCTTGGCGAGCCGGACCCCGGAGACGGACAGGCCCTCCTCGACCTGGGTGTGCAGCGCGGCGAGCTCGCGCTGCCGCTCGTCGGTGACGTCCCGGCGGATCAGCGCCACGCGGCGGGACAGCCAGATCGCCGGCGGCAGCACCAGCAGGGAGATGAGGCTCATCGCCGGGGACAGCACCACCATGGCCACGGCCGTCGCCACGGCGGTCGTGAGGTTGGAGGCCACCCCCGTGGCGGAGCTGGTGACCACGGACTGCATCCCGGCGATGTCGTGCGTGAGCCGCGACTGCACCTCCCCGCCCCGGGTCCGGGTGAAGAACCCCAGGGACTGGGCCTGCAGGTGGGTGAAGAGCTGCACGCGCAGTGCGTGCATGACCCGCTGCCCCATCGCGGTGGCCAGCCAGGTCTGGACCACGCCGATCACGGAGGTCACCGCCGCGACCCCCACCATCGAGGCCGTCAGCGCCAGCAGCAGCCGGGTGTCGCCGTGCGGCAGGGCGTCGTCGATGACGCCCCGGACCAGGAACGGCTGGGCGAGGTTGACGACCGAGGACGCGGTGATGAGCACGACGACGAGCGCGATCGTCCTCCGGTGCGGGGCGAACAGCGCCGCGATCCTGCGCGGGCCGACGGGGTGTCGGGCGAGCTGCTCCCGGTCCGCGGGGTCCAGGCGGGCGGGGCGCCCGCCCCCGCCGCCGGTGCCTCCGGTGATGCCGCTGCCGGCACCCGGTGGACCGGCGAGTCCTGCGGCCGGGGTGTCCCCGCCGCCGTGCGCCGGGGCGCGCACGCGCCCGGCGCGGTGGGTCAGGGTCATGGGGACCTCCTCGGGACGTATCAAGGAGGTTACCTCTCTATGAGGCAACCTGCAATGAGGCTAGGATGGCTCCATGCCGCACGACGATCCGGATCCGGCCCGCCTGGGCGACCTGCTGCACGCCGTCTTCCGCCGGCTGCGCCGCCGGTGGGCCGAGCAGCTGGCCCCCTTCGGGCTGACCCCGCACCAGTTCCGGGCGCTCGACGCCCTGGCCGGGCACGCCGGGGCGCACCGGGACGACCGGGCCGGGACCTGCCGGCACGGCGACGGGCCCGGCGCCCTGCGCGTGAAGGACCTCGCCGACGCCCTGCGCATCGCCCCGCGGTCGGCCACCGAGGTGGTGGACCTGCTCGAGGGAAAGGGGCTCGTGGAGCGGGTGCCGGACCCCTCGGACCGGCGCGCCACGCTGGTGGCCCTCACCGCGCGCGGGGCCGAGCTGCGCGGGACGGTGCGGGAGGACCGGCGCCGGGAGTCCGAGGAGTACTTCGCCCGTCTGGACCCGGCGGACCGGATCGAGCTGGAACGGCTGCTCCGCCTGCTCGCCGCGGATCCCCCGGCCACGAACTGAACCGTGGACCGGGCCACGGGCTGAGCCGCGGAGCGGCCCGGTCGGGACCGGGCCGGCTCAGCCCAGCTGCGCCGGCAGGTCCGCGAAGGCCTCCGCCACCCCGGCGTGCCGGATGCTCCCGGCGGCCGTGTTGAGCCCGGCGGCGAACTCCGGGTCGTCGGCCAGGGCCTGCTCCGGGCCCCGTGCGAGGCGCCGGAGATAGGGCGTGGTGGCGTTGGCGAGGGCGCGGGTCGCGGTGCGCGGCACCGCGCCGGGCATGTTCGCCACGCAGTAGTGGGTGATGCCGTCCACCTCGAACGTCGGGTCGTCGTAGGTGGTCGGGTGGGAGGTCTCGAAGCACCCGCCCTGGTCGATGGCGACGTCCACGAGCAGCGCGTGGTCGTGCAGGACCCCGAGGTGCTCGCGGCGCACGAGCTTGGGCGCGGCCGCCCCCGGGACGAGGACGGCCCCGATCACGACGTCCGCGCCGGAGATCTCCTCCTCCAGCACGTGCTCGTCGCTCATGAGCACGCGGGCCCGGTGCCCGAGCAGGTCGGTGAGCTCGCGGATCCGCACGCCGTTGGCGTCCAGCACCGTGACGTCGGCCATCAGCCCGGAGGCCATGAGGGCGGCCTGGGTGCCCACGGCCCCGCCGCCGATCACCACGACCCTGGCCGCGGCGACGCCGGGGACCCCGCCCATCAGCAGACCGGGGCCGCCGGCGTTGGACTGCAGGTGGTGGGCGGCGGACTGCGCGGCGAGCCGGCCGGCGATCTCGGACATGGGCTGGAGCAGGGGCAGCGCGCGGCCGGAGCGCACGGTCTCGAAGGCCACGGCGGTGGTCCCGGCCTCGAGCAGCGCCTCGGTCAGCGGCCGGTCGGCGGCCAGGTGCAGGTAGGCGAAGAGCGTGAGGTCGGGGCGCAGGAAGCCGTACTCCTCGGCCACCGGCTCCTTCACCTTGACCAGCAGCTCCGCCCGCTCCCACGCGGCGGACCGGTCGACCACCTCGGCCCCCGCGGCGGCGTAGGCGTCGTCGTCGAAACCCGAGCCCGCCCCCGCGCCGGTCTCCACGAGGACCTCGTGGCCGTCCCGCACGAGCTGGGTCACCCCGGCGGGCACGAGGCCCACCCGCTGCTCGGCCGGCTTGATCTCTCTGGGAACTGCTACGCGCATGGTCTGCGCTCTCCTCTCGTCGTGGCGCTGCGCCCCCGGGGCCCGCGGCGCCCTCGCCGCGGGCCCCGCCCCGTCACGGGGAGCGGACGTAGCCGGCGCCCTTGTCGACCTGGTTGAGCAGCGGCTCCCCGGCCGTCCAGCGCCGGAGGTTCGCCTCGAACTGGGCGGCGAGCTCGTCCCGCCACCCCTCCACGTCCCCGCACATGTGCGCGGAGACGTGCACATTGTCCATGTCCCAGAACGGGTGACCGGGCGGGAGGGGCTCCGTGTCGAAGACGTCCAGGGTCGCCGCGGCGGGACGTCCCGCCCGGAGGGCCTCCCGCAGGGCGTCCTCGTCCACCAGTGCGCCGCGGGCCACGTTCACGAGGTGCGCGTGCGGGGCCATCGCCGCGAGCACCCGGGGGCCCACGAGCCCGCGCGTCTGCTCGGTCAGGGGCGCGGCCAGCACCACGTGGTCGGCCCACCCCACGTGCTCGGCGAGGTCCGCGGCGGGGACCACGGTCCCGAGGTCGGGGTCTCCCGCCCGGGCCGTGCGCCCGGCGCCGCGGACGTCCATCCCCACGGCCCGCAGCAGGCGGGCGGTCTCGCGGCCGATCCCCCCGGTGCCCACCACGAGGGCCGTGGCGCCCCGGGTGCGCCGCAGCTCGCGGTGCACCCACCGGTGCTCGTGCTGCAGGGCCCGGCTGCGGTGCAGCTGCTTGTCCTGGGCGAGGACCGCGGCGAGGACGAACTCCGCGATGGGGCGGTCGAAGACCCCGTGGGCGTTGGTCAGCAGGACCTCGGAGGTCCGCAGCCCCGGGAACAGCATGGCGTCCACGCCGGCCGCCGCGACGTGCACCCAGCGCAGTCCCGCCGCGGCGTCCCACGCCTCGGCGAGCGCGTCCGAGAAGAAGTCCCAGAGGAGCAGCACCTCCGCCGGGCGCCGCCCGCCGCTCCCCGCGAGGGCCTCGGCGAGCCCCTCGCGCGTCACCACGGTGACGTCGGCGAGCTCCCGGAGGGCGGCCTCGTTGGCGGGCGGTGGTGTGCCGTCGGCGGTCAGCACGACGACACGGGGAGGCTCGCGCACGGTGCTCATGCGGCCACCCTACGGGCCGGTCCGATTGTTGACAATCTCCGCGGGCTGTTCCCATGATGAGCCATGACCTCACTGAGCCCGCTCCTGAAACAGGCGACCCCGGTCGTCGTCGACTCCGCCCGGGGGTGCTGGATCCACGGCACCGACGGGCGGGACTACCTGGACTTCACCACCGGGATCGGGGTGACCAGCACGGGCCACTGCCACCCCCGGGTGGTCGAGGCGGCCCGGGAGCAGGTCGGGCGGGTCATCCACGCCCAGTACACGACTGTGATGCACCCGCCGCTGCTCGAGCTCACCGACAAGCTCGGCGAGGTCCTGCCCCCGGGGCTGGACTCCGTGTTCTACGCCAACTCGGGCTCCGAGGCGGTCGAGGCCTCCGTGCGGCTGGCCCGGATGGCCACGGGCCGGCCCAACATCGTGGTCTTCCAGGGCGGCTTCCACGGCCGCACGGTGGCCGCGGCGACCCTCACCACCGCGGGCACGCGGTTCTCCGCCGGGTTCTCCCCGCTGATGGGCGGGGTGCACATGGCCCCGTTCCCCTACGCCCACCGCTACGGGTGGGACGAGCGCACGGCCGTGGACTTCGCCCTGCGCGAGCTGGACTACCTGCTGATGACCCGGACGGCGCCCCAGGACACCGCGGCCTTCCTCATCGAGCCCGTGCTCGGCGACGGCGGCTACCTGCCCACCCCGCCGGCCTTCCTCGAAGGGCTCCGGGAGCGGGCGGACCGGCACGGGATCCTGCTGGTCCTGGACGAGGTGCAGGCGGGGGTGGGCCGGACCGGGCGCTTCTGGGGCCACCAGTTCGCGGACGTGGTCCCGGACGTGCTGATCACGGCGAAGGGCCTCGCCTCGGGCTTCCCGATCTCCGCGATCGCGGCGCCGACCGCGCTCATGGAGCGGGGCTGGCCCGGCTCGCAGGGCGGGACCTACGGGGGCAACGCCGTGGCCGCCGCGGCGGGCTGCGCCACCCTGGACGTGGTGCGGGACGAGGGCCTCGTGGAGAACGCGCGGCTGCGCGGGGACCAGCTGCAGGCCGGGCTGCTGCCCCTGCAGCAGCGGCACCCCGGGATCAGCGACGTCCGGGGCCGCGGGCTGATGCAGGGCATCGAGTTCGCGAAGGAGGACGGCTCCCCCGACGCCGCCGCCGCCCTGGCCGTGCAGCAGACCACCACCCGCCACGGGCTGCTCACCCTGACCTGCGGGCCGGCGGGCAACGTGGTCCGCCTGATCCCCGCCCTGGTGGTCTCCGAGGAGGAGATCCGCACGGGCCTCGAGCGCTTCGAGGCGGCCCTGGCCGAGGCCCTCGTCGGGGCGGCGGCGAGCGCATGAGCACCGCCGCCCTGCCCTTCCCGGTCCGCCGAGCCGGGCCGGGGGGCGCGCCGCCCGCTCCGGGGACCCCGGACGACGGCGAGCTGGGCCGGCGCCTGCGCGCGGCCGGCCTCGACGCCGACACCGGCTCCCGCCGGCTCGCGGAGTACGCCTACGACGCGTCCAACTACCGGGTGCGCCCCCGGGCGGTGGTCTTCCCCCGCTCCGCGGCGGACGTGGCCGCGGCGCTGTCCGTGTGCCGGGACCTGGACGTGCCGGTGACCAGCCGGGGCGGGGGCACCTCGATGGCCGGCAACGCCGTGGGCCCGGGGCTCGTCCTCGACCTCTCCCGGCACCTGCGCCGGATCGGCACCGTGGACGAGGACGCCCTGACCGTGGACGTCGAGGCCGGCGCGGTGCTCTCCGTGCTCGCCCGCGAGGTGGAGCGGCGCACGGACGGGCGGCGCACGTTCGCCCCGGACCCGTCCTCGCGCACCCGCGCCACGGTGGGCGGGTCGGTCGGCAACGACGCCTGCGGCAACCACTCGGTGCGCTACGGGCGCACGAGCGACCACACCGTGGAGCTCGACCTCGTCACCGCCGACGGCGCCCTGCTCACCGCCGGGCCCGGCGGGCTGCGGGCCACCGATCCGGCGGACGAGGTCTCCGCCCGGCGGGCCGGTGAGCTCGCCGGGGCCCTGCAGGAGGTGGCCGCCGCCCACCTGGCCGAGCTGCGCGTGGAACTGGGCCGGATCCCGCGGCAGGTCTCCGGCTACCACCTCCAGCACCTGCTGCCCGAGCGCGGCTTCGACGTCGCCCGCGCCCTCGTGGGCTCGGAGGGCACGCTCGCCGTGGTGGTGGGGGCCCGCATGCGTCTGGTGCCCCGTCCCCGCAGCGCGCTGCTGCTGTGCCTCGGCTACGAGGACGTGGTCGCGGCGGCCCGGGACGTGCCGATCCTGCTCGAGGAGGAGCCGGCGGCGGTCGAGGGGATCGACGACAAGATCGTCGCCACGATGCGGTGGCGCCGGGGCGCGGACGCGGTCGCGGCGATGCCCCGGGGCGGCGCGTGGCTCTACGTGGACCTCGACGGGGACGATGCCGCCGAGGTGGCCCAGCGCGCCGAGGCCCTGCTCGAGCGGCTGCTGCGCGAGGGCCACGCCCTCGACGGCCGGACCGTGCCGGACCCGGTCGAGCGGACCTCCCTGTGGCGGGTGCGCGAGGACGGGGCGGGGCTCTCCTCGCGCCTGGCCCCGGACGCCGCCCTGGAGCGCAGCGAGTCCTGGCCCGGCTGGGAGGACTCCGCCGTGGCCCCCGAGCGGCTCGCCGGCTACCTGGCCGAGCTCCGGGCCCTGCTCGGGGAGCACGGCCTCGACGGCGTGGTCTACGGCCACTTCGGCGCCGGGTGCCTGCACATCCGGATCACCTACGACCTGCGCTCCGAGGAGGGGCGGGCCGTGTTCCGCGCCTTCACGCAGGACGCCGCGCGGCTCGTCGTCGCCCACGGCGGGTCCCTCTCCGGGGAGCACGGGGACGGCCGCGCCCGCTCGGAGCTGCTGGGCCTCATGTACTCCCCGCGCGTGCTGGGCGCCTTCGCCGCCGTGAAGCGGGCCTGGGACCCGCACGGGCTGCTCAACCCCGGCGTGCTCGTCGACCCGGCCGCGCTCACCGCGGACCTCGCCCTCGAGGGCGTGCCGCAGCGGCAGTGGCGGACCTCCTTCCCGCTCGGGGAGCTGCGCGCCGGGGAGGACCGCCAGGACCCCTTCGTGCACGCCGTGCAGGGGTGCATCGGGGTGGGCCGCTGCCGCGCGGACACGGGCGGGGTCATGTGCCCCAGCTACCGGGCCACCCTGGACGAGCGGGACTCCACGCGCGGGCGGGCCCGCGTGCTCCAGGAGATGGTCCGCTCGGCCCCCGACCAGGAGACGGGGTGGCGGTCCCGGGACGTGCGCGAGGTCCTCGACCTGTGCCTGTCCTGCAAGGCGTGCGCCACCGACTGCCCGGCCGGCGTGGACATGGCCACGTACAAGTCCGAGTTCTTCGACCACTTCTACCGGGGGCGGCTGCGGCCCTTCAGCCACTACAGCCTCGGCCGGCTGCCCCGCTGGCTCGGGCTCACCGGCCGGTTCGCCCGGCTGCTCAACGCGGCGCTGCGCGACCGCCCCGCCACCCGTCCCCTGCTGCGGGCAGGGATGCGGGCGGCAGGGCTGGCCCCCGAGCGCCCGCTGCCGCGCTTCGCCGGGGCGGCCGACTGGATCCGCCAGGTCGCCGCCGCCGGGGTGGCCCGCCCGGGGGCGGGCACCGGCGAGACGGTCCTGTTCGTGGACAGCTTCACCCGCGGCTTCCGGCCGGAGGTGGCCGGTGCCGCGGCCCGCGTCCTCGCCGGGTCCGGGCGCCCCGTCGAGTGCGCCCCCGACGCCTGCTGCGCGCTGACGTGGATCTCGACCGGCCAGCTCGGCACGGCGCAGAAGGTCCTGCGCCGCACGGTCGCGGCGCTCGACGACGGCTCCGCGCGCCCCGTCGTCGTCGTCGAGCCCTCCTGCGCGGCCGCCCTCCGCCACGACCTGCCCGGGCTCGTGCCCACGGACGCGGCACGCCGGGTGGCGGCCCGGGTGCGCAGCTTCGCCGAGCACGTCACCGAGCTCGCCCGGGACGGTGCGCTGCCCGCCCCCGGCACCCCGCTGCCCCCGTCCGTGGTGGTCCAGACCCACTGCCACGAGTACTCCGCCTTCGGCGCCGCGACCCAGCGCAGGGCGCTGGCCGCGGCCGGTGTCGGGGAGGTCCGGGAGGCCACCGGCTGCTGCGGGGTGGCCGGGAACTTCGGCTTCGAGGCCGCCCACTACGAGGTCAGCCTCGCCGTGGCCGAACAGGCCCTGGCCCCGGCCCTGCGGGAGACGGAGGACTCCGTGCCCGTGCTCACCGACGGGTTCTCGTGCCACGAGCAGGTCCGCCACCTGCGCCCCGACCGGCCCGGCCGGCACCTCGCCCAGCTCCTCGACCCGCGCCCCGCCGACCCTGCGGGCCCGCGCACCGATCCCGACCGGAAGGACACCCCGTGACCACCTCCGCCGCCCCCACCACCGCCTCCGCCGACGTCCTGCGCCGGTCCCGGGACGCCGTCGCCGGGGTCAGCACCGGGGTCTTCATCGACGGCGCCTGGACCGAGGCCGCCTCCGGCCGCCGCTTCGACGTGGTGGACCCCGCCACCGAGGAGGTCGTCGCCACGGTCGCGGACGGCGGCCCCGAGGACGCCGCCCGGGCGATCGAGGCCGCCGGGCGGGCCCAGAAGGAGTGGGGGCGGACCGCGCCCCGCGAGCGCGGGGAGATCCTGCGCCGCTCCTACGACCTGATCATGGCCCGCCAGGACGAGCTCGCGCTGGTGATGTCCACGGAGATGGGCAAGCCCCTGGCCGAGGCCCGCGGGGAGGTGGCCTACGCCGCCGAGTTCTTCCGCTGGTTCTCCGAGGAGGCCGTGCGGATCGGCGGGGACATGACCGTCTCGGGCGACGGCAGGACCCGGATCCTGGTGTCGAAGGAGCCCGTGGGGCCCTGCGTGCTGGTCACCCCGTGGAACTTCCCGCTGGCCATGGGCACCCGCAAGATCGGCCCGGCCGTCGCGGCCGGCTGCACGATGGTCTTCAAGCCCGCCAACCTCACCCCGCTGTCCTCCCTGGCGCTCGTGGACGTCCTCGTGGAGGCCGGCCTCCCGGCGGGGGTGCTCAACGTCGTGTGCACCTCGAAGGCCTCCTCCGTGGTCGGGCCCTGGATGTCCTCGGGGATCGCCCGCAAGGTCTCCTTCACGGGCTCCACCGAGGTGGGGGTCCGCCTGCTCGAGCAGGCCGCCCAGCACGTCATGCGCTCGTCCATGGAGCTGGGCGGCAACGCCCCCTTCATCGTGTTCGAGGACGCCGACCTCGACGTGGCGGTCGAGGCCGCGATGACCGCCAAGATGCGCAACATGGGCGAGGCCTGCACCGCGGCCAACCGCCTGTTCGTGCACCGCTCCGTGGCGGAGGAGTTCTCCGCCCGCCTCGCCGAGCGCATGGGCTCCCTCACCGTGGGCCACGGCGTGGCCGAGGGCACCCAGGTGGGCCCCCTCGTCGAGGAGAAGGCCCTGGCCAAGGTGGAGGAGCTCGTGGACGACGCCCTGACCCGCGGCGCGAGCGTGCTGTGCGGGGGCCGCCGGCCCGGTGGCCGGGGCTGGTTCTACGCGCCCACCGTCCTGTCCGGGGTCAGCCCCGAGTCCGATCTCATGTCCCAGGAGATCTTCGGGCCGGTGGCGCCCGTGGTGCCGTTCGACTCCGAGGAGCAGGTGCTCGGGTGGGCCAACGACACCCCGTGGGGGCTCGTGGGCTACCTCTTCACCCGCGACGTGGACCGCAGCTTCCGCGTGAGCGAGGCCCTCGAGGTCGGCATGGTGGGGGTCAACACGGGTCTGGTCTCCAACCCGGCGGCGCCCTTCGGCGGGGTCAAGGCCTCGGGCCTCGGGCGCGAGGGGGGCCGCGTGGGGATCGAGGAGTTCCTCGAGACGAAGTACACGGCGGTGCCCCGTGGCCGATGACACCGTGACCGATGCCGCTGCGACCGGTGCCGCCGTGACGGGCGGCCCCCTGACCGATGCTCCCGTGGCCGGCGGGGCCCTGCCCGACGGGCGCGAGGCCGGCGGGGCCCGGCCGGATCCGGAGGTCCGCCCCGCGCTGTTCCCCGACGATGAGTACGCCGCCCGGCTGCGCGCGGTGCGGGAGAAGATGACGGAGCAGGGGCTGAGCGGGCTCATCGTGACCGACCCCGGCAACATGTTCTACCTGACGGGCTACGACGCCTGGTCCTTCTACACCCCGCAGCTGCTGTTCGTGCCCGCGGAGGGCGAGCTGCTGCTGTTCCTGCGGGAGATGGACGCCAACGGCGCGTTCCGCACCGCCCGGCTGCACCCCGAGCAGATCGTCGGCTACCCCGAGCGCTACGTGCACCGGCCGCACCTGCACCCGTTCGACTGGGTGGCCTTCGCCCTGCGCCGCCGCGGCCAGGTCGCCCCGGCCGCCCGGGGCTGCGTGGGCCTGGAGATGGACTCCCACTTCTTCTCCCCCAAGGGCTACCGCTCGCTCGTCAACGCCCTCCCGGAGTGGACCCTCGTGGACGCCTTCGACCTCGTGAACTGGGTGCGCGTTGTGAAGTCCCCGGCGGAGATCCAGTACCTGCGCACGGCGGCCCGTGTCACCACGGCGGCGATGCAGGCCGCGATCGACGCGATCGAGCCCGGGGTCCCGCAGCACCGCGTCGCGGCGCAGATCTCCCGGGCCCAGGTCGAGGGGGTCGGCGACGCGTGGGGCGACTTCCCGGCCATGGTCCCCATGCTGCCCACCGGGGCCTCCGCCGACACCCCGCACCTCACGTGGTCGGACCGGGTGCTGCAGGAGGGCGACGCCGTGGTGGTGGAGCTCGCCGGGGTGCACCGGCGCTACCACGTGCCGCTGGCCCGCACGGTCATGCTCGGCCCGCCCACGGCCGAGCTGGGCCTGCTGGAGGAGGCCGTCGCCTCCGGGCTGGAGGCCGTGCTCGACGTCACCGCCGCCGGCGTCCCGGTGCGCGAGCTCGCGAGCACCTGGAACTGGGCGCTCGCGGAGTTCGGGCTCGAGAAGCCCAGCCGGCTCGGCTACTCCGTGGGCATCGGCTATCCCCCCGACTGGGGCGAGCGCACCATCAGCATCCGCTCGGAGGACGAGAGCGTGCTCGCCGAGAACATGACGTTCCACCTCATCTGCGGCATGTGGATGACCGGGTACGGCTACGAGGTCTCCGAGACGATCCGCATCACCGCCACCGGGACGGAGGCCCTGACCTCCTTCCCCCGCGCCCTCATCAGGAAGTGAGCCCATGACCACCACCGCCACGCCCCTCACCACCGTCGACAGCCTGCTCACCAAGCCCACCGCCGGCGTGGGCGGCGACCCCGACCGGGGCCTGCTGCCCCTGGCCCAGCGGGCCGACGGGCTCGTGGGCTCGGTCATCGACTCCTCGACGTCCCTGCTCGCCGCCCAGACCCACGACATCGTCCGCTTCGCGATGGGCGCCCCGGCCGCCGAGGTGATCCCCACGGAGGAGTTCCGGCGGATCGCCGCCGAGGTCCTCGACGACAGCTCGTTCACGTACGGGGCCACGGAGGGCGAGCCCGGCCTGCTGGAGACCGTCGTGGCCCACCACTCCACGACCCCGGAGCCGACCCGGCCCGAACGGCTCGTCATCACCTCCGGCGGCATGCAGGGCCTCGACCTCGCGTTCAAGCTCTTCGTGGACCCCGGGGACCTCGTGGTGGTCGAGTCCCCCACGTACACGAACGGCTCCGGGACCGCCCTGAGCTACGGCGCCGACGTCCTCGAGGTCCCCGTGGACCAGGACGGCCTGGACGTGGACGCGCTCGAGACGCTGGTCGCCGAGACCGGGCGCACCCCGCGGGCCGTCTACACGATCCCGAACTTCCAGAACCCCTCCGGCACCACGCTCAGCGAGCCGCGCCGGCGGCGCCTGCTGGAGCTGGCCCACCGGTGGGGGTCCGTGATCATCGACGACGACCCGTACGGGGGCCTGCGCTTCGCCGGCGAGGACGTCCCCGGCTTCCGGGAGATCAGCCCGGACGACCCGCTCGTCTTCTCGGTGCGGACCTTCTCCAAGGTCCTCGCCCCCGGCCTGCGCGTGGGCTGGGTGGACGCGGACCCGCGGCTGCGCAAGCTGCTGATCGCCGGCAAGCAGGCCATGGACACGTGCACGAACGTGCCCGCCCAGCACATCGTGGAGCGCTTCGTGCGCCAGGGCGGCTACGACGACCACCTGACCGGGCTGCGCACGGAGTACCGGCGGCGCAAGCAGGCCATGGACGCCTCGATCGCCCGCCACCTGGGCTCCCGGGTGGTCACGACCGACCCCGAGGGCGGGTTCTTCCTGTGGGTGACCCTGCAGGGCGAGGACGCGGCCGTGGCCACTCCCCGCCTGTTCGAGATCGCGCTCGCCGAGGGCGTCGCCTTCATCCCCGGCCCCGCGCTGTCCCCCTCGGGCCGGTTCCAGGACGCCTTCCGGCTGTGCTTCGCGTCCACGAGCCCCGAGCGCACGGAGGTGGGCGTGCAGCGCCTGGCCCGCGCCCTGGACCTCGCCCGGGCGGAGCTCGCGGGCTGAGCGGCGGGTCCCGCCACGGGCCGCGCCCCGGGGCCGGTGCGGCTCAGTGGTCGAGGGTGCGGCGCGGGGTGGTGCCGTAGAGCTGCCGGTAGTCCCGGGCGAAGCGGCCCGGGTGGCTGAAGCCCCAGCGGGCGGCGATCTCCTTCACGGTGTCCCCCGCCCCGGGGTCCCCGGCCGCCAGGTCGCGGTGGGCGGCGTCCAGCCGGATCCGCCGCAGGTACTGGGCGGGGGTCAGCCCCAGCGGGTGATTGGCCCGGAAGGCGCGCACGAGGGCGGCCGTGGTCGTCCCCGCCGCCCGGGCGGCGTCCTCGACGGTCACCGGGTCCGAGGCGCGGTCGTCGAGGAACTGCACCGCGAGGCGGTAGCGGCGCGCCTGGGCCTCCATGGACAGGCAGCGCTCGTCGGGGTCCCCCGTCAGCGGGAAGCACTCGAGCAGTCCCACCATGAACTGTCGGGTGAGCTCGGCGCGGACCAGCGGCTCGGCGAAGGCCCCCGAGGCCACGACACCGGCCCCGTAGCGGGCCAGGCCCGACCAGTACTGCCCCAGCCGGTCGCCCTCCGAGGTGGCGGCGGCGAAGGCGACCGGGGTCCTCGTCCCGTACACGGTGTCCGCGGTCTCCTGCACCAGCTCCACCGGCAGGTGGACCAGGGTGACGTCCACGTCCTGGGCCACCACCAGGGACGGGTGCTCGGGACGGAACAGCACGGAGGACCCGCCGGCGGCGGCCCCGGACTCGTCGCGGATCTGCCAGTCGTAGCGGGCGCCGCGCACGTGCGCGACCGTGAAGACCTCGGTGTCCCCCCAGAGGGACATCGCGCCGCCCACGTGCACCGTGGACACCGCGACCTGCTCGTCCCCGGCCCGGGACAGCGAGTACGAGAAGTGCGGGTCCTCGGTGCTGTACCCGAAGCGCATCCCGGTCCGCTCCCCCAGGGCGGCCAGGACCAGCGGGTCCGTGACCGTGAGCTCGTGCCGGAACACTCCGCTCATGAACCGACACCACCTTCCGCACAGGCCTCACCCGGCGTCGGCTCAGCTCCTGTCGCTCATTCTGGCGGAACACCGGGATCTCGCGCCATTGTGACCTGCCTCTCCCGCTCCGCGGCCCGCCGGAGCAGCGCCTCCGGGGACGCGGTCCCCGGAGGCCGGGGCGCGGGGGCCGGGTGCTACTCTCGGGCGTCGGTGGGCCGTGGAGGAGGTGGCGTGGACGTGGTGGCGGTGCAGGACCTCGACCCGAGCATGGCCTTCGACGTCGTGGACCTGCTCGGCGTGCTGACCAACGGCATCCTGGGCGGGGCGGTGGCGCGCCAGCTGAAGATGGACCCCGTGGGCTTCCTGTTCCTGGCCGTCGTCTCGGCGCTCGGCGGCGGCCTGCTGCGCGACACCCTGCTGCAGGTCGGCTTTCCCGTGGCCCTGACGAACCCCGCGTACCTCATCACGGCGATCGCCGGGGCCGCGGTCGCCTTCTTCCTGCAGCTCCAGGGCAAGTGGACCAACCGCGTGCTGGTCGTGGCCGACGCCCTGGCCGTGGGCTGCTGGGCGGCCACGGGCACCGGAAAGGCCCTCGACGTGGGCCTGACCTGGCTGCCGGCCGTCATGATCGGCGTGATCACCGCCGTGGGCGGCGGGATGATCCGCGACATCGCGGTGGGGCGGGTGCCGATGATCTTCGGCGGCAACACCCTCTACGCCACGGGTGCGGTGATCGCCAGCGCCGAGATGGCCGTGCTGCACGGCCTGGGCTACCCCAACTGGGGCATGGCCGCGGCGATCCTCACGGCCGCCGCCGTCACCGTGGTGGCCCGGCGGCGGGGGTGGCGGCTGCCCGGGGCGGGCGAGTGGAACGTGCGCCTGCCCAAGCGGGACTGGCCCCGCCCCACGTGGCGCCCGCGCGGGCCCGGCCGCCGCAGCGGCACGGGGACCCGCAGCGGCCGGCGGACCCGCAGCGGCCCGGGGACCCGCAACGGCTCAGGGCCGCGCCACGGTGAGCCGCCCCGCAACGGTGAGCAGCCCCGGTACGGCGAGCCGCCCCGCAACGGTGAGCGGCGGAACGCCGAGGACCGCGGAGACGGCCCCGGTGATGGTCTCGGTGACGGTCCCGGCCGGGGCGAGGATCCCGGCGTGCCCTGACCGGACCGCTCCGGCCCGGAGCACGCCCCGGGGACCGCTCAGGCGCCCAGCACCCGCTCGAGGCCGTCCTGCATGTGCGCCCGCAGCAGCCCGTCCGCGCGCTCCGCGTCCCCCTCGTCCAGCGCCGCCACGATCTCGGCGTGCTCCCGGAGGCGGGCGTCGGCGGACTCGTAGGTCCCCTGCATGCCGGTCAGGGACATCCGGATCTGGGTGAGCAGCGTCCGGTGCATGTTGAGCAGCCGGGGGCTGCCCGCGAGCTCCACGAGCAGCTCGTGGAAGTGCAGGTCCGCCTCCGACATCTCGTGCCCGTTCGGCTCCGGGGCGGCCTCCCGCATCGCGACCAGCGGCACGGCCAGGGCCTCGGCGGCCCGTGGCCCCGTGCCCGTGGCCACGATCCGGCGCACGGCCGCGCACTCCACGGCCTCCCGGGCGAGGTACATGTCCCGGACCGCGTCCTCGGTCAGCTCCATCACGAACAGGCCGCGGTTGCGGTGGCCCACGAGCAGGCCCTCCTGCGTGAGGCGCTGCATGGCCTCGCGCAGCGGCCCGCGGCTCACGTTGAGCTCCCGGGCCAGCTCCTGCTCCACGAGCTGGCTCCCGGGCGGGAAGCGCCCGTCGGCGATGGCCTCCCGCAGGATCCTGGCGATGAGCGCAGGGGTCGACTCCTGGACCACGGGAGGAAGGGTCGACCGGGCTGCCATGCTGCTCTCCATCTGTTGCACGGCCCGGGGCGGGCGCCCGGACCGAGGATCCATCCTAGTTCGCGCCACGGTGCCGGCTCAGCGCCTCTCCGCGCGGGCGAACCGCAGGGTCTCCCCGCGCGCCCCGCCCATCCACACGTCCTGGCACGCGGCGGCCAGGTCGTCGAGGCCGTCCTCGATCGTGGCGAAGACGTTGCCCGGCACCCAGCCCACGTCGCCGTTGAGCAGCAGGTTGTTGCGCCCGTAGAAGACCGCGAGGTCGATGAGCAGCCGGTGCTCCGAGGTCCCCGAGGAGGCGTCGTAGCCGTAGGCCGGGTTCTCGAGCACCCCGTCGAAGCTGAAGTAGCAGAGGTCCCCCGGGATCGGCGTCACCGTCTGGTTCTCGGGCCCCGGCTCCTCGGGGGCGAACCCCGGGACCAGCGCGTAGATCTCGTTGCGGGCGAACTTCCCGTGGAAGACCTGTCCGGCCAGCGGCAGCGCCTGCCACACGGCCTCGGCGGTCCGGGGGGCCTCGCGGTCGAGGAGGCGGGCGCGGGCCGTGACGGCGCGGCGCTCCAGGGTGACGGTGAGGTAGCGGGTCACGGGGTGCTCCCTTCGGCGACGGCGGAGGAGGACCGGGCGGCGAGCGGCGGGCGCAGGGGGTCCCGGCCGGCCGCGGCCTCGTAGGCGGCCGCGACGTCGAGCACCCGCTGGTCGCCGTGGCGCGGGCCCACGATCTGCAGGCCGACGGGCAGGCCCTCCCCCGTGAGTCCGCACGGGACGGTGATCGCGGGCTGCTGGGTGAGGTTGAAGGGGTAGGAGTAGGGCGTCCAGCTGGTCCAGTCCGGGCTCGGGGACCCGGCCGGGACGTCCGTGCCGGCCTCGAAGGCCGTCCGGGGCAGCGTGGGCGTGACGAGGACGTCGTAGCGCTCGTGCAGCAGCCCCATCCGGCGGCCCCAGGCCATGCGGCAGGCCGTGGCGTCGAGGTAGTCCTGGGCGCTGAAGCCGTGGTGCCGCTCGAGCGCGGCGCGCAGGGAGGGGTCGATCCGCTCGCGCGCGCCCGGGCCGTAGCCGGCCACCACGGACGCCGCGCCGCTGAACCAGAGCACGTGGTAGGCCCACGCGGGGTCCTCCTCGCCCAGCTCCACCTCCTCGACCGACGCGCCGAGGTCCGCCAGCACCCCGACGGCCGCCCGGACGGCGCGCTCGACCTCGGGGTCGTTGGTGCCGTAGCCCAGGTCCGGGCTGAAGGCCACGCGCAGGCCGGCCGCCCGTTCCGGACCGGCCAGCCGCCCGAGGAAGCTCCCGGTGGGGGTCGGCAGCGCCGACCAGTCGCGGGGGTCGTACCCGGACAGGACGTCGAGCATCGCGGCGGTGTCGGCCACGGTGCGGGTCATCGGCCCGGCGTGGGCCAGCGTGCCGAAGGGGCTCGCCGGGTACAGGGGCACCAGCCCGTAGGTGGGCTTGAGCCCGACGATCCCGCAGAAGGAGGCGGGGATGCGCACGGATCCTCCGCCGTCGGTGCCGACCGACAGGGCGCCGAGCCGGGCCGCGACCGCGGCGGCCGAGCCGCCCGAGGAGCCGCCCGCGGTCCGGGCGGTGTCCCAGGGGTTGACCGTGACACCGGTGCGGGGGCTGTCGGTGACGCCCTTCCAGCCGAACTCCGGGGTGGTGGTCCTGCCGACGAGCACCGCGCCGGCCTCCTGCAGACGTGCCACCGACGGCGCGTCCTCCTCCCACGGCCCCGTCTCCTCGATGAGCAGGGAGCCCCGCAGGGTGGGCCGGCCGCGGGCCAGCAGCAGGTCCTTGACGGTGGTGGGCACCCCGTCCAGCGGCCCGCGCCCCGCGCCGCGGGCCCAGCGCTCCTGGGACTGCCGGGCGCCGGCCAGCGCCGCGTCCCCCTCGACCAGGCAGAAGGCGTTGAGCACCGGGTCCACGGCCTCGATGGCGCGCAGCGTCGCCTCGACGACCTCGACGGGCGAGAGCTCACCGGCCGCGTAGGCCGACGTCAGCTCCACCGCGGACAGCTCCAGCACGTCCTGCACGGGACCTCCTCCGGACGCTACGATTGTCGACAATCAAACTGTAAGCTTTTCGTCGATCCGGTCAACCCCGCCGGGAAGGAGGTGCCGGGACCGTGCACACCGTGGTCATGCTCTATCCGGGGCACAGCGCGGAGGACGACTACGAGGTGCTGGAGCGCCTCGTGCCGGACGCCGCCTTCCCCGTGGTGCGCACCTGGGAGGGCGGCACGGCGCACGACGTCGCGGCGCTGCTGGACCTCGGCTCCCGCCGGCACCTGGAGCCCGCGGCCCGGCGGGCGCGCGCCCACGCCCCGGACGCCGTGCTGTGGGCCTGCACCTCGGGCAGCTTCGTGCACGGCCGGGAGGGCGCGCGGGCGCAGTCGGACTGGGTGGGCGCGGCGAGCGGGGTCCCCGCCTCCTCGACGTCCTGGGCCTTCGCCGCGGCGGTCCGGCACCTGGGGGCCCGCCGGGTCGCGGTGGCGGCGACCTACCCGGCGGACGTCGCGGCGCACTTCACGGCCTTCCTGGCCGGGGACGGCATCACGGTCACGGCGCTGTCCGCCCACGACGTCCCCAGCGGCGAGGACGCCGGGCGCCTCGACGCCGAGTGGCTGCTCGGGGCCGCGCGCGCCGCCGACGTCCGGGGCGCCGAGTGCCTGCTCGTCCCGGACACGGCCCTGCACACGGTGGCCGCCCTGCCGGGGCTCGAGCGGGCGCTCGGGCTGCCCGTGCTGACCGCCAACCAGGTGACGGCGTGGCACGGGCTGCGGCTGGCCGGGCACCCCGCCCGCGCCGACCGGCTCGGCGCCCTGTTCCGGGCCTGACCCCGGCACCGAGCGGGCCGCCCGGGTCAGGACCGCTCGACCTCCGGGGCCGGCAGGGCGCACAGGCGCTGCCCCGGGCCCTCCGGGGCGAGGCCCATCCGGCGCAGGCCCGCCCACAGCGTCACCTGGTTGGCGCTCAGCACCGGCTTGCCCAGCTCCTCCTCGAGGGGCGCGATGAGGTCGTAGGTGGGCAGGTTGGTGCACGCCACGAACACGGTCTGGGCCCCCGGCCGGTCCGCCCGGCGGACGAGGTCCGCCGTCACGGCGTAGGGGACGTGCCAGATGAGCCGGTCCAGCCCCAGCCCGGCGCAGGCGACGACGTCCTTGCCGTCCTCCGCGAGGAAGTCCTCCAGCCGCTGCGTGAGCCGCTCGACGTAGGGGGTCGCGATCGCGAGGGCACTCACGCCCAGGACGTCCAGGGCCTCCAGCAGCGCCTCGGACGTGGTGACCGCCGGGACGCCGGCCTCCTCCGCGATCGTCCGGGAGATCCGCCGGGCCCCCTCCCCGCCGTGCACGAAGCTGCCGGAGGTGCAGGCGTAGACCACGGCCTCCGGGGCCACGGCCGCCAGGGAGCGGGCCGCGGCCCGGATCTCGGCGTCGTCGCCGATCCGCGCGGCCATGAGCTCGTCGACCACCATGGGGTGGAACGGGGTGCGCGCCACCGCGAGGGACGTCGGCGCGGGCATCCACCGCCACATCTCCCGGTCGAGAGCCATGTCGTAGGGGTTCACGACCCCGAGCACACGGTGGACCCCGGGGCCCTCCGGGATCGGCATCTGCAGGGCTGCCATGCCTCCATGCTGGCACCGTGCCGGCCGGGCGACAACGGTCGTGACCGCGCACGACGACGGCCCGGGGACGTCAGCCGTCCCCGGGCCCGTCCGGCCTGCCGGATCAGCGCTGCAGCTGCTCCGCGGCGGTGGGGTCCGAGTCGTTGAGGAACTTCTGGATGCGCTCGGCCTCGTCGAACTCGCCGATCGCCGCGGCCGCCCGGCCCAGGGCCGCGAGCGCCCGCAGGAAGCCGCGATTGGGCTCGTGGGAGAACGGGACGGGCCCGTGGCCCTTCCAGCCGTGGCCGCGCAGGGCGTCGAGGCCGCGGTGGTAGCCCACGCGGGCGAAGGCGTAGCCCTCGAGGGTGCGGCCCTCGGCGAGGGCGTCCTCGGCGCACATGGCCCACGCGAGGGAGGCCTTCGGGAAGCGCGCGGCGAGGTCCTCCGCCTCGTCGCCCGCCTCGATGCGCTCGGTCAGCCCCGGGTCCTCGGTGAGATGGGTGGGCTCGGGGCCGCCGAGCAGGTTCTTGCCGGTGAGGGACATGCTGTGTGCTCCGTAGGTCTCTGTGCGACGGGGCCTGGCCCCGGATGATCATCTCTAAGCCTACGCGGCGGGTGGCTCAGGTATGTCTCGGCCTCTGCAAGCAGGTGCGACCAATATCCGGGCAGTTGTGAGTGCTGCAAGTAAGGCCGAGGGAGAAAAGTGAGCAGGAAGCCGTACCTACCACCGACCGCTCATCGCCATCGTTCTCAGCACCTCTTCGACCTGCGAGGCGAACTGGCACAGCTGAGCGGCGCGCAGACGCCCGGGCAGGTCGACATCGCCGGGACTCCTTCTGCTCCAATATCCGAGCTGGTCTTCGACCAGCGCAAACAGAAGTCCGGGCGAGCTGTCCGCCATGAGCACGAGGAAGTCGTCCGGCGTCCACACTTCATAGGGCAAGTCATCGAGGACATGACCATCGACCGCGTGGAATCCTGAATCCTGCGTGATCACCATGTCCACACCGGCATGGACTGCCGCTGCATGAACATGAGCGTCATTCGGATCGGCGAAGGGTGAGTCCATGATGGCGTACCCGGTGACAAGGGCCTGCGGAAAGGCTCCCTCCAGATCCCGCCTCTTCTGGCCGATGCTGCTGTCAGGCGCCGTGGGGTTCTTTCGCCTCAATCGGTACATCCACTCGGACAGGACGTCCTCCGTCCAGTGGGGCACGAACATCCCCTCTCGGCACAGCAGTGCTCCCCGAGCGATCCAATCCCGGCAAGCACGGGAGAAGAGGACGTTGGCGTCGAGGAGGACGTGAGTGGGGCCAGCATTCATGACCTTGAGTCTATGAGCGCCGGCCCCACGCGCACGGTACGACTGGACTAGGGTGCCATCTCGAGATCCTCGGAGGGATTGCGCAGACGTTCGAATGCTTGGTCGCGCGCTTCCCACTCGGATTTCCGGTATGCCAGAACGTCCTCCGCGCGAAGACGGGTGTGCTTGCCCACCGAGCGCGACGGGATCCTGCGCTCCCGCACCAGCTTCATCAGTGTCGGACGGGACATCCCCAACATCTTGGCCGCAACCGTCGTGGTGACTTCTTCTGGCGTACCCCCAATGGATACGTGCTGGCCTTGGGCCACTCGCTTCAGCAGATCTTCCACAAGTCCGGCGAGCTGAGCCGGAACCTCATGGGAGCTCTCGCCTATCTGGATCCGCACTGTCGGACTCGTCTGGCTCTTGAGAGCTGAGACGAGTTCACGAGCCTGTTCGATCTGGACCTTTGTAGGGTCGAGGATCTCAAGCCTCGATGTCTTGGACATGGTTCCTCCTTCATGTCTGATCATGGCACCCTCGAACAATAAGTGCAATAAGTGCAATGCCTGAATGAGGTAGAGGAAGAACCGATGCTCGCACGTGGAAAGAGTGACGGCGGCGTCCCGCGCGGGCAGGGCGCCGCCGTCGCCCGCCGCGGCCGCGCAGGGCGGCCGCGGCGGGGTGGAGTCGCTACTTGACGGAGGTCCCGGCGGAGCCGAGGTTCTGGCAGGCCTCGACCACGCGGGCGGCCATGTGCTCCTCGGCCAGGGCGCCCCACACGCGCGGGTCGTACTTCTTCTTGTTGCCGACCTCGCCGTCGACCTTGAGCACACCGTCGTAGTTGGTGAACATGTGCCCGGCGACCGGGCGGGTGAAGGCGTACTGGGTGTCGGTGTCCACGTTCATCTTGACCACCCCGTACTCCACGGAGTTCGCGATCTCCTGCGCGGTGGAGCCGGAGCCGCCGTGGAAGACGAGGTCGAAGGGACGGTCCTTGCCGATCTTCTTCCCGACCTCCTCCTGGATCTGCTGCAGCAGCTCCGGGCGCAGCTTGACGCCGCCGGGCTTGTACACGCCGTGCACGTTGCCGAAGGTCAGGGCGGTGAGGTACCGGCCGTTCTCGCCGGCGCCGAGGGCCTCGACCGTGGCCAGGCCGTCCTCGACGGTGGAGTAGAGCTTCTCGTTGATCGCGTTCTCCACGCCGTCCTCCTCGCCGCCGACCGCGCCGATCTCGACCTCGAGGATGATCTTGGCCTTGTTCGTGCGGGCCAGCAGCTCCTGGGCGATCTTCAGGTTCTCGTCGAGCTCGATGGCGGAGCCGTCCCACATGTGGGACTGGAAGATCGGGTCCTCGCCGCGGGCCACGGCCTTCTCGGACTCCTCGAGCAGCGGCAGCACGAAGCCCTCGAGCTTGTCCTGCGGGCAGTGGTCGGTGTGCAGGGCGATGTTGACGTCGTAGTTCTTCGCGACCTCGCGGGCGAAGGCGGCCATCGCGAGCGAGCCGGTGACCATGTCCTTCACGGAGGCCCCGGACCAGTAGGCCGCCCCGCCGGTGGAGGCCTGGATGATGCCGTCCGAGCCGGCCTCGGCGAAGCCGCGGATGGCCGCGTTGAGGGTCTGGGAGGACGTGACGTTGATGGCCGGGTAGGCGAAACCCTTCTCCTTGGCCCGGTCGATCATCTCGGCGTAGACATCAGGGGTTGCGATGGGCATGCTGGCTCCTTCGGTTCGGGTGTGGCCTGGCTCCCACTCTAGCCAAACCGGCGCCGGGGGACGACGGGTGGACGCCGCGGGTCGCCCGTCACACGACGGGCTGGCCGAAGACGTGCCGCCGGATCCAGGCGTGCATCGCCACCGCGGCCGCGGCCGAGGCGTTGATGGAGCGGGTCGAGCCGAACTGGGCGATGGACAGGGTGGTCCCGGCCGCCGCGTGCATCTCGGGGCTCAGCCCCGGTCCCTCCTGGCCGAGCACCAGCACGCAGCGCGCCGGCAGGTCGTAGGTCTCGAGCTGCTGCGAGTCGGGGAAGTTGTCGATCCCGATCACGGGCAGGCCCTCGGCGTGCGCCCAGTCCGTGAACTCCTCGACGCTCGCGTGGTGGCGCACGTGCTGATACCTGTCGGTGACCATCGCTCCGCGGCGGTTCCAGCGCCGCCGGCCCACGATGTGCACCTCCCGGGCGAGGAACGCGTTGGCGGTGCGCACCACCGAGCCGATGTTGAGGTCGTGCTGCCAGTTCTCCACGGCCACGTGGAAGCCGTGCCGGCGGGTGTCGAGATCGGCCACGATGGCGTCCATCGTCCAGTACCGGTAGGCGTCCACGACGTTGCGCCGGTCCCCGTGCTCGAGCAGCTCCGGGTCCCACTGCCCGCCCTCGGGCCAGGGGCCCTCCCAGGGGCCGACGCCGACCGCCGGGGCCGCCGGGGCACCGGCCTCGTCGACGGGGTCAGTCAAGCCCGAACTCGTCCTTCGTGAAGGCGTAGAGGCACGGCACGCCCGCGGTCTCCTCGATGCGCTCCTTGGCGCCGGTCCGCCGGTCCACGATGATCGCCACGGCCACCACGTTGGCGCCGGTCCGCTGCAGGGCCTCCACCGCGGTGAGCGCGGAGCCGCCCGTGGTGGAGGTGTCCTCCACCACGACGACGTCGCGGCCCCGCACCGGGGGGCCCTCGACCTGGCGGCCCATCCCGTAGCTCTTCTGGGCCTTGCGGACCACGAACGTGTCGATCGCCCGGCCCTGGTCACCGGCCGTGCGCATGATCGCGTGGCCCACGGGGTCCGCGCCCATGGTCAGCCCGCCCACGGCGTCGCAGGAGATCCCCGCCTCGTCGAGCAGGGCCAGCATCACCTGGCCCACGTAGCGGGACGCCTCGTGGTGGAGGGTCACGCGGCGCAGGTCCACGTAGTAGTCGGCCTCGATGCCGCTGGCGAGCGTCACCTTGCCCCGCACCACGGCGAGGTCGGTGATCAGCTGGCGGAGGCGGTCGCGGGCCGTGGCGAGGTCGACGGGCGAGAAGTCGGTGGTCATGGGCCCCAGTCTATGGGGCGGACCCTCAGCGGGGCGCCATGCGCAGCGCCCCGTCCATGCGGACCGTGGCGCCGTTGAGGTAGTCGTTGTCGAGGAACGTCGCCACGAGCTGGGCGAACTCCCCGGGCCGGCCCAGCCGGCGCGGGAACGGCACGCCCGCGGCGAGACCGGCCCGGAACTCGTCGCTCACCGCCGCGAGCATGGGCGTCTCCACCACCCCGGGGGCGATGGTGTTCACCCGGATCCCGGCGCTCGCGAGGTCCCGGGCCGCGGTGATGCCCAGGCTGTGCACCCCGCCCTTCGACGCCGCGTAGGCGGCCTGCCCGACCTGCCCCTCGAACGCGGCGACGGAGGCGGTGTTGACGACCAGCCCGCGCTGCCCGTCGTCGTCGACCGGGTCGGTGGCCGCGATCCGCTCCGCGGCCAGCGCCAGGACGGTGAACGTGCCGAGGAGGTTGACGCGCAGCACGGTCTCGAACAGGTCGAGGTCGTGCACGCCCTGCCTGCCCAGCACCCGGGCGGAGGGGCCGATGCCGGCGCAGTTCACCACGGTGCGCAGGGGCCCGGCGGCGGCCGCGGCCGCCACGGCCTCGCGCACCTGCTCCCGGTCGGTGACGTCGGCGGGGACGTGGCGCACGCCGGGGACGTCGGGGGCCTTCTCGATCGCGGCCGGGAGGTCGACGGCGAAGACCCGCACGCCGCGCCCGGCCAGCATCGCGGCGGTGGCGGCGCCGAGTCCTGAGGCGGCTCCGGTGACGAGGGCGGAGGTGTCGGTGACGTCCATGCGGGCTCCTTCCGGGGAGCTGCTCGGGGGTGGTGGGAGGTGGCCGGGCGGTGGCGCGCGGGCCCCGCTCAGACGAACGCGGAGACGCCCGTGACGGCGCGGCCCACGATGAGGGCGTTGATCTCGTAGGTGCCCTCGTAGGTGTAGAGGATCTCGACGTCGTTGAAGAGCTTGGCCATCTCGTGGTCGGTCACCACGCCGTTGCCGCCGAGCAGGTTCCGGCCCAGGGCGGCCGACTCCCGGGCCAGGGAGGTGGTGGTGGCCTTGGCCAGGGCGGCGTGGGGCATGTCGAAGCCGCCGTCCTCCTGCAGCCGGGCGATCTGGGCCATGAGGCCCAGGGTGGCGGTGGTGTTGCCGAGGATCCGGGCGAGGGGCTCCTGGACGAGCTGGAACTTCGCGAGCGGGCGGCCGAACTGCGTCCGGGCCAGGGCGTAGGCCCGGGCGACGTCGAAGATCGCCAGCTGCACCCCGGCCGCCTGCCAGCCCACCCAGGCGCGGGAGTTGCGCAGCATCTCGTTGGCCGCGGCGAAGTCCTGCGCCCCGGGCAGGGCGCCGGCGGCGGGGATCCGGACCTCGTCCAGGACGATGTCGGCGTTCTGCATGATCCGCAGGCCGATCTTGTGCTCGATCTTGGTGGCGGACCAGCCCGGGCGGTCGGTCTCCACGAGGAAGCCCTTGACCTGCCCGTCGGCGGTGTCCCGGGCCCAGACGATCGCGACGTCGGCGATCGTGCCGGCGCCGATCCAGCGCTTGGTCCCGGTGAGCACCCACTCGTCGCCGTCGCGGGTCGCGGTGGTGGCCAGTCCGCCGGCGATGTCGGAGCCGTGCTCGGGCTCGGTGAGGGCGAACGCGCCGAGGGCCCGGAAGCGGCGCAGCTCCGGCAGCCACCGGGCCTTCTGCCCGGGCGAGCCCAGGGCGTCGATCAGGTCGACGACGAGCTCGTTGTGGATGCCCACGAGGGCGCTCAGGGAGACGTCGGCCCGGGCGACCTCGGCGTAGGCCAGGCCCCGGAACAGCCGGCTCGCCCCGGAGAGCTCGAGCTCGCCGAGCCCGTGGGCGGCCAGGTCCGGGAGCAGGTGGGACGGGAACTCCTCGCGGTTCCAGTACGGCGTGACCACGGGACGGACCTGCTCCTGGAGGAAGGCGCGCAGCTCGGCCAGCCGCGCGCGCTCGGACGGGGGCAGCAGGGCGGCGAAGCAGAAGAGGTCGGCGTCCGGGAAGGGGATGCCGGGGTGCTGCTCCACGGACGGGGATTCCCCGCGCAGGACCGGGTTCATGGGATGTCCTTTCGTCGGTCCGGGCGGAGGGGTGGCCCGCCGGGACCGGGTCGAACCGTACGGTGGTGAGCACATCGTACTGTGATCCAGCTCACCGCCGGCGGAGGGGGCGGCTCACCGCGGACCGGCGACCCGGCCGTTCTCGAGCACCACGACGCGCTCGGCCAGCGCGGCGGCGTCCTCGGGGTCGTGGCTGATGACCAGGGCGGTCCGGCCCTCCAGCACCCGGACGAGCAGCTCGCGGACGACCGGCGTGGTGGCCGCGTCCAGGGCGGAGAACGGCTCGTCGAGCAGCAGCAGCCGCGGCTCGGCCGCCAGGGCCCGGGCGATGGCCACGCGCTGCGCCTGCCCGCCGGAGAGCTGGGCCGGGCGGCGGCCGGCGAACTGCTCAGCCCCCACCTCGGCGAGCCAGTGCCGGGCGGCGTCCCGGGACCGGGCGCGGCCGGCGCCGCGGCTGCGCGGGCCGAAGGCCACGTTCTCGAGCACGCTCAGGTGCGGGAACAGCAGGGGCTCCTGCGCCATGAGCGCGATGCCGCGCTCGTGCGGGGGCGCCCAGCTCCCGCGCCCGGAGCCGTCGAGGTCGAAGAGGACGGACCCGCCGAGGGTGCACCGGCCGGTGTCCGGTACGAGCAGCCCGGCGAGGACGGCGAACAGGGTGGACTTCCCCGCGCCGTTGTGGCCGGTCACCGCCACGGTGGCCCCCGGCGGGACGCTCAGCGAGAGGGCCCAGTCCCGCGCGGCCACCCGGGCGTCCACGGACAGTCCCTCCGTCATCGCCGGCCCGCCGTCCGGCGCCCGGGGGCCGTGAGCCCCACGACGAGCACCGCCACGACCACGAGCACGAGCGAGAGGGCGACGGCGGCGTCCGGGTCGGTCTCCCGCAGCAGGTAGATCTCCAGGGGCAGGGTGCGGGTGGTCCCCTCCAGGCTGCCCGCGAAGGTCAGGGTGGCCCCGAACTCGCCCAGGCAGCGCGCGAAGGAGAGCACGGCGCCGGAGGCCAGTCCCGGCAGCACCAGGGGCAGGGTGACGCGCCGCAGCACGGTGGTGGGCCGGGCGCCGAGGGTGGCCGCGACCTCCTCGTAGCCGGCCGCGGCGCTGCGCAGCGCGCCCTCGAGGCTGACCACGAGGAACGGCAGCGCCACGAACGTCTGGGCGAGCACCACGGCCACGGTGGTGAAGGCGATGCTGATCCCGGCCAGCTCGAGGTGGCGCCCGACGAGCCCGTGGCGCCCGAAGGTGTGGAGCAGGGCGATCCCGCCGACCACGGGCGGCAGCACCAGGGGCAGCAGCACCAGCGAGCGCAGCAGCCGGGCGCCGGGCGGCCGCGCGCGGGCCAGCACGAGGGCCAGCGGGGCGCCCAGCAGCACGCACAGCGCGGTGGAGGCGGCCGCGGTGCGCAGGCTCAGCCACAGGGCGGTGCGGGAGGACTCCGAGGTGATCAGGCCGAGGAAGCCGCCCCCGTCCACCCGGGCGAGCATCCCGAGGACCGGCAGGACCACCACCAGGGCGCCCAGGGCGGCCGGGACCCACACCCAGCCGGGGACGGTGCTGAACCCGCGGGGACGACGCCGGATCACGGCGCCCCGAACCCCGCCCGGGCCAGGACCTCCCGGCCGCGGTCGCCGGCGACGAGCTCGAGGAACTGCCGGGCCGGCGCGTCGGCGTCCGCGAGCGCGGCGACGGCCGGGCGGGTCACGGCCCGGGACGCCTGCGGGACCTCGACGACCTCGACCGCGTCCCCGGCCGAGCGCGCGTCCGTGGCGTAGACCAGGCCGGCGTCCGCCTGGCCCGAGACGACCTTGCCGAGCACGCCCGTCACGGCGCCCTCCTCGCTCACCGGGCTCAGCCGCACGCCCGTGGCCTCCTCGACGCGTTCCGCGGCGGCGCCGCACGGCACCTGCGGCGCGCACACCACGACCTGCACGCCCGGCTCGGCCAGGTCCCGGAAGGTCCCGACGCCGGCCGGGTTTCCTGCGGGCACGACCACGGTCAGGACGTTGGTCGCGAAGACCTCGGGCGCGCCGTCGACGAGGCCGGCGTCCACGGCCGCGGCCATGCTCCGCTCGTCGGCGGTGGCGAGGACGTCGGCGGGCGCGCCCGCCGCGATCTGCTGGACCAGGGCGGAGGAGCCGGCGAAGTTCAGCGACACCTCCACCTCCGGGTGCTGCGCCTCGAACTGCTCGGCGAGCTCGGTGAAGACGTCCGTGAGGGAGGCCGCGGCGTGGACGTCGAGGACGGTGGCGGGCTCGCCGCCGGCCGCGGGGGACGGGCCGGCCCCGCACCCGGCGGCGCCGAGCCCGAGACCGGCGAGGAGGAGCGCGACGGCGGTGGTCCTGGTGTGCACCGCCGCCTCACGTCCCCGGGGTCTCGACGACGACGTCGGTCGACTTGACGACGGCCGTGGCCACGCGGCCGGGCTCCAGGCCCAGGTCCCGGACGGCCTCGGTGCTCATGAGGGAGACCACCCGGTGCGGGCCGCACTGCAGCTCCACCTGGGACATCACGGTGTCCGAGACGACCTCGGTGACCAGCCCCACGAACCGGTTGCGCGCCGAGCTGGCGACCCGCGCGGGGTCCTCGGGCCGCACGGAGCGGTCCTTGAGCAGGCGGGCCAGCTCCAGTCCGTCCACCACGGTCTGGCCGGTCGCGCCGCGGGTGCTGCGCAGCGTGCCCTGGTCGATCCAGCGCCGGACGGTGTCGTCGCTGACGCCGAGGAAGCGGGCGGCGTCGGCGATCCTGATCTCGGTCATGGCGCCACCCTATCCGCAGCTGCGGATGTAGGGGGAGAGATGGGACGCAGGTGCGGAGGGTCAGCTGCCGGTGACGAGCTCGCGGACGGCCTCGCCGTAGCGCTCGAGCTTGGCGTCGCCCACGCCGGAGATGCCGCGCAGCTCGTTGAGCGAGGTCGGCCGGGCCTGCGCGATCGCGGCGAGCGTCGCGTCGTTGAAGACGACGTACGCCGGCACGCCCTGCTCCTTCGCCACGGCGGCGCGCCAGGCCCGCAGCTGCTGGAAGAGCTCCTGCTGGGGCTCGTCCAGGGCCGGCGGCGCGGCGCCGCCCCTGGGCCGGCGGACGGCCTTGGCCCGCTCGGGCTCGCGGCGCAGGCGCACCTCCTGCCGCCCGCGCAGCACCTCCCCCGCCGCGTCGGTGAGCGCCAGGACGCCGTACTCGCCCTGCACCTGGAGCAGGCCCTGGGCCAGCAGCTGGCGCACCACGCCGCGCCACTCCTGGTCGCTCAGCTCGGTGCCGATGCCGAACGTGGTCAGCTCGGTGTGGCGCATCCGCACCACCCGCTCGGTCTCCCGGCCGAGCAGGATGTCCACCAGGTGCCCGGCGCCGAACTGCTGGCCCCGCTCCCGCTGCAGCCGCACGATCGTGGACATGAGCTTCTGCGCCGGGACCGTGCCGTCGAAGGCCTCGGGCGGGTCGAGGCAGGTGTCGCAGTTGCCGCACGGTCCGCTCGCCTCGCGGAAGTAGCGCAGCAGCTGCTGGCGGCGGCACTGCACCGTCTCGCACAGCGCGAGCATCGCGTCCAGGTGGAGCGTCTGGGCGCGCTTGCGCTGCCGGTCCCCCTCGCCGCCCTCGATCATCCGCCGCTGCTGGACGACGTCCTGCAGCCCGTAGGCCAGCCACGCCGTCGACGGCAGCCCGTCGCGCCCGGCGCGACCGGTCTCCTGGTAGTAGCCCTCGATGCTCTTGGGGAGGTCGAGGTGGGCGACGAAGCGCACGTCGGGCTTGTCGATGCCCATGCCGAAGGCGATGGTCGCGACCATGACGACGCCGTCCTCGCGCAGGAACCGGGTCTGGTGCTGCAGGCGCAGCTCGGCGGGCAGGCCGGCGTGGTAGGGCAGGGCGGGAACGCCCTGGCCGGCCAGCCACTCGGCCGTGCGCTCCACCGAGGCGCGGCTGAGGCAGTAGACGATGCCGGCCTCGCCCTCGTGCTCGGTCCGGATGAGCTGCAGCAGCTGACGGCGGGCCTCCTGCTTGGGCCCGACACGGTACTGGATGTTGGGCCGGTCGAAGCTGGAGACGAAGACGCGGGCGCCGCCCAGGCGGAGGTTGCGGACGATCTCCTCGCGCGTCTCCTCGGTCGCGGTGGCGGTCAGCGCGATGCGCGGGACCCCGGGCCAGCGTTCGTGCAGGATCGTGAGCCCGAGGTAGTCGGGGCGGAAGTCGTGGCCCCACTGGGCCACGCAGTGCGCCTCGTCGACGGCGAAGAGCGCGATGCGGGCGCGGTCGAGCAGCTCCGCCGCCACGGGCAGGCGCTCGGGGGCGAGGTAGAGCAGGTCGAGCTCGCCCGCCAGGAGCCGGCGCTCCACGGCGCGGCGCTCGTCGGCCGTCTGGGTGGAGTTGAGGTACGCGGCGCGCACCCCGAGCTGCTCGAGCGCGTCGACCTGGTCGTGCATGAGCGCGATGAGCGGGCTGATGACGACGCCAGTGCCCTCCCGGACGAGCGCGGGGATCTGGTAGCACAGGCTCTTGCCGCCGCCGGTGGGCATGAGCACGAGCGCGTCCTCACCCCTGCTGACGGCCTCGATGATCTCGGCCTGCTGCCCGCGGAAGGCGTCGTAGCCCCAGACGCGGGTGAGCACCTCGAGGGGCGTGGACGGCGTCGCGGGGGCGTCGCCCGGCGTCGTGGGCGGGGCGGTCCCGGTCGCGAAGGCGGCAGTCACCGCCGGGTCCTGCACGTCCCGCCCGTGCGGGGCGTGCGGCGGAGGCTGCGCCCCGCCGGGCCCCGGTCCGCTCCACGTCTCACCCACACGGCCAGGGTAGCCGGTGCGGGCGGGACGTCGTCACGAGCCGCGGGGAGCCCGGGGGGCGCGGCCCGGTGGCTGGCGCGGTGCGGGGGTGGGCGGGTGGGGGGCGCGCAGCGGGGCGTGCACGGGGCGGTCGGCCGTGAGGGTCACAGGCTCGTCGTCGATCCGCAGCGCGACCTCGCCGGGGTCCCCGTCCAGGAGCCGCACCGCCGTGCCCGAGCGCGTGATCTCCACGCCGAGCCGGCGGCCGCGCCAGTGGAGGCGGAAGGCGAGCCGGTGCAGCCGCTCCGGCAGCCGGGGGGCCAGGCGCAGCTCGTCCCCGCCCGTGTCCAGACCGCCGAACCCGCAGACCACGGCCAGCCACGACCCGGCGGCGGAGGCCAGGTGCAGCCCCTGTCCGGCGTCCTGCTGGATGTCCCGCAGGTCCACGAGGGCCGACTCGCGCAGGTACTCGAGGGCGAGGTCCAGGTGGCCCACGCGGGCGCAGACCACGGCCTGGACGCAGGCCGAGAGGGACGAGTCGCGCACGGTCCGCTGCTCGTAGTAGTCCAGGTCCCGGGCGGTCTGCTCGGGGGTGAACGCCTCGGCGCACCACCACAGGGCGAGGACCAGGTCCGCCTGCTTGACGACCTGGCGGCGGTAGATCTTCGCGTAGTGGAAGTGCTCCTCCACGGGGTAGCCGTCCTGCTTGGCCTCGAAGTCCCACTCGCGGTAGGTCGTGAACCCCGCGTTGGAGGGGTGCACGCCCCGCACGGCGTCGTAGGGCACGTGGATCGCGTCCGCCAGGGCCCGCCACCGCTGGAGCTCGTCCGCCGTCACGGACAGCCGCCCGATGTGCTCGCGGTGCTCCTCGCACGCGTCGGCGGCCGCCCGGAGATTGCGCCGGGCCATGAGGTTGGTGAACACGTTGTCGTCCACCACGCCGGTGTACTCGTCCGGTCCGGTCATCCCGAGCAGGTGGATGCGGCCCTCGTGGTCCTCGTGCACCATGGCGGCCCACACGCGCGCCGTCTCCACGAGGACGTCGACCCCGCCGACCGTGGTGAGGTCCTCGCCGGTGACGTCGGCCCACCAGCTGAAGGCCCGGGCGATGTCGGCGTTGACGTGCATGGCCGCGGTGCTGGCCGGCCAGTACGCCGAGGTCTCGTGCCCGTCGATGGTGCGCCACGGGAAGGAGGCGCCGCCCAGGTCCAGGACCTGCGCCCGCTGCCGCGCCCGGTCCAGGGTGGAGGAGCGCCAGCGCAGGAGGCGTGCGGCGTCCCGGGGGCGCAGCAGCGCGAGGGTCGGCAGCACGAAGCCCTCGACGTCCCAGAAGGTGTGCCCGCTGTAGCCGCCGCCGGTCAGTCCCTTCGCCCCGACCGGTGCCCCGTCGACGCAGGCCGCCGCCTGCAGGAGCTGGAACAGGTCGAAGCGCACCGCCAGCTGCAGCTCGGGGTCGCTGTCGATCTCCACGTCCGCGCCCGCCCAGTACTCGTCCAGCTCCGTGCGCTGGTCGGCGAGCAGCCCGTCCCAGCCGCGCCGCCGCGCCCCGGCCATGGCCGCGAGCACCTGGCCGCGGAGGTCCTCGGCGGGGTCGTCCGCGGCCGAGGAGTGGCACAGGTACTTCACGAAGCGCACGCTCTCACCGGGGCCGAGGTCGGCGACGACGGTCGTCACGACCTGGTCCTCGTCGCACTGCGTGCTCACGGCGCCGCCGGCCGGGAGGTCGACGTCGTGCTCGACCGCGGCGCCCACCCCGATCCCGCTGCCGTGGGTGCGGTGGACCAGGGCGCCGCCCGTCCCGTGGCAGTGGTGGATCTCGGGGCGGAACGGCTTCGCCAGGACCTCGGCCACGCGCGGGTCGGAGTTCTCCACCTTGGGCGGGGTGCCGTTGGCCACGAGGGCGGACCGGAGCACCACCTGGACGGAGCGGTCCACCGCCTCGACGGTGTAGTGGAGCGCGCTCACCGGGCGGTGGCCCAGCGAGACGAGCCGGGTGGAGCGCAGCCGCATCCGGGCGCCCCGGGGGGTGACCCACTCCGTCTCCCGGTGGAGCGTGCCGGCCCGCAGGTCGAGCACCCGCTCGTGCTGCTCCGGCGGCGAGTCCCGCACGTCCAGGGGAACGCCGTCCACCTGCAGGTGCACGGTGCTGCCGTCGGCCACGCCGATGATGGCCTGGCCGTGCTCGGGGTGACCGTAGCCGCCCTCGGGGTAGGACAGCGGGTGGTACTCGTAGACGCCCGAGAGGAAGGTGCCGCGGGAGTCGCTGGGCTGCGCCTCGTCCAGGGTGCCCCGGACCCCGACGTACCCGTTGGACAGGGCGAAGACGGACTCCAGGGCGCCGTGCGCGCCCGGGTCGAGGGCGGACTCGCGGACCTGCCAGGCGGGGGCTTCGTTCGACGGTGTCGGCATGGCACCACGTTAGCCCGCGCGGCCGGGACCGTCCGGGCGCGGCGGGAACTCAGCGGTGCGTGAACCGCGGCTCGCGCTTCTCCGCGAACGCGGCCATGCCCTCCTTCTGGTCCTCGGTGGCGAACAGGGCGTGGAAGAGCCGGCGCTCGAGGTGCACGCCCTGCGCGAGGGTGGTCTCGAACGCCGCGTCCACGGCCTCCTTGGCCGCGAGGACCGAGGGCAGGGACTTCGCCGCGATGGTCCCGGCGACGTCCAGGGCCTCCTGCAGCAGGTCCCCGGCGGGCACCACGCGGGAGACGAGCCCCGCCCGCTCGGCCTCCGCGGCGTCGATCTGCCGGCCGGTGAGGACCATGTCCATCGCCTTGGCCTTGCCCACCGCGCGGGCCAGGCGCTGGGAGCCGCCCATCCCGGGGATCACCCCGAGGTTGATCTCGGGCTGGCCGAAGCGGGCCGTGTCCGCGGCGATCAGGAGGTCGCACATCATCGCCAGCTCGCACCCCCCGCCGAGGGCGTAGCCCGAGACCGCGGCGACGACGGGGGTGCGCACGCGGGTGAAGGCGTCCCAGCCCGCGAACCAGTCGGCGAGGTACATCTCCGGGGCGCTGCGCCCGGCCATCTCCTTGATGTCGGCGCCCGCGGCGAAGGCCTTCTCCGACCCGGTCAGGACGATCGCCCCGATCCCGGGGTCCGCGTCCAGGGCGGTGGACGCCGCGACGACCTCCAGCAGGGTCGCGGCGTCGAGGGCGTTGAGCGCCTTCGGCCGGTGCAGGGTGATGATCCCGACCCTCCCGCGGACCTCGACCAGGATGTTCTCGTAGCCGGTCCCGTGGCTGGTCCCGTGGCTGGTCCCGTGCTGCTCGCTCATGCTGTGCTCCTGGTTCGCTCGGTCGGTCGGATCTCGGTGCTCCCGGCGGCGGGGGCGGGGCGGCGCAGGAGCATGGCCCGCATCCTACGCACCGCGCCCGTGGTTCCCGGCAGGTGCGCCCTTGCCCCGCCGGGAGCGCCCCGCACTAGCATGGGGCCCATGCGGACACTGCAGGCAGCAATCATCGAAGAGATGGGCGTGAAGCCCGAGATCGACCCCCAGCAGGAGATCGAGGCGCGCGTCGGCTTCCTCTGCGACTACCTGCGCGCCAGCGGCACGAACGGTTTCGTGCTCGGCATCAGCGGGGGCCTCGACTCCACGCTGGCCGGCCGGCTGGCCCAGATGGCGGTGGACCGGCTCGCGGAGGAGGGCGTGGAGGCGGACTTCGTGGCCGTCCGGCTGCCCTACAACGTCCAGCACGACGAGGACGACGCCCAGGCCGCCCTGGAGTTCATCCGGCCGTCCAGCACCGTGACCTACAACGTGGCCCCCGCCGTGGACGGCTTCGAGGCCGAGTTCCGGGAGGCCACCGGCCGGGAGATCTCCGACTTCAACAAGGGCAACATCAAGGCCCGCGTCCGGATGACGGCCCAGTACGCGATCGCCGGGGAGCGGAACCTGCTCGTGATCGGCACGGACCACGGCGCCGAGTCCGTGACCGGGTTCTTCACCAAGTACGGCGACGGCGGCGCGGACGTGCTGCCGCTGTTCGGCCTCGACAAGCGGCAGAACCGGCTCCTGACGAAGACCCTGGGCGCGCAGGAGCGGCTGTGGGCGAAGGCCCCCACCGCGGACCTGCTCGACGACGCCCCCGGCCAGACCGACGAGGCGGAGCTGGGGCTGTCCTACGACGACATCGACGACTACCTGGAGGGCCACGAGGTCGACGACGCCGTGGCGGAGAAGATCGAGCACCGCTGGCGCATCACCCGGCACAAGCGCACGACCCCGGCCACGCTCCTCGACGACTGGTGGCGGGCCTGACGCCGGGAGCACCCGCGGAGCGGCGGAGCCGCGCACCCCGGCCGGGGTGCGCGGCTCCGCCGTCGTCGGGCCCCCTCAGCGGGTGGCCCAGGTCCGGCCGGCCGCGTAGTGGACGGTGTAGCCCTTCGAGAAGCGCTGGCGCACCTCGGTGCCGTACCGGTACTCGTCGGTGACCGGGAAGCCGTAGCCGCGCTCCCGGCCGGCGGCCGTCCAGGCCCGGCCGATCGCCCCGTACAGCTTGATCGCGCGGGAGCCCGTGCCGGGGCTCCACATCACCTGGGTGGAGCGCCCGTCGCGGCGGAAGACCTGGTACGCGCCGCCGGCGGCGGGGCGCTCGTCCGTGGCGGGCAGCCCGAAGTTGTGCTCCCGGCCGGCCGCGATCCACCGGGCGCCGATGGAGCCGTAGTTCTTCACGGCCATCGCCCCGTAGCCGGGGGCCCAGTAGATGGTGGTGGTGCGGGTGCCCTTCCGGAACTGCTGGTAGACGCCGCCGTGCACCAGGCCGCCGCGCTCGTTCATGGTGGGCTCGCCGAGCACGGAGGCTCCGCCCAGGCGGTGGTACTTGGTGCCGATGGCGCCGCGGACGGTGAGGGCCGGGGCGGTCACCGGGGGCACGAACCCCTGCGCCGGGGTCGGGTACGTCCCGGGCACGGCCTGCCCGGCCGGATAGGCGTAGTAGTAGACGGTCAGGTAGGTCTCCCAGCCGGGCCCGTCCGAGCCCGACGTGGCGACGTGGCTGACGCCGATGCCGAGGTGGGTCAGGTCCCGGGCGAACTGGTCGGTCCCGTTGCGGGGGTAGAAGTCCAGCAGGTAGTGGGTGAGCGCCTCGACCGCGTCGACGCCCTGGAACGCGCCGGTGAAGACGCCCTTCCCGTAGTACTGGTCCATCCGGACGCCGCCGGCGGGGGCGCCCGCCCAGGGATCCGGGTTGCGCGACTCCGTGCGGGCACCGGCCATGGTCTCCGCCCACTGCTGGGCGTTGCGGGACAGGGCCGTGTTGTAGACCAGCGGGGCACGGTTGGCCTGGCGCCGGTGGTCGTTGACGATCTCGAAGGCCTCGGTGACCTGCTCGACCGTGGTCGGGTGGGCGCCGGCCGCCGCGGCCAGGCCGCCGGCGGGCGGGGCCTCCGGCGCGGGCGCCGGGGCCCCCGCCGGGGCGGGGTCGCCCGCCGAGCCCCCGGACAGGACCGGGGCGTCGGCAGTGCGCGCGAGCTCGGACGGGGCGGCCGGCGCGGCCGGCGCGGCGAGCGCCGCCGGCAGGCCGCCGAGGAGGAGGGCGGAGACGGTGGACACGACGAGCGCGGTCCGTGCGAGGTTCATGGGAGGTCTCTCCGTGCTGGGGACGGCGCCGCCGGGGGCACGGGCCAGCAGGAAGTTAGCATATGCAATCGCTCGGGGGAAGGGGTCCCGTACGGAACCACCGGCGGGGCGGGCGGTCCGGCCCGTGGGCGGGGGCGTCCGGGCCAGCCGGTAACGTGGGGACCATGAGGATCGCCACCTGGAACGTGAACTCCGTCCGCGCCCGCGCCGACCGCGTGGAGGCGTGGCTGCAGCGCTCGGACGTGGACGTGCTGGCCATGCAGGAGACCAAGGCGAAGGACGAGAACTTCCCCTGGGAGCTCTTCGAGTTCATGGGCTACGACGTCGCCCACTTCGGCCTCAGCCAGTGGAACGGTGTGGCGATCGCCTCCCGGGTGGGCCTCGAGGACGTCGAGCGCACCTTCCCGGACCAGCCCGCCTTCGGCAAGCCCGGCGAGGAGCCCGTGCAGGAGGCCCGCGCGATCGGGGCCACGTGCGGCGGCGTGCGCGTCTGGTCCCTCTACGTCCCCAACGGCCGCGGCCTGGAGGACCCGCACATGCCCTACAAGCTGGAGTGGCTGCGGGTGCTGAAGGACCACGCCAAGCAGTGGGTCGAGGAGGACCCGCAGGCGCAGGTCGCCCTGGTCGGCGACTGGAACGTGGCCCCCCAGGACGAGGACGTGTGGGACCTGCAGTTCTTCCTCGACAACGGCCTGACCCACGTCAGCGCCCCCGAGCGCGCCGCCTTCCGCGCCTTCCTCGAGGAGGCCGGCTACCAGGACGTGGTCCGCCCCCGGCACCCCGGCCCTGGCGTCTACACCTACTGGGACTACAAGGGGCTGCGCTTCCCGAAGAAGGAGGGCATGCGCATCGACTTCCAGCTCTACTCCCCCGCCCTGGCCGGCCGCGTGACGGACGCGTCGATCGACCGCGAGGAGCGCAAGGGCAAGGGCGCCTCGGACCACGCCCCCGTGATCGTCGAGATCGCCTGAGCGGCCGTGGCCCAGTTGCTGCAGGTCGGCCGGACGTTCCGCTCGGCCACCGGGATCCCCCACCAGTTCGCGCTGCGGGTGTACGTGCCCGCCGAGGAGCTGGACGCCGTGTACGCCCCGCTGCTGCCGCGGGCGCTGCCCCCCGAGGAGGCCGGGGTCAACGAGCTGACCGAGCAGCTCGCCCGGCTGGCCGAGCCGGGTCAGGAGCCGCTGCCCCCGGCCGTGGAGCCGCTGTGGACCCTGCCGTTCTCCGCGGCGCCCCGGGGCCGGGACATGCTCGCGGCGGGGATCGGCGACTTCCCCGTCTACCACCCCCCGCAGCGGCTGCGCCGCTCGCTGCGGCTCGTGGCGCTCGCCGAGGAGGAGGGCGGCCAGCCCCTGCCCAACCTGCTGATCCCCGAGGACGCGGTCCGGGCCGCGGGCGAGCTCGTGAGCCGGGAGCACTTCGTGCCCGTCCACGCCCGCCAGTCGGCGTTCACGGTGCCCATGGCGTGGTTCTCGCTGTTCACGGCCCAGGACCACACCGAGAGCTTCCACCACGGCAACCGCGTCCACCGGTGCGCGGTGCCGGTGGACCTCGCGACCCGGCGGGTGGTGCGCGCGGCGCAGGTCGTGGAGGACGCGGGCGGCGAGGACCTCGAGGACCTCGCCGAGGACCTCACGCACCTGGGCCGGTGGCTCGGGGCGTTCTCGGCCAACTCCCTCGTGGTCCTGCACTACGGCTCGCTCGCGGACCCCTTCCAGCCCGACGAGAGCCCGCAGGACTTCGCGGACGCCGTGGAGCTGCTGGCCGCGCAGGACGCCCACGGCGCCGCCGTGGCGTTCCGCCGGCTCATGCACCGCTGGCTGCCGCTGGCCCACCTCGAGAGCGCGAGCTGAGGCGGGAACGGCAGCGGCTGTGGACCTCTCTCACCGACGTCGCAGCCGAGGGCGCCGGGACGGCCGGCGTCCGGCCCGGGCCCGCCGGCGTTCCTCGGCCCGGACCCGGTGGAACCGCTCGAGCTGTCCCTGGATCTGCTGCCGGTCCGCCCCGTGCCGCCGGGCGTTCCGGCGGATCTCCCAGGGGTAGTAGTACGGTTCCCACCCGATGTCCGCGTCGGCCCGCCACGCCCCCGCCGCGAGGTAGCGCACCACCGTGTTCAGGACGGCGATGACCGGTACCGCGAAGAGGGCCCCCGCGATGCCGTAGAGGACCGCACCGGTCGCCACGGACAGGAACACGGCCAGCGGGTGCAGGGAGACGGCCTTTCCCATGATGAGCGGCTGCAGGACGTTGCCCTCGAGCTGCTGGACGAGCACCACCACGCCCAGCATGAGCAGTGCGTTCGTCGTCCCGTTGGCCACCAGCGCCACCAGGACCGCGACCGCCCCGGTGGCCACCGCTCCCACGACGGGGACGAACGAGCCCAGGAACACGAGGATGCCGATCGGCAGGGCCAGGGGCACGCCGAGAAGAGCGGCGCCCACCCCGATGCCCACGGCGTCGAGGGCCGCGACGAGCCCCTGGGCACGGGCGTACTGGACCAGCGCCGTCCACCCGTGCCGGCCCGCCCCATTGACCGCTCGGCGCGCCGGCGCCGGGAAGAGCCGGACCACGGACAACCAGATCCGCTCGCCCTCCATCAGCAGGAAGAGCAGCGTGAAGAGCAGGATCACGACACCGGCCAGCAGCTGGCCGGCCGTGGAGCCGAAGGACATGGCTCCGTCCAGGATCGCCTGGCTGTTGTCCTCGACCGTGGTCCCGACGTCCCCGATCCAGTCGTCGAAGGTGCCCACGTCCCACCCGAACGGGCTGCCCTCGAGACGTTCCAGCAGCTGCCGGCTGCCGGTCACCACGCTGCCGGAGAGCTGGGCGAAGCCCAGGACGATCTGCCGGCCGGCCAGCACCAGCAGCCCCGCGACGACCCAGACCAGGCCGAGGACGGTGACGCCGGAGGCTGCTCCCGCCGGCACCCGGTGACTGCGGGCCCACTGCACCACGGGGAAGAGCAGACCGGCCAGCAGCCCCGCGAGGAGCACGGGAACGACGACCACCGTGATCGTCGAGAGCAGACGGCCGAGCAGCCCCACGGCCGCGACCACGACCAGCAGCCGCCAGGACCAGGCGGCAGCCACCCGCACCGGGACCGACACCGCTGCGGCGGCGTCACCGTCCGGCGGCGAGGACCGGCGGCCCGCCTCCGGGCGGGCGGGCCGCTGCGTGCCGTCTGCTGTCCTGGACATGGTCGGATCCTGCCACGATGGCCGCCGAGTGCCCGTTTCTGACGGCGGATGAACCCCGAAGCGGCCCCGGGCCGGGGACGGGCCCGGCCCGGGCCCGTCCTCGGCCCGGGCTCGAGGGCGCACGGTCGGCCCACGCCGTGCGTCATTCCGCCTCGAGGATCTCCCCACGGGTGGCCATGATGTAGGGCTCGCCCACGTAGTCGGCGTAGAGCTCGTCCTCCAGGTCGATGCCGAGCTCCTCCTCGGTGGCGGCGATGTCGAAGTCCTGGGCGACCGTGCCGGTCACCTCCACCACCTGGCCGTCGTCGAGCGGAGGAATCTCCTGCTCCTCGACGATCAGCAGCGGATCCACCGCGGTCTCCTCCGCACCGGCGATCACGAACGTGTCGGTCGACAGCGTCTCGGTCACCTCCGCGGAGACGGTGACCTCCTGGCCGGCGTAGGTTTCGCTCTCGTCGTAGAAGGCCTGGTCGTAGGGCCCGACATAACCCGCTCCGACCTCCCGATCCGTCTCCTGCGGCGCCGGGGAGGACTCCAGGACCTCGCCCTCGGAGACGTCCTCCACGTCCGTGCCCTCCTCGGGGCCTTCGGTGTTGCACCCCGCCAGCCCGAGTCCGGCGACGGCGAAGATCCCTGCCGCCATCATCCGTGTGCTCCGTCGATCTCGTGTCCGCATGGTGGTCCTCCTGGGTTTCGATCGTTGTCGCCGAGGCCCTGGTCGAGCAGGCTCCCGGCGTGGTGCTCATCGACCGTAAGGAAGCTGTTCATCCAGTTGCAAGGATCGGCCCGATGTTCTCCGCATCTTCCGACCGCACCGTTAGAGCATCGTTATCGCATGTCAGCGGGAGGTCGGATCGACCGTTCCCCCGACTCTGGCGCGGCCGGGCAGCGGCGGAGCCCGGCCGGGGACGGGTTCCGAACCCCGAGCCGCCGGGCTACCGTCGAACCGGTGAGGGATGACTGGTTCACCGGTTCCGCACCGGGTGTCGCGCCCGAACCGCAGTGCCCGGAGGGTCTCGGCCGGCGCCGAGCACCCCGTCGACGACGAGAAGGAGCACCATGAACACCACCCACCGTCTCCTCCGGTCCCGGAAGCTGGCCACCGCGGTGGCCCTGGCCACGGCCGCCGGCGCGACTGCCGGCTGCGGGACGAGCGGCTCCCCGGAGCCCGACCGCGGGACGGCGACCGGGACCGGAGCGGAATCCAGCCCCGCCCAGCCGGGGCAGACCCCGGGTGAGCAGGCCACCGTCGCCTACACCGGGCCCTACGACGAGGACTTCCGCGCGGACATGGCCTCCTACGCCGGGCAGCAGGTGAGCCTCACCGGGCAGATCACCGACCTGGTGCCCTCCCGCTCCGCCCTGGTCCTCACCGACCCCGAGAACCCGGACCTGGACCCGCTGCTGGTCAGCGCCCGGTTCGCGTTCCCCGACGCCGAGGAAGGCACGGCCGTGGACGTCACCGGCACCGTGCAGGAGAACTTCCAGGCCCCGGTCGACCAGGACGACATGGACGAGGAGGCCGGCTTCTACGACCGCCACGTCGGCCAGCCCTACCTCGACCAGGCCGGCCTCGGCACCGAGTAGTCCGGTACGGGCGGCGACCGGCCCGGGTCAGCCCCGGTGCAGCTCGATCGTCAGCAGCTGGGGCGGGGCGTTGATCCGCACCGGCAGCAGACTGAACCCGATCCCGCAGGTCACGAACATCTGGTTGCCCTCGGCCCCGTAGCCGTCCGGGGCAAAGCCGTCGGCCACGATCTCCTCCTCCTCGGTGAGCCCCAGGTAGGACCACCGGGACAGCAGGGGCAGGGCAATCTGCCCGCAGTGGGTGTGCCCGGCCACCGCCATCGGGGCGGTGCCGGCGGGCAGCTCCGGGAACGTGGTGGGGTTGTGCATCATCACCAGCCGTGGCGCGGCCTCCGGTATGTCATCAAGGGCCTCCTGGGGCTCAGCAGCTCCGACCGAGGAGGGCCCCACCCCGGCCAGGAACAGTCCCGGTCCGGGGCCGTCGCCGGGGGCGGGCACGACGGTGGCCTCGTCGGCCAGCACCTCGATCCCGCGCTCCTCGAAGGCGGCGGTGAGCTCCTCGACGGCTCCGACGGCGTGGTCGTGGTTGCCCATCACCGCGTACACCGGGATCTCGGCTTCGGTCAGCGGCTCGAGCAGCCGGGTCACGTCACTGACCCGTTCCTGGATGCTGGTCTCGCTCTGGTAGAGGAAGTCCCCCGGCAGCAGCACCGCCGCCGGATCGGCGGCCACGGCCTGCTGCACCACGCGCTCGATCATCCCGGTGTTGTCCCACCACATCCCCACCTGCAGATCGGAGAACACCAGCACCTGCGCCCCCTCCCAGTCCGGGCCCAGCCCGGGGATGCGGGCCTGGATGCGTTCCTCGTCCAGGATCAGCCGCGGTTCGACCGCCACTCCGTAGCCGGCCACGAGCAGGCCCAGGGCCACCACGGCCGCGACCAGGCCGGTGAGCACGGCACGGGCACGACCGCCCCGTCGTCCCCGTCCTTCGTTGCGGGGCCCGTCGTCCCGGGCAGCTGAGTGGCTCATCGCAGTCCTCTCCTGTGCGTCGGCCCGGCGCAGGGCGTCCTCTGCGCTCGGGGGCCAACGCTCTCACGTCCGGCCCGTCCACGTGCTCCGCCCCGCGCCGCGCCACCGGGGCCGCCGCCGAGCGGGCACCGTCCCGGCCGGGCTGCGTCGGCCGGGACAGCGGATCGCCCGTGCACCGCCGGTGCACGGGCGATCCGGGATGGTGCTGCCGGGCGGCCGTCACTTCGCGGGCAGCTCCCGGACCTCGTCCGCGATCACGGCCAGGTCCAGCTCGCGCTCGACCAGGTAGTCCATCTCGTCGTTGTCGAAGTCCCAGTCCCACTCGGACTCGACGTCGGTCTGCACGATCTGGCGGACCGTGCCGGTGACCTGGACCATGTCCCCGTCCTGGATGTCCTGGGCGGCCGCGTCCACCCCCACGACCGGGGTGTCGTCCTCGCCGACGGTGAACAGGTTCGGGCCCACGATCTCGGTGACCTCGTTCTGCATCGTGACCGTCTCGTCGAGGATCGCGGCCTCGGCGGTGGGCCCGGCCTCCTCGGCTTCCTGCACCGGGGTCTCCTCGGCACAGCCGACCATCAGGGCCGAGGCGACAGCGGCCGCGGCCGGCAGAGCAAACATCTTCTTCTTCGAGCTGGTCGACATGACGTTCTCCATTCGATGGAATGCGTTCGCTGCTGACCTTTTCACCCTAGGAGCTCAGCCTCCTCGGCATCTCCGAAACCCGTCACGCAGGAATAACGAAGTTCTGGACGGCAGGTGGGCACTGCCTTGTCAGACCCTCCATACCCATCCACGGGGCGTCCGCCGGGTCACTGCAGGGCCGACGTGAGCCGGGCGGTGTTGTCGAGGTACTTCTGGTACCAGGGTCTCGCCAGCCAGTCCGCCAGCTCGAGTTCGTGGCTGTGCTGCCGGTAGTCGTCCACGAGCTCGTCCAGCCGGCCCACGAAGTCCCGGCCGCTGACCAGGAGGTTGACCTCGTGGTCGAGCACGAAGGAGCGGATGTCCATGTTGGAGGAACCCACCACGGCGGCGTCGTCGTCGATGAGCACGAACTTCGAGTGCAGCACCCACGGGGCCTGGTAGAGGAAGATCCGGATCCCGTCCCGGATCAGCATCTCGTAGAAGGACCGCTGGGCGTGGTGGGTGAGGGCGTGGTTGGAGGTCTCGCCCATGTACAGGTGCACCGCCACCCCGCGGCCCACCGCGGTGCGCAGGGTGTTGTACATCGAGTCGTCGGGCACGAAGTAGGGGCTGCACACCGTGATCCGCTCCCGGGCGGAGGCGAAGAGGTGGTTGAAGAGCTGCTGGTTGGACTCCTGGGCCAGCCCCGGCCCGCTGGGCAGCACCTGGCAGGCCAGGTGGCCCGGGGCGGATGCCTTCGGGCTGCGCGCCGACGGGTCCCCGGCGCTGGCCTCGGCGTCGGCGTCGGCGTCGGCGTCCAGGATCATGTCGTCGGTCTCGCAGTACCAGTCCGTGGCGAACAGCGCGTCCAGGTGCCCCACGGCCGGCCCCTGCAGTCGGACCGTCATCCCGATCCACTGCAGGCCCTTCCGCTTGTTCTTGGCCTTGTTGTAGGAACGGTCGATGACGTTCTGCGACCCGGTGAACGCCACCTCCCCGTCGACCACGAGGATCTTGCGGTGGTTGCGCAGGTCCGGGCGCTGGTACTCCCCGCGCCACGGGCGGACCGGCAGCATCCGCCGCCAGTCGATCCCCGCCGCCCCCAGGCGGCGCACGAGGTCCTGGTAGCCGGGGTAGCCGGCCGAGCCGAGGTGGTCCACGAGCACCCGCACGGTCACCCCGCGGGCGTGGGCCTCCTCCAGAGCCGCGACCACCGGCTCGGTCGTGGGATCGGCCACGGCGATGTAGAACTCGAAGTGCACGTAGTGCTCGGCCGCCCTGATCGCCTCGGCCATCGCGGCCAGTGACGCGTCGTAGTCGTCGAGGACCTCGATCCGGTGCCCGCCGGCCACGGGGAACGCCCCGTTGTGCTGGTTCAGCCGGGCTGTCTCGGCCAGCCAGTCCGGCATGTCCCGGACCTCCTGCGCCTCGGCTCCGGGGCCGTGCGCGTCGACCCGCTGCGCGGCCTCGCGCTGCTTGGCCTTGCGGGCCTCGGGCAGGTCCGCCCGGCCGAGGACCAGGAACACCAGCCCGCCCAGGATCGGGAAGAAGAAGATCACCAGCAGCCAGCCCCAGGCCGCCGAGGGCCGCCGGTTGTGCGGGATCGTGCCCAGCGCCAGCAGCCGGATGACCAGATCCACGGTGAACAGCGCGGCCCCCGCCCACGGCGGGACGGAGTTCCACAGCAGGTGAGGAAGGTCCATCCGCCCACCCTACGGGCACGCCCGCCCAGTGGCCCCTGCTCCCCGGTATCAGGGCCACGCTTCCCCCGCAGCGGTCCGACGCGCTCCTGCGCGCACCGTCCCGGTCGGCACGGACCGGATGCCCTGGAGGCACTGGCATCAGGTTCGGGCCGTTGCCCGGCGACCGGGGAACCGGTGTCCCCTCGGCATGCCGATGGCGGCATCGACCAGTGCTGTCACTGTCCATCGGCCGGGGATCGTTTGTTCCCGGGCGGTCGGCGGGGTAGGTGTGGTCCATGAGCGCACCGGACCCCGCCGAGATCTACGACCGCGCCAAGAACGAGGGAGCGCGGCGGCTGTCCATGCCGCCCCTGGAACAGGCCTCCACCGGGTTCATCGCCGGGGTCACCATCGTCTTCGGCATCGTCGCCCTGGCCATGGCCGAGGAACTGATCACCCCCGGCTTCGGCACCGGAGTGGTCTTCCTCGTGATCGGCCGCTCCGAGCTGTTCACCGAGAACTTCTTCGACCCCGTCGCCGCGGCCATCGACCGGCAGGGGCCCTCGGTGTGGCTGCGGCTGGGCCGGCTGTGGGTCCTGGTGCTGATGCTCAACCTGGTGGGCGGGACGGTCATGGCCGCGGTCTTCACCGTCCAGGGCGCCCTGCCGGCCGGGGCCCACGAGGTCCTGGTGTCGGTCGCCGAGGACATCGCAGCCAAGAGCGGGTGGGCGACCTTCGCCCGCGCCGTCGCCGCCGGCACGCTGCTGACCCTGCTCTCCTACCTGCTGCACGCCGCGGACTCGGCCACCGCCCGCATCGTGCTGGCCTACCTGGTCGGGGTCTTCCTCGCCCTGGGCCCCTTCGACCACGTGGTCGTCTCCGGGCTGCACCTGCTGTTCGGGACCTGGCTCGGTGCCGCCGTGACCGTCGGGGACCTGGGGCAGAACTTCGTCCTGGCGGTCGCCGGCAACCTCGTCGGCGGGCTGCTGCTGATGACCCTCACCCACACCGTCCAGGCCAAGAGCTCTCCCGGATCCGACTGATCCGGGCGGTCCCGTTCCGGCGACCGTCCGGAGCATCGTCGCAGCGCCCTCGGCGACGACGACCGGTCTGGCTGTTCGGCTCTCCCGCGCCGCGGACCGTCACGCCGCGTGATAGAACGAGCCGGTGCGCCACTCCACTCCGCCCCCTGACCGTCGTTCCGCCCCGCCCCGGCTGCCGGGGTGGCTGGTGGTGCTCGCGGTGCTGCTCGTGGCGGTCAACCTCCGTCCCGGGGCCACGTCCGTGGGCCCGGTGCTCGCGGAGGTGCAGCAGGGCCTGGGGCTGAGCCCCACGATGGCCGGGGTGCTCACGGCCCTGCCCGGGCTCACGTTCGCCGCGGCCGGCGCGTGCGCGGCCGCGCTCTCACGCCGGACCGGGATCAGCGGTGCGGTCACCGCCGGTCTCGCCCTGGTCGCCGCCGGCCTGCTGGCCCGGGCGGTCACCGGATCGGTGCCGGTGTTCCTGGCCCTGTCCGTGCTGGGCTTCGCCGGCATGGCCGTCGGCAACATCCTGGTGCCGGCCTTCATCAAGCGCCACGGCGGCTCTCGCACGCCGGCGCTGAACTCCCTCTACACGACCGGCCTGGCCGTCGGCGCCACCCTGCCGCTGCTGGCGGCCGGGCCGCTGGCCGCGCACGGGCCCGGCGGATGGCGGGCCGCGCTGGGCCTGTGGGGGCTCGTCGCCCTGGTCGCCGTCGTCCCGTGGGTGCTCGTCACCGCCCGTGACCGGCGCGAGCCCGCCACCGCGCCCGGACGCGCGCTGCGTGCCGGGCGCGGCTCCTCGATCCTGCGCTCCCGCACCGCCGTGGCGCTGTGCGTCTACTTCGGCATCCAGTCGATGCACGCCTACGTCCAGTTCGGCTGGGTGGCCCAGATCTACCGCGACGGCGGCCTGGAGCAGGCGCAGGCGGGGCTGATGGCCGCTCTGATCGCCGCCATGGGCATTCCGGGCGGCCTGATCATGCCCGTCCTCGTGGCCCGGTCCCCGCATCTGCGGCGGTGGATCGTGGGCCTCGGCGTCTGCATGGTCGCCGGCTACTCCGGGCTGCTGCTGGCGCCCGGCAGCACGCCGTGGGCCTGGGCCCTGCTGCTGGGGGTGGGCGGCTTCGCCTTCCCCACCGCCCTGGCCCTGCTCACGGCCCGTTCCCGGGACCCCCGGGTCACCGCACAGCTGTCCGGGTTCACCCAGCCGGTGGGCTACCTGCTCGCGGCGGCCGGGCCCTTCGCGGTCGGCGCCCTGCGCGAGGCCACCGGCAGCTGGACCGCTCCCCTGCTGCTGCTGATGGGCACCGCGGTGCTCCTCGTGCTGGCCGGCGGGGTCGCGGCCGCGCCCCGCTTCGTCGACGACGAGATCACGGGCCCGCCCCGGACGTAGCAGCACGGCCCGGCGCCGCCCCAGCGCCGGCACGGCACCGTTCCCGGGGCCGTGCCGGACGGGGCGCCCGGCCCCGGAGACCGCGCCCGAGCGGCTATCGTGACCGCATGACTGAACAGGGTGCAGGGCGGGTGCTCACCGCCGGACTGGTCGGCTACGGCATGGCCGGGCGGGACTTCCACGGGGACCTGCTGCGGCGGGCCGGCGGCCGGGTCACCGACGTGGTCACCGGGAACCCGGAGCGTGCCGCCCGGGCGGGCGCGGACTGGCCCGAGGTGCAGGTGCACCAGGACCTGGCCGGGCTGCTGGCGGGCTCGAGGCCGGACGTGCTGGTGGTCGCCTCCCCCACCGGGCTGCACGTGGAGCACGCCCTGGCCGGCCTGGAGGCCGGGATCCCCGTGGTGGTCGACAAGCCGCTGGCCATGGACCACGAGGGCGCCACGGCCGTGGTCCGCCGCGCCGAGGCGACCGGGACCCCGCTGACGGTCTTCCACAACCGTCGCTGGGACAGCGAGCAGCTGACCCTGGCCCGCGTGCTCGCCGAGGGCCGCCTCGGGGACGTGCACCGTTTCGAGCGCCGCTGGGAGCGCTGGCGCCCGGTGCCCAAGGACCGCTGGCGGGAGAACGCGGTCGGCCAGGGCGGCGGACTGCTGCTCGACCTGGGACCGCACCTGGTGGACGCGGCGATCCAGCTGTTCGGGCCCGTGTCGGCGGTGCGGGCCGAGCTGCGCGCCCTGACGACGCCCACGGAGGACGACGTCTTCCTGGCCCTGGACCACGCCTCGGGCACGATCAGCCACCTGTGGGCCGGGAGCCTGGTGGGCGCGCCGGGCCCGCGGACCCGGGTGCTCGGCTCGGCCGGCGCCCTCCTCGTCCCCGGTCACGCGGACAGCCCCGGGCCCTTCGCCCTCCTGGACCCCGGGGACGGCACGACGGGCCTGCTGGTCCGCGGCGCCGAGACCACGCCCGTGCCCACCGCCCCGGGCGAGCCCGCGGACTTCTACCGGGCGGTGGCCCGGTGGCTCCACGACGACGGCGAGGTGCCGGTGGACCCCTGGGACGCCGTGGCCGTCGCCGCGGTGCTGGACGCGGCGCGGCGCAGCGCCCGCACGGGAGCGCGCGAGGCCCTGTGACCCGCACCGGGCACCGTGCCGGCGTCGCGGCGATCCTGCTCACCGCGGTCCTGTGGGGCACCACCGGGACCGCGGCGACCTTCGCCCCCGGCGCCGGTCCACTGGCCGTCGGGGCCGCCGCCCTGGGGGTCGGCGGGCTGCTGCAGGCGGCGATCGCCCTGCCCGCGCTGCGCCGCTCGCGGCGGGCGCTGCGCCCGCACGCCGGGCTGGTGGCGGCGGGAGCCCTGGCCGTGGCCGTCTACCCGCTGGCGTTCTACAGCTCGATGCACCTGGGCGGCGTCGCCATCGGCACGGTCGTCTCCCTGGCCTCCGCGCCGCTGGCCTCGGGCGTCCTGGAACGCGTGCTCGAGCGCCGCCCGCTGAGCCGGTGGTGGATGCTCGCGGCGTCCCTGGGCGTTCTGGGCAGCGTCCTGCTCGTCCTGTCGCAGAGCGGCCGGCCGGCGATGTCCGCCTCGGGGACCACGGCCGGCATCGGGCTCGGCCTGGTGGCCGGGACCACCTACGCCCTGTACTCGTGGGTCGTCCACCGGTTGATGGGCCACGGGGTGGGCCGCGCGGCCTCGATGGGCGCCGTCTTCGGGGCCGGCGGGGCGCTCCTGCTCCCCGTCCTCGCCGCGACGGGGGCGCCCCTGCTGGCCTCGGCGCAGTCCTTCGCCGTGGCCGCGTACATGGCGCTGGTGCCGATGTTCCTCGGGTACTTCCTGTTCGGCATCGGGCTCGCGCGGGTGCGCCCCAGCACGGCGACCACCCTCACCCTGACCGAACCGGCCGTCGCGGCGGTCCTGGCCGTCGTCGTCGTGGGCGAGCGGCTGACGGGCGCCGGCTGGGCCGGGCTGGCGGTCATCGCCGCCGCGCTCGTCGTGCTCGCCCTCGCCCCCGCCAACGTCGTCGGGCAGCGGCCGGGCACGCCCGCCCGGGCACCGGCCGGCCCGGTGCCCGCCGTCCCGGTGCCGGCCGTTCCGCGGGCCGCCGGGGCGGCGACCGTCCGTGCGCCCGCGGTGGAGCACCCGGTCACGGTGCACCCGGTCACGGTGCGCGCGGCCGCGGCGGGGCGCGGCCGTGACACCGCCCCCGGGGACTGACTAGGTTGGGGACGCCCCGCGCCGGACACCGCGGCGCCCGGTGCCCCCGCGCCGGACGCACCGCGCGGGCGCCCCGCACCGGACGCCCCGCGCCGGACAGCCCTGAGGAAGGACCCGAGGAACAGCCCATGACGCAGCAGATCAGCCAGTCCCCCACGGCCGAGGACGACCCGTGGTGGCGCTCCGCGGTGATCTACCAGATCTACCCCCGCTCCTTCAACGACTCCGACGGTGACGGCCTGGGCGACCTGCCCGGGATCGTCGACCGCCTCGACTACCTCGCGGACCTGGGCGTGGACGCCCTGTGGCTGTCCCCGTTCTACGTCTCGCCGCAGCACGACGCCGGCTACGACGTCTCGGACTACCGGGACGTCGACCCCCGCTTCGGCACCCTCGAGGACTTCGACCGGATGCGCGCCCGGATGGCCGAGCTCGGGATGCGGCTGATCGTGGACCTGGTGCCCAACCACACCTCCAGCGAGCACGAGTGGTTCCGGGCCGCCGTGGCCGCCGGGCCGGGCAGCCCCGAACGGGACCGGTACATGTTCCGGGACGGCCGGGGCGCCCACGGCGAGCTGCCGCCGAACAACTGGCGCTCCGTGTTCGGCGGCGAGGCGTGGACCCGGCTGCCGGACGGGCAGTGGTACCTGCACCTGTTCGACAGCACCCAGCCGGACCTCAACTGGGAGAACCCGGAGGTGTGGGAGGAGTTCCGCTCCGTGCTGCGCTTCTGGCTGGACCGCGGCGCGGACGGCTTCCGCGTGGACGTGGCCCACGGCCTGGTCAAGGCCCAGGGGCTGCCGGACTGGGACCACCAGGTGCACATGGTCGAGGGCGAGCACGACGCGCGGGAGCACGACGAGCCGGACACCCCCATGAGCACCGGCAGCCCCTACTTCGACCAGGACGGCGTGCACGAGGTCTACCGCGACTGGCACCGGGTGCTCGCCGAGTACGAGGGCGACCGGATGATGGTGGCCGAGGCGTGGGTCGAGCCGGCCCACCGGCTGGCGATGTACGTGCGCTCCGACGAGATGCACCAGGCCTTCAACTTCGACTTCCTGGTGGCCGGATGGGACTGGGCGCGGCTGTCCCGGGCCATCGAGGGCTCCCTCCGGGAGGCGGCGGCGGTCGGGGCCCCCACCACCTGGGTGCTGTCCAACCACGACACCGTCCGGCACGTCTCCCGCTTCGGCCTCGCGGACCCCATCGCCTACCCCCAGGGGATCGACGCGGCCGGCGAGCAGCCCGACCACGAGCAGGGCCTCGCCCGGGGCCGCGCCGCCGCCCTGGTGGAGCTCGCCCTGCCGGGGTCCGCCTACCTGTACCAGGGGGACGAGCTGGGGCTGCCCGACCACACGCGCCTGCCCGCGGAGCTGCGCCAGGACCCGGCGTTCGCCCGCACCGGGGGCGAGGAGATCGGCCGCGACGGCTGCCGCGTCCCGCTGCCCTGGGCCGCGGGAGAGCCCGGCCACGGCTTCGGCCCCGACCCGTGGCTGCCGCAGCCCCAGGTCTTCGCGGAGCTCGCGGCGGACCGGCAGGTGGGGGTCCCCGGCTCCACGCACACGCTGTACCGCACGGCGCTGCGGGTGCGCCGGGAGCTCGGGCTCGGCCGCGGCTCCTTCGCGTGGCACGCGACGCACGACGCCGCGACGGGCCTGCTCTCCTTCGTGAACACCACCGGCACCGGGCAGCGGATCCTCGTGGCGGCGAACCTGGGCGGCGCCCCGGTGCCCCTGCCGGCGGGAGAGCCGCTCGTGCTCAGCCGCGAGGACGCCGTGCAGGACGGCGCCCTGTGCCCCGAGCGGGCCGTGTGGTGGCGCCTGCCGTGAGCCGCCCCGGCCGACGGCCGGAGCCCGTCAGGGAGCCTGCCGCTCGTCCCGGGGCTGCTCGGGGTCCAGCCCCTGCTGCTCCAGGTCGCGGTCGAGCTCGGCGCCGGGCTCGATGACCACGCCGTCCTCGCGCTGGTCGTCGACCGGTCCGCGCCCCGGTTCCTGCTCGCGTCCGTGCTCGCTCATCTCAGCTCCTCCCGTCGTGGCCGCCCGGGCCGGGCGGCCTGAGGCCCAGTCTAGGCAGGGTGCTGATCACTTCGAGGGGGTGGGCTCCGCGCACGCCTCGCGCAGCCAGTCACCGACCGGCGCCAGGGTCCGCTGCAGCTCGGCCAGCTCGGCGGGCTGCACGGAGGGGCCCGCGGCGCCCAGGGCGGCCACGGCGTCGTCGAACGCGGGGCGCAGCTCGGCGGGCAGCCCGGGAACGAGCTCGCGCACGGAGGCGGCCGCGTCCTGCGGCCGGAAGTGCGGGTCCGGCTCGTCGCCGGACAGCGGTACGAGCGTCAGGGCGGTGTAGGCGCTCGCCACGTCGAAGCAGGTCCGCGGCTCCGGGGAAGGACCGGACGGCACCGCCGAGGGCGAGCCCGCCCTGGTCTCGAGGACCAGTCCGGGCTGCTGCTGGCCGGTGCCGCAGCCGGCGAGCGCCAGCAGGCACAGGGCGGACAGCGCGGCCGCTGCGGCCCCGCGAGGGCTCGGGCGACGGGGATACCGGATCACGGCTCCCAGGGTAGGGAGCGAACCTCGGTGCCGCCTGGCAGCCGGCAGCGCCCGGGCACGAAAAAACCGCCGGTCCCCTCGAGGGGACCGGCGGTTTCCGCGGTGGCTCCGACCGGCGTCGATCCGGTGACCTTACGATTTTCAGTCGTACGCTCTACCAACTGAGCTACAGAGCCCCGGCACATCCGCAGCGGATATGCCGCGACGGCGCTGCATCTCTCGATGAACGCCGCCCGAGCGACCCTGACGGGACTTGAACCCGCGACCTCCGCCGTGACAGGGCGGCACGCTAACCAACTGCGCTACAGGGCCTTGCTGTTTCCAACGAGGACTGATCTTACCAGCATTCCTCGGCGGTTGTGCAAATCGGTGGGCGAACCCTCCGATCGCGTACCCCCAACGGGATTCGAACCCGTGTCGCCGCCGTGAAAGGGCGGTGTCCTAGGCCACTAGACGATGGGGGCCGGACACCCGCGTCGACGGCCACGACCTCGACGACCGAGGACCGTGACACGGGGGAAACCGAGTACAGCTTAGAGGCATGCGCGGAGTCCGCACAATTCCCGCCCGGCCCCCGGGACCCAGCGGCCGCACGGGCCGGTGCGGTAGGAATGGACCGTGATCGAGATGACCCGCGAGGAGTTCGACGGCGCCGTCGACGACGCCATCGACCTGATCCCGGACGCCCTCTTCCGGGCGATGGACAACGTGGTGATCCTGGTCGAGGAGGAGCCGCCGGAGCACGCCCCGGAGCTGCTGGGCCTCTACGAGGGCGTGCCCCTCACGGCCCGGGACGGCGGCTGGGGCGCCGGTTCCCTGCCGGACCGGATCTTCGTCTACCGGGGGCCGCTGCAGCGCATGTGCGCGGCGCGCGAGGAGCTCGTGGAGGAGATCACGGTCACCGTCATCCACGAGGTCGCCCACCACTTCGGCATCGACGACGACCGCCTGCACGAACTGGGCTGGGGCTGAGCCGGCCCGCTCAGGCGTCCCAGGGGCGGATGTCGTCGGAGTCGAAGTCCTTGCGGGTCTCGATCCGCTCGTCGTAGCGGTCCGGGACGATCAGCACGGGGCCCGCGGCGTTGTGCAGCACGCCTTGCGACGTGGAGCCCAGGAGCATCCCGGCGAACCCGCCCCGGCCGCGCGTGCCCATCACCACGAGGCCGTTGCGCCGGGTCCGCTCGACCAGCACCTGCACCGGGGACCCGTCCGCGAGCTCGGAGCCGATCTCCAGGTCCGGGAACCAGCTCTCGAGCCAGGCGACGCCGCCGTTCAGCGCCCGCGCGACGTCGTCGTACATCGCCTCGAAGTCCACCGCCGTGGGCATCCACGCGAGCGCCCCGCTCACGGGCGGGAGCGCGCACAGCACCGTCAGCGGGACGCCGAGCAGGCGCGCCTCCTCCGCGGCGTAGAGCATGGCCGCCCGCGCCTGGGCGGAGCCGTCCGAGCCCACGACCACGCGGTCCACGAGGGCGCGGGTGCTCGTGAGCTCCGCCGCGCCCAGGTGCTCCTGCGCCCACGGCAGGGGGACCACGCCCGTGGGGCACTTCGCGTGCGCCGGCACCGCCGTGGAGACCGTGCCGAGGAGCCGGCCCAGCAGGCCGCCCCGGCCGCGGGAGCCCAGGACCAGCAGCTCCGCCGTGCGGCTCAGCTCGAGCAGGGCGCCGGAGGGGTCCCCGGTCTCGACGGTCGCCCGCAGCTCCACCCCCACGTCGCGGACGTGCTCCGCGGCGTGGTTCAGCAGCTCCTCGACGCCCTGGGTGAGGGCGGCCTCGTCCACGGTGGCGTAGCCGGTGTCGAAGCCCGAGCCGGAGAACACCGGCAGGCTGTACGCGGTGACCAGCCGCACCGGGCGGCCGCGGCGGCGCGCCTCCCGGGCCGCCCACCGCAGGGCGCCGAGGCTCTGCTCGGAGCCGTCGATGCCCACGACGACCTCTCCCGTGGCGTCGAGGGAGCGGCTCTGCCCACCCCCCGAGGGGACGCGCCGGCGCACCGCCTCCTCGCCCAGGCTGCTCCCGTGCGGCTCCTCGCGCTCCCGGTCCCGGGACGGGTGGTCGGTCATGGTGCTGCCTCCTGTGCGCGTCCTCGGCCCGCGGTGCTCCGGTCCCGCTGCGAGCTTCGCCTCCGATGGTACGCGCGGCACTGCGGCGACCCGCCCCCGCAGGGCGCCGGAGCGGCACCGGGATGAGAGGATGAGGGCGCACTGTGCACCTGCCTGCGAGGAAGGACGGTCCCGCCGATGAGCGAGGTCTCGCTGCCCGACGCCCTGCCCGGCGAGACCGGGACGAGAGAGTGGGCCACGTGGGGCAGGACGCACTCCGTGACCCCCCGACACGTGCTGCGCCCCGCCTCGGTGTCCGAGCTCGCGGAGGGCGTCGCCGCCGCCGCGCGCCGCGGACTGGGCGTGCGCGCGGTGGGCTCCGGGTGCAGCTTCTCGGCGCTGCCGCTCGCCCCGGACGTCATGCTCGACCTCTCCGAGCTGTCCGGGCTGCCGGCCGTCGACCGGGAGAACCAGCGGGTCACGGTCCTCGCGGGCACCACGATCCGTGACCTGAACCAGGAGCTGGACGCCCACGGGCTGGCCGTGACCAACCTGCCGGACAGCGACTGGCAGACGGTCGCCGGCGCCGTCTCCACGGGCACCCACGGGACCGGCCTGGGCTTCGGCTCCCTGTCCCAGCAGGTGGTCGCCCTGAGCCTGGTCACGGCGCGCGGCGAGCTGGTGGAGTGCTCCGCCGAGCAGCGCCCCGAGCTGTTCCAGGCCGCCCGCGTGGGCCTGGGCGCCGTGGGGATCGTCGCGAGCGCCACCCTGGCCTGCGAGCCGACGTTCCGGCTGCACGCGGCGGAGCTCAAGGAGCCTCTCGGCCAGCTCGTGGACACCCTGGGGAGCCGGATGTCCGGGGCCGACCACTTCGAGTTCTTCTGGACCCCGGGCACCGCCACCGCCCAGACCCGGATCCTGACGCGCCTGCACAAGCTCCCGGACTCCTTCACGCGGCCGGGCTCCCCCGTGGCCCGCACCGTGCGCCGGCTCGACGACGCCCTGCTGCGCAACACCCTCACCGCGGGGCTGAACCAGCTGGCCACCGTCCTGCCGCGCTCCACACCGGGGCTCAACCGCCTCGACGCCTACACGAACAGCCCGCGGCAGTACAGCGACCTCTCCTTCCGGGTGTTCACCGTGCCGCGCCGGACCCGCTTCGTCTCCTCCGAGTACGCGCTGCCCGCGGAGGAGCTCGTCGGGGCCTTCCGGGAGCTGCAGACGCTCATCGAGCGCCGCGACTACTCCTTCTCGCTCCCGGTGGACGTGCGCTGCTCGGCCGCGGAGGACGCCTGGCTCTCCCCCGCCCACGGCCGCGAGACCGGCTGGATCGCGCTGCGGCAGTACTGGCGCAGGTACGACCCGAAGGTCTTCGCCGCGGCCGAGGAGGTCTTCGTGGCCCACGGCGGCCGCCCGCACTGGGGCACCGTGCACACGCAGGGCGCGGAGCACCTGCACTCGGTGTACCCGCGGTTCCAGGACTTCCTCGATGTGCGGGCGTCGGTGGACCCGGACGGGGTGTTCCTCAACGACCACGTGCGCGGGCTGCTGGGCCTGTAGGCCCCTCGCGAGGTCCCACCGCCCGGAGCCGCACGGGTGGCACCGCACGGCTCGAGGGGCCGCGTCCGGCAGGACGCGGCCCCTCGAGCTGCGGCACGGCGGCAGGGAGCCGCGGATCAGACGGGCGAGGAGACCGGCTCCGCCACGCCCTCGCGGGAGACGCTGACCATCTCCTCGCGCTCGACCACCTTGACGCGCTCGCGAGGGTTGCCCTCGGCGTCGTGGGAGGACTGCCCGAGGCCCTGCTCGTACTCGTCGAGGGCCAGCCAGCCCTCCCAGGTGGTGTACTCGACGCCCCGGGCCTCGAGCAGGTGGTCGACCGACTCGGGGTCGGGGCGGGTGGCGCCCGGCAGCACCGGGCGGTCCTCCAGGAGGTGGGTGACCGTCTCGAGGGCGTCGGACTTGGTGGCGCCGATCAGCCCCACCGGACCGCGCTTGATCCAGCCGGTCGCGTAGAGCCCGTGCAGCACGGTGCCGTCCTCGGCCAGGACCCGTCCCTCCGCGTTGGGGATCACGCCGCGGCCGTCGTCGAACGGCAGCTCGGGCAGCCGGGAGCCCAGGTAGCCCACCGCGTGGTAGACGGCCTGCACCGGGTAGTCGACGTGCTCGCCGGTGCCGGACACCGAGCCGTCGCCGTTGAGCCGGGTCCGTTCCATGCGCAGGCCCGTGACCCGGCCGTCCTCCCCGAGCACCTCGCGGGGGCTCTGCAGGAAGTGCAGGTGCAGCCGGCGGGAGGCGGTCTTCGGGGCGTCGTCGGCCCGCCACTTCTCGAGCGTCTTGACCATGACCTTGACCTGGTTGTTCTCGGCGATCGCCTGCTCGGAGCCCTCGTCGTAGACGAAGTCCTCGTCGTAGACCACGATGTCGACGTCGCGCGACTTGGCGAGCTCGCGCAGCTCGAGGGGGGTGAACTTCACCTGGGCGGGTCCGCGGCGGCCGAAGATGTGCACGTCCGTGACCGGGGACGCCTTGAGCCCCTGGTAGACGTTGCCGGGGATCTCGGTGACGAGCATGTCGTCGGCGTGCTTGGAGAGCACGCGGGCGACGTCGAGGGCCACGTTGCCGTTGCCGATGACCGCGATCTCCCGGGCCTCGAGCGGCCAGGTGCGCGGGAAGTCCGGGTGGCCGTCGTACCAGGCCACGAACTCGGCGGCGCCGTGCACGCCCAACAGGTCGTTGCCGGGGATGTTCAGCGGGGCGTCATAGACGGCTCCGGTCGCGAAGATCACGGCGTCGTAGTGGGTGCCGAAGTCGGCCAGGGTCAGGTCCCGGCCGAACTCCACGTTGCCGAAGAAGCGGATGTCGCCGCGGCCCAGGATGGCGCGCAGCGCGGTGATGATGCCCTTGATGCGGGGGTGGTCGGGGGCCACGCCGTAGCGGATGAGGCCGAACGGGGTCGGGTAGCGGTCGAACAGGTCGATGCTGACCTCGAGCTCCCCGTTCTGCACGGGCTCGGACTTGGTCAGCATGTCCGCGGCGTAGATGCCGGCCGGGCCGGCGCCGATCACGGCGACGCGCAGGGGGCGGGTGGTGGTGTCAGCCACGTGGGTTCCTTTCGATTGCGCGCACGGCGTCCACCGCGCGCATCGTAGATCGGGTTCAAGGGTAGTGAATCAAGCGCAGAATCTCCTGGGTGGGCAGGGTCACGACCGGTGGCCGAGCAGCCCTCTCCCGCGCAGGAGACGCCGTTCCACGGGGTTGAAGAACAGCAGCTCCACGAGGATGCCGACGGCGAGGATCGCGAGCACCGCGACCATCACCACGGCCATGTTCGACACGGTCCGGCCCTGGGCGAGCAGGGAGCCGAGGCCGAAGCCGATGGAGCCGCCGATCGCGATGAGCTCGGCGCCCATGAGCGAGCGCCACGAGAACGCCCAGCCCTGCTTGAGCCCGGCCACGTAGCCGGGCAGGGCCGCGGGCAGCACGATCCGGCTCGCCATCGTCCAGCCCGAGGCGCCGAGCACGTGCCCGGCGCGGCGCAGCTGCGGCGGGATCTGGTCCACGCCCGCGAGCATCCCGTTGACGATGGACGGGACGGCGCCCATCAGCACCACGAAGTACACGGTGGCGTCGGAGAGCCCGAACCAGATGATCGCGGCGGGCACCCACGCCACGGACGGCAGCACCTGCAGCCCGGAGATGAGCGGGCCCACGGCGTTGCGCAGCCCCTGCCACTGCGCCACGAGCAGGCCCAGCGGGGTGGCGACGGCCACCGCGATCAGGAACCCGCTGACCCCGCGCCACAGGCTCGTGCCCAGGGCGCCCAGCACCGTGCCGTCGGAGAGCAGCGCGGCGGCCTGGCGGGCGACGTCGAGCGGGCCCGGCACCACGTCCGGGCGGGGGCCGAGGACGGCGACGAGCAGCTGCCACAGCAGCAGGGCGAACAGCAGCGCCACGAGCGGCGGCGCCACCTTGGTGCGCAGCACCTCGGCCCCCGACGTGCGGCGGGTGCGCTCGGTCTGCAGGGCGTCGAGCCCCGCGAGCTCGTCGGCGGCGGGACGCGCGCCGGCCGGGGCCGCGGGGGCCTGGGGGTGCGCGACGGCGGGGCGCGCCGCGGCCGGGCGGGCCGGGACGGCGGGTGCGGCGGTCTCAGGCGGCATGGCGGCTGATCTCCTCCCGGAGTCGTGCGGTGATCGTGCGGGTCAGCTCCCCGAGCGTGTCGTCGAGCGACTGGGCGTTGCCCTCGAAGCCGTAGGCGTCGGGGTCCTTCCACGGGCGGGTGTCCCACTCCTGGACGATCCGTCCCGGGCGGGAGGACATCAGCAGCACCCGCTGGCCCAGGCGCACGGCCTCGCCCACGTTGTGGGTGATGAACACGATCGTGCGGCCGGTGGCCCGCCAGATCCGCAGCAGCTCGTCGTGCAGCAGGTCCCGGGTGATGGCGTCCAGCGCGGAGAACGGCTCGTCCATGAGCAGCACCTCCCGCTCCTGGGCGAGGGCCCGGGCCAGGGCCGCGCGCTGGCGCATCCCGCCGGAGAGCTCGTGCGGGCGCTTCTCTCCGGCGTGGCCGAGCCGGACGAGCTCGAGCAGCTCGCGGGCCCGCTCCGGGCGCTCGGCCCGCGGCATGCCGCGCAGCTCGAGGGCCAGCTCCACGTTGCGGCGCGCGCTCAGCCACGGGAAGAGGGCGGCGTCCTGGAACATCAGGGCCGCGCCCTCGGCGGGGACGGTCACGGAGCCTCCGGTGGGCTCCTCGAGCCCCGCCACGATGTTGAGCAGCGTGGACTTCCCGCACCCGGAGGCGCCGAGCAGCGCCACGAACTGGCCCCGCTCCACCTCCAGGTCCACGTCCTCCAGGACCGGGCCGTCCGCGGGGCCGAAGCTCTTGCTCAGGCCCTCGAGCCGGATCGCCGTCACGGTGCCCCCTCCCCCGCCGCGGCGGACGGGCGCACCCGCGCCAGGAACCGCTCGTCCACGAGCCCCTCGAGCGAGGCGTCCTGGGTGGTGCCGGCCGCGACGCCGTCGGCGAGCAGGGCGGGGTAGGCCGCGGGGAGCGGGTCGACCGTCCACTCGAGGGCGTCGAGCGCGTCGATCAGCGTGGCCTGCGGCAGGGCCTCGGTGCCGGCCCGCACGAGCCCGGCGTTGAGGGTGCCGGCCACCTCCACGGGGTCGTCCTCGCGGGCCTCGAGCCAGTCCACGGAGCGCTGCAGGCCGCGGACGAGCCGCTCGACGGTCTGCGGGTGCCGCTCGAGGTAGTCCCGGCGCACCACGAGCACCGTGGTGGGGAACCGGCCGTCCGCCCACAGCTCCCGCTCGTCCACCAGGACGCGGGCGCCCTCCTCCTGGACGGCGCGGGTGGCCCAGGGCTGCGGCAGCCAGCCGCCGTCGATCTGGCCCTGCCGCAGCATCTGCAGGGCCTGCCCGTTGGGCATGGGGGTGATCGCGACGGAGCGCTCCCCGTCGCCGTCGACCTCGTAGCCCTGTCCGGCGAGCCACGTGCGCAGCGCGACGTCCTGGGTGCCCCCGAACTCGGGGGTCGCCAGGGTGCTCCCCGCGAGGTCGTCCGCGCCCGCGACGTCGCCGGTCACCACGAACTGGGCGCCGCCGGAGGCCGCGCCGGCCACGATCGTGAGGGACTCCCCGCCGGACTGCGCGTAGGAGTTGATCGCCGGGCTGGGGCCCACGAACGCGGCGTCCAGGGTCCCAGCGTTCATGGCCTCCACGGCGGTGGGCCCGCTGCCGAAGACCTGGGGGGACAGCTCGGTCCCGCCCAGCTCTCGGGCGAAGAGGCCCTCCTCGACCCCCACCAGGGCGGGCCCGTGCGTGAGGTTGCCGAAGTAGCCCAGCCGCAGCGCCCCGGCGTCGGAGGTCTCGACGGCGGCCTGCTCCCACGCCGCGAAGGTCCCGTCGGCGCGCAGCCACGTGGCGGCGGCCGTGAGGGCGGTCAGGAGCGCGAGGGCGGTCAGCACCAGCGGCCAGCCGGGACGGCGTGCCGCGGCGGGGCGTCCGCCGCGGCCGGCCGTCACCGTGGTGAGGTCCAGCGGCTGCTGCCGGCCCACCTCAGGCGTCCCGCACGAGCCCGGCGGCGAGCGTGTTGCCCGTGGCCGGGTCGACGACCAGGAAGGCGCCGGTGCGCCGCAGCCGGTCGTAGGCGTCGACGGGCAGCGGGGAGGCCAGCCGCAGCCGGACCCGCCCGATGTCGTTGAGCTCGAGGGTCGCCGCGTCCCGCAGCACGAGCTCCTCGAGGTCCAGCCGCCCCTCGAGCTCCGTGACCATGGCCTGGACCGTGGCCGCCCCGTGCTTGACGAGCACGCGGGCGCGGGGCTGCAGGGGCCGCGCGCCGAGCCACGCCACGGAGGCGACGAGGTCCTGGACGGGCTCCGGGAGCTCGTCGTCGGCGCTCGCGACGAGGTCGCCGCGGGCGATGTCGATGTCATCGGCCAGCCGCAGGGTCACGGACAGCGGCGCCGCGGCCTCCGTGAGCTGCTCGCCGGGCAGGGGCGCCCCCGGGGCGGGCGCGGTGCCCGCCACGTCGATGCCGGTGACCGTGGTGCGCCGGCCCGCGGGCAGGACCACGACCTCGTCCCCGACCGCGACGGTGCCCGAGGCGATCTGGCCCGCGTAGCCGCGGTAGTCCCGCAGCTGCTCGGCGTCCGCGCCCGGCGCCGTGCCGCCCTGCGGGCGGATGACGTACTGGACGGGGAAGCGGAAGGGGCGCGCGGTGCCGCGGCCGGACTCGTCCACCGTGGGCAGCTCCTCGAGCACCCGCAGCAGCGGCCGCCCGGAGTACCACGGGGTCCGTGCGGAGGGCTCCACCACGTTGTCGCCCTCGAGGGCGGAGACGGGCACCACGTGCACGTCCTCGACCCCCAGCCGGGCGGCGACGGCGGTGGCGTCCGCGGCGACCCGGTCGAAGACCTCCTGGTCGTAGTCGACGAGGTCGATCTTGTTCACGGCGACCACCACGTGCGGCACGCGCAGCAGGGACACGACGGCCAGGTGCCGGCGGGTCTGCTCGACCACGCCGTGCCGGGCGTCCACGAGCAGCACGACGGCGTCGGCCGTCGAGGCGCCCGTGACGGTGTTCTTCGTGTACTGCACGTGGCCGGGGCAGTCGGCGAGGATGAAGGAGCGGCGGTCCGTGGCGAAGTAGCGGTAGGCCACGTCGATGGTGATCCCCTGCTCCCGCTCGGCGCGCAGGCCGTCGGTGAGCAGGGCGAGGTCGAGCCGGCCCGTCCCGCCGCCGAAGCCGCGCTCGGCGGAGGTGCGGCCCACGGCCTCGAGCTGGTCGGCGAGGATCGCCTTGGCGTCGTGCAGCAGCCGGCCCACCAGGGTGGACTTGCCGTCGTCGACGGAGCCGGCGGTCGCGAAGCGGAACAGCGAGCCGGGGTCGATCGTGGGGAGGTGCTCGGCCGTCGGCGCGGCGGTGCTGGGGGAAGTCATGTCTAGAAGTACCCGTCCTTCTTGCGGTCCTCCATGGCGGCCTCGGAGATCCTGTCGTCCGCGCGGGTGGCCCCGCGCTCGGTGAGCGTGGACACGGCGACCTCGGCCACCACGTCCGCCACGGTCCGTGCCCCGGAGAGCACGGCGCCGGTGCAGGACATGTCCCCCACGGTGCGGTAGCGCACCGTCTGCCGCTCCACGGTCTCGGCCCCGGCCGGCGCCGAGAACTCGCCCACGGCCATCCACATCCCGTCCCGGCGGAAGACGTCCCGCTCGTGGGCGTAGTAGATGGGCGGCAGCTCGATGTTCTCGCGCTCGATGTAGCGCCAGATGTCGAGCTCGGTCCAGTTGCTGATGGGGAACGCCCGCACGTGCTGGCCGGGGGTGTGCCGGCCGTTGTAGAGGTTCCACAGCTCGGGGCGCTGGTTGCGGGGGTCCCACTGCCCGAACTCGTCGCGCAGGGACAGGATCCGCTCCTTCGCCCGGGCCTTGTCCTCGTCGCGGCGGCCGCCGCCGAACACGGCGTCGAACCGGTGCTCCGCGATGGCGTCCAGCAGCGGGAGGGTCTGCAGGGGGTTGCGGGTGCCGTCGGCGCGCTCGAGCAGCCGGCCGTCGTCGAGGTAGTCCTGCACGCTCGCCACGACCAGCCGCAGGCCGAGCCGCTCCACGGTGCGGTCCCGGAAGTCCAGGACCTCCGGGAAGTTGTGCCCGGTGTCCACGTGCAGCACGGGGAAGGGGATCCGTCCGGGCCAGAAGGCCTTGGCGGCCAGGTGCAGCATGACCACCGAGTCCTTGCCGCCCGAGAACAGCATGGCCGGGCGGTCGAACTCCGCCACGACCTCGCGCAGGATGTGGATGGACTCGGCCTCGAGCGCGTCGAGGCTGCTGTGCACGCCGGCCTCCGCGGGGGCCGGGGCGGTGGTCGGGGTGGTCACGTTCGCCTCCGTCGTGGTGGGTGCGCTCACAGGTGGATCCCGCACTCGATCTTGTCCTGGCCCGCCCAGCGGCCCGCGCGCGGGTCCTCGCCCGGGGCCGTGGGCCGCGTGCAGGGGGAGCAGCCGATGGAGAGGTAGCCCTCCGCCATCAGCGGGTTCGTGGGCACGCCGTGGTCCTGCGACCACTCGACGAGCTCGTCGAGGGTCCAGTGCACCATGGGGTTGACCTTGACGAGCTTGTGGGTCTCGTCGAAGGTCACCATCGGGGCGTTGGTGCGGGTCCAGGACTCGTCGCGGCGCACGCCGGTGAACCACACCTCGTAGCCCTCGAGGGACTTCTTCAGCGGCGCCACCTTGCGGATGGCGCAGCACAGGCCGGGGTCCCGGGCGAAGAGGTCCTTGCCGTGCTTCTCGTCCTGCTCGGCCACGGTGAGCTCCGGCAGGGCGTCCACCACGGTGATGTCGAGCATGTGCGCCACGGCGTCCCGGGTGCCGATGGTCTCCGGGAAGTGGTAGCCGGTCTCCAGGAAGAGCACGTCCACGCCGGGCAGCTGCTCGGCGACCAGGGCCGGGAGCACGGCGTCGGCCATCGAGCAGGCCACGGTCACGTTGCGGAGGTCGAAGTTCTCGGCCACCCAGCGGATGGCCTCCTCCGTGGAGGCCTCGCCCTCGGCCGGGACCCTGCCCTCGGCGTCGAGCTCGGCGTGCAGCGCGGCGGCGCCGGCCTCCGCGAGCGCGCGCAGCTGCTGCTCGTCGCGCAGGGCGGGGCGGGTGCCCGTGTCGGTGGTGGTCATGCGAGTTCACTCTCCTCGACCCGGCGGGTCCACTCGGCGAAGCTTTCGTCCTCGGTCCGCTGGGCCAGGAAGCGGCGGACCAGTCCCTCGACGTAGTCGGCGAGGTCGTCCTGGAACACCTTCAGCCCGCGCACGGTCCGGCCCAGCTCGGCCTCGGCCCGGTCGTCGTCGGCGAGCCCGCCGCCCAGGTGGACCTGGTAGCCGGGCTTCTGCCCGCCGTCCTCGGTGGGCAGCAGCTGGCCCTTGAGCCCGATGTCCGCGGTCTGGATGCGGGCGCACGAGTTGGGGCAGCCGTTGACGTGCATCGAGATGGGGTGGGGCAGCTCCACGCCGTCGAGCCGCCGCTCGAGCTCGTCGATGGTGTCCGAGGCGGTCTGCTTGGTCTCGACGATCGCGAGCTTGCAGTACTCGATGCCGGTGCACGCCACGGTCGAGCGGCGGAACGCCGAGGGCTTCGCCTGCAGGTCCAGGGCGTCGAGGTCCGCGACGGCGCTCTCGACGTCGGCCTCCGCGATGTCGAGCAGCACGAGCTTCTGGTGCGGGGTGGTGCGCAGCCGGTCGGAGCCGTACTTCGCCATGACGTCGGCCAGGGCCAGCAGCTTCGCCCCGGAGACGCGGCCCACGCGCGGGGCCACGCCGATGTAGAACCGGCCGTCCTTCTGCCGGTGCACGCCGATGTGGTCGCCCGGGGTGGCCGCCTTCTCCGGCGCGGGGCCGTCGGCGAGCTCGTAGCCGAGGTACTCGTCCTGGAGCACCTGCCGGAACTTCTCGGGTCCCCAGTCCTGGACCAGGAACTTCAGCCGGGCGCGGTTGCGCAGCCGCCGGTAGCCGTAGTCGCGGAAGATGCTCGTGACGCCCTTCCACACCGCGGGGGCCTGCTCCTCGGTCACGAAGGCGCCCAGGCGCTTGCCGAGGAACGGCACCACGGACAGGGCGCCGCCGACCCACAGGTCGTAGCCGGGGCCGAGCTCGGGGTGGACGACGCCCACGAACGCGCAGTCGTTGATCTCGTGCACCACGTCCAGGGACGGGTGGCCGGTGATCGCGGTCTTGTACTTGCGCGGCAGGTTGGAGAACTCCGGGGAGCCGATCCAGGTGGACTTGATCTGCTCGATCACCGGGGTGGGGTCGATGATCTCGTCCTCGGCGATCCCGGCGAGCGGGGAGCCCAGGATCACGCGCGGCACGTCGCCGCAGGCCTCGACCGTGTCCAGGCCGGCGTCCTCGAGCCGGCGCCAGATCTCCGGGACGTCCTCGACGCGGATCCAGTGGTACTGGATGTTCTGGCGGTCCGTGATGTCGGCCGAGTCCCGGGCGAAGTCCGCGGAGATCTGCCCGAGCACGCGCAGCTGCTCGCGGGTGAGGGCCCCGCCGTCGAGCCGGACGCGCATCATGAAGTACTCGTCCTCGATCTCGGCGTCGGACAGGGACCCGGTCTTCCCGCCGTCGATGCCCGGGCGGCGCTGGGTGTAGAGACCCCACCAGCGGAAGCGCCCGTGCAGGTCCTGCGGGTCGATCGACGCGAAGCCGTGCTTCGAGTAGATCTCCTCGATCCGGGTGCGCACGTTGAGCCCGTCGTCGGCCTGCTTGAAGACCTCGTTGGGGTTCAGGGGATCCCGGCCGTCGACCTTCCACTGCCCCTCGGGCTTCGGCTTCCGGGCAGCGCGGGGCGCGCGCGTCGTCTGTGTCATGGCGTCGATTGTTCGCGCGTCCGGCAGGACAGTCACGCCGATCGTCACAAACCGCCATGAACCGTCTCCCCTTGACACAGGGGTGGACAGGACGGCCGTCATGTGCCACGACATCGGGCCCCGGCCCCGCCCGGAGGGGCGGGGCCGGGGCCCGAGGGGCCGTCCGGCGCTGCGCTGTGCTGTACTGCGCCGCTGCGCCGTGCCGTGCCGTGGGCGGGGGCTCAGGCCGTGGGCCGCTCCCCGGCGAGGTGCGCCGCCGCGTCGTCGACGTGCTCGGCGTCGACCAGGACGTCGTAGGCGTCGGCCTCGAAGCCCTGGATGCTGCGGAAGTCCCGGCGCCCGCCGGTCGCCGCGTGGCCCACGAGGCCGAGGACCAGGCCCCAGACAGCGCCCAGGGCCACGCCCCACAGCACCACGCTCAGCCAGGCGCCCACGGCGAAGAGGCCGAGGAGCAGACCCACGAAGAGGCCGAGCCACGCGCCGGAGACCATGCCGTAGAGGGCGGCCTTCCCGTTGGTCATCCGCCCGGTGACCTGCTCGACCGAGCGCAGGCCGGTGCCCACCACCCGGACGTGCTCCACGGGGAACCCGGCGTCGGAGAGCGTGTCGACGATCTCCTGAGCCGCGTCGTAGGTGGGCACGCTGCGGAGGATCCGGTAGTTGCCGGAGGCGGTGGGAGGGATCGGTGAGGGCTGGCTCATGAGGTGTGCACTCCTTCGTGCGGCCGTGCCGCGCGGCGGTGCCGCCGGCCGGCCGCGGTGGTCGATTGGTCGGTGCGGGCGTGCGCCGCGGTTCGTGCGGAGCCCGCCACCACGTCAACGGGCTCCGTCCGGCCGGTGTTCCGCCGGAGCAGGGCCTCCCGGGCCGGTTCCCGGCGCGTGGCCCCGGTCCCCGGCCCGGGAGCCGGGGCGGCCCCGGCGCCGGGGTCGCCCGGCGGCCGGGTGCGCGCCCCGGTTCCGGCGGGACCGCGTCCCGGCTCGCGGCGGGTGTGCGTCCTGGCTTCCGGCGGGTCCGTGCCCCCGGCTCGCGGCGGGTGCGCGTCCCGTCCCGCGGCACGTTCCGGCCGGGACGCGCCCGGACGCGGGCAGGTAGTGTCGTCCCGGTGGCAACGGTGCCGCCGTCAGCCCGGGAGCGCCCCCTCGTGGAGTCCCGCTCCCTCCCGTCGAGTGCCTGAAGGACCACCATGGCATCCTCCGCTTCCGTCTCCACGGAGACTCCCTCCGGCCCGCCGCGCAACGGCCTGGACCGCTTCTTCAAGATCAGCGAGCGCGGCTCCTCGGTGACGAGCGAGGTCCGCGGCGGCGTGGCGACGTTCATCGCGATGAGCTACATCGTGGTGCTCAACCCGCTGATCCTCGGCTACGGACCGGACGGCGCCGGCAACGTCCTGGGCGGCGAGCGCGTCGCCGCGGTCACGGCGCTCGTCGCCGGGGTGCTGACCATCCTCATGGGCGTCGTGGCCCGCGCGCCCTTCGCGATCGCCACCGGCCTGGGCGTCAACGCGTTCCTCGCCGTGACGATCGTGACCACCCCGGAGCTCACGTGGCCGCAGGTGATGGGCCTGGTGGTGTGGGCGGGCCTGATCATGTTCGTCCTGGTCCTCACGGGCTTCCGCACCGCCGTGTTCAACGCCGTGCCGGCCTCTCTGAAGACCGCCATCGTGGTGGGCATCGGGCTGTTCATCGCCCTGATCGGCTTCGTGAACGCCGGCTTCGTGCGCCGCATCCCGGACGCCGCCGGCACCACCGTGCCCGTGCAGCTCGGCGACGGCGGGACGCTGCTCGGCTGGCCCATGCTGACGTTCGTGGTCGGCCTGCTGCTGACCGTGGCCCTCATCGTCCGCAACGTCCGCGGCGCCATCCTGATCGCCGTGGTCGCCACGACGGTCCTCGCCCACGTGCTCGAGGCGGTCGTCCCGTCCGGCTCCTCGGTGGACGCCCCCACCGGCTGGTCGCTGGTCGTGCCCGCGGCCCCCACCTCCTTCGTGGCGCTGCCGGACCTCTCCCTCGTGGGCTCGGCCGCCCCGCTCGAGGCGTTCCAGAGCCTCGGGGCGCTCGCCGCGGCGCTGCTGATCTTCACCATCCTGCTCTCGATCTTCTTCGACGCGATGGGCACGATGGTCGGGCTCTCCCAGCAGGCCGGGCTCGTGGGCCGCAACGGTCAGATCCAGAACGTGGACAAGATCCTGCTCGTGGACGCCGCGGGCGCGATCGCCGGCGGCGCGGGCTCGGTGTCCTCCAACCAGATCTTCGTGGAGTCCTCCACCGGCATCGCCGACGGCGCGCGCACCGGCCTGGCCAACGTGGTCACCGGCGTGCTGTTCCTGCTCGCCATGTTCATCACGCCGCTGGTCAACGTGGTGCCGTTCGAGGCCGTGGCCCCGGCCATGGTCGTGGTGGGCTTCCTCATGGCCAAGCAGGTCGTGCGCATCGAGTGGGACGACTGGGGCCTGTCCGTGCCGTCCTTCCTGACGTTCGCCGTCATGCCGTTCACCTACTCGATCGCGGACGGCATCGGCGCGGGCTTCGTCTCCTACGTCTTCATCCGGCTCGTGCAGGGCCGGGGCAAAGAGGTGCACCCGCTGATGTACGTGGTAGCGGCGGCGTTCGTGGTGTTCTTCGGCAAGGGCGTGGTCGAGGGCTGGATGGCCTGAGCGCCCCCCTCCCCTGCGCGACTCCTCCTGCGCGAGCCCTCCTGCGCGGGTACTCCTTCCGCGAGGTTGCGGACGACGGTGACCGGACGCGTTCCGGTGGCCGTCGTCCGCAACCTCGCGCCCCGGAGCGGGTCCGGGAGCGGGAGCGGGAGCGGGGCCGGTGAGAGGATCGGGGGCATGATCGACGACGACGCCCGCTGCCCCTGCGGCACCGGGGAGACCTACGGCGCGTGCTGCGGCCGCTTCCACGGCGGCCGCCCGGCGCCCACGGCGGAGCTGCTCATGCGCTCGCGGTTCAGCGCCTTCGCCGCCGGGGACGAGTCCTATCTGCTGGCCACGTGGCACCCGGCCACGCGCCCGGACGCGGTGGGCCTGGACCCCGCGCTGCGCTGGACCCGGCTGGACGTCCACGGGACCACGGGCGGCGGCCCCTTCGACGACGAGGACCGGGTGGACTTCACCGCCCACTGGCGCGGCGCGGGCGGCGCCCGGGGGACCCAGCGGGAGAGCTCCCGGTTCCGGCGCGAGGACGGCCGGTGGTACTACGTGGACGGAGTGGTCGCCTGAGCCCGCCGGGTCAGGCGTCCTCGGCATCGGCGAGCACGCAGAACTCGTTGCCCTCCGGATCGGCCAGCACCACCCAGGTCACCTCGGGGCCCTGCCCCACGTCCACGCGGCGGGCGCCGAGGGACTCCAGCCGCGCGACCTCCGCGTCCTGGTCGGTGTCCACCGCGCGCAGGTCGAGGTGCAGCCGGTTCTTGACCGTCCGGGGCTCGGGGACGAGCACGAAGTCGAGGTGCGGGCCGCGGCCCTCCGCGGGCACGATCCCCACGTAGCCCTCGGCCTCGCCGTGGACGACGTAGCCCAGGGCGGCGCACCAGAAGCGGGCGAGGGTCTCGGGGTCCCGGCAGTCGACGGCGACGGCGGACAGCGTGCTGGTCATGCGCCCAGCCTAGGCCCGGCGCCGCCGCCCGGGAAGGCGCTGCAGGAGCCGCGGCGCGTGCCGCAGGACCGGCCAGTAGGAGCCCGGCAGGAGCCGCGCCACGAGGTCCGGCAGCACGGCGCTGGGAGCCACGAGCAGCCGTCCGCGGCGCCGCTCCACCGCCCCCAGGATGTCGGCGGCCGCCCGCTCCGCCGGATAGATCAGCAGCCCCGCGAAGTCCTCGCGGTCCTTCCGGGCCCGCTCCTCGGGCACACCGGCCGGGGTGCGCGCGGTCTCGGCGATCCGGGTCCGGACCCCGCCGGGGTGGACCACGGTGACCCCCACCCGGCCCGCCAGCTCGTGGCGCAGGCCCTCGCTGAACCCGCGCAGGGCGTACTTGCTCGCGGAGTACGCCACCTGCCCGGGCGGGGCGATGAGGCCGAACAGGCTGGAGAGGTTGACCAGGTGGCTGCCGGGGGCGGCGAGCAGGGCGGGCAGCAGCTCGCGGGTGAGCACCACGGGCGCCCGGAAGTTGATGTCCATGAGCCAGTCGAACTCCTCGGCGGAGACCTGCTCGAAGGTCCCGCCCAGGCCCACCCCCGCGTTGTTGACCAGCAGGTCGATCCGCGGGTGCTCGGCGCGGATCCGCCCGGCCACGCCCGGCAGCGCGGACAGCTCGGCCAGGTCGGCGAGGACCGTGCGCACCGGCAGGTCCGGGTGCCCGGCGCGGACCGCCCCGGCGACTCGCTCGAGTCCCGCCGCGTCCCGGTCGAGGAGCACCAGGTGGGTGCCGCGGGCGGCGAGGCCGTGGGCGAGCTGCTCGCCGATGCCGGAGGCGGCGCCGGTGAGCACCGCGGTGGCGCCGGGGAAACGGAAGGGTGCGGACGGGGACACGGGCTGCTCCTGGGGTCGTGGCGGGGGCCGGGACGGGGTCGTGGCGCGGGGCGGGCGCGGGGCCCGCTGTCCAGTGTGGGGGCGGACCCGCGCCGCCGCTTGACCCTCCGCGACAGGAAGTTGACGTCCTGCGACACCGTCAGGCGGCCCGGACGCCCCGGCGGCGGACGTCCCGCGGCGGGGCGCCCCACCATCGGCGGGCGCACCGGGTGAGGGCCGAGGACTCCGAGAGCCCGACCAGCCCGGCGATCTGGCCGAGGGGGACGTCGGTGCTGGTGAGCCAGCGCAGGGCGGCGCTGCGCCGGGTCTCGTCGAGCACGGCGCCGAAGGTGGTGCCCTCCTCGGCGAGCCGGCGCTGCAGGGTGCGGGGGTGCAGGTCCAGCGCCCGGGCCACGGCCTCGATCTCCGGGGCCGCGGTGCCGAGCAGCTGCACCAGCACGCCGCGGACCCGGGGCGCCCACGCGGAGCCGGCCCCGGGGAGCTGGGTGTCGAGGAAGGCGAGCGCCACCTGCCGCACCCCGGCGTCCCCGTGCAGCGGCCGGGCGAGCGTGCTCGTGGGCAGGCGCAGGAGGACCTCGGGGCGGCCGGTGCGCACGGGCGCCCCGAAGAACTCCTCGTAGGCCCGCAGCGGCGCCGCCGGCCGGTGGGCCAGCTCGACCGTGCGCAGCCCGTAGCGGCCTCCCACCAGGGAGGTCAGGGCCCGGTGCAGCAGGCCCAGGCCGAGGTCGGTGCCCTGGGGGCTGCCCCGCCCGGGGTCCCGGGCGGACGCGGCGGACCCGCCGTAGCGCACCGCCGTCACCCCGCGGGCGCCGTAGGGGTCCTGCACCAGCGCCAGCTCGAGGGACGGGGCGTGGACGAACAGGTAGCGGGAGGTGCACTCGAGGGCGTCGCGGACCGTCTCCGAGTGGCGGGCGGCGAGGGCGAGCGGGCCGAGCACGCCCGGGTCCTGCCGGGCGGCGACCCGCAGCCCCAGGTCGGGACAGCCCAGCTCCCGGGCGGCGGTCTCGAGCACCCGTCCCACGGCCCGCTCCGGCACCAGGAGGTCGTCGGTGTCCAGGGCGGCGCGGGGCAGGCCGGCGGCGTCGGCCAGGGCCTCGGCGCTGCCGCCGAGCTCCGCGACCGCGGCGCGGAAGCCGCGCAGACCCGCGGACCGGATGACCGTCATGTCGCCCAGGGTCAAGCATCTGTCGTCCAGCGTCAAGTCTTCCCCCAGGGCGCCGGGTGATCCTGGAACCATGCCAGCACCTTCCACGGCCGGAGGGATCCCCGGCGGGATCCCCGGCGCCATCCCCGCCGAGCCCCTCCGCGACGCCTCCGGCGACTCCCCCGAGAACTCCCGGGGGAGCTCCCGCGGGAACTTCCCCGGTGACCGCTCCGGCGACTCCCCCGGTGACCGTTCCGGCGGGACCGACCACCGGGACGTCGTCGTCGTCGGGGCCGGCCTGTCCGGCATCGGCGCCGCCTACCGCCTGCAGACCGAGTGCCCCGAGCTGTCCTGCGCGGTGCTGGAGGCGCGGGACGACCTGGGCGGGACCTGGGACCTGTTCCGCTACCCGGGCGTGCGCTCCGACTCCGACATGTTCACCCTCGGCTACTCCTTCAAGCCGTGGCGGGACCCGCAGTCCATCGCCGACGGACCGTCGATCCTCGCGTACATCCACGAGACGGCGCAGGAGTTCGGCATCGACCGGATCCTGCGCCTGCGCACCAGGGTGGTCTCCGCCGACTGGTCCGGGGCCGAGCAGCGCTGGACCCTCGGCCTCGAGGTCCGCGACGAGGACGGGGCCGTGCACGAGCGCACCATGACGTGCTCGTTCCTGTACTCGTGCGCCGGCTACTACGACTACGACCGCGGCCACGACCCCGTGCTGCCGGGCCTGGAGGACTTCCGGGGCCGGGTGGTGCACCCCCAGTTCTGGCCCGAGGACCTGGACTGGACGGGCCGGCGCGTGCTGGTGGTCGGCAGCGGCGCCACCGCGGTGACCCTGGTGCCGGCCATGGCCGCCGAGGCCGCGAGCGTCACGATGCTGCAGCGCTCCCCCACGTGGATCAGCGCCGTGCCCGGGCGCGACCGGCGGGCCGACGCGCTGCGCCGGGTCCTGCCCGCGGGACTCGCCCACCGGGCAGTCCGGGCCAAGAACATCCTGTTCAGCACGGCCGTGTACCAGTTCTGCCGCCGCCGCCCGGCCGCGGCCCGGCAGTTCTTCACGTCCCGGGCCGCACGGATGCTCGGCTCGGAGGAGCTCGTGGCCGAGCACTTCACCCCGTCCTACGACCCCTGGGACCAGCGGCTGTGCGCGGTGCCCGACGCGGACCTGTTCAAGGCCCTGCGGAAGGGGCGGGCGGAGGTCGTCACGGACACGATCGACACGTTCGTGCCGGAGGGCGTCCGGCTGAGCGGCGGCCGGGTGCTCGAGGCCGACCTCGTGGTCACCGCCACGGGTCTGCGGCTGCTTCCCTTCGGCGGGATCGTCCTGACCGTGGACGGGACGCCGGTGGAGCTGTCCGAGCAGTTCGTGTGGAACGGGGCGATGCTCACCGGCGTGCCGAACTTCGCGCTGTGCATCGGCTACACCAACGCGTCCTGGACCCTGCGCGCCGACCTCACCCACCGCCTGGTGTGCAAGGTGCTGCGGCACCTGCGGCGCCACGACGCCGGGGCCGTGGTGCCCCGCGCGCGCCGGGAGATGGCCGAGCACCCGCTGCTCGACCTCAGCTCCGGCTACGTCCGGCGCGCGATCGACGCGTTCCCGCGCCAGGGCGACCGGCACCCGTGGCGGGTGCGGCAGAACTACCTGCTGGACTCCGCGACCACGCTGCGCACCCCGCTGTCCCGGACCCTCGACCTCGTCCCCCGCACCGCGGCCCGCCGCGGTGCCCGCCCCCAGGAGGCCCGCGCATGACCGGCCGGCACACCCCGCGCCCGGCGGCGGACGCCGCTCCCGCGGACGCCCCCGCCGGGGACGTCCCGGCCGGGGCGCCGCACACCACGACGACGACGGTGCAGGTCGCCGGACGCCCCGTGCGCATCCGCCGCTCCGGCGCGGCGGAGGCCCCGCCGGTCGTGCTGCTGCACGGCATCGGCCGCAGCCTGGAGGACTGGGCGGCCGCCCACGAGCTGCTGGCGCGGGACCACCGCGTGCTCAGCATGGACCTGCCCGGCTTCGGGCTCACCCCCGCCGGCCCGGAGAAGCCGGGGCTCGGGACGTTCGCCCGCGCCGTGGTCGGCGTGCTCGACGCGCTCGGCGAGGACCGGCCGGTGCACCTCATGGGCAACTCCCTGGGCGGCGCCGTGGCCATGACCGTGGCCGCCGAGCACCCCGAGCGGGTCGCGGGGCTGCTGCTCGCCAACAGCGCCGGGTTCGGCCGGGAGGCCAACGTCTCCGCCCTGCCCATGGTGTGGGCCGCCCTGTCGCGGCTGCCGGTGGTGGGCCGCCGCTTCCGCCCGCTCGCGCGGGCCGCCGCAGTGCGCTCGAACCAGAGCTGCTTCTTCGACCCCGCCCTGGCCACCCCGGAGCTGCTCCGGCACGCGGCGCTGGTGGGCTCCCAGCCGGACTTCCGGGCCACGTTCCTGGGCACCTACCGCAGCATCGGCCTGCCGGTGGTCGGAGTGCTGCCGGGGTGGCGGCGGGCCCTCCTGGAGCGGGTGCGGGCGTCGGGCCTGCCCGTGCTCGTGGTGTGGGGCGACTCGGACGCCGTGCTGCCCGCCCACCACGCCGAGGCTGCGGCCGCGGCCCTGCCGGAGGCCCGGCTGCACGTCTTCCCGGAGACCGGCCACATGCCCCAGATCGAGCGGACCGAGGAGCTGGTGGCGCTGGCCCGGGAGTTCGTGGCCTCGGTCGAGCAGGCTCGCGCCGCCCGCTGACCCCGCCGGGCGCCCCGGCCCCGGCTCATGCAGCCGTCAGATCTCGTAGTCGAGGGACTGGTCCATCGACTCGGCGGGCGGTTCACCGGCCCGGCACCGGACGACACGGGCGGGCACCCCCACCGCCGTGGTCCCCGCCGGGACGGGGGCGAGCACCACGCTGCCCGCGCCGACCTTCGCCCCGTCGCCGACGGCCACGTTGCCGAGCACCTTGGCCCCGGCGGACAGGAGCACCCCCGAGCCGATCTTGGGGTGGCGGTCCCCGGTCTGCTTGCCCGTGCCCCCGAGCGTCACGTTCTGCAGGATCGAGACGTCGTCGCCGACCACCGCGGTCTCGCCGATGACCACCCCGGTCGCGTGGTCGATGAAGACCCCCGACCCGATGGCGGCGCCGGGGTGGATGTCCATCGAGAAGACCTCCGAGACCCTGCTCTGCAGGAACATGGCCGCCAGCGGGCGCTGCCGGTGCCAGAGGTGGTGCGCCACCCGGTGCACCTGCAGCCCGAGGAACCCCTTGGCGAAGAGGTAGGGGACCAGCACGCTGGGGTACGCGGGATTGCGGGCCACGCTGGCCAGCAGGTCCACGGCCGCGCTCTCCGCGATGGCCGGCTCCGCGGCGAGCGCCTCCGTGAACAGCACCACGAGGTCCTCGCGGGTCACGTGCTCGTCGGCGATCCGGTGGGCCATGAGCCCGGACAGGCTCTGCTCGAACGAGTCGCACTCCGCGACGACGGCCCGCATCAGGCCCTCGAGGCTGGGCTCCTGCGGGGACGCCGCGCTCTCCCGGAGCATCTCCCACACCGCGGACACGCCGAGTCGTTCCTTCATCTGCTGCATCGTTGCTTCCTTTCCGTGCTCGCTCACGCTGGCTTCCTCTCCGTCCTCGTTCCGGACCCGATCCGGCGCGGGGTCCCGGGGTCGTGGGCCCGGGTCGGTGTCCGCGGGCCTGCTCCGTGCGTGGGCCCGATCCGTCCGTGGGCCCGATCTCAGTACCCGTTGGCGGAGAGCCACTCCTCGGCCGCCTCGGCCGGGTTGACCTGGTCCTGGCCGCTGACCTTGCGGTTCAGCTCGATGAGGTCCTCCGTGCTGAGCTTGCCGGACAGCTCGTTGAGGGCGTCCACCGCCTCCTGGGGCAGCCGGTCCTCGGCCGTCAGGGGCACCACCTGCTGGGCGATGAAGTTGTTCTCCGGGTCCTCCAGCACCACGAGGTCGTTCTCCACGATCGAGGGGGTGGTGCTGAAGATGTCGGCGACGTCCGCGTTGCCGTCGAGCAGCGCCTGGAGGGTCAGGGGGCCGCCGCCGTCGTTGATCGGCTCGAAGGACTTCGGCACGCACCCGTAGTTCTGCTCGAGGCCGTCGAGGCCGTAGGCCCGCTCGGCGAACTCGGGGGTGGCCGCGAGCACCAGCTGGTCGCAGACCGCCGCCAGGTCGGCGATGCTCGTCAGCCCGTACTGCTCGGCGGTCTCCGGGGTGACCACCAGGGTGTCCTTGTTCTGCGCCTCGGCCGGCTCCAGCACGGTGAGCCCCTCGGGAAGAGCGTCCGGCAGGGCGTCCATGATCTCCTCGGCGGAGCTCGCGGTGGCCTCCGGGTCCGCGAAGAGCAGCAGGTTGCCGGAGTAGTCGGGGATCACGTCCACGGCCCCGTCCCGGACCGCGCCGACGTAGGCCTCGCGGGAGCCGATGCCGAGGTTCATCTCGGTGTCGACCCCGGCGGACTCCAGCGCCCCGGCGTAGAGGTGGGCCAGGATCTCGTTCTCCGGGAAGTCCGCCGAGCCCACGGTCACGGTCCCGGTGGCGCCGTCCTCGGAGCCCTCGTCCCCGGCGAGGGGGTCGCCGCCGCCTCCGCAGGCGGTGAGGCCCAGGAGCAGGGCGGCGCCCAGCACGGGTCCGGCGGCACGGCGGGTGCGGGAGGGGGAAGCTGCGGTCATGGTCGTTCTCCTGGCGGTCGGTGGTCGGGTGGCGAGCCGGCCGTGGGGATCCTCCCTCTGCCGCGCGGCCAGTATATGGGCGCTCCCGGGACCGGGGGCGGTCCCGCCCGGCCGTCCGCTCCCCTGGACCTCCGCGGGGAAAGGTGCACACTGGGGTCGGGCCTGCCGCCACGGCGCTCCCACGGCGCGCACCCCCCGGGACCCAGAAGTTCGATCCAGGAATCCCAGCGCGGAACCCGAGCAGGGATCCGGGCAGGAAGAAGAGGTACAGACATGAGCGAGCACTTCGACGTGGCCGTGCTGGGCATGGGCCCCGGCGGTGAGGTCGCGGCCGGCCGGCTCATCGCGGCCGGGCAGAAGGTCGCGGTCCTCGAGCGGGAACTGATCGGCGGGGAGTGCGCCTACTGGGCGTGCATCCCGTCCAAGACGGTCCTGCGGCCCGTGGAGGCCCGCACCGAGGTGCGGCGGACCCCCGGGATGTCCGGCCCGGAGCCGGACTGGGCCGGGGCCCGCGAGTACCGCGACGTCATGGCCCGGCACCTGGACGACTCCGCCCAGGCCGAGAGCTACGCCGAGCAGGGCGCCACCGTGATCCGCGGAGCAGCACGGATCACCGGTCCGGGCCGGATCCGGGTGGGCGAGCGGGAGATCACCGCCGAGCACATCGTCGTCGCCACCGGCTCCCAGGCCGTCGTCCCCCCGCTCGAGGGCATCGAGGAGATCACCGCGTGGACGAACCGGGAGGCCTACACCGTCCGCGAGCTGCCGGGGCGCGCGGTGATCGTCGGCGGCGGGGCGGTCGGGATCGAGAAGGCCACGTTCCTGGCCGGCTACGGGGTCGAGGTCACCCTCGTCCACCGCGGCCCCCGGCTGCTGGACCGGGAGGAACCCCGGGTGGGGGAGCTCCTGCACAGCTGCCTGGCCGAGGCCGGCGTGGACGTCCGCCTGCGGGCCTCGGCCACCGGCGCCCGGCGCGTGGGCGAGGACAGCGTCCTGACCCTCGACGACGGGACCGAGGCCGCCGCCGACGTCGTCATCCTCGGGACCGGCCGCAGGCCCCGCACCCGGGACCTCGGCTGCGAGGACGCCGGGGCGCAGCTGGGCGAGCACGGCGAGGTGCTCGTCGACGAGCACTGCCGCGCGGCGGAGAACCTGTGGGCGATCGGTGACGTCACCGGCGTCATGCCCTTCACCCACGTGGCCAAGTACCAGGGGCGGATCGCCGCCGACGCCGTCCTCGGCCGGCCCCGACCCGCGACCTACGAGGGGATCCCGCGGGTGGTGTTCGCCGACCCGGAGATCGCCGCCGCCGGGCTGACCGCCGAGCAGGCGAAGCGGCGCGGGATCCGCACCGCGGCCGTGGAGCTGGACCTGGCCCGGTCCCTCGCCCGCCCCTGGACCTACGAGCGGGACCCCCGCGGACACCTCGGCCTGCTGGCCGACGCAGACCGGGGCGTGCTGATCGGGGCGTGGGCGGTCGGGCCGATGGCCGGGGAGTGGATCCACCAGGCCGCGCTGGCCGTCCGCACGCAGCTGCCGCTGGACGTGCTGCGGGACCAGGTCGCCCAGTTCCCCACCTACCACGAGGCCTACCAGGCCGCCCTGGACGAGCTCGACGCCTAGCGGGAGGATCGGAGGAGGACGCCCGTCCCCGGCCCGACAACGAGAGGAACCCCCGTGGAGCACCCCCTGGAGCGCCGGCAGGTCGACGTCGACGGCACCGAGCTGTCGTACCTGACCGCGGGCGACGACGAGGAGCGGCCCCTCGTGCTGCTGCACGGCACCTTCTGGAGCCGGGTCTGGCAACCGGTGCTGCCGGACCTGGGGCGGATCCGCCGGTGCATCGCCCTGGACCTGCCGGGGTTCGGCGCCAGCGCCGGTGAGCTCGATCCCGAGCAGGCGACCGTCCCGGCGCTGGCCCGGACGGTGCTGGACGCCGCGGACGCCCTGGGCGTGGACGACTTCGACCTGGCCGGTCACGACATCGGCGGCGGCATCGCCCAGCACCTGGCCGCCACGACCGACCGCGTGCAGCGGATGGTGCTGATGAACTCGGTGATGTTCGACTCCTGGCCCGTCCCGGCGGTCGAGCGCTTCCGCGATCCCGGGGTCAGGGCCGCCACCACCGTCGAGGACCTGCTCGCGGCCCGCGCCGCGTCCACCCGCCGCAGCACCGTGCGGGAGCTGAGCGACGACGAGCTGGCCGACTACCTCTCCCCCTGGCACGAACCGGCCAGGGTCCGGTCGTGGACGGCGATGGCGGCCGCCGCCGACCCCCGCTGGACCCTCGACGTCGTGCCCGCGCTGCAGCGGAAGGCCCTGCCCACGCGCCTGGTGTGGGGCCGCGACGACGAGTTCCAGAGGATCGGCTTCGCCCGGCGCTACGTCGAGGAGATCCCCGGCGCCGACCTCGTGGAGGTCGCGGGCAAGCACATCCCCACCGAGGACTCGCCGCGGCAGGTCGCCGACGCCATGACCGAGCACCTCACCGGCTGACGCCGGACGCCGGCCGGTGCCCCGCCGACGAGCGGCCGGCGCGCCGGCCCGGCACCGGAGACCTGCTGGACGACACCCCCGAGGACGAGGAGCACGCCGCATGAACCACACCGATCCGCGCACGGACGCCGCAGGGACCCCCTCGGCGCTGAAGGAGCGCATCGCCGCCGAACTGGAGCGGTCGCGCCGCCGTGTGCACGCGCTCACCGCGTGCGACGACGCCGAGCTGCTCGCCCAGCACTCCCCGCTGATGTCGCCGCTGGTGTGGGACCTGGCGCACGTCGGCAGCCAGGAGGAGCTGTGGCTGGTCCGCGACGTGGGCGGGCTGGAGCCCCTGCGCCCGGAGATCGACTCCCTCTACGACGCCTTCGAGCACTCCCGCAGCTCCCGCCCGTCGCTGCCGCTGCTCGACCCGGCGGAGTCCCGCGCCTACATCGGCGAGGTCCGGGCCAAGGCCCTCGACATCCTCGACCGCGTGCCGCTGGAGGGCTCGCCCCTGCTGGAGTCCGGCTTCGCCTTCACGATGATCGTCCAGCACGAGCAGCAGCACGCCGAGACCATGCTCGCGACCCACCAGCTGCGCACCGGGGCGCCGGTGCTGCACGCGGAGCCGCTGGACGCGGCCGTGCGCGCCCCCCGGGGCACGGGCCTGCCGCGGGAGGTGCACGTGCCCGCGGGCTCCTTCACCATGGGCTCCTCCGTGGACCCGTGGGCCCTCGACAACGAACGCCCCGCCCACGAGGTCCACGTGCCCGGCTTCTGGATCGACACGCGGCCGATCAGCAACGCGGACCTCGCGGGCTTCGTGGCGGACGGCGGCTACGACCGGGAGGACCTGTGGAGCCCCGCGGGCTGGGCGCACCGGCAGCGGACGGGGATCAGCGCCCCGGGGTTCTGGCGGCGCGAGGCCGGGCAGTGGTGGCGGCGGCGCTTCGGCGTCGTCGAACCCGTGCCCGGCGACGAACCGGTGCAGCACGTGTCCTACTGGGAGGCCGAGGCGTACGCCCGGTGGGCCGGACGCCGGCTGCCCACGGAGGCGGAGTGGGAGAAGGCCGCCCGCTGGGACCCGGCCACCGGCCGGTCCCGGCGCTTCCCGTGGGGGGACGAGGAGCCGACGACCCGCCACGCCAACCTCGGCGGGACGGCCCTGCGCCCGGCGCCGGTGGGCTCCTGCCCCGCCGGCGCCTCGCCGCTGGGCGTGCACCAGCTCATCGGGGACGTGTGGGAGTGGACCTCGAGCGACTTCCTGCCGTACCCGGGGTTCCGCGCGTTCCCGTACCGGGAGTACAGCGAGGTGTTCTTCGGGCCCGAGCAGAAGGTGCTGCGCGGCGGGTCCTGGGCCACGGACCCGGCGGCCTGCCGCGGCACGTTCCGGAACTGGGACTACCCCGTCCGGCGGCAGATCTTCACCGGCTTCCGCACCGTGCGCGACGCCGCGGCCGAGGGGCGGTAGCCGGGTGTGCCGCCACCTGGCCTTCCTCGGCCCGCCGACGTCCCTGGCGGATCTCCTCCTGGCCCCTGAGCACGGGCTGCTCACCCAGTCCTGGGCGCCGCGGCACCAGCGCAACGGCCTCATGAACGCCGACGGGTTCGGCGCCGGGTGGTACGCCCCCGGTCATGCCGTGCCGGCCCGGTACCGCAGGGCGGTGCCGATGTGGGCGGACTCCTCCTTCGCCGACGTGGCCCGGGTGACCACCAGCAGGGCGGTGCTGGCCGCCGTGCGCTCGGCCACGCCGGGCACCACCCCCGACGAGGCCGCGGCCGCCCCCTACACGGACGGCCGGTGGCTGTTCAGCCACAACGGGCGCGTCGACGGCTGGCCGAGGTCCGTGGAGAAGCTGGCCGCCGCCCTGCCCCCGGTCCGCCTGCTGGGCCTCGAGGCGCGCGTCGACTCCGCCCTGCTCTGGGCCCTGGTCCAGGAGCGGCTCACCGGTGGGGCCTCGGCACCGGAGGCACTGGCCGCCGTGGTCCAGGACGTCTCGGCGCGGACCACGGGCCGGTTCAACCTCCTGCTCACCGACGGCACCACGATCGCCGCCACGGCGGCCGGGGACACCCTGTGCTGGCGCCGGGACGGCTCCGGGACCGTGGTGGCCAGTGAGCCCTCCGACGACGGGCCCGGGTGGCACTGCGTCCCGGACGGGTCCGTGCTCACGGCCACCCGGGAGCACGTGCACGTGGGCCCCATCGCCTCCGCCCGGACCGGGCACGCCCCCGCTCAGGACGGTGCCGCTCAGGACAGTGCGGCAGCCAGCCGGTCGAGCTCCTCCTCGGTGTTGTAGTAGTGCACGGAGGCCCGCACCGCCACGGTCTGCTGCTCGGGGCCCGGGTCCAGGACGTGCTCGGCCGCCGACGGTGGGAGCGGGGCGGTGGAGACGGTGATCCGCTGCCCGGCCAGGTGGGCCTGCACCCGGTCGGGCGGCCGGTCCCGCACGGAGAACGTCACGATCCCGCACCGGACGAGGCCCCGGTCGTGCACCTGCACCGTCGGGACCGCGGCCAGCCGGGCGCGCAGGGACTCCGCCAGCGCGCGGACGCGGTCCCGGATCGGCTCCGGCCCGACCTCCAGGGCGTGCTCTACGGCCCGGCCCAGTCCCAGCCGGGCGGCCACGCCGGTCTCCCAGCTCTCCAGCAGCCGGGCCCGGCCCTCGACGGCGCCGGGCCCCGAGGACCGTCGGTCCAGCAGTTCGGGATCCAGCCGGTCCAGCAGCTCCCGGCGGACGTGGACGAAGGCGGTGCCCCGCGGTCCCCGCAGGAACTTCCGGCCCGTGCCGACCAGGACGTCGCAGCCGAGCTCCTGCACGTCCAGCGGCAGCTGCCCGGCCGACTGGCAGGCGTCCAGGACGAACGGCACCCCGGCCGCGCGGCAGGCCCGGCCCACCTCGGCCGCCGGCTGGACCTGCGCCCCGCCCATGGGCACGTGGGTGAGGGCCACCATCCCGACGTCGCCCCGGTCCAGCTCGCGCCGCAGGTGCGCCACGTCCACCTGGCCGTGCGCGTCGTCGTCGAGCACCACCAGCTCCAGGCCGTCCCGGCGGGCCAGCCGCCGCAGGACCAGGACGTTGTGCCAGTACTCCGAGCGTCCGAGCAGGACGCGCGGGGCGGCCGGCCGGAGGCGGGACACGGCGGCGGCCCACGCGGTGGACCCGCTCTCCAGCACGGCGATCTCCCCGGGCGAGGACCCGATCAGCCGGGCCAGCGACGAGTAGACCGCCTCCAGGCGCTCCGCGGCCTCGGCGGCGGCCGCGTACCCGCCGACCAGCTCCTCGCGGCGCAGGTGGGCGACCACGGTGTCCGCCACGGACCGGGGCATCAGGGAACTGCCCGCGCTGTCCAGGTGGGTGACGTGCGCCGTCCCCCGGGTGTCCTGCCGCGCCGCGTCCACGTCGATCGCCATGGTCCCGTCCTCTCGAAACGGTCGGCCTCCCCCGGGTTCAGCCGCGCGAGCGCGCGAGCTGCTCGGCCAGCGCCGGCAGATCGGGGGCCTCCAGGTCCGGGCGCGCGAAGTACCCGGGGTACTCGGCGCCCGTCCGGTTGATCCAGGCGGTGCGCAACCCGGCCTCGTGGGCGCCGTGGATGTCCCAGGGGTGCACCGCGATCAGCAGCATGTCCTGCGGGTTCGTGCCGCGACGGGTGGCGGCGTAGTCGTAGGCGGACCGGGCCGGCTTCCACGCCGGCGCGTCCTCGACGCTGAGCAGCTCGGAGAAGTGCTCCCGGACCCCGGCACTGCTCAGCAGCGTCTCGGCGACCTGGGCGGCCCCGTTGGTGAGGGTGATCAGCTCGGCGACCTGGTGCAGGGCCTTGACCCCGGCCACCACGTCGGGGTGCACGTCCAGGCTCTTGAAGGTGCCCATGATCCGCTCCACGGACTCACCCGGTGCGGTGACCCCGTGCTCGCTCAGCAGCCGGTGCAGGCTGTCCTGGGCGATCTCGGCGAAGCCGGTGTTCCCGCCGGCGGCCGTCACGGCGAAGCCGTCGCGCAGGATGCCGGCGAACCACGTCCGTGACAGGCCCGCCGCCACTCCTTCCTGCTCGAAGGCCTGACCCAGCGGAGCCAGGTCGGAGAGGGTCTCGTTGACGTCGAACACGATCAGGTCCGGGGTGGTCGCCATGGTGCTGCCTCGCTTCTCCTCGCTGCGGCCCCGGCCCGGAGCGGACCGGCGTGCCGCCGAGCCTACGCGGTGCCGGAACCCGGCGGCACCGGTCTTCCCTTCCCGCGCCCGGTCACTACGCTGAGGAGCGAGGTGCGCCGCACCGTGCGCGCCCCGATCGCACCAGCAGCCGAGGCCGAAGGAGTCGCCCTGTGACCCGTATCGCCGTCATCGCCGGAAGCACCCGCCCCAACCGCAACGCGAGGACCGTCGCCGACTGGGTGCACGAGCACGCCCAGGACCGCACCGACGCGCAGTTCGACCTGGTCGACATCGCCGACCAGCACCTGCCGCTGCTCGACGAACCGATGCCCCCGGCCACGGGGCAGTACTCGAAGGAGCACACCAGGGCCTGGGCGGAGAAGATCGCCTCCTACGACGGGTTCGTCTTCGTCACCCCGGAGTACAACCACTCCGTCCCGGCGGCGCTGAAGAACGCCGTGGACTACCTGTACGCGGAGTGGAACAACAAGTCGATCGGCTTCGTCAGCTACGGCAGCGCCGGCGGCACCCGCGCCGTGGAGGCCTGGCGGCTCATTGCGGCCGAGCTGCAGATGGCCGACGTCCGTGCCCAGGTCTTCCTGCCGTTCGGCTCCGAGTTCGACGACGACTTCGCCTTCACGCCCACCGAGGAGGCCGCCGGCGCGCTGCAGACCGTCTTCGACCAGGTCGTCGCCTGGGCCGAGGCGCTCGCGCCCCTGCGCGGCCGGCCGTAGGGCCGGCGCCCCGCCGCGAGCGGGCAGCGGACGGCGCCCGCCCGCCGGCGCCGCCCCGGGAGCACGGGGCGCGCCGGACCGCGCGCAGGGTGCGCGCGGTGCTCAGGGGTCCCGGCGCGGCGGGGTGCCGCCCGTGAACGAGCGCACCCACGCCTCGTCCTTGTACTGGGCGGGCACCGCGCCGCCCAGCAGCTCCCGGCCCAGCGCGGCCGCTCCGGGCGAGCCCTCCAGCGGCAGCGGCGCGGCGGAGGCGGCGAGCACGATGTTGCCGTAGCGGCGGCCCTTGAGCATCGCCGGGTCCGCCACGGCGGCGACGTGCTCGAAGACCTCGGACAGCGCGGCGAGCTCGGCGCGGGCCCCGGCGAGGTCCCGGGTGTCGCCGCAGTTGAGCACGTACAGCCCGCCAGGGGCCAGGACGCGCCGGACGTGCCGGGCGAACTCGACCGTGGTCAGCGGCTCGGGGGTCACGGCGCCGGCGAAGACGTCGCGGACCACCACGTCCCGGGTGGCGGGGCTCAGCGACTCCGTGACGGCCCGCGCCTCCCCCACCCGGATCCGCAGCAGCGGGGCCCGCGGGAGGTCGAACCACTCCCGGACCAGCTCGGCGAGCCGGCCGTCGAGCTCGACCACCACCTGCCGCGCCGCAGGGTGGGCATGGGCGAGGTACCGGGCCAGGGAGCAGGCACCGCCGCCGAGGTGCAGGACCCGCAGCCGCTCCGGATCCAGGTGGACGTCCACGTGGGTGTGCACGAGCGCGGCGATCCAGCGCATGTACTCGAAGTCGAGCCGCTCGGGGTGCTCCGGGTCCACGTGGGAGGAGGGGACGCCGTTGACGTGCAGCACCCAGGAACCGGGGGCGTACGCGTCCGGCACCAGTTCGGCGGTTCCGGTCGAGATCTCGTAGGACCCGGCCGCCGGGCCGGTGGGCCCAGCGGGCGCCGGCACGGCCCGTGAGCGGCGGGACGCCCGGCTCACGCGGGTTCCCTCCGCAGCATCCGGTGCATGTGCTGCCCGGCCCACGGCCCGCCGGCGGGGAAGGACTCGGCCAGGGCCCGGAAGCCGTGCTTGGCGTAGAAGCGCTCGGCGCGGGCGTTGCCGTCCATGATCCACAGGTAGGCGTCCGCGGGGCCGAGCGCGGCCTCCAGCAGCGCGGCGCCGAGGCCCGTGCCGTGGACGGCCCGGCGCACGTAGAGCTGGAACAGCTGCCGGGGGACCAGCGGGGCGGGCACCCCGGCGCGCCCCTCCCACGCGGCAGGGGCCGGGCCGGCCGAGACCAGCCCGAGCGCGGTGCCGTCGTCGTCGTCGACGGCGAGAAGGGTGCGCACGTGCGGGTCGGCGAGGAGGGCGCGGTCGTAGCCGGCGGTGCGCCCGGCGGCGGCCTGCTGCCGGTCGGCGAAGGCGTCGCCGAAGAGCGGCCGGTAGGTCTCGTCGAGGCAGTGCAGGTGCAGGGCGGTCCAGGCCTCGGCGTCGGACGGCCCGGCGGCCCGCAGGGGGACCGCCGCGGGGACAGTGCTCAGGACTCTATGGCCTGCCGCTGGATCGCGGCCTCGAGGCGCTCGACCTTGCCCTGCAGCTCACCGGTGTGCCCGGGGCGGATGTCGGCCTTGAGCACCAGGGAGACCCGGGGCCCGTAGTCGCCCACCACCTCGGTGGCGCGCTTGACGACGTCCATGACCTCGTCCCACTCGCCCTCGATCGTGGTGAACATGGCGTCGGTCTCGTGCGGCAGGCCGGACTCGCGGACCACGCGGACGGCGGCGGCAACGGCGTCGTGGACGGAACCGCTCGGGTTCTCGCCACCGGACGGGGAGACGGAGAAGGCAACCAGCATGCCCCCATCCTCCCACCCGGCGGCGTCCGGGTGAACCCCGGGGACGACGACGGCCCCGCCGCCACGCGGACGGCGTGGCGGCGGGGCCGGTCGCAGGGCCGGGCGGCCCGTGGCTCGGCGCCGGATCGATCCCGGCGGCTCACTGGGCGGCGAGCTGCTCCAGCACGGCGTCCTTGGAGGGATCCTTGGCGCCCTGGTTCCAGGGCATCTTCGAGAGCACGTTGGCCATGGCGCAGGTGTTGGACAGCGCGGAGTACGCGAGGCCTCCGCCGACGCCCGCGGCGACGGCGCGCAGCTTCGGCGAGACGAGCTGCCCGCCCACGACGCTCGCCAGCACGAGCGAGCCGGCGACCATGCGGACCTGGCGGTCCATCGCCCAGGTCGAGGCGCCGCGGACGACCGCGCCGCCGGCCTTCTCGAAGTCGTCGACGGTGCCGTCGACGACGTAGGCGTTCTCGGTGCCGACCGAGGAGAGGATCTCCTGGGCGCGGGAGGCACGGGCGCCCGAGCGGCAGATCAGGGCGACCTTGCCGCCGAGGGCCTCGGCGATGTCCTTGGCGTGGTCGGCCACGAGGTCGACGGGGACGTTGTAGGCGCCGTCGATGTGCTCGGCGGCGAACTCGGCGGCGGAGCGCACGTCGAGGACGGCGACCTCCTCGCCGGAGTCGATCCAGGACTTCAGTTCGGCGGGGGCGACTTTCGAGGTCATGCGGCAGTTCCTTCCGGAGGTGGCGGTGGGTGTGACTCCATGATGCACCATACCCCCCTGGGTATGCAAGATCCCCCAGGGGGTATACAATGGTGGAAGCCCACCACCACACCCAGGAGCGCCCCGTGCAACTCGATCCCCAGGACCTCACCCCCACCATCAACCGCCTCAAGCGGGCCCAGGGCCAGCTCGGCGCCGTCATCCGCATGCTCGAGGAGAGCCGCGACTGCAAGGACGTGGTGACGCAGCTGTCCGCGGTCTCCCGCGCCCTCGACAAGGCCGGCTTCAGCATCATCGCCACGGGCCTGGACCAGTGCCTGCGCCAGGAGGACCCGAGCCTGGACAAGGCCGAGCTGGAGAAGATGTTCCTCTCCCTGGCCTGATCCCCGGCCTGATCCCTGGCCTGGGCGGGACAGTCCGGGCGGACGGCCCCGCCCAGGGGCAACGGTGCGACCACCGGCGCGATTCCCGCCGGGACCTCCGGGGGGCGGGCCCTACACTGGGCACGGACCCAGCCCGACCGTCGGAGGACCCCGCCACCATGACCCAAGGCATCTACGTCAGCGCCATGACGCCGCAGTCCGGCAAGTCGCTCGTGGCCCTCGGCCTGGCCGACTCGCTGTTCCGCAAGACGGACCGCCTGGGCTACTTCCGGCCCGTCCACCTCGGGGAGACGCCGGCGGAGGACCCGATGGTGCAGCTGATGAAGCGCAACTTCGACCTCCCGGACGAGCGCTGCCGCGGCGGCATCTCCCTGGCCCGCACCCGCGAGCTCCTCGCCGCGGGGGACCACGACGAGCTGGACGCGATGGCCGTGACCGTCTACGGCGAGATGGCCCGGCACTGCGACGTGGTCGTGGTGGACGGCACCGACCTCCTGGCGCACAACGCGGCCACCGCCGAGTTCGACATGAACGCCCGGATGGCCAACAACCTGGGCGCCTCCGTCCTGGCGGTGATCGGCGCCGACGAGTCCGAGAGCCCCGAGGACGTGCTGAACGCCATCGAGGTCACCCGCGCCGAGCTGAACCAGGTGCGGTGCGACATCTTCGCGGTCATCGTCAACCGGGCCCGCCCCGACTGGGTGGAGCGGATCGAGCACAACGCCGCCCGCGGCGTGCGGGGCCTGCCCGTGTACGTCATCGCCGAGAACGAGGCGGTGGCCGCCCCCACCGTGGCCGAGCTGCGGGACCGGCACGGCTTCGGGGACGGCCCGTCCACGGTCTCCCTCGACCGCGACGTCAAGGGCGTGAAGATCGCCGCGATGACCGTGGGCCACTACCTCGAGCAGCTCGCCGACGGCGACTTCGTCATCACGCCGGGAGACCGCTCCGACATCGTCGTCGCGTCCCTGGCCTCCGCCCTCTCCCCCGCCCTGCCCGTCCCCTCGGGGATGCTGCTGACGGGCGGCTTCGACACCGAGGGCCGGATCCGGGAGCTCACCGCCGCGGCGCCGTTCCCCGTGCTGACCACCGGGCTGGACACCTACCGCGCCGCCCGCGAGGTGTCCCGGACCCGGGGCACCCTCTCCGGGGCGCACCCGCGCAAGGTCGCGGCCGCGCTCGGCGAGTGGGCCCGGCGGGTGGACGGCGAGGAGCTGGTGAGCCGGCTCGACCTGCCCCGCCCCGCCAAGCGCACGCCCCTGCGCTTCCTGCACGAGCTCGTCGAGACCGCCCGGGCGGAGCGGAAGAACATCGTGCTGCCCGAGGGCGAGGACCCCCGCATCCTCCGGGCCGCCGAGATGATCCACCGCCGCAACTTCTGCGACCTCACGATCCTGGGCGACCCCGGGCGGATCGCCCAGCTGTGCCAGACGGAGGGCATCAACCTCGACTTCACCGAGGACGGGCTGACCCTCGTGGACTTCGAGCACGACGAGGAGCTGCGCGAGAAGTACGCCGGGGAGTACGTGCGGCTGCGCGCCCACAAGGGGATGCAGCAGGAGACCGCCCTGGAGCGGATGCTCGACGGCTCCTACTTCGGCACCATGATGGTGCAGCTGGGGGACGTGGACGGCATGGTCTCCGGCGCCGCGCACACCACCGCCAACACGATCCGGCCCGCCCTGGAGTTCGTGAAGACCTCCGAGGGCGTGAAGATCGTCTCCTCCGTGTTCTTCATGCTCCTCGAGGACCGCGTGCTGGTCTACGGCGACTGCGCCGTGAACCCCAACCCGGACGCGCAGCAGCTCGCGGACATCGCGCTCGCCTCCGCCCGCACCGCCCGCCGCTTCGGGGTGGAGCCGAAGGTCGCGATGCTGTCCTACTCGACCGGCGGCTCCGGCTCCGGCGAGGACGTGGACAAGGTCCGGACGGCCACCGACATCGTGCGCGGCGCCGACCCGGAGCTCGAGGTCGAGGGCCCCATCCAGTACGACGCCGCGGTGGACGCCTCGATCGCGGCCTCCAAGCTGCCCGGCTCCACCGTGGCCGGCCGGGCGACCGTGTTCGTCTTCCCGGACCTCAACACCGGGAACAACACCTACAAGGCCGTCCAGCAGTCGGCCGGCGCCGTGGCCGTGGGCCCGGTGCTGCAGGGGCTGCGCAAGCCCGTCAACGACCTCTCGCGCGGCTGCACCGTGGACGACGTCGTCAACACGGTGGCGATCACCGCGATCCAGGCGCAGGGCATGTGAGCCGGCCCGGCACCGCGTGCCCCACCGTCCCCGTCCGCACCGCCCCAGGGAGTCCTCCATGCTCGTGCTCGTCGTCAACTGCGGCTCGTCCTCGCTCAAGTACCAGGTCCGGGAGCTCGAGGCCGGTGCGGACGGCGGGACGGTGCTCGCCTCCGGGCTGATCGAGAACATCGGCAGCTCGCAGATCGAGGACCACACGCAGGCCCTCGAGCTGCTCGCCCAGCGCCTCGAGGTCGAGCTGGAGGGGCGCACGATCGACGCCGCGGGCCACCGCGTGGTGCACGGCGGCGAGCGCTTCTCCGCCCCGGTGCTCGCCACGAACGAGATCATCCGCGACATCGAGCGGCTGGTCCCGCTGGCGCCCCTGCACAACCCCGCCGCCGTCCTCGGCCTGCGGGCCGTGCAGAAGACGTGGCCGCACCTGCCGCAGATCTGCGTGTTCGACACCGCCTTCCACCGCACGATGCCCGAGCACGTGTGGCGCTACGCCGTGCCGGAGGAGTTCTACGAGCACTGGGGCATCCGCCGCTACGGGTTCCACGGCACCTCCCACGACTGGGTGACGGGGCGGGCCGCGCAGTTCCTGGGCGTTCCGCGCGAGCGCTTCAGCTGCGTGGTGGCGCATCTGGGCAACGGCGCGTCGGTGACGGCGGTCAAGGACGGCGCTTCCTACGACACGTCGATGGGCTACACCCCCCTGGCGGGGCTCGTCATGGGCACCCGCACCGGGGACCTGGACCCGTCCGTGGTCACCGCCGTCCTGCGCCGGGACCCGGGGATGACCGCCGAGCGGCTCGACGCCGTGCTCAACAAGGAGTCCGGCCTCCGGGCGATCGCCGGCGACCACGACATGCGTGCCGTCCAGGAGGCCGCGGACCGCGGCGACGAGCGCGCCGAGCTCGCCCTGGAGATGGCCGCCCACCGCCTGGCGAAGTACGTGGGCGGCTACCACGTGGCCGTGGACGGGGCGCAGGCGCTGGTCTTCACGGCCGGCATCGGCGAGAACGCCTCGGCCTTCCGGGCCCGCGTCTGCTCCCGCCTGGGTGCCCTCGGCGTCGTGCTCGACGACGACGCCAACGCCGCCCGCTCCCGGGAGGTCCGCCGGATCTCCGCGCCGGACTCCGCGCTCGAGGTGCTCGTGGTGCCCACCGACGAGGAGCAGGCGATCGCGGCCGCGACCGCGGCCCTCGTGGCGGGCGGCCGGCCCGGCGCCTGAGCGGCTCGGGGCGTCACGGTCCGCCGCACAGGCCGCAACCGGGCCGTCAGGTGTTCGCGAAAGCGATTCCGGCGGATAGGTTCGGTGCTGGGCCCTGCCCGGGCCCCTTCCCCGTGACGGATCCTTGCGCCAGGAGGCACCGACGATGTCCCAGCAGCCCCACGAACCGCGGGCCCACGGCGGCCCGCCCCCGCCCGGAGCTCCGCCCTACGCGAAGGACCGCTCGCCCCGGCCTCCGGTGACCGCCGACCTGCGGCTGCTCCTGCGGCTCACCGTGGCGTCCTTCGTGATGGCGCTCCTCGGCAGCGCGGTGGGCTTCCTCACGGCCCCGGAGCAGGCCACGGCCACGGCGCTGGGCCCGGCGTTCGACACGATCGTCCTCGTCGGCTCCGTGCTGCTCGGGCTCGGCGTCACCGCCGGGCTCTACGCCCTGGTGTACTTCCCGCTGCGCGAGCAGCGGCAGTGGGCGTGGATCCTCGGCATCGTCCTCGCGTCCATGGCGCTCCTGGGCACCCTGGCCAACGCCGCGCTGCTGCTCGTGGTGCCCGCCGGCGTCTCGGCCGGTCTCCTGACGGGCGCGCTCAAGGCGGTCGTGGACGTGGCCTGGCTCGTGGTGGCCGTCCGCCCCGGTGTGCGAGCCGCCCTGCGCTGACCGGGCCGCGCTGCGCCGATCGGATCAGGCCGGGCTGCCGGCCCGGATGCCGCGGGCGTCCCGCCCTCAGCCCAAATTCCGGGCCAGCCGCTCCATGACCGCCGCCAGCCGTTCGGCGTCGTCCCCCTCGAGCGCGCCGAGGAACAGCTCCTCGACGTCGCGGGCGTGGGCGGGCCGCAGGCGGCGGAAGGCTCGCTGCCCCTCGTCGGTGAGCTCGGCCTCGAGCCCGCGCGCGTCCTGGGCGCAGCGCCGCCGCCGCACCCAGCCGCGCTTCTCGAGCACGCCGATCTGGTAGCTGAGCCGGCTCGGGGAGAACACCATCCGCTGGGCCAGCTCCCCCATCCGCAGCCGGTGGCCCTCCGCGTCGGTCAGCAGCAGCAGGACCTGGTAGTCCATGAGCGAGCAGCCGTGCTCCTTGAGCCGGGCCTCGATCTCGGTGGTGAGCCGCGCCGTGGTCTCGAAGTACAGCTGCCAGACCTGCCACGGGCGGGAGCTCTCCTCCGGCGCGCCCTCCGCAGGAGCGCCCTCTGCAGGAGCGCTCTCCGCAGGGGCGCCGGCGGAGGGGGGCCCCGCGGAGGGAGGGTCCGTGGAGGGAGCACCCGCGGACGCGGCGCCGCCCGGCAGGGCGGTCACCGTCCGGCCCGGGCGAGCAGGTCCGCGAAGTCCGGGACCTGCTCGTACCCGTCCTCCCGCTGCGGGCGCCGGGCCCCGGCCGGAACGGTGCCCGCCGTGCGCCCGGCAGGCTCGGCGCCCGGGGCGACCGCGCGCGCCAGCTGGGCCCCGGCCCGCCGGATCCGGGCGTCGAGCGTCTCCCCGGCCCAGTCCTCGGTGGCCGCGTACACCCCCATCGGCAGCACCAGGGCCTTGAGATGGGCGAACAGCGGGCGCATGGCCGAGTCGAGCATCAGGGAGTGCCGCGCGGTGCCGCCGGTGGCCGCCACCAGGACCGGCAGGTCCTCGAGGACCCCCTCCTCGAGGAGGTCGAAGAAGGACTTGAAGAGTCCCGAGTAGGAGGCCTTGTACGTCGGCGTGGCCGCGATCAGGGCGTCCGCCCCGGTGACGGCCTCCAGCGCGCTCCGCAGCTCCGGACCGGGGAACCCGGTGAGCAGGTGGTCGGCGATCGCATGGGCCAGCGGGCGCAGGTCCACGCGCTCGATCCGCACCGGCGTCCCCTCCAGGGCGTCGCGGGCCGCCTCGGCGAGGTGGCCGGCCAGCAGCGAGGTGGCGGACGCGTCCGACATCCCGGCCGAGACCACCGTCAGGGTGAGCGGGCGCGCCGCGCCGGGCTCCGGCGTCGTCGTGGGGGCGCTCATCGGCGGGCCCCCTCCGCGGTCGTCCCCGCGCCCCGCTCCGCGGCCTGCGCGGCGCGGGCGCGCCCGGCGGGCGAGTCCTCGGCGCCGCCCGGCACCGGGTCCTGGCCGTCGCGGCGGCGGGCCACCAGCGAGGCGTGGGTCGGGGCCTCGGGCACGTGGGCGGGCTTGAGCGCGGCGAACTCCCGGCGCAGCACCGGCACGACCTCCTCGCCGAGCAGGTCGAGCTGCTCCAGGACGGTCTTCAGCGGCAGGCCCGCGTGGTCCATGAGGAACAGCTGGCGCTGGTAGTCGCCGGCGTAGTCGCGGAAGGCGAGGGTCTTCTCGATGACCTGCTGCGGGGAGCCCACGGTCAGCGGCGTCTGCGTGGTGAAGTCCTCCAGCGAGGGTCCGTGGCCGTAGACCGGGGCGTTGTCGAAGTAGGGGCGGAACTCCCGCACGGCGTCCTGGGAGTTCCGGCGCATGAACACCTGGCCGCCCAGGCCCACGATCGCCTGGTCGGCGGAGCCGTGGCCGTAGTGCTCGTAGCGGGCCCGGTAGAACTCCACCATCCGCCGGGTGTGCTCGGCGGGCCAGAAGATGTTGTTGTGGAAGAACCCGTCGCCGTAGTACGCGGCCTGCTCCGGGATCTCGGGGGAGCGGATGGACCCGTGCCACACGAAGGGAGGCACGTCGTCGAGCGGGCGCGGCGTCGAGGTGAAGCCCTGCAGGGCGCTGCGGAACCGGCCCTGCCAGTTCACCACGTCCTCCCGCCACAGCCGGTGGAGCAGACCGTAGTGCTCGACCGCCAGGGGGATGCCCTGGCGGATGTCCTGGCCGAACCACGGATAGACCGGGCCGGTGTTGCCCCGGCCCATGGTGAGGTCCACGCGCCCGCCGCTCAGGTGCTGCAGATAGGCGTAGTCCTCGGCGATGCGCACCGGGTCGGTGGTGGTGATCAGCGTGGTGGCCGTGGACAGCTGGATCCGCTCGGTCTGCGCCGCGACGCTCGCCAGCAGGATCGGCGGATTCGCCGGGGCCACGAACGGCGGGTTGTGGTGCTGGCCCGTGGCGAAGACGTCCAGGCCCACCTCCTCGGCCTTTTTCGCGATCTCGACCGTGGCCCTGATCCGCTCGTGCTCGGTGGGGGTGCGCCCCGTGGTGGGGTCCTCGGTGACGTCCCCGATGGTGAAGATGCCGAACTGCATGCCGTCCTCCTGCTCCGCGGCGGCGCCCGGCCGGACATCCCCGCACAGTTGCTTCAAATTTGAACTACTCCGTACAAGGAATCCCCGGGGCGGGTTATTCCCGCCCCGGTTCGCCTAGGGTGGACGCATGCCCCTCCCCCACTTCCGTCCCGCCGGCACCGGGGCCGTCGACCCGGACGCCGTGGTCGCCGGCGAGCACTACCGCATCAGCGTGCTGAGCCCCGGCCTGCTGCGCCTGGAGCACAGCCCCAGCGGGCGCTTCGAGGACCGCCCGTCCGCGTTCGCCCTCGACCGCCGGTTCCCGGTGCCGGACTTCCGGGTGCGGCGCACGGCGGCCGGGATCGAGCTGGTCACCGAGCGGATCCACCTCAGCTACGACGAGCGGGCCTTCAGCCCGACCGGACTGTCCGCACAGATCCGCGGCGGCGTGACCAGCTACCACAGCGTGTGGCGCTACGACACCCCGGTCCCCACCCTGGGCGGGACCGCGCGCACCCTGGACGAGGCGGACGGGCCCATCCCGCTCGAGCCGGGCATCACCTCCCGCGAGGGCTTCGGGGTGGTCGACGACTCCGCCTCGGTGCTGCTCACGGAGGACGGCTGGTACGCGCCGCGCGCCGGCGAGGAGGGGGCCGTGGACCTCTACCTCTTCGGCTGGGGCCACGACCACCAGCAGGCGCTGCGGGACTTCTACGCCCTGTCCGGACCGCAGCCCGTCCTGCCCCGCTGGGCGCTCGGCAACTGGTGGAGCCGCTACCACGCCTACGACGACGCCGAGTACCGGCAGCTGGTCGCCGACTTCGACCGGCACCGGCTGCCGTTCTCCGTGCTGGTGGTGGACATGGACTGGCACCTCACCGACGAGCACGTGGAGCGCCGGCACGGCTCGGGCTGGACGGGCTACACCTGGAACCGGGAGCTGTTCCCGGACCCCCGGGACTTCCTCGCGTGGGCGCACGAGCGCGGCTACCGGGTCACGCTCAACCTGCACCCGGCCGACGGGGTGCGCTCCTTCGAGGACGCGCACCCGGCCATGCTCGAGGCCCTGGGCCGGGATCCGGGATCGGAGGAGCCGGTGGCCTTCGACGTCACCGACCGGGAGTTCGTGGCCGCGTACTTCGAGGTCCTGCACCGCGGCCTGGAGGCCGACGGCGTGGACTTCTGGTGGATCGACTGGCAGTCCGGGCCGCACTCCCGGCTGCCGGGCGTGGACCCCCTGTGGGTGCTCAACCACTACCACTTCCTGGACTCGGGGGCGGACGGGTCCCGCCCGCTGACGCTCTCCCGCTACGCCGGTCCGGGCAGCCACCGGTATCCGGTGGGCTTCTCGGGCGACACCGTCATCTCCTGGGCGTCCCTGGCCTTCCAGCCGTACTTCACGGCGACGGCGGCGAACATCGGCTTCGGCTGGTGGAGCCACGACATCGGCGGGCACGTCTTCGGCGCCCGCGACGACGAGCTGGCCACCCGCTGGCTGCAGTTCGGCGTGTTCTCGCCGATCCTGCGCCTGCACTCGGGCGACAACGACTTCATCGCCAAGGAGCCCTGGCGCTACCGCTCCCCCTTCGCGGAGGTCATGGAGCGCGGTCTCCGGCTGCGGCACCGGCTGGTCCCCTACCTGCACACCGCGAACCGGGCCGCCGCGGTGGAGGGCGTCCCCCTGGTGCGCCCGCTGTACTACGAGCACCCGGAGGCGGAGCAGGCCTACCGCTACGGGCACCAGTACCTGTTCGGGTCCGAGCTGATGGTCGCCCCGGTCACCTCCCCCGCGGACCCCGTGGTCACGCGCGCGGCGGTGCCGGTGTGGCTGCCGGAGGGGTCCTGGACGGACCTGTTCACGGGCGCCGTCTACGACGGCGGGCGGGAACTGGTGCTGCACCGCCGCCTGGAGGACGTCCCCGTCCTCGCCCGGGCCGGCGCCGTGGTGCCCCTCGCCGGGTCCGACGACGACGCCGCGCCGGGCGTCGGCAATCCCGCCGAGCTGGAGGTCCTCGTGGTCGCCGGCGCCTCGCACGCCTCCGCCCTGGACGAGGACGACGACAGCGGCGACGGCCGCGATCCGGGCCGCTGGGCGCGCACTCCGCTCGCCCTCGACGTCGCCGCCGGGGAGCTCACGGTCGGCCCGGCACGGGGCCACCTCGACTGCCTGCCGGCGGCGCGCGCCTGGACCCTCACCCTCATCGGGTTCGAGGAGCCGGCGGAGCTCACCGTGACCGTGGACGGAGGGACGGTCCCGGCGCGGACCGTCCGGCACGGGGACGCCGTGCGCGGACACCGCACCTCCGTCGTCGTCGAGGGCGTGGCCCCCGGGGCGCGGATCGTCGTGCGGTCGGCCGCGCTGCGCACCGTGGCCGCCCCGGACCTCGCGGCCCGCGTGTTCGACCTGCTCAACGACGCGCAGATCGGCTACGACGTCAAGGAGCGGGTGCACGAGGCCGTGCAGCGGGATCCCGTGGGGGCGCTCGGGCAGGCGAGCGCCCTGGGCGTCGAGGGACCGCTGCTGAGCGCGCTCACGGAGCTGGTGCTGGCGAGGCGGTGACGGGCCGGGCACGGTCCCCGGCCCGCGGGACCGGAGCCCGGCGGCACGCCACGGGGATCAGCACCCCGCCGCGGAGCCGTCCTCGTCCGGGCCGAGCTCCACGACGAGGATCGGCAGCCGCAGCCGCTCGGGGGTGAAGGACACGACCCTGGCGTGCGGGATGCCCTGCTCGCGGACGAAGCGGCAGGCGACCAGCCCGTGGTCCCGGTTCTGGCCGATCATCAGCAGCCAGTGCCGGCCCGCGGCGTCCAGGGCGTGGGCCTGGTGGTCCAGGTCCCGTCCGGCCGGGTCCTGCCGCGTGCTGCGCTGGGCGAACCGGGCCGCGTAGGCCCGCATGTCCGCCTCGGTGCGCAGCAGCCCGGCGGCGACCCGCCGGAGGTCCTGGGTCCTCAGCTCGGGGACGATCTGCTCCTCCCGGACCGCCCCGGCACGCTCCCCGGGCGCCTCGTCGGCGGTCCGGTGCCCGGGGTGGACGATGCGCTCGATCCGGCGCAGGCGCTCGTCGTCCTTGTGCAGCTCCTGGTAGTCGCTGATCAGCGCCTCGAGCTCGGCGTCCAGGGGATGCGGCTCGGGCTCCGGGGGGTCGTCGCCGTCGCGCGCCGGTCGTGGTGGGGGCAAGCCGGCCTCCTGGTCGCTGGGCACTGAGTCCCATCATCAACGGTGCCGCTGCGCGGCGTATTCCGCCCCGGACGCCCGCAGGGCCGGCGCGGGCGCGCCTACAGCGCGGGGTCGATCATCGTCATGCCGGCCACCGGCGTCGTGTCGAACACCGGCAGCAGCGCCGCGGCCTCCTCGAGCCCGATGGTCCGTTCGACGAGTCTCTGCGGCTCCAGGGCGCCCTGCTCGATGAGCCTCATCATGTCCGGATAGTCGGCGGCCGCCATGCCGTGGCTGCCGAGCAGGTCGAGCTCCCAGCCGATGACCCGCGCCATCGGCACCCGCGGGTGGCCCTCGACCGGCGGCAGCAGCCCGATCTGGACGTGCCGCCCGCGCCGGCGCAGGCTGAGCACCGCATCGGCGCAGGTCTGCTCGCTGCCCACCGCGTCGACGGCGACGTGGCTGCCCCCGCCGGTGAGGTCGGCGACGGCCGCGGGCACGTCGGTCCCGGCCGCGGGCAGCGTGTGCTCCGCGCCGAGTCCGCGCGCCACGGCGAGCGCTTCCGGGTTGCGGTCGACCGCGATGACCCGGGCGCCCAGGGCCCGCGCGATCATCACCGCGCTGAGTCCCACTCCGCCGGCACCGACCACGGTCACCCACTCCCCGGCGGCGACCTGCGCCCGCCCGGCCAGGGCCCGGTAGGCCGTGGCGAACCGGCATCCCAGCCCGGCCGCGGTCGCGAAGTCCACGTGCTCGGGGACGGCCACGAGATTCGTGTCGGCCGCGCGCAGGGCGACGTGCTCGGCGAACGACCCCCAGTGGGTGAACCCCGGCTGCTCCTGCTGGGGACAGACCTGCGCGTCACCGGACCGGCACCACTCGCACCGGCCGCAGCCGCAGACGAACGGGACGGTCACCCGGTCCCCGGTCCGCCACCGCCGCACGCCCGCGCCCACCGCGGCGACCACTCCGGCGAGCTCGTGCCCGGGGACATGGGGCAGCGCGATCTCGTCGTGCCCGGCCCAGGCGTGCCAGTCGCTGCGGCACAGGCCCGTGGCCATCACCCGCACGACCACCCCGCCGGGCGGGGCCGTGGGCTCGGCCACCTCACGGACCTCGGGCCGGCTCCTGAACGCATCGATGACCACGGCACGCATGCCCCCACTCTCCCACGGCCGCGCGGCCCCGGCAGACGGCGTGCCGGTGACCTGCGTGTGTCAGGGGGCACCGGGCAGCACGCCGGCCGGACGCACCGGGGGTCCGGCGCCGGGGGCGGTGGGCTTGGCATCATGGACCCATGAGTGAAACCCCGGACCCCACCCCGCGCTCCGTCGAGCTGACCCGCACCGCCACCGGCCGCTACACCGCCCGCAACCCGGCGGGGGCCGAGATCACCTTCGGCCGCGGCGAGAACCTGCTGTCCCCCGTGGAACTGCTGCTGGCCGCCATCGCCGGGTGCTCCGCCATCGACGTGGACGTCGCGACCGCCCGCAGCGCCGAGCCCTCGGAGTTCCGGATCGAGGCCACGGGGCGGAAGATCGTCGAGGAGAGCGGCGCGAACCGCCTGGAGGACCTGAACCTCTCGTTCCACCTGTCGTTCCCCGACGACGCGGCCGGCCGCAAGGCGGCCGGCATGGTCGAGCGCCTCGTCGGCCTCTCCCACGACAAGTACTGCACGGTCTCGCGGACGGTGGAGCACGGGACCGCCGTCGGCCACGACCTCAGCGTGGGCCTCGACGGCGCCGACGGCCGGTAGGCGTCCGCACCTGCGGGGGACCGTGCTCCGGCCGGTCCCCCGGGAGTCATGTGCCCGCCGTCCGCACGGGTCAGGACGGCCGGGCCTACACTGCGCTGAAGAGACCCGACCGGAGAGGAACGGCCGATGCCCGACGGAAAACGGCAGTGGATGCCCGCCGACCAGTGGGCGGTGCGGGAGAACCTGCGGGAGTTCATCGACCACCTCACGCAGATGGGCTACACCGTGCCCCACGGGCACGAGGAGGACCCGGACCTGATCGATCCGGGGGGCTCGGCGGTGGAGACCTGGCGGGAGGAGCATCCCTACGACGAGCTGATGAGCCGGGAGGAGTACGAGCTCGAGAAGTACCGGCTGCAGATCGAGCTGCTGAAGTTCCAGTACTGGGGCCAGGACCACGACCTCCAGCACGTCATCGTGTTCGAGGGCCGCGACGCCGCCGGCAAGGGCGGGACGATCAAGCGCTTCACCGAGTACCTGAACCCGCGCGCGGCCCGCGTCGTCGCGCTCACCAAGCCCTCGGACCGCGAGGCCGGGCAGTGGTACTTCCAGCGCTACATCCGCCACCTGCCCACCGCCGGGGAGATGGTGCTCTTCGACCGCTCCTGGTACAACCGCGCGGTCGTGGAGCCCGTGATGGGCTTCTGCACCCCGCAGGACTACGCCAGGTTCATGAGCCAGGCCCCGGTCTTCGAGAAGATGCTCGTGGACTCGGGCGTCCACCTGACGAAGTTCTGGTTCTCCGTCACCCAGCAGGAGCAGCGCACCCGGTTCGCGATCCGCCAGATCGACCCCGTGCGGCGCTGGAAGCTCTCCCCGCAGGACCTCGCTTCCCTCGACCGCTGGGAGGACTACACGGACGCCAAGGAGGAGATGTTCCTGCGCACCGACACCGACCACGCCCCGTGGACCACGGTGAAGTCCAACGACAAGAAGCGGGCGAGGATCAATGCGCTGCGCTTCTTCCTGGACCAGTTCGACTACGAGGACAAGGACCCGTCCGTGGTCCACCCCGCCGACCCGCTGATCGTCCGCCGCGGCCGCGACGCCGTCGGCGACTGAGCCCGGCACCGTGGAGACCTGGCCGGCGGGTCGACGCCGGCGTTCCCGACCGTGACGGCGCCGGCCGAGGAGGGGCAGGCGCCGCGGGGTCGTCTGCGCGACCTGGCGGGCTATCTCGCCGAGCACCGCGGCGTCCTGGGCGTGGTGCTGGTCCTGTCCGTGCTGGGCGCGGGGCTGTCCCTCGGGCAGCCGGTGGTCGTCAACCGGGTCATCGGCTCCATCGGCACCGGCCGGCCCCTGGCGCCGCTGGTGGCCGCACTCGTGCTCCTGGTGCTCGGGGCCGCCCTGGTGGGCGCGGTGCAGCGGTACCTGCTCGAGCGCACGGCCGAGGGCGTGGTGCTCTCCGCCCGCCGGCGGCTCGTGGGGCACCTGCTGCACCTGCCGGTGCGGGAGCACGACGCCCGCCGGGCCGGGGACCTGGTCTCCCGGGTCGGGTCGGACACCACCATGGTGCGGGCCGCCCTGACCGGCGGGCTCGTGGACGCCCTGGGCGGGGCGCTGGTGTTCGCCGGCGCGCTGGTCGGGATGGCGCTGCTGGACCCGCTCCTGCTCGGCATCACGCTCGGCGTCGTGGCGGTGGCCGTGCTGGCCGTGGTGGTCGCGTCGGCCCGGATCCAGTCCCTCACCCGCTCGGCCCAGGAGGCGGTGGGACGGCTCGCCGCCGGCGTCGAGCGCGCGGTGTCGGCGGTGCGCACCATCCGCGCCGGCGGGGCCACCGACCGCGAGGTGGCCCGGCTGGAGGCCGATGCGGTGTCCGCCTACGGCTTCGGGGTGCGCGTCGCCGGTGTCGGCGCCGTGCTCTGGCCGATCAGCGGGCTCGCCGTCCAGGGCTCCTTCCTGGCCGTCCTCGGCGTGGGCGGCTACCGGGTGGCCTCGGGCGCCCTCGCGATCGCCGACCTGGTGACGTTCATCCTGTTCCTCTTCATGATGGTCATGCCCCTGGGGCAGTTCTTCTCGGCCATCACCACGGTCCGCACCGCCCTGGGCGCCCTGGGCCGCATCCAGGAGATCCTGGACCTGCCCCGCGAGGACGCGGGCGACGACGTCCCCGACCGGGCGGGCCCGGCGTCCGGCGCCCGGGCCGGTGCCGCGGCAGACAGCCGGCGTCCCCTCGAGCTGGTCTTCGACCGGGTCACTTTCGCGTACGGGACGGGCCGCCCCGTGCTCGACCGGCTCAGCTTCACGGTCCCCGCCGGGTCGACCACCGCGATCGTCGGGCCGTCGGGGGCGGGCAAGTCCACCCTGCTCGCCCTGGTCGAGCGCTTCTACGACCCCGTGGCCGGGTCGATCCGGCTCGGCGGCACCGACGTGCGCGCCGTGTCCCGCGCCGAGCTGCGGGCCCGGATCGGCTTCGTGGAGCAGAACGCACCCGTGCTGGCCGGGTCCCTCCGGGAGAACCTCGTGCTCGCCGCCCCCGAGGCCGACGAGGAGTCCTGCTGGGCGGTGCTGGACGCCGTCAACCTCCGGGAGCGCGTCCGGTCGCACCCCGAGGGCCTGGACGCCACCGTCGGGGACGACGGCGCGGGCCTGTCCGGCGGTGAGCGCCAGCGCCTGGCCATCGCCCGGGCCCTGCTCGCGGACACCCCGCTGCTGCTGCTCGACGAGCCCACCGCCAGCCTGGACTCCCGCAACGAGAAGGCCCTGCAGACCGCGATCCGCTCCGCCGCGGCCGGGCGCACGGTGCTCATCGTCGCCCACCGGCTGTCCACCGTCGCCGGGGCCGACCGGATCGTGGTGCTCGACCGGGGCCGGGTGACGGCCGTGGGCACCCACGACGAGCTCCTGGGCACCTCGGAGCTCTACCGCGAGCTGGCCCGCCACCAGCTGCTCGCCTGACCGATCGTAGGAGCGTCCGGCGGACCGCCGCTGCGCCCTCCGGCGCGGAGCACCGCCCGGGGAGGCGCGGCAGGTCACGCGCTCCGGCCGCCGCCGCCCGGCCGGTCAGCCGGTGTTGCGCAGGCCGGCGGCCACGCCGTTGATGGTGATGAGCAGAGCGCGCTGCAGTCCTTCGTCGACCTCCTGGCCCTCGGCGTCCTGCTGCCGGATCCGGCGCAGCAGCTCGACCTGCAGGTAGGAGATGGGGTCCAGGTACTGGTCCCGCACCTCGAGCGTCTGCTGCAGGGTGGGGTTGCCGTCCAGCAGCTCCTGCTGCCCGGTGAGCCGGGCGAGCTCGTCGAGGGTGAGCTCGTACTCGCGGCGGATCACCTCGAACACGTGCTGGAGCCGCTCGGGCACGAGCGCCCGGACGTAGTGGGCGGCGATCTCCAGGTCGGTCTTGGCCACGGTCATCTCCACGTTGGAGATCACGGAGCCGAAGAAGTGCCAGCGCTCCAGCATGGTGCGCAGGTCCTCCTCCATCCCCGCCTCGCGCGCGGCCCGCAGTCCCGAGCCCACCCCGAACCAGCCCGGCACGATCTGGCGGGACTGCGTCCAGCCGAAGACCCACGGGATGGCCCGCAGCCCGGACAGCCCCTTGTCCGAGGACGGGCGCTTGGCCGGGCGGGAGCCGATGTTCAGCGCGCCGAGCTGCTCCACCGGGGTCGCGGACAGGAAGTACTCCGGCAGGTCCGGGTCCTCGACCAGGCCCTGGTAGGCGGCGAAGGCGGCGTCGCTGACCACGTCCATGACCTCGCCCCACCGGGTGAGCTCCTCCTCGGTGGAGCGCGGGTCCTGGTGCAGCGCCGTGGCCCGGAGCACGGCGGCCAGGGACAGCTCCAGGTTCTCCCGGGCCAGCGTGGGCAGGGAGAACTTGTCGCTGATCACCTCGCCCTGCTCCGTGAACTTGATCTCCCCGGCCAGGACGCCGCTGGGCTGGGCCAGGATGGCGTCGTGGGTGGGCCCGCCGCCGCGGCCCACGGACCCGCCGCGGCCGTGGAAGAGCCGCAGCCGCACCCCGTGCCGGGCGGCGACGTCGCGCAGCCGGCGCTCCGTGCGGTGGATCTCCCACCGGCTGGTCATCACCCCGGCCTCCTTGTTGGAGTCGGAGTAGCCGAGCATGACCTCCTGGACGTCCCCGCGCGCGGCGACCACCCGCCGGTAGGCCGGGTCGGAGAGCAGCTCGTCGATGACCTCCGCGGAGCGGCGCAGCTCCTGGACGGTCTCCAGCAGCGGCGCGAAGCCGAGGGTGGCGCGGTCCTGCTCGCCCGTGAGGTCCACCAGCCCGGCCTCGCGGGCCAGGATCACGGGGGCGAGGATGTCGTCCGCGTCGCGGGTCATGGACACGATGTACGTCTCGACGACCTCCTCGCCGTAGGTCTCCTGGGCCCGGGCGATCTCCCGGAAGACCGCGAACGTCCGGTCCGCGTCGCCGTCGAGGTGCACGGACCCCGTGGCGAGCCCCGGCGGGGCGAGGGGCCGGCGGCCGGCGAGCTCCCCGGAGAGCACCGCGGCGCGCGCGGCGCGGTCCATGTCCGCGTAGGGCTGCTCGAGCTCCCCCAGCCGGTCGAGCAGCTGCCCCACGGCCTCGTGGTGGGCGTCGGCGTGCTCCCGGACGTCGAGGGTGGCCAGGCCCAGGCCGAAGCCGGCGATGGTGCGGGTCGCCGCGGCCAGGGAGCCGTCGGCCGCGAGCGCGCCCGCGTGGTGGCGCAGCGAGCGGGCCACCACGTCGAGGTCGGCCACGAGCTCGGCCGTGGTCCGGTAGTCCCGGCCCGGCTCGTGCGCGGTCTCCTCCGCGAACCGGCGGCGCGTGTTGATCAGCTTGGCCTTGATGCAGGTGAGCTTCAGCCGGTAGGGCTCCTGCGCGTTGAGCTCCAGCACCCGCGGGTCCAGGCCGGGCAGGTGCGCCACGTCCCGCTCCACGGACTCCTGCAGCTCGGGATCGACCTCGACGATGGCGGTGGAGGGGGACAGCCGGGAGACGAGCACGTCCAGGAAGCTCAGGGCGATGTCCACGGCCGCCTGGCCCTGGAGCTGGAGGACGCGGCGGGTCATCTCGGGGGTGACGTTGGGGTTCCCGTCCCGGTCCCCGCCGATCCAGGACCCGAAGCGCAGCGGCGGGGGGCCGGCCGGCAGGTGCACGTCGTGCTGCGACAGCTGGTCCTCGAGGTCCGCGAGCAGCACGGGCATGGTCTCGGTGAGGACCTCCCGGAGGTAGTACAGGGCGTTGCGGGCCTCGTCGAGCGGGGTGGGGCGGTTCTGGCGCAGCTCGTCGGTCTGCCACAGGAGCTCGATCAGCTCGGCCAGGCGCCGGTCCTGGCTGCGGCGCGCGGCGGAGCCCTCGGGGGTCTCGAGGGCCAGGATGTCGGAGAGGTGCCGGATCTTGGTCAGCACGGACCGCCGGGAGGCCTCGGTCGGGTGCGCGGTGAACACCGGCCGGACGTCGAGGCTGCCCACCGCCTCCCGCAGGGCGTCGGAACCGGCCTCGGCGGCGACGTCGGTGACGGCCGCGGCGAGCCACCCCTCGTCCTCGGGGCGGCGGCCGAGCACGCGCACGCGGTGCACCTGCTCGGCGGCGTTGGCGAGGTGGAAGTAGTGGGCGAAGGCCCGCACCAGGTCCGTCGCCCGGTCCAGGGGCAGGGAGCCGAGCAGGTCGCGGACCCGGGCCGCGGCGTCGTCGCCCCCGGAGGTCTTGGCGTCCTTCGCGTCCTTGGTGAGCCGGCGGACCTGCTCGACCAGCTCCAGCAGCTCCGGGCCGCGCTGGCGCGCCAGGGTCTCCCCCAGCAGGGTCGTGATGCGGCGGACGTCCGCGCGCAGCGGGGCGTCGATCACCCCGGACGGGCGGCGGTCGGGGGCTGCGGGGCGGTCGTGCTGGGTCGTCATGTCGCGGCTGCTCCTGGCTGGTCGGTCGTCGCGGCGGCGCGCGCGACCGACGAGCGGTCGCGCCGTCGGTGCCTGTCGTGCCAGCCTACCCCGCGTGATCCACGTCGCACGGAGGTGTTCCCGCCGGGGGTATGGGAACACCCGTGCCGGACGGGCCCGGGGGCGGTAGGTTCGGCGGTGAGCACACCCCGCACCCGCCAGGAGGCACCGTCCATGAGCCAGCACCCGCACGGTCCCGGTGGTCCGCACCGCGCGGGCGGCGGGCAGCCCCCGCATCTCCCCGGCGGACCGGGTCCCGGGCTCGTTCCGCCCCGGCCCCCGATGACCCCCCAGCTGCGGCTGCTGCTGCGGCTCACCCTGCTCTCGCTCGGGGTGAGCGTGGCGAACGGCCTGGTGGAGGCGGCCGCGGGGCCCAGCACGCTGCCCGGGATGGAGGACGTGGTCCGGGTCCCGGGCCTGCCCGGGGGCGGGCTGGCCGCGGCCGTGACGCTGTTCGGCGTGGTGCTGACGGCGGCGCTCTACGCGCTCGTCTGGTTCCCGCTGCGCGATCAGCTGCAGTGGGGCTGGGTGCTGGGCCTCGTCTTCTGCTCCCTGGCCGTGCTGGGCGACGTCTTCGACCTCGCCGTGTACCTCCTGGGCGGGCACCTGCTGCCCGGGCTGAGCACCGTGGTCCTGGTGGCGGTCAACGTCGTGTGGCTCGTGGCGGCGAGCCGTCCCGGGGTGCGCGCGGCGCTGCGCTGACTGTGAGGATTCCTTTTGCAGCCTGATGGTGCTGGGCTG